>NZ_CP108427.1:9325000-10558057 GCF_035982055.1 Streptomyces sp. NBC_01288
CATCAGCTGGGTGGAGTCCGTCGTCAAGAAGTGACCGGCGGCCAGGACACCCCGGGCGCCCGACCGCCAGGCTTGGTCGGGCGCCCGGTTCCGTCTCCGCTCACGTGCGGGAATGGCCGCGGCCCCACCCCGGTTGCCACGGTCATGACGACGAGCGCGCCACGCCCCGAGATCCTGCGATACACCGCCTTCTCCAGCGACCCGGCCGGCGGGAACCCCGCGGGCGTCGTCCTGGACGCCACCGCTCTGGACGACAGCGCCATGCTGGCCATCGCCGCCGACCTCGGGTACTCGGAGTCCGCGTTCCTGACCGCGCCCCCGGAGGACCTCGGCGGTGAGGAGAGGAGGGCGTACACCATCCGGTACTTCAGCCCCAAGGCCGAGGTGCCGTTCTGCGGGCACGCCACCGTCGCGACCGCCGTGGCGCTCGCCGAACGGGTGGGCCCCGGGGAGTTGGTGTTCGCGACACGCGCCGGAACCGTGCCGGTACAGGTGGTCGAGGAGGGCGGGACACTCCGGGCCACGCTCACCAGCGTCGAACCCCACATCGAGGACATCACCGCCACCGACCTCACGGAGGCACTCGCCGCGCTCGGCTGGCCGGAGGCCGATCTCGACCCCGCCTTCCCGCCTCGGATCGCCTTCGCGGGCGCCCGCCACCTCGTTCTCGCGGCGGCGACCCGCGCCCGACTCGCGGACCTCGCCTACGACTTCGCCCGCCTCGAAACCCTGATGCACCGACTCGACCTGACCACCGTCCAGTTGGTGTGGCGCGAGTCGGCCACCGTCTTCCACGTCCGCGACCCGTTCCCCGTCGGCGGCGTCGTCGAGGACCCGGCGACCGGCGCCGCGGCGGCCGCGTTCGGGGCGTACGTCCGTGAACTCGGCCTGGTCCCCGAAGCCGCCGTCCTCACCCTGCACCAGGGCGAGGACCTCGGCCGCCCCGGCGAACTCACGGTCACGCTCCGCGCGGGCGACCCGCGGGTCCGCGTCGGCGGCGCGGGAACACGCATCGGCTGAAGCGCCGGCAACGCAGAAGGCTCCCGTGCCGCTCGCCCAGCCAGTCCATGTCGGCGTACTGCGACGATCCGCGACATGTCAGTGACCCATGGCACCATCCCGGTCATGACATCGATCGACGAGACTCTCCTCCTTGAGACGGCCGCCAAATACGGCGTACCCGCCCCCGTCGTACGGGAGTTGATGGCCCGGGCGCGGCCGTGCCTCTACCTGGTGCCGTACGACGACGTGCCCGAGTCCCGTCGGGAGACCGCCCGCCCCGCCGCACGGACAGGCGGGCTTCCCGCCCTGCCGGACGGGGTGAACTGGCCTGACGGGAGGGAGCCGTTGGTGCTGAGTGTCGACTGCGCTGCCCTGCCTCACGGTGTCCTGGACATCGAACTGCCCGCCGATGGGCACCTGTTGTTCTTCACCGAGATCGAGTACCCGCCGGAGTCGTCCGCGGTGCTCCACATACCTGCCGGTGTACGCACCGCGGAGCGCCCCGCGTCGTACGAACTCGACGGTGAGGCCGGGGAGATCAGGGTCTATGAGCCACGCACCCTGTACCCCGTGCCCGGCCTGACCTTCGACGGTGAGTGGGAAGGGGGCCCGCAGATCAGCGCGTTCCTCGATGGCAACGGAAACGGCGACGGCGACGGCGCCCCGGACGCGCTGGACAGTTTCGAGGAGGCCGTCGGCGACCTGGCCTTCGGCGGGCATCGCCCCGGCGTCTGCGTCCAGATCGGCGGGTTCTCCGACCCGTGGGACATGGCCCCGGACACCGGCGAACTCGTGCTGCTCGCACAGCTGGCCGGGCAGGCGATCGACCACAACGTGTTCACCATGAACCTGATCGTGGGCACACGGGAGGACATCGCCGCCCGGGAGTATGCCGGGCTCCAGTACGAGCAGCAGTGCTGATCGCCGGTCACTGCTGGACGGAGGCCACGCCCAGTGGGGGAGTAGCGGTCGCCCGCCGTGGCTCCGACCGAGATCGCGGCGCTCAGGACGGCGATGGCCGCGGGCGTCGCCCCACTCGGGGTCGTACTCCCGCAGGCCCTGCGGCACAGCCGTAGGGGCGCCTTCGGTGCCGGCCGGCGCCATCTCCTCCTGCGGCGCGGGCAGCGCCGGCGCGCTCCGGGTCTGCGCCGCGACGAGGTGGCGGAGCTGTGCACGATGTCCGCCGACTACTTCGCGCGGCTGGAACGCGGCGACGGGCCGCAGCCCTCGGAGCAGATGCTCGCGGCCATCGCCCGCGGCCTGCGGCTGACCCCGGACGAACGCGATCACCTGTTCCTGCTCGCCGGGTACCGAACCGCCCGCCGCCCCCTGCGACTTGAGGCATGTGAGCTCCGGGCCGATGCGGGTCATGGACGGCCTGGCCGGCACCACCGCGCAGGTCATGGGCCCGCTGGGGAGACGTTGCTCCAGACGCCGTCCGCCGTGGCGCTGCTCGGTGAGCGGACCCACACCGGCAACTTCCGTAGCGCGACGTTCCGTTGGTTCACCGACCCGGCCGAGCGGGAGTGCTACGACCCCGATCGGCACGACGTCACCAGCCGGACCGACGTCGCCCTGCTACGCACCAGCGACTAGTTCGCCCGGCTGGACCTCCACCGCCAACTCCCGCTGGACCCGGACCAGGGCCGGTCGCCGCTCGTCCTCACCGCCACCCCCGGTACGGAAAGCCACGAGAAACCCGCCCTCCTCACCGTGCTCGGCACCGACCGGTTCGCCGCCGGCATCGAGTGATCGGTGAGTCCCCGGGTGTGAACGGTGGGGCTGGAGTGACATAAGTGCAGGTTGGTGCGACGGAACCGTCGCCTCCTCCCCGTGGAAGTGGCTGATGTTCGCCTGTTGAACGTAGGTCAGTGAACTGGCCGGGCTCCCTTATCGGTCAGCCGGAACGTGACTGATTGTCGATGTGAGCCGCGCGACGTCCGTCCGGCATGTGCCTGGTGGGCAGGCCTCTGTCCGAATTGGGTGTGACCTGATCGCCCTTGGGCGGTTTCTCTTCGTTACATGGCCGGATGAGACCATGTCGTGGCCCATATCGCACAGTTGGGAGTCCCGGCAAGGCGCCGGGTTTCAGTCAACCTCGTGAGGTGATCTTGGCTGAGATGGGTCGACAAGTAGACAATATTTCGGGCAGGCGCCCAAGGGCGACGAACCACTGCCCGACGAACGACCTCCGGATCGAGCCGGACACGGAGGAAGCGTGCAGGAGGGGTTGTGGAACGCTATTTCACCAGCGGGTGGCACGAGGACCTGCGCCAACGCGTGCGCGAGTTCGCCGAACGCGAGGTACGTCCGCGGATAGCGGAGATGGAGAAGTCGCGCACGGTGGCGCGCGAGCTGTCCAGTCTCATCGCCCGGCAGGGCTGGATCGGCGTGACCATTGGGAAAGAGTACGGCGGAATGGGTGCCGGGCACCTGGCCAAGACCATCACCATCGAAGAACTCGCCCGGGTATGCGGTGCTATGGGAGCCATGGTTCAGGCCTCCCAGCTCGGTGTGGCAAAGATCATCCACTTCGGGAACGCGGAGCAGAAGCGGAAGTGGCTGCCGCGCATCGCCGCCGGCGACTGCCTCCCGACCATCGCCGTGACCGAACCGGAGTCGGGCGGCCACGTGTTGGGGATGAGCAGTACCGCCGTCCGGGACGGTGACGACTACATCCTCAACGGCCGCAAGGTCTTCGTCGGCAACAGCCATGTCGGCGACGTGCACGGCGTGGTCGTACGCACCGGCGAGGGTTCGAAGGGACTGTCGGCCTTCCTCGTCGAGTCCGACCGCCCCGGCTTCTCACTCGGTGAGCAGGTGCCCTCGATGGGCCTGCACGGCTTCAGCTTCGGCGAGATCATCTACGAGAACTGCCGTGTACCGGCGGCCAATCGGCTCGGCACAGAGGGTCAGGGCCTGGCCGTCGCCTACTCCTCCAGCATCCTCTACGGCCGCCCCAACCTCACGGCCGTCTCCCTCGGCATCCACCAGGCCGCCTTCGAGGAGACGACGGCCCTGTGCATCGAGCGCGAGCGCTTCGGGGCACCGCTCGGCGACCTCACCAACATCAAACTCAAGCTCGGCCGGATGAAGTCCCGGCTGATGACGGCCCGGCTGGCCGCCTACCACGCCGTCCACCTCCTCGACCAAGGGCTGTCCTGCGACGCGGAGTTGATGAACGCCAAACTCCTCAACGTCGAGGCGGCCGTCGACTCCGCCCGTGACAGCATGGAGATCCACGCCGCCAGCGGTCTGTTCACCGACCGCCCCGTGGAGCGCTATCTGCGCGACGCCCACCACATCTACGCCCCCGCCGGCACCTCCGACATCCAGCTGCTGAGGCTGGGCGAGGTCGCGCTCGGCACCGCCAAGGGCCAGTGGTCCGAGCGACTGGCCGACCTCGTGCGGACCGTCCAACCCCCGCGCCGCCTGGGCCAGTTGGAGACGGCCGGGCACGCGGGCTGAACACCGGGGAGCCACGGACACAGCGTCGTGCCCGCGGCTCCCGTACTTGAACTCTCCTCGTCCCGGCGGCCGTTGCGCAGCGGGCTCAGATCCCGCCCCGGGTCTCCATCGCGTGGAGCCGGTCGACCAGTTGCTGCGCCAGCGACTTGATCGTCGCCAGACCCTCGCGTCCCCACGGATGGGTGTCCGTGTCGACCACGCAGATCGTGCCCAGGGCCATGCCCGTCTTCCAGTCGATCAGTGGCGCGCCCATGTACGAGCGGATGCCTATCTCGTCCACGACGCTGTTCCCCGCGAACCGCGGGTAGTCGCAGACGTCCTCCAGGACCAGGGCCTTCTTCCGCACGACGACGTGCGGGCAGTACCCCTGATCACGCGTCATCGTCCGGCCGACCTCCGGCTGCTCCTCCGGCGCCAACTGGACGCCCGGACGGCCACCGGCGTAGAGGCCGGCGAAGTACTGGCGGTTCTCGTCGATGAAGTTGACCATCGAGAACGGCGCGCCCGTGACCTGCGCCAGGTTGCGGGCGAACTCGTCGAACTCCGCGATCGGCGCGTTCCCGAGGCCGAGTTCACGCAGTCGCGCCACCCGGGCGGACGCCTCCCGGTCCTCGGGCGTCAGCAGCAGATGGCTGGTCGGGTCGTACGAATTCTGGGTGGAGTAGGGAACCGGGGCTGACATGCAGGCTCCATTCGGTCGCGTCGAGCGTGGGCTCAGCGTGACGGGTAAAGCTCCGCGGGCGGGGTGCCGGGAGTCGAGGCGAGCAGGTGCTGTACGAGTGCGATCAACACGCGGGTACCGGAGTTGCACTGCCGCGCGTCGCACATCACGACGGGTACGTCGGGCTTGAGGTCGAGGGCCGCGCGGATCTCGTCGGACTCGTAGTGATAGGAGCCGTCGAACTCGTTGACGGCCACGATGAAGCCGATGCCGCGCCGCTCGAAGAAGTCGACGGCGGCGAAGCAGTGGTCCAGTCTTCGGGTGTCCGCGAGCACCACGGCGCCCAGCGCGCCGTTCGACAACTCGTCCCACATGAACCAGAACCGCTCCTGCCCGGGCGTACCGAACAGATAGAGGACGTGCTCCTTGTCCAGGGACATCCGGCCGAAGTCCATCGCCACGGTGGTGGTCGACTTGTCCTCGATGCCCACCAGGCTGTCGGTGCGGGCGCTCACGGAGGTCAGCAGTTCTTCGGTGCTCAGCGGCTCGATCTCACTGACCGCACCGACGAACGTGGTCTTGCCGACCCCGAAGCCCCCGGCGATGAGGATCTTCAGGGCGGTGGGGAAGGGGTCAGAGCCGCTTACGTAGTCCATGCAGCACCGCCTCCAGGAGGTTTCGGTCGGTCGGGGAGGCCGCCTCGACGGCACGCGGCGAGCGCAGGGTGAGCGCCTGGTGCGTCACGAGGTCGGAGAGAAGAACTTTGGTGGTCACCGCGGGCAGCCGCAGATGCGCGGCCACCTCGGCGACCGAGATGGGAGTGCCGCACAGGGTGAGGACCTGGTCGTAGTCGGGTCCCAGATAGCTCTGTGGCCTGGTGCCGGTGGCCATCACCAGGGTGAGCAGGTCGAAGTGCGCCGAGGGGCGGGTACGACCGTTGGTGACGGTGTACGGCCGTATTAACCGCCCTGCGTCGTCGTCGAGCCACGACCCGTCCTCCGCGTCCGACATGGTCAGCGCCTCGGATCCATCGACGAGCCGGCCCCCTGCTGTCGGACCGGCGTGGCGAGATAGGGACGGACGCTCTTGACCAGCATGGCCATCTCGTAACCGAGGACGGCCGCGTCGGCCTCCCGGTCGGCCAGCACGGCCAGACAGGCGCCGGAGCCCGCGGCGCACACGAACAGCAGGGCGCTGTCCAGCTCCACGACCACCTGCCGCACATCGGCGCCCTGGGCGAACTGCGCGCCCGCGCTACGGGCCAGCGAGTGCAGACCGGACGCCAGGGCGGCCAGATGCTCGGCCTCGGCCGCCGTATCCAGCCCGTCGGCGGCCTTCGCGAGGCCGTCCGTGCTCAGCAGCACTGCGCTGCGGGTATAGGGGACCCTCTGGACGAGTCCCGCCAGGAGCCAGTCGAGGTTCTGCTGGCCGGCGTGCATGTCGCTCACGGTGGCGTTCTTCTCCTTGTTGCGAGTAACGGAGCCTGCGGTCAGCGAGCGCTGTCAGTGGGAGGCTCGTCGGGTTCGTTGTCGGCGAGGCTGACTCCGCGCCGGAACATGGCCATCAGTCCCGGATCGTGCTCGACCTCTTGTTCCTCGGTCTTGCGCGGGGCGGGACCCTCACGCAGCTCGGGTACCAGGTGCTCCTGCGCGTGCCGCTGGGGCAGCCGCGGCCGCTCGTCCCGGGACTCCCTGACATACGGCACGGACCCGCGCTCGCGCGGCGCCGACGGCTCCACCGTCCTGGGGTGCTGTTGCTGGGGCTGCTGCGTGTGCTGCGGGTGCTGGTGCACGACGGGCATCGGCGCGTTCCCGGAGCGGGCCGGGGGCAGCGGCTGGCGGAACGTGGGCGGCGGGGCGGCGGCCTGGGACGGGGGCGCCTGTACGGCCTGGTGGTGGGCCGGGGCGGCCTGGGCCGGCCGGGACATGTCGGCGATCTCCTGGTACTGGGCCTGGGCGGTTATCTCGCCGGGCTCGTCACCCATCAGGCCGCGCGGGATGACCAGGATGGCCTGGATGCCGCCGTAGATGTTGCTCTGCAACCGGACCGCGATGCCGTGCCGGCGGGCCAGCGCGGACACCACGTACAGGCCGATACGGCCGTCCGCGAGGAGCTTGCTGATGTCGATGCGGTCGGGCTCGGCGAGCAGGGTGTTGATGCGGGCCTGCTCCTGCGTGGGCATGCCCAGTCCGCGGTCCTCGACCTCGACGGCGAGTCCGGCGGTCACGCGCTGGGCGCGCATCAGCACCTGGGTCTGCGGCTCGGAGAACGTCGTGGCGTTCTCGACGAGTTCGGCCAGCAGGTGGATGACGTCGGCGACGGCGTGGCCGCGCAGGGTGCCCTCGATCGGGGGGACCAGCTTGACCCGGGAGTAGTGCTCGACCTCGGCGATCGAGGAACGCAGCACCTCGGTCAGCGTCACCGGGCGGGTCCACTGCCGGCGGGACACCGAGCCGCCGAGCACGGCGACGTTCTCCGCGTGGCGGCGGATACGGGTGGCGAGGTGGTCGACGTGGAAGAGGCCCTTGAGCAGCTCCGGGTCCTCGACCTCGTTCTCCAGCTGGTCGAGCATGTTGATCGCGCGGTGCACCAGGGACTGCAGACGCCGGGCGAGGTTGACGAAGACCTCGACGCGCTCCTCGCTGTCCGGCGCGGAGGCCCGGGCGAGCTGCGCGGTCTGCGCGACGACGGTACGGGCCTGCCACAGGCCCACACCTACATCGTACGTCAGCCTGCCGAGCGGGTCCGTCTGCGACGGCGGCTGGTGCGTGAACGGCACCTGCTCCACCGGCTCGCCCCGCTCCAGCCGCTGGAGCACGTCCTGCAGATCGGCCTGCCCGGTGGCGACCGTACGGCGCAGCGACGCGTACTGCTGCGAGATCCCCGCGGCCTCGGAACGCCCGAGCCGAACGCCCGTGAACAGGATTCCGCAACCGAGCACGGCGGCGACGGCGAGCACCGTCCAGGTCGTCCCGTCGGCGAAGCCGCTCTGCGTGCGCAGCACGATCAGGACGACGGCGGTGGCGAGGATCGCCATCGCGGCGGCGGGCAGTACGGCGAGCCGGACCGTGCGCGACCGAGTGGCCGAATCCGACGGTCCGTCCTGGACGGAGGACCGGGCGTGTCTGTTTCGCGCGGAGCTCGATCCAGTCATTCGATCCGGCTCCGAGGGCACAGCATAGGAGGGGATTTCGGGCATCGGAGTCCTCTCGATCAACCGGGTGGGACACACGGCGCGCAGCGCTCACTAACCGTCAAGTCCGGTAAGGAATGCGACAGTTAACGGTCAGCCACCCTACGCCACCATCCTTAATGCGGTGTAATCACGTCACGTCTGACGCCCAACCTGGCCTGCTGAAACGGTTCTCTGGTGGTTCCTATGAAGAGAACGGGCTCTGATTACGCGGCATAGGACCTATTTGCCGCATGTCGCAACGCACCGGAAATCCAGAGTTGGCACGACTGTCGCCTGCGGGAGCCGCAAAGTTCGCCCTGCAAGACGGCGTACGGGCAGGGGAGTTGGCGCGTCTGTGCCCCCAACCGTGTGAAGAGGTCGGGGAGTTACGGTGCGCCCGCGGTGGCTGGATTCACGCCCCTGTCCGACGGGTCGATCGCGGGGGTGCGCTGCTCGCCGAGGCCGATGCGCCCGTCCGGTGCGGCGACACCGGCGGCCACCACATCACCCGCCCGCGAACAACGAGGCGTGCGGGCCCGGCACTTGACGAGCGCCTTCCGCTTCACGGCGGCCGACGCGTCGACCCGCCCCGGATGTCAACACTTTCTTCCCCAGCTCTTTCCTTCCGCCGGTGAACCTCGTCGGCTCCTTTCACCTCTACGACGTGTAGTGGAGGTTGCCCCGGAGTGAACTGCCGACCGACGGGGACGGAGCGAGGAGAAGGACGCCATGGATGACGGTCCCCGTGCCGGCGCTGGTCTCCGGCTGAGGCGGCGCGACGCGCCCGCCATGCCCGGGCCGCTGTGGTCCCGGCCGCTCGCGACCGAGCCCGCGGCGCCCCAGCAGCTGCACCGGGGGATGACGCTGATCGCCGCGATCAGCCTGTTCATCGGCACCCGTGACGCCTGGACGAGGGCGATGACGTCCCGTCCGGACGTCGCCGGGATCATCTCCGTCTGTTACGCCGGGATCCTGGTCGCGGGCGTCCTCGCCCTCACCGCGCGCACCCGGCGCGCCCTGACCCGGGTGGACGCGGGCGTCCTGGTGCTCGCCGTCGTGCTGGTGCTGTGCGGGTACTGGCTCAACCACGCCGGCACCGACGAGGGCGTGCTCACCGCGCAGGCCGCCCACGAGATCCTGCACGGACACCCCATCTACGGGCAGCCCTGGCCGTGGCTGTTCGACCGTTCGGCGGTCGGCATCACGAAGACCATGTCGGGCGGCGCCGACTACACCTACGGCTATCCGCCCCTGACCGCGCTGCTCGCCGCCCCCGTCCACGCCGTGGTCCACTCGACGGCCGCCGCCACCCTCGTCACCACCGGCGCGCTGCTCGCGGGCGCCGTCCTGCTGTGGTGGCTGCTCCCGGCCCCGTGGCGGTCCGGCGCCACCGCCGTGTGCCTCGGCTTCGGCTTCCTGCCCGGGTACGCCTACGCCGGCTACCCCGCCGTCCTCGCCCTGGTCCTCCTCATCCCGGTGGTGGTCCGCTGGCCCGACACCGGAGCCGGCGGCCGTCTCGGACTGCCCGGAGTGGTCCAGGCCCTCTGCCTCGGCGCGGCCTGCGCCACCCAGCAACTCGCCTGGTTCCTCACGCCGTTCCTCCTCATCGGCCTCTACGCCGTCCGCCGCGGCGACCTCGGCCCTGGGCCGTGTCCGCAAAGTCCCGCCTGCCCCGAGACGCCCGGCACGCCCTCTCGCCGCACCGGACGAAAGCCCACGTACAACCAGTACGAGGGCTTCCGCCCGGCACTCCCCAGCCTCCGGCCGGGGGCCCCAGAGCACGCACCGGACGCCGCGGGGCCCGCCCTTCGGGCGGACGACGGGACTTTGCGGACACGACCCCGGCCCGCCCTCGGCGTCGTCGCCCGCTACACCGGCACCGCCGCCCTCACCTGGGCCGCGATCAACGCCTACTTCGCCACCCAGGATTTCCACACCTGGCTGCACGGCCTGCTGCTCCCGCTCACCCAGAAGGCGATCCTGCACGGCCAGGGCCTGATGGGGATCTCGTACTACTTCACCGCGGGCAGCAGGCACCTCGACTACTACTCCTACGGCAGCCAGCTGCTCCTGTTCGGCCTGCTCGCCGCCACGCTGCTCTTCGTGCGGCGGCTCGGCCCGGCGATCACCGTGCTGCCCTGGCTGAGCTTCTACCTGGCCACCCGGTCCCAGGACGGCTACTTCCTGATGATGACCCCGCTGTGGCTCGCGGCGGCCGCCACGGTCCCGGCCTCCGCGTTCGCCTCGGCCTGGCAGCCCCGCATCCCGCACCTGACCGGGCACCGGGCCAAGGCCGTCCTCGCGGTGGCGCTCGTCACGCCCGCCGTCGTGTGCGCGACGGTCGCGGCGGTCAGCGCGCCGCCGCTGCGGATGAACGTCACACCGAGCTTCGCGGAGCGGGCCGGCCACCTGGACATCACCGGACTCGCGGTCCGGGTCGTCAACATCACCGGCACCCGGCTCACCCCCCACTTCGCCAGCCGCCTCGGACAGGGCGCCTCCGACTGGTGGACCGCCTCGGGCGGCCCCGCGACCCTCGCCCCGCACGCCTCCGCGACGTATCTCGTGAAGCCGCCCGGCGGTGTGCGGCGGGCGCCGGGCGGGTCGCATCCGCGCTTCTATCTCATCGCCGTGACCGGTACCCCGATGACCATCACCAGCGCACGGATTCCGATCAGTTGACCGAGTTTGACGTAAAAGGATATCCCGTAAATGAGAAAGGCCCTACAGGGTTCTCATCTGAGATTGTTATATTGCGCAACCACGCAAGAGAGGCAGACCCCCTGCCTCGCCCGACCCGACACGGCCGCGCGCCCCTGGCCGCAGCATCGAACGGCCTGAACGGCCCGACCGTACGTGGGAGTGCCAGATGACCGACCTCGGGGACGGCCCCGTGGGACATGCCACGCGCAGCCGCACACGAGGCGTGCCCAGGCCGCGTGCGGGTGAGGCCGACGAACCGCTGCCCACCGGCGGCCGGGCCGCCGCCCGCGCCGCTGCCCGCCAGGCCCCGCGCGGCGGATCCCGCGCACGCGGCCGCGCCGCCTCGCGGCGCCGCGTCAAGCAAGGCCCGGGCGGCAAGCGGGTGTTGAAGATCAGCGCGATATCCCTGTCGGTGCTGATCATGGTGACCGCGGGTGCCGGCTGGTGGTTCTACGAGCACCTGAACGGCAACATCAACAGCATCGCGATCGACGACGGCGCGGGCGGCAAGGAGAAGGCCGACGCCTTCGGCCGTACACCGATCAACCTCCTCGTGATGGGCAGCGACGCCCGGAGCAGCGCGACCGACTGCAAGCTCGGCGGCGGCTGTTCGTCGACCGGCGTGCAGACCGGGAACGGCAACGCGGACGTCGAGATGGTGGTGCACATCTCCGCCGACCGCTCGAACGCCACCGTGATGAGCATCCCGCGCGACACCATGACCCAGGTCCCCGCTTGCAAGGACCCGGACAGCAGCCAGTCGACGGCCGGTTACTACGGCCAGATCAACAGCGCGTTGCAGTACGGCCAGGAGTGCCAGGTCAAGACCGTGCACGCGCTCACCGGCATCACCATCGACCACTTCGTGCAGATGGACTTCTCCGGTGTGGTGAAGATGTCCGACGCGGTCGGCGGTGTCTCGGTGTGCGTCGACGCCGACGTCTACGACACCTACTCGCACCTGAAGCTGTCCAAGGGCACCCACACCCTCAAGGGCAACGCGGCGCTGGAGTTCGTCCGCTCCCGGCACGGCTTCGGCGACGGCAGCGACCTCGGCCGTACCGTCTCCCAGCACCTGTTCCTGAGCGCGATGATCCGCAAGTTCAAGAGCGCCGGCACGCTCACCGACCCCCAGGCGGTCTACAACCTGGCCGACGCCGCCACCAAGGCGCTCACCGTGGACACCGGCCTCGGCACCGTCAAGAAGCTCATCGGGCTCGCCGCGGACCTGGACAAGGTCCCCACGAAGCGCATGACGTTCACCACGATGCAGACCGGCGCCGACCCGAACAACGCCGACCGGGTCGTGCCCGCGACGGCGGCGAAGAGCCTGTTCGGGACCATCGCCAACGATCAGTCGCTGACCACCTCCTCCGGGAAGAAGTCCTCGGCGGCCACCGCGACCGCCACGGCGGTGGCCGTGCCCGCCGCGCAGATCGCCGTGACGGTGGAGAACGGCACCAGCATCAGCGGGCGCGCCTCGACGGTCGCCACGTCCTTGATAGACGGCGGCTTCAGCTCCGACACCACGACCGGCAACGCCGGCGTCAGCGCGACCACGACCACGCTCACCTACGGCACCGACCAGAAGGCCGAGGCCCAGACGGTGGCGAGCGCGATCGGCCTCTCCTCCTCGCACCTCAAGCAGGGCACCGGTACCGGCCTGACCCTGGTGATCGGCACGGACTGGCCCAGCGGTACGACGTACCCCGGCGCCACCTCGTCCCCGGCCCCCGCCGACACCAAGGCGGCCACGTCCAACGCCCAGGCCTCGACCGCCGACCAGTCGAAGTCCTGCGCCAAGGTCAGCACCTACAAGACGGTCAGCCTGAACGGCGTCCCGATGACCCCGACCCAGGCCTACCGACAGGCGACGAACAAGAAGGACTCGGCGTCCTGACGGGCGCTATACGACGCTCTCGGCGGTCCAGGTGATGTGCGGGGGATCCACCCGCGCGCACAGCGGGCCGCCGTTCGCGTCGGTCAGACCGAGCCGGCCGACCAGCAGACCGTCGGGCGCGGCGGCGGCCAGGACGTCGTCCGGCACCGAGTCGAGCATGAGCTTGGCGCGCCGGAACATGGTGAAGAGACCGGCCGCGTCGACCGTCCCCCACGACAGATAGACGAACCGCAGACCCATCCGGTGCTGCACATAGGGGCCCGTCACCACGACGCCGTCCGGCGAGACCTCCGCCACGCACTCCAGGTTCCAGTTCGCGGACACGGCGTCGCCAGGCTGCGGATCGAGCAGCTCGGCCGGACGGTCCCGGCGCTGCACGGCGACATGGACGTTGTCGTACGCCTGGATGGGCTTGTCGGCGGGGGCGGGGAAGGT
This sequence comes from Streptomyces sp. NBC_01288, assembly GCF_035982055.1. NCBI lineage: Bacteria > Bacillati > Actinomycetota > Actinomycetes > Kitasatosporales > Streptomycetaceae > Streptomyces > Streptomyces sp. NBC_01288. The sequence continues at coordinate 9,338,345 of NZ_CP108427.1, forward strand.
GCGGCCGGGCAGATCGACGGCGTCGATACGAATGTGCATACGGGCCATCATGCCGGGTCGGCCCTCCCCACCCTCAGTCGATCAAGGGGAAGTGGCAGGCGGTCCGGCGCCCGGAGGCCGTCGTCGTCAGCCGGGGCCGCTCCACCGCACAGCGCTCACGCGCGTACGGGCACCGGGTCCGGAACGGGCACCCCGTCGGCTTGTCCACCGGGTTGGGCACCTCACCGCTGAGCACGATCCGCTCCCGGGGAGCCTCATCGGTGAGCGTGCCGTCGTCGATGTCTGGTACGGCCGACAACAGTGCCTGTGTGTACGGATGCGCGGGCTCCTTGTACAGGGCCTCGGTCTCGGCGAGTTCGACGATCTCCCCGAGATACATGACCGCGATCCGGTCCGACACATGCCGGACCACCCCGAGGTCGTGCGCGATGAACACGTAGGTGAGCGCGAACTCCTCCTGTAGATCGGCGAACAGGTTCAACACCTGCGCCTGGATGGACACATCGAGCGCCGACACCGGCTCGTCGGCGACGATCAGCTTCGGGTTGGTCGCCAACGCCCGCGCGATCCCGATGCGTTGCCGCTGCCCGCCGGAGAACTCGTGCGGATACCGGTCCAGATGGGCCGCCGCCAGCCCTACGACGTCGAAGAGCTCGGCGACCCGACGGCGCACGGCGGCCCCGTCGCCGTAGCGGTGCACGAGCAGCGGCTCCGCCACGATGTCCCCGGCACGACGGCGGGGGTTGAGGGAGGCCTGCGGGTCCTGGAACACCAGCTGCATGCCCGGCCGCACGGGACGCAGCCTGCGCGTGGACAGGGTGCTGATGTCCCGTCCGTCGAACTCGACCCGGCCGCCGGTGAGTTCGGTGAGCCGGACCAGACAGCGGCCCAGCGTGGACTTGCCGCAGCCCGACTCGCCGACGATGCCGAGCGTCTCACCGGCCCGCACCTCCAGTGACACACCGTCCACGGCACGGAGTACTTTGCGGTGCCGGGACAGCCCGTCCGCACGCAGGGGGTAGTGCTTGGTGACGTCCGAGACGCGGAGCAGCACCTCGGCCGACGGTGTTGACGCGCTCACGGTGTCGCCTCTCGTTCCAGGTCCGGTACGTCCGTCGCCGCCGCGCGTGAGGTCAGGCGCAGCGAGGCGCGGTCGTCGCCGGGCAGCCAGCAGGCGTCGCGGTGCGCGGTGTCACCGAGGTCGGCGCCGGAGGTGAAGTCCGAGCCCGCCCCCAACTCCGGCCGCTCCTCGCACCGTTCGTGCCGCAACCGGCACCGGGGCGCGAACGCACACCCCTCCGGCAGGCTCCCCGGCGCCACCGGCATCCCGGCGATGGTGGGCAGCCGCCGCAACCGGGGACCGCCCACCCGGGGCACCGAGTCGAGCAGCCCCCACGTGTAAGGGTGCCGCGGTCCGTGGAACACCGCCCGGCGCGGACCCTCCTCGGCCGCCCGGCCGCCGTACATGACCAGCACCCGGTCGGCGATCTGCGAGATGACGCCCATGTCGTGCGTGATGAGGACGACGGCCGAGCCCTGGGTGTTCAACTCCCGCATCAGGTCGAGTATTTGGGCCTGGACCGTCACGTCCAGCGCCGTGGTCGGCTCGTCGGCGATCAGCAGTGCCGGGCCGCAGGACAGAGCCATCGCGATGACCGCGCGCTGTCGCATACCGCCGGAGAACTCGTGCGGGTAGGCGTTCGCGCGGGAGGCCGCGTCGGGGATGCCGACGTCGGAGAGGAGACCGACGGCACGGGCGTGAGCCTCCTTGCGGGAGACCTTCTCGTGCGCCCGGATCTGCTCGGCGATCTGCCAGCCCACGGTGTACACGGGGGTGAGCGCGGTCATCGGGTCCTGGAAGACCATGGCGATCTCCCGGCCCCGTACCGCCCGCATCTCCTTGTCGGGGAGGGTGAGCAAGTCCCGGCCACGGAACCGGACTTCGCCCTCGACGGTCACGTTCGGACTGGTCAGCAGACGCAGTACGGCGAGCATCGAGACGCTCTTGCCGGAGCCCGACTCGCCCACCACGCCGAGGATTTCGCCGGGTGACACCGAGAAGGACAGGCCGTCGACGACGGTGACGGAGCCTCGGCGGGTGCGGAACGACACCCTCAAGTCGCGTACGTCCAGCAGGGGTTGGTCAGGCATGGCGGGCCCTCGGGTCGAGTCGGGCGTACAGGATGTCCACCAGGGCGTTGGCGAGGACCACGAAGAACGCCGCGTACAGGACGGTGCCCATGATCACGGGCAGGTCCAGGTTCTGGAGGGCGTCGAAGGTCAGCTTGCCGATGCCGGGGAGGCCGAAGACGACCTCGGTGAGCAGCGCGGCGCCGCCCACGAGCGCGCCGAAGTCCAGGCCGAACAGCGACACGATCGGGATGAGTGAGCAGCGCAGGGCGTGGCGGATCAGGATGCGCCGCTCGGAGAGGCCCTTGGCGCGCGCGGTGCGGACGTAGTCCTCGTTCAGGGCGCTGACGACCTCGCCGCGCAGCAGCCGGGCGTAGATCCCGGCGTACAGCAACGCGAGGGTGAGCCAGGGGAAGAGGAGGTGCAGGGCCCACTGGCCGGGGTCGTGGCTGAGGTCGACGTAGCCCGGTGGCGGTACCCAGGAGAAGACCGAACTGTGCAGCTGCTTCTGGGTGATGAGGTTGACGACCTCGCCGAGCCAGTAGGCCGGCAGCGAGACGCCGACCACGCCGACGAGCATGATGATGGGGTCGGCCGCCTTGCCGCGCAGGGCCGCCGCGGCGGTGCCCATGACGATGCCGGCCGTCATCCAGATCAGTGCCGCGCCGATGACGAGCGACAGGGTCACCGGGGTGGCCTGCACGATCTGCGGGATCACGCGGGAGCCGCGGTTGACGAACGACTCCAGGTCACGGTCGATGAGCAGGTGCCGCATCATCAGCAAGTAGCGGATGGGCATGGGGCGGTCGAGGCCGAAGGAGTGCCGGACCTGGGCGAGGGTGGCCGGGTCGGCGTTGCGGCCCGCGATGCGGGCGGCGGGGTCGACTCCCGGTGTGGCGAAGAAGATCAGGAAGACCAGCACACTGATCGCGAACATCACCAGCAGGGCGGACGCGAAGCGTTTGACGATGAACCGGAGCATGACTCTCACACCCCTCCGCGCAGCCGGGCGCCCGGGTCGAGCGCGTCGCGCACGCCGTCGCCGAGGACGTTGAGCGCCGCCGTGGTCAGCGCGATCAGCAGGCCGGGGGCGATCGTCACGGCGGGCCGGGTGTAGAGCAGCCCGAGTCCGTCCTCGATGATCGTGCCCCAACTGGCGTCCGGCGGCTGGACTCCGACGGACAGGAAGGACAGCGCCGACTCGGTGAGCATCGCGAGCGCGGTCATCAGGGGCACGAAGACGATCGCCGTCGGCAGGACGTTGGGCAGTACCTCGCGGCGCAGGATGCGCACGGTCGGCGCCCCGGAGCCGATGGCCGCCTGGATGTACTCCTTGTTCCGCAGCACCAGCACCTGACCGCGCAACGGCCTCGCGATGTACGGCACATAGATCGCCGCGATGATCGCGACGGGCAGCCAGAGACTTCCCGCCTCGACGGTGAGCGGGCCGAGGTGCAGTCCGTCGGTGAGCAGGACGACCGAGAGGCAGATCGCCAGCAGGTACACCGGGAACGCCCAAATGACGTCCAGGACACGGGAGATGAGGGCGTCCACGACACCGCCCGCGTATCCGGCGACGACTCCGACGACCGTGCCGAGGGCGCAGGTGAGCAGCGCCGCGGTGAACCCGATGAACAGGCTCGTGCGGCCGCCGTAGAGCAGGCGGGCCATGACGTCGCGGCCCTGGTTGTCGGCGCCGAGGAAGTAGTGGGAGGGGTCCCAGGTCGGGCCGATCGGGGTGACGCCGAGGCCGAGGCCGGTGCTGCTCGGGGTGAGCACCGGCACGGTCTTCCCGTCGACGACCGTGGTGCCGGAGACATGGGACTGGAAGGGGTCGGTGTGGGCGATGTGGTGCGCGTACAGCGGTGCGCACAGGGTCGCCAGGACGACGAGGAAGAGGACGACGGCCGCGGCCAGCGCCGACCTGTTGTGCAGCAGGTCGGCGCCGGCCGTCCGCCAGGGGCCCGGCGAGCGCCGGGCCTCCGGGACGGCCAACTCGGGTGCGGCGCTGCTCACTTGACCCACGTCTGGCCGACGAGCATGTAGAACTGCTTGCTGAACTGGTAGTTGCCCAGCCGCTTCGACGTGAAGTCGATGATCTTCGGGTTGATCAGCGGGACGACCGGCGACTGCTGCATGATCGACTGGTCGATCGCGCCCCACTGCTTGTTCGCCGCCGTCGGGTCGGTCTGGGCCGTCTTCAGCGCGGTCTGCATCTTCGCGTCGATGCCCTTGTCGCAGAAGCCCGAGATGTTGATGCTGGAGTCGCTTCCCGGGTGGAACGCGGCGCAGGACAGCAGCACGTTGAGGAAGTCCGAGGCCGCCGGATAGTCCTGGTACCAAGAGGTCAGGGCGAGTTGGACCTTGTTCTTGGTGTTCTGGATGTAGGTGAACTGGATGTTCGCCGACAGCGGCTTGAGCGTCGCCTTGTAGCCGAGCTGGGTGAGCAGGCTCTGTAGGTACTGCCCGATCGACTTGTTGACGTCGTCGTCCTGCACGACGATGCCGACCTCCTGCCCCGCCGTACCCGACTTCTTCACCAGCGCCTTGGCCTTGGCCAGGTCCGCGGCCGTCCAGGTCTTTCCGCCGCCCTTGGTGTAGTCGCACGAGTCGACGTGCCCGGGGAAGCCCGGCGGCAGGATCGTGCACGCGGGGGAGGCGAGGTTGGTGCCGCCGTAGAGCCGCACCACGGCCGACCTGTCCACGGCGTAGTTGATGGCCTGGCGCGCCAGCTTGTTGTTGAACGGGGCCGAGTTGACGTTCAGCGTCGCGTACCAGAACGCGGTCAGCGGGTTCACGTGCGCCTGGGACGTGTACTTGGTGCCGATCTCGTTCAGCCGGTCGGCGGGCGGCGGGTCGAACATCCAGTCCGCCTCGCCGTTCTCGACGGCGGTCACCTCGGACTCGACGGTCTGCCCGAAGGTGTAGTCGATCTGGTCCGGATAGCCCTGCGGCTCGGCCTCCCGCGACCACTCCTTGAAGTGCGGGTTGCGCACCAGCTTCAGCGCACGGTTCGGGTCGTAGGAGGCCGCCATGTACGGCCCGGTCGTCGGCAGCGGCTTCGTGCCCGCGTCCTTCGTCGGTGAGTCCTTCGGCACGATGCTGGCGTGCGGGACGGCGAGCTTGTACGGGAACTCCGAGTCCGCCGCCGTCAGGTTGATGGTGACGGTGTTCGCCTTCGCGTCGCCGGTCACCCCGCCCTTGAGCGTGCAGGACGCGGGCGTCTTCAGGCAGGCGGTGGCGCCGACGATGCCGTTGTAGAAGGTGCCGGCGGTGGGACTGGAGACCTTGAAGATGCGCTGGAAGGACGCCACCACGTCGTCGGTGGTCAGCGCCTGGCCGTTGGAGAAGGTGATGCCCTTGCGGAGCGTGAAGGTGTACGTCTTGCCGCCGTTGCTGACCTTGGGCATCGCCACGGCCAGGTCCGGGACGACCGTGAACGACTGCTGGCCGCCGACCTTCTTGAACGACAGCAGCCCGTCGTACATCGACTGGTACAACTGCCAGTACTGGAGCGTGTAGTTGACCTGCGGGTCGAAGCTGCCGCCGGCCGCGTGGGCGACCAGCTTCAGGGTGCCGCCCTTGTGCTGCGACTGGAACGCGGAGGAGCCGACCGCCGACGAGGACGTCGACGTGGTCGGATCGGAGGAGCCGCTGTCGGAGGACGAACAGGCGGCGGTGGTCAGGACCAGGGCGACGGTGGCGGCGGCGAACGCGCCTCGTCTCGTGCTGCGGGACATCCAGGGAACTCCCGTCGGGGGAAGGGGCGTTGGGGCGACCGGGTGATCAGTCGGTGGAGTCGAGAAAGGTGCCCACGACTTGGAGGTAGAGCTCCTCCTCCTCGACGTGCGGCATGTGGCTGGAGTGCTCGAACATGTGCCAGCGCACGTCGGGGATGTGGTCGGCGAACGGGCGCAGGGTCTCGGGAGTCGCCTCGTCGTACCGGCCGGACACCAGCAGGGTCGGTGCCTCGACCAGATGCAGCCGGTCGATCACGGACCAGTCCTTCATGGTGCCGACGACATGGAACTCGTTCGGCCCGTTCATCGTGTGGTACACGGTCGGATCGGCCGCGATGTTCTCCCAAGTCGCCTGCACCTCGGGCGGGTTGGGGTTCAGTCGGCACACATGGCGTTCGTTGAAGACCTGCTCGGCGGCGAGGTAGTCGGGGTGGTCGGTGGTCCCGGCCGCCTCGTGGGCGAGCAGGGTCCGCTGGACCCCGGGCGGGAGCTGGGCGCGCAGTTCGGCCGCCGCCGCGAGCCACAGCTCCATGGACGCGGGGGAGTTGGCGATGACCAGCCCGCGCAGCCCGGCCGGCCGGCGTACCGCGTGCTCGGCGGCGAGCATGCCACCCCAGGACTGGCCGAGGAGATGGTAGGCATCGGCGATGCCCAACTCCTTGAGCAGGTTGTCGAGTTCGTCGAGGAAGAGCTGGACGGTCCAGAAGTCGGCGTCCTTGTCGGGCAGATGGGTGGACAGGCCGATGCCGAGCTGGTCGTAGTGCACCACCTGGCGACCCTGCTCGGCGATGCCCGCGATGCTGAGTGTGTAGTTGTGACCGGCGCCGGGTCCGCCGTGCAGGACGACCAGGGGGGTCCTGCCGGGTTCGCCGGTGATCCGGTACCAGGTCGAATGGCCGTTGAAGTCGACGGTGCCGGTGTGATTCGGTTCGGGAATCGCCACGCGAGGGCCTCCCAGACGGGCCGGACGCGAACCGGCCTCTGGTGGAAACGGAAAAGGAAGTGACGGATGGCTGTGATGGTGATTGGGTAAAAGGTCAGCGCACAAGACCTTTTAGCGGGGGCTGGGCAAGACGTAACGGCGAGTTCACGTGGCCCGCCCGCGTTTACAGAAGCGGCACCGAAGGGGGAGGACAGCTGACATCCGTACCTGAGGCATCCGGAGCGGGGGACGAGTTCTCGCGCGTCCTCGACCGCGTCCTCCTCGGCGGTTCCCCGACCTCCGCGCTGCGCCCGGTGCGGGTCGCGTCGGCGGTCGACGAGGTGTCCGACCGGCTGCTCACCGCGATCGCCGTCGGCGACTTCCTGCCGGGCGAACGGCTGCCGGCCGAACGCGAACTCACCGGCCTGCTCCGGGTCAGCCGCCCCACCGTCCGCGAGGCGGTCGCCCGCCTCCAGGCCGTGGGCGTGGTCGAGATCCGGCGCGGCCGCAACGGCGGGACCTACGTCCGCGACAGCTGGACCGAGTCGACGGCCGCCGCCGTCCGGCACACCCTGCTGCCCCGCTGGGAGGAGTTCGAGCAACTCTTCGACCTGCGCGGCCTGGTCGAGGGCATGGTGGCCGCGACGGCAGCCCGGCGCCGTAGCACCAAGGACCTCGAACCCATGCGGGACGCCCTGTCCGCCTACCTCTCCGCGAGCACCCAGCGCGACGCGCACACCGCGGACAGCGCCTTCCACCAAGCCGTCCGCGCCGCCACCGGCAACCCGCAGATCGTCATGCTCAGCCAGGACCTGCTGGCCCGGATCAGCCTCGGCTTCCCGGTCGAACCCTGGGGCAAGGGCGAACAGGCCCACTTCCACCAGGGCGGCGAGGACCACAAGGCCCTGTACGAGGCCATCGCCGCGGGCGAACCCGAGCGCGCCGAGGAGATCGCCCGGGGCCACTTCACGATCAGCGCGGACCTGATCCGCGAGGTGTTGGAACGGGTCCGGGCCCGCTAGCCGGTCAACTCCCTTACGGCATCGCCGACTTCGGCGACACCACCCACCCGCACCACGGGCCGCGCGCTCGCCGTGATCGTGGCCGGGCTGCCGAGCGAGTCGCCCATGTCGACGGCGATCTCGGTGACGCCCCGCCCCGCGAGGCCGGCGGCGAGACACGCGGTGCTGTTGGCGTTCGCGATGTCCTCCGGGACGCCGATCGACGGCGCGAACATGCGCGCCGCGATCCGCCCGGCGGGCGTCGGCACCGAGTAGACGTAGCAGCCGAGGAGTCCGAGCCGGTCGCAGGCCGCGCGCAGAGTCTCGAAGTCCGGGACCAGCGCGGCGAGTTCGGAACGCGAGGAGACCGGGACGAGTAGACGCGCCCGCCCGACCGAGGCCACGCGGGCGCCCGCGGCGAGCGCGCCCGGGGTGACGCCCAGCGTGGGCAGGACGAGCGCGCACTCGTCGGCGGTCGGCTCGCGCAGCTCGACGGGACCCGGCTCGAAGACGGCACGGAACCGCGCCCCCTCCCGTACGGCCCGGCCCGCGAACGAACGCCCGGCAGCGCGCAGGACGCCTTGGTACTCCGAGCCTCCGGCGCGTGCCGCGAGGAAGGCCAGGGCGGCGACCGTGCCGTGACCGCACGCGGGCAGTTCGCCCCCGGCGGTGAAGAAGCGGAGCGACACCTCGGACCCGCGCGACGAGACGAAGACGGCGTGCGACGTCCCCGCCAGCACCGGCACCCGACACCGCTCGTCGTCGCTCAACGGGACCTCGTCCAGCACCGCGGTGGGACTCCCGCCGGCGCCCTCGCGCAGACACGCGCGGACGATGCTGACGGACAGTCGGCTGATCACAGGAGAACCGTACTATCTTCTGTCACAACATCAGACATTCGGAGCAAATATGCCAAAAACGGATGAGCTGCTTGATGTGACGGAGGCAGCGATCCCGGCCGTCGTCCATCCACCCGAGCGACGGCGCCGTGCTCTTCGCAGACCCCCGCCCGCGACAGCGTTCGCCCTCGCGCTCGGCCTGGCCGCGACCGTCCTCGCCCTGTCGGGCACGCCATGGCTGAACGACCCCGCCGTGGCGGCCTGGCGGACCGTCTGCCTGGCCATCACCGTGCAGGCGCTGCCCTTCCTCCTCCTGGGCACCGCCCTGTCCGGGGCCATCAACGCCTTTGTCCCGGCTGACCTGTTCACCAAGGTGCTGCCCAAGCGGGCCGCGCTCGCCGTACCCGTCGCGGGCATCGCGGGCGTGGTCCTGCCGGGCTGCGAATGCGCGTCCGTGCCCGTCGCGAACAGCCTGATCCGCCGGGGCGTCACCCCGGCCGCCGCCTTCGCATTCCTGCTCTCGGCGCCCGCGATCAACCCGATCGTGCTGACCGCCACCGCCGTCGCCTTCCCGGGCAGCCCCGCCATGGTGCTGGCCCGGCTCCTCGCCTCGCTCGCCACGGCCGCCGTCATGGGCTGGCTGTGGCTCTGGCTGGGGCGCGAGGAGTGGCTGCGGCCCGTCGTACGGCACACCGGCCATCAGTCCGGCCACAGCCGCTTCACCGAGTTCCGGCTCGGCTTCCAGCACGACTTCCTGCACGCGGGCGGCTTCCTCGTGCTGGGCGCCATGGCCGCGGCCACCTTCAACGTGACCGTCCCGCGCTCGGTCCTGGACACCTTCTCGGGATCGCCCTGGCTGTCCGTGCTGTTCCTGGCCGGGCTCGCCGTCGTCCTCGCGGTCTGCTCCGAAGCCGACGCTTTTGTGGCGGCCTCACTCACAGGCTTCTCGCCCACAGCCCGGCTGGCTTTCATGGTGGTCGGCCCCATGGTGGACCTGAAGCTGATCGCCCTTCAGGCGGGCACCTTCGGCCGGGCGTTCGCGGTGCGCTTCTCCACCGCGACCACCGTCGTGGCCGTGGCCGCCAGCGTCCTGATCGGAGGCGCCCTGCTGTGAAGCGCACCGCCCAAGTACTGCTCCTGGTCCTGACCGGCCTGGGCCTCCTGCACACCGCCCTCTTCACCGACCTCTACCTGCGCTACGTCAAGGAGGGCCTGCGCCCGCTCCTGATCATCTCCGGCGCCCTCCTGCTGCTCCTGGGCCTGGCGCACGCGATGTTCGACCGCGGCTCCGGCGACGCGGAGGCCCACGACCACGAGCACGACCACGGCCATGGGCACGACCACTCCACCGCCCCCCGCATCGCCTGGCTGCTCTTCCTCCCCGCGCTCAGCCTCCTCTTCTACGCCCCACCCGCCCTCGGCGCCTACACCGCCTCCCACGCGGGCAGCGAGGCCGTCAAGAAGCAGAAGGGGTTCGCCGCGCTGCCCGCGACCTCACCCCTGCCGATGACCCTCACGGACTTCACCACCCGGGTCCAGCAGGACAAGGAGCTGGCCATCAAGGGGCGCAGCGTCGAGATGACCGGCTTCGCGACGCCGGTCCGGGGTGGCGGCTGGGACCTGACCCGGATCATCTTCACCTGCTGCGCGGCGGACGCCCAGACCGTCAAGGTGCACATGTACGGCACCCCCGCCCCGCCCGCCAACACCTGGCTGGCCGTCACCGGAACCTGGCACACGCAGGGCGCGCTCGGCACGCGGACCGCGGCGGCGGCCCTCGACGTCCACGGCACCCGGAACATCGCCCAACCGGTCAACGCCTTCACGGACGACCTGCCCCTGACGCCGTCGTCCTGAGAACGTCCTGAGTAGGTGAACTCCGGCCGGCAGCAGGGGTGTTGCGCGTCCCCTCTGCCGGTCTCCCCATGAGGTTCATGTCCCGAACGCCTGGCATGTCCGAGAGTTAACGGGTCATTGGGACACATGCGGTGTGAAGGCGGGGTCAACGTGTAAATCATCTTGTCATGAACCTGTGATCCGACGGGCGGATCGCGGTCTCATGGAGGTGTTGGATGCACCGCAGACTCGCCACCGGTCTCGCCGCCTCGACTCTGGCTCTGGTAGCCGTCGTCGCCACCGCGACAGCCGCCACCGCCACCCCCGCCGACAAGCCCCAGATCCTCTCCGGTTGGACCCAGACCAGCGCGTCGAGCTACAACCTCTGGGCCGCGGCCCGCGCCGATCAAACAGCCTGGTCCGCCTACGAGTTCGACTGGTCCACCGACTACTGTTCCGACTCGCCCGACAACCCCTTCGGCTTCCCCTTCGCCACCTCCTGCGCCCGCCACGACTTCGGCTACCGCAACTACAAGGCCGCGAACGCCTTCAGCGCCAACAAGTCGCGGCTCGACAGCGCCTTCTACGACGACCTCAAGCGCGTCTGCGCCGGCTACACCAGCGCCGTCGCGACCACCTGCAACAGCACGGCGTGGACGTACTACCAGGCCGTCAAGGTCTTCGGCTGACGGATCGCATACCGCTCGGGCGATGAGTTCGGGCGGCGCGGACGGTCCACCTGACATGACTGACAAAGTGATCTCAGGAATGTCCATGTCCCTGGACGGCTTCATCACCGCCCCGGACGACACCCGTGCCAACCCGCTCGGCGTCGGCGGTGAACGCCTGCACCGATGGGTCCAGGAAATGGACGACGCCGACGCCCAGGTCCTCGCCGAGATGGCCGACGGCGTCGGCGCCGTCCTCATGGGCCGGCACTCCTACGACCTGTGCGAAGGCGAGGGGGGCTGGGGCGACGGAGGGCCGGTGGGGAAGGTTCCCTGTGTGGTGCTCACCCACCGCGCCCCCGACCCGGCGGACGTCGTCGCCCCCGACGTGTTCACCTTCGTCACCGACGGTATCGAGTCCGCGGTGGCCCGCGCCAAGGAGATCGCCGGTGACGGGGACGTCGGGGTCCATGGTGCGACGGCTGCCCAACAGGCCCTGAACGCCGGTCTGTTGGACGAGGTACACATCATGCTGGTCCCCGTGCTGCTGGGCGCGGGCAAGCGGCTCTTCGACCACCTCGGCGGTCCCGTCGAACTCCGCAGGCTATGGACGCGCGAGTCGCCGGACATCACCCACCTGCGCTTCGAGGTCCTGACCAAGCACTGAGCGGGAGTCGGGGGCGGCCCGGCGCGGCTCAGCCGTCACACGGCGACGACCTCGACCCCTATCTCCTCGAACCGCCGCACCATGTCCGCCCCCACCCCCGCGTCCGTCACCAGCGTGTTCACCGCCTGCGCCGAGCAGATCCGGGCGAACGCCCGCTGCCCGAGTTTGCTGGAGTCGGCCGCGACGACCACACGCTCGGCGCGCTCGCACAACAGCCGGTTGATGGCGGCCTCCGCCTCGTCGTGGGCCGCCGCGCCGTGCGTCACGTCGAAGGCGACCACGCCGAGCACCGCCACATCGACGGTGATCTGCGAGAGCACCCCGTCGGCGAGCGGCCCGACGAGTTCGTACGACTGCGGGCGCGCGACCCCGCCGGTCAGCACGATCTTGAACTGGGGTCGCACGGCAAGCTCGTTGGCGATGTTGAGCGCGTTGGTCACGATGGTCAGCGCGGGCGTTCCGGAGGTGAGGTCGCTGCGCACGGCCAGGGCGCGGGCCACCTCCGTGGTGGTCGTACCGCCGGTCAGGCCCACCGCCTCGCCGGGCGCGACGAGTTCGGCGACCGCCTTCGCGATGCGCTGCTTCTCGGAGGCGTGCCGGGCGGTCTTGTAGCGCAACGGCAGTTCGTACGACACCCCGTGCACGACGGCGCCGCCCCGGGTGCGCACCAGCATCTGCTGCTCGGCGAGCTGGTCGAAGTCACGGCGGATCGTGGCGGCCGACACCGCGAGGTCGGCCGCGGCCTCCTCGACGTCGAGCCGGCCGCGCTCGACGAGCAGGTCCAGCAGCGCCTTCCAGCGGGCGTCGCGCGACATCCGCACTCACTCTCCGTTCCTCGATTCCCCGCGACCCTAGCGCACGTTCCCTTGGTCCCCATGCTTGATTGTGCTCGAAACCTCGCTATATCTTGCAGGAACAAGCATCAACGGGGAGAGGTACGGCATGACCTATGTCGAGGACGAGCTGAACAGTCAGCCCGAGTGCTGGATACGGGCCGCGGCGGAGGCGCCCCGATACCGGGACGCGCTGCCGGCGCCGGGGGAGCGGGTCGCGATCGTCGGCTGCGGCACCTCGTACTTCATGGCCCAGGCGATCGCCGCCCTGCGCGAGGGGGCGGGCCAGGGCGAGACCGACGCCTTCGCCGCCTCGGAGTTCCCGCACGGGCGGACGTACGACCGGGTCCTCGCCCTCACCCGCTCCGGCACCACCACCGAAGTGCTTGAACTCCTGCGGGAGTTGAGGGGGCGCACCCGCACCACGGCGATCACCGCCGACCCGCACACGCCCGTCATGACGGCCGCCGACGAGCTGGTCGTGCTCGACTTCGCCGACGAACGGTCCGTCGTGCAGACCCGGTTCGCGACCACCGCCGTCACCCTGCTCCGCGCCCACCTCGGCCTGCACACCGACGCCGTGGTCGCCGACGCCCGCACCGCGCTCGCCGCCGAACTGCCCCAACAACTCGTCGCCTGCACTCAGTTCACCTTCCTCGGCCGCGGCTGGACCGTCGGGCTCGCCAACGAGGCCGGGCTGAAGATGCGCGAGGCCTCACTGTCCTGGACCGAGGCCTACCCGGCGATGGAGTACCGACACGGCCCGATCAGCATCACCACCCACGGCACCGCCACCTGGATGCTCGGCGAGGCACCCGAGGGACTCGCCCAACAGGTGGGCGCCACCGGCGGGTTGTGGATCGAGGGCGGCCTCGACCCGCTCGCCGAACTCGTCCGCGCCCAGCGTCTCGCGGTCGCCGTCGCCGCCTACCGCGACCTGGACCCCGACCGCCCGCGCCACCTCACCCGCTCGGTGATCCTCGCCCCCTGAAGTCCGGAACTCCAGGCCAGGAAAGGAATGACCGTGCCCCTCGTCACCACCGGCGAGCTCGTCACCAGCGCCGCCGAGGCCCGCTCCGCGGTCGCGGCCTTCAACATCATCACGCTGGAACACGTCGAGGCCGTCATCGCCGGCGCCGAGTCCACCGGCGCCCCCGTCGTCCTCCAAGTCAGCGAGAACGCCGTCAAGTTCCGCTACGGCCGGCTCCTTCCGCTCGCCCGCGCCGCTGTCGCCGCCGCCGAACGGGCCGCCGTACCCGTCGCGTTGCACCTCGACCACGTCCAGAGCGACGACCTGCTGCGGCAGGCGCACAGCGCCGGGTTCAGCTCCGTCATGTACGACGCGGCCTGTCTGCCCTACGCCGAGAACCTCGCCGCGACCCGTGCCGCCGCCGACTGGGCGCACGCCCAAGGGCTGTGGATCGAGGCCGAGTTGGGAGAGGTCGGCGGCAAGAACGGCGAGCCGCCCCTCGACGCCCACGCACCCGGCGCCCGCACCGACCCCGCCCAGGCCCGCGCCTTCGTCGCCGACTCCGGCGTGGACGCGCTGGCCGTGGCCATCGGCAGCTCGCACGCCATGACCACCCGTACGGCCACCCTCGACCACGACCTCCTCAAGCGGCTCACCGCGACCCTGGACGTCCCCCTCGTCCTGCACGGCTCATCGGGAGTCCCCGACGACGAACTGACCGCGGCCGTCGCCGGCGGCATCACCAAGGTCAACGTGGGCACGGCCCTCAACCAGGCGATGACCGGCGCGATCCGCGCCTTCCTCGCCGAACACCCCGAGGCGGTCGACTCCCGCAAGTACCTCAGCGTGGGGCGGGAGGCGATGACGGGGGCGGTGGCCCGGATCATCGGCGTGCTCGCGGGAGGCGGTGGGGTTACCGCTTGACGGCCTTCAGGACCACGAACTTGGCGTCGCTGGCCACCAGTTGACTGTTGCCGAACAGCCGCTTCAGCTTCACGTGGTAGGCGAGATGCCGGTTGCCGATCACCCACAGCTCGCCGCCCGGCCGCAGCGCGCGCCGCGCCCCGGAGAACATCCGCCAGGCCGTCGCGTCGGTCGTCGCCTGGTGGGAGTGGAACGGCGGATTGTTGAGCACGAGGTCCACACTGTCGGCCGGGAACCCGACCAGCCCGTCCCCGACCCTGAACTCGGCATGCCCGGGGGCGCCGTTGGCCTTGTACGTCGCCTCCGCCGAGGCCACGGCCTGGAACGACTCGTCCACGAACAGGACTTCGGCCTCCGGATCGGCCAGCGACACCGCCGTACCGACGACACCGTTCCCGCACCCGAGGTCAACGACCGTGCCGAGCCCCGGACTTGAGGGCAGATGCTGGAGGAGGAAACGCGTACCGATGTCGAGGCGCTCGGCGCAGAACACACCCGCGTGATTGACCACGGTCCGCCCCGAGACCACACCGATGTCGTCGGGCAGGGCGTAACTGTGCGGCCAGGGGTTGGTGCCACGTGCCGCCGACGACCGGGGCGTGCAGTGGATCAGCCGGGCCTTCTTCTCGGCCAGTGAGGTCCGGGTCGGGCCGAGGATCCGCTCGAACAGCTTCAGCGTCGAGGTGTGGATGTCCTTCACCATGCCCGTGCCCACGACGACCGTCTCGGCGTGCACCGCGGGCGCCAGCCGCAGCAACTGGTCCTCCAGCAGCGCGAGGCTCTTCGGCACCCTCACGAGCAGCACGTCGACGCGCTCGGGCGGCGGATCCTGAGTGGTGAGCAGCCGTACGGAATCCGCGTCGACCTCGTTGCGGGCGAGGTTCGCCCTGGTCGCCTCCTGGGTGAGGAACGAGTCCGTGATCTGCACCGGACCGTGCTCCGCGAGCGCCGTGGCCAGGGCGCCCCAGCGGTCGCCCACGATCACGACCGTGCCGGACAGCGGTGTGTCCTGTTCCGCGAGCTGCCGCAGAAGGTATTCGTCGGAGGCGTCCCAGGCGCGCAGCCGGTCGCGCGGGTCCTCGGGGTAGCGGGCCAGGGCGCGGTCGCCCCACGGAGTCGTCATTCGGTCGATATGGTCGTCCATCGTGCGCCAAGGCTAACCGAGTGCCGGCTCATGGCCGGTCGGGCCGCCCGGGGCGGCCGTCCTGGCCCGGCGGCCCCGGACTCCCGCCCGTCCGTCGCGCGGGAGTCCCGGAGCCACCGCGTTCGTGTCGTCGCTCAGTCAGTCAGTTGCTGCCGCCCTGACTCAGGTCGGTGGTCTCCTTCTTGTCGAGCGGCCTAATCGTGATCTTCTTGATCATGGGTGCCTCCAACGAAGGATGGGCAGAACCTTGGCACGGGTTCATGGGCGGATCATTATGTCATGTCCGCGTCAGAAGTGGCGAGAGGGTTGTTCGGGTGACGGAATCTGTCCTGTGGGAGCGGAGCGCGACATCGCCCTGGCGACCCCGGGTGAAGCCGGAGCACCGTCCCTACGTCACTCGCGACGGCCATGTCCGCATCGGAAGCGTCGTCCACGGGATCGGCGCCGAGATCGAGGACCCGGACGGCTGGGTGTGGCGGCTGACCCAGGCTCTGGACGGCACCCGCACCGCGCCCGAGATCGCTGCCGCCGTCGCCGCGGCCCACCCCGGCCTCACCACCGACGACGTCCTGGGGGCCATCGCCGATCTCGCCGAGGCCGGGTTCCTGGAGGACGCGTCCGCCCCACTGCCCCCGGAGTTCTCCGAACGCGACCGGGAGCGCTACGGCCGCGGGGTCGCCCTGCTGCGCTGGATGGACACCTCACCCCGCACCGGGAGTTGGGAGGCGCAGCGCAGGCTGGCACGCGCGCGTGTGCTGCTCGTCGGACTCGGCGGTGCCGGCGGCGGCGCCGCCCAGGGGCTCGTCGCCTCCGGCATCGGTCACCTGCACTGCCTGGACCCCGACGTCGTGGAGCTCTCCAACCTCAACCGGCAGGTCCTCTACCGGGAACGGGACATCGGCCGCCCCAAGGTGGACGCGGCCCTGGAGTCCCTGCGCGCCCTGAACTCCGACATCGAGATCACCGGCGCCCGGCAGCGGATCGACGGCCCCGACGATCTGGAGGCACTCCTGCGCCCGGGACCGAGCGGCGGCGGCCAGGACCTGCTCGTGCTGAGCGCCGACCACCCGCCCGAGATCCGCCACTGGGCCAACCGCGCCTGTCTGCGGACCGGCACACCGTGGATCGAGGGCGGCTACCGGGGACCGTACGTCACGGTCGGAGTGTTCGCGCCCGGCCGCGGCGCCTGCTTCGAGTGCCACCGCGACCAGGACGCCGACTCCCGCGATCTACGGCTCGCGCCCGGCCAGGACCCGGAGTCGGTGTCGCCGCGGATGGACTGGGGCCCCGTCAACGCGGTGACCGCCACCCTCTCGGCCGGCCTGCTCGTCCACGCCGCGCTCAGCACCCTCACCGGCGTGCCCGCGGTCGAACCGGGCTACCGGCACGGCATCAACCTGATGCGGCCGGGCGAGGCGGAGCTGAACCGCTATCCCCGACGCCCCGCCTGTCCGGCCTGCGGCGGGAGCACGTCGTGAGCGACAGCGCGGCAACGGCGATCGCGGTGGGACCGGCCTCCCGGGTGCGGCTGCACGACCTGACCTGGCGGCCGGACGGCGAGGAGTGGATCGTCGGACGCCGCGAGACCCGGACGTTCGTGGCCGTCCCCGAAGCCGGTATCCGCGTGATCCGGCTGCTGGAGCGGGGCCTGAGCGTCGAGGAGTCCCAGGAGCGGCTGCTCGCGGAGACCGGCGAGGAGGTCGACGTGGCCGACTTCGTCCGCGACCTCATCGCCCTGGGCTTCGTGGCCGAGGCGGAGGGCCGCTCGCCGGCCACGGACCCGGTACGCCCGGCGTCCCTCGCCGGACTGCGCCCCGAACACGTGCGCTTCCTGCTGAACCCATGGCTCCCGCTGCTACCGGCCGCCCTGATTCTCGCCGCCCTGATCGCCTTCGTGCGGCATCCCGAACTCATGCCCACCTACCACGACCTGTTGTGGAGCGACCGGGGAAGCATCGTGATCCTCTCCGGTGCCGTCGTGGGCTGGTCGATCGTCCTGCTGCACGAACTGGCGCACCTCGCCGTGGCCCGGGCCGCAGGCGTCCCCGGCCGGATCGGATTCGGGACCAGACTCCAGTTCCTGGTCGTCCAGACGGACATCAGCGGCATCGAACTCGCCCCCAGGCGCCACCGGTTGACGGCCTATCTCGCCGGTATCGCGGTCAACCTCGGCGTGGCCGCCACGGCGTTCCTGCTCCTCACCGTGACAGCGCCCGGCTCGGCCGTGCGACGGCTGCTCGCGGCGACGGTGCTGTGGGCGCTGCTGCCGCTCACCTTCCAGTTGATGATGTTCATGCGCACGGACGTCTACTTCGTCCTGCAGGACCTGACCGGCTGCCGGGACCTGTACGGGGACGGCCGCGCCTACGCCCGTCACCTGACGAGGCGCCTGCTGCGCCGGGAGGGCCCCGCAGCCGACCCCAGCCGCCCGCTGCCGCCGGCGGAACGGCGTGCCGTACGGGTCTACAGCGCGGTCCTGGTCGTCGGAACCGCCCTCTGCCTGGCCGGACTCGCGTTCTACACCGCTCCCGCGGACGTCCGGCTCGTCGTCCACGCGGTGGCCCACCTCCGCGCGGCGCACACGGGCGCCGACCTCGCCGACGCGCTCTTGACCCTTGCTTCGCTGGCCACTATCCACGTGCTGTGGCTCACCACGCGCTGGCGCAACCGCCGGTCCCGTCGCGGAAGTTGACCGAAAGGTGTCCCCGCATGTCAGACCTGTTCCCGGCCACCGGGGGCACATACCTCGACCAGGACGCGTACATCGCCGACTTCGACCGCCGCTTCTGGCGCACCGACGCCGAGGGCTTCTGGAAACTGGAGCGGATGCAGAGCTACGACGAGGGGGACTTCCCCAGTTGGCAGGCGCTGCGCCACGGCGACTGGGACCGGTCCCTGCGCCTGATCGAGGAGTTGCGCCCCGAGTACGAGGAGCACTACGGCAAGATCGCGGCGGCGGGCTTCGCGATGCACCGGGTCCGTGTCGTCGACACCCCGCTCATCCCTTACATCCAGTGGGAGTTGACCATCCTCCACACCAAGTTCGCGTACGGGGAGCGCGTCAACGTACTGGACGCCACGGAGGTGGCGGGGGAGGAGACCGAGGGTCCGCTGCCGGAGCTGTGCCTGATGGGCACCGACGCGGTGTACGTCCTCGACTACACCCTGGCGAACGAGCCCAACGGCGCCGTCCGCCACACCGACCCCGCCACCGTGACCCGGGCCCGCACTCTCATCCAGCGCCTCTACGCGGCCGGCGAGGCCCTGGACACCTACTTCCCGCGCGAGGTGGCCGGACTGCCGGCTCCCCGCGGTCTGTGACGCCGGCCCGGGCAGAATGGCGGGCATGGACGCCGAACTCTTCCCGAGGCTCCGGACGGAGGTCGCTCCCGGCGCCGTACACCTCCCGGACTGGCTCGACACCGAGCACCAGCGCGAACTGCTGGAGGCCTGCCGCACATGGGCCCGCCCACCCGCCGGCCTGCGCACGGTCCACACCCCCGGCGGCGGCACGATGACCGCCCGACAGGTGTGCCTCGGCTGGCACTGGTACCCGTACGCCTACTCCCGCACGACGACCGACGGCGACGGCACCCCGGTGAAACCCTTCCCGACCTGGCTCGACGACCTCGCGCAGCGAGCGGTCACCGACGCACTGGGGACGCCGACAGCGTCGTACGACATCGCCCTGATCAACTTCTACGACACCGACGCCCGCATGGGCATGCACCGTGACAGCGACGAGAAGTCGGAGGCACCGGTCGTCTCGCTGAGCCTGGGCGACACCTGCGTCTTCCGCTTCGGCAACACCGAGACCCGCACGAAGCCGTACACGGATGTCGAGTTGAGGAGCGGAGACCTGTTCGTGTTCGGGGGCGCGTCGAGGATGGCGTATCACGGGGTGCCGAGGGTCTACGAGGGCACAGCACCAGGGGAGTTGGGACTGAGGGGCAGGTTGAATGTCACGCTCAGGGTGAGCGGCTTTTAGGGGCGCGGGGAACTGTGCGACCAGCTCCCACCGGCCGGCACTGTGAACGCGACCCGAGCGGACCGTATGGCACTCAGGGTCACCACCTCTACGGATCATGGGAGACTCGCCCTCATGAGCGGCAAGGCGGACCCCCGGCCGGCGGGGGATGGAACCACCTCAAGGGCACGACTGGACCGGGGCCGCGGAGCGCTCGGCCCCGCGCTGGAGCTCGTGCACACCGGCCGCGCCCCCACCCGAGCCGTACTCACCGCCGAGCTGGGGGTGACCCGCGCGACGGCCGGCGCGGTAGCCGCCGAGCTGGAGGCGCTCGGCCTGATCAGGGTCGACGCCAGGCCCGGCGCGGCGGCCGGTTCGCAGGGCCGCCCCTCACACCGCCTCGCGCTCGCGGAGGACGGCCCCGTCGTCCTCGCCGCCCAGGTCCACGCCGACGGCTTCCGCGCCGCGCTGGTCGGCCTCGGCGGCCAGATCGTCGCGACCGCGCCCGGCTGCGAGGCCGTGGACGCCGACCCCGCGAAGGTACTGGGGTCGGTCGTCGAGGCCGGTGCCGATCTGCTGCGCGAGACCGGCCGGCGCTGTGTCGGCGCCGGGCTCGCCGTACCGTCCGCCGTGGCCGAGCCCGAAGGACTGGCGCTCAACCCCCTCCACCTGGCCTGGCCGGCGGGCGCGCCCGTGCGGCGGATCTTCGCCGAGTGCGTGCGCGCGGCCGGCCTCACCGGACCCGCGTTCGCGGGCAACGACGTCAATCTCGCCGCGCTCGCCGAGCACCGGCACGGCGCGGGCCGCGGCGCCCGCGACCTGCTGTGCGTGGCGACCGGACACCGGGGTGTCGGCGGCGCGCTGGTGCTCGACGGGCGTCTGCACACCGGGAGTTCGGGCCTCGCGCTGGAGGTCGGGCACCTCACCGTCAACCCCGAAGGGCGCCCCTGCTACTGCGGCAGCCGGGGCTGTCTCGACGTCGAGGCCGACCCGCTCGCCTTCCTCACGGCCGCCGGCCGTGAGCCCGGCCCCGAGGTGTCCCTGCTCCAGGAGTCCAACGAACTGATCCGTCGCCACTACGACGATCCGTCCGTCCGGCAGGCCGCCGAGACCCTGATCGACCGGCTCGGACTGGGGCTCGCGGGCCTGGTGAACATCCTCAACCCCGACCGGATCATCCTCGGCGGACTGCACCGCACCCTCCTCGACGCCGACCCGGACCGGCTGCGCGCCGTAGTCGCCGAACGGAGCCTGTGGGGGCAGAGCGGGGGCGTGCCGATCCTCGCCTGCACCCTGGACCACAACAGCCTGGTCGGGGCTGCCGAGTTGGCGTGGCAGCCGGTCCTCGACGACCCGCTGGCGGCACTGTCCTGACCGTGGACGGTGCCGTCCGGCTGTCGCCCGGAAGGCGCCGTGGAAAAGGTGTGTGGTGGGCCCGTTGGGTCCGTGACCCGAGTGGGTCTATCGTCGGAAACCTAAGGCCAGAGGATGGAGGCGGCCGGTGATGCCGCAGGACGAGCCCGTGATCGGATGCACGGGAGAGGTGATCATCGAGACCCGGGGAAGCGCGGGTCCCGGCGAGATCCTCGTGCGGGTCCGGGGCGGCTCCGAGACATTCCTGGCCTGGTCGGATGATCCCCTGCCCACGGGGGCCAGGGTGCTCGTGATCGAGTCCCGTGGACGACGTGCCGTGCACGTCATCGAGTGGGCGGATCCATTGGACGCGCTGGACGGCGAACCCGCCGGCGCAGAGTGAGGAGCAAGACATGTTCGGTTACCGCGTTCCCGCCCCCGATGAGGCGATGCTGATCTCGGGTGGCAGGCGGGGACTGGGGGGCGCGCCGTTCCGAGTGGTGACGGGGCACGGAAAGTTCGTGCTGCCGGTTTTCCGCAAGACCCGTTTTCTCACGCTGTCTATGTGCGAGGCCGAGGTCACCGAGACCTGTGTGACCCGCCAGGGCATCGCGCTGCACGTCCGCGCCGTGATCGCGTTCAAGGTCGGCAACGACACCGAGAGCATCATCAACGCGGGCCAGCGCTTCCTCTCCGACCAGGACCAGATGTCGGTGCTGACCGGCCGGATCTTCGCCGGTCACCTGCGATCCATCATCGGCTCGATGACGGTCGAGGAGATCGTCACGGAGCGGCAGAAGCTCGCCGCCGAGGTTCTGGACACGTCAAAGGTCGAGATGGCGAAGATCGGTCTGATCGTGGACTCGCT
Source organism: Streptomyces sp. NBC_01288 (assembly GCF_035982055.1). Classification (NCBI taxonomy): domain Bacteria; kingdom Bacillati; phylum Actinomycetota; class Actinomycetes; order Kitasatosporales; family Streptomycetaceae; genus Streptomyces; species Streptomyces sp. NBC_01288. The sequence goes on from NZ_CP108427.1 coordinate 9,360,207, forward strand.
TCAGATCCAGTCGATCGACGACGGCGAGGTCGGCTACATCGAGGCCATGTCCGCGCCGCACAAGGCGGCCATCCAGCGGCAGGCCCAGATCGCCCAGGCCCAGGCCACGCAGGCCTCCGTCGAGGCGGAGCAGGTCGCGGCCCGCAACCAGGCCGAGTACGCGCGGCAGACCGCGGTGGTCAAGGCCGAGTACTCGGCCGAGGTCGACCGCGCCCAGGCGCAGGCCGCGCAGGCCGGACCGCTCGCGCAGGCCCACGCCCAGCAGGAGGTGCTCGCCGCGCAGACCGAACTGGCGCAGCGTCAGGCCGAGTTGCGGCAGCAGCAGCTGGTCGCCGAGATCGTCAAGCCGGCCGAGGCCGAGGCCCAGCGGATCAAGCTGCTCGCCATCGCCGAGGCGGACCGGATGAAGATCCAGGCCGAGGCGGCGGCGTCGTACGACCGCGTCGCGCTCGACCGGATGCTGATCGACCAGCTTCCGCAGATCGTGAAGGAAGCGGCGGGGGGTCTTGCGGGGGCGAATGTCAACGTCCTCAATGGCGCGGACGGCCTCGGCGAGATCGCCGCGGGCCTGGTCTCGCAGGGGCTGACGATTCTGGACTCGGTGCGGGGGAACCTGAGCGGGGCGGACCCCGACGGGCGTCGGCCCGGTGACGAGGTCAAGAATCTGCTCCAGTTGCAGGCGAAGAAGGACGAGAAGAAGAACGACGGGCCGGTTGACCTGGACTAGGTGCTCCGCTGGGAGTATCGGGGCGGCGTGCGTTGTCTGTTGGCTGCGGCGCCGTTGTGGCTGGTCGCGCAGTTCCCCGCGCCCCTTTCGGGGCACCTACGGTGCGGTGAGGCTCCATAGGGCTGCCACCAGTGGGCGGCGCAGGTCCGCCCTTCGTACGCACAGCCCGATCGGGAACGGTTCCGGTGGTGGGTCCGCCGGGATCACCGCCAGCCGTTCCCGTACGGCGCTGTTCTCCAGGACGAGGCGGGGTACCACGCCCGTTCCGCAGCCCAGGGCGACCAGGGTCAACAGGCCTTCGTGGCCGTCCGGTTCGCAGGCCACGTCGGGTGTCGTGCCCCGGGTGCGGAACCAGCGGTCGGCCGCCTCGCGGACCAGGCCCCGGTGCGGGAGGACGAACGGGCCGTCGAGATGCGGGTCGGGGCGGTCGAGCGCGGTGACCAGGACCAGTTCGGTCACCGCGACCGTCCGGCTCACCAGTGGCTCCGGCAGCCGTGCCGGGATGCCCGCCACCGCCACGTCGACCTCGCCCTCGTCGAGGCGGGCCAGCGCGGCCGCCGCGTCGCCGGTGCGCAGATCGAGCCGTATCTGAGGATGCGCGGCTCGGAAGGGCGCCAACAGGTCGGGCAGCAGGGCCTGGCAGGCGGTCACCGTGGCGAACAGGGCGAGTCTGCCGGTGAGTTCGGCCGGGTCGGGATGCTCCTCGCGGTAGGCGCGCCACAACTCCAGTGCCTGGACGGCGTATTCACGGAATCGGTGGCCCTCCGCCGTCAACGAGACACCGCGCGCCCCGCGGTCGAAGAGCCGGTGTCCGAGGTCGGCCTCCAGCCGCTGCACGGTCCGCGTGAGCGTCGCCGGACTGACATGGCAGTCGAGACTCGTCCGCCCGAAGTTCAGCGTCTGCGCCAGATGCAGGAAAAGCCGTAGCTCCCGATGGTCGTCCCGCATGCTGTGACCTTGCCATTTCATTTCGCGCAACAGTCCGATGCGTAAGTTGCGCTTGCCGCAACACTCGCCCGGAGCCTACAACTCCACCATGACCTCGACCACGTACACCTCCGCCGTCTTCACCCTCGAAACGATGGACGTGCCCGGCTCCACGGAGACCATCCTGCGCGGCGGCCGGCACCTCTTCCCACTGCTGCCACAGGCCTTCGCCGGCGTTCGCCGCATCGGCGTCATCGGCTGGGGTCCGCAGGGTCGCGCCCAGGCCCGCAACCTGCGCGACTCCCTCGCCGGTACGGACATCCGGGTGAGCGTCGGGCTGCGCCCCGGCTCGGCATCCGCGGCCGACGCCCGCGCGCACGGCTTCACCGAGGAGGACGGCACGCTCGGCGACTGGCTCGCGGTCAGCGCCGAGAGCGACCTGGTGATCCTGCTCATCGCGGACGCGGCCCTCGCCGCCCACCACGAGGAGATCTTCGCCGCCCTCAAGCCAGGCGCCACCATCGGCCTCTCGCACGGCTTCCTGCTCGGTCATCTCCGGGCCACCGGTGGGGAGTTCCCGCCCGGACACGGAGTCATCGCCGTCTGCCCCAAGGGCATGGGCGACTCCGTGCGCCGGCTCTACGAGCAGGGCGCCGAGATCAACGGCGCCGGAATCAACAGCAGTTACGCCGTCCACGCCGACCCCGACGGCAGGGCCGGCGACCGCGCGCTCGGCTGGTCGGTCGCGCTCGGCTCGCCGTACACCTTCCGCACCACCCTGGAGAGCGAGTACCGCTCCGACATCGTCGGCGAACGCGCCATCCTCCTCGGCGCCGTCCACGGCATCGTCGAGAGCCTCTTCACGCGCTACCGCCTGACCGGCGACGACGCGGTGACCGCGTACGAACGCTCCTGCGAGAACGTCACCGGACCCATCGCCCGCACCATCTCCCAGGCCGGACTCCGCGCCGTCCGCGAGGAGTTGGACCCGGCCGGGCGGGAGGTCTTCGACCGCGCGTACTCGGCGACCTACGGTCCCGCCCGTGAGATCGTCGCCGAGATCTACGACGAGGTCGCCGACGGCACCGAGCTGCGCAGCGTCGTGCTGGCCGAACGGCGGCTCGGGGCACGGGAGATGAGCGGGATCGGCGGTTCCCCGATGTGGGCCGTCGGAGCGGAGGTGCGGGCGCGCCGGGCCGAACGGGCCCTGCCCGTCGAGCCGTTCACCGCCGGGGTGTTCGTGGCGACGATGACCGCCCAGGTCGACGAGTTCGCCGAGCGCGGTCACCCCTGGTCCGAGATCGTCAACGAGTCCGTCATCGAGGCGGTCGACTCCCTGCTGCCGTACATGCACGCACGGGACGTGGCCCACATGGTCGACAACTGCTCCCGCACGGCCCGCCTGGGCGCCCGGCGTTGGGGTCCGCGCTTCCAGGCGGCCTACGAGCAGATCGCTTATCCGGCGTCCGAACTCCCGGCGGACGGAGCCCTGTTGGAGGCCTTCGACGGCCACCCCGTGCATGAGGCCCTGGCCGCCGCGGCGAAACTGCGTCCCTCCGTGGACATCTCGGTCGCCTAGCCCAGCGGTCCGGCTCAGCGTGGGGACCCGAACGGCAGGGCGTCCTGGTAGGCGTTCACCGGCTTGGCGACCTTCTGGACGGTGACGCCGTCGAGCGCGGCCACGGCGGTGCTCGTCCCCAGGGTTCCGCTCGCGTGCCAGGTCCCGGTGATCGTCACCCAGGTGTTGGCGGACAGGGCCGGTATGCCGTAGACCCGCACCTTGATGGACTGGGCGTCGGCCGCGCAGCACGAGATCATGATGCGGGTCAGGTCCCAGTAGGCGGACCCCTTGTCGGGCGTGACGAACCCGGTCATCTGGACGGTGCGGCCCTTGATGGCCCGCTTACGGTCCTGCTGCACGCGGGTCGTGAAATCCGTGAGGGTCATCGGCAGCGGCGAGGTCGCGGGCAGCGGATCGAAGGCGTCCTGCACGGGGACGGCCTTGGGGGCCGCGCGGGAGGCGGTGTAGGCGCCGAGGGCGGGTGGGGCGTAGAAGAGGAGGCTGAGCGCGGGGAGGAAGAGCAGCCAGGCGACGCGGGGCACCGTGGAGTGGTTGTGGCCCTCGTGGTCGTCACCCTCGTCCGGTTTCCGCCGTGACCACGCCTCCGCGATGCCGAGCAGGATCAGCAGGAACCCGGACACGACGAGCATCGGGCGCATGCTCGGCTTGACGTAGCGCAGGCACAGGTCGGTGAAGAGCGAGGCGTGCAGCAGGCCCAGGCCGCTGAGGACGAGCAGGGTCACCTGGAGGGGGCGTCTCACAGCAGTACGGCTCCGATCAGCGCGCTGGACAGCACCGCGACGACCGTCGTGGCGGCGGAGAAGCGAGCGGCGAAGGCCCGGCCGAACGTGCCCGCCTGGAGGGCGATCAGCTTCAGGTCGACCATGGGGCCTACGACCATGAAAGCGAGCCGTGCTGTGGGGGAGAAGCCCGTGAGGGAGGACGCGACGAACGCGTCGGCCTCGGAGCAGACCGCCAGGATGATCGCGAGCGCGGCCAGGAACAGCACCGACAGCCAGGGCGAACCGGCGAAGGTGTCGAGCACGGAGCGCGGTACGGCCACGTTGAAGGTCGCCGCCGCCATCGCGCCGATGACCAGGAAGCCGCCCGCGTGCAGGAAGTCGTGCTGGAAGCCGGTGCGGAACTCGGTGAAGCGGCTGTGCCCCGGCCGGTGCCCGGTGTGCCGCGCGACCGGGCGCAGCCACTCCTCACGCCCTAGCCAGAGCCACAGCCAGCCCATCACCACGGCGGTCGCGAGCGAGGCGAGCAGCCGGGCCAGCACCATGACCGGGCTGGCGGGAAACGCGATCGCGGTGGCCGTGAGTACGACCGGGTTGATCGCCGGCGCCGAGAGCAGGAACGCGAACGCGGCGGCCGGAGTGACCCCGCGCCCGATCAGGCTGTTCGCGACCGGCACCGACGCGCACTCGCAGCCCGGCAGCACGACCCCCGCCATCCCGGCGACCGGCACGGCGAACGCGGGCCGCTTGGGCAGGATCTTCGTGAACACCCGCGCCGGCACGAACGCGTTGATCGCCCCCGACAGAGCCGTACCGAGCAGCAGGAAGGGCAGCGCCTGTGTGGTGATGGCGAGACACACGGTCCGCCAGGCCTGCACGGCCGGCGCGTCCAGCCACCGTCCGACGACGAACAGCAGCAGCCCCGGAACGACGGCCGCCCCGAGCAACATGAGCGGCCAGGACCGGGGCCACCCGGACGCCGCGACATCCGCCTCCGCCGCTCTCGGCGGCTCCACCGTCGTCGTCTGCACACGAGCTCCACATGTTCGATGTTCGCGTCGAACATAGCGGTCGCTCGTCAGCCGTCGGTGACCGGCTCCGGGGAGAGCGCGTACTGCGCGACGCCGTCACCGAGCGACCAGTCGATCGACTCGTTCTCGGTCACCGTGACGAACACGTTCCGGGGCTCGGTCCCCGCGTACGCGTGGGCGAGTTCGGCGATGCGCCGGTACAGCGCCCGTTTCTGCGCGGGGCCGCGTCCGGAGCGCATCGTGATCGCGACGAAGACGATCCCGTCGTCGCGGTCGACGCCGAGATAGCCGCCGTAGCGGAGTGTGCCGTGCGTGCCGTCGTGACCGACCAGGACCTGGAACCGGTCGTCGTCCGGAATCCCGATCGTCTCCACGAGGGCGTCGTGCACGGCACGGCCGAGCGCGTCGAGGCGTGCGGGGTCGGCACGCAGTGCGTCGATACGGATGAAGGGCATGTCGGCTGTACTCCCGTTCTCTCAGGACCAGTTCACGGCAAACGCACGCGCGGGGTTCTCCGTGAACACGCGCCCCACCAACTCCTCACCCAGTTCCACCGCGAGCCGTGGCCCCACCCGCCGCAGCAGATACGGCATCCCCGGACCGCCGTCCACCGAGCGTGCCCCGGCGACGACCGTGTCTCCGCCGAGCAGCAGCCGGTCGCCGAACCCGGCCTCGGCCAGCGCCCGGACCGCGTCCGGCATCCGCCAGTCCGTGGCGTGGTGGGCGCGGGACGGGCCGTCGAACGCCAGATAGGCGCCCACGTAGGCAGCCTGGCGATGGACCACGAGGTCGGGGGAGCGGTTGAGGTGGCCGAGGATCACCCGGTGCGGCTCGACCCCCAACTTGCCGCACAGCAGGTCGAGTACGTCGAGAGCGCCCGTGCCCAGCTCCAGATGGACGGCGATCGGCGCGCCCGTCGCGCGGTGTGCCTCGGCCGCGGCGGTCATCGTCCAGCGGGCGTGCGCGTCGAGGCCGTGGAAGCCACCCGCGACCTTGATGATGCCGGCGCGGACCCCGGACGAACCGACGCCTTCCGTCAGTTCGGAGACGAAGACCTCGGCCAGCCCGCCGCGCAGACTTTCCAGCAACTCCGGGCTGTAGTGCGCCGCTTGGTGCAACCCGGTCGCGCAGACCACGTGCACCCCCGTCGTCCGGGACAGCAGCGGCAGATCGGCGACCCGCCGCCCCATCCCGTACGGCGTCCACTGCACGACGCTGCCCCCGCCGACGGAACGGAACACGTTCAACTCGGACTGTGCGGCCGAGGTGTCGCCCAGTTCCCGGCCGGGGAGTCGCGGGCTGCGGAGGAAGAGATGGTCGTGCGCGTCGCACAGACCCAACAGCCGTGGGTCCACATCCCCGAGTACCGTACGGACCAGGGTATTTACCACTGTCGCCCCCGGGGTAACCCGCCCCGTCCCGGCGCCGAGAGGTGCAGCACTTGGAACACGTCCCCCTCCGCTTTCGGTGTGTCGTGTTCCCAGAGCGAGAAGTGGACGAGCTCCCAGCTGTGCGGGTCGACGGCAGCTGCCGCGAGCACCGCGCCGTCCTCACCGGCCAGCCGCCGGGTCTCAGCCACCGCGTCCTCCATCACGGCTGCCAACTCCCCACTCCCCGCTATCCGTTGACGCTGCCGTACGGCGACGGCCGCCGGTGAGCCCGCGGCGCCGCTCTCCTCGTAGGCGAGGCCCGTCCACTGCGACACCTCAGGTCGCCCGAAGTCGTTGACGAGCCCCTGGAAGGCGCCGCCCCAGAGGAAGCGGTTCATGCCCTCGACCGTGTTCCACAGATAGAACGGCGCGTACTGGTTGACCGGCGAACCGTGCACCCCGCGCTCACGCAGGAGATACGCCTTGAGGCCGAGCCCGTCCCAGTCGTCGAGCAGATGCCCGACCCGCGCGACCCGGCTCCGGATGGTGCCCGTGTCGTAGTCCGCGGGCAGGGTGAGTCCGTACTGCATCGCGTGCATCAAGTGCCCCCTCAGGCCGGGTAATCGGCCGGGTCGACGTGCTCGTACCAGCAGGCGGTGGTGCCGTCCTCGGCGGCTTCGACGACCGCGAGGTGCGTCATGAACGTGCGGGGTGCGGCGCCGTGCCAGTGCCACTCGTCCGGTTCGATCCACACGGTGTCGCCCGCGCGGATCGGCTCGACGGCACCGCCCTTGCGCTGCACCAGCCCCTCGCCCTCCGTCACATGCAGCACCTGGCCGTGCGGGTGCGTGTGCCACGCCGTGTGCGCGCCCGGAGCGAAGTGCACGCTGAACATCCTTGTCCGGAACGGCTGTTGGGGCGAGGCGATTTCGTCGAGCCACACCTCGCCGGTGAAGTTCTCCGCCGGGCCCCGCCGCGTGTCGGGGCGCTTCCTGGTGATCCGCACGTACCTGGACTCCTATCGGGAGGACATGGGCGAGAGAAGGGAGAGCAGTCCCCGGACACCGGCGTCGAAGGCGGCCGGCGACCCGGAGGCGCGGGCGAGCACATACCCGCCCTGCACGGTCGCGAGGACGGTGGAGGCGATCTCCTCGCCGTCCAGCTCCGGCCCGAACTGCCCCTGCTCCTTGCCCTCTTCGACGATTCCGGCGAGCCGCTCACGGATCGCGTCGAGCGTCGCGTCGACCGGTTCCCGCAGCTCGGCGCTGGCGATCACATCAGGATCCATCGTCAGCCGCCCGACCGGACACCCGCGCAACACATCGCGCTCGCGCCGCAGATACGCCTCGATCCGCTCGTACGGCGTGCCGGGCCCGTCGAGTACTCCCTCGGCGGTGGCCAGCAACTCCTCGGCAGTCCGCCGGATCGCGGCCAGCGCCAGCTCCGGCTTGCCCTTGAAGTGGTGGTACATGCTGCCCTGCCCGGCGCCCGCGCGCTCCAGGATCGCCTTGGGGCTGGTGCCGACGTAGCCGCGCTCCCACAACAGTTCGCGGGTGGACTCGATCAGTCGCTCCGGAGTGCTCATGACTGGACTGTACATACTAGTAGGTACAGAAGTCGAGAGGTGATCGACGGGCGCCGGGAGCAGCCGGAACGACCCCGTGTACTCCCCGGGAGGTACGCACAGTGCCGCTGGCCGTACGACGACCCGGACCCCCTTCCGGAGCCAGTCTCGATACATCACCGGACATCACCGGATTCACAGGAAGCCCCCTCCGGGGCTCCGGACCTCTTGGAGATGAATCGACATGCAGACTCTGGCGAACTGGAACGGCGGCGGCCCCGGCCCGTGGATCCTGTTCCTCCCGCTGATCTGGGCGGCCGTGGTGGTCGGCGTGGTGACCGTCCTGCGCCGCACCGTCTGGCGCGGTCGGGGGATCGGGCGCGGTGGTCCGTGGCGCGCGATGGCCGACACCCGTCCCACCGGCGACTCCCCGCTCGCCGTCCTCGGCCGCCGCTTCGCCTCCGGCGAGATCGACGAGGACGAGTACTGGCGCCGCCTGTCCGTCCTGGACGAGCAGTTCGGCCGCACCGGCAAGGGAGGCGGCGCGGCATGAGCACCGCGACCACCACCCGTACGGCCGCGCGGGTCGTCGACGCCGTCAAGGTGTACGGCGTCGGCGACACCGCCGTACGCGCCCTGGACGGGGTGAGCGTCGACTTCCCGGCCGGCCGCTTCACCGCGATCATGGGCCCCTCGGGCTCCGGCAAGTCCACCCTGATGCACTGCGCGGCCGGACTCGACACGCTCAGCTCGGGCGCCGCGTACATCGGCGACACGGAACTCGGCTCCCTCGACGACCGGCGCCTGACCCTCCTCCGCCGCGACCGCGTCGGCTTCGTCTTCCAGGCCTTCAACCTGATCCCGACACTGACCGTCGCCGAGAACATCACCCTCCCCCTGGACCTCTCCGGAACCAGGGGTGACCAGGAGTGGATCGACGCGCTCGTCGATGTCGTCGGCCTGCGCGACCGGCTCCACCACCGCCCCTCGGAACTCTCCGGCGGCCAGCAGCAACGCGTCGCCGTGGCACGGGCGTTCGCGGGCCGGCCGGAGGTCGTCTTCGCCGACGAGCCGACCGGCAACCTCGACTCGCGCTCCGGCGGCGAGGTCCTCGGCCTGCTCCGCCGCGCGGTGCAGCAGACGGACCGCACGGTCGTGATGGTGACCCACGACCCGGTGGCCGCCGCCCACGCGGACGAGGTCGTCTTCCTCGCGGACGGCCGCCTCGTGGACCGGATGCAGGACCCCACGGCGGAGAAGGTGCTGGACCGCCTGAAGGCCTTCGAGGACGTGAGGTCATGAACGCGTCCGTACGCCTGAGCATGTCCTCCCTGAGGGCCCACAAAAGGCGCTTCGCCGGTACGTTCCTCGCCGTGTTCCTCGGGGTCGCCTTCCTCGCCGGGACCCTCGTCATGGGCGACACCCTGCGCGCCAACTTCGACACCATGTTCGGCGACGCGACCAGCGGCACGGACGCGGTGGTCCGCAGCGCCGACGCCATCACAACACCCGGCGAGAGCCAGGGTGTTCGGCAACCGGTGAGCACGGCCCTGGTGAAGACCATCGACCGAGTCCCCGGCGTCGCGGCCGCCGCCCCCAGCATCCAGGGCGCGGGCCAACTCGTCGGCGCCAACGGCGAGGCCATCGGCGGCAAGGGCCCGCCCACCCTCGCAGGCAACTGGATCACCGACCCGGAACTCAACCCCTACCGCCTCGCGGATGGCCGAACTCCGGCCAGGCCGGGCGAGGTTGTCGTCAACCGGGGTGCCGCCGACAAGGGCCACCTGAAGATCGGCGACACGACGACCCTGCGCACGCCCGACCCCGTCAAGGTGACGATCGTCGGCCTCGCGACCTTCGGCGGCGAGGACGGCATGGCGCAGGTGACGTTCACCGGCATGACCCAGTCCGACGCCGAGAAGTACCTCACCGCGAAGCCGGGCGAGGCGGCGACCATCCAGGTACGAGCCGGCCCGGGCGTCAGCCAGCAGGCACTGGTCGACCGCCTGACTCCCGTACTCCCCAAAGGGGTTGAGGCGATCACGGGTCAGAAGTCGGCGCAGGAGAACACGGACATGGTCTCGTCCCAGTTCCTCACCATCTTCACCACGTTCCTCCTGGTGTTCTCCGGCATCGCCCTCCTGGTCGCGACCTTCTCCATCCACAACACGTTCGCGATCGTCATCGCCCAACGCACCCGCGAGAACGCCCTGTTGAGGGCCCTCGGAGCCTCCCGCCGCCAGGTCACCGCAGCCACCGTGACCGAGGCGAGCGTCGTCGCCGTGACCGCGTCGGCCGCGGGACTCGCGGGCGGCATCGGCATCGCGGCCGGACTGAAGATGCTGTTCCCGGCGATCGGATTCCCGTTCCCCGAGGGCGACTTGGTGATCCGAACGCTCTCCATGGTCCTGCCCCTCGCGGTCGGCATCGTCGTCTGTCTCGGCTCGGCACTCATGCCGGCGGTACGAGCGGGCCGCACCGCACCTCTCGCGGCGCTGCGCGAGACGGCCGTGGACCAGTCGGGCGCGTCCCGCGTCCGAGCGGTGACCGGAACGGCCCTCGCCGCCTTCGCGATGGGGGCCACCCTCACCGGAGTGCTGATCTCACCGTCCTTGCTGCTGGCGGGACTTGGGGCGGTACTGGCCCTGGTCGCCTTCGTGGTCCTCGGCCCGGTCGCGTCCTCCACGGCGGTACGCGTCCTGGGCAGCCCCCTCGACCGCCTGCGCGGCGTCACCGGAGGACTGGCCCGACGCAACGCCCTGCGCAGCCCCCGCCGTACGGCCGCCACCGCGAGCGCACTGATGATCGGGGTGGCCGTGGTGTCCCTGTTCACCGTGTTCGGCGCCTCGTTGAAGGCGACGATGGACCAGACGGTGTCCCGGTCCTTCGCCGGTGACGTGGCCGTCAGCACCCCCTCCTTCGGCGCGGGCGGCAGCGGCCTGAGCCCCCGACTCGCCGGAGCCGTCGGCAAGCTGCCCGAGGTGGACACGGCCGTGGGACTGGGCCGAGGAGTGGCCGAAGTGGACGGCAAGGGACGGGCGTTGACCGTCACGGACCCCACCGCCCTGGCCCGCACCTTCGACCTGGGCACGGTCCACGGCTCCCTGAGCACCCTCGGCACCGACGGCATCGCCATCACCAGGACGGAGGCCGACCGCCAACACCTGACCACCGGCAGCAAGGCCCGACTCGCCTTCACCGACGGCAAGAAGGAGACCTTCACGGTCCGCGCGGTCTACGGCGAGTCCGAACTCGCCGGCGACTACGTCATCACCCGCGCCGCCTGGGCCCCGCACCGCACCCAGGACGCCGACACGTTGCTCGCCGTCTCCTTCAAGAACGGCGTGAGCACGGCCGAGGGCAAGGCGGCGGTCGAGAAGGTCGCGTCCCACTACGGCAACCCGCAGGTCCAGACCCGCCACGAATACGCGCAGTCCTCGGCGGGCGGCATCGACATGATGCTGACCCTCGTCTACGCGCTGCTCGCCCTGGCGGTCCTGATCGCGCTGCTGGGCATCGCCAACACCCTGACCCTGGCGATCCACGAACGCACCCGCGAACTGGGCCTGTTGAGGGCAGTGGGCCAGACCCGTTCCCAACTCCGGGCGATGGTCCGCTGGGAGTCGGTCCTGGTCGCCGCTTTCGGCACGCTGGGCGGCCTCGCCCTGGGCGCCTTCCTGGGCTGGGTCCTGGTCAAGGCCTCGGACGGCGCGAGCGACAGCGCGTTCGCCTTCGCGCTCCCACCGGTCCAACTCGTGGTGGTGGCCCTGGTGGGCGTAGCAGCGGGTGCCCTCGCGGGCCTGCGCCCGGCACGCCGGGCAGCCCGGTTGGACGTACTCCGGGCGATCGCCACCGAGTGATCCGACATCGGTGGAGCAGCTCACGGCGTCCACCCGCACAAACGGTGAGAGCCCCGGCGCGCGGAGGCACGAAGTGCCGAGCGCGGTGGGGCTCTCGACACGGGCTCCCAGCCACCGACAGCCGCCCCCCTCAACCCGTAACGAATCACCGCCCGATCAACCGGCAACGGCGGACCGGGCGGGAGCGTGTTGGGGCCGGTGGGCGTCGACCGGATGCTCGACCTCGGTGACGAACCGGTGCGCGGACTTCTCCGCGGCCGCACGGCGCGGGGGACGAGCCGGCGTAGCGGTCGCGGGCGTCGGTGCGGTCAGCGTGAACCACACGACCTTCCCGGACTCACCGTCCGGCCGCACACCCCAGTTCTCGCTCACCGCCGCGACCATCGCGAGCCCGCGCCCACAAGTGGCCGTAGGAGAGACCTCGTCGATGTCCCCGACCACCGGAAGCCGGGGATCGTGGTCGCGCACCGAGACCATGAGCTGGTCCAGCAGCAGCTCGATCTCGACGATGCACGTCTTGTCGGGCTGGGCGTGCCGGTGGACGTTGGTGAGGAGCTCTGTGACACCGAGCGCGGCCCGGTCTATCAGAGGATCCAGATGCCAGTAGCGCAATTGCGCAGATACGATTCTGCGGACCTGGCCGATCCGCGACGGCAGGGCTTGGAGCTCCACCGCGCAGTGCCTGCTTGGGTGACTGATCACGGCTGCGACTCCCCGACTGAGGTCCGGAAGAACACGGAGTTCGGATCCAGCGAGGTGGTCGGAGAACGGCCGCCTGCTGTTGTGTCCGGCGGGCTGGTTCGCAGCGTTATCGCCGGTAAACCCAGAGTGACGTGAGACCAGAGTGACTCAGGGGCCGCGGTCCCGCAACTCGCGGCCGGCAACTCCTCTTCAATGGCGCGGAACAGCCGCTCCACGACCCGGATGAGCCACTCCACGGCACGGACCGGTCGCTCCATCACGCGCACCGGCCACTCCACCGCACGGATGGTCGGCCGCACGGAGAATCCGCCGCGCGGTTCAGCCGCCCCGCCCCGCCGCCTTGCGCACGGCCTCGATGAACCGGCGTGCCGCGGGCGGGCCCGGCTGCCCGGGCGCGGGGTCGTGTTCGCCGAGGGTCAACAGATACCTGTTGCCGTTGAGGTCGGCCAGCGCCCGATCCTCAGGAGCGAACCAGGGCTTCGACGCACGCACCGCCTGCACCGGCGCGCTGTCGATCTCGCTGCCGTAACTGGTCAGCAACTCAAGCCTGCCGTCATTGATCCGGACCTGTCCGGCCCGGGTGAGCGAACGCAGCCGCTTCCCGATCCGCACGCCCGTGGCCGTGAACTCCGGCTCCGCCATGCTTCCCCGCCCCCTTGGTCCAGGACATCTGGTGATCCAGTGTGCGCCCCCGTTCAGGACGTTCGTCCCGCTCCGGTGCAGTCTGCCCGCCTCGGCCGTCGAGCACCAGTACGCACGGTGCGGTCACGGTGAGTATCCGGAGCACTCGCGCGAGTGCGCCCCCGAGCCCCGTCGGCAGCCCGTCGCAAAGTCGTGGCAAACCCGTCGCAAGCGCGTCTCAAGCCCGCCGAAGCCCTGTCCCCAGGGCCGCCTTTGAGTCGCCCAAAGGCATGTTTATGCAGGTGAGAAGCGTGCGGAAGGTGCTTATGATCGAGGTGTCGGCCGCGCGAGGCGCCGTCGGCGCAATGCGTAAGGAGCCCCGCCGTGAGCACCACCCCACAGGCCCTGACCGGTGCCACCCTCGACGTCGACCGCAGCGACGCCGCCTACCGGAGCTGGCTGAAAGAAGCCGTTCGCAAGGTCCAGGCCGACGCCAACCGCTCGGCGGACACCCACCTCCTCCGCTTCCCGCTCCCGGAGCGCTGGGGCATCGACCTGTACCTGAAGGACGAGTCGACCCACCCCACAGGCAGCCTCAAACACCGCCTCGCCCGCTCCCTCTTCCTCTACGGCCTCTGCAACGGCTGGATCCGGCCCGCCCGCCCGGTGATCGAGGCGTCCAGCGGTTCCACGGCCGTCTCCGAGGCGTACTTCGCCAAACTGGTCGGGGTCCCCTTCATCGCGGTCATGCCGCGCACGACCAGTGCCGAGAAGATCCGCCTGATCGAATTCCACGGCGGGCAGTGCCACTTCGTGGACGACCCGCGCAAGATGTACGAGGAGTCGGCCACCCTCGCGGTGGAGACCGGCGGCCACTACATGGACCAGTTCACCTACGCGGAGCGGGCCACGGACTGGCGCGGCAACAACAACATCGCCGAATCCATCTTCCGCCAGCTGGAGTTGGAGCGTTTTCCGGAGCCCGCGTGGATCGTCGCGACGGCCGGCACGGGTGGTACCTCGGCGACCCTCGCGCGCTACGTCCACTACATGCAGCACGACACCCGCGTCTGTGTCGCCGACCCGGAGAACTCCTGTTTCTTCGAGGGCTGGACCACCGGCGATCCGGACGTCACCCGCGACTGCGGCTCCCGCATCGAGGGCATCGGCCGCCCCCGTATGGAACCGAGCTTCGTCCCCGGCGCCATCGACCGCATGATGAAGGTCCCGGACGCGGCCAGCGTCGCCGCCGTGAGAGCCCTGGAACAAGCCATCGGCCGCAAGGCGGGCGGCTCCACCGGCACCGGCCTGTGGAGCGCCCTCAAAATCATCGCCGAGATGGTCGCGACCGGCCAACAGGGCAGCGTGGTAACCCTGTTGTGCGACCCGGGCGACCGCTACCTGGACAAGTACTACTCGGACGCGTGGCTGTCGGAACAGGGCCTGGACATCACCCCATACAGCAAGGCGATCACCTCGCTCCTGGCAACGGGAGTATGGCCAAGCTGAGTTGACGGGAGTACGGCCAACTTGCGCTGGATGAGCGCCGGTTGGTCAGCGCCCTTTTTTAGGGGCGCGGGGAACTGCGCGACCAGCCCCCACGCCGCCGCGGACGACATACTCCCGAGCAACCCCTAGCGGGCCAACCGCCGGTCCAACTCCGTCACCGCACCTCTGAACGCCCGCCCCAACCCAGGCTTGGCCACTCGCACGGCTCCCTTGAACACCGCCGTCCCCTCCACAGCGAACGTCCACTGAACGCGAGTCCCACTCCCCGCAGGACTCAGCCGCCACTCCTCAGCCATCGCACGGGCACCCACCGCGTTGGTGACGTCAACCCGATACGCGTACACCTCCGCGGACTTCGCCGCGATCACCGTCTCGCGAAAGTACCCGCCACCCCTGAGCCGAACATCCCGCCCCGCCCCGTCGTCGACGGACCGCGCACTCGTGACGGCCGAGAACCATTCCGCCCACCCCGGCACATCGTCGTTCAGGGCATGAAAGACCGCTTCCGGCGCTGCCGCCATCTCCTGCGCGAAGACCAGCCGCACGGGAGCGGTGTCGATGAAGTCGAGCCCGACGGGCCGCAGTTGGTTGGCCATGTTCGCGAACCCCCTTGACAGGTAAGGGAAGTTGACCGGATTGGGGCGATGTTACGATAGCTGACACCCTGTCAGATGTCTGCCCCGTCAACGCCTTCGCCCGCGACCACGAGCCGCAGATGCTCAGAGATGTCGGCGCGCGCCTCGACAGGCAACCCCGCGTCCGTCACCAACGTGTCGACCTGCTCCAGCGCGGCGAACGAACTCAGCCCCACCGTCCCCCACTTGGTGTGGTCGGCGACGACCACGACCCGCCGCGCAGACTGCACGAGCCGCCGGTTGGTCTCGGCCTCCGCGAGGTTCGGCGTCGACAGGCCGGCCTCGATCGATATGCCGTGCACACCGAGGAACAGCATGTCGAAGTGGAGCGCCGCGATCGCCTGATCGGCCACCGGCCCCACCAACGAGTCGGAGGGAGTGCGCACTCCACCGGTCAGCACGACCGTCGCCGCGCCCTGCCGCTGCCCCGACGTCCGCTGCGCCGCGTGGAACACGTCAGCCACCCGCACCGAGTTGGTGACCACGGTGAGGTCGGGGACCTCAAGGAGGTGATGCGCGAGCGCGTACGTCGTCGTACCGCCCGAGAGCGCGATCGCCGTACCCGGAGCCACCAACTCCGCCGCCGCCCGCGCGATGTCCTCCTTGGCGGTCAGCTCCAGGCCCGACTTCGCCTCGAAGCCCGGCTCGTGCGTGCTCGCCTCGACGACCGGGACCGCTCCGCCGTGCACCTTCTCCAGGACGCCCTGGCGAGCCAGCGCGTCGAGATCGCGGCGGACGGTCATGTCCGACACGCCGAGCTTGCGGGTCAGTTCGTTGACGCGGACGCCACCGCGGCGCCGGACCTCGTCGAGGATCAGGGCGCGCCGCTGCTCCGCGAGGAGGTTCTGATTCTCACTCACGTACGCCCCGGTCCTTTCGCCGCAACCCGTCAGACTGCCCGCGCGCCCGTCCCGACCAGGACATTTTCCCCGGCGGCGGTGCGCTGACGCCCCAATCCTCGCACGCCCCCGCAAGCACCGCGCCACCGCCTGTCCCGACGCGCACATGTCATTCGGTCATCATCCGTCGCTCGCGTGTCACGCGGATCGGGGAGATTCGGTGACGGGACGTGTGCGACGCGCCGGAAAGGACGATCCTGGAGTGCACACGGACACAGACAGACAGTGCGTCACGGGGGATGTGCGAACAGTGGAGCGTGTACAGGAACACGCCGTCACGAGCGAGCCGAAGAGCCTCGCCGGACGGCCCGATCAGACCGAACCCGCCCTGGAACTCCTGGTCCACGGAGTCGGCGGCACCACACCCGAGGAGATGCTCGGCGATCCACGCACGGTACGGATCACCGGCGACGACACGGCCGCCGTCTTCCGGCGCGCCGCCGACGTGGACGCCGAATCCCGGCCCGCCGACCAGCGCACCGGACCGATCCGTGAGGCCTACGTCTGGTGCAACCTCACCTCGGGCAACGGCACCCGCGCCCTGTGGCTGCTGCTCCTGCCGTTCATGGTCGTCAACCTCGCCCACTGGATGCGCCCCACCGCCCGCGACCGGAAACGGACGGTCCGTTTCTACGGCCTCCTCGTGCGGCTCGCGGGACTGACCCTGACCGTGCTGCTCGTCGCGGCCGCCTGCGAGGTCGCCCTCGACCTCGCCGCCTGGCAGTGCGCCGGCACGCGCGCGTGCGCCGAACGGCACACCTGGCTGGGCTTCCTGTCGCCCCCGATGTCGCACGACAGCTGGTGGAGCCGCCCCGGCCGCCGCCTCGCGCTCGCCGCCCTGGTGCCGACCGCGCTCACAGTCCTCCTCTGGTACCTCTCCCGTCGCACCTGGAGCGAGTACGAGTCCCAGCAGCCGATGAACCGCCGACCCGAGCCGGACGACGAGACCGACCGTAGTTCCCTGAGCCGCCCCGGCTTCTGGTACGGCCGCCGCCTGGTCGCCCGCCTGCGCGCCGCCCACACGGCGGCCGGCCTGCTCACGGTCGCCGCGGCCGTCACCGTCTCGGCGGCCCGCTTCGACCGCGGACCCGACGGCTCCGACCCACTGGCCCGCCTCGGCGCACTCCTGGAGACCGCACTCGCCGGCCTCGCGTTTGTCGTGGTCTACGTAGTGTGCCGCCGGGGCCGCAGCGAGAACCGCCTAGACCAGGCCCTCGACCGCCGTCTCGTCCGACGTCTGCCGCTCGGCGCGCTCCTGCTGCTCGCCCTCGCCCTCCTCTACGCCGGCTGGGCGCGCCCGGGGTGGCAGTCGTCGGGGCGGTTGCCCGGAGACACCGCCTTCGGTGGAATCGCCCTCGTCCAGGGCCTGTTGGTGATCGCCCTCGCGGTGGTCGCCCACCTCCTGCACCGCACCCACCCCGACCCGCGCTCCGCGATGCGGGGCCTCGGCGGACCGGCCGTCGCGATGCTGGCCTGCGCCCTGGGCGGCGTGATGTCCGGCGGGGTCTCCCAGCGGGTCTCCGACTGGCTGGACGGCACCGGGACGTCCATCGCGGGCCCGCCCGTTCTGCTCACCTGGCAGGCCTCGGTGATCCCGACGCTGCTCGTCGTCGTCCTCGCCCTCTGCGCCGGAATCGGCCACCGGACCTGGCGGCTGCGCCGTAGCGAACTGGCCGCTGTGGCGCTCGACTATCCGGACGCGCGGAAGGACCGGCCGCGCACCGCCCGGATCGCGAGCACGCGCGCGATGGCCGCGCTCACCGACCGCGGCCCTCTCCTTGTCGCCGTCATCTCCACCGCGACCCTGCTCCTGGGCGCCGGAGCGCTGGTGGGTGCCTTCACCACCGACAGGACACCGGAACGGGCCGGGGAGGAGGGCCACGCCTTCGTGCACGGTGCCGCACAGACCTCGCAGGGACTCGGCTCCTGGCTGATCGGGCTCGGCTTCATACTCTTCGTCACCTGGGGCAGGCGCGCCTACAAGGACGCCTCCGCGCGGCGCACGATCGGCATCCTGTGGGACGTCGGCACCTTCTGGCCGCGCGCCGCCCACCCCTTCGCCCCGCCCTGCTACGCCGAGCGCGCGGTCCCCGACCTGACCTGGCGGATGGCCACCTGGACCCGCGCCACCGGCGGCCGCCTCGTCATCTCCGGCCACTCCCAGGGCAGCGTCCTCGCGGCCGCGGCGGCCTGGCAGCTCAAGCCCGCCCAGCGCAGACGCGTAGCCCTGCTCACCTACGGCTCACCCCTGGAGCGCCTCTACGGCCGCTGGTTCCCGGCCCACTTCGGACCGGCCGCGCTGACCCGGCTGCACCGCGAGGTCGACTGCTGGCGCAATCTGTACCGGCTCACCGACCCCATCGGCGGCCCGGTGCGCGTGTCCGGCGACTGCGGCCCCGAGGTCGACCACGAACCACCCCTCAAGGACCCGCTGGAGTACGGCCGTACGGCACGGCATCCGCTGCCCGCGCCGATCCTCGGACACTCCGACTACCAGGCCGACCCGGCGTTCGCGGAGGAACGCGAGTGGCTGCTGGCCCGGCTACGGCCCGAGGTGCCGCCTCAGGGCAGCTCGGGCAGGTCCTCCGCGTAGAGCAGGGTCAGGTCGTCAGTGCTCGGCTCCTCGAACTGGGCGACCCGGCTCGCGTGCCGCTCCACCATCGCCTCGAAGGTCTGCCGCGCGGTACGGCCGTTACCGAACGCGGCGCCCTTGGGGATCGCCGTGAAGTACTTCGTCAGCCCCTCGGACGCGCCCTCGGCCAGCCGGTACTCGTGCTCCTCGGCCTGCTGCTCGACGATCCTGAGCAGCTCCTCGGGGTTGTAGTCGCTGAAGGTGATGGTCCGTGAGAAACGGGACGCCACACCGGGGTTGATCGACAGGAACCGCTCCATCTCCGCCGTGTAGCCCGCGACGATCACCACCACCGCGTCCCGGTGGTCCTCCATCAGCTTCACGAGCGTGTCGATGGCTTCTTTACCGAAGTCGCGTCCCGAGTCCTCCGGAGAGAGGGCGTACGCCTCGTCGATGAACAGGACTCCGCCGCGCGCCTTGTCGAAGGCCTCCTGGGTGCGGATCGCGGTGGAGCCGATGTGCTCGCCGACCAGGTCGACGCGGGACACCTCGACGAGGTGGCCCTTCTCCAGGACTCCGAGGGAGGCGAGGATCTCGCCGTAGAGCCGAGCCACTGTCGTCTTGCCGGTGCCGGGGGAGCCGGTGAAGACCAAGTGCCGTTTGACGGAGGCCGCCTTGAGGCCGGCCTGCTGGCGGCGGCGGCCCACCTCGATCATGTCGGTGAGGGCGCGCACCTCGCGCTTGACGCTGTCCAGGCCGACCAGCGCGTCGAGTTCACCGAGGACGTCCTTGGAGGAGCGGGACTCCTTCTCCGGGTCCGTCGCGGGGATCAGCGGGTCCTGCTCGGCCGTGCGCTGAGGCGGGATCGCGCCCAGCACGCTGGTCGACTGGCTCGCCGTCTCCACGGCCGTCTCGTGCGTGGTGGGCGGCTTCAGGCCGCTCTCGTCGCTGGTGCAGTCCTCTACGACGGGTCCCGTGCCGGGCGCCGCGTCAGGGCCGGCGTCCGCGAACTCGTAACCGCCGCGCGCACACCGCTCCGTACGGCACTTCTTGAGCGTCGTACGACAGCCGTCGATCACGTGGAAGCCGTAGCCGCCGCTGCCCGTCACGCGGCAGCCCAGGAAGGTGCCCCGGCCGCCCGCGGAGACGTAGAAGCCCGCCTCGGCGGGGGAGTCGACCGTGCAGCGCTCGATGGTGGGGTCGGCGCCCTTGGTGACGATCACGCCGGTCTGGGTGGCGTCCACGGTGCAGTTGTTGAGCGTGCCGCCGCTGCCGTGGTCGCGGAACCACGCGCCCGTGGCCGCGTCCCTGATCCGGCAGTCGTCGAGCTGCGCGGTCGCGCCGTCGCTCACCGACACGGCCGTGTTGCGCACCTGGGAGATGTCGCTGTCGACGACATCCGCGCGCGAGCCGCGGTCCAGCACGAACAGCGCGTCCGGTACGTCGTGCACGCGGCACGAGTCGAGGACCGCGGTCGCGCCGTCGCTGACCCACACCGCCGGGTAGTCGCCGGTGCTGTCGAAGATCTCGCACTGGTTGGCGTCCACGCGCGTGCCCGGGTCCCACACCGAGAGTCCGTTGCGCCCGAACTGACGCACCGTCGTCCGGGTCAGCGTCAGGACCGAACGGGAGCGCAGGTCCACCGCGTTCTCCGGGATGTCGTGGATGCGGCAGTCGGCCAGCGTCAGAACCGCGTCGGTGTCGAGCGTGACGCCGTCCGCGGTCGTACGGTGCACATCGCAGTCGGTGAGGTGTGCGGTGGCCCGGCCGGTGATCTGGACGCCGCTGCCCCGCGTCTCGTAGACCTCGCAACCCACCGCCTCCAGCGCGGAGTTCTCGCCCGTCGCCGACAGGCCCACCCCCGACGCGTGGTGGATACGGCAGCGCTCCAGTCGCGGGTGGCCGCCGCCGCGGACCGCGACGCCCGCCTGGCCGGCGGAGACGACCTCGCACTCCTCGAACACCCCGCCACCGCCGTCGAGTACGGCGATCCCGATGCCGGCCGGGTTGTCGACCGTGCAGCGCCGCACGGTGGGGCGGGCGCCGCCGCGGACCTCGATGCCGGACGCGGAGCGCGTGACGATCCGAAGGTCCGTCAACTCCGGGGCGCCGTCCTCGACAAGGAGCGCGGGCGCGGCCGAGTCCTGGCCCTCGACATGCAGGTCCTGGACGATCGCGGAGGCGCGGACGGTCAACGGCACGCCGTCCAGGGGCGCGATGCGCACCGAGCCGGGCGAACCCTCGGGGCCGCGCAGGGTCACCGACCGCTGCACGACGAGGTTCTCCCGGTAGGTGCCGGGAGCGACGGTCAGTACGTCGCCCTCGGCCGCGGCCTCCAGGGCGGCGGCGAGCGACACGTACTCACCTGTGCGGCGCCGCCACCTCGATGTACCGGTGTGCGTCACCTGGACCGTGCCCTGTGCCATGGCGCTGCTGTGCTCCCACCTCGTGGTACGCGGGTTGATGCCGAAGCCTTCGCCGGTCCACCGTAGCGTGCGGGCGGGCGGTGGGTTGACCAGAGCCGGAAGGCTGTCAGCTGCCGGTGCCGGTCCGGCCCCAGTCCGGGCCCGCCCGCTCCCACGCCCGGTCCCAACGGGCGTACCTGCGGCGGACCATGCGCCACAGCACGAACCGTCTGCCGCTGTCGACGAGCCCGGCGGTCAGCAGTGCCGCGCCGAGCCCGGCGAGCACGGCGTGCGTCGTCGCCGTGGCCGAGTCCAGCGGACGGGCCACTATGTGTCCCTGCCGGTCCGTCCAGAGCCTGAAGTGGTCGCCCGTGTGCGGGGTGTTGAGGCTCGCCATGACCGCGCCGTGGTGGGCGGTGCCGTCCGGGGCGGTCCAGTCGGCGAGAACCTTGCTGCGGATGTCCCGCGCGGTGGACGAGTCGGGGTCGGGGTCCAGCTCGGCCCCCTTCAGCTTCTTGACCACCGTCGCCGTCACGACGTGCCGGCCCGCGCGCTGCTCCCGCACCGACCGCTGCAGACTGTCCTGCGCGACCGCGCCGACGAGCGAACCGATCACGGGTGCGGCGACCAGGACCAGCAGCAGGACCACGAGGGCCAGCCAGGCCTCGACCAGATCGGTCGCGCGACGCAGCGGATTGCGCCGCCAACGCCACACACCCCTGATTGCTCCCACCGTCCCGCACCCCCTTCCCACTCCGTGATAACTCCAGGCGTGGCCGTTCACCCAAGAGCCCCGGCAAAGAGAGAGCGAAATCACCTCTCCCCGGGCCTCTCATGAACTTCTCACGGGATCTCAACGACCGGGCCCACGGGGAGGGTTCCCGCCTCGCGCGCTCTTCGGCGGAACCTCGCGCGCTCTTCGGCGGAACCTCGTGCGCGCTGGGCGGAACTCCGCCTACACGAGAATCCGGACCGGATCACCGACGCGGATCGTGCCGGTCGAGAGGGGCACCAGGTTCTGCCCGAAGACGAGCCTGCCGCCGATACGGCGGTGCCGGGCCAGAGTGCGCAGCGGCTCCTTGCCGCGCTCGGCGGTGCCCTGGTCGGTGGTGGTCACGACGCAGCGCCCGCACTTCTTCGCGACCCGGAAGGCGGCCTCGCCGATCTCCACGCCCGACCAGTCGTCCTCGGCCCAGGCGGCGGTGCCCGCGACGACCACATTGGGCCGGAACCGGTTCATGGGCAGCGGCCCCTCGGCCGGGTGATCCCCTTGCGCGACAAGGGAGTTGAGGGCGTCGAGGGAGGCCTCGGAGGTCAGCAGCAGCGGGTAGCCGTCGGCGAAACCGACGGTCTCACCGGGAAGCGCGTAGTCCGGGTCGACGGGTCTGCGGGTGGCGGGATCGTCCATGTGGACGAGACGTACGCCGAAGCCCAGATAGTCGCCGCACCAGATGTGCGCGGCGCCCGGACCCGGCACCGCGTCGACCTTGGTACCGAAGATCTCCATCGCCACGGTGCTGGCCGGCTCCGGAACGGGCACGGTCAGCGGGTCACGGCCGGGCGCGGACAGACGGACACCGCCGCCGGGCAGAAGCTCGGCGGCGGCCAGTGCGAGACGCGGGTGCTCGCGTTGCGTGACGACCTTTCCCCCGTCGTCGATCAGCGCCCAGCGTCGGTCCCCGGCCAGTCCCCAAGGCTCCACGAGAGCCTCCCGGGGCGAGAAGCCCCGGAGCGCCTTGACCGGATGAACGTGGATCGACCGCAGCTCCGCATTCCCCATCGCTCCATCGTGCCAGGTGGCACCGACAACGCAGGGTGCGGATCAGTAACCGCCGCGGTACTGCTGCTGGTTGTTGTACGGGTCCTGCTGGTACGGAGCCGGGGCCGGGCGGGGAGCCGCCGGACGCATCGCCTCGTAGCCGGCCGGAGCCGCCATCGGACGCGGCTGCTGTTGCTGCTGCCCGGGGTAACCGCGCGGCGGGGCCTGCTGCGGGATGTAGGCGGCGGGCGCCTGCTGCAGCGGGGCGGGCTGCTGAGCCTGCGGATAGCCGTAGTTCTGCGAGGGACCCGCCGGCAGAGCCGGCAGCGCCGACGGCAACGCCGGCAGGTTGCTCCCCGGCATGTCGTAGGCGGCGGGGACCCGGATCGGGGCGATCTGCGGGGTACCCCGCTCGGCCACGAGGGAGTCGTAGATCGGGGTGTCCGGGAAGGAGGCGGAGTAGTAGCCGCCGCCATAAGTGGAGCGGGGGGAGGTCATGGCACATAAGTTAAGCCCACGATGTGCTGGTTGGGGAGACCGATTAGAGGGTTGTTTTCCGTGTCGGGGGTGGCACGGGATCCCCAATGCGAGCGAACTTGCCAAAAAAGGGCATCGCCCCGTGTTCGGATCGGGTAAAAGCCAAGTTCCCGGCCGGTTACCAGCGGTTGGCCGACGATGTCGACGCGCCCCTCATGGGCGTTCGCCGCCCCGGGGAATAGGTTGTGCGGGTAGACACCCGATGGGCTGCCGGGGCGTGTCCTGGCACGGTGACACGTGATATGGGGGCAGACATGTCGATGCCGAAGGGATCGAATGTTCCGGTGCCGACGACGGCACTGCGCGTCGAATTGGGCTGGCGGTCCGGACCCGGCGTCCCGGACGCGGACGCCTCGGCGCTGCTGCTGGTCGACGGGAAGGTCCGTTCCGACGGCGACTTCGTCTTCTACAACCAGCCGGCGCACTCCTCCGGCGCGGTCCGCCACGAGGGCAAGGGCAACGCCGGCGGGAAGGTGACCGACAGCCTGCTCGTCGACCTCGCGCGCGTGGAGCCCACCGTCGACCGCATCGTCCTCGCCGCCTCCGCCGACGGCGGAACGTTCGGCCGGGTCCCCGACCTGTACATCGAGGTCCGGGACGCCGCACAGAACACCGCGGTCGCCCACTTCGACAGCACGGGCGCGACGGTCGAGACCGCCTTCGTGCTCGGTGAGTTCTACCGCCGCCAGGGCGCCTGGAAGTTCCGGGCCGTCGGCCAGGGCTACGACAGCGGACTCGAAGGCCTGGCGACCGACTTCGGCATCACCGTGGACGAGCCGCAACAGGCGACACCGGCCGCGACCATGCCGCCGCCGGCCGGGCCACCCGTGAACATGGCACCGCCCTCAGGGCCGCCCGTGAATCTGCCGCCGCCGGTCCAGCCGCCCGTGACCATGCCTCCTCCTCCGGTCGCGCCCCCGGTGAACCCACCCCCGTCGGCGGCCCCCGTGCGGCTCTCCAAGGTGACGCTGACCAAGGCGGCACCCTCGGTCTCCCTGACCAAGCAGGGCGGCACCTCGGGCGCCATGCGCGTGAACCTCAACTGGGAGGTGCGCAAGCAGTTCTCGGGCTGGGGAAACAAGCGCGGCCGGGCGGTCGCCATGCACGCGGACCTCGACCTCGACCTGTGTGCCCTGTACGAACTCGCCGACGGCCGCAAGGGCGTCGTCCAGGCCCTCGGCAACGCGTACGGCTCCCTGCAACGGCCCCCGTACATCCACCTCGACGGCGACGACCGCACCGGCGCGTCGACGAGCGGCGAGAACCTCACCGTCAACCTGGACCACATCAAGGACTTCCGCCGCATCCTGGTCTTCGTGACCATCTACGAAGGCGCCCGTTCCTTCGCCGACCTGCACGCCACGGTCACCCTCCAGCCGCAGCACGGCGCCGCGATCGACTTCTCGCTCGACGAGTGCACGGTGCCCTCCACGGTGTGCGCGCTCGCCCTGATCACCAACACCGGGGGCGATCTCGTCGTCCAGCGCGAGGTCCGCTACCTCGTCCCCGACCGCGGGGTGAGCCCGCAACGGACCGTGGACCGCGTCTACGGGTGGGGCATGAACTGGACCCCAGGTCGCAAGTGAGCCTTCAGCTCTCGTCGCCGACGACGGCGTCAGGACGCGCGTAGGTGCGGCCCTTCCAGGCCGCACCGCGTCCCCTGTAGTGCTGCACCGCGGAATCGACGGTCATCAGGAGGTACAGAAACGCGGTGAACGGCAGCAGGGGAGCGAGCCACAACGGCTGCCCGTAGTAGCGGAGCATCGGGATGTACGTCCCCGTCATCACCAGCCACGCGAGACCGCCGAGAACCGCGGTCGCCGTACTCCCGACGGCCAGACCGGTGAACAGGGCCACCGGCGGTACGAGATACACCAGTGCCAGCCCGAGGACGGTACCCAGGAGGAGCAGCGGGTTGTGTCGCAGTTGCGCGTACGCGCTGCGCGAGACCATCCGCCACAGGTCGTGCAGCCGCGGATACGGGCGCACGCTGTCCACCCGCTCGGCGAGCCCCAGCCAGATGTGACCGCCGCCGCCCTTGACGGCCCGCGCGAGGGCCACGTCGTCGATCACCGCCTGCCGGATGGCGTCCGGGATCCTCGCCCGCTCGGCTGCGTCGGTGCGCAGCAGGACGCAACCGCCCGCAGCGGCCGCCGTCCGCACCGACCGCTTGCCGATCCGGCGGAACGGATACAACTGCGCGAAGAAGTAGACGAACGCCGGCACCACGAGCCGCTCCCACAGGCTCTCCACGCGCAGCCGGGCCATGAGCGACACGGCGTCGAAGCCGCCGGTACGGGCCGCAGCCACCAACTCCCGCAAGCTGTCCGGGGCATGCGCGATGTCCGCGTCCGTCAGCAGCAGGTACTCGGGGCCACGCGCGCGTGCCAGACCGATGCCGTGCCGCACGGCCCACAGCTTGCCCGTCCAGCCCGCGGGCGGTTCGCCCGGGGAGTCCACGGTCAGCGGCAGCCCGCCGAGCCGGGAGGACAGCTCGCGGGCCAGCTCCCCGGTGCCGTCCGAACTGCCGTCGTCGACAAGGAAGATCTCCGCCCGCCCGGGATAGTCCTGGGCGAGGAGCGACGGCAGGCTCTCGGGGAGTACGGCCGCCTCGTCGCGGGCCGGGACCACTACGCACACGGTCGGCCAGTCGTCGGGGTCGGTACGGGCCGGGAGTCTGATGTCCGTGCGCCAGAAGAAGCCCTGACAGAACAGCAGCCACAGCCAGGCGGCGAATGATCCGGCGGCGATCCACACGATGGCGCTCACGGGCGCAGTCTGCCCCACGGCAGCGGATCCACAGAGGCCATCGTCTATCGTGGCCGGGTGAAGATCGCGCTGATGGACTCCGGAATCGGCCTTCTGGCGGCCACCGCGGCGGTACGGCGGGTGCGCCCCGACGCGGATCTCGTGCTCTCCCTGGACCCCGAGGGCATGCCCTACGGGCCGCGGACACCGGAAGACGTCGCCCAGCGCGCGCTGGCCGTCGCCGAGGCCGCCGCAGCGCACCGGCCCGACGCCCTGATCATCGGCTGCAACACCGCGACCGTGCATGCCCTGACGGTCCTGCGCGACCACCTGGAGCCCGGTATCCCGGTCATCGGCACCGTCCCGGCGATCAAGCCGGCCGCGGCCGGTGGCACGCCCTTCGCGATCTGGGCGACGCCCGCCACCACAGGCAGCCCCTATCAGCGCGGCCTGATCAAGGACTTCGCCGACGGTGTACCAGTGACCGAGGTCCCGTGCTGGGGACTGGCCGAGGCCGTGGAGCACGGGGACGAGGCGGCCATCGACGCCGCCGTCGCCGCTGCCGCCGAGCTGACCCCCGACGATGTAACGACCGTCGTCCTGGGCTGCACCCATTACGAGTTGGTCGCCGAACGCATCCGCGCCGCCGTGCAGCGCCCCGACCGCCCGCCGCTCGTCCTGCACGGCTCCGCCGACGCGGTGGCCGCCCAGGCACTGCGCCGGATCGGTGAAAAGCCCGCCCCTGAAGCACTGCCCGACGGCACCGTGACGGTGCTCCTCAACGGCCGTGAGGGCGCGCTGCCCGCCGCCGCCTCGGTCTACGCCGAGGGCCGACTCCTGCGGGCCGTCACACCCGCCCACTGAGTACCGGCGGGGGACCGGATTCTGTGCGTCCACCGTGTCGCCGCACAAAACGGTCACCCTCCGCAACGGCGTACCCGCGCAGCGAAACCTGAGTAGTCTCGTAGGCATGAGGGACCACCCCCGCGACGAAACCTTCCCGCAGAGCGAGATCTGGACCGGACGCGCCACCAACCGGTTCCAGTGGCTGCTGGCGCTCGCCGGTGCCGCCTGCATGGCGCTCGGCATCGAGCTGGCCGTGGACTCCACCTGGACGTCCGGCATCGCCCCGCTCGTCATGTCCGTCGTCGGGTGCATCGCGGCCGGACTGCTCATGCTGTTCGGCACGCTCGCCTTCGTGCACGTCGGCCTGAAGGTGGACACGGAGTGCCTCGAAGTGCGCTGCGGCCACATCGGTCTGCCGCGCCGCCGCATCCCCCTCGCGAGCGTCGCGGGCGCCGAGTTCGCACCGCACGTCACCCCGCGCCAGTGGGGCGGCTGGGGCTACCGCTGGCGGCCCGAGAAGGGCACCGCAGTCGTCGTACGGCGTGGTGAGGGCATCGTCCTGCGGCTGTGGGACGGGCACACGTTCACGATCACCGTGGACAACGCGGAGGTGGCCGTACGGATCATCACGGACCGGCTGGCGCCGCCCAAGCCGGGCGCGGTGCTCTGACGCGTTCCTCGTCCGTCACGGCGCCAATTGATCGCCACGCGCGTGTGCGTCCGGCGCGGCGCGTGAGGCGTCCTCGGCGATCGGGTGGGCCGTGGCGAGTCCGGCCAGGAAACCGGCGCCGACCGACACCGAGGTGAAGCTCAGCGCGTTGCCGACCGAGGCGACGATCGCGAGGCCCGTCAGCGTGGCGCCCGCGGTGAGCGCGATGGGGGTGGAGCGCGTGGTGCGCCACAGTGCGTGGAGGATCCAGCCGTAGGCCGCCGCCAGCAGGAGCACGCCGACGATTCCCTGCTCGGCCGCCAGCTGAAGCGGCGCGGAGTGCGGTTTGCCGTCCGGGAGCAGGGCCTCGGCCGCCGCGCTGCTCAGCTCTCCGAAGCGCCCTGGGCCCACCCCGAGGGCGGAGTCCTGGTGAGCCATGTGCAGGGCGTCCTGCCACAGCTGGACCCGGTGCGGGGTCAACTGGCCCTCCAGGGACGCGGTCAGCCCGTCCGGGAGGACGTTTCCGGCGACGGCCCAGGTCGCGCCGGTCACCAGCGCCGTGGCCAGCCCCAGGCCCGCGATACCGAGACCGCGGTGCCGCATCCGGCCGGCGGCGAGCGAGCACAGCAGCACCGCCGTGCACAGGGCGAATCCCGAGAGCGAGCCCAGGACGGCCGCGGCGACGGTGATCCCGGCCGCCAGCAGCCGCAGCGCGAGCCGCAGCGCCGGAGCCGAGGCGGCCCAGGCCGAGCAGCACGCGGAGCCCACGGCCAGGGTCAGCAGGGCCGCGGTCGCACCGGCGTGGCCGAGCGGGACGGCGAACTGGGGGCCCGGCGCGAGACGCGGTTCGGCCAGCGCCATACCGAGCCCGGCCAGCGCCCCCACACACGGCGCGGCGACCGGTACGAGCGCTCCGGAGATCCGCCCCGACGCGTAACCGGCGGCGACCGCCAGGACCGCGAGCAGCACGCCCTCGGGCCGGCCGTCGTGCATGGCCGCGGTGATCAGCGACCACGCGGCACACGCTCCGAGCACCGCGATGCCCGCCGCATCCGAAACGTTTCGTCTTTCACCGTCGGCGTCCGGACCGGTCGCCGACGCCGTCCCCGTGGAACCCACCCCGCGCCCCCTGAACCGGGCCGCCCCCGACCCGTGACCGGCCCCGGCCGTCCTGGCCTGGACCGACCGCACGACAGGGGCTCCGGCACACCGTAACGGCTGATGACCGATTTGTGGACGAGTTGCGCAGGAACGATGCTGCTGCGGCCCTGCTCAGCGCCCGGGCTGCCATCCGGACCGTGCTGTGAACGCCGAGGCCGGCCGCCGTACACTCCCGGAGTGACCGTCACCGCAACTTCCGTGGACGAGTCGGACCAGCTGAAGCCGCAGGCCGCGCCCACATCGCGCCTGGCCCGCCTCGTCCGTCTGGTCCCGGCCGCCGTAGCCGCACTCTCCGGAGTGCTGCTCTACGTCAGTTTCCCGCCGCGCACCCTGTGGTGGCTGGCGCTGCCCGCGTTCGCCTGTTTCGGGTGGGTGCTGCGGGGCCGCGGCTGGAAGGCCGGCCTCGGACTGGGCTACCTCTTCGGCCTCGGATTCCTGTTGCCGCTGCTGGTGTGGACCGGCGTGGAGGTCGGCCCGGGGCCCTGGATCGCCCTGGTCGTGGTCGAGGCGATCTTCGTCGCGCTGGTCGGCGCGGCCATCACCGCGGTCTCGAAACTGCCTGCCTGGCCGCTCTGGGCGGCGGCACTGTGGATCGCCGGTGAGGCGGTACGCGCGCGTGTCCCCTTCCACGGCTTCCCCTGGGGCAAGATCGCGTTCGGCCAGGCGGACGGCGTCTTCCTGCCGCTCGCCGCGGTGGGCGGCACCCCGGTCCTCGGCTTCGCCGTCGTCCTGTGCGGCTTCGGCCTGTACGAGATCGTCCGCCTGGCCCTGGAGAGCCGGAACACCCGTGTCGTACAGCGGGCCGCCGCGGCCGTGGCCCTGCTGAGCGTGGCCGTACCGGTGGTCGGCGCGGTGGCCGCGCGGTCCCTGGTCAGCGACAAGGCCGAGGACGGCACCACGACGGTCGCGGTCATCCAGGGCAACGTCCCGCGCGCGGGGCTGGAGTTCAACGCCCAACGGCGGGCGGTGCTCGATTACCACGTCAAGGAGACCCTGCGGCTGGCCGCGAAGGTCAAGGCGGGCAAGGCCGCCAAGCCCGATGTCGTCCTGTGGCCGGAGAACTCCTCCGACGTCGACCCCTTCGCCGACGCCCAGGCGTACACCGACATCGACGCGGCGGCCAAGGCGATCGGTGCGCCCATCTCGGTCGGCGGTGTCGTCGAGCGGGGCGGCAAGCTCTACAACGAGCAGATCCTCTGGGACCCGGTGAAGGGACCGACCGACACCTACGACAAGCGGCAGATCCAGCCGTTCGGTGAGTACCTCCCGATGCGCTCGCTGCTCGGGGCGATCAACAAGAACTGGACCAGCATGGTCCGCCAGGACTTCAGCCGGGGTACCAAGCCGGGTGTGTTCACCATGAACGGCGCCAAGATCGGCCTGGTCACCTGCTACGAGGCGGCCTTCGACTGGGCCGTGCGCTCCGAGGTCACCGACGGCGCCCAGCTGATCTCCGTGCCCAGCAACAACGCGACCTTCGACCGCAGCGAGATGACCTACCAGCAGCTCGCCATGTCCCGGGTCCGCGCGGTCGAACACAGCCGGACCGTCACCGTCCCGGTGACCAGCGGCGTCAGCGCGATCATCATGCCGGACGGGAAGATCACCCAGAAGACCGGCATGTTCGTGGCCGACTCCCTGGTCCAGAAGGTGCCGCTGCGCTCCTCGGAGACCCCGGCCACGAAGCTCGGCATCCTGCCCGAGATGGCCCTGGTGCTCATCGCCGCGGCCGGCCTCGGCTGGGCGGTCGCCGCCGGTGTGCGCGGGCGGCGCGCGGGCGACGTGTAGCCGTACGCCCGCTGTACGCCCGCCGCGCGCACGGCAGTTCGTGGAGTGGCCATGGATCGTCCCGTTAGGGTCGGAGCATGGCTACCCCTGATTTCATCCGTACGATCCGGGCCTCCGCGGGGCATCAGCTGCTGTGGCTTCCCGGGGTCAGCGCCGTTGTCTTCGACGACGCGGGTCGTGTCCTGCTGGGCAAGCGGGCGGACAACCACGAGTGGGCGTTGCCCTCCGGCATTCCCGAGCCCGGTGAGCAGCCCGCGGTCTGCGCGGTGCGC
This sequence comes from Streptomyces sp. NBC_01288, assembly GCF_035982055.1. NCBI lineage: Bacteria > Bacillati > Actinomycetota > Actinomycetes > Kitasatosporales > Streptomycetaceae > Streptomyces > Streptomyces sp. NBC_01288. The sequence continues at coordinate 9,391,090 of NZ_CP108427.1, forward strand.
GAGGTGTTCGAGGAGACGGCCGTCGAGTGCGTCGCGGAACGGGTCGTCATGGTGAAGGCCGGGGGACCGATCAGCTATCCCAACGGTGACGCCTGCCAGTTCATGGACATCACGCTCCAGTGCCGGGCCGTCGGTGGTGAGGCGGCCGTGAACGACGACGAGTCGCTGGAGGTCGGCTGGTTCGAGCTGGACGCGCTGCCCGAGATCAGCGATCACCAGCTGTTCCGGATCAAGCAGACCCTGGCCGACGCACCCACATGGTTTGACACCACGAGTTCTGACTGAAGTATGTGCTCGGCCCATATGCGGTGGGGCGGGGACGCTGTCTAGGCTCGCCCCATGACCGTGCCCAACGCCCTCCCGGGGACCCACGCGAGCCACCTCGACCTCAGCGGCCGTACCGCCCTCGTCACCGGTGCCGCCGGCGGTATCGGCCGCGCCTGCACGCTGCGGCTGGCGGCCGCCGGGGCGAAGGTCAGAGCGGTCGACATGGACGCGCCGGGACTCGCGGAGCTCGCCGAGCAGGCGCGGGATCTCGGGGGCACCGTCGAACCGCGCGTCCTCGACCTCACCGACCTGGACGCCGCCGAGCACGCCGCCGCCGGTACGGACATCCTGGTGAACAACGCGGGGCTGCAACTGGTGCGCCCCATCGAGGAGTTCCCGCCCGACGTCTTCCACACGGTGCTCACCGTGATGCTGGAGGCGCCCTTCCGGCTCATCCGCGGCGCCCTGCCCCACATGTACGGGCAGGGCTGGGGCCGGATCGTCAATGTGTCCTCCGTCCATGGACTGCGAGCCTCCGCCTTCAAGTCCGCGTACGTGGCCGCCAAACACGGACTGGAGGGGCTCTCCAAGACCGCCGCCCTCGAAGGCGCACCCCATGGCGTCACCTCGAACTGTGTGAACCCGGCCTATGTGCGCACCCCCCTGGTCGAGCGCCAGCTCACCGATCAAGCGCAGGCGCACGGCATCCCCGAGGAGCGGGTGCTGACCGAGGTGCTCCTGCAGGACAGCGCGGTCAAACGGCTCATCGAACCGGAAGAGGTCGCCGAGGCCGTCGCCTATCTGTGCGGCCCGCACGCGTCGTTCGTGACCGGCACCTCGCTGGTGCTGGACGGCGGGTGGACCGCGCACTGAAGCACCGGGTGCGCAGGCGATTTTCGAGTTATCCACAGGCCTGACCGGCCGGCCCGGCGATGGGGAATCCTGTGAGCATGTCCAGCGATCACGTGCAGTCCGCCGAGCGCTCCGCCACCGCCACCGGTGCCGCAGCGCGACCGAGCAGTGCCGAGGCACCGTTCCTCGAACTGCTGGCCCGGGGCGCCTCCGCCGACGCCTATGAACAGCCGGTGCTGCTCGCCCGCGCCGACGGAAGATCGGCCGAGGCGATCGCCGGGCTCGAACACGCCAAGAACCTCGCGCTGCGCGTGCGTTCGGAGCTGGAGGGACGCCGACGGCGCGAGGCCGAGCTGTCCGCGCTCTTCGAGACGGCCCACGACCTCGCCGGACTGCGCGACCTGGACGCCGTACTGCAAGCGATCGTCCAGCGCGCCCGGTCGCTGCTCGGCACCGACATCGCCTACCTCAGCCTCAACGACCCGGCCAGGGGTGACACTTACATGCGGGTGACCGAGGGGTCGGTCGCGGCCCGCTTCCAGCAGCTGCGGCTTGGCATGGGGGAGGGGCTCGGCGGACTCGTGGCCCAGACGGCACGGCCGTACGTCACCGACGACTACTTCAAGGACGACCGTTTCCAGCACACCCTCACCATCGACTCCGGGGTGCAGGACGAGGGGCTGGTGGCGATCCTCGGGGTGCCGTTGATGCTCGGGCACCGCGTCATCGGGGTGCTGTTCGCGGCGGACCGGCGGGCGCGTGTCTTCGAGCGGGAGCAGATCGCGCTGCTCGGCTCCTTCGCCGCGCTCGCCGCGGCCGCCATCGACACAGCGAACCTGCTCACCGAGACCCGCTCGGCCCTCGCCGGTCTGGAGCGCGCCAACGAGATCATCCAGGACCGCAGCGGAGTCATCGAGCGCGCCTCGGACGTCCACGACCGGCTCGCCGAACTCGTCCTGCGCGGCGGCGGGGTCCATGATGTCGCGGCCGCGGTGTCCCAAGTCCTCGACGGAGCGGTCGAGTTCACCGAGACCGACGCCGCTCCCACGAAGGCGTTGGAAGCGTCCCGCGTCGAAGGGCACGCGGTACGGCACCGGGACGACTGGATCGCCGCCGTGGCCGCCGGCGGCGAACTGCTCGGCGCGCTCGTGCTGCGCGGCCACCCCGGCCTCGACCCCGTCGACCAGCGCACCCTGGAGCGCGCCGCCATGGTCACCTCCCTGCTCCTGCTCGCCCGACGGTCGGTCGCCGAGGCCGAACAGCGCGTGCGCGGCGAGCTGTTGGACGACCTGCTCGACGCCCGGGACCGTGACCCACGCCTGCTGCGGGAGCGCGCGTCCAGACTGGACGCGGACCTGGACGCCACCCATGTCGTGCTCGCCGCCCGGCTCGACGGCACGGCCGCCGACGCCGAGCAGGAGGCCGCCGCCCGCCGACGCCTGTGGTCCGCCGCCTCGCACCTCGCCGGGACCCGGCACGGACTGGCCGCCGCCCGCGACGGCGGCACGGTCCTGCTCCTGCCCCTCGACCCGGGCGACACCGCCACGGACCTGGCCCGGCGCACCGCCGCCCACCTGGGAGCGGCGGTCCACGAAGCGGTCACCGTCGGGGCCTCCGCCCCCGTCGAGAAACCAGGCGCCCGGCCCGACGCCGTGGTCGCCGCCTACGAGGAAGGGCGCCGCTGCCTCGACGCCCTGCGGCTGTTGGGCCGCACCGGCGACGGCGCCGCCGCCCAGGACTTCGGCTTCCTCGGGTTGCTCCTCGCCGGGGACCGGGACATCGGCGGCTTCGTCGAGCGGACCATCGGACAGCTCGTGCGGTACGACGAGCGGCGCGGTACGGATCTGCTGCACACCCTGGATGCCTACTTCGCCTGCGGGATGAGCCCGGCCCGGACGAAGGACGACCTGCACGTCCATGTCAACACCGTCGCCCAGCGGCTGGAGCGGGTGGGAAGACTCCTCGGCGAGGACTGGCAGGAACCGGGACGCGTCCTGGAGATCCAACTCGCCCTGAGACTAAGGCGGTTGGGGGGTCCGGTGCGCCGGTGACCCTCGTAGGCGCGGGGCGTACGAGGGCCGGTGCCGCGCGTGGGGATCAGGCGGTGCGAGCGTCCGCGGCGTCCGTCGCACTTGCCGTGTCTGTCGCACTCGCCGTGTCCGTCGCAGGCGTGGTCGCGGGCCGGTCGTCCGTGGTGGTCTCGATCTCGGTCAGGTCGCGATGGCGGGTCTCCTTGGCCATGCCCACCGCGATCAGGGTCAGGACGACCGCCGCGATCACGTACAGGGCGATCGGGGTCGAGCTGTCGTAGTCGGCCAGCAGGGCGGTGGCGATCAGCGGGGCCGGGGCGCCCGCCGCGACCGAGGCGAACTGGGCGCCGATGGAAGCGCCGGAGTACCGCATCCGGGTCGCGAACATCTCGGAGAAGAAGGCGGCCTGGGGTGCGTACATCGCGCCGTGCAGGATCAGGCCGACGGTCACGGCGAGGACCAGGTTGCCGAAGTCTCCGGTGTCGATCAGCGAGAAGAACGGGAACATCCACAGCCCGATGCCCACCGCACCCAGCAGATACACGGGCCGGCGTCCGATCCGGTCCGACAGCGCGCCCCAGGCCGGGATGACGGCGAAGTGCACGGCGGAGGCGATGAGCACGGAGTTCAGCGCCGTCTGCCGGGAGACGCCGGCCGAGGTGGTGGCGTAGACGAGGATGAAGGCGGTGATCACGTAGTAGCTGATGTTCTCCGCCATGCGGGCGCCCATCGCGACGAGGATGTCGCGCCAGTGGTGGCGCAGTACGGAGACGAGCGGGAGTTGCTCGGGGGCGGTGCTTCGGGCCGTTGTCCGGGCGGCGGCTTTGCGGGCCTCCGCCTGTGCCAACGCCTCCTGGAACACCGGGGATTCATCGACGGACAGACGAATCCACAGACCGACGGCGACCAGGACACCGGAGAGCAGGAACGGGATGCGCCAGCCCCAGCTGCCGAAGGCCTCGTCCGAGAGGACGGCGGTGAGCAGGGACAGCACACCCGTCGCGAGCAACTGCCCTGCGGGGGCGCCGGTTTGGGGCCAGGACGCCCAGAAGCCGCGCCGGCGTGCGTCCCCGTGTTCCGAGACGAGTAGGACGGCTCCGCCCCACTCGCCGCCGAGCGCGAAGCCCTGCACCAGGCGCAGCGCGGTGAGCAGGACCGGGGCCGCCGCTCCGACGGTGGCGTGGGTCGGCAGCAGCCCGATCGCGAAGGTCGCACCGCCCATCAGCAGCAGGCTCAGGACCAGCAGCTTCTTGCGGCCGAGCCGGTCGCCGTAGTGCCCGAAGACGAGGGCGCCGAGCGGGCGGGCCGCGAAACCCACGGCGTAGGTCAGGAAGGAGAGCAGGGTGCCGACGAGCGGGTCGGAGTCGGGGAAGAAGAGTCTGTTGAAGACGAGCGCGGCCGCGGAGCCGTAGAGGAAGAAGTCGTACCACTCGATGGTGGTGCCGATGAGGCTGGCGGCGACGATGCGTTTGAGGTTGGCAGGGGGTGGGGGAGCGGGGGTTGCCGAGGCCATGTGCGCCACTTCCTTGTGTGCCGTGGGGACGGGTACGTGATGGCACACGGTAGGAAGGGGCACGTCAGCGGCACATGTGGTGGGACACCATAGTTCTGGGGGACGAAGTGCGTGCGGCGACTATGAGTTGAGGGCGTTAGGGCAGGATCGAGTCGATGTAGCCGCCGTCGACGCGCAGGGCTCCGCCCGTCGTGGCCGAGGCCTGGTCGGAGCTGAGGTAGACCACCATGTGGGCGATCTCCTCGGGCTCGATCAGCCGTTGCAGGAGGGACTGCGGCCGGTGCTTCCGCATGAACTCGCGCTGGGCCTCGTCCCAGGGCAGGTCGCGGTCGACGAGTTCGTAGACGAAGTCCTCGACGCCGCCGGTGTGGGTGGGTCCTGCGATGACCGAGTTGACCGTCACCCCCGTGCCCGCCGCCTGCTTCGCGAAGCCCCGGCCGACGGCGAGGAGCGCGGTCTTGGACATGCCGTAGTGGATCATCTCGGCCGGGATGACGACCGCCGAGTCGCTGGCGATGTTCTGGATCCGGCCCCAGCCGCGCGCGGTCATGCCCGGCAGGTACATGCGGGTCAGCCGTACCGCGGCCAGCACGTTCACCTCGAAGTAGCGCCGCCATTCCTCGTCGCTGATCTCCAGCGGGTCGGCGGAGCCGAAGATGCCCAGGTTGTTGACGAGGATGTCCACCTCCGGCAGCGCCTCCAGGACGCGCTGGGCGCCCTCCTCGTTCGCGACGTCGGCGGCCACGGGGACGAAGTCCGCACCGGGTACCTCGGCCGCGAGCCGCGCGACGCCCTCCGCGACCCGCTGCTCGTCCCGGCCGTTCACCCCGACCCGGGCGCCGGAGCGCGCGAGTCCGGCGGCGATCGCCGCGCCGATGCCCTGCGTCGAGCCCGTCACCAGGGCGGTGCGTCCGGTCAGATCGATCTGCATGTGGAACCAGTCCCCTTGCGTGTCTATGTGTGTGTCTGCGCGTGATGGCACGTCTGCTGTCAGCCTGGCGGCAGGGCGATCGGGCCGCCACTTCGGCCGACGCGGGCGGGCACGGTGACGCTCGGGGCCGGGTGCCGCCAGCCTTTCCAAGTCCGGACCTGAATCCGACCCCCTTGGTGAACCTCCCCGTACTCGCGTGCGTAGCCATTGCGGTGCCCGCGGCGATCCCGTGGGCGCCTACCCATCGTCGACGGACAGGAACGGATGGACTCAATGATGAGATCTAGGACCGCGACGCGACTCCCGCTCGACCGTCCCGCCCGCTCGCTCACCAGCCGCGGGCGAGCGCTGGGCGTGGCGCTGGCACTCGGCGCGTTGCTGGCGTCGGGCGCGACAATGACCCTCGCCGCTCCGGCGGTTGCCGCGACGGGTGACATCAAGTGCCCGTCCACGGACTGCGTACGGTTCGCGCCGACGGCCGGTTCACCGGTCGCCATCGCCTCCGACAACGCCGGCGCACTGTACCTGGCGTACTCGGGAGGCGATCTGCTCAAGCTCGACCTGGCCACCGGAGCGCTCGACACGGTCACCACCGGTCTCGGCAACCTCCGCGGAGTGGCCGTCGCCGACGGCAGCGCGTACATCACCGCCTTCGACGGCACGCTCCAGCAGGTCACCCTCGCCACGGGCGCTCGCCGCACCCTGGCCGCCGGCCTGCCCTCGCTCTTCGGTGTGGCCCGCTTCGGCACCACGACCTATGTCACCGACGGCAACGGAGAGATCGTCGCCGTCCCGGACGGCGGGACGTCGCGCGTGGTGGCCACGGGGCTCGGCTTCTCCTACGGCCTCGCGTTCGACAAGGCGGGACTCGCCTACACCGCGGACATGGGCCAAGGCCGCGTTCTGCAGACGAACGTGGCCACGGGTGCGACGCGGGTGCTGGCCAGCGAGGCCTACGAACCCACGTCGATCTCGGTCGACGGCAACGGCCTGGTCTACTTCATGGTCGGAGACGAGGTGAAGCGGGTGAACCCGGCCACCGGGGTGCAGTCCCACGTCACCAACCTCGTCGGGATCAACGGCTTCAGCTTCTCGCTGGCGGCGTCCGGGGACGCGTACATGGCCGGTGGCGCCGGCGACGGGCTGTGGCGGATCTCCGGTCTGACGTCGCGATGAGGCGTTAGACACCAGTGATCTCGGAAGGGTGCCCGGCGGGTTTTCTGCCTGCCGGGCACCCTTTCGCGTGGCCTGAGCGTGGCCTCAGGTGAAACGACCTGACACGTCGGCAAGTGGACCCGTTCCCGACGGTTGTCCCGCCGTGTGCCGCAGTCCCGTCAGGACCACATCCGTGATCCTTTCCGCCTCGGCGCGGGTGAAGGGGCGCAGGCCGCGGCTGACGTACAGGTGGACCGGGCCGGTCAGCATCTCGGCGAGGAAGTAGCCGTCGACCGGAGGCAGTTCACCGCGTGCCACGGCACGGTCCACGACCTGCTGGAGTCTGGCCAGACGCTGCTCGAAGATCCGATCGACGGGCAGGGCGACCTCGGGGTTCTCCCCCGCGTCCTGGATGGCGCGCTGCATGGCACGGCCAGTCGTGGTGGACAACAGGCCGGCCAGCGCCACCAGGTAGTCGACCAGATCGTGGCGCAGGTCTCCGGTGTCCTCCAGCTCCACCGTGCCCGAGTACTGGAGCAGCGCCGCGGTGACGAGTTCCTCGCGGTCGGGCCAGTTGCGGTAGACGCTCGTCTTGTGCACGCCGGCCAGCTCGGCGACCTCCTCGTAGCGCAGGGCGGCGATGCCGTCCCGTGCGACGAGACGCAACGTGGCCTCCAGGATCCGGGCACGGGTGCGGGCCGTGCGGCCCCCCGGCCGCCGCGCCGCCACCGGCTCAGGTGCGTCGTCTGTGTCCTGCTCTCGGGTCGCCGTCACACCCTCACCTTAAGGCTTAACGCAACAGATTGATGTGTTAGCTTTAATGCAACAGATTGGCGCTTTTAGAGGCGCGGGCGGACTGTTCGCGCAGTACCCCGCAATCGACCGAACAGGACAGGACTCCCCGTGAACATCCTTGTCTCCGGCGGCGGCATCGCCGGTCTGGCCACAGCACTGGAACTCGGCAACCGCGGCCACCAGGTGACCCTCGTCGAACGCGCCGCACACCTGCGCGTCACCGGCGCTCCGATCGACGTCCGCGGCGACGCCATCGAGTTCGCCGACCGGATGGGGGTGCTGCCCAGGCTCCGTGAGCAGCGCATCCGGATGGCGGAGCACGGCGTGTTCGTCCATGCCGACGGTTCCGTGGCCGCCCGTCTGCCGGTCGAGGAGATGAGCGATTCCGGCGACGACATCGAGATCGCGCGCGAGGACCTCGCCCGTACTCTCGCCGACCCACTGCCGACGTCGACGGACACCGTCTTCGGCGACTCCCTCGACGCGCTCGCCGACGACGGCGACGGCGTCGACGTCCACTTCGTCTCCGGCCGCGCCGAACGCTTCGATCTCGTCCTGGGCGCCGACGGCCTGCACTCGGTCACCCGCAGGCTGGTCTTCGGGCCCGAAGGAGACTACCTGCGCCACCTGGGCCTCTATGTCGCCCTCACCGACCTGCCCGCCGAAGCTCGGACCGACGACCGGACCAGCCCGCTGTACAACTATCCCGGCCATCTCGCGAGCATCGCCCGCTACAGGAACAAGGCGTTCGGGGTGTTCCTCTTCCGCTCCGGGCTCCTCGACTACGACCACCGCGACCTCGATGCCCAGAAGAAGATCCTCCTGGACGCCTTCGCCGGACATCCCGAGTGGAAGATCCCGCAGCTGCTCGACGCGGTCCGCGCCGATCCCGAGTTCTACTTCGACTCGGTCAGCCAGATCCACCTGCCCACCTGGCACCGCGGCCGTATCGCCCTGGTCGGTGACGCCGCGCACTGCGCGGCGCTGCTCTCCGGCCGCGGCACCTCATTGGCCATCAGCGGCGCGCACTTCCTCGCCGAGGAACTCGACGACGCGGGCGGCGACCACACGGTGGCGTTCGAGCGCTACGAGCAACGCCAGCGCCCCTACGCCGAGTTCGCCCAGAACAGCGTCACGGACGGCGGCGAACTCATCGTGCCCTCCACGCGGGAGGCGATCGACGCGCGCAACAAGAGGCTCCAGGCCGTCGCCACCTGACGACGACACCGGGCCACGACCGTCACAAGCCTCAGACGTGCCAGCTCCTGATGCCGTGCCGCGTCGAACTCAGTGAACTCGGTGAACTCGGTGAACGTTGACGGCTACGGGGCGTCCGGTGACTCGGTTCACTACGAGGGACCGCGAGGGACATCGACCCGGAACGCTCGCTCCGCGACGCGCCGACGAGCCCTTCGGGGCTTTCGGTCGGCCACGGCAGGATGGCGGGCATGCGTTTTCGACTGCTCGGCCGACTGGAGCTGGTGACCGCCAACGGCGCGGTCGTCCCGCCCGGCGCCGTGTCCCGGGCGATCGTGGGGCGGCTGCTGCTCGCCCGCGGGGCCGTCGTGCAGCGCGACACCCTCGTCGACGAACTGTGGGAGGAGCGCACGACGAAGAACCCGGTCGGCGCGCTCCAGGTCCAGATGGCCAAGCTGCGCGCGGCCTTCGCGGCGCGGGGCGAGGACGCCCGCCTGCTGTTCGACCACGGCGGTTATCGGATCGTCCTGGGACCCGAGGACGAGATCGATGTGCCCGACTTCGAAGCCGCGGTCCGGGACGGGCGTGAGCATCTCGCGGCGGCGGAGCACGAGAAGGCCGAATGCGAGCTACAGCGAGGGCTGTCGATGTGGCGCGGTCGCGCCCTCGACGGCCTGGAGGGACGGGTCTTCGAGGCCGAGCGGACCCGCCTTGAGGATCTGCGGCTCGGCGCTCTGGAGGACGCGGCCACCGCGGGCCTCGAACTCGGCCGCGCGAAGGAGCTGATCCCCGAACTACAGGCCCTGTCGTCCCTCGCCCCGCTGCGCGAGCGGTCCCGGGCCCGTCTCATGCTCGCGCTCTACCGCTGCGGCCGGTTCGCGGAAGCCCTGGAGGTCTACGACACGGGCCGTCGCCTGCTGAAATCCGAACTCGGCGTCGCTCCCTCGCAGGAACTGCGCTCCCTGCACGCCGCGATACTCCGCCACGATCCGTCTCTCCAGGGGCACGACCCGTCTCGTCAAGGGGGCGATCCGTCGCTCCAAGGGCACGAGTCGACGCTCCGAGGTCCGGCCTCCCTGTCCGACCGACCGGCCTCCCCGCGCACGGACATCCGCCCGGCACCCGTGTCCGGTGAAGCCAACCCGATCCGCCCGCTGGGCCCCTTCGTCGGCCGGCGCAAGGAGCTGACCGCGCTGTGCGAAGTCGTCGGCCGGGAGCGGCTGGTGACCGTGCTGGGACCGGGAGGCGTCGGCAAGACCCGTCTGGCCCTTGAGATGTGCGCGCTGGTCCAGCCGTCCCGCGGCAACGTCTGGTGGGTCGACCTGGCCCCGGCCGACGACGCGAACGTGCTCGCGGTGGTCGCCTCCGCGCTCGGCCTGTCCGACACCTCCGTCCGGCCCGACCAGCCGCCGCACGACTACGTCCACCGGCTCACCTCGTTCCTGGCCGGACGGTCGGCCGTCCTCGCCCTCGACAACTGCGAGCACCTGCTCGACGCCGTGGCCCCGCTCGTGGCGACGCTGCTGAGCCGGTGTCCCGGACTGACCGTCCTGACCACCAGCAGGGCACCGCTGGAGGTCGCGGCCGAGGTGCTGTACCCGCTCGCGCCGATGCCGGACGAGGAGGCCGCGGACCTGTTCGGCACCCGGGCCGCGATGATCGACCCGTCCTTCGCCCCGGACGCGGCGGCACTGCACGACATCCGCCGCCTCTGCCGCAGGCTCGACGGACTGCCGCTGGCGGTGGAACTTGCCGCCGCGCACGTCCGGCTCCTGACCGTTCGCGAGATCGAGGCCCGCCTCGACAACCGCTTCACCCTGCTGATCAAGGGGGAGCGCACCGCACCGGCCAGACACCGCACCCTGCGCGCGGTCCTCGACTGGAGCTACGCCCTCCTCGACACCACCGAACAGCGGCTGTTGACGGAACTCGCCCTGTACGTGGGCGGTTGCTCCCTCGACATCGTGGAAGCGGCAACTCCCTTGCCCGGGGCGGACAGTGCCGAACTGCTCCACGTCCTGGGGCAGTTGGTCGACAAGTCGCTGCTCGTCCCGGTCTCCACGCCCGACGGGAACCGGCTGCGGATGCTGGAGACGGTCCGCGAGTACGCGCTCACCCGACTCCGGGAGGAGGGCCGTGCACCGGAAGCCGAAGAACGCCTCATGACGTGGGCCGCACGCTTCGTCCGCGACGGCAGCGCGGGCCTCTCCTCCCGTGACCAGCGGGAGTGGGCCAGGCGCCTCACCGAGGAGTCCGCCAACATCAGGGCGGCATCGGACCTGATGACGGCCAGGTCGAGGCAGGCCGGAGCCCTGCTGCTGGAGGCGCGGCTGGGCTACTTCTGGTTCATCAGCGGCCGCGAGGAAGAGGGAATCGACCGCCTCCAACGCAGTCTCCAGGCCTACGACGCGACAGCCGGACAGCGGACCGAGGCGCCCACGGAGGAGGACGAGTGGGCGCTCTTCTACACGATCGCCTGGCTCACCTGGCTCCATCACGTGGCCGGACACCACACGGAAGCCAGTTCCTATGTGGACAGGCACAAGGAGGCGTGGCAGTCCGCGAAGAACCCCGACCTCGCCGTCCTCGGCCTCTGCTACGACGCGCTCCACGCGATGCTCAACGGGCACGACGACGTGGAGGAGCGCTTCGCCGTGGCGGAGGCCGCCGTAGTGGACACGGAGTTCCACTGGGACCGGGCGGTCCTCCAGACGAACTGGTCGACCTACTGCCTCCAGCACGGGGACACCGAGGGTGCCCGCCGGCACGGGCTGCTCGCGGTGGCGGCCTCGCGCGCGGCCGACGACGACTTCGCCCGGGTCTTCTCCCTCACCCTCTGCGGCGACGCGGACGAGAGCGACGGCCTGCGCGCCCGGGCCCGTGAGCAGTGGACCGAGGCGGCCCGGATCCTGCGTGCCGTGGGGGCGCGTACCCGCTGGGCGTATGTGCTGCTCAGGCTGGTCTGCCTGGACGTCACCGAGGAGGAGTTCGCCCTGGCCGAGCAGCGGCTCATGGACGTGAGCCGGCTCGCGGACGAACTGAGTGCGGACGACCTCCAGGCCGCCGTGGCCAACCTGCGCGGAGTGGTGGCGGTCCGGGGCGGTCGTTTCGCGGAGGCGGAGCGGATTTTCCACGGTGTCTGGCGCTGTCCGGGAGCCCCGCCCGACCGCAGAGCGGTCGCGGCCGTCGGCCTCGCGGTCATCGCGACCTTCGGTCCGCCGACCCCCACCGCCACGGACGACGCGCGAGCCTGGATCGACCGGGGGCGCCGGACCCACGCCGGACTGCTGGAACCGCTCGCCCGACACGCGGTGGGCGTACTGCTCGACAGGCTGGACGCCCACTACGGGGCGAACGGGCCGGGTGGGACGGACCAGGAGTGCGACTGGCTCGCGGACAGCCCCTCCGTGTTGGCCGCCTTCAGCTGAGGCACGCCCATCGCGGCAAGCCGGGCCCGCGACGAACCGTACGCGGACAGTGAACCTCTTCGGGGTGCGCGCCGTAGCAGCGACCAGACGGCACCTGGTTCCCGGGACGCGTCCGCCGCCGTGTCGCCTTGCGTCGCGTCGTGGAGCCGTGTCCCTCGCTGTGCCAAGTGACCGTCGGACAGGGCCGGTTCTCCGACGAAAGGCACAGCACCATGACCGAGTACCAGGGGCGGATCGTTCTCGGAGAGGACACCGTCGCCGAACTGGCCGACCGGATCGAGGGATTCGTGTTCGCCCCGGACGACGCGGGCTACGCGGGAGCGGTCGCGGGCTTCAACCTGCGCTCGCGGCAGGGGCCTTGCCTGGTCGTCGCGGCAGCCGGGGCCGACGATGTGCGGGCCGCGGTGGGTTTCGCGGCGGCGCGTGACCTGCCCGTCGGGGTCATGGCCACCGGGCACCAGCCGTTCCCCGCCGCGGAGGACTTCCTGCTCGTCACGACGCGGGCGATGCGTACGGTCGAGATCGACACCGAGCGTGGTGTGGCCCGGGTGGGTGCGGGCGCGCTCTGGTCGGACGTCGTGGAGCCCGCCCAGGCGGAGGGGCTGGCGCCGCTGAACGGGTCCAGCCCGCTGGTCGGAGTCGTGGGCTTCACCCTCGGCGGCGGCCTCAGCCCGTTCCTGGGCCGGTCCTACGGCTGGGCCGCCGACCACGTCGTCGCGATCGAGGTCGTCACACCGGACGGTCAACTGCGCCGCGTCTCACCGGAGTTGGAACCGGAACTGTTCTGGGGCCTGCGCGGCGGACGCAGCAACTTCGGGATCGTGACCGAGCTGGAGATCCGGCTCTTCCCCGTAACCTCCTTCTACGGCGGCGGAATCTACTTCCCCGCCGACGACGTCGAGGCCGTGCTGCGCGCCTTCCCCGAGGTGGTCCGCGACGCCCCCGACGCCTTCACCTGCTCGCTGGCGCTGCTCAACTTCCCGTCGGTACCGGAGATTCCGGAACCGCTGCGCGGCCGCTTCCTCGCTCACGTCCGGGTCACCCACCTCGGCTCCGACGAGGAGGCCGAGAAGCTCATCGCGCCCTTCCGGGCCATCGGCGACGGCGTCATCGACACGATCGGCCGTCATCCCTACGGCGCTTTCGCCCTCGTGCACACGGACCCGGCCGACCCTTTCCCGTACGAGGAACAGGGCGCCCTTCTGGCCGAGTTGCCGACCGAGGCACTCGACTCCCTTGTCGAGAGCGCCCAGTTGGCGGCCGGCGGACTCCTCACGGTCCTGGAGATCAGGCATCTCGGCGGGGCGCTGGCGGATCGGCCGATCGCGGCGAGCCCCATCGCGGCCCGGGACGCCGAGTTCAACGTGTGGGGAGCGACCGTCGGACCGCCGGAGGTCGTCGACGCCGGAATGGCCATGCTCGGCGGGATGGTCGAGCGACTGCGCCCCTGGGCCACGGGGCTCGCGTACACGAACTTCGCGGGCCGTGACGACGGGGCGGAGGACGTGTTCACCGCCGACGACCTGGCACGGCTGCGGGTCCTGAAGAGGCACTACGACCCGCGCAACCTGTTCCGGGTCAACAACCACAACGTCGCTCCGGAACAGCGGTGACCTGAGGTGAACTGCGAGCAGGACATGCCCGAACTGGCCGCGTACGCCCTGGCGGCCCTCGATCCCGCGGACGCGGTACGCGTCGACGGCCATGTACGGGAGTGCCCGGCGTGCGCTGCCGACGTGGACGGGCTCCGCACCACCCTCGCCGCCGCCCGGGCGCTGCCCGTAGAGGAGATGCTGGGCAACTGGTCCGGCAAACTCCCCGAACTGCGGGAAGCGGCGGTCCGCGCGGCCTTGGCGGAGATCCCGGGGGTGACCGGCTCCTGAGCATCCCCGGCACACCGGCTCCCGCCCGCCCGTAGAGCGCGTCCGCGTGCTCGGTGGCGGCGCCCTTTCCCGCGCCTTTCCCGCAGCTTTCCCGAGCCTGTCCTCGCACACGTGGGCCAGGCAAGCGCACATCAAGCCGCCGGCAAGAGGTCCCCCCGAAGGTTGCCCCGTTCAGCCTTCAACGAATTGGCGTGCCGTGCATCCACCCACGGCGCATCGGGGGAACGTGGCAATGAGGTACGACACAGGAATCCGGGACGCACGGCCCGGCCGAACCGGCGGCACCCGTGACCGGGCGCGCGACGAGGCGTTCATCCGCGCCGTCTACGACAAACACGGTGTGTTCCTGCTGAGGGTGACCACCGGACTGCTCTGGGGCGACAGCCATCAGGCCCAGGACCTGGTCCAGGAGGCCGTCCTGCGCGCCTGGCAGAACGCCGACATCCTCGATCCCGAGGCGGAGGGCATACGGCCGTGGCTCGTCACGGTCGTCCGCAACCTCGTCATCGACGGCTACCGCGCCCGCAAGGCCCGACCGCCGGAGACGATCGACACCGCCCTGAACGACATGCCCGGCCCGGAGCCCATGGACCCGGCCCTCACCAGGAAGATCGTGCGCGAGGCCTTGGCGGACCTGACGTTGCAGCACCGCGAGATCCTCGTCCACGTCGAGTTCCTGGACCAGTCGGTGGCCCGGACGGCGGAGACGCTGGGCATACCGCCGGGCACGGTCAAGTCCCGGACGCACCTTGCCCTCAGGGCTCTCCGGGCCGCGTTGGCCGAGCGGGGGTACACCGCGTGAGCGGTCGGCGGCGCTGAAGGAGGGTTTCGCCCGCCCTGAATGCGGAGAGGGAGCGCCGACAGCCTCGGCGCTCCCTTTCTCATGCGGTGAATGACGTACGAGTACCGCTGGCTACCGAGCCACTCGATCCGCGGCGGTCTCGCGTTGAGTCGCCCGCCGACGCGCTTCCTCCACCGCACTCCTCTCTTCCGGAGTGAGGCGATTCATCAGCCGTTCGTTGTTGACCCAATCGTTCAGAAGGGCGTGAGAACCCCCCAGGCTCAGGGAGTACGCCCACATACTTCGCCCTCGCCTGGTTCCGTTCCATTCATGTGCCCAGCTGAGCAGATGGCCTATTCTCTGCTCCTGCGTGAACCTCATCAATTGCATGCCCGTCACCTTTCTGTGGCTACGAGAAGGCCTGGTCTTCATCCGCCCTCCAAACGAGGATCGGCTCCGTAAACGGGGATCCGCTCTGTAAACGGGGCGGCGAAGGAGGAGGTTCACAGCAGACTCAGAATCCGGTGAGCGTCACCTTGCCGATGGCGCTGCCGGACTCCAGGATGCGATGCGCCTCGCGGAGGTTCGCGGCGTTGATCGTGCCGAGATCCCGCGTGGCCGTGGTCCGCAGGGCGCCCTCGTCCACGAGTCGGGAGATCCGGTCGAGGATGTGGTGCTGCGTCACCTGGTCCGGAGTCTTGAACAGGGAGCGCGTGAACATGAGTTCCCAGTGGAAGGAGATGCTCTTCGCCTTCAGCAGGCCGATCTCCACGGGACCGAAGTCGTCGATGGCGACGAGCCCGCCGAGCGGCTTGAGCATGTCGGCGTACGCGGCGAGGTTCCGGTCCGTACCGGCGGTGCCGAAGATGTGGTCGACCCCGCCGGGTGCCACCTCGGCCACCTGTGCCGGCAGCGGACGATGGTGGTCGACCACATGTGTCACGCCCATACGCCGTGCGAACGCGACGGTCTCCGGCCGGGAGGCGGTGCCGATCACGGTCAAACCGGTGAGGGCCCGGGCCAGTTGAGCCACCATGGCTCCTACACCGCCCGCCGCCGCGGTCACCAGCAGCGTGCCGGTCTCCTCCGCGGCGCCCTCGCGCAGACCGAGGCGTTCGAACAACCCCTCCCACGCGGTGAGGGAGGTCAGCGGCAGCGCCGCCGCCTCGGCGAAGGAGAGCGTGCTGGGCTTACGGCCGACGATGCGCTCGTCGACCGTGTGGAAACGGGAGTTGGTGCCCGGCCGGTCGATCGCGCCGGCGTAGAAGACCTCGTCGCCGACCTCGAACAACTCCACCTGCTCACCGACCGCGACGACCGTACCGGCGGCGTCCCAGCCGAGCACCTTGAGTTCTCCGCCCGGGTCGTTGCTCTGCCGGACCTTGTAGTCGACGGGGTTGACCGCGACGGCCTCCACCTGGACCAGCAGATCGTGGGGACCCGGCTCGGGCACGGGCAGTTCGACGTCCACCAGGCTCTCGGCGTCGTCGATCGGCAGGCTCTTGCGATACGCGACGGCGGGCATCGTCGCCGACTTCCGGGTCTCACTCATCATGGATCTCCTCGACTCGTGCGGTGGGCCGACGAGGACCGGCGGCCACGACCCGCAAGGTACCTATCGGGAGGTAGTAACCATCAAGGGATCCTGCTTCCCAAAAGAAACCATCCAGGTAGAACGGCTGCGAGGAGCCCCGCGTGTCGTCAGGGCAGGCGTCGTCAGGTCAGGCGGACTCCGGGAACCGGTCGATGTTCTGCTCCACCCAGCTGCGCAGATGGGAGAGCGGGGCGCAGGCGTCCTTGCCGAGCGGGGTCAGGCTGTACTCGACGCGGGGCGGGACCTCCGCGTAGATCTCCCGGTCGATCAGGCCGTAGTCCTCCAGGCGGCGCAGGGTCTGGGTGAGGACCTTGGGGCTCACGCCCTGCAACCGGCCGCGCAGTGCGCCGAAGCGCTGGGGTCCGTCCTCCAGGGCGCCCAGTGCGAGGGCGCTCCACTTGTTGGCGAGCAGGTCCAGCATGTCGCGGCAGGGGCAGGCCGCGGAGTAGACGCTCTTGGGGTCCTCGCAGAGGCCTGATGTCTTGGTCATGCGCCAACAGTACCCAATGGGTACTAGTATCCCTTGCGGGTAACCACCGCCTGCCTCGTACGGTCATGGGCATGCTCGGAATCCAGGTTGGGAATCCAGGTTTCGGGCATCGGAACCGCCGATGAAGGCTGACACATGAACGACGACGCCCTGCACCTCCGACTGCTCGGCCGCCTGGAGCTGGCCGACGGGAGCGGTGCCGTCGCTCTTCCGGGCGCCCTCTCCCGCGCGATCGTCGCCCGGCTGCTGCTCGCCGGGGGAGCGGTCGTCCACCGCGACACCCTCATCGACGAACTGTGGGAGGACCGCGAGGCGAAGGACCCGGTCAACGCCCTCCAGGTCCAGGTGACGAAACTCCGCGCGGCGCTCGCGACCCGGGGCCGGGACGGGCGCGTGCGGTCGCAGTACGGCGGATACCGGTTCGTGCCGGCGCCGGAGGACGAACTCGACACGGTCCGTTTCGAGGCGACGCTCCGCGAGGGCCGCGAACACCTGGCGGCGGGGGCGTACCGCCAGGCCGAGGACGTTCTACGGCAGGGACTTGCCCTGTGGCGAGGCCGCGCCCTGGACGACCTGAAGGGCCGGGTCTTCGACGCCGAGCGCCTGCGCCTTGAGGAACTGCGCCTGAGCGCACAGGAGGACGCGAGCGTCGCGGGTCTTGAACTCGGCCGCGCGGCCGAACTGGTCCCCGAACTCACGGCACTTGTGTCCGCCGCACCTCTGCGGGAACGGTCCCGGGCACGACTGATGCTCGCGCTCCACCGCTGCGGGCGTCACGCCGAAGCACTGGACGTGTACGAAACGGGCCGCAGACTCCTGAGGTCCGAACTGGGCGCCGACCCTTCCCCCGAACTGCGTTCCCTGCACGACGCGATGCTGGCAGGCGATCCGCGCCCCGGGACGCCGACGGCCGACTCCGTACGGCTGTCCGCGCACGACGCGCGACTGGCGGGCGAGCCGCGTCCCGGGACGGTGACCGCGGATTCTGTACGACTGTCCTCGGATCGTCCGGATTCCCAGCCGGCAGATCGTCGCGCTTCCCACCCGGCAGATCGTCCGGCTTCGCGCCCGACGCCCGGCGAAGGCGGTCCCGACCACCCGCTCGGCCCGTTCGTCGGCCGCGCCGAGGAACTCGACGGGCTGCGCGCGGCCCTCGACCGCGAACGGCTGGTGACCGTCGTAGGACCCGGCGGTGTCGGGAAGACGCGCCTCGCGCTTGAGGTGTGCGTGCTGATGCAGCCGTCGCACGACGGTGTGTGGTGGGTCGATCTGGCGGCGGCCGACGGGGCGGGTGTCCTCGCGGCGATCGCCGGAGCCCTGGGGCTGTCGGACGCGTCGGTCCGGCCGGACCAGCCGCCGCACGACTATGTGCACCGGCTCACGTCGTTCCTGGCCGGACGTCGGGCGATGCTCGTGCTCGACAACTGTGAGCACCTGCTCGACGCGGTCGCCCCGCTCGTGGCGGTCCTGCTCGGCCGGTGTCCCGCACTTACCGTCCTCGCAACCAGCAGAGCCCCGTTGGCAGTTGCGGGCGAGACGCTCAATCCCCTGACACCGATGCCCGACGGTGAGGCCGCGGACCTGTTCAGCGCCCGCGCCCTCATGATCGACCCGTCCTTCACCGCGGACGAGACCGCGATGCACGACATCCGCTCGCTCTGCCGCCGACTCGACGGACTGCCGCTCGCGGTCGAACTCGCCGCCGCGCACGTGCGGTTGCTGCCGGTACGCGAGATCGAACTCCGTCTCGACAACCGCTTCGCCCTACTGGCCAAGGGAAAGCGGACCGCTCCCGCCCGGCACCGCACCCTGCGTGCCGTCCTCGACTGGAGCTACGCCCTCCTGGACACCACCGAGCAGCGGGTGTTGACCGAACTCGCCCTGTATGTCGGCGGCTGTTCCGTCGAGTTGGCGGAGACGGCGGTCTGCCTGCCCGAGGCGGACCGCCACGAGATCCTCCAGGTGCTGGCCCAACTGGTCGACAAGTCCCTCCTGTTCACCGTCTCGACCCCCGAGGGGAGTCGGCTGCGGATGCTGGAGACGGTCCGCGAATACGCGTTGGACCGGCTCCGGGCCGAAGGAAGGGCCGCCGAGGCGGAGGAGCGCTTCATGGCCTGGGCCCTGCGTTTCGTCCACGACAGCACCGACGCCAACGCGCCCGACGACCCAGGGGAGTTGATACGGCGGCACACCGCGGAATCCGCCAACGTCAGGGCCGCCTCGGACCTCATGATGACCCGGTCGAGAACGGCTCAGGCGTTGTCGCTGGAAGCACGGCGCGGCAGTTACTGGATCATCAGTGGCCGTGAGGAAGAAGGCATCGACCGTCTCCAGCGCAGCGTGCGGGCCCATGACGGGGCTGCCGCGGAGCCCACGGAGGAGGCCGAGCGGGCACTCTTCTACGCCCTCGCGTGGCTCGTCTGGCTCAACCACGTCGTCGGTCGGTACGCGGAGGGCGGCTACTTCGTCGACCGGTTCAAGGCGGCCTGGCGCCGGGCGAAGAACCCCGACCTCGCGGTCCTGGGCCCCTGTTACGAGCCGCTCCACGCCATGCTGACCGGGCAGGACGACGTGGCGGAACTCTTCGTACGGGCCGAACAAGGCGTCGCCGGCACCGAGTTCCACTGGGACCGGGCGATCCTCCTGACCAACTGGACGACGTACTGCCTCCAGGCCGGCGACATCGACGGCGCCCGCAGCCACGGCCGGGCCGCCGTCGAGGCCGCGACAGCCTCCGGCGACGACTTCGCCAGGGCGTGCACCCTCACGCTCCGCGGCGACGCGGACGAGAGCGCCGGCCTCCGCGACCGCGCCCGCGCGCACTGGACCGAGGCGGCACGCATCCTCCGTTCCATCGGCGCGCGCGGTCAGTACGCGTACGCCGCCCTCAGGATCGTGTGCCTCGACATCGCGGAGGGCGCGGTCGACACGGCCGAGAACCGGCTCTCGGAGGTGGTTCGCCTCGCCGACGAACTCAGCGCGGACGACCTCCGATCCGCGGCGGCCATCCTGCGCGGAACACTGGCGTTCTACGGCGGTCGCTTCTCGGACGCGCGGACGATCTTCGCCGGCGTCTGGGACAGCCCTACGGCACCGCTCGACCGCAGGGCGATGGCTGCCGTAGGCCTGGTGGCGGTGACGACGTTCGGCGCACCCACCCCCTCGGCGGCAGGCGACGCGCGGCTGTGGATGGACCGCGCGGGCGAGGCGCTCGACCGGGTGCGTGAGCCGCTGGCGCGCCGGGCGGTGGGCGCCCTGCTGGACAAGCTGGACGCCTACTTCAAGTCCGGTCCGAGCGGCGCGGTCGGGATGGAGCATGTGCGGGCCTGGCTCTCCAACAACCCTTCCCTGCTTGCCGGTTTCACCGGCGTGCTGAACGGCCCCGGTCGGCACCGCTGATCCGCTGCGTCCCGCTCCCCTGCTGTTCTCGATCGTGGCAACTGATCCCGGCGACGAGTGAACCTGGTCCCGGAACGGCTCGTAGACCGCAACGGTCCCGTGATCGGTTCGTCTCCTAAGGAATGACATGTCAAGCAGTTCCGCAGATCAGACCCTGGCTGTCCGGGTCGTCGACAGCATGGAGCGGATGAGCGGGAGGCATCCCGGATACCGCCGGTCCAGTGCCCGGGGGGCCGGTTTCCGGGCCACCTTCACTCCCAGTGGGGCCGCGGCCGCGCTGACCACGGCCGCGCATCTCCAGTCGCGGCCGGTTCCGGCGACCGTACGGTTCTCGAACTCCGAGGGGGATCCGCACACGCCCGACACCGCCCCGGTGACCCGGGGCATGGCCGTCCGCTTCCACCTGCACGACGGCGGTGACACCGACCTCGTCGCCCTCAGCGTCCCCCGGTTCGTCGCCTCGACGCCCAGGGAGTTCCTGGAGCTGACCGAGGCCCTGCGCCGCGACCCCGTGACCCGACAGCCCGACCTGGCCCGGGTGCACGCGTTCGTCGGCGCTCATTCGCACCTGGCGGAAGCCGTGGCGCAGCAGCCGCCCGTACCCGTCAGCTATGCCTCCGCCGCCTACTGGACCATCCACGCCTTCATCTGGGTCGACGCGGACGGCGCGAGGCGGCCCGTGCGGTACCGCTGGGAACCGGAGGCCGGACGCGCCGAACTCACCGCCGCGGACGCGGCCACCCGAACCGCCCACTACCTCACCGACGAACTGCACCAGCGCCTGGAACACGCACCGGTGGCGTTCGACCTGCGGATCCAGCTCGCCGAACCCGACGACCCCACCCACGACCCCAGCACCGTCTGGCCCGAGCACCGCAAGGAGTTCACCGCCGGGCGGCTGGAGATCACCGCACCCGCCGACGACCAGGACCCCGGGAACACGCAGGCGTTCAACCCCACCCGCGTCACCAGCGGCATCCAGCTCTCCGACGACCCCGTCCTCGCCTTCCGGGCCCACGCCTACGCCGAGTCCCACCTCCGGCGCAGCCACAACCAGTAGGGCACCGCCCCCAACGGTGAACCTCCTTGGTGCGCCGGCCGTTTGACGTCACGCCAGCACAACGCCCGCGCACCTGGAGCCTGTTGGCCGAGCGACTCGACGAGCGCTCCGGGGGCCCGACGAATGGATGGACTTGAACAGCGAACAGACCAAGGGAACTCCGGGCCGGCGAGGCCTGTTCCGAGGCGCCACGGTGGCGTGTTGCGCGATGGCCCTCTCCGCCGCGGGAGCGACAGCGGCGAGCGCCGCCTCGATACCCACCGCGCGCACCACCGTCAGCTACGTCGCGCTGGGCGACTCCTACGCCTCCGGCCCCGGCATCCCGACCCAGGTCGACGCCACATGCGCCCGGTCCGACCAGAACTACCCGTCCCTCCTCGCGGCAGCGAGGAACTGGCAGTTGACCGACGTCAGTTGCTCGGGCGCGACCACAACCGCCCTGGCCGGACCCCAGGGTTCGCGACCGCCGCAGCTGGACGCACTCGGCGCGGACACGGACGTGGTCACCCTGACCATCGGCGGCAACGACCTCGGCTTCTCCGGCAACCTGGCCACCTGCGCCGGACTGACGTCGAAGGACCCGACGGGCAACCCGTGCCGGACCTTCTTCACGAGCGACGGCACCGACCGGCTGGCCCAGCGCGTCGACGACATCGCCCCCAAGATCGCCGCCGCGCTGGACGCCGTACGGCAGCGGGCTCCGCACGCCAAGGTCCTGGTGGTCGGCTATCCCGACCTGTTCCCGGACGACGGGGTCGGCTGCACCAGCTCCGCCGTACCGCTCGCCGCCGGTGACTTCGCCTATCTGCGCGACACCGAGAAGAAGCTCAACGCGATGATCGCGGACCAGGCGGCGGCGAACGGCGCGCGCTACGTCGACACCTACACCCCGACGGTCGGACACGACATGTGCGAGCCGGCCGGCGAGCGCTGGATCGAACCCCTGGTCGCCCCGGCTCCGACCGCGCCCGCCCACCCCAACGCCCAGGGCCAGCAGGCCATGGCCGCCACGGTGGAACGCGCCCTCCGCTGCGCCGCGCACCGCCGATGACCTGAGCCGACGACCTGAGGGGAACGGGGGCACCGGCTCGATTTCCGAGGCTTTCCCCATCATGGTGCCGCAGTGGGCTGAAAGGCTTTGTCGGGGGTACTCGGCTTTCTGCGGCACCCAGGGGTGCCGCTCCCCGAGGGAAAGAGAAACCCGTGTACATAGGTCTCGGTACCGTCGTCGTCATCATTGTCATCGTCGCTGTCGTCATGATGCTGCGCCGCGGCTGACCCGTGCCCCTCGTGCAGCACGAGCAGCCATAACCACAGCCCGCCCTGGATTCGGCTTTCCGGATCCCCGGGCGGGCATGGTCACGAGCGGCGCCGGTACGACTTCCGTTTTGTTCGGCCACTAGAATCCGTCAAGTGGCAATGGCGTTGGACGGGTACGAATTCGGGCTGCTGGGGCCATTGAGCGGTCGGCACGGCGGGCGGGTGCTGGATCTCGGCAGCCCGTTGCAGCGTGCGGTTCTGGTCCGGCTGCTGCTCGGCGAAGGCCGCCAGTGCGGCCTCGACCACCTCATCGACGCCCTGTGGGAAGAGCCGCCCGGCAACGCGGTGCGCTCGGTGCAGACGTACGTCTACCGCATCCGCCTCGCACTGGGCGAGGAGCGATCGCGACTCGAAACCACTCAGGGCGGATACCGACTCGGCATTCCGGAACAGGCCGTTGACGCCCTGCGCTTCGAGCGGCTGGTCCGCGACGGCGAGGAACTGCGCGCCGCACGGCACATCGCCCCCGCCCTGCGCGCGTTCGACGCCGCGCTCGCGCTGTGGTCGGGGGAGCCGCTGTCCGGCGTACCCGGCCCCTACGCCCGCCGACATCGCGGACGCTTCGTCGACCTACGGCTCAACGCCCAGGTGGCGCAGCTGAGTTGCGCCGGCGAACTGGGCGACCACGCGCGCGTCGCGACCGAACTGATCTCCCTGATCGCCGACCATCCGCTCCGTGAGGACCTGTACGCGCTGCGCATGCGCGCGCTGTACCGCGCCGGGCGGACGGCGGAGGCCCTGGCGGTCTACGCCTCGGCCCGCGAGACCCTGGTGGCCGAACTGGGCATGGATCCGGGGCCGGAGCTGCGTGAGGTGCAGACCCGTATCCTCAGCGGCACCGAGCCCGACGTCATCGAACCGCTTCCCGAGGAGCAACTCGTCGGCGCAGCGCCGTCGTTCGGTGCCACTGCCCCCACCGGTCCTACGGCCCCTACGGCATCGACCGATGCCACAGCCTCCGCCGCCCCCGAAGCGGAGCCGTCGGCGACCGCGCGGATCGAGGAGGCCCCGGCCCGCGTCCGCCCGCAGCAACTCCCCCCGGCACCCGGCGACTTCGTCGGTCGGGAGCGGTTGCTGGAGAGGCTCAGGCTCGCCTTGCGGCCCAGCGGGGAAGCCGTCGCGCTGGCGGTGCTCAGCGGGATCGGCGGCGTGGGGAAGACCGCCCTCGCGTTGCGCGTCGCCCACGGCATCCGCGGCGACTATCCGGACGGGCAGCTCTATGTGGACCTCCGGGGCGACGGCGGCCAACCCGCCGACCCCGCGGACGTGTTGGTCGACTTCCTCCTCGCACTCGGCGTGCCCGCCGCCGGGATCCCCGCGACGCCCACCGCGCGTGCCGGCGCCTATCGCACCCTGACCGCCGACCGTCGGATCCTGGTGCTGCTGGACAACGCGTCCGACACCGCCCAGGTGACCCCGCTGCTTCCCGGCACACCGGGCAACGCCGCGCTGATCACGACCCGGCACCGGTCGCTCGTACCGCCGGGCGCGACGCGTTTCGAGGTACCGGTGCCCGATCAGCGGGAGGCGGTGGCCATGCTGGGCCGGTTCACCGGCGATGCCGAGATCGCCGCCGCACCGGAACTCGCGCTGGAACTGGTGCACGCCTGCGGGCAGTTGCCGTTGGCGCTGCGCATCATCGGTGCCCGTACGGCGGCTCGTCCCGGACGCGGGCTCGGCGCGCAGCTGCAACGCCTGCGCGCCGAGGAACGCCGGCTCGACGAGCTGCGGGCCGGAGACCTGTCGGTGGAGGCCACCTTCCAGGTCGGCTACCGGGCACTCGCCCCCGACCGGGCCCGGGCGATGCGCCTGTGCGCGCTGCTCGACGCCGCCGACTTCCCGGTCGCCGTCGCGGCGGTCCTGCTCGACCGGCCGGAACACGAGACCGAGGAGCAACTGGAGCACCTGGTGGAGGCCGGGCTGCTCGAACCGCATTCGGCCGACCGCTACCGATTCCACGATCTGGTACGGGCGTTCGCCGCCCGGCGCGCCGATCGCGAGGACCCCGTCGCTGACCGCGAGGCGGCGCTGGTGCGGCTGACGATGTTCCTCCACGCCACCCTGCTCCAGGCCATGAGCGCGACCGAGCGGGCCGGTTCGCTCAGCATCCATCTCTTCTCGGTGCCGCTGCCCGGGCTGCGGTTCGCCGACGCAGAGGCGGCGCACACCTGGCTGCTGGCCGAACACGCGCTGCTGGTCTCGGTGTTCGCCCGGGTGCTGCGCGACATCCCCGACGCCTCGACGATCGTCGTCGCCGCGCTGTCGGTGATCGCGTCGAGCGGGCTCTTCGCCGGGCCCGCGCATCAGCGGGAGTTGGAGCACATCACGGACCAGGCGGTCGCGACGGCCGAACGGTGCGACGACCCGGCGCTGAAGGCGCAGATCCGGCACGTTCGGGCCTGGCTCGCCTTCATCCGCGGTGATCTCACAGCGGCGGAGACCGATCTGCGCGAGGCGATCCGACGGCTGCGCGACGGCGCCGACCCGCTGACGTTGTTCATGGCGGCCCGGCTGCTGTCGGTCGTCCTGGTGGACCGGGGGCGGATCTCGGAGGCCTTCACGTATTTCGCCGAGTCGGAGACGGTCGCCGGCGCGGAGGACGATCCGAACAGCCCCGCCTACTTCCTCCAGGAGGTGGCCCGCCTGTTCACCGCACTGAGCTCGGACCGGGCCGAGGTGAACATCGCCGCCGCCCGGCATGTGTACGAGGTGAGCGACCGCCTGCGGCGGGAAGCGGCGAAGCGCTGAGGCTGTCCGCCCGCCGAACCGGTCCCG
This sequence comes from Streptomyces sp. NBC_01288, assembly GCF_035982055.1. NCBI lineage: Bacteria > Bacillati > Actinomycetota > Actinomycetes > Kitasatosporales > Streptomycetaceae > Streptomyces > Streptomyces sp. NBC_01288. The sequence continues at coordinate 9,416,560 of NZ_CP108427.1, forward strand.
CGTTCACGCGCCGTTGATCGAGCGTCGATCCGTGTCCCGCACGGTGAGCCGAGAACGACCGCAGAACTCCTCGAACAGGTGACAGACATGCTCAAAATCGGCCTGGGCTCCCCCCAGTACGGGTCGTTCACCGACCCCGCCACGATCTCCGGGTTCGCCTCCGCTGTCGAAGCGATCGGCTACGACAGCCTCTGGGTGGGCGACCGGGCCCTGGTGCCGACACAGCCCCGCGACCCCTACCCCGGCGGCGGTCCCGTACCGGAGGAGTACCGCACCTTCCTGGACCCCATCGCCACCCTGTCCTTCCTGGCGCACGCCACCCGACGGCTGCGCCTGGGCACCAGCACGCTGAACGCGCCCTTCTACTCCCCGCTCCTGCTGGCCCGTTCACTGACATCCGTCGACATCCTCAGCGGGGGACGGCTCGACATCGGGTTCGGGCTCGGCTGGTCGTCCGACGAGTACGAGGCCATCGGCGTCCCGTGGCGGGGACGCGGGGCCCGCCTGGAAGAGATCCTGGACGTCCTGGATCACGTCTGGTCCGGTGCGTCGGCCGAGCACAAGGGCACCCTGTGGACGATCCCGAGCGCGCACATCGGGACGCTCCCCGTACAGCGCCCCCGGCCGCCGGTCCTCCTGGGCGGCTTCACCCCGGCCACGCTGGAACGCATCGGCCGGCGCGCGGACGGCTGGGCCGGCGTGGCACTCCCGGTGCCCCAACTCGCCTACGTCATCAGCCAGATCCGCCAGATCGCGGAGGCCAACGGCCGTGACCCCGACGCCCTGCGCACCGTGGTCCGGGTGAACCCCGTGGTGACCGCCGAGGCTGCACCGAGCGACGCCGTCCCGCACCGCGGAACGGTCGTACAGGTCTCGGACTACCTGCTCGCGGCCCATGCCGCCGGGGCCGACGAGGTGCTCATCGACCTCCAGCAGACCGCGCGGAACGCGGACGAGCTGACGGACCTGGCACACCGTTTTCACGACCAGCTGAGCAAGGGCTAGGGAGCACCGTGTCTGACGTAGTCATCTCGAAGCCGGATGTCCACGACATGGTGGTGGTGCATCGCACCTTCCGCCAATCCTGCGCGGAACTGCCGGAGTTGGTGCGCGGACTGCGGCCCGGCGACACCGCGCGGGCCCAACTGGTCGTAGACGCTGTGCGGTTCATGCTGATGGGTCTGGAAGCCCACCACGTCAGCGAGGACGAATTCCTCTGGCCCCGGCTCGCGGAACGGACGACACCGCACGCCGAGGCGATCACGCGCATGGAGGAACAGCACCACCGGCTCGAAGATCTGGTCACGCGGGTGAGGGGGGAGCTGGACACGCTGGCCGCCGATCCCCGGCCGTCCCTCTGTGAACAGGTGGCGGCCCAACTCGCCGAACTGGGCTCGGTGTTGATCGCGCACATGGACGAGGAGGAGAACATCGTCCTCCCGCTGGCCGCCGAACATCTGACCGTCGCCGAGTGGGAGGAACTCGGCGAGATCAGCCTGGCGAAGCTGGAGAAGAAGCATCTGCTGCGCGCCTTCAGCGCGTTGATGGCGGTGGCCACTCCCGAAGAGCAGCGGGCGATCCTCACCAAGGCACCACTGCCCGCCCGCGTCCTGTGGCGCCTGACCGGCCGCCGCTCGCACGCCCGTTGGGAGGCCCGCCTGCACGGGGCGTGAGCCTACGGCGTGGCGGGGCTCGTGTTGCTGGGCGGGTCCGTCGGTGATGTGTCCGCCGAGCTGTGGTCGGGGGAGAACCAGGCCAACCCGATCAGCAGCGCCCCGAGGAAGACCAGCACGGCGGCGACCGTGCCTGCCGTCTTCGACCGGCGTACGGCGACGCCGCGGCCTCCCGTGCGCTGCCGGCGCCGGGTCCGGTGGGCCGGAGCGGTGCTGCCACCGGTGGCGGACGGGAAGGCGTACGTGGTCACCGAGCCAGGGCCGGAGCCGGAGCCGGGAGCCGCGTTCGTCCGGGGCTTCGCGGCGGGCGCCTCCCAGGCGGTCACGTTCGGCTTCGGCTCGGGGCGCGACGCGGCTGCCGGGAGGGGCTCGGAACGCCCTCTCCAGGCACCGGAGGCGAACCATTCGGCCACCTGGCGCGCCGTAGGACGGTCCTCGGGGAGCTTGGCCAGGAGTCCGAGTAAATAGTTCTCGAAGGCGGGCGGGAGGCCGACGCCGAGTTCCCGTGGGGGTACGGGGGGCGTGTCGAGGTGGTGATGCAGGACGGCGATGGCGCTGCCGGCGCGGAACGGCGGTTGCCCGGTGAGGAGTTGGTAGAGCACGCAGCCGAGCGAGTAGACGTCGGACGGTGGGCCGGCAGACTGGCCGAGGGCGCGCTCGGGGGCGATGTACAGGCTGGTCCCGACGATCTGGCCGGTCGCGGTGAGCGCGCCGCTCGGGTCGTTCATGAAGTGCGCGATGCCGAAGTCGGCGATCTTCACGGACCCGTCGGCGCCGAGGAGAAGGTTGCCGGGCTTGATGTCCCGGTGCACGATGCCCTGGTCATGCGCCGCGCTGAGCCCCGCGGCCGACTGGGCGGCGATGTGGGCCACGTGCTCGGCCGGCAGCGATCCCGCCTGGGCGAGCACATGGGAGAGGCTGTCCCCCTCGACCAGCTCCATCACCAGGTACAGCCGGCCCTCCTGCTCGCCGAAGTCGAGGACGCCGACCACATGGGGGTGGCTGAGCCGGCCCGCGGTCTGGGCCTCCAGACGGAAGCGGGCGGTGGCGGTGGGCTCGGAGTTCTGGGAGTGCAGGAGCTTGACGGCCACCGGGCGGCCGCCCATCTCGTCGTACGCCTGCCAGACCTCGCCCATCGCGCCGCGTCCGATGGTGGTGTTCAGCCGGTACCGGCCCGCTATCAGCACCTGTTGCTTCATCCTCACGCAGTGGAACGACTCGACTGCTGCACGCCATGTCCCTTTGAGGGAAGGGGTGTTGGTGGGGTGGCGCAGCTGTCACAGCCTACTGGCGGAGAGACGGTCACCGACCGCGATCCCGCACATGCCTCGCTACGGCGGGCGGGCCGGAGGCGCGCTGGTAAAATGGGGGCACGCTTCGACGCCGCCGGGGCCCGTACCGAGGGGTACGGGCCCCGGCGCCGTTGCGGGCACAGGACTGAGGAAGGTTCCCCATGAACGCGAAGCCGCCGGCCGCTTCCTTCGGCGCGCTCGGACTGCCGCCCGAACTGGTCGGGACGATGACCGGCCTCGGGGTGACGGAGCCGTTCCCGATCCAGGCGGCGACGCTGCCCGACGCGCTGGCCGGGCGCGATGTGCTCGGCCGGGCACGGACCGGTTCGGGCAAGACGCTCGCTTTCGGGCTGGCGCTGCTGGTGCGGCTCGCAGGAAGCCGCGCGGAATCCAAGCGACCCCTCGCTCTGGTCCTGGTGCCGACCCGGGAGCTCGCGCAGCAGGTCGGCGACGCGCTGGAGCCGTACGCGCGGACGATGGGCGTGCGGCTGGGGACGGTGGTCGGCGGGCTGTCGATCAACCGGCAACAGGCGATGCTGCGTACCGGTGTCGAGGTGCTCGTCGCGACGCCGGGCCGGCTGACCGACCTGGTGTCGCGCCGGGACTGCGTCCTGAACCACGTACGGATCACCGTGCTGGACGAGGCGGACCAGATGTGCGACCTGGGGTTCCTGCCGCAGGTCTCGGAGCTCCTGGGGCAGATCCCTGACGACGGACAGCGGCTGCTCTTCTCGGCCACGCTCGACCGCGACGTCGACCAGCTGGTCAAGGACCACCTGCACGACCCGGTGCACGCGTCGGTCGACCGGGCGTCGGGCTCGGTCACGACGATGGAACACCATGTGCTGAACATCCACGCCGCCGACAAGTACGCGACGGCGACCGAGATCGCCGCGCGCGACGGCCGGGTGCTGATGTTCCTCGACACCAAGGCCGCTGTCGACCAGTTCACCCGCCATCTGCGGGCCAGCGGCGTACGCGCGTCCGCCCTGCACAGCGGTAAGTCGCAGCCCCAACGCACGCACACCCTCGGCCAGTTCAAGGACGGCGAGATCACCGTGCTGGTCGCCACCAACGTCGCCGCGCGGGGCATCCACATCGAGGCCCTCGACCTCGTCGTCAACGTGGACCCGCCCGCCGACGCAAAGGACTACCTGCACCGCAGCGGGCGTACGGCGCGCGCAGGCGAGTCCGGGAGCGTGGTCACCCTGGTCACCCCCAACCAGCGGCGCGACGTGAACCGGATGATGTCCGACGCCGGTATCCGCCCGACCGTCACCCAGGTCCGCTCCGGCGAGGAGAAGCTGACCGCCATCACCGGCGCCAAGCGCCCGCCGACCGAGACGAAGACCAGCACCGGCAACGCTCCTTTCCGTGGCATGGGCACCCGCCCCGGCCGGGCCGGCAAGGAGACCCGGAAGACCGCCGAGGCCCGCAAGGCGGCGGAGGCCCGCGCGGCGGCGAGGGTCCGCAAGAGCCGCTGACCCGCGGGGAGTTCGCCTCTGCCGGCCTACGACTCCTGCGCGGAGACGTCACGTGCGGCGACATCGCCCTGTGAGGCCGTGCCGCCATCGGGAGTGGCACGGCCCCGGAGCGTGACCAGAGCCAGCAGCGCCGAGCACAGCGCCGCCGTACCGCAGACCACGAAGCCGATCGAGTAGCCGTGGCCGAGGGCGTCCAGGGCGAGCGGATGCAGGTCGGCCAGCTTCGGCGAGGCCGCCGAGGCACCGTTCACCGCGAGCGGACCGCCTTCTTCCAGTACGGCCGTGCCCGCGCCCTTCAGCGCCGACGGCAGCGCGGAGCCGTGCAGGGAGTCGGAGAAGCTGCTGGCCGCGCGGCTGAGGGCGACGGCGCCGATGACGGCAGGGCCGAGGGTGAAACCGAAGTCCCGGAGCAGGTTGGTGGTGGCGCTGGCCATGCCGGCCAGGTGGGTCGGCACGGTGTTGACGGCCGTCGCGGTGATCGAGGTGACGGTGACCGAGAAGCCCAGGCCGACCAGACCGAGCGGCACGATCAGCGAGGTGAAGGCGGTGTCGGTGATCGGCAGCGTGGCCGCCAGGTAGTCGCCCGCCGCGATCAGCAGCAGCCCCGAGCCCAGCAGGAGACCCGGTGCGACCGCTCGCAGCAGTCGTTCGGTCACGGGCAGCATCGCCAGCGTGATGCCGTTGAGCAGGACGAACGCCAGGCCCGTCCGCATCGGGGCCTGGTCCTGCACCGGGCCGAGCCGGATGCTGACGGAGTAGGCGGTGCCCAGGAAGGCGAACATGCCCACCACGGCCACGATCGAGGCCACCGCGAAGGCACGGTTGCTGAACAGATCCAGGCGCAGGAGCGGGGACTTGGCGCGCTTCTCGGCCAGGACGAAGGCGGCGAGGAACACGGCCGCCAGGACGAAGGCGATGACGATGGAGGGCGAGGCCCAGCCGTCCGTCGGGCCCTGGATGATGGCGTAGAGCAGAGCGAACAGGCCCAGACCGATGGTCACCTGGCCCGCTATGTCGAGTGAACGGCCCTCCGGCGCACTGGAGTTGACGACGAACAGGGCGCTGACCGCGACGCTCACCACGGCGACGGCGGTGACCACGACGAAGGACCAGCGCCAGGAGCCGTAGGTGGCGGTGACGCCGCCGAGCAGCGGGGCGAGGAAACCGCCGGTGGAGAGCAGGGCCGCCCACATCGCGATGACCCGGGCGCGCTGCGCGGGTGAGGTGGTGCCGGCGGCCAGGATGGCCAGCGAGGTCGGGAACAGGGCGGCGGCGCCGAGGCCCGCCAGGGCCTGCCCGGCCCAGAGTTGGTGGACTCCGGAGGCGGTGGCACTGGTCAACTCGCCCACGGCCAGCAGCGCGGCGCCGCCGACCAGCAGCCGCTTGCGGCCGAAGAGATCGCCGAGCAGGCCGAAGGTCAGCTCCAGCACGGCGACCGGGAGCAGGAACGCGTCGGAGATCCAGGTGAGTTGGGAGCCGACCGGATGCAGGTCGGACTGGAACAACCCGTTGAGCGTGGCCGGTATGGCCAGGCCGATCTGGGCGAGGCAGACGGCGAGGAGACCGGCGACCAGGGTGCCGGTGGTCAGACCGGGACCGGTGGCTGCGGTCCTGGTGGAGGGTGCGGTCGTCATTGACACGGAGGGCTCCTGGGGCGCGCGGGCTGGGGACGGGGAGAGGGCCGGGGAGGGTTGGGAAGAGCCGGGGTGAGAACGCTGCGGGATCAGCGGGTACCGGTCAGACGGCTCGGCCGGTAGTCGGTGAAGGCGGCGCCGTCGAGCCCCAACTCGTCGGCACTGCGCTGGAGTTGGGCGGCCGTGGTGGCGTCGCCCCAGTGCCGGGTGTCGAGCCGGTGTTCCACGGCGTGCAGACCGGCGACCACTTCGGCGGTGGTGAAGTTGCAGTGGCTCTGGCGGGACACGTAGGCCTGGCGCAGGAGTGGGGAGTCGCCGGCCGCGCGCACCCGCCCGGCGAAGGCCGACTCCTGTTCCACGGGCACCAGTTGGTCGGCGGTGGTGTGGAGGTCCAGCAGCGGAACGGCCAGTCCCTGTCCGGCGGTCGAGGTCCGCTTCAGGTGGGCGACCGCGGCCGGGTCGGCGGTGATGTCCGCGCCGCGGGTGAGCCGGTTCAGGTCGGTACGCAGGTCGAGGCCCGCGTCACGGTAGAGCGCCTCGACCTGCTTGACGTGCGCGGACCCGCGCAGCAGCCCGGCGTAGTCGACACCCTTGTTCCAGGACGTGTTGCCGCCGGCGGACTGCTCCACGGACCAGCGCGCGGGGATGATGAACGAGAGCAGGCCCTGGGCCAGCCAGGCGTACTGCTGCTGCTCCTGGCCCGCGAAGTCACCGTGTGCGGGCGGCAGTTGGCCGGGGGCCCAGTCGGCCAGATTGAGATAGGCGGCGGCCAGCGCGATCCGGGCGCGGCCCGCCGGGGTCTGCTGCGCCGTCTCCACGGCCGTCGTGAGCCGGGAGGCGAGGGCGGCACCGTCGGCCAGGCTGTCGAGGTTCACCAGGTCGTCGGCGTCGGCGGGGTCGAAGAACGTGGCCAGGGTGTACTCGGCGTCCAGCTGGTAGTTGTCCAGATCGACCCCGCCCGCGACCAGGCCGCACAGGCCGAGCGCACCGTCGACGCGGCCCGCGCCGTCCCGGGCGATCTGGGCGTTGACGAGTCCGCCCATCGACTGGCCCACCGAGATGACCCGGTTCGGTGTGCCGACCTGTCGGCGGAAGGCGGTGAGCGTGGCGAACTGGTCCCGCTCGGCCGAATCGAGCGCCCACATCGAGCCGTTGGGGTCGTAGGAGGACCCGGCGAGCGCGTAACCGGCGTCCAGCAGGGCCTGGCTCGCGGCGGGCGAGGGCGCGTCGGCGGCGGTGGTCGGGCCGAAGCCGTGGCTGAACAGCAGCAGGGTGCCGTTCCACTGCTCGGGCGTGTCCGCGATCCAGGTGGCACCGTCGGTCAGCGTGCCGGTGTAGTGCCCGGCGGTGGCGGCCTGGGCGCCGGTCGCCGGACCGATCAGAGCGGTCGCGAGGGCGGTCGCGCAGGCGGCGGCGAGGGTCGAGAAACGGGGTCGGGACATGACGGCGGCTCCGCGAGTCGAGTCGGACCGATGGGGGAGCGTGCGGGACGTTCGCGTTGGGAGAGCGGTGCGAATGTAGGGCTCTTTTTTCATGGCCGTCAAGAGAGTGACCAATAATGAGGCAGGCGAATCCGCGTGTGGGCGCACGGGGGCCGGGTGCGGACGCCAGGGGGTCCGCTGGGGCGGATCAGTCCAGGGTCATGGTGTCGAGCAGCCGGACGGCCGCGCGCGCCGCCGGTCGCTCCCAGCGGCTGGCCAGGCCGCGGAAGACGGTCTCCGCCTGCGCGGCGGGCCAGTCTCCGGGGAGGTGCTCGGCGGGCAGATGCGGATCCCGTCGTACGAGATCCAACCAGTCGGTGTGCAGCAGGAGTTGACCCGCGAGATCGTCGCCGGAGGCCGCTGCGGGAAGGGGGTCGGTGCGGTCCCAGCGGTCCAGGAAGGCGCGGTACCGGGCGCCGATCGCCGGCACGTCGAAGGCCTGCTCCAGCACCTCGCGGACGTCGGTCGGCGACTCCACCTCCGCCCGGAACACCCGCAGATACGGCTCCAGACCGAGCCCCGCCACCATCTCGCGGACGTCGACCGGCGCCGGGGCCACCCACAGGCCGTTCTGCAACAGGCCGAAGCCCGCCCAGATCAGCCGGGAACGCAGATCGTGCCGCTCACGGCTCCACGCCTCGGGCAGCGAGAAGCCCACCATCGTCCAGCGCCCGTCCCAGTCCCGGTTCACCGCGCCGGTCTGCCAGATGCGGTCCCTGCCGTCCGTCAGCACCTGCACGGCGTGCGGCGTCAGCGCGAAATACGTCTTCCGGCCCTGGCGGCGCCGCTCCAGCAGATCGCGCTTGACCATGCGGTTCAGGGTGGTCCGCACCGCCTCCTCGGTGCTCCCCGCCCTCCCGAGAGCGGCGATCACACTGCCCGACGACACGGCGACGGGCCGCCCCAGTACATGAGCACCGAAGAAGGTCAGCATCAGGGACTGGGTGCGCGGCTCGGGTCCGCTCTCGGCGGCGGGTCCGGGGGCGACGTCAACACTGGTCACAGGCACAGCGTAGGCCCGGGGCGGGCGTGCAGAGCCTCTGTTCCGTGAAGTGTGTCGTTTCTTTAACGGCAATCGATGATTAGCCGAAGGTCGGGAGCGGGGAAGCAGCCGACTCAGAAGGCGAACGCCTCGGTCAGGCGCAGGTTGTAGCCGTCCTCTTCCATCAGGACGACCGTGACGCCGAACGGGGACGGATGGTCCAGTTCGAGGGGGGTGAAGGCGTAGTCGACCGCTGCCTGGACGGGCGGTACCAGTTCGGCGTCGGGCCGGGGAGCCGGGGCCGGCTGCCACTGGGGTTCGGCGGCGGACGGGTCCTCGGTGTAGGGGAACTGGTGCAGCGTGTGGCCGTCCTTCGTGGCGTGCACCATGTTGAGGCAGGGGGACGGGCCGTCGGCGGGGAGTTCGCAGGTGGTGGCCACGTCCTGGGTCTCCCAGGCGAGCACGATCTCGTCGGCGTTCGCCGCCGCGGCGATGTTCGACAGCGACGCGATCGCCGTGAGCGCGTCCTCGCCGGACTTGACCGGGCGCAGCCAGATCAGGCCGACCAGCTCGCCGCGCACCAGCGGCATGATGACCGGGCGGGGCACGGCGCCCTCGCCGAGACCCGCGACGTACGCGCTCTTCATCGACTCGGTCAGCGCGTCGAACGTACGCGTGTCCATGAACTCCCCATCCGCAGCGGCTGTGTGGCGTCCATTCTGCCCCGGTCGCGGAGTGCGCGAGGTCGCTCCTCGGAGTGAAAAGAAGGCCCCGGCTGGACGGGGGAGACCAGCCGGGGCCGTACATGGTGGCGTGCGGAGGGCGGTCGCCTCTCGGCGAGGGGCTCCATGGGGCTTCAGCCGGACGATCGTCCCCATGGGCTATAGGTGAGGCCCGGGGACACTGTCCCCTCCGCAGCCACGTACATATGAACGGGCGACCCGGCCCAGTTGTTCCCGCTCGAACCCCGTCGGCGACTGTGAGCTGCGGAACACTCCGTGCGGCAGGCTTCAGCTGAGGTAGTCGGCGATCAGGGTCGCGAACTCGTCGGGCGTGGCGAGACGGATGCCGAGGGTTTCGGCCTTGGCCCGCTTGGACCCCGCGTTCTCGCCGGCCACGACCAGGGTGGTCTTCTTGGAGACGCTGGAGGAGGAACGGCCGCCCGCGCGCTCGACGAGTTCGTTCATCTGGTTGCGGCTGAGCTTCTCCAGGGGGCCGGTCATCGCGCCGGTGACGACCACCGTCATCCCGGACAGCGGACCGTCGTCGGTCGTGGCCGCAGCCTCTGTGCCGTCGGCGACCGCGTCATCCGTCACGGGCGCGGGCGGGGTCGCGCCGGGCTCCGTCATGTTGACCCCGACGGCGATCAGTTTGTCGATGAGCGGGGCGAGTTCGACGAGTTCGGCGACGATCGACGGGGCCTTCTCGGTGCCGATGCCGTCGACCCGCTGCATCGACTCCGCGTCGGCCGCACGGATCTCGTCCATGGTCGCGAAGTAGCGCGCGATACGGCGGGACATGGAGCGGCCGGTGCCCCGCACCCCGAGCGCGCACAACACCCGGGACAAGGGCTGCCCCTTGGCCGTGTCGATCGCGGCGAGGAGGTTGTCGGTGCTGGTCTCGCCCATCCGCTCCAGGCCCAGGAGCTGCTCCCGGGTCAGGGCGAACAGATCGGCGAGATCGGCGACCAGACCGGCGTCGACGAGCTGGACGACGCGGGTGTGGCCCAGGCCCTCGATGTCGAGCTGGTCGCGGCCCGTGGCGTAGGAGAGGGCGGCGACCAGATGGCAGTTACGGCCCTGTTCGCAGCGCCAGCGCAGCTCGCTGGTGTCGATGCCGGAACCGCAGCGCGGGCACACCTCCGGGAACACGATCGGCTGTTCCTCGCCGGTGCGCAGATGCGCGACCGGGGCCTCGATGCGCGGGATCACGTCACCGGCGCGGTGCACCATGACATGGTCGCCCAGACGCAGGTCACGGCGGGTGATGTCGCCCGGGTTGTGGAGCGTGGCGTAGGTGATCGTGGCGCCGTCGATCTCGACCGGCTCCAGGACCGCGCGCGGGGCGATGATGCCGGTGCGGCCCACGTTCCACTCCACCTCCAGCAGCCGAGTGATCTTCTCCACTGCGGGCAGCTTGTAGGCGATCGCCCAGCGCGGGGCCCGCGTGCCCGACCCGGCGGCCCGCTGGTCGGCGGCGAGGTCGGCCTTGATGACGATCCCGTCGATCCCGAACGGCAGTTGGGCCCGCAGCGCGGCGATCTCCTGCACCCGGGCCAGCACCCCCTCCACTGTGTCGGCGGTGATGCCGGGCACGGCGGTGGTGGCCGTGGTGTTGAACCCGTAGGCGGCGGCCTGGGTCATCAGCTCGCTGTGCGCGAGCTCGGGCAGCCGTGCCGCGAGGTCGGCCTCGGTGTCCGGGAGGGGCAGCAGGCCGTAGCCGAAGAACGTCATCGGCACCGTGTAGGCGCGCTCCTTGGCGCGCAGGGTGCCCGCGGAGGCGCCGCGCGGGTTGGCGAAGGGCTGGCCGCCGTGCGCGGTGCGGACCTCGTTGCCGTGCTCGAACTGGGCGGTGGTCATGAGGACTTCGCCGCGCACCTCGACGGTGACCGGCTCGGCCAGCTCCTGCGGCAGGCCCTCGATGGTGCCGATCGCGTGGGAGACGTCCTCCCCGGCCGTGCCGTCGCCCCGGGTGACGAGCCGGGTGAGTCTGCCGCGCGTGTACCGGGCCGCGATCGCCAGGCCGTCCAGCTTCGGCTCCACGCTGAACCGCGTGACCTCGTGGTCGATCCTTCGGGCCACCGACGCGGTCCAGGTGGTGAACTCCTCCGGGGAGAACACGTTGTCCAGGCTCAGCATCGCCACCGTGTGCGGGACATCGCCCTCCACCGCGCCGCCGGCCACCTTCCCGGTGGGGGAGTCGGGCAGCACCTGGTCGGGATTCTCGGCCTCCCACGCGGCGATGCCGCGCACCAGCCGGTCGTAGGAGTCGTCGTCCAGCGCGGAGGTACCGGCGGCGTAATAGGCGGCCGACGCCTTCACCGCGTCCTCGACCGCCTGCGCGTAGGCGGCGGCGTCCACGATCACAGCTGCAGGAGTTGTCATGACTCCCATCCTGCCTCCCACCACTGACAATGCCCCGGGCCGAACGCGGCGCGGCCTCCTAGCCCGCCCACGGGAGGACGGGCGAGGAGGCCTTCGTGCGGGTGCTCGGCCGAGCCCGCGACTGTATGCCCAGGCGGTCGTGTTCAGGGTGTCCTCGAAACCGGTGAACGGCTCCTGCGGGGTGTACGAGTCGGTGGTGAAGCCGACGTCCACGTCGTCCGCCGTACCGCCGGTCCCGTCCGCCCCGATGCCGAGCCCCCGGCCGATGAAGCCGATCTTGTCGCTCTGCGGTCCCAGGTAGGTTGGGCTGGCCGAACGGGTCAGGATTGTCACGGCTGTTGAGGACCCGGACGGCGAAGTGCGGGTCGGTGCCCTTCGCGGCCAGACCAGTGGCGATGTTCTCCTTCACGGAGGCCACGACGGCGTCGATGACCTTGTTCCTGCCCGGCTGGGCTGAGCCCCAGCCGGGCAGGAACGCCGGCATCGGTGACAGGTCGTGCTGCGCGGTGGCTGGTGGCGCGGGGCGGGCTTCGGAGTCCGGAGATCGCCCCCGCCCGCCCACTCACACAGCGCCGCAGGGCACCTGTCCCGCCCGGAAAGCGCCGCGCCACCCGCATCCCCGACGGAAAACAGCGCGCGCCCCCGTCAGTCAGTCCTCCGGCTCGGAAGTGCGCTGCAAATCGGCCCGCCCCTCCGCGGCCCGGATGAAGCGGGTCATCCCGAACTGGCTTGTTCCGGTGGCGTCTTGGGGATTGCCGGTAGCCGATTCGGTGGAGCGGGACGTGGTCGGGAGGACGTACGGGCGGCGGAGCACCTCGTCGAGGATGATCACGGTCTCGGTCGCGCGGACCGCCGGGATGGTGGAGAGGCGGTCGGTGACCAGGCGGTGGACGGCGGTGACGTCGGCCACCCGGATCTGGATCATGGCGTCGTGCTCGCCGGTGGTGACGGCGCAGTACTCCACCTCCGGCATCTGGGCGAGCGCCGTGCGGAACTGTTTCCACAGCTCCTGGCGGACCGTGACGAAGATCAGGGCGCAGATCTCAAGACCGACCCGGTTGTGGTCGACGCGGGCGCTGAAGCCGTTGATCACGCCGTCCGCACGGAGCGCTTCGAGGCGGGTGTAGGCGTTCGCGCGGGAGACACCGACGCGTTCCGCGAGGGCGGCGACGGAGATACGGCCCTGGGTGCGCAGCACGTCGAGGATCTTGAAATGCACCGAATCCAGGGCAAGACCGATGCCGATCCGTCCAGAGCGGCGCTCGCCCGGGGTCTCCGGGGTCGACAGATCTTCCATGTTCGCGCCTCTCCGTTGCATTACGTCTCGCGCTGGTCCCGTCCGCCGAGAGTCCTGGTTAGTTTCAGCCAACCCTAACGGCGAATCGTCCAGGTCCCCTCCCGGCATCCGCCCGCACCCGCACGGCCTTCTTCCGCTCCGCCCTGCTCTGTCTTGCCCACGGAGGCACGCATGCCCAGATTCAGTGCCGGGTCGTACCCGGTGGCACTCCCTCTCGTCGCGGTCGCGGCGCTCGCCCTGAGCGCCTGCTCCGGCGGTACGAGCGCCTCCGGTTCCTCGGCCGGCAAGACCCTGGTCGTCGACACGTCGTTCAACCTGAAGACCGCCGACCCGGGCCGTGAGTTCGAGCCGACCGGGCAGATCGTGGACAAGGCGCTGTACGAGACGCTGCTGTCCTTCAAGGGCTCCGACGTCACCAAGCCGGTACCGGGCCTCGCCTCCTCGTACGAGCAGTCCAAGGACGGCAGGACGCTCACCCTGCACCTGCGCGCGGGCGCGAAGTTCGCCGACGGCAGCGCGGTCACCGCCGACGACGTCGTCTTCTCACTGAACCGGGTGATCGCGCTCAAGGGCAACCCGTCGTTCCTGCTCGACGGCGTCACGGTCACCAAGACCGACGCCTCCACGGTCACCCTGACCTCGAAGAAGGCGAACCCGGCGCTGCCCTTCATCCTCCCCAACCCCGCGCTCGGCATCCTCAGCGCGAAGACGGTCCAGGCGCACGGCGGTTCGGCGACCGCGACGGACGCGGCGGAGAAGTACCTCAACACCACGTCGGCGGGCTCCGGGCCGTACACCCTCACCTCGTTCAACACGAACACCCAGGTCGTCCTGACCAAGAACCCGAAGTACACCGGCTCCGACAAGCCGACCTACGACAAGATCGTCATCCGCAACGTCCAGGCCCCCACCCAGAAGCTGAACGTCCAGCGCGGCGACAGCCAGATCGCCCTCGACCTCACCTCAGACCAGGTCAGCGGGCTCGGCGGCGGACTCAAGGTGGACAGCGGCGCGTCCTCGGACGTGATCTTCCTGCTGCTCAACCGGAACACCAAGGTCAGCAGCACGACGGCCAACGCGAAGTTCGCGGAGGCGGTGCGCAAGGGCATCGACTACAAGAGCCTGCTCTCGCTCGCCGGCACCGGTTCCGTCCAGCCCGCCGGGATCATCCCGTCGACCTTCCTCGGCGCGCTGCCCGCCTCCGAGGCCGCGGGCCGCGACCTTGCCGGAGCGAAGGCCGCGCTCAAGGCGAGCGGTATCGCCAAGCCGTCCGTGACCCTCGGCTACGCCAGCGACCTGACCGTCGACGGCCTGTCCCTCCAGACCCTCGCCGAACGGGTGCAGGCCCAGCTGAAGGAGGTCGGCATCACCGTCACGCTCGCCCCCGCGCCGACCACCACCGAACTCGACAACTACCGCAACGGAAAAGAGCAGTTGGGCCTCTGGTACTGGGGACCGGACTACCCGGACCCCAGCGACTACCTGACCTTCCTCCCCGGCGACCTCGTCGGCCTCCGCGCGGGCTGGAAGGCCGGCGCCGACCCCACCCTCACCGCACTCGGCGACAAGGCCGCGACGACGATCGGCGACGACACCCGCAAGACCCTGTACGAGCAGATCCAGACCCGCATGAACGCCTCCGGCCCCTTCATCCCCCTGATGCAGCCCAGCCGGAACACCGTCTCCGCCGCGTCCGTGACCGGCGTGGCCTACAACCCCGTGTGGACGATCGATGTCGCCGCGCTGGGCGCGAAGTAAGGGGACAGGGGGCGAGGAGGCGGGCGCCAAGGACGCCGACGGCGTGGGCTCGGGCGACCGCCTCCCCATCGGCGGCGGCTCGGGCGGCGGCGACCGCCTTCGCGCGGGCCGCCCGACGGCCCTCCGCCCCCGCCGTCTCCTCGCCCGCCACCCCCTCGCCCGTTTCCTCCTCCGCCGTACCGCCACCGCCGCGCTGCTCGCCCTCGGCGTCACCCTGGTGACGTTCGTCCTCACCAACCTGGTCCCGGGCGACCCGGCCGCCGCGAACCTCGGCCAGCGGGCGATCGGCGACCCGGCGATCGTCGCCCAGTTCCGCCACCACTACGGCCTCGACAAGCCACTGCCGGTCCAGTACGTCACCTACCTCGGCAACCTCCTCCACGGCGACCTCGGCGAGTCCCAGCAGAGCCACCAGTCCGTCCTCACCGACCTGTCGACGGCCGTCCCCGCCACCCTCGAACTCGCCGGCGCCGCGATCGTGATCTCCCTGATCGTGGGCGTGGCGTTCGGCGTCGTCGCGGCACTGCGCCGGGACCGCCTCACCGACCAACTCCTGCGCGTGGTCAGCCTGTTGGGCGTCTCGGTACCGACCTTCTGGCTGGCACTGCTCGCCTTCTACGTCTTCTTCTACCGCCTCGGCTGGGCCCCGGGCAGCGGCCGCCTCGACCCCGGCATGACAGCCCCGCCACACGTCACCGGCCTCTACACGATCGACGCGGCACTCGCGGGCCAGTGGCCGGTGTTCTGGAGCGCGGTGGGCCATCTCGCCCTCCCCGCACTGGTGTTGACGGCCTACACGGTCGGCCTGCTCACCCGCTTCACCCGCTCGGCCGTCCTCGAAGTACTCAACCAGGACTACGTCCGAGCGGCCCGCGCCAAGGGACTCCCCGCCCGCACGGTCCTCTTCCAGTACATCCTCCGCGCGGCCCTCGTCCCCGTCATCACGGTCGCCGGACTGGCCTTCGGCGCCCTGCTCTCCGGTACCGTCCTGGTCGAGTCGATCTTCGCCTGGCCGGGCCTCGGCGCCTACGCCTACCGCAGTGCGACCACCCTCGACCTCCCCGCCGTGATGGGCGTAGGCCTGGTCGTCGGCCTGGTGTACCTGACCGTCAACCTCGCCGTGGACGTCCTCTACGGCGTGATCGACCCGAGGGTGAGGGTCCAGTGAAACGCAGTCATGAGGGTGCGGTGAAACGCGGTCTGCTACGACGGCTGCCGCCCGCCTGGCGCAGACCGCTCGCGGTGACGGGCGGTCTGGTCGCGCTGTTCTGGCTGGTCATCGTCCTCGCCGCCCCGCTGCTCGCCCCGCACGACCCGCTCGCGCAGAACCTGCCCCGGCTGGCCGCCCCCGGCGCCGGACACTGGTTCGGCACGGACGAGCTGGGCCGGGACGTCCTGAGCCGCGTGCTGTACGGCGCCCGGGTCTCCATCCCGCTCGCGCTCCTGCTGGTGGCCATGTCGCTGCTGGTCGGCGGAGTGCTCGGGGCCTGCGCCGGGTTCTTCGGGCGCTGGGTCGACGAGACCGTGATGCGGATCGCGGACCTGGTGTTCGCCTTCCCCACCGTCATCCTGGCGATGGTGGTCGCCGCCGCGCTCGGCGCCAGCCTGGAGAACGCGGTACTGGCCGTCCTGGTCGTCTCCTGGCCGTCGTACGCACGCGTCACCCGGGGCCTGGTCATGGGCCTGCGGAACCGTGAATTCGTGCTCAGCGGACGACTGTTGGGCTTCTCGGCCTGGCGTTCGCTGCGCGTCGACATCCTGCCCAACGTGCTCGGCCCGCTCCTCGTCCTGGCCACCCTGGACATCGGCACCGCGACGCTGCTGCTGTCCGGGCTGTCCTTCCTCGGGCTCGGCGCGAAACCGCCGACCGCGGAGTGGGGCGCGATGGTGGCGGACGGGACCCAGCAGTTCGACAAGTGGTGGATCGGGGTCTTCCCCGGCCTGGCGATCCTCACGGTCGTCCTCGCCTTCAACTTCCTCGGCGACACACTGCGGGACGCCCTCGACCCGGGTACCGCCCGCACGATCGGCGCGGAGAAGGAGCGTGTGGCATGACCGACGGCGACACGGTCGACGTACTGAAGATCAGTGGTCTGACCCTCGACCTGGGCGGCGCCCGCATCCTCGGCGGTGTCGACCTCGCGCTCCAACCCGGCCGTATCCACGGGCTCGCGGGGGAGAGCGGTTCGGGCAAGACCATGACCGGGTTGGCCGTGCTCGGCCTGCTGCCGCCGGGCGCCCGCACCGGCGGGCGGATCGAGTTCCAGGGCACCGACCTGCTGACCCTGCCGGCCCGCCAACTGGCCGCGCTGCGCGGGCAGTCGGTGAGCATGGTGTTCCAGGACCCGTCCACCAGCCTGCACCCCATGCTCAGCATCGGCCACCAGCTCACCGACCACCTGCGCCACCACCTGAAGCTGAACCGGAAGGCGGCGAAGGAGCGGGCCGCCGAACTGCTGACACAGGTCCGCATCCCCAACCCCCGTGAGGCGCTGGGTCGTTACCCGCACCAGTTCTCCGGCGGCATGCGCCAGCGCATCGCGATCGCCATCGCGCTGGCCTGCGAACCGAAGGTCCTGATCGCCGACGAGCCGACCACCGCGCTCGATGTGACCGTGCAGGCAGGTGTGTTGCGGCTGCTGCGCGGTCTCTGCGACGACCTCGGGCTCGCCGTCCTGCTGGTCACCCACGACCTGGGCGTGATGTCCGCGATCGCCGACGAGGTGAGCGTGATGCGCCACGGCCTGGTCGTCGAGACGGGTCCGCGCGGCCGGGTCCTCACCGACCCGCGACACGACTACACCCGCACGCTCTTGGACGCCCTCCCCGGAAGGAGCACCGTATGACGACCAGCCCGCCACCCCTTACGACCCCCCGCTCGACGGCCCCTCTCCTCTCGGTCGACGACCTCGTGGTCCAGTACCACCGGCCGGGCGCACCCCCTACCCGGGCCGTCGCCGGGGTCAGCCTCCAGGTGCGGGCCGGTGAAGTCGTGGGCCTGGTAGGGGAGTCGGGCTGCGGCAAGTCGACGCTGGCCCGCGCGGTCTGCGGCCTCACCGCACCGGCGGAAGGCCGGATCACCTACGACGGCACGCCGGTACGCCCGTTGCGGGTGCGCCGCCGCGAACAGGCCCTGACCGGCGTCCAGATGGTCTTCCAGGACCCGTACGGCTCCCTCAACCCCCGGCGCCGGGTGGGCTCACAGATCGCCGACGGCATCCGTACGGCGGCCGGGCGGGGTGAGTCGGCGGCCGAACTCACCACCCCGGAGGACCTGTTGACCCGGGTCGGCCTGCCGGCGAGCGCCGCCGATCGCTACCCCCAGGAGTTCTCCGGCGGCCAACGCCAGCGCATCGCCATCGCCCGCGCCCTCGCCGCCCGACCCCGCCTGCTCGTCGGCGACGAACCGATCTCCGCGCTGGACGCTTCCGCTCAGCTCCAAGTGGCCACACTGATGCGGTCGTTGGCCGTCGAGTCGGGCGCGGGGTTGCTGTTCATCAGCCACGACCTGTCCGTCGTACGGCTCATCGCGGACCGGATCGCCGTGATGTACCTCGGGCGGATCGTGGAGACCGGTCCCACCGCCGAGGTGTGGGCGGACCCGCGACACCCTTACACCCGGGCGCTGTTGGCCGCCGTACCGAAGCCGGACGGGGCGGGAGTACTGCCCGCCGAACTCCCCGGCGACGTACCCGACCCCGCCGACCCGCCGAGCGGCTGCCGCTTCCATCCGCGTTGCCCGCTGGCCTTCGACGGGTGCGACCGGGAGGAGCCGGAGTTGATCGCGGGGGGTGTCGCGTGTCGGTTGTACGCGGCGTGAGTGGGGGTGGGGTGTCCTGATCCACCCCGGCAACGCCGGAAGCGTTTGATCACGGAGGCGCCCGTTGACGGTCGACCTACCGGGACGTGACCACCGCGCGCCCTGCCTGTCACCAGTGTGCGCAGAGCCCCCGCGTCAGCGGCGCCCCGCACTCCCGCACACGCGGAAACCCACGCATAGAACGCCGAACGGAACCTCACGCCGAACCCCACGGAGAACCCATGCCCGCCACCCCACCGCCCGACGACGACCACCCCCACGATCCCACCGAGCCGCCCGCGGACCTGTACCCGGCCGACCGCCTCCGCCGCGTCCGGCAAGCCACGGCCCGAGCCGGTCTGGACGCCCTGCTGATCTCTCCCGGCGCGGACCTGCGTTACCTGACCGGATACGACGCCAAGCCCTTGGAACGGCTGACCTGCCTGGTGCTGCCCGCCGACAGTGACCCCTTCCTCCTCGTGCCGGCCCTGGAGGAACTCGCCGCCAAGGCATCCCCGGCCGGTGACCTGGGCATCGAGATCACCGGTTGGGGTGAGACCGACGACCCCTACGCCCTCGTCGCGGCCCGGCTGCCTGCCCGTACCGCCCGCGTCGGCGTCGACAACCGCATGTGGGCGGAGAAGACCATCGCCTTCCGCACCCAACTGCCGGGCACCAGCCAGGAGTTGGCGGGGGGTGTGCTGAACGGGCTGCGGATGCGCAAGACCCCGCAGGAGGCGGCCGCCCTGCGCCGGGCCGGTGCGGCCATCGACCGGGTGCACGCACGCATGGGGGAGTGGCTGCGGGCGGGTCGTACCGAACGCGAGGTCGGCCGGGACATCGCGGACGCGATCATCGCCGAGGGACACATCCGCGTCGACTTCGTCATCGTCGGCTCCGGCCCGAACAGCGCCAGCCCGCACCACGAACTCTCCGACCGGACGATCCGCCCCGGCGACCCGGTGGTGGTCGACGTCGGCGGCACGACCCTGGACGGTTACTGCTCCGACTCCACCCGGGTGTACGCGGTGGGCGAGCCGCCCGCGGAGTTCCGCCGGCTCCACGACGTACTGCTCGGCGCCCAACGCGCCCAGACCGATGCCGTACGCCCGGGCATCACGGCCGGTCAACTCGACGCCGTAGGACGGGACATCATCACCGACGCCGGATACGGACCGCACTTCATCCACCGCACCGGACACGGCATCGGCCTGGAGAGCCACGAGGAGCCCTACATCGTGACCGGCAACCCGCTCCCGCTCGCCCCGGGCATGGCCTTCTCCGTCGAACCCGGCATCTATCTGCCCGGCCGGTACGGAGCCCGGATCGAGGACATCGTGATCTGTACGGAGGAGGGCGGCGAGCGCCTCAACCGCACCCCCCGGGACCTGGTCGTCCTCCCGTGAACCGGAACGAACAGGAGGGGCGGGAGCGTCACGCAGGGGGAACAGGAAGCGACGCGACGATCCACGGCAGGAACCTCGCCGCCGCACCCGCGCAACTACGCCTGACCGGCGAGGACTTGATCCTCCGCGAGTGGACCAGGAACGACCTCCCCGCCATGACGGAGCTGTTCGACGACCCCGAGATCGCGCACTGGACCCCGCCGGCCTCCCCGTTCGACGAGGCCGCCGCCCGCGCCGCGGTGGCCCGAGCCGCCGGCTGCCACCTCGTCGACGAACCGCCGATCGCCGCGATCGGCAAGGGACGGTCGCTCACCCTGCCAACGTGGGCGCACGACCGCCCCTGACCCGGACCGCACCCCTTCCCACCAGACACTCACCCAAGGATCCGCCATGCCCGCTCCACCGCCCCCTTCCGCCCGTCCCGCCGCCGACCGCGGTGCCCGCCCGGGTGGCGCGCCCGCCGACCTGGCCGATGTGTGGACGGTGATCACGGGTATGTACGCGGGCTACACCGCGGGCGACCGTGACCGTATCGACGCCTTCCTCGACCCGAAGGCCACCATCTGGGACTCGGCGACCCCCGGACTCATCAGTGGCAGAACGGAGTTGAACCGCGTCCGGGACGCCCGACCCACGCCGGACGGCGGTCCCGCCGAGACCGGCCTCACGGCGTACGACCAAGTCGTCGACGTCTTCGGGGACTTGGCCGTGGCCCGCTACTGGCTGCGGGTCGACTTCCGTGCGGCCCCGTCGGAGTTGGCCCGCAACACCGCGGTCCTGCGACGCGCGCGTCCCGACGGCCGCTGGCTCGTCGTGCATCTGCACGAGGACATCCAGAGCGTCCCGGGGGAGAGGGCGGATCCCGACAGTGCGACAACGGCAACTCTGGGTCACTGACGTCGAGTTGGGAATAGTGGGACGGGTGAGGCACGGGGGTCTGTTCCCTCTACTATGTCGGGGTCCGGTCCGGGCGTCGTCCGAGGACTGGTGTCGCACCCCCGCACCCACGCACCCCGGCTGGGCAACAGGGTTGGAGCCCAGCCGAGTTGACCTCACGGTGGATCTGGTGACTGTCGGTTCCACCCAAGGAGGACATGTCCCGTGCTTTCGCTCGATGGCTCCGACCCGTCGCACATAGGTCGTTACCGTCTGGTCGGCAGACTCGGCGAGGGCGGGATGGGGAGGGTGTACCTCGCGCGTTCGCCGGGCGGCCGTCCCACCGCCGTCAAGGTGATCAACGACCACCTGCGCCATGACGAACACGCCCTCAGCCGGTTCCGCCGCGAGGTGGAGACCCTGGGCACCGTCCGCAGCGCGTACACGGCGTCGCTCATCGACGCGGAGCTGGACACACCGCCGTACTGGCTGGCCACCGAGTACGTGCCGGGGCCCACGCTGCACGCCGCGGTCGTCGCCAACGGGCCGCTCCCCGCCGATCTGGCCCGGGTCATGCTGGCCTCCCTGGCCGAGGGGCTGGACGCCATCCACGTGCGCGGTGTGTGGCATCGGGACCTCAAGCCGCACAACGTCATCCTCTCCGCGACCGGCCCTCAGCTGATCGACTTCGGCATCGCCAGGACCACCGGCACGTCCAACCTCACCCAGGTCGGCGGGGCGATGGGCAGCCCCGGGTTCATCGCGCCGGAGACGATCACGGGCGGCGAGACCGGTCCCGGCGCGGACGTGTTCGCCCTCGGGGCCACGCTGGCGTTCGCCGTCACGGGCCGACCGCCTTACGGGGACGGGCCGTTCGCGGCCGTGTCCTACCGCTCGGTGCACGGCGAGATCGACCTCCGGGGCGTGGACCCGGGCGTCGCCGAGCTGATCGCCGCCTGCGCGCAGAGCGATCCCGCCCTGCGTCCCACCCCGCATCAGATCGTCGAACTCTGCCGGGCCGAGGCCGACCTCGTCCACCATCCGGCCTACCAACGGGCGCTCGCCGTGGGCTCGTTGACGGATCGGGAACGTGTCGCGACCGTCGCCGACAACGGGAGCGGTGGGTCGCCCATCGCCTCGGAGGCGATGACGGCCGTAGCCCCGCAGACAGCGGTCGCCATGGACAGCGGCGCGCGGGAAGCCCACGCGGCCACTCTCCTCGCGCCGAACCCGGGCCTGGACACCCCCACGCAGCCGCACGTGGCGGATATCTACGGCCCCTATCCGGTGGGAACCGGCCCGACTCCGCCCCCGGACGGCGGAGGCACCCGAGGTGAACCCGGGCGTCGCACGCTCTGGACCGCCATCGGCGCGGCCACGCTGGTCGTCGTCGCCGGCTCCGGGCTGCTCCTGTTCAACACCCTTGACGACAAGGGCGACAGCAAGAGCAAGGACTCGTCGTCAGCCCATGTCACACCGTCCGCCAGCGCAGGCCGTGCCGCCCATGTGTCGGCCTCCCCGTCCGCGAGCGGAGCGACGGCGTCTCCTTCCGCCTCTGCTTCCGGCACAGGTGAGAGCAAGCTGCCCGACGCCGTGGTGGTGAAGTCCCCCTTCACGTTCGAGGTCGGGAAGTTCATCCAGACCGTACGCTCGAAACTGATCATGCAGACGGACGGCAACCTTGTGCTCTACGACGCGTCCGGAACGGCGCACTGGGCGAGCCAGACCCAGGGCGCGGGGAACACGGCCACGTTCCAGGCGGATGGCAACCTCGTGGTCTACGACGCTGAGCACCAGGCGCTGTGGAGCAGCAAAACGCAAGGTGCCACCGGGGCCGTGCTCAAGGTCCTGGAGGACGGCAACATGGTCATCGCGACGGACGCCGCGGTCGTCTGGCAGACCAATACCGCGAGTTGAGGGCGGGGGCGCGAGGCCGACGGAGCGAACTCGGCCGACGGATCAGCCGAGTCGGCGCCCTCTGGGCCGGTTCGGAAGATCATGCGAGAGTGGGCGCATGACGGCACCAGAAGCCACGGTCGTGGCGGTCGACGAGGTCGAGGAACTCGCGGTGGACGGGCTGCGCTGGCTGATCGACGCGGCGCGAGAGACCTCCGGAGGAGGCCTCGCCTGGTCGAGAAAACCCTCGGACGACGAGCCGAACCCGTCCCTCTACAGCGGTACGGCCGGGAACGTCCCCGTGCTCCTGGAAGCGTGGCGGCACTTCGGCGACGACTCCTACGCCGACGCGGCCCTGCGCGCGGGGATCGGTCTCGCGGACTCCGTCGACGACGTCGAGGGCGACTCCCTCTATTTCGGCCGCACCGGAATGGCCCTCGTCCTGCGGACCCTGCACGAGGAACTCGGGGACGCGGCCGCCGGTGCCGCCGCCGACCGCGCGCTGCACCTCGTGCGGTCACGCTTCGACGGGACCCGCTGGGGCGAGCTGTTCGAGCTGATGGGCGGCAACGCGGGGATCGGCCTCGGCGCACTCCTGACCGGCGACCCCGAACTGGCCGTCCTCGCCGTGGAGCCGTACCTGCGGACGGCGGAGCGGACTTCGGCGGGCGTCCACTGGCCCCACCGCCCGGGCATCGAGTCCCGCCTGCACCACATCTCGCACGGCACACTCGGCATGGTCGTGGGACTCGCCCGGGTCGGCGAAGCCACCGGCCGCCAGGACCTGGTCGAACTCGCGCTGGCCGGTGCCGCGGACGTCGTGTCCCGCGACGAGGCGGGACCGGAAGGCTTCCTGGTCCGGCACTCCACCCCGCAGTTCCGCCCCGACGTGATCGAGCCCGTCACGTACGGCTGGTGCCACGGCCCGGCCGGTGACGCCCAGGCCTTCCGGCTCCTGCGGGACATCACGGCCGACCCCGCCTGGTCCGCTCTCGCCGACCGCTGCTGGCACACGGTCACCCACTCCGGCCTGCCCCAGCGGCTGCGCCCGCGCTTCTGGGACAACAACGGCCGCTGCTGCGGCACCGCGGGCGTCCTCGCCCTGGCCTGCGACCGGATCGCCGAACAGAAGGACCCGCTGGAGCAGCGGGACCCGTACGACTTCGCCCACGTGCTCGTCGCGGACCTGGCCGCCCGCGCGACCCGGGACGCTGACGGCGCCCGCTGGTCGAACGTCGAACACCGGGCCACCCCGAGCGACCTCGAACCGTTCACGGGCTGGGCGATGGGCAACGCCGGCATCGTCCGCGAACTCCTGCGCTTCGTACGGCTCGGCCGAGGAGGCGATCCGCGCTACGCGTTCGCGTGGCCGGACCAGCCTCCGGTGCACGCCCGGGACACGACCTAGCGGACCTAGCGGACCCGCGCCACCGCCGCGTAGATCCCGCTGCCTTCCGGAGCCTTCTCCGACGCCGGTGGGTTCCACTCCGTCGCCGTCACCAGGCCGGGCGGCACCAGTTCGAGGTCGTCGAAGAAGCGGGCCACCTCCGGGCGGGTGCGGAAGCCGAGCTTGATGCCGCCCTTGGCGTACTCCGCGGTGACCTGGGCGGCGAGTTCCGGGTACAGGTCGGACGCTGCGTGGGACAGGACCAGGTAGCTGCCGGACGGCAGGGTCGCGACGAGGTTGCGGACGATGCCGTGGGCGTCCTGCTCGTCCGGGATGAAGTGCATCAGCGCGATCAGCGAGAGGGCGATCGGGCGGGTGAAGTCCAGGACGTGGCGGGCGTGTTCGACGATGAGCTCCGGCTCGCGCACATCGGCCTGGATGTAGTCGGTGACCCCGTCGGCGTGGCTGATCAGCAGCGCCTCGGCGTGACGCAGGACGATCGGGTCGTAGTCGGTGTAGACGACCTTCGCCGTCGGCACGGTCCGCTGGACGATCTGGTGCAGGTTGGGCGCGGTCGGGATACCCGTGCCGATGTCCAGGAACTGGTCGATGCCCTGCCCGGCGAGCCAGGTCGCCGCGCGGTGCATGAACTCACGGTTCTGCCGCGCCGCGTCCTTCGCCTCCGGCGGAAGCTTCTCTCCTACGGCCTCGTCGACCGGGTAGTTGTCCTTGCCGCCCAGCAGCCAGTCGTAGACCCGCGCGGGATGTGCCTTGCCGGTGTCGATCTGCGGTGACGGCTTGGGGTCGGTCGTCATGGCAACTCCATCGCGGCAGGTGAGAAGGGTGGGCGGGAGGGGCGGGGCAAGCTCCCGATCATCGTACCCGGGGTGCTTCATGTGGCTTGTGGGGGAGGGGAGTTGGGGCCTTCGTGCCCGTCAACCCGCAGTACGTCCGTACAGGCCGTCGAAGAGGATGGTCGTCAGGGCGTCGGCCAGCGTCTCCACGGTCAGGTCGCGGTCGGGGCGGTACCACTCCACGAGGGAGTTGACGGTGCCGAACAGCAGCCGGCTGGCGAGGTGCGGGTCGATGTCCGCCCGTATGCCGCCCTCGGCCGCCGCCCGGGTCATCAACTCGGCCACCCGGTGGTCGAATTCACGGCGCCGGGCCAGCGCCCGCTGCTCCACCTCGCTGTTGCCGTGCAGCCGCAACAGCAAGGTGACGTACGGCAGTTCGGCGGCCAGTACCTCGACGCTGCGGTGGATGATGCGCTTCATCCGGGCCGTGGCGGTCGCGGCCGTGTCCGGGGCTCCGCTGTCCCCCTCCCGGTCCCCGGCCTCCTCGTCCAGCACGGCGAACAGCGCGTCCAGCGCGCGGTTGACCGCGAGTTCGAGGAGTTCCTCCTTGCCGGACACATGGTGGTAGATGCTCGATTTGCTGAGGCCCAGGCGTCGGGCCAGTTCCTCCATGCCGGTGCCGTCGTAGCCGCGTTCGTTGAAGACCACGACGGCGACCTCCAGCAGCGAGTCGCGGTCGTAGGCGGGCCGGCCGTGGCGGCCGGCCGGGCTCTGCACAGGTGTCCTGGTCACCGGGCCATTGTGACAAGGTCGGCGACCGTGCCGGGCGGAACGGCCTCGGAGGTCACTGGTCCCGCAGATCCTTGACCCGGCGGATCTTGCCCACCGAGCGCTCCAGGGTCTCCGGATCGACGATCTCCACCGCCACGCTCACGCCCACGCCGTCCTTGACGCCCTTGCCGATCGCCGCCGCGGCCGCGTCCCGCTGCTCGGGAGTGCTACCGGGGCGGGCCTCGGCGCGGACCGTCATGTGGTCCATACGGCCGCGTCGGCTGAGCTGGATCGTGAAGTGCGGCGCGACCCCAGGGGTGCGCAGCAGGATCTCCTCGATCTGGCTGGGGAAGACGTTCACCCCGCGCAGGATGATCATGTCGTCGCAGCGGCCGGTGATCTTCTCGATGCGCCGGAAGGCCGGTCGGGCCGTGCCGGGGAGGAGCCGGGTCAGGTCGCGGGTGCGGTAGCGGATGATCGGCAGCGCCTCCTTGGTGAGGGAGGTGAAGGTCAGCTCGCCGCTGTCGCCGTCGGGCAGCACCTCGTCGGAGATCGGGTCGACGACCTCCGGGTAGAAGTGGTCCTCCCACACGTGCAGGCCGTCCTTGGTCTCCACGCACTCCTGCGCGACACCGGGGCCGATCACCTCCGACAGGCCGTAGATGTCGACCGCGTGGATGTCCATGCGCTCCTCGATCTCGCGGCGCATCGCCTCCGTCCACGGCTCGGCACCGAAGATGCCCACCTTGAGGGAGCTGGTGCGCGGGTCGACGCCCTGGCGCTCGAACTCGTCGAGGAGGGTGAGCATGTAGGACGGGGTGACCATGATGATCTCGGGCTTGAAGTCCTGGATGATCTGCACCTGGCGGGCGGTCATGCCACCGGAGGCGGGGATCACGGTGCAGCCCGCGCGCTCGGCGCCGTAGTGCGCGCCCAGACCACCGGTGAACAACCCATAGCCGTACGACACATGGATCTTGTGGCCGGGGCGGCCGCCGGCCGCGCGGATCGAGCGGGCGACGACGTCGGCCCACATGGAGAGATCGTTCTCCGTGTAGCCGACGACCGTGGGGCGGCCGGTGGTGCCGCTGGAGGCGTGGATACGGCGGACCTGGTCCATGGGGACGGCGAACATGCCGAAGGGGTACGTGTCCCGCAGGTCGGCCTTGGTGGTGAAGGGGAACCGGGCCAGGTCGTCGAGGGTGCGGCAGTCGTCGGGTTTGACGCCTGCCTCGTCGAACTTCCTGCGGTACAGCTCCACGTTGTCGTAGGCATGCCTCAACGTGGCCTGGAGCAGGCCGAGTTGGTGCTCGCGCAGCTCCTCGCGGCTCAGGCGCTCGGCGGCGTCCAGCAACCCGTCGGGGAGCGGTTCCCCGAGGCGCGGACTCACGGGCGGCGAAGCCGGTGGGGCCGCCGGGGCTGTCAGGTCGCTGCTCATGGAGACTCCTTCGTCTTCGCGCTGTTGATCGTGCGGCTGCGGCCGCGGAACTCCGCGATCACCTGGTCGCCGCGCATCACGCTCACGTCGTAGATGCCACTGCGGCCGAACCGGGTGCGCTCCGTCGCCGTCGCCACCAGGACGTCGCCCTCGTACGCCGGGGCGACGAAGTCGATGTCGGCCGCGGCGGCGACGGTCACCGGGCCGTGGCTGTTGCAGGCACAGGCGAAGGCCGAGTCCGCGAACAGGAACAGATAGCCGCCGTGAGCGGTCTTGTGTCCGTTGACCATGGCAGGGGTCACGGTCATACGGAGCACGGCGGTCCCTTCGCCGTGCTCGACGAGCTCCATCCCGAGAGCCCGGGACGCCTCGTCCGCGGCGAACATCCTCGCCGTCGGACCGGAGGCCGTGTCAGCGGCCTGCGTCATTTTCCACCACCTTGTGGACCGACCGAACATTCGGTTAGCGTGCGTCACGGCCAAGTAATCCAGCAACACCACTGCCTGTCAAGAGGTGGAACGCATGCCCCAGACCAGCTCCGAGCTGCCCGACTTCTTCTCCCGCCATCGCGCCCTGCTGGAACAGGCGGTCGCCGCGACCGCCACCCGCGACCACTGGACGCCGTACCCGGAGTCGCCCAGCAAGTCGGTCTACGGCGAGGACGCGGCCAAGATCGGCGAAGCCGCCTTCGAGGAGCGGCTCGGCGGCCATTTCGAACTGGCGGGGCATCCCGGCGACGGGCGCGTCTCAGCCGCCGAGACCTCCCCGTACGGCTTCGACCTGGGCATCTCCTACCCCCACGTCGCGCCGGACGAGGCGGTGGCCGCCGCGCTGGCGGCGACCGGGCCCTGGCGCGACGCGGGCCCCGACACCCGCGCCGGTGTGGCCGCCGAGATCCTGGCCCGGCTGAACGCGGCGAGCTTCGAGATCGCGCACGCCGTGCAGCACACCACCGGGCAGGCCTTCGTCATGGCGTTCCAGGCGGGCGGCCCGCACGCCCAGGACCGCGGTCTTGAGGCCGTCGCGTACGCCTGGGCCGAGCAGAAGCGCCACCCGGCCGCAGCCCGCTGGAGCAAGCCGCAGCGCAAGGGCGGCCCGCAGGTCCTGGACAAGAAGTTCACCCCGGTCGGCCGCGGGGTCTCGCTGCTCATCGCCTGCAACACCTTCCCGACCTGGAACGGCTACCCGGGCCTGTTCGCCAGCCTCGTCACCGGCAACCCGGTCGTGGTCAAGCCGCACCCGGGCGCCGTCCTGCCCCTCGCGGTCACCGTGCGGATCGCCCGCGAGGTCCTGGCCGAGGCGGGCTTCGACCCGAACCTCGTGATCCTCGCCGCCGAGGAGCCCGGGGGCCGTAGCGCCGCCGTCCTCGCGCTCCACCCCGACGTCCGGATCATCGACTTCACCGGCTCCACGGAGTTCGGCGACTGGCTGGAGACCAACGCCCGCCAGGCCCTCGTGTACACCGAGAAGGCCGGGCTCAACACCGTCGTCCTCGACTCCACCGACGACTACCGCGGCCTGCTCGGCAACCTCGCCTTCTCGCTGGCCCTCTACAGCGGCCAGATGTGCACCAGCCCGCAGAACCTCCTGATCCCGCGCGACGGCATCACCACCGACCAAGGCCCGCGCAGCGCCGACGAGTTCGCCACCGACCTCGGCGCGGCCCTCGACAAACTGCTCGGCGACCCCGCCCGCGCCGCCGGCACCCTCGGCGCGATCGTCAACGACGGCGTGCGGGACCGTTTGGAACAGGCCGCGACGGTCGGTCGTACGGTGCGGGCCTCTTCGCCCGTCGAACACTCCGAGCACCCGAAGGCCGTCGTCCGTACGCCACTGATCGCACGCCTCGACGCCGAGGACGACCGGGAGACGTACACCCGGGAATGGTTCGGGCCGGTGTCGTTCGTCATCGGCACCGACTCCACCGGGCACAGTCTGCGGATCCTGCGCGAGACCGTGCGGGCGCACGGCGCGCTGACCGCGGCTGTCCACTCCACCAGCGAAGTGGTCCTGGACGCAGCCGAGTTGGCCGCCCTCGACGCCGGCGTGCACCTCTCCGAGAACCTCACCGGCGGCGTCTTCGTCAACCAGTCCGCCGCGTTCAGCGACTTCCACGGCAGCGCCGCCAACCCGGCCGCCAGCGCCACCCTGTCCGACCCCGCGTTCGTCACCGGCCGCTTCGCGACCTTGCAGTCGCGTCGGCCCGCCCCCGCCGAGGAGACCACCGATGCCTGAGCTGTCCTCCGACGAGGTCTATCTGATCGACGGGGCCCGCACCCCGCAGGGCCGCTACGGCGGCGCCCTGGCCTCCGTACGACCCGACGACCTCGCGGCACTGGTCGTCGGCGAGGCGGTCCGGCGCGCCGGAATCCCGGCCGAGGAGGTGGACGAGGTGATCCTCGGCGCCGCCAACCAGGCCGGCGAGGACAACCGTGACGTGGCGCGGATGGCCGTCCTGCTGGCCGGGTTGCCGCACACCGTGCCCGGTTACACCGTCAACCGGCTCTGCGCCTCCGGCCTGACCGCCGTGGCCTCCGCCGCCCAGGCGATCCGCGCCGGAGAGGCGGACCTCGTCGTCGCGGGCGGGGTGGAGTCGATGACCCGCGCCCCCTGGGTGATGGCCAAGCCCGGCACCCCGTGGGCCAAGCCGGGAGAGGTGCACGACACCTCGCTCGGCTGGCGCTTCACCAACCCGCGCTTCGCCGCCCAGCAGACCCTGACGATGGGGGAGACGGCCGAGGAGGTCGCCGCGCTCGACGGGATCACCCGCGCCGAGTCCGACGCGTTCGCGCTGCGCAGCCATCAACGGGCCGTCGCCGCCCAGGAGTCGGGCCGCTTCGACCGGGAGATCGTGCCGGTCGCGGTGAAGGACGGGGAGGTGACCCGCGACGAGGGCCCGCGACCCGGCACCACGCTGGAGAAGCTCGGCTCCCTGCGCACCATCTTCCGCGAGGGTGGCATCGTCACCGCCGGTTCCTCCTCACCCCTGTCCGACGGCGCCGCCGCCCTGGTGGTCGCGAGCGGGGCTGCTGTCCGACGCCACGGGCTCACTCCCCGGGCGCGGATCGTCACGTCGGCCTCGGCCGGGGTGCAGCCCCACATCATGGGGCTCGGCCCGGTCCCGGCGACCGAGAAGGCCCTCGACCGCGCGGGTTGGGAGACCGGTGACCTGGACGCCGTAGAACTGAACGAGGCATTCGCCGCCCAAGCTCTCGCGGTCACGCGCCGCCTCAAGTTGGACGAGGAGAAGGTCAACGCCGACGGCGGAGCGATCGCCCTCGGCCATCCCCTCGGGTGCTCGGGCGCCCGCATCCTGCTCACCCTGCTGGGCAGGTTGGAGCGCGAGAACGGCAGCCGGGGCCTGGCCACGCTGTGCGTCGGTGTCGGGCAGGGCGTGGCGATGCTCGTGGAGCGGGTATGAGCGCCGACGACTACAAGACGCTGCTCGTCGAGGAGCGCGAGGACCGGCTCGTCGTCACCCTGCACCGCCCCGAATCCCGCAACGCCATCAGCGGCCAGATGATCCGCGAACTGCACGCCGTCTGCGACCAGTTGGAGCAGAACCCCAAGCTGCTCCTGCTCACCGGACACGGCGGGGTCTTCGCGGGCGGCGCCGACATCTCGGAACTGCTGGCACGCGGGCGGGACGAAGCCCTCCAGGGCATCAACAGCCGGCTCTTCGAGCGCGTACGTCGGCTGCCGATGCCGACCCTCGCCGCGGTGGACGGCTGGGCGCTGGGCGGCGGCGCCGAACTGTCGTACGCCTGCGACCTCCGTATCGCCGGACCGGACGCCGTCTTCGGCAACCCCGAGCCCGGACTCGGCATCCTCGCCGCCGCCGGTGCCTGCTGGCGGTTGCCCGAACTGGTCGGCGAGTCCGTCGCCAAGCAGGTGCTGCTCGCCGGACGGAATCTCGACGCGGCGGCGGCGCTGGCGGCCGGGCTGGTGATCGACGTCGTACCGGCGGAGAAGTTGCTGGACGAGGCGCACGCGCTGCTGGACCGCATGGCCCGTTCGTCGGCTACGGCCCTGAGGCTCACCAAGCTCGTGGTCGACTCGCCCGGCGCCCACCCGGTCGCCGATGACCTCGCGCAGGCCGTGCTCTTCGAGGGGCAGGACAAGAAGGACCGTATGACTCGCTTCTTGAACAAAAGAGGCTTGGAGCAGAGGAGTAGTCGAGCATGAGCCCAACATCCCACTCCGCGCCCGCAGTTGTCGGTGTGATCGGCGGCGGCCGGATGGGTGCCGGGATCGCGCAGTCCTTCGCGGCCGCCGGTTCGTCCGTGACCGTCGTGGAGAGCGGCGAGGCCGCCTCGGCCGCCGCGCTGGACCGGGTCGCCACCGGGCTGAAGAGGGCCGCCGAGCGGGGCCTGCTCAGCGAGCCCGCCGAGCAGGTACTCGCTCGCGTCACCATGGCGGGATCGGTGGAAGGGCTGCCCGCCGACGCCGATCTGGTCGTCGAGGCCGTCCCCGAGGACGCCGGGCTCAAGGCTGGCGTGCTCGCGGCCGCCGAGCGGGCGGTGGGCGAGACGACCGTGCTGGCCACCAACACCAGCTCTCTGTCCGTCACCGAACTCGCCGCTGTGCTCACCCGGCCTGGCCGCTTCCTCGGCATGCACTTCTTCAACCCGGTGCCTGCATCGGCGCTCGTAGAGATCGTCGTCGCGCCGCACACCGAGGCGGCTGTCGTCAGCGCCGCCCTCGACTGGACGCACGCCCTCGGTAAGAAGGACGTCACCGTCAAGGACTCGCCCGGCTTCGCCAGCAGTCGCCTGGGACTCGCGCTCGGTCTGGAGGCGATCCGGATGGTCGAGGAGGGCGTCGCCGAGCCGGAGGCGATCGACGACGCGATGAGCCTCGGCTACAAACACCCCATGGGACCGCTGCGCCTCACCGACCTGGTCGGTCTCGACGTACGTCTGGCCATCGCCGAGTACCTGCACTCCACCCTCGGCGAGCGCTTCGCCCCGCCGCAGCTGCTTCGCGACAAGGTTGCCCGCGGTGAGCTGGGACGCAAGACGGGACAGGGGTTCTACGAGTGGAAGTGAGCGAATCGGCGGACGGCGTCGGCTATCGCCTGGACGCCGGTGTCGCCACCATCGAGCTGCGCCGGTCCGCGCTCGACGCTCCGCTCCGGGGTGAGTTGCTGGCCGCCGTACGACAGGTGGGCAGCGATGGGACGGCGGTCCGTGCCGTGCTGCTCACCGCGCGGGGCAAGCACTTCTGCGTGGGGCAGGACCTCAAGGAGCACGCTCGGGCGTTGGAGAACGGGCCCGAGTCGGCCTTCGCCTGTGTGCGGGACGAGTACAACCCCCTGGTGGAGGCGCTGCACGCGCTGACCCAGCCGGTGGTCGTGGCCGTCGAGGGCGCGTGTGTCGGGGCCGGGCTCGGGCTGGCGCTCTGCGCGGATGTGCGGGTCGCGGCGGAGGGGGCACGGTTCGCTGCCGCGTTCACCGGGATCGGGCTGGCCGCCGACAGCGGGCTGAGCGGCTCGCTGGCGCAGGCGGTGGGTCCGTCGCGGGCCGCCGCGCTGATGCTGCTCGGGGATCGTTTCGGCGCGGAGGACGCGCTGCGGTGGGGGCTGGTGCACCGGGTCGTACCGGACGGTGGCGCTACGGCGGAGGGGCTGGCCCTGGCCACGCGGCTGGCCGCCGGGCCCACTGTCGCGTACGCGGAGGTCAAGGCGCTGCTGCGGGACGCGCCCGGCGCGGGTCTCGCCGCCGTGCTGGAGCGGGAGGCGGCGGCGCAGGAGCGGCTCGGCGCGACGCGGGACCACCGGGCCGCCGTAGAGGCGTTTCTGGCGCGGGCGGAGCCGTCGTTCGAGGGCCGGTGAGAGGGCTGGTGACCAGGCATTCACGCGGCAGGTCTTGCCTCGCCGGGGGAAACCCATCAGACTAGGTACCGAACGAATGGTCGGTAGGGAAGTTGGTGTGTCGATGACCAGCACAGGCACGGAGGCGTCAGCCGCCGGCTGGGACGAAGCGCGGCTCTCGGAGCAGTTCGATGCCACGATCGCGAAGGACCAGCGGATCGAGCCCCGCGACTGGATGCCCGACGGCTATCGCAGGACCCTGATCCGGCAGATCGCGCAGCACGCGCACTCCGAGATCATCGGGATGCAGCCGGAGGGCGACTGGATCACCCGCGCGCCCTCCCTGCGCCGCAAGGCGATCCTCTTCGCGAAGGTGCAGGACGAGGCCGGACACGGACTGTATCTCTACTCGGCCGCCGAGACCCTGGGCGCGGACCGCGCGGAGCTGACCGAGGCGCTGATCGAGGGCCGGCAGAAGTACTCGTCGATCTTCAACTACCCGACGCCGACCTTCGCCGACGTCGGTGTGATCGGCTGGTTCGTGGACGGCGCGGCCATCTGCAACCAGGTGCCGTTGTGCCGCTGTTCGTACGGGCCGTATGCGCGGGCCATGGTGCGGGTGTGCAAGGAGGAGTCCTTCCACCAGCGTCAGGGCTATGAGCTGCTGTTGACCATGATGCGCGGCACGGACGGTCAGCGGGCCATGGTCCAGGACGCCGTGGACCGTTGGTGGTGGCCGTCGCTGATGATGTTCGGCCCGCCCGACGACGACTCGCCCAACTCGGCGCGCTCCATGGCCTGGAAGATCAAGCGGCACAGCAACGACGAACTGCGTCAGCGCTTCGTCGATATGACGGTGCCGCAGGCGGAGAAGCTCGGAGTCACCCTGCCCGACCCGGAGTTGAGCTGGAACGAGGAGCGCGGTCACCATGACTTCGGCACCCCGGACTGGTCCGAGTTGCAGCGCGTGATCAGCGGCGACGGACCGTGCAACGCCGAGCGGGTCTCCCGCCGCCGCGCCGCCCACGAGGAGGGCGCCTGGGTCCGGGAGGCGGCCACGGCCCACGCGGCCAAGCAGGCGGCTCGTACACAGGAATCCGTCCGTACGCAGAAAACCGAAGGAGCGGCCGCATGACGCAGGACTGGCCCCTGTACGAGGTGTTCGTCCGGGGCAAGCGCGGCCTGAACCACGTCCACGTCGGCTCGCTGCACGCCGCCGACGACGCCATGGCGCTCACCCACGCCCGCGACCTGTACACGCGGCGCAACGAGGGCGTGTCCATCTGGGTGGTGCGCTCGGAGCACATCGCCGCCTCGACCCGCGACGAGAAGGACCCGTTCTTCGCGCCGAGCGCCGACAAGGTCTACCGCCACCCGACGTTCTACGACATCCCCGAAGACGTCCCCCACATCTAGGAGCAGGGAATGAGTGACGACCACGTCTATCTGTCCCTGGCCGAGGGGCACGACGACAGCGACGCCCGCTGGGCCTTCGGCACCGGTTTCGAGGACCCGCTGCACGGCGTCGACGAGACCGTGCCGGAGGGGACGGACTCCGCTCAACTGGCCGCGTTCTGCCTGGCACTTGGCGACGACGCGCTGGTGAGTGCCCAGCGGCTGGCCCAATGGTGCACCGCCGCCCCCGAGTTGGAGGAGGAGGTGGCCCTGGCCAACATCGGGCTCGACCTGCTCGGCCAGACCCGCCTGCTCTACGCGCGTGCCGGTCAGGTCGACGGCTCCGGGCGCGACGAGGACGCGTATGCCTACTTCCGCGACGCGGACGCCTTCCGCAACGTACGGCTGGCCGAACTCCCCAACGGAGACTTCGCGTTCTCCATCACCAGGCTGCTGGTGCTGTCCTCCTGGCGGCTGGCCCTCTTCGAGCGGCTCGCCACCACGACATCGGACCCGGTGCTCGCCGCCATCGCCGCCAAGGGCGTCAAGGAACTCGCGTACCACCGCCAGTACGCCGCCGAGTGGGTCGTCCGGCTGGGCGACGGCACGGAGGAGTCGCAGCGGCGGATGCGCGACGCGTTCGCCGGCATCGCCCCGTACGTGGACGAACTCTTCGCGGGGGACGGCGAGTTGAGGACCGAGTTGCTGGCCGTACTCCGCCAGGTCACCGACGCCGCCGGCCTCGTGCTCCCCGAGGCGACGCAGGTCCCCGGCCACGGCCGCGACGGCGACCACACCGACCACCTGGCCCCGCTGCTGGCCGAACTCCAGAGCGTGGCCCGCGCCCACCCGGAGGCGACATGGTGACCACCCTGCTCGACGCACGGCGCGCCCGGAACGTCGCCGCGCAGGTGACCGACCCCGAGATGCCCATGCTCACGCTCGCCGACCTCGGCGTACTGCGCGAGGTCGAGGTGACCGAGGACGGCACGGTCGTCGCGAGCCTGACACCCACCTACTCCGGTTGCCCGGCGATGGCCGAGATGCGCGCCGAGGTGGCCGCGCGGCTGCGGGACGCCGGGTACGCGCGCGTGGAGATCCGCACGGTTCTCAACCCGCCCTGGACCACCGACTGGATCACGCCGGTCGGCCGCCGCAAGCTGGCCGAACACGGCATCGCCCCACCGGGCGCCGCCCCCCGCGGCCCGATCAAGCTCACCCTGTCACCGACCCGCCGCACGGTGCCCTGCCCCCGCTGCGGGGCGACGGACACGGAGGAGACCTCGCACTTCGCCGCGACCTCCTGCAAAGCCCTGTGGCGGTGCCGCGCCTGCCGCGAGCCGTTCGAGTACGTCAAGGAGATCTGATGGCGAGCCCCCAACGCCTGCTCGCGGAAAGGACGGTGGACCAGTGACCGCCCCGGCCCCCACCACCCCCGCCCGCCCGGCGCGTCGGCGCCCGGCCTTTCATGCTCTGCGGGTCGCCGCCGTCGAGTCGCTGTGCGAGGACGCCGCCGCCATCAGTTTCGAGATCCCCGGGGACCTCGCCGAGGAGTTCGCGTACCGGCCCGGTCAGTCGCTCACGTTGCGGCGTGAGGTCGAGGGACGGGACGAGCGGCGCTCGTACTCCATCTGCTCCCCGGCGGGCGCGCGGCCCCGGATCGGCGTGCGGGTCGTCCCCGGCGGCCTGTTCTCGTCCTGGCTGGTCAACGACGTACGGCCCGGCGACACCGTCGAGGTGATGGCCCCCACCGGTGCCTTCACCCCCGACCTGACCAGCCCCGGCCACCACGTCCTGATCGCCGCCGGCTCCGGCATCACCCCGATGCTGTCCATCGCGGAATCCGTCCTCGCCGCCGACACCCGCTCCCGCGTCACGCTCTTCTACGGCAACCGGCGCAGCGACACCGTGATGTTCGCCGACGACCTGGCCGATCTGAAGGACCTGTACCCCGGCCGTTTCCAGCTGGCGCACATCCTGTCCCGCGAACCGCGTGAGGCGGAGATCCTCTCCGGCCGACTCGACGCCGACCGGCTCAGCACGCTCGTCGACGCCCTCGTGGACGTGGAGACCGCCGATCACTGGTGGCTGTGCGGCCCGCACGGCATGGTCCGCGACGCCCAGCAGGTCCTCGCCGGACTCGGCGTCCCCGTCGAACGCGTCCACCAGGAGCTGTTCTACGCCGACGACGAGCCCGTGCGGACCAACGAGCACATCGACAAGGCCTACGACGGCCCCGTCAGCCAGGTGAGCATCACGCTCGACGGCCGCACCACCAACTCCGCCCTGCACAAGGACATTTCGATCCTCGACGGCGCCCAGAAGACCCGCCCCGACCTGCCCTTCGCCTGCAA
This sequence comes from Streptomyces sp. NBC_01288, assembly GCF_035982055.1. Taxonomy (NCBI): domain Bacteria; kingdom Bacillati; phylum Actinomycetota; class Actinomycetes; order Kitasatosporales; family Streptomycetaceae; genus Streptomyces; species Streptomyces sp. NBC_01288. Next base: position 9,453,193 of record NZ_CP108427.1, read on the forward strand.
GGGCGGAGTCTGCGGCACCTGCCGCGCGCTGGTCACCGACGGCACGGCGGACATGCGGCGCAACTACGCCCTCGAACCCGCCGAGGTCGACGCCGGTTACGTCCTCACCTGCCAGACCTTCCCCGTGTCCGACACCCTCGCCGTCGACTACGACAGCTGAGGCCTGCCATGACACTTCACTTCGAAGTCGCTGACGGCGTCGGCACGATCCGCCTCGACCGGCCGCCGATGAACGCCCTGGACGCCGCCACCCAGGACGGCCTGCGCGCACTCGCCGAGGAGGCTTCGCGTCGCGACGATGTGCGGGCCGTGGTGGTCTACGGCGGGGAGAAGGTGTTCGCGGCGGGTGCGGACATCAAGGAGATGCAGCGGATGGACCATGCGGCGATGGTCGTACGGTCGCGGGCGTTGCAGGAGTCGTTCACGGCGGTGGCCCGCATTCCGAAGCCGGTGGTCGCGGCGATCACGGGCTATGCGCTGGGCGGGGGGTGCGAGTTGGCGTTGTGCGCCGACTTCCGTATCGCCGCCGACAACGCGAAGTTGGGGCAGCCGGAGATTCTGCTCGGGTTGATTCCGGGGGCGGGTGGCACGCAGCGGCTTGCGCGGCTGATCGGTCCCTCGAAGGCGAAGGACCTGATCTTCACGGGGCGGATGGTCAAGGCCGATGAGGCGCTCGCACTCGGGCTCGTCGATCGACTCGCCCCCGCCGCCGACGTGTACACCGAGGCGCACGCGTGGGCGGCGAAGCTCGCGCAGGGACCGGCGATCGCACTCCGCGCCGCGAAGGAAGCGATCGACACCGGGTTGGAGACGGATATCGAGACCGGGCTGGCCGTTGAACGGACTTGGTTCGCGGGGCTGTTCGCGACCGAGGACCGTGAGCGCGGGATGCGGAGCTTCGTCGAAGAGGGCCCCGGCAAAGCCAAGTTCAGGTGAGACGAAGTTCAGGTGAAGCGAAGGTCAGGTGAGACGAAGCGCGGGCCGGGAGCGATTCCCGGCCCGCGCTTCACATCAGTCGTGCGTCAGGCTTCGTGAGTCAGCCTTCGTGGATCAGCCGAGCAGCTTCGTCGCCAGGGTCGCCGCGTTGTACGAGCCCCAGCCGGTGGTGAAGTCCCAGCCCGTGGCGGCGGAGTACGCGCCGTTGCTGCCACTGGTGATGTCGTGGAAGCCGGTGCCGCTCGCCGTGTAGAGCGCGGGGTTGGCGAAGCCGAGGTTGGCCTTGCCGGACGCCGCGGCCTGCTGGTTGTAGAGCGCGCCGAAGGCCGCCCACTCGGGCGCGGCGGCGCTGGTGCCGCCGACCGAGGTCCAGGTGCCCTGCGAGTAGATCGAGACACCGGGGCTCGGGTTGGCGTGCGCCGAGACGTCCGGGACCTGGCGGTAGCCGCCACCGGCGCTCTTCTGGACGGCGGTCTGCCAGCTCGGGATCTTGAAGACGGAGGACTTGCCGCCGCCACCGCCGGACCAGGCCACCTCCTTGCTGAACGCGTTGGCGGAGGTGACGGTCAGCTTGGTGCCGCCGACGCCGGTGACGTACGGGTCGGAGGCCGGGTAGTCGACCGTGGTCGTGCCGTCGCCCGCGTCGTCCGAACCGTCGTCACCCGACGCGGCGTAGAAGCCGAGGCCCTCGGCCGCGCCCGCCTTGAACACGGCGTCCACGGCGTTGATGTTGGAGGTGGTGCGCTGGCTCTCGGACGCGCCCCAGCTGATCGAGGTGGTCGGGATGCCGCTGTCGACGATGGCCTGGTAGGTGTCGACCTCGCCGGCGTCGGAGTTGGGGCCCTCGAAGACGGTGACGTTCGCCTTCGGGGCGATGGCGTGCAGGACCTCGATGTCCAGCTCGACCTCGACCTGTCCGTCACCGAGCGCGCCGGAACCGCCGTCCACCTTCGAGACGGTCGGAGTGGGGGAGCCCAGGCTGTAGTTGGTGTCGTACTTGGTGATGTTGGACTGCGCGAAGCCGTCGAACTCCAGCAGCGCGATCTTCTGGCCGCTGCCGGTGTACGTACCGGAGACGTTGTAGCCGCCCTTGAGCTGCGCCGGGGTGTAGCCGCCGCCGGGACCGTTGCGCGGGGCGACGGTGTCGGTGGCCTGGTGGTGCAGCTGGGCGCGGTTGTTGAGGCCGGTGACGTCGCTGACCAGGCCGGCGATGCCGGTCGGCAGGGTCGGCGCGGTCTCGTTGGCGTAGAACGCGCGGCCCGACTTGGCGTCCTTCCACGTCGACAGCTTGGTGCCGAACGCCTTCTCCAACTGGGCAGCCGTGCCGCTGGCATCGACCAGCAGGTTCCCCGAGTGGACCTTGCCGACGGTGAGACCCTGGGCGCGCAGGTACTCCTTGACCTGCTTCACCTCGGCGTCGGTCCTGCCGAACCGGGCCGCGAACTGAGCCTTCGTCAGATAGTGGCCGTAGGAACTCGACCGCGGATTACTGACGTTCGAGATGAAGGTGTCGAGGCCCTTGTTGTTTCTCGGGGTCAGGCTGATGGCCACGGATATGTGTTTGGCGGCGGAGACGGCGCCGGTGCGGGCCGCGTCGTGGTTCAGGCCCTTGAGGACATCTCCCGCGATGGCGGCGCGAGTTGTGTGCGGCTGGGCGGCGGCGTAGGCGCTGGGGACGGCGGCGGCGAGCAGTGCCGGTACGGCGACCAGACCGACCAGTTTCAGTCGTGACGTCACTGAGGTCCTCCGAGGAGTGGGGGGTTGCTGTCCCGGAAGCGGAACGGCTTCACCGTAGGAACATCGACCCCACCCGCATAAGCGGGGGAACCCTTGCGTTGTGTGTTAACTGCGGATGTCACGTGAACCGCGGATGACAGGTCAGCGGCGGTTGTCGAGCGTCCGGGAGGTACGGACCCGGCCGGGCTGACTGATCGTCACCGCCGGTGTCGTGAGCTGCTGTTGGTCGTCGTCGCCGACGCTCACGGTGGCCGCGCCGGACGCGATGACGGCGACCGCCATGGCGTGGGCGAGCGCGGTGCGCGAGCGGACCCCGACCTTGCGGTAGACCCGCGACAGGGTGCCCTCGACCGTCTTCACGCTGATGAACAGCTCCGCGGCGACCTCCCGGTTGGTGGCCCCGCCGCCGACCAGTTCGGCCACCCGCGCCTCCGTGGGCGTGAGTTCGGGACGGCCCTCACCGTCCCGGTCACCCGCCTCCAGCCGGGCCAACTCGTCCCCGGCCCGCGCCGCCAGCGGAACGGCACCGATCCGCGTCGCCGTCTCCCACGCCTCGCCGAGCGCGGTCCGTGCCGCGTTCCGGTGCCGGGCCCGGCGCTCGACCGCACCGAGCGCGATCAGCGTGCGCACCAGGTCCACGGGCAACGGGACTTGACGCAACAGGTCCACGGCGGCCCGCAGTCGCACCGCCCCTTCCTTCGCCCGGCCGAGCCCCGCCTCGCGCAGCCCCTCCGCCCGTTCCAGCGCCGCCAGTACGCTGCCGGGCGCGTCGGCGGACACCCGCTTCCGGGCCTCGTCGATCACTGCCCCGGCCGCGTCCGTCTCGCCCAGCACGACCAGGGCCTCGGCCAGGTCGCTGTACCAGTGCAGCAGGGGCGGATCGGCGGCGGACATGGCCGCGCCGAGTTCCTTGACGCGTTGCAGCGCCTCGACCGCGGCGGCGGCCCCACGCGGGTCACCGGCGAGCAACTCGGCCTGCCCCAGCACCGCCAACGCGCGTAGCAGGAACAGCCGGTCGCCGTCCGCCTCCGAGGCCCGCACCGCCTGCCCGGCGAGCCGCCGCGCCTCGTCGGCGGTCCCGCCCGCGGTCGCCGCGAGCGCCGCCGCGTAGAGCGCCGGAGCGGCCTGTACGCCGGTCTCGGCCACGGCACGTGTGCAGCGGGCGGCGGTGTCCAGGGCCTCCCGGCAGTGCCCGGCGCGTACTTGGATACGGGTGAGCGCGACCAGGGTCGCCATGACCTCCTCGACCCCGGCGAACTCCCCGATCTCCGCGAGGAGTTCGGTGACCCGCTCCCGGGCCTCGGTGACCTTGTCGGAGTCCAGGGCGAGGATCGCCCGCATCCGGATCAGCCCCCAGCTCTCCGGTCCCGCGCCGGCGCCGCCGGCCAGCGCGAGCGCCTCCTCCAACGCGACGTCGGCGGCGACCGGTTCGCCGCCCAGCGAACGCACCCGGGCGAGCGTGGCGAGCGCCCCGATCCGGGTCTCCGTGTCACCGACCAGGGCCGCCTGCCGGGCCGCCTGCCGGGCATGCCGGGCCGCGTCCTCCAACTCCCCGCACAGCAGGCCCCGTACGGCGGCCCAATGGTGCAACCACGCCTCGGCCTCAGGATTGCCGTCGGCGTCCCGGAGCCCCTCCTCGATCAGGGCATGCGCCCCCTTCAACGCCTGCCCGGCGTTGCGCAGCAGGACCAGCCGTGCCCGCACCCGCTGCCGTGCGGAGCCCGACCCGGCGAGCACGGTCTCGGCCGCCTGCCCCGCTTCCTCCAACTGCCCGGCGTCACAGGCGTATTCGGCCGCCGCCAACAGCCGGTCGGCACGCTCCACCGGACGGTCGCCGGGAGTGCGCAGGGCCGCTAGCCCCGCCAACTCGAAGGCGGCGTCGGGCGCGCCGTCCCGACGGGCGTACTCGGCCGCGTACATCAGCGTGCGGGCGGTGGCCTCGTCCTCGTACGGGTGGGCGAGCGCCAAGTGCCGTGCCTGCTCCACGGGTTCGGTGATCGGGCGGGCCAGCAGCGCGTGCGCCTCCCGGCGGTCGTGCTCCGGAGCATCGGCGTACACGGCGGCCCGGATCAGCGGATGCCGGAAGCGTACGGTCCCCTCGGCATCGGCCGTCGCGACCCCGAGCCGCTCCGCCTCCGCGAGGTCGGCGGCGGGGTCGTGGAGTCCGGCCGCGCGCAGCAGCGTGAGTGTGGGGCGGGCGGCGGCGCTCGCGACGAGGAGGGTGCGGCGCACGGAATCGGGCAGCGTGCGCACCTGTTCCAGGAGCAGGGTGCGCAGGCGTCGGGGTACGGGAAGTGTCCGGCCGAGACCGACGGCCGCTCCGTCGCGCGGGGCCGCCCGCCCCAATTCTCGTGCGTACCAAGGGTTTCCGGCGGCGGTGTCCTGGACGGCCCGCAGCACCGCCGGTGGTAGGTCGGTGGGGAGGAGTTGTGTCACCTCGTCGTCCGTCAGGGGTGGCACGGGCAGTTCGAGGGTGCCGGGCGGGCAGCAGTGCGGCCGCTCGGGCTGCTCGCCCTCGGCCACCCGCTCGGCGCCGATCACCTGTACGTCGAGGCCCTCGACACGTCGTACGGCGAAGGCGAGCACCTCGGCGGTCGGTTCGTCGAGCCACTGGAGACCGTCGAGGACCAGCAGCACGGGGCCGGTCGCGGCGAGGGTGCGCAGCACGTCGAGAACGGCGACGCGGATCGCGAGCCGGTCCCGGTCGCCGTCCGGTGTCTCGCCGCGCAACAGGGCTGCCCGCAAGGCCACTTGGGGCTCAGGCGCCAAGGCCGCCAGGCAGCTTTCCGGCACCCGTGCGAACAGGTCGACGAGACCCGCGAACGGGAGCCGGGTGTCCTCCTCGGCGGGGGAGCAGTGCAACACCGCTCCGAGCGGCTGGACTTGAGCGGCCGAGGTCGCCACCAGGGCGGCCACCTGCACGGACTTGCCGATCCCCGCGGGGCCGTGGAGAAGCACTCCGTGACGGTTCGTCAACTCGGCCCGGGCGGTGTCGAGCAGCTCGCGGCGCCCGGTCAATGACCGTACTTCCATGGTGAGTCCAGGGACGGGTCGCGTCGGGGCCCCGGATATTTCGGCATGTGTTCATGACAACCGGTACGGAATCGGCTTGTCAATGACGGTCGGTGTGTCGCCGGTCGACGAAGGAGCTGCGGCCGTGATCCGGTGGTTCACCTCGCTGATCGTTTGGCGCACAATCTCTATACAGATCCCAGCAGTGACGTATTTCCTGCGCATGAAGTCGCCAAATATGCGCGAACCAGCAGTCCGGCCGTACAAAAGCCTGGTCAGCGGATGTCGCGAAGAAGTGGGAGAGAACGATGACTGATCACGGAGCGGATCTGGTGATCCGGGCGAACGCGATCCACACACGGGTGCCCGGCCAGGCGCCGCAGCGGGCGCTGGCCGTGCGGGGCGACCGCGTCGTGGCCCTCTCGCCCGACCCGAACGGACTCGACCACCTCCTGAGCGAGCGCACGACAGTCCACGACCTGCCGGGCGCCACCGTGCTGCCCACGTTCGACGACACGCACACCCACCTCATCTACGCGGCACTCGGCGCGCACGACGTGCCCGTCCACCAGGCCCACGACATCCCCGAGTTCCTGGACCTGATCCGGCAACGGGCGAAGGTGACCCCCGAGGGCGAGTGGATCCGCACCACCACCAACTGGCAGGAACTCAACCTCGCCGAGCGCCGGATGCCCACCGCCGCCGAACTCGACCAGGCCACCGACCGGCACCCCGTCCTCGTCAAGCGCGGCGGCCACAACGACATCGTCAACAGCTACGCGCTGCGCCTGGCGGGCATCACCGAGGACACCCCCGTACCGCCGGGCGGCGTCATCGGCCGCGACGCCGAGGGTCGGCTCAACGGGCGGCTGGTGGACAACGCGCTGGGCCTGGTGGACCGCCTGGTCCCGGCGCCGGACCGTGCCCAGCGCATCGACGGGCTGCGCCTGGCGTCCGCGCAGTACGCCGCCACCGGAATCGGTACCGTCCGGGACTGCGCGGTCACCCCCGAGGACTACGCCGTCCTCCTGGCCGCCCACGAGGCCGGCGCCCTCAACATCCGTGTCCGCGCCCTGATTTCGGCGCTCGGCATGACCAGCGCGGCCCAGGTGGAGGACCTGCTCGACGTCATGGAGGACTGGCGTGACGGCTCCGACCCGTGGCTGCGGGTGTGGGGCGTGAAGTTCGGGCTCGACGGCGGCCTCGAAGCCGGCGCCACCGAGGAGCCGTACGCCTGCGACCACGCCTTCTCCGGGACGCTGATCTGGGAGCCCGACGCCATGGTCGAGGCCGTCGAGGCCGTGGTCCGGCGCGGCTGGCGCGTCGGCACCCACGCCTACGGCGACCGCGCGGTCCGCACCCTCCTCGACGTCTACGCGCGCGTCCTCGCCCGCAACCCCGGCCTGCCCGCCGGCACGCTGGTGATGGAGCACGGCGGTCTCGCCGGTCCCGAACAGCGGGCCCGCGCCGTCGAGTTGGGCATCCCCGTCACCATCCAGCAGCCCCTGCTGCACGACACCGCCGAGGTGGAGGAGGGCTTCTGGGGTCCGGAACGCGTCGCCCGGCTCTTCCCGGCCCGCGGCTGGATCGACCTGGGCGCCGAGGTCAGCGCCGGATCGGACTTCCCCGTCGGCCAGTTCGGCGCGATGCGCTCCGTCTACGGCATGACCACCCGCCAGACCGTCGTCGGCGTCAAGGGCCCCGAGCACGCCATCACCTACGACGAGGCGCTCACCCTGCACACCGTCAACGCGGCCCGCCTGTGCGGCGATCAGGATCTGCGCGGCACCCTCGCCCCGGGTCGCCTCGCCGACCTCACCGTCTGGGACCGGGACCCCGCCGACTGCCCGAGCGACGCCCTGCGCGACCTGAACCCGCTCCACACGATCGTCGGCGGACGTCTCGTCACCCGGTAGGGAGACCGCAGGACCGGAAACGACAAGAGACAACCGAATCGACAAGAGACGACTGGAAGCGACCAGGAACGACTGCGAACACATGACTCGCCCGGCGCGCAGCGGCACGGCGTCCGGGCGAGCAAACGTTTTGTCAGGCGGCCGGCATCGTCCGGATCGCCGCGATGTCGAACTGGAGCCGCACCTTCTCGCTCACCATCGCACCGCCCTCGGCCAGCCGGGAGTTGTAGGTCAGACCCCAGTCGGAACGGTCGATGGTGGTGGTGCCGTCGAAGCCGACGCGCTCGACGGCGAACGGGTCGGTGACATGGCCGATATAGGTGAGTTCCAGGACGACGGGCCGGGTGACGTCCTTGATGGTGAGATCGCCGAGCATGCGGTAGACATCGTTGCCCGCCATTTGCACCGCGGTACTGGCGAAGCGCATCCGCGGGAAGGTCGCGGTGTCCAGGAAGTCACGGCCGACCAAGTGGGCGTCGCGTTGTTCCACGCCGGTGTCGACGCTTCCGGTGGACACCACGATCTCGGCTTGCGAACGGGCGGGGTTGCGGCCGTCGAAGTAGAGCCGGCTTTTGTATTCGGCGAAAGACCCGCGCACGGTCGTCACCATCGCGTGCCGGACGGAGAAGCCGATCCGGCTGTGCGCGGGGTCGATCATCCACTCGCCGGTCAGCTCCGCCAGGGCGGGATCGGGCAGGCCGGAGGAGGTGAACGCCGGTGGGGCGGCGGGGCGTTTCGGGGCGGCGGGGGGTGCCGAGCGGCGGAGGGGCGCAGCACGGTTGAACAGGTTCATGTGTCACGTAGTTACTGCACGCCTGAAATCGCCGCAAGCCTTCGCTGTGAGGCGCCGACAGCGCGAATCGGCACTGACACGGTTAAATACCGCCACCTCGCGGGCCGTTACCACATTTCCCACACATATTCGTCACCTGAAAAACAGCGCATGCCAATTCGGCGCACTGTTCGGCACGCCGCTGTTCAGCGCACCGGGAATCCGAACGAATAACCCTGCTGCTTCAGCCACGGCAGGATCTCGCGCAGCGCGGCCACGGTCTCGGAGCGGTCGCCGCCGGCGTCGTGGAACAGGATCGTCGGCCCATTGGACAGTTCGGACTTGACGGTGGCGATGATGGCGTCCGTGCCCGGGAGTTCGAAGTCCTTGGAGTCGACGTTCCAGCCCAGCGGGCGCATCCCCTGCGAGGCGGCGAGGTGCCGGCTGTACGGCGTGAAGGCGCCGCCCGGCGCGCGGTAGTACTCCGGTCGTACGCCCCCCGACGCCTTGGTGATCATGCTCGCGGCGTTCAGGATCTCCTGTGACTGGTAGGCCTCGGACTTCTTGTCCATCGTGGTGTCGTGCGAGACCGTGTGGTCGCACAGCCGGTGCCCGGCCGCCACGACCGCCTTGACCAGGTCGGGGTGGGCCTCGGCCTCGGGGCCGATCATGCAGAACGTGGCCTTCACCCCGTACTCCTTGAGCACGTGGAGCACCTGCGGTGTCCAGGTCGGGTCCGGCCCGTCGTCGATCGTGATGTTGACGGCGTGGGCGCCCTTGTCGGAGGCGTGCACGATCTCCTCGGACACGGTGGTGATCCGGGCGGGACCCGAACTCCCGGCGGAGGGACGCGAGGCCCCGGCACCCTGCCTGTCGACGACACCGGCCTGCGCGGTCCACACCGACGTCGCCGCCGCCACCGCGGTCACCCCGACCGCCGCCGCGAGGACCCGCCCGTACCAACCCCGCCCACCGTGCCGTGCCATGTCAGCCCTGCCCTTGTCCTGTTTGATCGACTCCGTGCACTCGTCAGGACGGCGTAAAGGCGGGGGAGGATGCGCCTGTTACGGATCACGGACAATTTCGCGGGAGTTCCGAGACGCACCCTCAACGAGCGGACGCCCAGGAGGTTTCGCTACCGCAGCGTGAGACGCCCGCGGAAGTCCTCCGGGACCGGCGCGAAGCGGAGCGCCATCGTGAGCTTCTCGGGGTGGTCGACGGTCAACCGGTACCGGGTGCACAACAGATGGCACAGGCCCATCAGTTGGACGGTCCCGATATTGGCGCCGACGCACTTCTTGGGCGCCCAGCCGAACGGCACATAACAGGTACGGTCGGCCGGACCGTGCGGCGCGCCCGGCAGGAAACGGTCCGGGTCGAAGACGTCCGGCCGCTTCCACACCCGCTCGTCACGGTGGATGAGATGAGGGCTCAGCAGATACCAATCACCGGGCTCCAGCCGGGTCTTGCCGAAGTCGAAGGGGAACTGGTTGCGCCGGACCAGCAGCAGCGGCGGGCTCCACAGCCGCAGCACCTCCTTCACGAACCGGTGCGTCACCGGAGCCGCGTGCGTCGGAGCCGTACGGAACGCCACCGGGTCCACGGCGCCCAGTTCTTCGGCGAGTCGCTCCTGCCACTCGGGATGCCGGACGAACTCGTACAGCAGACTCGCGGCGGCGGTGCCGGGCGGGCCGCCGATCGCGGTGAGGACGGTGGTCACCACGTCCAGCGCGCGGTCCATGCCGAGTTGGGGCAACAGGTCGACGAACGGATCGGCGAGATCCAGCTCGCGCTTCCGCTTCCCGTGCGCGCGCTGTCGCAGCACCCGGCGCACCACGAGCCCGGACCGCAGCTGTACGACGATGAACCGCAGATGATGCCAAATCCCGGCAGGCTCGGGCGAGACGAGCCGCAGCAGCTTCATCTCCAGGTCACGGCGGACCAGTTGGGCCTCGCCGGAGGTGAGACCGGACAGCGCGACCGGCAGCATGGACCGCAGCGCCACGTCCTGGGTGAGCATCACCAGGTCGACGTCCTCGCCGAGCCGCTCGTCGATGATCCGCTCCATGCGGTCGATCAGAGCGCCGTGCTGCTCCGCCGTGGCCAGCGTGTGCAGTTGGGTGAGCCAGGCGGAACGGATTTGGCTCCACCGCACCTCGGGACTGCGCCGCCGCAGCAGCATGTCGATCAGCCGGTCGTGCAGGACGAACCGGCGCCAGTTCGTGGCGCTGACCCGGCGCGCCGCCTCCGGCTCGAACACACCGAGCCGGGTGTCGTCGACCCAGAAGATCCCGTCCTCGGCGGCGCTGCGCGTGCGGATGGAGTGCAGGAAGTCCTCGGGGTGCTGCGGGGTGGTCATGATGAGCGTCCCCTCGTGGGGCGCGGGGAGCCGGCCGCTCGGTGGTTCCCCGCGCCGGGCCGGTCAGATGTGGTGATACAGGTACCAGAACTGTCCGTACGAGCCTCGGATGTTGAGGACGGACTTCGCCTTGAGGTACAGGGCGTGCATGCGCGTTCACCTCCCTCCGGGACAGTCGGTGCGGGCGCTCAGCACCGCGGTGAAACGCGGTGGAGCGAGGGCCGGGCCCACCTGAGGCCCGGCGCCGTCCTGGGTGACCGACAACCGCCAGTCACGGGTGAGGAGTTGGACGAGGTCTTCGAGGAGCCGCATGGTGACGGTCGCCCCGGCGCAGGTGTGCGGCCCGTACCCGAACGGCAGATACGCCGCCTCCGGCACCGTCCCCGCCCAGCGCTCCGGCACGAACTCGTCCGGCCGCTCCCAGTACCCGGGATGCCGGTGCACCAGATAGGTGCAGACGGCGAGGAGGTCGCGCGGGGTCACCTCCGCCCCGCCGAGCGTCTGCGCATGGCTCGGCGTCCGCGCGAACAACCACGCCACCGGCCACAGCCGCAGCGCCTCCCGCACCGTCCAACTCGGTTCCGCGGCAAGGGAGTCGGGGTGAGTGCCGAGCAGATACACCGACCAGCCGAGCGCGAAGCCGACCGAGCCGACGGTGGCGAACAGGAAGGAGAGATAGACCTCGGCGAGGTCCTTCGGGTCCGCCCCGGGTTCGCTCTCGTCCACGACGACGTCCAGCAGGTCGCGTGGATCGGGGCAGCGGGCCAACTCCCGCTGCCGGGCACGTACTTCGGCGTGCAGCACGCTCAACGCCCGCCGCCGGAAGAGCAGTCGGGACGGCGGCGAGTGCCGACGCCGCGCGCCCGCCAAAACCGCTCGGCGCACGATCTGCTCGACGGTGACGTGCAGTTGGGGCGGCGCGTCCCGGTGCAGCAGGACGTCTCGCAGGTGGCGGAGGACGAGCAGGTTCCCGGCGTCGGGCCAGACGGCGCTGGGGGCGAGCATTTCGGCGACCAGACCTGCCAACTCCAAGCGCCGAGCGTCCAGGTGACGGCGTATCAGGGAACGGGCCGAGCGCCCGATCCGGATCTGCGCCGCACGGGGCCCGAAGTCCCCGTGCCGGGTCTTGTAGAAGTCGGAGGCCTCGACGACGGCCGCGTCCCGGTTGCCGAGCACCGCCCGGGCGGACTCCGGCCCGGCCACACACACCGTGCCCATGGCCGAGCGCCACACGTCGTGCCCCTCGTCGAACTCCGCGCTCAGCAGGGCCAACGTGTCGTGGGCGCGGGCGCGGCCTCCGCGGGGAGCGCGGGCGGCCTCGCCGTACCCCTGACGTGTCCCGGACGACTCCATGGCGGCCCCCTTCGAGATCGCGGAAGCGCGGCACCCGTGGTGCGGTACGCGTGACGCCCCGACCGATGGGAACAGCCTGCTGACGGATCGGTGCCGTGTCGCGTGCTGTGCCGGTGAGCGGAACAGCCGGACAGGGCAAGATGCCGCGATGAGTTTCGGTCGGCTCGGGGGTCTGATCCGGTGAGCGCCGTAGTACGTCGTACGACGCTGCCCGGAACGACTCCCAAACGACACACCACGGAGGACCCCATGACGACCACACCCGGCACCGCGAGCAGCGACCTTCCCGGCAAGCCGCCCGTCGTGGACATCGCCACCTGGAACGCGGCGCGCGACGAACTGCTGATCCGCGAGAAGGCGCACACCCGTGAGGGGGACGCGATCGCCGCGGCCCGGCGGCGGCTGCCGATGGTCGAGCTCGACGGGAAGGTCGAGGTCGTCGGCTCCGACGGACCGGTCCCGTTCCTCGACCTGTTCGAGGGGCGCGACGAACTTGTGGTGTACCAGCACATGTGGCACGACCACGCACCCCACCAGGGCCAGTGCGAGGGCTGCACCACCACGGCCTGGCACATGAAGGACGCCGTCTACCTCAACGCCCGGGGCGTCTCGTACGCCGTCCTGACCACGGGCGCGTGGGACGAGGTGGCTCCGTACGTCGAGTTCATGGGCTACACGGAGCCCTGGTACTCGGTACGTGGCCTGGACGCGCCGATCGGCGGCGGAATGGGCCACATCCTCGCCTTCCTGCGCGACGGCGACCGCGTGTTCCTCACCTACTCCACGACAGGCCGCGGCAACGAGCCCGTCAACGGCTCCCTCGCCCTGCTCGACATGACGCCCTACGGCCGCGGCGAGGCCTGGCAGGACAACCCCGAGGGGTACCCGCCCGGCCGCGACGCCTGCTGGTACTGGCGCTCGGACGCCGACGGGAACGCCACCTGGGGCGGGACCAGCCGTCCCGTCCCGCAGTGGATCCGCCCCGGAGCGACCCCCGTGGAGACCCTCGGCCGCCACGGCGACTGCCACTGACGCGCCCACGCCTCCCCTTGACGCCCGTCACCCTCACACCTAGCCTCGACTGAACACGTCTAGACAGGTAGGTCGACGATGGCGGACTCCTCCCAGACTTCCCAGTCCCGGCAGCTCCAGGTCGAGACACACGGCCTCGATGTGATCGGCGACGCCGAACGCAAAGGCACCCCAAGTACCTTGTTCTGGCCATGGTTCGGAGCAAATGTCTCCATTCTTGGACTGAGCTACGGCGCCTTCGCGCTCGGCTTCGGGATCTCCTTCTGGCAGGCGCTCGTCGCCGGTGTCATCGGGATCGTCTTCTCGTTCCTGCTCTGCGGCTTCATCGCGGTCGCCGGCAAGCGCGGCTCCGCGCCGACGATGGTGCTGAGCCGCGCCGCCTACGGCGTGCGCGGCAACCGGCTGCCCTCGGTGATCTCCTGGGTCCTCACCGTCGGCTGGGAGACCGTCCTCACCGCCCTCGCGACGATGGCCACCGCGACCGTGTTCAGCAGGCTCGGCTGGGGCGGCGGCACCGAGACCAAGGTGGTCGCGCTGATCCTGGTCGGCGCGCTGACCGTCGTGGGCGGCGTCATGGGCTTCGACCTGATCATGCGGCTCCAGACGGTCATCACCGTGGTCACCGGAGTGCTCACGATCGTCTACATCGCGCTTGTCGCCGACCACATCCACTGGAGCACGGTGAGCGCCGTACCGGCGGGCTCCGCCCAGGAGTTCATCGGCGCGCTGGTGTTCATGATGACCGGCTTCGGCCTCGGCTGGGTCAACGCCGCCGCCGACTACTCCCGTTATCTGCCCCGGAGTTCGTCCGGCAGAGGCGTGATCGGCTGGACCACCTTCGGCGCCTCCGTCGCCCCGCTGCTCCTGCTGGTCTTCGGCCTGCTGCTCGCCGGTTCCTCCAGTACGCTCAACAAGGCGGTCGCCGCCGACCCGATCGGCGCGCTGACGACGATCCTGCCCACATGGTTCCTGGTCCCGTTCGCCGTGGTGGCCGTCCTGGGCCTGGTCGGCGGCGCGGTCCTCGACATCTACTCCTCCGGACTGGCCCTGCTGTCGGCCGGACTCCGGGTGCCGCGCTACCTCGCCGCGCTCGTCGACGGCGTCCTGATGATCGCGGGCTCCGTCTACATCGTGTTCTTCGCCGACGACTTCCTCGGCCAGTTCATGGGCTTCCTCACCACCCTCGGCGTCCCCATCGCCGCCTGGTGCGGCATCATGCTCGCCGACCTCGCCCTGCGCCGCCGCGACTACGACGAGGGCGACCTCTTCCGCCCGACCGGCCGCTACGGCGACGTGGCACTCACCCCGCTCCTCCTCACCCTCGCCGCCACCGCGATCGGCTGGGGCCTGGTCACCAACACGGCCGCCAGCTGGCTGACTTGGCAGGGCTATCTGCTCGACCCGTTCGGCCTCGGCGGCAAGTCCGGCTCCTGGGCCTACGCCAACCTCGGCGTGCTGGTCGCCCTCGCCCTGGGCTTCCTCGGCACCCTCGCGCTGGGCCGCGCCCGCGTCCAGCGGCAGGAAGCCGAGGCCCCGAGCCCGGAGGCGGTGCCCGCCGTATGACCACCGCACCCGGCCACCTCGCCGTCATCGACATGCAACGCGTCTTCGCCGAACCCGACAGTCCCTGGGCCACGCCCCGCTTCACCGAGGCGGCGGCAGGCGTACGACGACTGCTGCCGGCCTTCGGTGAACGCGTCACCTTCACCCGCTTCGTGGCTCCCGACAAACCCGAGGGCGCCTGGCGCGCCTACTACGACCAGTGGCCCTTCGCCCTCCAGCCCCCGGACGCCCCACTCTGGGAACTGACCGACGAATTCGCCACGCGGGCACGGCACTTGGTGGACGCGCCCACCTTCGGCAAGTGGACCCCGGAACTCGCCGAACGCGTCGCCCCCACCGGCCGCCTCGTCCTCGCCGGAGTCAGCACCGACTGCTGCGTCCTGTCCACGGCACTCGCCGCCGCCGACGCAGGAGTCGAGGTCCTGGTCGTCGCCGACGCCTGCGCCGGCGTGGACGACGACTCCCACGCCAAGGCCCTGCACGTCATGGACCTCTACCGGCCCCTGATCCGGGTGGTCACCGTCGCCGAGGCGGTCGGGGAGACCTCGTGACCGGCGTCCGGCTCAAACACCAGCGCATCACCGACGTCCTCGCCAAGGAGATCCGCAGCGGCCACCGCCCCGCCGGTGAGCAACTCCCCGGCGAACACGCCCTGGCCCAACGCTTCGGCGTCAGCCGTACGACCGTGCGCGCGGCCCTCGCCGAACTCAGCGAGGCCGGCCTGATCGCCACCCGCACCGGCAAGGGCTCCTACGTCCTCTTCGACGGACGTCCCCTCGACGACCGCCTCGGCTGGGCCCACGCACTGGCCACCCAGGGCATCGACACCCGGGTCCGGACCCTCACCGTGGACGCCCGGCGGGACGAGCGACTCGCCCGTCAACTCACCCTGAACACCGCCGAGTTCGTATGCGTCGAACGGATACGGGAACTGGCCGCCGACGCGGTCGTCGTGTCGTACGAACGCAGCTTTCTGCCGCCTGTGCCCGGGGTGCGCGAGTTGCCTTCCCGCGGGCTCGGTCAGGATTCGCTGACCGACGTCATGCTGCGGGCCGGACTGCGGGCCGACCACGGTGAGCAGCGGGTGAGCGGGCGGCGGATCGACGGGCGGGAGGCGGAGCTGCTGCGCCGCGAACCGGGTGACTGGTTCCTCGACACGCGGCGGACCAGCCGGGCGGCCGACGGCTCCTTCGTCGAACATGTCGTGAGCCTCCTCGACCCCGACCACTTCCAACTGACCCTCGAATTCGGCTGACCCGCGCCCCCGCCTCCCCGGAAAGTACCCATGACCCTCCAGAGCCGCGCCACCGGAGCCCTCCACGGGCTCGCCCTCGGAGACGCCCTCGGCATGCCGACCCAGATGCTGTCCCGCCCACAGATCACGGCACGCTACGGCCCGTTCCTGACCGGCTTCCAACCGGCCGACCCCGACCATCCGCTCGCCGCCGGGATGCCGGCCGGCGCGGTCACCGACGACACCGAACAGGCCCTGCTCCTCGCCCAGTTGCTCCTCGACGGCAAGGGCCGTGTCGACCCGTCGGAACTCGCCCGGCGCCTGGTCGCCTGGGAGGACGACATGCGGGCCCGCGGCTCGCTCGACCTCCTCGGGCCGTCCACCAAGCGCGCGGTGGAACTCGTCCTCGCGGGCACCCCGGTTGACGAGGTCGGGCGCTACGGAACCACCAACGGCGCCGCGATGCGGATCGCCCCCGTGGGTATCGCGGTGTCGGTCGCCGACCCGGCCGAGTTGGTGGACCGGGTGGTCGAGGCCAGCAGCCTGACCCACAACACCGGGGTCGCGCTCGCCGGTGCCGCGGCCGTGGCCGCCGCTGTGAGCGCGGGAGTTGACGGGGCGTCGGTTCCGGAGGCGGTCGAAGTGGCCGTGTCGGCGGCCCGGTTGGCGGCGGGGCGGGGACACTGGGTAGCCGCCGCCGACGTCGCCGAGCGGATCGTCTGGGCGACGGGGTTGGTGCGGGGCCTGACCGAGGCCCAACTCTGCGAGCGGGTCTACGCGTTGGTCGGGACGAGTCTCGCCACACAGGAGTCCGTGCCCGCTGCCTTCGCCGTGCTGGCGGCCTGTCCCGACGACCCCTGGCGGGCCGTGTTGCTGGCCGCGTCCGTCGGCGGGGACTGCGACACCATCGCCGCGATCGCGGGTGCCGTCGGCGGTGCCTGCCACGGTGTCGACGCGTTCCCGGCCGACGCGCGGGAAACGCTCGTACGCGTCAACCCGAAGCTCCGACTGGACTCGACGGCCGCCGCGTTGCTCGGACTCCGGGCCCGGCCGTGAGCGGCAGGCTGTGGCACCTCGGCAATGTCGTCGTCGACCTGGTCCTCGAAGTCCCCGCCCTCCCCGAGCGCGGCGGCGATGTCCTCGCCACCCGCACCGAGCACACCCCGGGCGGCGGCTTCAACGTCATGGCAGCCGCGGCCCGGCAGGGGCTTGCGGTGACCTATGCGGGAGCGCACGGCACCGGCCCCTTCGGCGACCGGGCCCGCGCCGCGCTGCGGTCCGAGGGCATCGACGTCCTGCTCGCACCGCGCCCTCAACCGGACACCGGCTTCGTGGTCTGCCTGGTGGACGCGGACGGCGAGCGCACCTTCGTCACCAGCCCCGGCGCCGAGGCCGCTCTCACCCCCGCTGACCTGGCCGAACTCCGGCCCAGGGCAGGCGACTTGGTGTACATCACCGGGTACAGCCTGCTCTACGACAGCAACCGCACCGCCCTGCTCGACCTCCTGCCCCGACTGGACCCGGCCGTCACGCTGGTCACCGACCCGGGGCCGCTGGTCCACGAAATCCCCGCTGAGGCTGTGGAGTTGCTGCTCGCCCGCTCCGACTGGTGGAGTTGCAACGCCCGCGAGGCCGCGCTGCTCACGGGGGCCGACGACCCGGCCGAAGCCGCCAGCATCCTCCAATCCCGGCTGGGGCGCGGCTCGGTGCTTGTCCGTACCGGCCCCGACGGTTGTCTCCTGCACCACGGCGAACGCCTCGTCGCCGTCCCCGGGTTCGCCGTCGACGCCGTCGATCTCAACGGCGCCGGCGACGCGCACACCGGGGTGTTCATGGCCGCCCTGGCTCGGGGTGTCGACCCGGTGGCCGCCGCTCACCGGGCCAACGCGGGCGCCGCCCTGGCCGTCACCGCGTCGGGCCCGGCCACGGCGCCGGACACGGCACGGTTGGACGCGTTCCTGAACTAGCCCTGCACCGGGGTCAGTTGCCGTCCCGGCGGGAGACCTCGACGTTCTCCAGGATGCCGATCGCGTCCGGCACCAGGACGGCAGCCGAGAAGTAGGTGCTCACCAGGTAGGAGATGATCGCCTGCTCGTTGATGCCCATGAACCGTACGTTGAGGCCCGGTTCGATCTCGTCCGGGATGCCCGTCTGGTGGAGGCCGATCACGCCCTGGTCGTCCTCGCCGGTGCGCATCGCGATGATCGACGACGTGCGGGACGCGCTGACCGGGATCTTGCCGCACGGCAGCAGCGGCACCCCGCGCCAGGCGGGCAGATGGTGGCCGCCGACGTCGATGCCGCTGAAGTAGACGCCCCGCTTGTTGCACTCGCGGCCGAATGCGGCGATGGCCCTCGGATGGGCGAACAGGTAGCGGGTGTCGCGCCGCATGCTGAGGAGTTCGTCGAGGTCGTCGGGGGTCGGGGGCCCGGAGTGGGTGGAGATCCGCTGGTCGTAGTCGGCGTTGTGCAGCAGGCCGAAGTCCCGGTTGTTGACCAGCTCGTTCTCCTGCCGCTCGCGCAACGCCTCGATCGTGAGCCGGAGTTGCTGCTGGGTCTGGTTCATCGGTTGGTTGTAGAGGTCGGTGATGCGGCTGTGCACCTTCAACACGGTCTGGGCGACGCCGAGTTCGTACTCGCGCGGCGCGAGGTCGTAGTCCACGAACGTGCCCGGCAGGTCCGGCTCGCCGACATGTCCGGCGCTGAGGTTGATCGCCGCCTCGCCGAACGGGTTGACCGGGCCGTGCTCGTCCGAGGCGACCGACGCGACGTGCGCGCTCAGTTCCGGGTGCCGTTCCGCGACGGCCTGGTACGCCGAGTGCGGCAGCGCCAGCACCGTGGTGGCCGTCGCCGCGCGGGCCGTGAACTCCCAGCTGCCGTCGGGGTCGGCGAGCACCCGGCCGCCGAAGGTGTCGCCGTCGGCCAGCAGACCGGTGACCGCCTCGTCGCCGTAGGGGCCCTCACCGAGTTGCTCCACCTTGCCGTGCGCGATCAGGAACACCTGGTCGGCGGGGCGGCCCGCGTCCACGATCAACTGGCCCGGTGCGAACTCCCGTTGCTCGAACCGCTCGGCCAGCGCGCCGAGCGCGTCGGAGTCCGCGAAGCCACGCAGCAGCGGCAGTTCGCTCAACTCGGCCGGGACGACCCGCACTTGTGCGCCGGTCTGGACGAACGTCACCCGTCCGTCGCCCCGCGTGTACGACAGGCGGCGGTTGACGCGATAGGTGCCGCCGGGCACGTTCACCCAGGGCAGCAAGCGGGTCAGCCAGCGTGAACTGATGCCCTGCATCTGGGGTTCGGACTTGGTCGTGGTCGCCAGAGTGCGTGCCGCGGCGGTACCGAGGCTCTGCTGTTCCCGCTCCTCGGCGCCCGCCTCGGGCGCGGTACCGGTGTCGACCGACATGGTGCCTTCTCTCCTGTCGCACGGGTGACGGGACGACTGCGTCCGTCACATTCCGTGCGTAGAGCTACCCGTTGTCGGTCACGACGAGTGATGACTTCGGACGGCGGTCGAGGCACATGCCAAAAGCACGTGCTCCCGCACCACCCCCGGATCACTCGCCCTCACCCGTTCGGCGGTATCCGATCCGGGACGCCTCAGAGCGTCTTGCCGGGGTTGAGGATGCCCCGGGGATCGAACGCCTCCTTCAGCCGTCGCTGCAACGCGTGGGCGGTGGGCCCGAGTTCGTCCGCCACCCACTGCCGCTTCAGCACGCCCACGCCGTGCTCGCCGGTCAGCGTCCCGCCCAGGCGCAACGCCAGCGCGAAGATCTCGCCGGCCGCCTCCCAGGCCGCGTCCGGCAGCCGGTCGAGGGCCGGATCGACCACGATGATCGGATGGAGGTTGCCGTCCGCGGCATGCGCGAGCGTGTACACCGGCACGTCGTGCCGGGCCGAGATGGCGCGGATCTCACGGACCGCCTCCGCGAGCCGCGACCGGGGCACGGCGATGTCCTCGATCAGCGGCCGGCCCAGCCGCTCCAGCGCGGGCAGGGCGAGCCGCCGGGCCGCGAGCAGGGCCTCCGCCTCGACCGGGTCCGCTGTGGTCTCCACGCTCGTGGCCGTCGGCGCCAGCACCCGCGCCACCTGCTCCGCCTCGATGGCCGCCCCCGCCCCGTCGCACTGCACCAGCAGCAACGCCGACCCGCGCTCGCCCAACGCCGGGTCGACGGCCCGCAGCACCGGCCCGTCCAGCAGCTCCGCGAGCGCCGGCACGACCCCGGCCCGCCCGATCGCGTACGACGCCTCGGCCGCCGCCTCGAACGAGTCGAAGTACGCGGCCAGCGTCGCGGTCGCCACCGGCACCGGTCGTAGCCGCAGCGTCGCCGAGGTGATGACGGCGAGGGTGCCCTCCGAGCCGGTCAGCAGCGCGGTGAGGTCGTAACCGGTGACCCCCTTGACGGTACGGCGACCGGTCGTGACCACCGTCCCGTCGGCGAGGACGGCCTCCAGACCGAGCACGCTGTCCCGCGTCACCCCGTACTTCGCGCACCGCAGCCCGCCCGCGTTGGTCGCGATGTTCCCGCCGATCGTCGAGATCGCCGCACTCGCCGGATCGGGCGCGTACCGCAGCCCGTGCGCACCCGCCGCCCGGTCCAACTCGGCGGTGATCACGCCCGGTTCGACCACCGCGAGCTGGTCGTCGGCCGACAGTTCGAGGATGCGGTTCATCCCGGAAAGGTCCAGGACGAGCACGCCCTCACCAGCCGACGCCCCGCCCGACAGACCGGTGCCCGCACCGCGCGGCACCACCGGCACGCCCAGCGCGTTCGCGTGCCGGAGCGTGACGGTCACGTCCTCGGTGCGCCGCGCGTGCACCACGGCGAGCGGGACACCGTCAGGGCGGGTGCCCGAACGGTCCGTGGTGTACCCGCCCAACGTGCGTGGATCCGTGGCGAGTTGGTCGGGCGGCAGATCCCGGGCGAGCAGACCGAGCAGCCGGGCGGCGGCGGTGGGGGTGGTGGGGGGAGCTGTGGTCACGGGTTCAACGCCTTCGTTCCGATCGCGAGCAGGGAGATGTCCTCCTGGGGCGCGTGCACGGGCGCGCACTGGATGTCCCGGAAGTGCCGCTCCAGCGGATTGCCGCGCGCGAGCCCGGGATTGCCGAGCAGCCGTACGGCCAGCTCGACCGCCCGCACGCCGTGCCGGTCCGCCAACACGCGTGCGCCCAGGGCCTGTTCGGGGGTGTACGAGGAGTCGGCGGAGTCCACCCGGGCGGCCCCGCCGAACACCAGCTGCTCGGCGGCGGTCAGCAGTACCTCGATCTCCCCGGCGGTCCTGCGGAAGCGTTCCGTACGGGCCACCGGATGACCGAGGTTGGCGGGGACGCGCGCGTGGGCGAACGTGTGGAAGAAGGACTGTGCCGCTCGTGCCACCCCCAAGTAGAGGGCTGCGAGGGGGAGATGGAGGGAGGCGCCGGCCCGGTTGTCCTGCTCGGCGGACGCGCCGTGCGGGCCGATGCCGATGACGTGCTCGTACGGGATCTCCACGTCCCGGAACGTCACGTCGTGGCTGCCGCTGGCCCGCAGCCCCAACTGGTCCCAGCGGCCGGTGATGTCGATGCCGGGGGAGCCGCCGGGCACCAGGAAGGTGCCGACGCGCGGCTCCGGTTCGTCGGTGGTGGCCCACACCAGGAACCAGTCCAGGCCCTCCGCACCGGTCACGAAGCGCTTGGTGCCGCTCAGCGACCAGCCGTCCGGGGTGCGCCGGGCGAGGGTGGAGGGGAGCCCGCCGCGTGCGGGGGAGCCCAACTCGGGTTCCACGCGCGCGTGGTTGACGAGCACCGGCCGTTCGAAGGACTCCTTGACGATCCGCGCGTACAACTCCTCGGGCCAGTGCGGCTGTACGGCCTGCCGGGCGTGCGTGTTGAGGGTCATCGCGGCGATCAGGGCGACGGACGGGTCGCCCTGGCCGATCCGGTGGAGGATGCGCGCGCTCTCCTCGACCCGGGCGCCCCGGCCGCCGTAGGACTCGCCGATGGTCGCGGTGAGGAGCCCGGCCTCGTGGGCGATGCGGAGGGAGTCGGCGGGGAAGGCGCCCGACTGGTCGTAGCCGGCGGCCAGTTCGGCGATGCGGGCGGTCACAGTGCCTTCTTCAGGTCGGAGTTGAGTGCGGTGGTCCAGAAGGACTTCACGTCCAAGTGCTTCTTGAGCGCGCCGAGTTCGGTGAAGGCGTCGGCGACCTTCTGCTGGGAGGCGATGGTGTCGGCGCCGACCGTCCTGGCCTGCGTCGGACGCTGCTTCTGCGCGGCTACCAGGTCCGACTTGGCCTGGGCCACGGGCTGGTGGGTGGCGTCGGCGGTGACCTTCGCGAAGCCGTCCTCGTGGCCGTCGCGGACGTAGGCGTACGCCTTGGAGATCCGGGCGATCAGGTCGGCAGCGGCGGCCCGCTGGGCGGGGCTCTTCAGGACGCTGTCGCGGGCGGACCAGAGGAAGTTGCCGGAGAGGATGTCCGCGCCGGAGCCGACCGTCGTCGCGCCCTGCTGGTGTGCGGTGATGACCGACGTGCCGTAGGAGGCGAAGGCGTCGATGGAGCCGCCGTTCAGGGCAGCGAGGCCGTCGTTGGGGAGCAGCGGTTTGGCGTCGATGTCGGACCAGGTCAATCCGGCCCGCTTGAGCAGCTCGTAGAGGAAGTAGTGGGCGGTGGTGTTCTGGACGTAGCCGACCTTCTTGCCCTTCAGGTCGGCGATGTCGGTCACCTTGGAGCCCTTGGGGACGATGACTTCCTGGTTGAGGGTGGTGCCGCGCTGGACGGCCACGACCTTGAAGTTGGGGTTGCCGTCGGCCGCCGAGAAAATGGGCGGGATCTCGCTGGAGGAGGCCAGGTCCAGTGCTCCGGCGCGGATCGCCTGGAGTTGCAGGTCTCCGCCCTGGAACAGGCTCCACTTCACCTTGTACGGGGTGTCGTCGAGGTGGGCGTACTTGAGGACGGCCTCGCCGACCTTCCAGCCGGTGTCGCCGACCCGCAAGGTCACGGAGGAGACGTCGGTCGAGGACTCGGCCTTCGCGCTGCCTCCGCAGGCGGCGGCGAAGGGGAGCAGCAGGGCGAGGGCGGCGGCGGACGCGCGCAGGGAACGGCGGAACAACACGGGGTCTCCATAGGGGAGTTCGCAATCAGGGAGGGGGACGGGTCAGGCGGCTTGCGAGGTCGTCGCGCGGTGGGCGAGTTCCTGGCGGACCAGCGGCAGGACGTGCCGGGCGTAGTCGATCGCGTCGTTGAGCGGGTCGTAGCCGCGGATCGACAGCAGGTCGCAGCCGATGTCGACGTAGTCGAGCAGCGCCTGCGCGACCGTCTCGGGCGTGCCCACAAGGGCAGTTGACGCGCCCGCGGCATTCGTGGCGACGGCGGGGGCGGTCCACAGGCAGCGGTCCTGGACCTCGCCGCGCTCGGCGATGTCGAGGAGGCGCTGCGAGCCGACGTTCGCGGGGCGCCCTGTGGTGCGGTAGTGGCGGAGCAACTCGGTGTTCTTCGCCTGGTCCTTGAGGACGCCGAGGGTGCGGTGGGCCTTCTCCCAGGCGAGTTCCTCGGTGGGCGCGATGATCGGGCGGAACGACACCCAGATACGGGGGTGCGGGCGCCCGGCGGCATCCGCGACCGCGTTGACGGCGGCGATCTGCTCGGCCGTCTCCTTCAGCGGCTCGCCCCACAGCCCGAAGATGTCGCCCTGCTGCCCGCCCACCCGGTACGCGTCCTGGGAGGAGCCGCCGACGGAGATCGGGACGAGGCCGTTCACCGGCTTCACGTCGGAGTAGTAGCCCTCGAACCGGAAGTGCTTGCCCTCGTGCGAGACCGGCCCGTCGGCCTGCCACACCTTGCGCAGGATCTGGATGTACTCGTCCGAACGCTCGTACCGCTCGGCCTTGTTGAGGTAGTCGCCCTCCCGGCGCTGCTCCTCGTCGCTGCCGCCGGAGATGATGTGCAGCGTCAGCCGGCCATTGCTGATCCGGTCAAGCGTGGCCAGGGCGCGGGCCGCGTGCGTCGGGAAGATGACGCCGGGGCGGTGCGCGAGGATCGGGCGGACGCGCTCGGTGTGGGTGGCGACGAACTGGGCGACCTGGAAGGCGTCGGGCGAGGCCGAGTGGTAGGCGACCAGGGTGTGGTCGAAGCCGCCGTCGTCCAACGCGCGGGCGTACTTGCGCAGATGGCCGACGTCGAAGCCGGTACGGCTCGACGCTGCGGGACCCGAGGCCCCGGAGTCGGTGTGGACGGCGCTGATGAACTCGACAGGCATGAGCGAACTCCTAAGACGGGAAGGTCACTTGAGCAGGGGAGGCGTCAGTGGTCACTTGAGCAGCGAGGCGTCGGCGGACTTGGCCACGTCCACATTCGGGTCGAGGACCCCGATGCTGTTCATGAGGTCGGCGACCTGCTGGACGGTCGTGTCGACGTCCGAAGTGATCGGCAACACCTGGCTGTAGGCGGCCGAGGCGAGGGTCTTGGCGACCGTGGCGTCGGCGCCGTTGCGCTGCTCGATGGCCTTCGCGTACGCGTCCTGGTGGGTGCTGGTCCACTTCAGCGCCGTGCTCAGCCGCTGGAGGAAGTCCGAAAGGGCCGTCTTCTTCGCCGAGTTGGCGAGTGCCTTCTCGGAGGCGTTGATGAAGCCGTAGCCGCTGACCCGGCCGTCCCCGCCGTCGACGAGGAGCTT
Organism: Streptomyces sp. NBC_01288; assembly: GCF_035982055.1. Taxonomy (NCBI): domain Bacteria; kingdom Bacillati; phylum Actinomycetota; class Actinomycetes; order Kitasatosporales; family Streptomycetaceae; genus Streptomyces; species Streptomyces sp. NBC_01288. Next base: position 9,477,750 of record NZ_CP108427.1, read on the forward strand.
CCCGCCCTGCTCCAGACCGACGGCCTGGTAGACACCGAACGTCGCCCAGATCTTGACCTTCCCCGAGGCGAACGCGGCCTGCGCGTCCGTCGGCAGCAGGTACTGCACCTTGACGTCCTTGTAGTTGAGCCCGTTCTGCTTCAGCACGTTGGCCAGCAGATACTCCGAGATGCTGCCCTTCGCCGAGGACACCACGACCTTCTGGCCCTTGAGGTCCTTCACGCTGTCGATCCCGGAGTCCTTGCGGACCACGATCCCGACGTGCGTGCCGTCGTTCTTGAGAGCGGCGATGTTCTTGATCTTGACCCCGCCGCTGAGTGCCTGGAGAGCGGGCAGATCGGCGGAGAACCCGGTGTCGGCGGCGTCCGCCTGCACGGCCTGGTAGAGCGGGGCCGCACCCTGGAACTCGGCCCACTTCACCTTGTACTTGGCGCCCTTGAGCGCGTCGGAGGCGGCAATGATCGTCTGGAGCGTCTTGGCCTGGTCGCCGATGGTGAGGGTGACCTGGCCGCTGGCGGAGGTGTCCGCCGAGGAGTCGGCGCCGCAGGCGCTCAGCGCCAGCAGGGAGGTCAGGCTCAGGGCGGCGGCGGCGATTCTGCGGATCACGAGGGGGTTCCTTCCAAAGTGCGGGTCACGCCGAGCCAGTTCAGGAGGCGGGCGCGCAGGGTCACGAACTCGGGGGCGGTCAGATCACGCGGGCGGGGCAGGTCGACGGTCACCTCGTGGGCGATACGGCCCTCGTCCATCACCAGGACCCGGTCGGCGAGCAGCAGCGCCTCCTCCACGTCATGGGTGACCAGGAGGATCGCGCACCCGTGCAGCCGCCACAGCTCGGCGACCAGCGCCTGCACCTTGCCCCGGGTCAGCGCGTCCAGCGCGCCGAACGGCTCGTCCAGCAACAGGAGTTCGGGCTCCCGGACCAGGGCACGGGCGAGCGAGACGCGCTGGGCCTGACCGCCGGACAGCGTCTTGGGCCAGACGGTCGCGCGCTCCGCGATACCGACCTCGTCGAGCGCCTTGAGCGCGAGCGCCCGGTCGGGTCGCCCCGGCAGCCCGAGCACGACATTGCGCCACACCTTCAACCACGGGAGCAGCCGGGGCGATTGGAAGGCCGCGCTGCGCCGTGCGGGCACGGTCACCTCGCCGCCGATCTCGTCGTCCAGCCCGGCGAGGATCCGCAGCAGCGTCGACTTGCCGCAGCCGCTGTGCCCGAGCAGGGCCACGAACTCGCCCTCACGGATGTCCAGATCGAGCTCGTGCAGCACGGTGTTGCCGTCGAAGGCCCGCGAAAGCCCCCGAATCTCAACGGAGTTGGCCATGTCTACGCCTCACCCTCGAAGTTGGCCCGCCAGGTCAGCAGCCGGCGCGACAGGATCCGTACGGCGAAGTCGCAGGCGAGACCGAGCAGCGCGTACACGACGAGGCACAGGACGATGACGTCCGTACGGAAGTACTGCTGGGCGTTGCTCATCAGATAGCCGAGCCCCGCGTCCGCGTTGACCTGCTCGGCGAAGACCAGGGCCAGCCACGCGGTGGACAGCGCGTACCGCAGGCCCACGAGTGCCCCGGGCAGTGCGCTCGGCAGGATCACGTACTTGATCAGCCCGAACCGGCCGAGCCCCATCATCCGTGCGGCCTCGACGAGTTGGGCGTCGGTGGAGCGGATGCCGCCGTAGATGTTGAAGTACAGCGGATACGTCACCCCGAGCGCCACGAGCGCGATCTTCGGGGTCTCCTCGATGCCGAACCAGACGATGAACAGCGGGATCAGACCCACCCAGGGGATCGCCCGGAACATGCCCATCGAGGAGTCGATGACGTCCTCACCGAGCCGGAACAGCCCCGCCAGCAGCGACAGGACCAGTGCGACGGTCGCGCCGATGAGGAACCCGATGGCTGCGCGGCGGCCCGACGCGGCGATGGCGCTGGGCAGTTCGCCGTTCTTCGTCAGGTCCACCGCCTGGCGGATGACGTCCATGGGGGAGGCCAGCACGGACTCGGGGAGCACTCCGGTGGCGGAGGTCAGGAACCAGAGCAGGACGAGGCCGACCGGTCCGGCGGCCCGGCGTACGGAGCGGGGCACGGTGAAACGGCGGTTGACCTTCGCGGTGCCTCGGATGGTGACCCGGGTGGACGGCGCGGGCACGACTTCCTTCTGCTGCGGCAGCACGGCCGCGTCCAGTGGTTTCGTCGTCATGGCCGGTCTCCCGTCGCCGCCGGGCGCGCGGGATCGGCGGACCACGCGGACCAGGAACCAGGAAAGAGCGTCGCCTCAAACCCGGCGATCTCCAGCGCCGCGATCTGATGGGCGGCGGTGACCCCGGACCCGCAGTACACGCCGATGCGCGCCGCGTCCCCGGCACCCCGCTCCTCGAACCGCTTGCGCAGCGACTCCGGTGCCAGGAAGGTCCCGTCGGCCGCGAGGTTCTCGCCGGTCGGCGCGGACACGGCCCCCGGGATGTGCCCGGCGCGCGGGTCCACGGGCTCGACCTCACCCCGGTAACGCTCACCGGCGCGGGCGTCCAACAGCAGCCCCGATACGGCGAGTTCGGCGGCCCCGTCGGCATCGGTGATCGGCAGCGCACCCGCGCGGAGCACGACATCACCCGGCGTCGGATCGGCGGGCGTCCCGGACTCCAGCGGCAGCCCCGCCGCCCGCCAGGCGCCCAACGCCCCGTCCAGCAGGGTCACTTCGGTGACGCCCGCGTACCGCAGCAGCCACCAGGCGCGCGCGGCGGCCGTGTTGCCCAGGTCGTCGTGGACGACGACGGCTCGGCCGGCGCCGATGCCCCAACGGCGGGCGGATTCCTGGAGCCGGGTGAGGTCGGGGAGCGGATGCCGGCCGCCCTCGGGGCTCGCCGGTGCGGCCAACTCCGTGTCCAGGTCGACGTAGACCGCGCCGGGGATGTGACCGTCGGCGTAGTGGTCGCGGCCGTGCGGGTCGCCGAGGGCCCAGCGGACGTCGAGCAGGACGGGCGGCTGCTCGGAGCCGAGGAGTTCGGCCAGCTCGGCGACCGTGGTCGTCACGCGGCTGCTCATGTCAACTCCTCGGCGATCAGGGGCAGTTCACGTGCGGCGCCGGTCTCGCGGACCTCGGGGGCCAGCCGGAGCCGTTCGAGGAAGAGGACGACCGTGGCGGCGACGGTGCGGTGCAGGGCGTCGTTGAGGACGTCGTGCCGGCCGCCGTGGAAGACGACGGTGTGGACGCCCGGGTGACCGTCGTAGACGCTCAGCGCCCGGTCGAGCGGGCTGATCGTGTCGTCCTTGCCGTGCAGGGCGAGCACCGGGACGCGTACCGGGTCCAGGCGCGGTTCGGGCAGGTCGGGGGTGTCGTCGATGGCGCCCCGGCGGAAGTCGGGGTCGTTGGTGAGGCGCCCCTGGTGGGTCGGGCAGGCGGTGCGGGCCGCGGCCTCCCCCTCCCAACTGCCCGCTGTCCAGGCGCCGGTGGGCAGCCCGGCCAGGATCAGCGCGTCGACGCCCGCGGTCTGTTCGGCGGCGAGCTGAAGGGCGTAGAGCGCGCCCGTGTCCGAACCGACCAGCACCTTCGGGCCGGGCAGCGACTCGTCGGCGAGCAGCTTGGCGGCCTGCTCCAGGACGGCGGGGTCGGCGGTCGGGTCGCCGAGGGCGCGGACGCGGTAGGCGTCGTAGCCGAGCCGGCGGCCGAACCGCTCGTAGACACCGCCGTGTTCGCCCCGCCCGGCCAGCACGATCAACGTGCCGCGCGCGGCGAGGCCTTCGGGTTCGTCCCAGGAGGAAAGGGAGGAAGAGGGCATGGGGTGACAGCTCCCAACGAGGGGAAAGGGGAGGGGAATCGAGGAGAGGGGAGAAGTGAGCAGGCCGGAGCCGCCGTCACGTGTCAGTGCGCAGGGCGGACGTGATCAGCGAGAACTCGGGAAGGGTGCCGCGGAGAGGCGGTGGGTCAACGACAGCGCGCGCTGCACGCCACGCCGAAGTCAATGACTCGGCGCTGCGTCAGAAGGGCAGCGAAAGCGGTCGTGTGCAGCATGCGCCCATCATGACCGGCCACGACCGATCGCGTCCAACGATGATTCCGCATCGAAATCGATCAGTTATCGCGATCGATGCGGATCGAGACGTGGAACAGCTACCGTCACCGGCATGCCCCAACCTGTCCTCGACATCGTGGCCCTGCGCAGCCTGACCGCGATAGCCGACTGCGGCGGCTTCCACCGGGCGGCCCGGGCCCTCGCCCTGAGCCAGTCCGCGGTCAGCCAGCATGTGCGCAGGCTGGAGAAGACGCTGGGCCGGCCGATCGTCGAGCGGGAGGGGCGCGGCACCCGGTTCACCCCTGAGGGGCGGCTGCTCCTGGAACAGGCCCGACGGATCCTCGCCGTGCACGACGAGGCCGTACGCACGCTGCTGGACGTGGACGGCGACACCGTCACGATCGGCTCCACCGAACACGCGGCCGACCAGTTCCTGCCACGGCTCACCGCGGCCGTCCAGGAGGTGCGGCCCGGCTGCCGGGTCCGCTTCCGCATCGACCGCTCGGCCCGCCTCGTCGAGGCCGTGGAACGCGGCAGCGTCGATGTCGCGGTCTACGTCACCGAGGCCGCCGCCACCGAGGGCACACCGGTCGGCGGCCTCCCGCTCACCTGGCACGCCACCCCGGGCTGGCAGCGACCGGCCGCGCCCGCGCCCGTCCCGCTGGTCGCCATCGAGGACCCGTGCGCGATCCGCCGCCGCGCGATCTCGACCCTCGCCGCGCACGGAGTGCCGGCCGCGGTGGTCGGCGACGCGGGGTATCTCGCCGGGGTCCTCGACATCGCCCGCACGGGACAGGGCGTCGCGCTGCTCGCGGCGGTCGGTTCGGCGCCGGACGGGCTGACTCCGTACGACGGGCTGCCCTCCGTCACGCCGATTCCCATGAGCGCGCTGGCCCGGCAGGGGGCGGATCCGGCGACGGTGGAGGCGGCGTTCGCGGCGGTGCGGGATCTGCTGCGGTGAGCTGCCGAGGAGGCGCGGCTAACCCTGGGTGTCGTCCAACATCCGTACCAGGACGCCCCGTTGGAGAGGCAGCACCTCCGCGTGCAGATCACGCCCCTTCCGCGTAAGCGCGACCCACACCCCGCGTCGGTCCTCGATGCACACGGAGCGTTCCACGAGGCCGTCCTTCTCCAGTCGTCCGATGAGACGGGAGAGGGCGCTCTGGCTGAGATGGACCCGGCCGACCAGGTTCTGCACCCGGCACTGGTCGCCCTCCTCGGGCGCCTCGGACGCGAGCATGTCGAGCACCTCGAAGTCGCTCGCGCCCAGGCCGTGCGGGTGCAGTACGCGGTCGATCTCGCACATCGTGCGCGCGTGCACGGACAGGATGTCCCGCCACTGTTCCTCTAGCTGCCGGGCGCCGGCCGACTTCACTGCCATACCCGCACGGTACACCGATCCGGCCAGTTATTGAGCGCGCAACTAGTGCGCGTGCAAGTAACTGGGGCGGCACGGCACAGGTGTCGGGCGGTCGGCTGTCGGTGCGTGTCAGGCGGCCGGGTTCTGGGTGAGCCCGACGAAGTTGCCGTCCGCGTCCTTCACGAACGCGATCAGCTTGCCGCCGCCCACGTCCTGGACGTCCTGGACCAGCTCCGCGCCCGCCTCCACCATCGCCGCGAGCCGGGTCCGGATGTCGTCCACGGTCCAGTACGGCACCGGTCCGGTCATGCCCTTGGCGTGCCCGTTCGGGTCGAGACCGACGTCCTGCCCGGCGGCCTTGTATCCGACGTAGTACGGCTCGTCCGCGTACGGCTCGACTCCCAGCAGGGCGCCGAACAGGGCCTTCGCGCCGTCCAGGTCCTTGACGGGGTAGATGATCGTGTTCAGTCCGTCGGTCATGGCGGGTTCCTCCGTGAAGCGTGGTCCGACGGATTTCGCCGGTGGATTCAGGCTAGGGCGGGGGAGGGGGCGGGGGCTTCTTCAATCCTGATCGGCTGCGCCGTGCGAGGTGGCGTCGGCGACGCGGGCATCGTGCGCGGTCCGGGCTCGGACGGATCCGCCGTGCGCTCCGAGGGTCTCCGGCATGCCGTGTGCGGGGCGGTGCGTCTGGCGTACAGCGAGGGGCTGGACAGTCACGAGGGCGGGGGCCGGAAGATCCGTCGGCTGTGTGTCGGTCGGCCGGCTTCTTCGCGCGGCGTGCCGCGCGGGAGCACCCGGAACGTTCGTCCGGCGGCGGCCACCGCTCCTGCATGTCCCACCTACCCACGCACCCATCCCACCCGGCCGTACACGTCGCCCGCGCTTCTCTCTCGCCCGGTGTTCGTGTCCGGCCGGGACGCCCGGTGACGCGACCTCAGGTTCCGGGCGGCATGCCCGGGGTCCCGGTGAGACCTGCCCGGTGGGCGATCAGCGCGGCCTGCACGCGGTTGTCGAGGCCGAGGCGGGTGAGGACGCGGTTGACGCGGCTCTTCACGTTCGCCTCGCTGAGGCCGAGGGCCGAGGCGATCCGCGAGTTGGACAGGCCACGGGCGACCAGGACGAGAACCTGGAGCTCACGTTCGGTGAGCAGCTCCGTCAGCGCGCGCTCGTCCGGTCCCGGTGCCGGGGCGGGAGTGTCGGGGAGGAGTGCGGTGGGCAGCGCGGACAGCGTGTCGATGAGCCGGCGGGTGACGCTCGGCGCGAGCACGGCCTCCCCGTCGGCCGCCGCACGGATGGCACGGGCGAGCTGGTCGGGATGGCTGTTCTTCAGCAGGAAGCCGTCCGCGCCCGCCCGGAGGGCCGCGTGCACGTACTCGTCCAGGTCGAACGTCGTGAGGACGACGACACGCGGAGCCGGCCCCGGACCGGGCCAGTCGCGGACGATGCGGCGGGTGGCCTCGACGCCGGTCGTGCCGGGCATGCGGACGTCCATCAGCACGACGTCGGGCCGGAGTTCGACCGCCCGGGCGACGGCCTGTTCCCCGTCGGCCGCCTCGCCGACGACCGACAGGCCCTCGCGGCGGTCGATGACGAGACGGAGCGCGGTCCGGACGATCTCCTGGTCGTCGACGACGAGCACGCGGACGTTCATCCGCCCGCGTCGGTGGGTTGTGGCGCCTTCTCGGACAGGACGGCGCGCAGCAGCCAGCCGCCGTCCTCGCGCGGCCCCGCCGCCAGGGAGCCGTCGAAGGCGGCCACGCGTTCCCGCATGCCGATGAGTCCCCGGCCCGATCCGGTGACGGGCCGGTGGCCCGGAGCGGCCGGGTCGTTCCGCACCTCGATGACGAGGCCGGCGTCGTCACCGCGCACACTGACCAGCACGTCGACTGGCCCGGCGTGCTTGACCACGTTCGTCAGCGCCTCCTGGACGATCCGGTGGGCCGAGACCCGCATCCCGGCGGACGGTGCCGCCCCGGCAGGGATCTTCGGCACGTACGTCACCCGGCAGCCCGCCGACCTGGGGGTGTCGAGGAGCGCGTCGAGATGGTCCAGGGACGGTTCGGGAGCGAGTTCCCGTTCCCGGGACGACAGCAGCCCGAGGAGCCGCCGCATCTCGAAGAGCGCGGTGTCGGCGGTCCGGGCGATCACCTCGACACCCGCCGCGGCGAGCGGCGGATCGTCGTCCATGACGTCCTGTGCGGCACGTGCCTGTACGGCGATGGCGCTGACGTGGTGGGCGACGACGTCGTGCAGGTCGCGGGCGATGCGCGCCCGCTCGGCGACCGCCGCCTGTCGCGCGTTGATCTCCTGCTCGGCCCGGAGCCGCCGGTTGAGATCGCGCAGCCGGTCGGCGTCGGCACCGATCCTGCGTCTGCCCTGCCCCAGCGTCCAGGCCAGGGCGAAGAAGAAGACGAACGTCGTGGCACTGATCGGCTCCAGCGACCCGAGGAGCGGTGTCTGCCAGTGCCCGCCCACGGCGTCGGCCGCCATGGCCGCCGCGAAGCACAGCAGCGTCCCCGCCAGGGCGACCGCGACCGGCTCGTACCGGGCGAGGGCGTACACGCCGAGCATGAGCAGGAACGGGCCGGGGATCTTCCCCGGGATCGGACCGAGCAGCTGGAAGACGACGTAGAGGCAGGTCATCGCCGCCAGGACGGCACGCGGACGGGTGCGCCGCCACAGCAGCGGCACGGTCTGCGCACCCCACAGGGCCGGACCCCAGCCACCCGGTGCCGGACTGCGGTCCAGCACCGTGACCATGTCGAACACCGTCAGGCCGCCGCCGAGCGCGACATCCGTCAGATGCGGCCGGGCGGCGAACCAGCGCTGTGCGGCCTGTGGCAAGGCCCTTGTCTCCATGACCATTTCGGTTCATCAGGCTAGAGCAGCGGCGGTGCCACGGGATCCTCCCCGGGGCGCGCATCGAAGGTTGCGTGATCCCGCGCGAGATCGCCGTACGGAGGGAGGCGCCGGGGGACACCTCCCTCCTAGCGTCGTTCCCCATGACGAACCTCCCCACCGAACAGCCCGCACCGCCGACCCGCCCTTCTCCCGGAACGGCGGCGGCGACCAAGTCCCTTGACAGGAAAGGGCGTTCGCGCCCCGCGGCGAGGTGGGCGCCGCTGTCGCTCGGCACCGGCGCGATGCTGTTCGCGGTGGGCGGCCGATGGGACGTCGCGGCCGCCGCCTGGATCTCGCTGGTGCTGCTGCTGCGGTTCGCCCGGCTCAGTCGCGCCTGGTCCGGGGCGCTGTGGATCTGGTCGGCCCACGCGGTGGCCGCCGTCTTCTGGGTCCAGGAGTCGGCGATCGGCCTCGACCCCGTGGTCGTGGCGGGTGCCGTCGCGCTCGCCGCACTCCAGACGCTGCCGTTCCTCGCCGACAGACTGCTCGTCGGCCGCCTGCGACCCGCGGTGGCGGCACTCGCCTTCCCCGCCGGGGTCGCCGCCACGGAGTTCCTGATCACCGTGGTGTCCCCGTTCGGTACGGCATACGGCTCGCTCGCGGTCACGCAGTACGGCGACCTCCCGCTCCTCCAGGTCGTCTCGGTCACCGGCCCGTGGGGGATCGGCTTCCTGATCGCCTACTTCGCCAGTACCGTCAACCGCCTCTGGGAGCGGCCCACTTGGCGCAGCGGCCTGGTGTACCTGGCCGTCCTGCTGACCGTCGTACTCGCCGGAGGCGCCCGCCTCGCCCTCGCCCCCGCCACGGCCCCGACCGTCCGGATCGCCGGCATCAGCCCCGGCCGCACGGTGACCGACGCCCAACGGGCGGCGTTCGCCCGCGTCCCGGACATCGCCACGGCACCCGCCGCACAGGTCGAACCCGCCATGACCGCCGTGGAGAACGACCTGCTCACCGCCACCCGGCGCGAGGCCGCAGCCGGAGCGAAGATCGTGGTCTGGCCCGAGGAAGCCGTCAGGACACAGGAGTCCCACGAACCGGTCGCCATCACGGCCGCACGGGACGAGGCCCGCCGATCGGGCATCTACCTGGAGATCGGCATCCGCGTCTACAGCTCCGCCGGACCCACCCACGACAAGGACGAGGCGCTTCTCATCGACCCGCACGGGAAGGTGTTGTGGACCTATCAGAAGGCCCACCCCATCCCCGGCTCCGAGCAGTTCACGCCCGGTGACGGCCGCGTCCCGGTCGTCGACACCCCGTACGGCCGCATCGCCGACGTCATCTGCTACGACGCCGATTTCCCCGCCATGATGCGCACCCGCGCCGACATCATGCTCGTGCCCTCCCACGACTGGAGGGAGTACGGAAGCGCGCACACGGAGAAGGCGAGCCTGCGGGCCGTCGAGGGCGGCTACTCACTGATCCGCCAGGACGCGGAAGGCGTCTCGACCGCCTACGACGACGAGGGTCATGTCCTCGCCTCCACCGACTACTTCACGACCGGCCGCCAGATCATGGTGGCCTCCGTGCCCACCCACGGCGTCACCACGGTCTACGACCGGATCGGCGACACCTTCGCCTGGCTCTGCCTGGCCTCCCTCCTCGCGCTCACCGCCACGGCCCTCGCCGGCCGGGGCCGACCGAACTGATCAAGAAAACGGTAAGAACCACCCGCCCCAGGCCCCCCACCTACAACCTTCCACCCTGGCCCACCGTCCAACTCCCGCCCGGTGCAGGTCACTTGCCGGGCTCTCTTCTGCCCAGCTGGGGGATTTCATGAGTTCTGTCTCCGTCGGACGCGTGCTGCGTCGCGGGGTCTGTGCCGGAGCCGTGGGGGCGTTGGCCGTCGCCGGTCTCGGGAGCGGGGCGGCGGTCGCCGACGACGTGCCGCAGACCGATGCGCTGGCGATCCAGTCGCCCTACGACGTGACGGCGACCGTCGCTCCCGACGGTGGTGCCGCGCGGTACCGACCGCTGGCGCTGGGGCTGACGCACAGCAATGACGCCTTCACCCTGACCGACGGACGGCTGACCGTCGACGCCTCCGGACTCGCCGGGGTCGCCGAGGTGGCCTGGCCCGACACCTGCACGCCGGACGACAGCGGCACCGTCGCCGTGTGCGACACCGGGGACGTACCGATCCGCTACAGCGCACAGGTGCGGCTGAAGGTGCGGGCCGTCGCCGGCGCCGCCGTCGGAGCGCAGGGCACGATCACGTACTCCGCCGAGGCCACCGGCGGCCCCGACGGCACGCTCGTCGCCCAGCGCAGCGACGACACCACCGTCACCGTCGGCTCCGGAGTCGACCTCGGTATCAGCGCCCCGCAGGACGCCACCGACGTCGCGCCCGGCACCAGCCTCACCGTGCCGTACGCGATCACCAACACCGGCAACGAGACCGCCCACGGCTTCAGCGTGGACATGTTTGCGACGTACGGCCTCGACGTCACCACCCGCTACCCGCAGTGCACCTACACCGGGCCGGACGTCGACGGCAGCGGCATGACGTACGTGACCTGCTCCTTCGACACCGATGTCGCCCCCGGTGCCACCGTCGAACTTCCGGAGCCGCTGCAACTCGCCGTCACCGAACGCGCGTTGTACGACCGGTTCGACTACGACGTCCAGCCCGCCGCCGAGGCCACCGACCTCGACAGCTCCGACAACAGCCGCTCCTGGCACATCAACGCCGACAACACCGCCGACTTCGCGGTGTACGGCACCTCGGTGAGCGGCGCGGCCGGTGACACCGTCACCTCCGGCTTCCGCTTCGTCAACCACGGACCCGCCTGGGCGGGCGACGTCAGCGCCGGGGACCCGATCACCACGATCGACTTCCACCTCCCGGAGGGCACCACCGCCACGTCCGTGCCCAAGACCTGCCACAACGCCTGGACCTCCGGCGACGACCCGACCATCGGCCACTACGCGTGCACCCTGCCGACCTGGGCCAAGCCCGACCTGGACGTCAGCTTCCCGTTCCAGTTGCGCATCGACCGGGTCGTCCCCGACGCGACGGGCCACGTCACGACCCTCGCCTACAACGGAACGCCTCTCGCCTTCGACTCGAACACCGAGAACAACTCGGCCGAGGTGATCGTCAACCCGTCCGCCTGACGGTGACGTTGGGGGGCGGGCGCGCAGCTCGCCCCCTCAACTCACGGCGACAACCCGCCCGTTCACGTCGACTCCCGCTTCACCAACTCCGTCGGCAGTATCACCGCCGCCGTGTCCTCGCCCCCGATCTGCGCCAGCAACACCCGCACCATCTCCGCGCTGATCCGGTCGAACGGCTGCCGCATCGTGGTGAGTTCGGGGCTGGACGCGAGTGCGGCGGGGGAGTCGTCGAAGCCGCCGACGGCCACGTCCTCGGGCACTCGGCGCCCGGCCCGTTCCAGCGTGGTCAGTACGCCCCGCGCCATCAGGTCGGAGGCGACGAACACGGCGTCCAGGTCCGGGACTTGGGCGAGCAGCCGCTCGGCACCGCGCTCGCCGCTGAGCCGGCTGTAGTCGCCGGAGACGATGAGATCGTCGTCCACCTCGATGCCCGACTCCGCGAGCACCTCCTTGTAACCGGCGAGGCGCTCGACACCGCCCGGCGTGTCCAGCGGGCCGGTGACCGTGCCGATGCGGCGACGGCCGAGGGAGAGCAGGTGCCGGGTCATGTCACGGGCGCCGTCCCGGTCGTCGGCGGCGACATAGCTGATCTTGGAGCCGAGCCCGATCGGCTTGCCGCACGCGACCAGCGGCACGCCCGCCTCGCTCAGCTCCTCCGCCACCGGGTTCCCGGAGTGGCTGGAGACCAGCAGCACCCCGTCGACGTGCCCGGAGGTGATGTAGCGCGTGATGCGCCGCCGTTCGTCCTCGGTGCCGGCCAGCATCAGCAGCAGCGGGATGTCGTGCGCGGCCAGCGCCTGGGTGCAGCCGCGCAGCAGGATGTTGAAGTTCGGGTCCTCGAAGAACTTCTCCTGCGGTTCCGTCAGGAGGAAGCCGACGGAGTCCGAGCGCCCGGTGATCAGTGACCGGGCGTGCCGGTTGACGACGTAACCCGTCCTGCGGATGGCCGCGTTGACGGCCTCCTGTGCGGCCGGGCTCACATAGTGCCCGCCGTTGAGGACGCGCGACACCGTGCCCCGCGAGACACCGGCCTCGCGCGCCACGTCATGGATCGTCGGTGGTCTGCGCCGACCCCCCGTATTGGTCATGGTCAAGACTCTACGGCTCCCGGACCCGGAGCCAGAAGCGCCATGCTGGGAGCGTTCACAGCAGAGAAACGTCAGGGACACTTGTCAGCGGTCGCAGGCGTGCGGTTATGTTGGGGCGGCGCCCTAGGGCGTGCTGTGTGCACGTTCCCAAATGATCGACTACGGGAGAGATCCATGCCGGAGACCACACCCAAGGGCCTCACCAGGCTCGCCTTCGGTGGGGACTACAACCCCGAGCAGTGGCCGGAGAGCGTCTGGCAGGAGGACGTCCGGCTGATGCGCGAGGCCGGCGTCACCATGGTGAGCGTCGGGATCTTCTCCTGGGCGCTGCTGGAACCCGAGCAGGGTGTGTACGACTTCGGCTGGCTGGACCGGATCATCGGCCTGCTGCACGAGAACGGCATCCGCGTCGACCTCGGCACCCCCACGGTCTCCCCGCCCGCCTGGTTCTACCGCGCCCACCCCGAGGCCCTGCCCGTCACCGCCGACGGCACCCGCTACGAGTTCGGCTCCCGCGGCGCGATCTGCCACAGCAACACCGACTACCGCGCCGCCGCCGCGAACATCACCACCCGGCTCGCCGAGCGCTACGGCGACCACCCCGCCCTCGCGCTCTGGCACGTCTTCAACGAGTACGGCGTCCCCGTCTCCGCCTGCTACTGCGACTCCTGCGCCGCCCACTTCCGCCGCTGGCTGACCGCGACCTACAAGACCGTCGACGGGGTCAACGAGGCCTGGGGGACGGCCTTTTGGGGCCAGCGCTACGGAGACCTCGGCCAGATCAACCCGCCGCGCCTCACCCCGACCGCCGTCAACCCGGCCCAGGCGCTGGACTACACGCGGTTCGCCGACGCCACGATGCGCGAGAACTTCGTCGCCGAACGGGACATCCTGCACCGCCTCGCGCCCGGTATCCCGGTCACCACCAACTTCATGGCCGCCCTCAGCCAGTGCGAGTCCGTCGACTACTGGGCCTGGGGCCGCGAGGTCGACCTCGTCACCAACGACCACTACCTGATCACCGACGGCCGCCGCACCCACGTCAACCTCGCGATGGCCGCCGACCTCACCCGTTCCGTCGCGGGCGGCGCCCCCTGGCTGCTCCTCGAACACTCCACCTCGGGCGTCAACTGGCAGCCCCGCAATCCCGCCAAGGCCCCCGGCCAGATGGCCCGCAACGCCCTCTCCCACGTGGCGCGCGGCTCGGACGGCGCGATGTTCTTCCAGTGGCGCCAGTCCCGGCGCGGCGCCGAGAAGTTCCACTCCGCGATGCTCCCGCACGGCGGTACCGAGACCCGTGTCTGGCGCGAGGTCGTCGAACTCGGCGCGTCCGTCGATGAGTTGGGCCGGATACGCGGCACCCGCACCCAGGCCGACGTGGCCGTCGTATGGGACTGGCACTCGTGGTGGGCGCAGAAACTCGCCTGGCGCCCCAGCGAGGACCACGACGCCCGCGAGCGCGCCGACGCCTTCTACGAGGCCCTCTACGACCGCCACCTCACGGTCGACTTCGCCCACCCGGAAGCCGACTTGTCGGCCTATCCCCTTGTCGTCGTACCGGCGCTGTACCTGATGACGGAGGCGGCAGGGCGCAACCTCCAGCGGTACGTCGAGAACGGCGGCACCCTCGTCGTCTCCTACTTCTCCGGCATCGTCGACGAGCACGACGCCGTCCACGAGGGCGCCTACCCCGGCGCGCTGCGCGACGTACTCGGCCTGACCGTCGAGGAGTTCTCGCCGCTCCTGGCCGACCAGCGGGTGCGCATCACCGGTCCCGACGGCTCCGAACTCACCGGCGACGTCTGGACCGAGTTCGTCGTCCCGGACGGCGCCGAGACCGTCTGGACGTACGCCGAGGGCCTCACCGCCGACCACCCGGCCGTCACCCGGCACCGCCTCGGCGAGGGCACCGCCTGGTACGTGTCGACCCGCCTCGACGCCCATGGCCTGGACGCCCTGCTCGGCTGGGCGACCGAGGACGCCCGGATCTCGCCGCGCGCCGACCTGCCGTACGACGTCGAAGTCGTCTGCAGGGAAGGCGAGTTGGGAAGCTTCCTCTTCGCGATCAACCACAGCGCCTCGGACGTCAAGGTGCCACTCGGCACCGACGGCACCGAGCTGCTGACCGGCGAACGCGCCGCCGGCGGTCTCGCGGTGCCCGCAGGTGCCGTCCGGGTCGTACGACTCGACGGCTGACCCGACTCCCCTCCGCCCGCGCGTGCCACGAGCCGCGGGTGGAGGGGGACCTCCGCTCCGTCAGGCGTGCGGTTCTGTTCGGCTACGGCGGTGCAGTTCGGCCATCACCGGTCCCGGGAGCCGGTGTCCGGTCGCTCCCGTGCGATCGCGCCCCGCCCGTCCCGCCACGCCCCAGGGCCGATCGGCCTGCTCGAACAGGACCGTTCGGTCCCGGACAAGGGTCACCGAGTCCGGGACGTGGCGGACCGTGCTGCGGGAGAGTGGGAGCACGCGGCAAGCGGCGCGCAGAACGGAGGGTCACGCCATGCTGAGGACTCCGACAGGCCAGCGACGGTTGGACATCCTGGAGTGGCTGAGAGATCCGGCCACCCACTTCCCGGACCATCGGTGCGTCCCCGAGGCCGGTGTCACCTCGGAGGCCGTGGCGGCCAAACTCGGGGTGCCCCGCCAGGTCGCCGACACGCACCTCGAACTCCTCGCGGGCATGGGCCTGTTGCGTGCGCGGCGGATCCGGCTGCGCACCTACTACCGGCGCGACGAGGTCCGCATCGCCGAGGTGGCCCGGATGTTCGAGAAGGGCTGGTAGCCGAGCCCAGGGCTCACACCTTGTCCTGTTCGGAGCGCGTCGGCGGTTCCTCCGGCTCGGCGGACACCGGGGCGTCCGGTGCTTCCGGTTCCGTGCGGAACGCCGCGTCGGGGTCCCCGAACCGCTCGCACAGCAGCCTGCCCACCAGCGCGCCGCCGTAGAGCACGAAGCCGACGCCGACCAGCCAGGACTCCACGACCAGGACCGTGCCGACCGGGCCGTAGCTGACCGCGTTGGTGACCAGGAGCGGGGTGAACACCAGGTACGAGAACCAGCGCAGGCCGACCAGGCCCGCCATCGTGGCGAGGGCACCCGGGAGCAGATAGCGCCAGGGGACCCGGTGGTTGAGCAGGAAGTGCGGGCCCCACCAGAAGAACAGCAGGCCGGCCGCCATGCTGAGCAGGATGCGGGGCGTGCCCTCCAGGACGTTGCGGGTCTGCACCTGCGCGTACAGGTAGCCCATCAGCATGACCAGCCAGATGAGTTGGCGCCAGATGCGGTTCCACGGGGCGCCGGTCGGCAGCCACACGTGCTCGTAGCCGCTCTGCACACTCGACGCGAAGGACAGCCCGAACAGCGCGAGCAGCGCCACGCTCCACGCGCTGGTGGCGCCGATGACCTTGCGGGGCGGGGTGAAGACGTCGGTGAGCGCGCGGGCGGACCGGCCGGACAGATCCATGCCGTCCACCAGCCACAGCGCGAACCCGCCGTGCCCGAGCGGATCGGCCGCGGCCACCACGATCAACAGGGGCGCGAGGGTGACCAGGGCGAGCGTCGCGAACCCCATCGCCCGGTGCAGCAGCTCCAACTCCCGCCCGCGCCGGTTGAGTTCGGCGAACCCCAGCCCCTGCCACACCGCGCGCACCCGTCTCACCGCGGACGCCCCGCACACCGGGTGGCCGACCGTGACATGAGGGCCCCCTTCTCGCCGACCGGCAGCGGGAATCGGGTCACCAGCAATACGCTCGGCAAACGTGCCCCGGTGCCGTGACGACCGGGAAGCGCGGCAGATGACCGGGAAGAGCAGCAAGGTTACGCGCCCCGGACCGAACCGTGGAGGCTTTCATGGACCGCCCCGAAGTCCGCCCCGACGCGCTGCTAGCCCGCCGCTACGTCGCGATCGGCGGGCGCGGTCCGGAGGACGTGGTCGCCGACGCCCGCGGCCGGGTGCTGACCGGCGTCGAGGACGGTCGCATCCTCCGCCTCGACGGCCTGACCGACCCCGAGTCGGTCCGCGTGGAGACCCTCGCCGACACCGGCGGCAGGCCGCTCGGCCTCGAACTCCTCCCGGACGACGGCCTGTTGGTGTGTGACGCCGAACGCGGACTGCTGCGCGTCGACCTCGGCGACGGCTCTGTGCGGGTCCTCGCCGACTCGGTGGCGGGGGAGCCGCTGCGGTTCTGCAGCAACGTGGTCGCCCTGTCCGACGGCAGTGTGTACTTCACCGTCTCCAGCAGCCGCTATCCGCTCCACCAGTGGCTCGGCGACATCGTCGAACACACCGGCACAGGACGGCTGTTGCGCCTCGCGCCCGACAGCGACACCCCCGAAGTCGCCCTGGAGGGGCTCCAGTTCGCCAACGGCCTTGCCGCGAGCGCCGATGAATCCTTCCTGGTGATCGCCGAGACCGGTGCCTACCGCCTCACCCGCTACTGGCTCACCGGACAGCGGGCGGGCCATGGCGAACCCTTCGTCGAAGACCTCCCCGGCATGCCCGACAACATCTGGCGCGTCGGCCCCGACGGACCGCTCTGGGTCGCCCTGGCCGGACCCCGCGTGCCCCCGCTCGACCTCCTCCACCGCGCCCCGGACGCCGTACGGCACACCGCCGCCCGGATCGCCGTACGCGCGCCCTACCGCCCCACCGGCACGATCGGGGCCCTCGCGGTCGACGACGAGGGACAGATCGTCCACCACCTGATCGCACGCGGCTCGCTGTTCCGCACGGTCACCGGCGTCTGCGAGGCGGCCGGTCACCTCGTGCTGGGCAGCCTGCGCGAACGCGGTGTCGCGCTGTGCGAGCCGCCCGCCCCGAAGTGACCCCGGCACGCCCCCGGCGTTACCCTGATGCCCGGCCGCGATCACCTCGCGCGGCGCGGCGGTGGGGCCCGCCGTACCCGAACCGCGGCAGCGGTGCCGCGAACGGTCCCTACTTGTAGAGGCGAATGCCCCAGGGCCCCCGACGAGTAGGAGACGTACGGCCATGTCAGCCCCCGAAGCCGACAGCCTCCGCGCCCGGTCCCGGGCCCCGCGACCATCCGTCTGGCGCGGGCAGGGGCCCGTCGTCGCGGTGGTCGCGCTCGGCGGTGCGATCGGGGCCGCGGCCCGGTACGCGGCCTCGCTGTGGTGGCCCGCGCAGAGCGGCGGTTTCCCCTGGACGACCTTCGGGATCAATGTCGTCGGGTGCGCCGTGATAGGCGTGTTCATGGTGGTCGTCACCGATGTGTGGGCCGCGCACCGGCTGGTGCGGCCGTTCTTCGGCACCGGGGTGCTCGGCGGCTTCACCACCTTCTCGACGTACGCCGTCGACATCCAGAAACTGGTCGACGCGGGCCATCCCCGCACCGCGCTCGCCTATCTCGCCGCGACCCTGATCGCTGCGCTCACGGCGGTGTGGCTCGGAGTGACGGCGGCCCGACGGGTCCTGAAGCGGAGGCAGCGATGACCAGACTGACCGGCAGCGCCCTGCGGGTGACGATCTTCATCGGCGAGAACGACACCTGGCACCACAAGCCCCTCTACACGGAGATCGTGCACCGTGCGCACGCGGCCGGTCTTGCCGGTGCCAGCGTCTTCCGGGGCATCGAGGGCTTCGGCGCCTCCTCCCTGATCCACACCACACGACTGCTGTCGCTCAGCGAGGACCTGCCGGTGGCGATCGTGATCGTGGACACCGAGGAGCGTGTACGGGAGTTCCTGCCGCGGCTCGACGAACTCGTCGGCGAAGGGCTCGTGATCCTCGACGAGTGCGAGGTCATCCGGTACGTGGGCCGCGGCGACGACTCCGGCGCATCGGACCGGAAGGGTAAGAGGTCGTTGTGAACTGGGTGTTGGTCGTCGCGGGAGCCATGGTCGGTGCCCCGCTCCGGTATCTCACCGACCGCGCGGTGCAGACCCGGCACGACACCGTGTTCCCCTGGGGCACCTTCGCGGTGAACGTCTCCGGCTGTCTGATTCTCGGTGTGCTGACCGGTGCGGTGTCCGCCGGTGCGGCGGGATCACATCTCCAACTCCTCGTCGGGACAGGGCTTTGCGGGGCCCTGACGACGTACTCGACCTTCTCGTACGAGACACTGCGGCTGACCGAGACAGGGGCGGGGCTCTACGCTGCCGCCAACGTCGTCGGCAGCGTGACGGCTGGCCTCGGTGCGGCATTTGTCGGGGTGTCGATCGCGGAGGCCCTGTGGACGTAAGGGCTCGGGCGTATCCCGTGCCCGAGCAGGACCGTTCCCGGCGCTATTGTCTACAGCACTGTCGACCAACTCCCAAGAACTGGATCTCATGAGCGTCATCAGCGTCGGTCAGGCCGCCGTCCTCGGAGTCGTCGAGGGGGTGACCGAGTTCCTTCCGGTCTCCTCGACCGGCCATCTGAAGATCGTCGAGGGGCTGATGAACATCCCCGTCGACGACGATTCCGTCGTCGGGTTCTCGGCCGTCATCCAGGTCGGCGCCATCGCCGCCGTGCTCGTGTACTTCTTCAAGGACATCGTGCGGATCGTGACCGCGTGGGGCCGTGGCCTGCGCAACCGCGAGGAGCGCTATCACCACGACTACAAGTTCGCCTGGTGGGTGATCTACGCGACGATCCCGATCGTGATCGTGGGCCTGGCCGCCAAGCCGCTCATCGACGGTCCGCTCGGCTCGCTGTGGGTGGTCGCCGCCTCGCTGATCGTCGGCAGTGGTGTCATGTGGTGCGCCGACCAGATGGGCCGGCACAAGCGCGGTGAGGACGACGTCACGTTCAAGGACGCGATGCTGGTGGGCAGTTCGCAGATCCTGGCGCTGCTCTTCCCCGGCTTCTCGCGCTCCGGCGCCACCATGTCCACCGGTCTCATCCTCGACCTGGACCGCGTCGCCGCGACCCGGCTCTCCTTCTTCCTCGGCATCCCCGCGCTGACCGGCGCCGGCATCTACGAGCTGAAGGACGCCCTGGGTGCGGGAGTGGGCGCCGCCCCACTGGCCGTCGGCACGATCGTGTCCTTCGTGGTGGCGTACGCCTCCATCGCCTGGCTGCTGAAGTTCGTCGCGAAGCACTCCTTCAACGCGTTCGTGATCTACCGGATCATCATCGGTCTGCTGCTGTTCGGGCTGCTCGGCACGGGTGTGCTCAACAGCTGACAGTCACTGACATCGCGCGGACGATCATCGCAGCGGGCGTGAAGCCGGATTTTCAGGCTTCGCGCCCGCTGAATTTTTCTTTTCGGATCGCTTGACAGCACTGTCCCGTCACCCGCAGGATCACGTCCGTGAACCTGTCAGACAGCCAGACAGGTGGAGTCGGGCCGCGGCGCGTCAGTGCCATGGAAGCGGTGCTTGTCCACCTCCGCGGCGCCATCGAGCGCGGCGACTACGCCATCGGCGACAAGCTCCCCTCCGAGGCGGAGCTGTGCCGCACCCTGGAGATCAGCAGGCCCGTGCTCCGCGAGGCCTTGCGGGCCTTGCAGACCATGGGGCTGACCGTCTCCAAGACCGGCAAGGGCACCTTCGTGGTGGCCAACGCCGTGGAGGACCCCACCTTCGGCGACTACGCGGCCAGCGACCTGCTGGAAGTGCGCCGCCACGTCGAGATCCCGGTCGCCGGGTACGCGGCACTGCGCCGCACCCCGGAGAACCTGGACCACCTGGCCCACCTCCTGGACCGCATGGAACAGGAGACCGACACCACCGCGTGGGTCGCGATGGACACGCTCTTCCACCTCGCGGTGGCCGAGGCCGCCCAGAACCCGGTGTTCCGCCGGGTCATCGAGGAGATCCGCGACGCACTGGCCCGCCAGTCCGCGTTCCTCAACGAACTCGGCGGCCGGCGCGAGCAGTCCAACCGCGAGCACCGGGCGATCGTCGAGGCGCTGATCGACGGCAGCGAGCCGGACGCCGTCGAGGCCATGTCCCACCACCTCGACCGGGTCGAGACGACCCTCACCGACATCGTGCGCCCCGCGCGCACGAACACCCCCACGGAAGGCGGACCCGAGGCGTGAGCGAGCAGTCCCTGCACGACGGCGTGCAGAAACGATCCGGCCATGTCGACGCCGGAGACGCCGGCTACAGCAAGTCCCTGAAGTCCCGGCACGTCAACATGATCGCCATCGGCGGCGCGATCGGCACCGGCCTCTTCCTCGGCGCGGGCGGCCGCCTCGCCGACGCCGGCCCCTCGCTGTTCATCGCGTACGCGGTCTGCGGCCTCTTCGCCTTCCTAGTCGTCCGCGCCCTCGGCGAACTCGTCCTGTACCGGCCCTCGTCCGGCGCCTTCGTGTCGTACGCCCGCGAATTCCTGGGCGAGAAGGGCGCGTACATAGCGGGCTGGATGTACTTCCTCAACTGGGCCACCACAGGCATCGCCGACATCACCGCCGTGGCCGTCTACACTCACTACTGGAGCATGTTCTCCGACGTCCCCCAGTGGGTGATCGCCCTCATCGCGCTCGCCGTGGTCCTCACGGTGAACCTGATCTCGGTGCGGATGTTCGGCGAGCTGGAGTTCTGGTTCGCGATCATCAAGGTCAGCGCACTGGTCGTCTTCATGCTGATCGGCATCTTCCTGCTGGTCACCCAGCACCAGGTCGACGGCACGACCCCCGGCCCGTCCCTGATCACCGACAACGGCGGCATCTTCCCCAACGGCCTGCTGCCCATGCTCCTGATCATCCAGGGCGTCGTCTTCGCCTACGCCTCCGTCGAACTGGTCGGCGTAGCCGCAGGCGAGACCGAGAACCCCGAGAAGATCATGCCCAAGGCGATCAACTCGATCATGTGGCGCGTCGGCCTCTTCTACGTCGGCTCGGTCGTCCTGCTCTCGATGCTGCTGCCGTGGAACAAGTACAGCGCGGGCCAGAGTCCCTTCGTGACCGTGCTGTCGAACATCGGTATCCCGGCGGCCGGCGGCGTCATGAACCTCGTCGTCCTCACCGCGGCCATGTCCTCGCTCAACTCCGGCCTGTACTCCACCGGCCGCATCCTCCGCTCCATGGCGATGTCCGGCTCCGCCCCCAAGTTCACCTCGGTCATGAGCCGCAGCCAGGTCCCCTACGGCGGCATCCTGCTCACCAGCGGCATCTGCGTCCTCGGCGTCGGCCTCAACTTCGTGGTCCCGGCGGACGCGTTCGAGATCGTCCTCAACTTCGCCGCGATCGGCATCCTCTCCACCTGGGGCATGATCATGCTCTGTCACTTCCTCTTCTGGCGGAAGACAGAGAAGGGGGAACTCTCCCGCCCCAGCTACCGGTTGCCGGGCTCTCCCTGGACCGAACTCGTGACGCTGGCCTTCCTCGCCTCCGTCCTGGTCCTCATGTACGCCGACGGCGGCGCCGGACGCACCACCGTGCTCTGTCTGCCGCTGATCGCCGCCGCGCTCGTCGCCGGATGGTTCGCCGTCCGCCGCCGCGTGGCCAGCACGTCCTCCACCGCACCCGACGCGTGAGACCCACGTCGTCCTGACCCCGACAGGCAGAGATGTACAGCAGTTCCCTCGCGGACCCACCCCTCATCCGTGAACCCCTCCACGCACCCGTCGCCCACCTCATACGCGGCGGAATGATCGAGGGCATCCACTACGGCTCCGTCGTCGTCCTCGACGGCGACGGCCAGGTCCAGCTCCAGATCGGCGACATCGAGGCGGCGTTCTATCCGCGCTCGGCGATCAAACCCGTGCAGGCCGTCGCCATGGTGCGGGCCGGGTTGCCGCTCGACGGTGAGCTGCTCTCGCTCGCCGCCGCGAGTCACTCCGGCGAGGAACGTCACCTTGCCGGGGCTCGGCGGATCCTTGAACTCGCCGGGCTCACTGAGTCCGATCTACGCAACGTTCCTGATCTGCCGTTCGACCCGGTCGTGCGGGATGTCTGGGTGCGTGAAGGGCGGGCGCCGTCCCGGCTCGCTCAGAACTGTTCCGGGAAGCATGCGGCGATGTTGTACGTGTCGAAGCTCAATGGTTGGTCGCTCGATGACTATCTCGATCCCGCGCATCCGTTGCAGCAGGCGATCGCGGAGATCGTCGAGGATCTCACCGGGCAGCGGATCGCTCGGGTGAGCGTCGATGGGTGCGGGGCTCCTTTGTTCTCCATCTCGCTGCATGGGCTTGCGCGGGGCGTCTCGCGGATCGTGAGTGCGGCGCCCGGTACGCCTGAGGCTCGGGTTGCCGATGCGATGCGTGACTATGCGGAGATGGCGTCCGGGGCGGGGCGGGATGTGGCCGCGTTGATGCGGGCCGTTCCTGGGTTGTTGGCCAAGGACGGGTTCGAAGGGGTTCAGGTTGCCGCGTTGCCTGATGGGCGGGCTGTTGCCGTGAAGGTCTCGGACGGGGCGAATCGGGCGCGGGTGCCTGTGGCTGCCGCCGGGCTTGTGCGGGCCGGGGTTGATCCTGGGCTGCTTGGTGAGTTTGCGGGGGAGGCGTTGCTTGGGGGTGGGGAGCCGGTGGGTTGTGTTCGGCCTGTGCGGGCTTTGGACCCGGTGTTGCCGTTTTCTGCGTGTGCCTAGATCGGTTGTTGGGTCGCTGCGGGTCCGTTGTGGCTGGTCGCGCAGTTCCCCGCGCCCCTAAAAACCCCTGAACGGTGTTGGAAGAGGAACCCATGACTGCCATTACCCGTCGCGAACATGATCTGCTCGGGGATCGGGATGTACCCGGCGATGCCTACTGGGGTGTTCACACCCTGCGGGCCACCGAGAACTTCCCTATCACCGGGACGCCGATCTCCATCTACCCGCACTTGATCAATGCTCTCGCCGCCGTCAAGGAGGCCGCTGCTCTCGCCAATGAGGAGTTGGGGCTGCTCTCGCCGGAGAAGACGGGCGCCATTGTCGCTGCCTGCCGGGAGATCCGGGACGGGAAGCTGCACGACCAGTTCGTCGTGGACGTGGTGCAGGGTGGGGCCGGTACCTCCACCAACATGAACGCCAACGAGGTTGTCGCGAACCGGGCGTTGGAGTTGCTCGGGCATGGCAAGGGGGAGTACCAGTACCTGCACCCCAACGAGGACGTCAACCTTGGGCAGTCGACCAACGACGTGTATCCGACCGCCGTCAAGATAGCGACGGTCTTTGCCGTACACGGGTTGATCGCGTCAATGGCTGTACTGCAAGACGCCTTTGCCCGTAAGGCTGTTGAGTTTCGTGACGTGCTCAAGATGGGCCGTACACAGTTGCAGGACGCGGTGCCGATGACGCTCGGTCAAGAGTTCTCGGCGTATGCGGTCATGATTGACGAGGATCGTCAACGTCTTGACGAGGCTGTCCAGTTGATCCATGAGATCAACCTGGGGGCCACGGCCATCGGGACCGGGCTCAATGCTCCTGCCGGGTATGCGGAGTCGGCGCGGCGGCATCTCTCGGAGATCACCGGGCTGCCGTTGGTGACGGCGGCGAACCTGGTCGAGGCCACGCAGGACTGCGGGGCGTTCGTGCAGATGTCGGGGGTGCTCAAGCGCGTTGCGGTCAAGCTCTCCAAGAGCTGCAACGACCTGCGGCTGCTGTCCTCGGGGCCGCGTGCGGGGCTCGGGGAGATCAACCTGCCGCCGGTGCAGGCCGGTTCGAGCATCATGCCGGGCAAGGTCAACCCGGTGATCCCCGAGGTCGTCAACCAGGTCGCCTTCGAGGTGATCGGCAACGACGTCACCATCACGATGGCCGCCGAGGCCGGACAGCTCCAGCTCAACGCGTTCGAGCCGATCATCCTGCACTCGCTGTCGGAGAGCATTACGCATCTCCGGGCCGCCTGCCTGACGCTCGCCGAGCGGTGTGTGGACGGCATCACCGCCAACACCGAGGCGCTGCGCGCGAGCGTGGAGAACTCCATCGGCCTGGTGACCGCGCTGAACCCGCACATCGGGTACACGGCCGCCACCGACATCGCCAAGGAGGCCCTCGCCACCGGCCGGGGCGTGGCCGAACTCGTCCTGGAGAAGGGCCTGTTGCCCGCCGAGACGCTCGCCGCCCTGCTGCGGCCCGAGGTTCTGGCCGGCACCGGCCCCGTGGCTGTCTGACCCGCGGACGCGCACCAGGACCCGCCCGGAGGCACAATGGTGATCATGTCCCCATCGATGGCCTTCCAGCCGGTCCTGGAGCGCATCGCCGGTGAGATCGAGCGGATGCCGGGCCGCGGCCTGGCCGCCGACTACATCCCGGCGCTCGCGGCCTGCGACCCGCGCCGCTTCGGCATGGCCGTCGCGGAACTGGACGGCACGGTGTACGGCGTGGGGGACTGGCGGCAGCCGTTCTCCACGCAGTCCATCACCAAGGTCTTCACCCTCGCCCTCGACCTGGCCCGCGAGGGCGACGAACTCTGGGAGCACGTGGGCCGCGAGCCCTCCGGCAACCCCTTCAACTCCCTTGTCCAGCTGGAGTACGAGAGCGGTATCCCACGCAACCCGTTCATCAACGCGGGCGCGCTCGTCGTCACCGACCGCCTCCAGACCCGTACCGGAGACGCGGCCGGAGAGCTGCTCGCCTTCCTCCGTACCGAGAGCGGGAATCCGTCCCTCGACTTCGACAAGGACGTCGCCGCCTCCGAGTCCGCGAACGGTGACCGCAACGCGGCCCTCGCCCACTTCATGAAGTCCTACGGCAACATCGACAACGAGGTGCCCGTCCTCCTGGACCAGTATTTCCGGCAGTGCTCGATCGAGGCGTCCTGTGCCGATCTCGCCCTCGCCGCCGGTTTCCTGGCCCGGCACGGCAGCCGCGCCGACGGCTCCCGGCTGCTCACCCTCACCCAGGCCAAGCAGGTCAACGCGGTGATGCTGACCTGCGGGACGTACGACGCGGCCGGCGAGTTCGCCTACCGGGTGGGACTGCCCGGCAAGAGCGGGGTGGGCGGCGGGATCATCGCGATCGTCCCGGGCCGGTGCACGCTCGCCGTGTGGAGCCCGGGACTTGACGAGCGGGGGAACTCGGTGGCCGGGGTCGCCGCGCTCGATCGCTTCACGACCCTGACCGGGGTGTCGGTGTTCTGACCGGCCTCAGCCCAGGAACTCGGTGAGCAGCGGCAGCAGGACCTTGTGCCGCATGACCCCCATGTGCGTGGTGCCGGGCAGCACGGCGAGTTGCGCGTCCGGGATCAGCCGGTGCATCTCGGCCGCGTGCTCGATGCGCATGAAGTCGGTGTCGCCGATGACGAGGAGCGTGGGCGCGGTCACCGCGCGCAGGTCGTCGGCGGTCCACGGCAGCGGTTCGTTCGCCGCCGCCGAGGTCTTGGCGAGGAAGTCGTGGAAGTGCTCGGGGTGCGGTGCGACGGCCGCGTAGGCGGCGGACATCTCCTCGAAGTCCGCCTGGCCGGGCATCCGGGGCGAGCTGAAGTCGGGGGTGCGGATCTCCTCGTGGATGCCGTCCTGGCTGTACTGAGCGGCCGCCGGCACGAGCCGTCCGACCCGCTCAGGGTGCCGGACCGCGAGCTCCAGCGCGACCAGTCCGCCGAGGCTGAAGCCGATGAAGTCGGCCTGCCGGACGCCGAGTTCGTCGAGCAGTGCCACCACGTCGGAAGCCAGGTCCGGGATCGTCAGCGGGCGGTCGGTGTCGGCGGTGTGGCCGTGGCCCTGGAGTTCGGGGGCGATCACGTACCGCTCGGCGGACAGCGCGGGCAGCATCGTCCCGAAGGCCAGACCGACGGTCTGCACACCGCCGTGCAGCAGCACCAGCGGGCGTCGGCCCTCGTGTGCGGTGCCATGGATCTCGTAGTACATCTCCTGGCCGTTCACCTTGGTGCGGGCGGAGCTGGTCGGCACGGTCATCACATCCGTTCTGGGAAAGTCGGTCATCAGAAAGACCGGTCGCGGACCGAGAACTCATCGGTGCCGAGGCCCGAGCACACGGAGGTCACGCGCAGTCCGCCGCCCCGAGAGCGGCAGGTCGCCTTCCCGCCATCCGGCGTTGACACGCTTGGCGAGTGTTGGCCATGGCTTTTCCCGTCGATCTCCGCCGCTGCCAGGTACTCGGTCTCGCCGGTACCGCCGTCCTCGCGCTGGGCGGTGAGACGGCCGGGGCGCTGCCGGCCGCGGACCTCTTCTCCCCGGCCTCCGCGCAGGCGGCGCTCGGCCTGGTCGGGGTCTACTTCGGTGTCGTCCTGCTGATAGCGGCCTGGCTGTTGCTCGGCAAGCTGATCCGCAGCGCCGAACCGCCCACCCCGCGCTCCCTGTTCCTGGTCCTCGCGGTATGGGCGGCCCCGCTGCTGCTCGCGCCGCCGCTGTTCAGCCGGGACGTGTACAGCTATCTCGCGCAGGGCGCCATGGTCGACGCCCACATGGACGTCTACGCGCACGGCCCCGCCGCGCTCGGCGGCCCCCTCGCCGACGAGGTCGCCCCGCTGTGGCAGCACACGGGCGCGCCGTACGGCCCGGTGTTCCTCGCCGTGGCGTCGGGGCTGTCCGGACTGACCCGCGGTGAACTCCCCGCCGGGCTCTTCGGGATGCGGCTCGTCGCGCTCCTCGGGGTGGGTCTGATGGCCGCCGCGCTGCCCCGGCTCGCCCGGCACAGTGGCGCCGACCCGGCCGCCGCGCTCTGGCTCGGCGCCCTCAACCCGCTCGTCCTGCTGCACCTCGTCGCGGGTGCTCACAACGACGCGATCATGCTCGGCCTGCTCGGCGTCGGCCTGGTCGCCGCCCTCGGCCGCTGGCCGGTCCTGGGCGCCGTACTCGTCACGCTCGCCGCCCTGGTCAAGGCACCGGCCGCGCTCGGTCTCGCCGCGGTCGTGCTGCTCCAGATCCGCGCGGGCCACCGCCCGGCCAAGGCCGTCACGACGACCGTCGTCGCGTCCGCGGCCACCACGGTCGCGGCGACCGCATTGGCCGGCACGGGCTACGGCTGGATAGGCGCCCTCGACACACCCGTCTCGGCCCACAACTGGGCCCTCACCAGCCTCCTCGGCCGCGCCACCGGCGCCCTGCTGAAACACCTCGGCAGCGACCTCGCGCCCCTCGCGGTCCCGGCCTGGCACGCCCTCGGCCTCGCGGTCACCGGCGCGGCGATCCTCGCCATATGGTTCCGCCTGCGACCCAGCCCGGTCTACGCGCTCGGCCTGAGCCTCGCGGTCGTGGCCGCCTTCGGCCCGGCGATCCGCCCCTGGTACGCCCTGTGGGGTCTCTTCCTGATCGCCGCCGCCGCGCCCAGCACGTCCGTACGACACCGGGTGGCCGCCGTGACCGGCGTCCTCGCCCTCGCCGTCCTCCCGAGCGGCGGCCCCGCCGACATCGGACAACTCGTGCTGGCCGTCTCCGGCGGCGTCCTCGCGATCGTCGTCCTCTGGCAGGCCCGCCAGGCGGCGGAGGCCCCGGCCCTGGGACGCACGGCATGAGAACACCCACCACCGACCGCGGCCGCGTCCTCCTGGTGCTGGCCCTCGCCGCCGTCGTCACCGTCTTCACCGCGACCGTCCCGCTGCTCCGCGACTGGTTCGACCTGCGCGTCTACTACGGCACCGTCCACACCTGGCTCCACCGAGGCGGCCGGATCTACGACTACCACGTGCCCGGGACGACCTACGGCTTCACCTACCCGCCGTTCGCCGCCGTCAGCATGGCCCCGATGGGGTACCTCGGCCTCGGCACCGCGATCATCGCCGCACTCGTCCTCAACCTCGCGGCTCTCGGTGTGGTGCTGCGCATCCTGGCCGGGCCCGGATGGCGGCGCTACGGCTGGTTCGGGTGGGCGCTGGTGGCCTGCGGGCTGGCGCTGTTCGAGCCCTTGCGCGACACCTTCAGCTTCGGCCAGGTGAACCTCCTGCTGCTGGCTCTCGTTCTTGGCGACGGCTGGCTCCTGTCCACCGGCCGGGGGCGCTGGGCGGGCGTCGGCATCGGCCTCGCGGCGGCCATCAAGCTCACGCCGGCCCTGTTCATCGCCTTGTTGCTGCTGGCCAGACGCTGGAAAGCCGCCGCGGTCGCGACGGCTGTGGCGCTCGCGGCGACCGGGCTCGCGGCCCTGGTGGTCCCGGACGCGTCGAAGTTCTACTGGACCGACGCGTTGTGGGACACGACCCGGGTGGGCCGCCTCGACTACGTCTCCAACCAGTCCCTGCAAGGCGTCCTGGCCCGGCTCGGCGAGACGGGCCGCCCGCTGTGGGCGACCGTCGTCGTCCTCGTGCTGGCCGTGTGGGCGGTGCGTGTGCGCCGTGCGATCGTCCTGGGGGACTGGATCGCCGCGTTCGCGCTGACCGGGCTGACCGCGTGCCTGATCAGCCCGATCACCTGGGTGCACCACCTGGTGTGGCTGCTGCCGTCGTTCGCCGTGCTGGTCCGCGCCGGACATCCGCGGATCGCGGGCGCCCTGTACGCGGTGATGTGCACGAGTGTCGTGTGGCTGTGGTTCGACGACTCCTCGGGCATCGACGGCTTCCTCGGCAGCAACACGTACACCTGGATCACCCTCGGCCTGCTGCTGTGGCTGCCGACGGGTCAGACCGGCGGGAGCCGCCTGATCTTGAGCCGGATCGCGGCCACCACAGCGCCCGCGCCCAGCACGGCCGCAGCTACGATCACCGCGGTCTCGGCCCAGCCCGGACCCTCGTCCGGTACGACCGCCGCGGCCACCGGCACCGCCGAGGGACCCGACCTCGGCCTGGCCCGCAACGCGTCCAGCGAACCCACCGGATCGACCCGCCCGGCCGCCGCGAAGCCCCAGTCGAGCAGCTCGCGCGCCTCCTCGTACACGGTGAAACCACCGCCGGCCTGAGGGTTCATCACCGTGACGACGAGCGAGCGTCCGCCCCGACGCGCCGCCGCGACAAGGGTGTTGCCGGCGTGCGTCGTGTAGCCGTTCTTCACCCCGATGATCCCCGGATAGCGCTCCACACCGTCGTTGCCGGTCAGCAGCCGGTTGGTGTTCTGGATGCCGTACGACGATCCCTCGCCCGGGAACTGCGCCTCGGCCGTGGAGCAGTAGCGGGCGAAGTCGGCGTTGCGCAGACCGGCCCGGCCGAACACCGCGAGGTCGTAGGCGGAGGACACTTGGCCATCGGTGTCGTAGCCGTCCGGCGAGACGACATGGGTGTCGAGGGCTCCGAGGGAGCGGGCCTTGGCCTGCATGCGCGTGGCAGTGGTCTGCCAGCCGCCGTTGAGGGAGGCCAGGACGTGCACGGCGTCGTTCCCGGAGTTGAGGAAGACCCCGCGCCACAGGTCGGCGACGCGGTACGTGTGGCCTTCCTCTACGCCGACGAGGCTGCTGCCCTCGCCGATGCCGGCCAGGTCCTGTTCGCTGACGCGGTGTTGGATGCCGCCGGGGAGGACCGGGAGGACAGCCAGCGCGAACAGTGTCTTCAGGGTGCTGGCGGGTGGGAGCTTTCGGTGGGCGTCGTGGGCGGCGAGGACTTCGCCGGTGTGGGCGTCCGCGACGAGCCAGGAGAGGGCGGAGACGTCCGGGACGTTGGGGGCGCCGGGGTGTGGTCTGACCTGGGTGTCGGGGTGGTTCAGGAGTGCGGGGGGCGGTGTTGCTGTGCTGGGATCCGACCCGGTGTTGGCAGTCGCCGTGGCGGGGGTGAACGCGAGGACGCCCGTCAGGCAGAGGGCGCAGGTCGACATAGCGATCCGGGGCGTGAATCCGATTGTCATACCGCAAACGTAGGAACGGAGTCGTTGTCGAGGGTGCTGGCAGGGCCGGGCGGGGTGAGTGTGCACCCGGATGCGCTAGTGATTTGTCTGCCGGCCGGTGGGGGCTGGTCGGGCAGTTCCCCGCGCCCCTAAAGGAGCCGCTCAGATCAGTTGGAAGGCAGAGTCGGCTGGATCTGGCGTAGGAACGTCGCGTTGTCCGGGGTTTCTCGCATGCGCTCCAGCAGGGTTTCCAGGCTGCCCTGGGCGTCCCTGTTCTGGAGGACTCGGCGTAGGCCTCGTACGGCTGTCAACTCGGCCGGGGTGAGGAGGAGTTCCTCTCGGCGGGTGCCGGACGGGGTGATCTCGATGGCCGGGAAGATTCGGCGGGAGGCCAGGTCGCGGCTGAGGCGGAGTTCCATGTTGCCGGTGCTCTTGAGTTCCTCGAAGTAGACGTTGTCGGCGAGGGAGCCGGTCTCCACCAGGGCGGTGGCGAGGATGGTGAGGGAGCCGCCCTCCTCGGCCAGGCGGGCGGCGCCGAAGAACTTCTTCGGGCCGATCAGCGCGGTCGAGTCGACGCCGCCGCTGAGGGTACGGCCACCGGAGGCCGCCGCGTTGTTGTGTGCCCGGCACAGCCGGGTCAGTGAGTCGAGGAGGATCACCACGTCCTCGCCCGCCTCGACGAGGCGCTTGGCCCGCTCGATGACGAGTTCGGCCAGCGCGATGTGCTGCTTGGGGGCCTTGTCGAAGGTGGAGGCGTACACCTCGCCGCGCACGGAGCGCCGCATGTCGGTGACTTCCTCGGGCCGTTCGTCGAGCAGGACGACCATGAGGCGGGCCTCGGGGTGGTTGCCTGCGACGGCGGCCGCGATCTGCTGGAGCAGTACGGTCTTGCCGGTCTTGGGCGGGGCCACGATCAGCCCGCGCTGGCCCTTGCCGACGGGGGCGATCAGGTCGGCGACGCGTCCGGTCAGGCCGGCCGCCGGGTGTTCGAGGTGCAGCCGCTCACGCGGGTGCAGCGGGGTGAGGTCACGGAAGTGGCGTCGGCCGCGCAGTTCTGCGGGCGTGTGCCCGTTGACGAACGCGACCTCGGTCAGGGCGCGTTGCCCGCCGCGGACGCCTTCCACGAGGTCGCCCTTGCGCAGGCCGTGTCGGCGGATCAGCGCGGGGGAGACCTGGAGGTCGGTGGGCGTGGGCTGGCAGTTCAGCGCCCGCAGGTACCCCTTCCCGTTGCCGTCGATGTCGAGGACACCGGTGGCGGTCTGGACGCGGGGCTGTTCCTGTACTGGGGGTTCGAGTGTGGTGGTCATGATGGGTGGTCCTTTCAAGGACGGGATGCATGTGTCATGCGGAAGGAAGGGGGGAGAAGCCGCAGGTGGAGGGCGAACGAGCGCTCCTCGGGGCGGCGGGGAACATCACCTCGGGTACGACGAAAAGACGTCGGTCACGAAGTGGTGTGGAGAAGCCGGTGTGCCGGTCGGAAGTCGACGGGCTGTTCGGCGAAGGTGAAATGAGATCTGCACCGGCGCCCAGAACGGGGCGTGCACAAGTGCTGACCGCACCGTAGCACACCCGGCGCGGTTCTGGGTGTGACGTAGGGCTCAGCGGCTCGCCAAGAGGCCGTACAGGAGCGGGATCCGAGGCTCGGGCAGGCGCCACCAGCCGGTCTCGGTCCGGACCATCTGCGGCCAGCGCGCCCACGGCAGTTCGTCGCTCTCGCGAAGGCGCCGGATGTTCAGTCCCGCTGTCGTCAACGCGTTGATGACTTCGTCTATTCCGTGCATCCACTCGTAGCTGTCCGTCGCGCCCGCCACGGCCGGGCCGTCGGTGTACGTGAACGTCGCGTCCCGGTGCACCGGGCCCCCGCCGCCCAGGTAGTCGTGGCGGAGGAGCAGTTCCGGTCCTTCGCCCCGAGCCGGCTTCGGGCCCAGTGAGTTGAGCAGAGGATGGAATTCGACGATGTACAAGTGGCCGCCGGGGCGCAGGAGTTGGGCGACCGTGTCCGCCCAGCGCGGCAGGTCGGGCAGGTAGCACAGGGCGCCCTTGCCGGTGTACACGACGTCGAACCGCCGTTGCCCCAGGGCCTCCACGGCGTCGTACACGTTCGCCTGTACGTAGTCGACGTCGAGGCCCGCCTTCGCCGCGATGTCGTTCGCGGCGGCGACGGAGGCCTCGGAGAAGTCGAGGCCCGTGGCACGTGCCCCGCGCTGTGCGAACGCGAGGGTCTCGGTGCCGAGGTGGCACTGGAGGTGGAGGACGTCCCGGCCCGTCAGGTCGCCCAGGTCGTCCCACTCGAAGGAAGCGAACCAGCGGTCCGGGTCCGGGTCGCCGTCGAGGCCGTAGAAGCGGCTGGCGAGGTGGACGGGGGTGCGGGCGTCCCAGTTCGCCTGGTTGGCGCGCATCAGCCGGGACTGGTCGTCGGTGCTCATGGGGACATCCTGCCGTGAACCTGTGAGGAGTTTCCGGCTTCCCGCCTCATACCAGCCATACGAACCCCCGATGGCCCTTCGGTGACCCATTTCTTGTTCTCGTCAATGGCCGTACCTACGCTGCCACCACCGCACCACGGCGGCACGGGACAAGGGACTTGGCAATCATGGGTCGACTGGCCGGGAAAATCGCTTTCATCAGTGGAACGGGGGCTGGAATAGGGCGGGCCGCGGCGCTGGTATTCGCTGCGGAGGGTGCTGAAGTCTTCGGTTGTGACATCGACGCGGACAGCGCGGCCGAGACCGTGGAACTCGTCGAAAAGGCCGGCGGAATCATGCGGTCCCTCGCACCCGTGGACCTGTCCACCGAAGGCGGTGCCCGGGAGTGGATCGAGGCCGGGATCGCGGCCTTCGGCGGGATCGACATCCTCTACAACAACGCCTCCGCGCTGCGGAACGGCCCGTTCGAGACGATGCCCGCCGAGGACTGGTACTTCACCATCAAGAACGAGCTGGACATCCCCTACTTCTGTACGCAGGCGGCCTGGCCGCACCTGATCGCACGCGGTGGCGGGGCCGTTCTCAACGTCGCCTCCGTGGCCGCCGTACGCGGGGCGCCGTTCATGCCGATGGTGCCCCACGGGGCGGCCAAAGGCGGGGTGTTGGCGATGAGCCTGCACCTGTGCGCGGCCGGCGCCCCGCACCGCATCCGGGTCAACACCATCGCGCCCGGCATGACCCGCACCTCCGCCACCGCGCCCTTCCTCGACGATCCGGCAGGCCCCAAGGCCCAGTTGGAGGCCCGCATCCCGGTCGGGCGGGTGGGGCAGCCCGAGGACATCGCACGGGCCGCCGCCTTCCTCTGCTCCGACGAGGCGGCCTTCGTCAACGGCGCCAACCTCATGGTCGACGGCGGCGACAGCGCGATGGCGGGCTGAGCCGCCATGACCACCCGACTCGACCACGTGGGCGTCAACGTACGCGATCTCGCCGCCCAAACCGCTTGGTACCAAGGTGCGTTCGGCCTCAAGACCGTCTTCGAGTTCCACCTCGAAGGGCCCGGTCTACGAGGTGTCGTCCTGGAACATCCGCGGGGCTGGCGCATCGAGCTGCTCGCCAGACCCGGCTCCGCCCCCGGCCTTCGCGCGCCGGACCCGATGACCGCCGTACTCACCCACGGATACGGGCACTTCGCGGTCACCACCCCCGAACTCGACCCCGTCCACGGCGCGTTGGTGGCCCACGGCGCGGGTGAGGTCATGGCACCCGGGCCGTCCCCCGAACCCGGAGTGCGCATGGCCTGGGTCAGTGACCCCGAGGGAAATCTCATCGAACTCATAGAGAAAAACGCAGAGTGAGGGCACGCACGATGACGGATTCGACCTCCTTGAAAAGACTGGACCCCGGAACGCTCATAGCGTGCTGTCTCGCGGTCGCGGCGGCACAGTTGTGCATTACCGTTCCCTCGCCCATCAACGGAGAAATTCAGGCCGCATTCGGCGCGTCGGGTTCCCAAGTGGCCTGGGTCACCTCGGCCTTCATTCTCCCCACCGCGATTCTGGAACTGAATTTCGGTGTGGTGGGCGATCTCTTCGGACGCAAGCGGCTGTTGGTGCTCGGCGGGCTCGTCCTGGCGCTCGGTGAACTCCTCAACTCCACCTCGCAGAACATCACCATGATGTGGACCGGGCAGGCCCTGGCCGGCATCGGCGCCGCCGCCCTGTTCCCCAGTTCCCTCGCGGTCATCGCGGCGGCCACACCCGACGGCAAGGACCGGGCGAAAGCCGTCTCCACCTGGGCCCTGTCGATCTCCCTCGCCTCCGCGCTCGGCCCGCTGTCCTCCGGGATCCTCGCCACGGTCGCCGACTTCCGCTGGGCGTTCGTCCCGCCGGTCGTCCTCGGTCTCGTCGTCGCGGTCACCTCCTGGAAGCTCGTCACCGACTCGAAGGCCCCGGAAGGCCGCGCGCTGGACTGGCCGGGACAGATCACCATCGCCGTCGGCCTCACCGCCCTGCTCTGGGGTGTCATCGAGGGTGGCGACCGCGGCTGGGGCAGCGCGGCGATCGTGGGCTCGCTGACCCTGGCGGCAGTCGCGCTCGTCGGGTTCGTCGTCGCGGAGACCCGCGCGGCCTCCCCGATGTTCAACCTCGGCCTGCTGAAGATCCCCTCGTTCGCGGCGGCGGCTGTCGTCGCCCTGGCCGGCATGTTCGGCTTCATCGGCACCGCCTACTGCGTCTCGATCCGCCTCGGCGCCGTGATGCACCTGAGCCCGCTGCGGGCCGGAATGCCCTTCGTGATCCTCCAGTTGATCCCGCTGCTGCTGGCGCCGGTGCTCAGCCGGATGCTCACGAGGATCGACGCCCGCTGGCTGCTGATGGGCGGCCTGCTGCCCATGGCCGCCGGACAGTTCTGGATCGCCGCGCTGCCCATCACCACCACCTCCCTGGCCGCCTTCATCGGCCCGGTGCTGCTGCTCGGCATCGGCTTCATCTGCGTGGTGTCCTCGCTGACCTCCGCCGCCGTGAACGCCGTACCGATCAACATGACCGGCATGGCCAGCGGCGCGACCAGCCTGGTCCGCGAGTTCGGCCAGGGCCTCGGCCCGGCCGTGATCTCCACCATCGCGATGAGCCTCGCGTCCTCCGCGCTCGTCGGAAAGCTCAGCGGGGCCGACGCGGGCATGGAGAAGGCGGCCGGTCCCCTTGCGGTCGTCAACGCGGGCAGCGCCCAGGCCAAGGCCGCCGCGCAGACCGCGCTCGGCCACGGCATGGCCATCGGCGTGGTGATCTGCGGCTGCGCCTCATTGCTGGGCGCGGTGGTCACCCTGCTGCTGGTGCGCAAGAACACCGAGCGCGCGGTG
This sequence comes from Streptomyces sp. NBC_01288, assembly GCF_035982055.1. Lineage (NCBI taxonomy): Bacteria > Bacillati > Actinomycetota > Actinomycetes > Kitasatosporales > Streptomycetaceae > Streptomyces > Streptomyces sp. NBC_01288. Next base: position 9,513,014 of record NZ_CP108427.1, read on the forward strand.
GTGGGGGCGGGGGAGCCGTCGGTACAGGCTGCCACCGCGTAGCAGGTAGGTCGTACGGGTCGTAGGGGAGAGGTCGGGGCCGGTGCCCCGGCCTCTCCGTGTTTTTGGACGCGTGTTTTTTCTTGGCGGGGTGTCGATCCGGCTCGGTCGCGTTCGTCGGTGGGGTGTAGGAAGCTCATCGAGGACCGGGAGGACCCATGAAATACATGCTGCTCGTGTGCGGCGACGACACCGCTGACGGCTCCGGGATGGCACCCGTAGAACCTTGGGTGGAGGAGCTGGGCGACCGGAACGTACGGCTGCACGGACACCGGCTCGCGAAGCCCGCCGATGCCGTGACCGTGCGGGTGCGGGGCGGGGAGGTGCTGCGCACCGACGGGCCGTTCGCGGAGACCAAGGAGTACGTCGCCGGATTCGACATCCTGGAGTGCGACACCCTGGAGGAGGCCGTCGAGGCCGCGGCCAAGCACCCCGTGGCCACCATCGGAGCGATGGAGGTGCGCCCGTTCTGGCCGATGGACGGTGCGGAGGAGGGCGAGGCGGAGATCCGCGCGCTCGACGCCGAACTGACCGCGGCGGCTCGCGAAGGGGACGTGGATCGCATCGTCGCCTGCTACGCGCCGGACGTGGAGGCATTCCACTTCACCACCGGCCTGGAGGCGCACGGGATCGACGCCTTCCGCAAGGCCATGGAGGGCGTGTTCGCCAGCGTGACCGGTCCGGTGACCCGCGAGGTTCTGGAGTTCCGCGTCCGCGTCGACGAGAGCATCGCCTTCGGCAACGCCCTCGTCCGGCTGCGCGGCACCCTGGCCGGCGGCCGGCCGCTGGATGACGTCCTGCGTGTGACCACCGGTTACCGCAACGCGGGCCTGCGCTGGCAGATCGTCCACGAACACGTCTCGGCCACGAAGACCACGAGCACGACGGCCGAGGAGCGGTCATGAAGTACGTCCTGCTGATCTGCACGCCCGTCGACGGCGAGGAACTCAGCCCCGCCGAGATCGCCGACGACCCCCGCTTCACCTCCTACATCGACGAGGTCCGCAGCCGTGACCTGATGCGCGGCGGAGCACGGCTGCGGCCGGCCACGGACGCCACCACCGTCCGCGTCCAGGGCGACGAAGTCCTGCTCAGCGACGGGCCGTTCGTCGAGTCCAAGGAGTACGTCGCCGGTATCGACATCATCGAGGTCGCCGACCTCGACGAGGCGATCTCGCTGGCCTCCCGGCACCCCGCCGCGCTGGCCGGCGGCTCGGTCGAGGTGCGGCCGGTCTGGGAGTGAACGTGCCGGACGTCGAGGAGGCGGTCGCCGCCACCTTCCGCGAGGAGTGGGGCCAGGTCGTCGCCACCCTGATCCGGGTGACCGGCGACTGGGACCTCGCGGAGGAGTGCGCGCAGGACGCCTTCGCCCAGGCACTCGACCGGTGGCGGCGCGACGGCATCCCGCGCCGCCCCGGCGCCTGGCTGACCACGACCGCCCGCAACCGCGCCCTCGACGTCCTGCGCCGGGAGGCGGTCGGGGCGGCGAAACTGCGGGAGGTCGCGGTGCTGGGGCGGGACGAGGGACCGTACGACCCGGAGTACGACGGTGACGACAGCGGTGTCGAGGACGACCGGCTGCGGCTGGTCTTCACCTGCTGCCACCCCGCGCTGCCCATCGAGGCCCGGGTCGCCCTGACCCTGCGCACGCTGGCCGGACTGACCACCCCCGAGATCGCCCGCGCCTTCCTCGTCCCCGAGGCCACCATGGCGCAACGGCTCGTGCGCGCCAAGAAGAAGATCCGCAACGCCGGCATCCCGTACCGGGTACCGCCCGCGCATCTGCTGCCCGAGCGGACGACGGGCGTACTGGGGGTCGTCTATCTCCTCTTCAACGAGGGCTACGCGGCCACGTCCGGCGCCGAGTTGGTGCGGACGAACCTCTGCGCGGAGGCGATCCGCCTGGCCCGCGTGCTGGCCCGCCTGATGCCGGACGAGCCCGAAGTCCTCGGTCTGCTCGCCCTGTTGCTGCTGCACGATGCCCGGCGCGGCACGCGCGTGGACGCGGCGGGGGAGTTGGTGACCTTGGACGACCAGGACCGTACGGCGTGGGACCGGGCCGAAGTCGACGAGGGCGCCGCCCTGTTGGAGACCGCGCTGCGCCGGGGCCGTCCCGGGCCGTACCAGATCCAGGCCGCCATCGCCGCCTGCCACACCACCGCACCCACGGCCGAGGACACCGACTGGGCCGATATCGCGGGCCTGTACGGCGAGTTGGAGCGCTGCGTGCCCTCCGCCGTGGTGCGCCTGAACCGGGCCGTGGCTGTGGGCATGGCCCAACATCCTGACGCTGGGCTGGAGTTGGTGGCCGAACTGGAGCGGTCGGGCGATCTGGCCGACTACCACCTGCTGCCCGCGACCCGCGCCGATCTGCTGCGCCGCAGCGGTCGTACGACGGAGGCGGCAGCCGCGTACGAACGGGCGCTGGAGCTGGTGGAGAACGCGGCGGAGCGAAGGTTTCTTGAGCGGCGGCTCGCGGAGTGTCGGTCCGCGTAGGGGACGTTCGTCGGTGGTGCCCGACATCTGGCTCGCGTGGCTCCGGCTGCGCGGCTGATCGAAGGCCGGCCTCAGCGGACGTCGAGCAGGCCGGCGAGGAGTTGGAGTCGCTCGGCGTCGAGGCTGCCCTCGGCGGCGGTGCAGACCATGAGCGCGGGACCGGGGTTGCCCGGTATCGGGTAGGCGTCCCAGTCCAGGTTGAGTTCACCGACCCGGGGGTGGTCGAGGCGCATCTGGCCGCGGGTCGGTTCCGCCACGTCGTGGAGGGCCCACAGGGCCGCGAACTCGTCGCTGCGGACGGCGAGTTCACCTACCAGCTCGACGGCGCGCGGGTTCCCCGGATCGGCGGCGACCTGCGTCCGCAGCATCCCGATCAGCTCGGCGACGGTGGCCGCCCGGTTCGGGCAGGTCCGGTCGGCCTGGGGGTGCAGGAACAGGGCCAGCATGTTCCGTTCCTTCTGGGGCTGCCGGGTGAAGTCGCCCAACAGGGCGCCGCCGAGCGGGTTCCAGGCCAGCACGTCCAGGAAACGGCCGACGACCAGAGCGGGCGCGGTCATGCCGTGCAGCAGTCGTAGCGTGGTGTCCGGTACCTCCTCCGGCTCGTACGAACGCGGCGGGCGGGCCGGGTTGCGTGCGGCGGCGGCGAGGCTGTGCAGGTGGCGGGTCTCCTCGGCGGAGAAGTCGAGGGCGCGCGCGAGGGCGTCGAGGACCTGCTCGGAGGGGCGTACGTCGCGGCCCTGCTCCATGCGCTGGTAGTAGTCGGAACTCACCCCGGCCAGCAGGGCCAACTCCTCCCGCCGCAACCCCGCGACGCGCCGCCTCGGACCAGGTTCCAGCCCAACGTCCTGCGGGCGCAGGCGAGTTCGGCGGGTGCGCAGGAACTCCGCGAGTTCGCGGCGGGGATCGTCGCTCATGGCGTGGGAAGAGTCGGTCACCGCGTCAGTATGCCGTCGGCGCGGCCCGCGAGGGTGGGTCTGCCGGACCCAGGAAAAGGGGAACGACCGTGATGTCGCGTGTGGGGTCCACGATCGGATCAACCACACAGCAGGCCATGGAAGGGCAGCGCCATGAAGGCCGTTCAGATCACGAGTTTCGGTACCGCGGACGTTCTGCGGGTCAATGAAGTGGATCGTCCCGCTCCCGGCTCCGGCGAGGTGCTGGTGTCGGTCGAGGCGTCCAGCGTGAACGGGCACGATGTGATCGTCCGGGCGGGGGAGTTGAAGATGGTGTCGGGGCGGCGGTTCCCGATCGGTGTGGGGCTGGACTTCGCGGGCACCGTCGCCGCGACCGGCGCCGGTGTCGAGGGTTACCGGGTCGGGGACCGGGTGTGGGGCATGGTGCATCCCCGGCAGCGGCACTCCGTCGCGGGGGCGGCCGAGTACGTCGTGGTCTCCGCGGAGCGCGTCTCACCCGCCCCGGCGGACCTCTCGTCGGTCGAGGCCGCCTCCCTCGTGGTCGCGGGTTCCACGGCGCTGATCGCGCTGCGCGACAGTGTGCGCCTGGTGCGCGGCGAGAGGGTCCTGGTCAGGGGCGCGGCCGGCGGAGTCGGCACGGCCGCCGTGCAGTTGGCGCACGCGATGGGCGGCCGGGTGACCGCGCTCGCCCGCGACCGCCACGCCGGCCTCCTGACCGATCTCGGCGCCGACGAAGTCCGGGACTACGGCTCCACCACCTCGGACATGATCGGGCCGTTCGACGTCATCGTCGACACCGTCGGCACGGAACTGCACTGCTACCGCGGCCGGTTGGCCAAGGGCGGCCGGATGGTCACCGTCGGACTGTCCCCGTCCGCCATTGCCGCGATCGCCGCGTCGAGCGTGCACGGCTCCCGCCGCATCCGCACCTTCAGCGCCAACCCCGAGACCCCCGTGCTGCGCGACGTGGCCGACCGTGTCACCTCCGGCGCGCTGCGCCCGGTGATCGACAGCGTGTACCCGCTCGCGGACATCGCCGCGGCGCACCGGGCGTTCGAGCGCGGCGGTGTCGTGGGCAAGCACGTGGTGACGGTGCCGCGCGGCTCCGCCTGACGGAGTCCGGTCAGCGGGGCGTGGTGCTCAGGTCGACGCCGCGGGACTGGGCGTCGGCGGTCACGAGGCGGGTCGCCAGGCGGGACAGGCGCTTGCGGTCCGCCTCGGTCAGGGGCGCGGCGCAGTCCTTGATCCGCTCCGCGAAGCGCGCGCCGACCTGGGCCACGACCTCGCGGCCTGCGTCGGTGATCGACACCTGGAACGAGCGGCGGTCGACAGTGCTGGGCGTGCGGGTGACCAGGCCCCGGCGCTGGGCGCGGTCCACCAGTCCCGTGATCGAGGACTTGTCGAGGCCCAGGTGACGGCCCAGCTCGTTCATCGTCGGCTCGCGGTCCCGCAGGATCCCGAGCAGCCGTGTCTGGGTGATCGACAGGTCGTGCTCCCCGGCGAGTTCGGCCAGCGCGTTCTGCACCAGGAACGACAGCTGGGCGAGGGCGTCGACCAGGCCTAGGTCCTCCGGCGCCGGGGACGGGGTGTCGTGCGATGAGGTCATGTCCCGGATTCTACTTGCAAAGGTACGTGGCACCTACTAATTTGATTGGTGTCACGTACTAAAACGTTCGTGGCGCCTACTAAATCGCGCGCGCTCCGTGCCCTGTGCCCCGCCCTGCCCTGAATCCGATCCGAGGAGAGCCTCCATGGACATCCGCGCCGCCGTCGTCCAGTCGTACGGCACCCCGCCCCGCTACGAGCCCTTCGACCTGCCCGCGCCGACCGACGAGGACCAGGAGATCGTCGACGTCCTCGCCGTGGGCCTGCACCCCCGGGTCCGCACCGGTGCGTCGGGCAGCCACTACACCAGCACCGGGAAGCTGCCGATGGTCCCCGGAGTCGACGGGGTCGGCCGACGCGCGGACGGTCGCCTGGTCTACTTCGTCGCCGATGACGAACTGATCGGCCCGATGGCCACCCGGACCGTGATCGACAGCCGCCGCAGCATTCCCCTCCCCGGCGGCGCCGATGTCGTGAAGATCGCCGCCGCGATGAACCCCGCCATGTCGTCCTGGGTCGCGCTGCGCCGCCGCGTCCCGATCGAGGCCGGGCAGTCGGTGCTGGTCCTCGGCGCCACCGGCAACGCCGGGCAGATGGCCGTCCAGGTCGCCAAGCGGCTCGGCGCCGGGCGGGTCGTCGGTGCCGGGCGTGACCAGGCCCGGCTGGCGACGCTGGCCGGACTCGGCGCGGACGCGACCGTCGCGCTCACCGACGACTCCGATGCCACCGCGGCCGAGCTGGCGAAGGAGGCCGCCGAAGTCGACCTGGTCATCGACTACTTGTGGGGCAAGCCCGCCGGCGACGCGATCATGGCGCTGCTGCGCGCCCGTGCCGACCGCAGCCGCGCCCTGAACTGGATCCAGATCGGCGCCATGGCGGGCCCGACCGTCGAACTCCCGTCAGTGGCACTGCGGTCGGCGAACTTCCGGCTCCAGGGCAACGGCCAGGGCGCCGTGTCGACCAGGACGTACCTGGAGGAACTCCCGTCCCTGGTCGAGGAGATCGAGAGCGGCGGCATCGCGGTCACCGCTCGGTCGGTACCTCTCGCCGACGTCGAGAGCGCCTGGAACGCGCCCGAGGTCCCGGGCGTACGCACCGTCCTCGTGCCCTGACCCGACGTGCCCCTCATGCAACTCGTCCTGGAATTACCGAAGGAGCTCGGAACCATGTCGCACACCACCGACACCGACGTCATCATCTGCGGCACCGGCGCCGCCGGACTGACCCTCGCGATCGACCTCGCCCGCAGGAATATCGAGTTCCTGCTGATCGACAAGGCACCGCAGCCGTTCGTCGGCTCTCGCGGCAAGGGCATCCAGCCCCGCAGCCAAGAGGTGTTCGAGGATCTCGGGGTGATCGACCGGATCGTCGCATCCGGCGGTGAGTACCCGGTGCAGCGCGTCTACACCGACGCCGGACCGGTCGACGAGGCCGTCGTCGAGCTGTCGGAGGCGACACCCGCCGAGCCGTACCAAATCCCGCTGCTCGTCCCGCAGTTCCTCACGGAGCGCCGACTTCGCGAGCGGCTTACGGAGCTGGGCCATGCCCCGCACTGCGGTCACGAACTCGTCGGCTTCGAGCAGGACGCCGAAGGGGTCTCCGCGCGGATCGCCACCCCTGACGGTGAACGGACCGTACGGGCCGCCTACTTGATCGGTGCCGACGGCGGATCGAGCTTTGTGCGCAAGGCACTTGGGATCGGCTTCCCCGGCAAGACCCTCGGCGTACGGGCGATCGTCGCGGATGTGGTGGCGGAGGGCGTCTCGTGGGACGTCTGGCACCGCTGGGGCGAGGACACCGCCTCGCAGGTGTCGATGTGCCCGCTCTACGGCACCGACATGTTCCAACTCCAGGCCCCTGTCCCCTTCGACGTCGACCTGGACCTTTCCGCCGAAGGGCTCACCGCGTTCCTCCGCGAACGCACCGGCCGCGACGACCTCGTGATCCGAGCGGTGAACTGGGCGTCCGCGTTCCAGATGAACGCCCGGCTCGCCGACTCGTACCGGCGCGGACGTGTGTTTCTGACCGGCGACGCGGCGCACTGCCACCCGCCGACCGGCGGACAGGGCCTCAACACCAGCGTCCAGGACGCCTACAACCTCGGTTGGAAGCTGGCCGCCGTACTCGGTGGCGCTCCCGAATCCCTGCTGGAGACATACGAGTTGGAGCGGCGGCCGATAGCCGAGGCCGTGCTCGGCCTCTCCGAGAAGCTGCTCGAAGCCGCCAAACAGCGCGACAACCGCCGGGGCCGCGAGGTCAACCAGCTCGATCTCGGTTACGTGGACTCGCCGTTGTCGCTGCCCAGTTCGCGGCGCGACCACGGGGTGCTCGCCGGCGACCGCGCGCCGGACGCACCTGTGACCGGTGCGGGTGGCCTCCCCACCCGCTTGTTCGGCCTCTTCCAGGGACCTCACTGGACGCTGCTCGGCCACGACGTCGATGACGCATCAGTGCCAACTCCCCGACCCGGACTGCACATTCACACCATCGGCGCCCGGGGCGACCTCCTCGACCCCGGCGGCTGGGTCCACAGCGCCTATGGGCTGACGGCCGACCAGTGGGTCCTCGTCCGTCCGGACGGCTATGTCGCGGCCGTCGTCGACACCGCCGAACTCGGCGCCGTGGAAGCCTATTTGGACACGGTCGGTGTCCGTCCACTCGCGGTGACGACACCGCCCGCCCCGGAGTCGAACATGTCGGATAGCCTCACCGTCACGCCCCGCACCCGTCGTGAGCACCGGCAGGTCCGGTCGGCCGCCGAGAAGCGGCTCGCCACCGCGCAACGTGAACTCCAGGACCTGTCACGGCAGTTCCAGCGCGACCTGCGGACCGTCCGGCGGCAGGGCGAGACCAAGGCGATCGTGGCCCGCTCGAACCTCGCCGAGCTGGCGGTGCAGGGCATCACCCGGCTCGCGGCCGGCCTGCGCTCCGAGCGTTAGGGCCGCTCCGGTCGTCACGAGGCGTCGAGCGCGTTGGTGATCGCCTTCACCCCGCCGTGCGCCGCGTACCCGCCGTCGACGGTGATCTCCGCGCCGTTGACGTACGACGCCTCGTCGGACAGCAGATAGACGACCAGCGGCGCCACCTCGTCGACCGTGCCGGCCCGGCCCTGCGGGGTCAGCGACAGGTGGGCCTGGACGAACACCGGGTTCGCGGTGGCCATCAACGGGGTCTCGATGTAGCCGGGGTGGATCACGTTCGTGCGGATGCCGCGCGGGGCGAGTTCCAGCGCGGCCACCTTCGACAGGCCGCGCAGCGCCCACTTGCTGGCGGTGTACGCGACCGCGTGATGCGCGGTGAGGCCCGCGACCGAACCGACGTTCACGATGGACGAACCGGCCGGCATCAGCGGGGTGAGGGCCTGGATGCCGAGCAGTGCACCCGTGGTGTTGACCGCGAACGCCCGGTTCCAGTCGGCGAGTTCGACCGAACCGAGGCGGGCGCGCACGGCGATGCCCGCGTTGTTGACCAGGCCGTGCACCTCCGTGAGGGAAGCCGCGAGGTCCGCCCAGTCGTCCTCCGACGACACATCCAGATGCCGGTACCGGACGTCCAGCCCCTCGCCGCCCAGCGACACGGCGAGCTTCTCGCCCGCCTCGTCCAGGACGTCGGTCGCGATCACCGTCGCGCCCTCCCGGGCCGCGGCCGCCACCTCGGCGGCTCCCTGGCCCTGCGCGGCCCCGGTGACGACGACGGTACGACCGGCCAGACGCGTGCGGCTCACGGTTCCTCCAGGGGGTGCGGGCTGTCTCCCGTCCACGCTAGGAAGCCGGGGTCAGCTCCGGAAACGCACGATCGGCATGGGTGGCATCCGCACCGGCGATCTCCCGCACCACCGGCTCGTCGAGCGACCGCACCACCGGGTCGTCCAGCGACGCGGCCACCTTGCGGACCGTCTCCCGCAGCCAGCGGTGCGCGGGGTCCGCGTGCCGGTTGTGGTGCCAGTACATGGCCTCCACCAGCGGTACGTCCGGGAAGGGCGTCGGTACGACGGCGCAGCGCGCGAAGCCCTCGTAGCGCCGGGCGAGCCGTTCGGGGACCACGGCGACCAGGTCGGTGCCGCCCACCAGGAACGGCAGCACGTTGAAGCCGGGCGTGCTGACCTGCACCCGGGGTGTGATGCCGAGGGTCTCCAACTGCCGGTCCGCAGGCGTGAGTTTGCCGATGACGCAGGCCGCGTGGGGCATCTCCGCGAGGTCGCGCAGCGAGAGCCGCCCGTCCACCAGACGCGGGTTGTCCGGGTCGACGAGACACACGAACCGGTCGTGCATCACGGTCTCGCTGACCCCCGGCAGCTGATAGCCGAGCGGCACGATCATCAGGTCGTGGCAGCGCAGATGGGTCTCCGTCTCCAACTGCCCGATGACGATCGGGTGGAAGTCGATCCGGATGCCGGGGGCCTCCTGCGCGAGGGCCCGCAGCAGCGGTTCCATGAACACCGTCATGACGTAGTCGGACATCACGACCGAGAACCGCTGCCGGCTGCGCGACGGGTCGAAGTGCCTGGTCAGCGACAGTGCCTCCTCCGCCTTGTGCAGGGAGGACTGGACGACCGGAAGCAGCCGCTCCGCGAGCGGGGTCAGCTCGTACTCGCGGCCAACCCGCACCAGCAGCTCGTCGTTGAAGTGCCGCCGCAACCGGGCCAGGGAGCCGCTCATCGCGGACTGGCTGGTGGACAGCCGTACCCCCGCGTGGGTGACGTTCTTCTCCTCCAGGAGGGCTTCCAGAGCCACCAGAAGATTCAGGTCGATTGCTCCCAGACCCATGCGTGTGTCCTTCCGGCCGCGTCGTTGAAGCTCGGTGAAACCGGAGCGTAACGAGCGGTCTCCCCCCGAGGAAGGGGCCGGGGGAGAAGTCACAGGGATCCGATAGCTGCCATCGGATCCCTGGATGTGTGCAGGTCGGACGGTATTCCGGCCGGATCGCCGCCAGGACTACGGCCGCGGGGTCCGGCCGCGCTTGCGGGCGCGCGGCAGGTATACGTCCGTACGGCCGGGCACGACACGGTTGGAGAGGGTGCCGAGGCGCTCCACGGAGAGCGTCACCTCGTCGCCCGGCTGGAGCGGCGGCGGGGTGCGCTCGCCGACCCGGCCCCAGAACTCCGCCAGCGCGCCCCACCCGCAGGTGCCCGAGCCGAGAATGTCCCCGGGGCGCACCCAGGCGTCCCGTGAGGCGTAGGCGATCATCTCCTCGAAGGTCCAGGAGACGTTGGCGAGGGTGTCGCGGCCGATCAGCTCCCCGTTGAGGGTGGCCGTCATCTCCAGGTCCAGGAAGCCGTCCGGGTCGCGCCGGTCCTCGACCTTGTCGGCGGTCACCAGGCAGGGGCCGAGCGTGTTCGCGAAGTCCTTGCCCTTGGAGAAGCCGAGCCCGAGGTTCTTCTCCGGCTTCTGCAGATCGCGCGCCGACCAGTCGTTGAAGACGAGGTAGCCCACGATGTGCTCGCGCGCCCGCTCCGGCGTGAGATCACGCCCGGCGCGCCCGATGACCACCCCGACCTCCAACTCGAAGTCGAGCACCGAACATCCCGCCGGGACCGGCACGTCGTCGTGGGCGCCGTACGCCGCATGAGGGTTCGTGAAGTAGAAGTTGGGCGCTCGATACCACTCCTCGGGCACGTGCTCCAGCCCGTCCAGGGACTTCGAAACACCCTCGATGTGCGCCTCGAAACCGACGAAGTCCCGGATGGACGGCGGCTTGAGGGGAGGCAGCAGCCGCACCTGATCCACCGTCAAGTCGCTTGGTGCGCGCAGCGCTTCGGTGCCGGCCGCGTGCAGCACGTCCTGCTCCAGCAGGGTCAGTACGGTGATCCCCTCGGGCAGCGGATGGATGGTCCCGTCCCGGACGACCCCGGCGCGCTCCACGCCCTCGTACTCGTATGTCGCGAAACGCATCGCTCACTGCTCCCAGTGGTTGGTGTTGGTGACGGTCCCCGTGCTGAGGTAGCCCGCGAAGAGCCCCTTGGGGTCGTACGCGGCCCGGATCTCCCGCAGCCGCCGCCACTGTTCGTCGCCCATGAACCTCAACTGCCGCACGGTGAAGTCCGAGTCGCCGAGGTACTGGCCGGCGGTCACCGGCCGCATGTCCGCCATCGCCCCGTCCAGCCAGGCGCGCAACTCCGCGTCCCGTGCCGGGTCGTCGTGGATGACGTACGTGGCGCAGTAGATCTCCGACTGCAACGAGAAGGCCATGTCGGGGAGTTGGCGCAGGGGGGCCATGGAGAACCAGATGGTGAAGGTCTGCCGGGTGGGCTGCTCGGTGAACGCCCTGCGGATCGCCGGGACGACCTCGTCGGCGGGGCCGGTCAGCCAGGCGTTGTCGACGAGATAGCGGTGGCCTTCGGGGTTGGCGATGCGCTGACCCGCCAACTGCTCCGCGAGGGTGGTCTGTTGGGCCTCCACGCGGAACAGTGCCCGGTCCGCGTACGGGTTGGCGTGCAGCGGCGCCAGCGCCTCGGCTGCCTCCTCGGCGGTGTCGGTCATCGACACGCCCGTGACCAGCAGCACCGGCTCGTCCAGGCCGGGAGGTGTCTGGGTGAGCGCGACGATCTCCACCAGGTCCGAGACCGTGTGGTGCATGCCGTGCAGCCAGGTCATGACCTCGTCGAACAGGTCGAGTGGATACGCGTGCACGGTGTGGCCCAGGTACCGCGGCAGCGGGCGGGTGCGCAGATGGAAGCGTGTGACGATGCCGAAGAAACCCGGACCCGCACCGCGCGCCGCCCAGAACAGATCGCTGTGCTGGGTCTCGTCGGCGCGCACCAACTCGCCCTCGGCGGTGACGACATCGATGGCCACGATGTTCTCCGCCGCCCAGCCCCAGCCGCGCGCGTTCCAGCCCTGCCCGCCCTGGAGCAGAAAGCCGCCGATGCCCACGGAGGGGCAGTGCCCGCCGTTGAAGAAACGGCCGAACTCGCCGAGGTACGGGTTGAGTTCGTCGCCGCCCTTGACGCTGGGCGTCGCTGTCACGATCCCGGTCCCCGGGTCGTACGCCATCTCGCGGAAGCCCCCGAGGTCGATCAGCAGTGCGTCCTCGCGCACCGACCACGCGGCCCAACTGTGCCCGCCGGAGCGGACGGCGACCTGCCAGCCGCGTTCGAGGGCGAGCCGGACGCCCTCCACCACGTCCTGCTCGGACTCGGCCATCAGGACGGCCGCCGGTGAACGGTCCGACGGGCGGCGGGCGTTGAAGACCCGCCCGAAGCACGCCGTCTCGAAGTCCTCGTCGTCAGGGAGGTGGAGGGTGCCGGAGAAACGGTTCAGGTTCACGCTGGTACTCACTTGATCGCGATCGGATTGACGGGGGCGCCCACCGCACCGGTCACCGGCAGCGGCGCGGCGACCAGCAGGAACTCGTAGACGCCGTCGGCCGCGCAGTCCTCGGCCAGCGCCTCCAGGTCCCACATCTCGCCCAACGGGAGGCCCATGTTGGGGATCGCTATCTGGTGCAGCGGGGACATCGCGGGTTGCGGGAACTCGTAGGGACGTACCTCAAGTCCCCAGGTGTCGGAGGCGATCGCCGCGATCTCCGTGCGGTGCAGCCAGCCGAGGGTGGTGAAGGAGAGGCCGGGCGCGTCTCCGGCGGCGTAACCGCCCCACGCGCCGAGCCGCCGTACGCGGCCGAGTTGCCCGGTGCGGAGCAGGACGAGGTCCCCGCGCCGTACGGAACTGGTCGCGCCCTGCGCCTCGATCGTCGCCCGCAGATGCTCCTCCAAGACGGGGAACCCGTCCGGGAGTTCACCGTGCTCGTCGCCGACCGCGCGGCCCACGTCGAGGAGGACCCCACGGCTGGTGAAGGCCTCCTTCATGTGCTCGATGCCGGTGACCGAGTCGCCGTCGCCGTTGACGATGGTGCACGGACGGCCGTTCCACGCCTGCTTGTTGTCGTAGATGTGGCCCAGCCCGTCCCACTGCGTGGAGGCCTGCAGCGGCATCACGATGTGGTCGTCGGCGCCGCCGAATCCGTGCGGGAAGCCCTGGGTGCCGGCCGCCGCGTCGGAGCCGGTGTCCTTCATGTAGTGGACCGGGTTGATACGGCCGCGGAAACCGCGCTGCGGACCCGACTCGTTGAACTCCTGGGCCAGCGAGAAGGACCGCCCGCGCCGCACCAGACCCACCGCGTGGGCGCGGATCGCGTCGTCGATGAAGTTGAGCGTGCCGAGCACGTCGTCATCGCCCCAGCGGCCCCAATTGCGGTAGGCGGAACGGGCCTTGGCGAGTTCTTCCTCGATCGGACCGAGGGCACCGGCGGTCATCGCGTACGTCCTTTCAGGAGCAGGTCGAGGGCGTTGCCCCCGGCGACGGCGGCCCGGTCGGCCGGGGTGAGCCCGGCCGCGTCCAGACGGGCCACCGGGTCGTCGACGCCCATGTCGAAGGGGTGGTCGGTACCGAGGACCACCCGGTCCGCGCCCACCGCCTCGACGAGATGGCGTAGCGCGCCCGGGGTGTACACCAGCGCGTCGAACCACATCCGGCGCAGATAGGCGCTCGGTGGTTCGGCGCAGCCGCGCGCGTCCTCCCGTACCTGCCAGGCGTGGTCGGAGCGGCCGATGTACGTCGGCAGATAGCCCCCGCCGTGTGCCGCCACCAGCTTCAGGCGCGGGAAGCGGTCCAGGACTCCGGTGAAGATGAGCTGCGAGAGCGCGACCGTCGTCTCCACCGGCTGACCGACCGTGTTTCCCAGGTAGTTGGTGGCCAGGCGCTCGCCGAGGGAGCAGCCCCACGGGTGCACGAAGACGACCACACCCAGCTCCTCGGCCCGCTGCCACACCACGTCGTGCGCCGGGTCGGCCAGTTCGCGGCCGTCGACCGTCGTGGAGACGCTGACGCCGTACAGGCCATGGTCGTTGACCGCCTGGTCGAGCAACGCGACCGCGAGATCCGGGTGTTGGAGCGGGACCGTGCCCAATCCGTACAGCCGGTCGGGTGCGGTGGCGCAGTGCGCGGCCACGGCCGCGTTCACGGTACGGGCGAGGTGGATCGCGAGGTCCGGGTTCGCCCAGTAGTGGTGCATCGGCATCGGGCCGACCACCTGGATGTCGACGCCCATCGCGTCCAGGTCCGCGAGGCGGGTGGTGACATCCGTCAACTTGACTGCCAGGCGCTGGAGTTGGGCGCGGTTGACGGCCATGGACGCGGGGGAGTGGGCGCGCTGCTCGGCCGTCAGCTCGGCGGCGAGACCCGGGGTGCCCGCGACCAGGGCGTCGGCGGCGGGGACGGCGAGGTGGCCGTGGAAGTCGACCACGGGCGAGCCGCTCACGCCGCCGCCGTCAGGTTGCCCAGGGTCTCCGACATGATCCGGGCCGGGTCCGCGCCGGGAGTGTCCGGGTGGATCTCCCAGTCGGCGAGCTGGAGGGAGTTCTCCAGGACCATCCGGACGCGGGGGAGCCGCCGGGCCATGAAGTGGTCCAGGGCCTTCTGGGTCGGCTCGTCGCCCGTCACCAACTCCGCGAGCAGCACGGCGTCTTCCATGCACATCGCCGCGCCCTGCGCGATCAGCGGCGGACAGGCGTGTGCCGCGTCGCCGATGACCATCGCGCGGCCCCGGTGCCAGGGCTCGTCGACGAGGATCGCCTCGATCCAGCGGTAGTCCACCGCCGTGTCGTCGGGCAGCGAGGCGAGGATCTGCCCCCAGGTGCCGCCGTACCCGGCGCCGCGTTCGCGCAGCAGGTCGAGCGGGGCGCGGGGGCCGATCAGGGTGGTGTCGAGGTTCTCGTCGAGGAGGTAGGCGTAGCACTGGTCGGGGGAGATCGGGCTGTAGCCGGCCTTGAAGCGGGGGCCGCCGTAGTACACCTCGGCGCAGTCCATCTCGGCCGGGCGGTCGGCAACGACCCGGAAGATCGACATGCCGACGGGGCGGGGCTTGGCGTCGATGCCGATCAGTTCGCGCATCGCCGAGTTGATGCCGTCGGCGCCCACGACGAGGTCGTAGCGGCCGGTCGTACCGTCGGTGAAGGTCACGTCCACGTGGTCGGGTGTCTGGTCGAGCCGTTCCACGCTCAGCCCGAGGCGGACCCGCACCCCGTGCGCGCGCACCGCGTCGCACAGCGCGTTCTGTAGATCCGAGCGCAACGCCCCGGCTGTGGAAGGCAGTTCGGGGCCGCCGGTGTGCGGGGTGTTCAACGCGGTGAGCAGCCCGCCGTCGGCGCGGCGCAGCCGCATGATGTCGAACGGCACCGCCCGGGCCAGCACCCGGTCCAGCACACCCACGGAACGCAGCGCCTTGAGCGCGTTGCCCTGAAGGGTGATGCCATGGCCCACCCCGAACCACTGCGGAGAGATCTCGGCGAGCTCCACCTCGGCGCCGCGTTGGGCGAGCGCGAGACACAGCACGCTTCCGGTGATGCCGCCGCCGACGACGAGCACCTTTTGTACGGGCATGGGCGATCCTTGCGAACGTAGACAGCGGAGTGGGGGGTCAGCCGGAGAAGCGGTCGCCGAGTTCGTGGAAGTGCTCGACGGTCGGCGGCCCGGCGAAGAACGGCCCGACGAGAGCCCGCCAGCGCCCGAAGGCCTCGGACTCCCGGAAGCCGACGTTGTGCGCCTCGACCGACTCCCAGCCGACCAGCAGCAGGAAGGTCGTCGGCCGCTCCGCACCGCGCAGCAACTCGGCCCAGCGGAACCCGTCGGCCTCGGCCAGCACCTCACGGGCCTTGCCGAACACCTCCGCGAACTCCCGCTCACGACCGGCCTCGACGGTCAGCTCGGCATGCTCGACTATCACGTTCTTCTCCTCGGGAAAGTGGGTGCTCCGAGCCTGCGTGGGCGGTCGATGCACGGTCAACGGATCGAGGCATCGGCAAGGGGGACGTCATGCATCCCGTACGGCGATGGAGCTGCGGTTCAGCTGTGCGGCGGGGCGCCAAAGGGACAGGGCTTCGGTGTCGGGCGGGCCGGGGATCTCGGACGGCGTCTATCCGCCCCGGCAGGACGCGGTGGCAGCGGTTGTGTGCCTGACGGCCTGCCGACCGGGCGGCGGATCCGTGCCCGGCGGCCCGCCGATGGAGGAGCGGTTCCGTGTCAGGCGGGCAGCCGATGGAGCCGCCGTTCTGGGCACGCCGGGCCGGTGATGGCAGGCATCGCGGATCGCCATTTCCGCCGCGCCCCGAGGCTGCCTAGCGTCGACGGCGAGCCCCCACCCGTACGAGGAGAGCGCCGTGCCCGATCCACTGCCCACCCATGCCGGACCCTTCGCGCTCGGCACCTTCGCCTCCGGTGCCTCCGGTGAGGCGGGCTTCCCCGGCCTGGTCACCGGCGACCGCGTGCGCGACCTCTCCGACCTCGTGCCGTCGATCCGCGCGCTGGTCGAGGACTGGGCGGGCTGGCTGCCCCGGCTCGACGGCCTGGCCCGGTCCACCGAGGGGACCTGGCACGAGCTGGCCGTGCTGCGCGTCCTGACCCCGATCGAGCCCGGCCAGATCCTGCAGAGCGGCGCCAACTACCGCAAGCACGTGGTCGATCTGGTCGCCGCCGAGAAGGAGAGCGTGCACGGCGCCACCCCCGAAGAGGCCCGCGCCGATGCCGAGTCGATGATGGACGAGCGCGCCCGCAACGGAGTGCCGTACGTCTTCCTCGGCTCCCCGCGCGCCATCTCCGGTCCCTACGACGACATCGTGCTCCCCGCGCTCGGCGAACAGCACGACTGGGAACTCGAACTCGCCCTGGTCATCGGCAAGTCGGGCAAGAACATCGCGGCCGAGGATGCGATGGAGTACGTCGCCGCGTACACGATCAGCAACGACCTCACGACCCGTGACCGCCTCTACCGGCCCGACCTCAAGGCCATCGGCACCGACTGGTTCACCGCGAAGAACGCCGACACCTTCCTGCCGACCGGACCCTTCCTGGTACCGGCGGCCTTCGTCGGGGACCCCGGGGACCTGAGGATCACCCTGCGCCACAACGGAGTTGTCCGCCAGGACGAGTCCACCAAGGACATGATCTTCGACATCCCGCGCCTCATCGCGTACATCTCCACGACCACCACCCTGCGCCCCGGCGACCTCCTGCTCACCGGCTCCCCGGCCGGCAACGGCGCGCACTGGGGCGTCTTCCTGACGCCCGGCGACGTCGTCGAGTCCGAGATCACCGGCCTGGGCCACCAGCGCAACACCGTCAGGAGCCACGCATGAGCTTCCAGCCCATCACCCATCTGCGCCATGTCGACCTGGCCGTACCGGACTTCGCCCGCCAGCGCGCCTTCTACGGCACCACCTGGGGCCTGACCGAGGTCGCCAACGACAGCGGAGTCGCCTTCTTCGCCGCCGAGGGCAGCCCGGAGCAGTACATCGTCCGCATCCGCGAGGACGAACGGAAGCGGATGGACCTCGTCGCCTTCGGGGCCGTGTCACCGGCCGCCGTGGACGAGTTGCACGGGCGGCTGGGACGGGCGGGCATTCAACTCCTCGCCGAACCCGGCGTGTTGGACACCCCCGGCGGCGGATACGGATTCCGGTTCTTCGACCCGGACGGGCGGGTCGTCGAGGTCTCGGCCGATGTCGAGACGCGCGCTCACCGGAAGATCGAGGAGCGTGAGGCGATCCCGGTCCGGCTCTCGCACTGTGTGGTCAACTCCCAGGACCCGGAAGGGCTTCGGGACTTCTACGTCCAGCACCTCGGGTTCCGGCTCACGGACACTCTGTACTCGACGCACATGGGCGACCTCATGTACTTCCTGCGGTGCAGCCCGCTGCACCACTCCTTCGCGATCGCCCGGGGACCCCATGTCTCCCTGCACCACGCCTCGTTCGAGATGCGCGGGGTCGAGGAGTACATGCGCGGCACCGGGCGGGCGCTGCGTGCCGGGACCCGGCTGACCTGGGGGCCCGGGCGGCATCTCGCCGGTGACAACACCTTCTCCTACTTCCACGACCCGCACGGCAACACCGTCGAGTACACGACCGAACTCGCCGTCCTCGAAGAGGACTTGTGGCACCCGGGGCGGCACGACGTCGACGACCCGATCACGCAGGACCAGTGGGGCACGGCCGACCCGATGAGCGAGTCGGTCGCCAAGGAGCAGTTCAACGACCCCGACGTGCTGTTCGAAGCGCCGCCGGTCTAACCCACCCCTTTGTCGTGAACCACCCGCAGAGAGGCCGCAGTTGTGGCAACGATCCTGAAGCACGCCGTGCCCAAGTCGGAGGTGACCGCCTCGCTCGCCCAGGTGCGCGAGACCGTGACCGGCGTCATCGCGGACATCCGTGCGCGCGGTGACGAGGCGGTGCGCGCCTACTCCGAGAAGTTCGACAAATGGAGCCCCGACTCCTTCCGGCTGACCGACGAGGAGGTCGAGAAGATCATCGCGTCGGTGCCGCAGCAGGTCATCGACGACATCCGCTTCGTCCAGGACCAGGTGCGAACCTTCGCCCGCCACCAGCTCGACTCCTTGCGGGAGTTCGAGGTGGAGACCCTGCCGGGAGTGCGGCTCGGGCAGAAGCACATCCCGGTGCAGGCGGCGGGCGCGTACATCCCCGGTGGCCGTTACCCGCTCACCGCCTCCGCCCACATGACGATCGTCACCGCCAAGGTCGCGGGCGTGCCCCGGGTCGTGGCCTGCACGCCGCCCATCCACGGGGAGATTCCGGCCGCCACCGTCGCCGCCATGCATCTCGCCGGCGCCGACGAGATCTGGCTGCTCGGCGGGGTGCAGGCCGTGGCCGCCATGTCCGTCGGCACCGACACGATGCGGCCCGTCAACCTGATCGCCGGGCCCGGCAACGCCTATGTCGCCGAGGCCAAGCGGCAGTTGTTCGGGGAGATCGGCATCGACCTGTTCGCCGGGCCGACCGAGATCCTGGTCCTCGCCGACGACGAGGCCGACCCGTTCGTGTGCGCCGTGGACCTGCTCTCCCAGGCCGAGCACGGCCCGGACTCCCCGGCCGTCCTCATCACCACCTCCCGCGAGGTCGCCGAGAAGACCATCGCCGAGGTGGAACGCCTCCTGCCCGGCATGCCCACCCGCGACTTCGCCGAGCCCGCCTGGCGCGACCACGGCCAGGTCCACGTCGTCGACACCCTCGACGAGCTGTACACCCTCGCCGACGAGTTCGCCTTCGAGCACGTGGAAGTCCTGACCGCCGAACCGCGCCTCGCGCTGGAGCGAATGACCCAGTACGGCGCCCTGTTCCTCGGCGAGGGAACCTGTGTGTCGTTCGGCGACAAGGTCATCGGCACGAACCATGTGCTGCCCACACGTGGTGCCGCGCGCTATACCGGCGGCCTGTGGGTGGGGAAGTACCTCAAGACGGTCACCTACCAGGAGGTCACCGACACCGACTCCCAGGCGCTGCTCGGCCGACTGTGCGGGCGGGCGGCCCGCGTCGAGCTGTTCGAGGGGCACGCGCGCTCCGGCGACGTACGGGCGGCGAGGGCCGCGGGCGACGAGCTGCCCTGGAACACTCCATGACCCTGGTCGGCCGTACAGCGTTGGTCACTGGTGGCGGCGGGCCGCTGGGGCGTTCCTTCGCGCTGGCCCTCGCGGACACCGGTGCACGGGTAATCCTGGTCGGGCGCAACGGGGCGGCGCTCGCGGAGGCGGCGGCACAGGTGGAGAAGGAAGGCGGACAGGCCCGTACGGGAGTGTGTGACGTCTCCGATCCGGCGGCCGTGGACGCGCTCGCCGCCCAACTCGCGGACGAGAACGTGTCGTTGCTCGTCAACAACGCCGGAGTCGCCGGTCCTGTACGGCCGTTGGTCGACATCGAACCGGACGAGTGGGACGACGTGTTCGCCGCCAACGTCCGGGGCGTGTATCTGATGTGCCGCGCCTTCCTGCCGCCGATGCTCGCGGCCGGGCGCGGTGACATCGTCAACGTCGCTTCGGTGAGCGGCAAGCGGCCACTCCTCAACCGCACCCCGTACACCGCCTCCAAGATGGCGTTGCTCGGCCTGACCCGGACGCTCGCCGGGGAGGTCGGCCCGCAGGGGATCGCGGTCAACTCCCTTTCCCCGGGCCCGGTTCGGGGCCCGCGCATGGACCGGAACTTCCGGCTCACCGCCGAACTGACCGGCTGTACGGTCGCCGAGGCCGAGCGCGACTTCGCCTCCCGGGCCGCCCTCGGCCGGCTCGTCGAGGAGCACGAGGTCGCGCAGGCGCTCGTGGCGATGCTGGCGATGCCCGGCCTGTGCGGGGCCGACATCGACCTGTCAGCCGGGATGATCGCCCCGTCGTAGCTGAACGGGGTGCGGAAAACGGCGAGGTGGACGGCTGACGAGCCGCCCGCCTCGCCGTCGTGCGTACGGGAGCACACCCGCTATGACGACTCTGTGTGACCGCCATGAAATGGTCCGCCTGATCCGAGGCATCGGGCTCGTATATGTGTGTGCCGCCCGCCTATTCCCTGGTTCTCATGGCTGCTTCACTCCCTCGTGCGCACCTTCGGTGCCTCCGCCGGGCCGTCCGCACCCCGCGTTCGACGGTCTGCCGGTCACACTGCGCGACGGCGCATCGATCCCTGGGAAGGCAAGCAATGACGCTGATCACCCGACGCTCGGTCCTGATCGCCGGTACCGCCACGGCCGGAGCCGTACTCGTGCCGGCGGTCTCCGCCACCGCCGCGCCGACGGCCACCAAGACCCCGAAGGCTTCGGGCAAGCGGATCTCGGTCGCCTCCGGTGAGACGTACACGGTCTCCACCACCACCCGCGTGAGCGAGCTGTCCATCGCCGCCGGCGGCACGATCGCCGCCCCGGACGGCTCCAGCCTCTCCCTTACCGTCGACGGAGTGGAGACCGGCCAACTCCTCACCGCCACCGGCGGAACGGCCACCCTGATCCAGGCCGGCACCTACCGGGGAGACGTCGTCCTGACCGTCTCCGCCGCCAACGAGGTGACGTACGAGACGCTCACCTTCCCGTTCCGGCAGGCGGTGTACGTCGACGGCGACGGCGTGGTCACGGACAAGTCCGTCCTCGCGGCCGTCCTCGGCGGCAAGCTGACGGACGCCTACGCGAAGAACGTGTCGATCACCTCGACCGGCGAGTGCTTCGACGGCGTGTACGTCCAGGACGCCACCTACACGCTCGACCGCCCCTCCATCTCCCTTACGGGCAACGGCCGTTGCGACTTCGCGGGCTACGGCGCCGCGGTCGTCGGCGACGGCTCCGCGACCACGCTCGTCGTCGACGGCGCCCGCATCGACAACAAGGGAGTCGTCCGCACCGCCGTCATCGCCAACGACGGTGCCAACGTCATCGTCAAGGACTCCGTCCTCCGCGCCCGCAACGGCGTTCTGCCCGCCGACTACCAAGCCACCGTCGAGACGCCGTACATGGAGTCCGTGCCCTGGATGCTCGGCCTCGACGGCAACGTCCGCGCCACCAACCTCATCGGCAAGAACAGCAAGGCCACCTACCTCAACTCGACCGTGTTCTCCGAGACGTGGGGCGCCCTGTCGGTCGAGGGCGGCAGCGGGCTCAAACTGACCGCGATCAACAGCCACTTCGGCAACACGGGGGAGTACGGCTACGGCACCTACGCCATCGGCGACGCGACCGTGCGGGTGCTCGGCTCCCGGCTCGACGTCGGCAGCTACGCGACCATCATCGCGGGCCCGGCCGCGGTCGTGCACTACGGCGACAGCACCAGGGCCGCCGTCTCCGCGCTCAACACCGAGCTGGAACTCGGGCTGTCCAAAGCAGAGTTGGCGTCGATCCCGGCGCGCAACACCGTCGTGAACTCCGGGCACTTCGGCTACATGTTCTTCGGCGCCGGCCAACTCACCCTCGACGGCGGCACGGTGATCAACTCCGACCGGGCCACCTTCCTCAACAAGGGCCAGCAGACCACGATCAGCGTCGACGGCTCACAGGGCACCCGGCTCAACCCGCGCGACGGGATCATCCTCCAGATGATCGAGCTGGACGACCCGGGCCCGGTCCCGGTCAACGGCAAGATGATGAACATCGGCGTCTACACCGAGCCCACCGGCGACCCGGCCAAGGACGCGACCTTCGACCCGACCGCCGTGCACGCCACCGACGGCGCCGCCACCTTCAACTCCATAGCGTTGAAGGGTGACTTCTACAACGGCATGCGCACGGGCAAGAACATGGTCCTCACCTTCGAGGGCGCGAGCGTCGAGGGCGTGATCTCCGCGACGAAGGCCAAGCACCGGGTCTCCAGCATCGACGCGTCGACCTTCTACGAGCTGGGCATCGTCACCAACACCGCCCAGGCCGCCGTCAACAACGGCGCGATCGTGCAGCTGAACAGCGGCTCGACCTGGACGGTCACCGGCACCTCGTACCTGACCCGGCTCGCCCTCGCCGCCGACGCGACCGTCAAGGCGCCCCGCGGCAAGAAGGTCACGCTGACGGTCGACGGGACGACCACGGCGATCACGCCGGGCCAGACCTACACGGGCGCGCTCACGCTGACCGTCGCGTGAGCGATGGCGGAGGCGCGGGGCCCACCCGAGCCGAAGGGCTCACCCGAGCCGCGCCTCCGCCTCCTTCGCGATCCGCTCGAACTGCGCACCCATGGCAGCCTGGAGCGCCTGCGCCCCCGACAACGGCCGGACCATGACCGTCAGTTCGTCGATCAGGCCCTCCTCGTCGACGTGGATGAAGTCGCAGCCGGTCAGCTCGCGGTCGCCGATCCGCGCGGCGAACATCAGCGCGCTGTCGCTGCCGTCCGGGTCGCCGATCTCCCGTAGGTACCGGAAGTCCTCGAAGACCCGCGCCACCCCGTGCAGGATCGCCGCGGTGATCGCCTTGCCGGGGTACGGCTTGAACACGACCGGGCTGGTGAAGACCACGTCCTCGGCCAGCAGCGCCTCGACGGCGTCCATGTCCTGCGCCTCGACCGCCTCACGGAACGCACGCATCGGTTCACCTCATAGTCAATTTGTTGAGTAGGTGTGGATGAGACTAATCAACGGCTGTTAACGTGTCCACATGTCCCTCAAGTACGCGGTCCTCGCGGCCCTCCTGGAAGGCGAGGCCTCGGGCTACGAGCTGGCGAAGGTGTTCGACGTGTCGCTGGCGAACTTCTGGCCCGCGACACCGCAGCAGCTCTACCGCGAACTGGAGCGCCTCGCCCAGGACGGCCTGATCGAGGCACGGGTCGTACAGCAGGAACGCAGGCCCAACAAAAGGATGTTCACGCTCACCGACGCGGGCCGGCGCGACCTCGACACCTTCGCCGCCGAGCCGCCCCGGCGCCCCACCGCCATCCGCGACGAACTCCTCATCAAGATCCAGGCCATGGACGGCACCGACCCCGCCGTGACCCGCGAGCTGATCGAGGAGCGCAGGTCGTGGTCGCGCGGCAAGCTCGACCGTTACGAGCGCGTACGGGCCCGGCTCCTCGGCGGCCGGACCGAGGAGGAGTACCTCCGGGACGCCGACCGCATCGGGCCGTATCTCACGCTCATGGCCGGGATCACCTTCGAGGAGGAGAACCTGCGCTGGTGCGAGC
Source organism: Streptomyces sp. NBC_01288 (assembly GCF_035982055.1). NCBI lineage: Bacteria > Bacillati > Actinomycetota > Actinomycetes > Kitasatosporales > Streptomycetaceae > Streptomyces > Streptomyces sp. NBC_01288. The sequence goes on from NZ_CP108427.1 coordinate 9,536,485, forward strand.
GCGTTCTCGCGATCCTGAAGCAGCGCGTTGCCCTAGGCTGACCCGGATGTTCAGCCCCGAAGGCCCCAGTCTGCGCGAACTCGCCGTCCAGGCCATGTCGTCCGTCGAGCACGGCTACGACCTCCTCGCGCCCAAGTTCGACCACACCCCGTTCCGCACACCGGCCCCGCTGCTCGACGCGGTCGCCACGATGCTGCGCCGCGTCGGCCCCTTCGACGACGGCCTCGACCTGTGCTGCGGCACCGGCGCGGGTGCCGAGGTCCTGACGAAGGTGTGCCAAGAGAGCGTCACCGGCGTCGACTTCAGCGCGGGCATGCTCGACGTCGCACGGGAGCAGGTGACGAGCGGCGAGCCCCGCGTCTCATGGGTGCGCGGCGACGCCCGGGCCCTGCCGTTCACTGCGGCCTTCGACCTGGTGGTGAGCTTCGGGGCGTTCGGCCACTTCCTGCCCCGCGAACTGCCCGGTCTGTTCGAACAGGTCCACTCGGTGCTGCGCCCCGGCGGCCGCTTCGCCTTCCCCGTCGTCGCACCGCCGCGTCCCGCATCGCCCGCGTACTGGATGCTGTCCGGCTTCGACGCGGTGATGAAGGTACGCAACGCCGTCTGGCGACCGCCCTTCGTCATGTACTACCGCGACTTCCAACTCGGTTACGTGCAACCGGAGTTGGAGCGGATCGGATTCGACGTCGACCTGTACGCGCTACCCGAGTTCGGGAGTCGTGGCGACGGCAGCCCCCGCGTCCGCATGGTCGCGGCGCGACGGCTGCCGTAGCCGGAAGGGTTCTCAACTCGTCGCTGTCGCCGCCGACTTGATGACCTTCGTGACCAGGTCGGGGTGGGAGATCATCACGACGTGCGAGGAGTCCACCACGGTCGTGTGCGAACCGGCCCGCTTGGCCTCGAAACGCTCCAGGTCGGGTGCGATCGCCCGGTCCTGGGCCGCCACGACCGCCCACGAGGGGATGTCGCGCCAGGCCGCCGCCGTGGCGACGTCCGTGAACGCGGCCGCGCTGATGGGGCGTTGAGAGGCCCCCAGCAGTGCGGATGTGGACGCCGGGAGGTCGGCGGTGAACACCGCGTGGAACTTCGCCGTCTGGATGGCCAGATCGGTACCGCCCGCGCCGTCGGGCAGCGGCTGCAAGGCGTCGCTCAGCTGCGACCCGGGGAACCGCGCGCCGAGTTCGCCGAGTTGCTCGCCCTTGTCGGGGACGAAGGCCGCGACGTACACGAGCGCCTTCACGCTCGCGTCGCCCGCGGCCGCCTGAGTGATCACCGCGCCGCCGTAGGAGTGTCCTACGACGACCTTCGGACCGTCGATCGTCTTGAGGATCGCGGAGATGTAGGCGGCGTCCGAGGTCAGCCCGCGCAGCGGATTGGCGGGCGCCACGACCGTGTACGCCGCCTTCTGCAGCCGGGAGGCCACGGCCGACCAGCTGGACGCGTCGGCGAACGCCCCGTGCACGAGGACCACGGTGGGCTTCGGCTTGGAGTGCGAACCTCCCATGGGGGATGCGGCCGAGGCCGGGAGCGCGGTGGCCGCGAGGGTGCCGGCCGCCACAACCGCCCCCAGAATCAAGGGTCTACGGGAAATCGTCATCGGTCGGCTCCAGTTGAGGTCGAGGAGATCGGCGTCGTACGCGTGCGCATCGGTACCGGGCGCGGGCCGTGCGGGAGTTCACACATAGCGGCGCACGAACGACAGGGCGGTGTCCGCGACCTCCTGCCAGCCGTGGTCGATGGTCAGCGCGTGGCCCCGGTCCTTGATCTCGGTGATCTCGGTGACGCCCTTGTTGTGCTGCTGTTTCTTGTAGGAGGCGTTGGCGATCGACCAGGGCACGGTGTGGTCCTTCTCGCCCGAGATGATCAGGAGCGGGCCGCGGTCGGGGTTCTCCGTGTCGACCTTCGCCTCTGTCCACGGGTTGAGGTTCGCCGTGGCCGCCTGGAACAGCGGGGCACCGGGCGCGGGCACGGCGAACGTCTCGTACAGCTCCCGTGCCTCCTCCTCGCCGACGGCGTTGGCGAAGCCGTAGCGGAACTGGTCGTAGGTCAGGGGGACCGCGCGGTTGCGGTTGGCGGGGTTGCTGAGGACGGGCGCGGAGGAACGCAGCGCGGAGATCGGCAGGGGCAGTACGCCACGGAACGGCGCCGGGTCGATCGCCACGGACGCGGCGGAGAGTCCGCGCCCGGCGAGGATCTGCGTGAGCAGTCCGCCGAAGGAGTGGCCGACGATCGCCGGCTTGCGGGTCAGCGTGCCGATCAACTCCGCGAGGTGGTCGGCGACTTGGCCGACCGTCTTGCCCGCCATGACTTCGGGGTGCTCGTTCGCCTCCTTGACCGTCTCCGGGTCGTCGGGCCAGGACAGGGAGACCGGCGCGTACCCGGCCTGCTCGAAGTGCGCCGCCCAGCGGTCCCAACTGCTCGGCAACAGCCACAGACCGTGGACGAAGACGACCGGCGTGCGTTCGACGGCGTTCGCCCGCTCGATCTGCTGTACGTCGATATGGGTCATGTCCGCAGTATGTGTCCGTTGACTCCTGGAGTCTGTCGTGCGGCCGCACTTGGTTCAGGAGGACGCCATTGTCGCGGCCCGGGCGATCTCCTACGCTGAACCGTGTGGGGGCAAGAGTGCTGTCCGGGAACGGAGTTGTGCATGCTCAGCAAGGGTGAAGCCGGCGAAGCGGTGCGTCAGGCCAAGGTGAAGACCGGTGTCACATGGGCCCAGTTGGCGGAGGCCGTGGGCCGACCGCTCGCGTGGACCACCGCGGCCCTGCTGGGCCAGCACCCCATGTCCAAGGACGAGGCGGCGACGGCCGCCGCCCTCCTCGAACTCGGCGAGGACGCCGCCCTCGCCTTCCAACTCCAGCCGACCCGGGGCGCGTTGGACGCGGCCGTGCCCGTGGACCCGACGATCTACCGCCTCTACGAGGTGATCCAGGTCTACGGCCCCACCATCAAGGAACTGATCCACGAGCAGTGCGGCGACGGCATCATGAGCGCCATCAACTTCCGCCTCGACGTCAGCCGCGTGCCCGACCCCGCCGGTGACCGGGTCGTCATCACCCTCGACGGCAAGTACCTGCAATACCAGTGGGAGTGATCGGGCCGCCCCGTCAGCGACTCCGGCCCGCGTTGAGCCGGGCGGCCTGACGGGTCAAGTGGTCGCGCTCGGCGAGGTTGGGGGCCTTGCGTGCCGCCTCCGCGTAAAGCCTGGCCGCCGTCTTCAGGTCGCCGTCACGCTCGTGGAGGTAGGCCGCCACCGCGGTGTACCGGGGGAGGGCGTCGTCCAGCACCGCGAGCGCGGCCAGACCGGCGCGCGGGCCGTCCGCCTCACCCACGGCCACCGCGCGGTTGAGGCGGACGATCGGGCTGTCGGTCAGGCCGGCGAGTTCGTCGTACCACTCGACGATCTGTACCCAGTCCGTCTCCTCGGCGGTGGGCGCGTCCGCGTGCAGCGCCGCGATCGCCGCCTGCGCCTGGAACTCGCCCAACCGGTCGCGAGCGAGGGCGACTTGGAGGATGGTGACGCCCTCGGCGATCGCCGACGTGTCCCAGCTGCCGCGGTCCTGCTCGGCGAGCGGGACCAGGCTGCCGTCCGGTGCGGTCCGGGCGGCTCGCCGGGCGTGGTGCAGCAGCATGAGCGCGAGCAGGCCCGCGACCTCGGGGTGGTCGATCGCGGCGGCGAGCTGCCGGGTGAGTCGGATCGCCTCGGCGGCGAGGTCGACATCGCCGGAGTAGCCCTCGTTGAAGACCAGGTAGAGGACGCGCAGCACGGTCGCGACATCGCCGGGCTGGTCGAAGCGCACATCGGAGACGGTGCGCTTGGCCCGGCTGATCCGCTGCGCCATCGTCGCCTCGGGCACCAGATAGGCCCGCGCGATCTGCCGCGTGGTGAGCCCGCCGACGGCGCGCAGAGTGAGCGCGACCGCCGACGACGGCGTCAACTTCGGGTGGGCGCACAGGAAGTAGAGCTGGAGCGTGTCGTCCGAGGCGGGCGTGGGGCCGGGCGTCGGCTCCTCGTCGACCAGATCCTCGCGCCTGCGGCGGGCGGTCTCCGCCCGCGTCGCGTCGAGGAACCGCCGCCACGCCACCGTGACCAGCCAGCCCTTCGCGTCCCGCGGCGGATCGTCCGGCCACACCCGGACCGCCTCGACGAGCGCGTCCTGCACGGCGTCCTCGGCCGCCGCGAAGTCCGCTCCGCGGCGGACGAGGATCCCGAGCACGCTCGGCGTGAGGCTCCTCAGCAGGACCTCGTTCACTTGAAAGTGCAGTCCGTGTCCGTGACGGTGGAGTGCGCGCCCAGGAACGGCCGCAGCTCCAGCCACTCGTGGATCGGCCTGCCACCGGCCCCGGGCGCGGCCGACAGCTCGCCGGCCAGGTCCACGGCACGCTCGTAGGAGTCGACGTCGATCACCATCCAGCCGGCGATGACGTCCTTGGTCTCGGCGAACGGGCCGTCGGTGACCGGCGGGCGCCCTTCACCGTCGTAGCGGACGAACGTTCCCTCGGAGGAGAGTGCCTGGCTGTCGACGAACTCGCCGGTCTTCTCCAGGCGGGCCGCGAAGTCGTTCATGTACTGGACGTGGGCCGTGATCTCCTCGGGTGCCCACTGGTCCATGGGGACGTCGTTCACGGCGGCGGGGGCACCGCGGTAGTGCTTCAGGAGCAGGTACTTGGCCATGGTCGTTCTCCTCGGTGCTCGTGCGACCCATTGTGGTCGCGTTCACCTCGGGGACGGAGCCGGGCGCGGGTTCTCGACATCGGCGGGCGGATTTTTTCGCCGCGAGCTTCGCGAGGTCTGTGGGGGAGGGTGGAAAGGGAGGCGTACTCACTCCTCTTCCCTTCTTAACGTATAGCGCACCCGGGGGCTTGCGGCAAGGCCCCCGGTGTGCCGCAGAATGTCCGGCCTGAGGCCATGACCTGCGGAAACGGGAGTGCGGAATGCGTGTGTTGTTGACGACGTGGGGATCGCGCGGGGATGTCGAACCGCTCGCGGGACTCGCGTCGCGTCTGCTGGAACTCGGCGCGGAGGTACGGGTGTGCGCGCCGCCGGACGAGGAGTTCGTGGAGCTGCTGGCCCGGGCCGGTGTGCCGTTGGTGCCGCTCGGTCCGTCGGTGCGGTCCGTGGTGAACGGTGCGAAGCCGCCGTCGGCGGAGCGGGCGTTCCAGCTCGCGCCCGAACTGGTCGCCGCCCGCTACGAAACGCTGACGGCGGCGGCCGAGGGCTGTGACGTGCTGCTGGCCACCGGTCTGATGCCGGCCGGTGCCCGCTCGGTGGCCGAGAAACTCGGCATCCGCTATGTGCTCGCCTGCTTCCACACGGCCGGACTGCCGTCGTCGAAGTACCGCCCGCTCTCCCGGCCGGGCCATGCGTCCTCGCCGGGGGAGACCGACATCAAGGTGCTGTGGGAGCAGGACGCCCAGCGCGTGAACGCCCTGTACGGCGAGGCGGAGAACCGGCACCGGGCGGAGCTCGGCCTGCCACCGGTCGAGAACGTGCGGGACTACGTCTTCACCGAGCGGCCGTGGCTGGCGGCGGCCCCGGAGCTGTTCCCGTGGCAGGACCACACGGACCTCGACGTCGTGGTGACCGGCCCGTGGATCCTGCTCGACGAGCGCCCGCTCCCGGCGGATCTGGAGGCGTTCCTGGAGGCCGGTGAGGAGCCGGTGTACGTGGGCTTCGGCAGCATGGCCCTGCGCACCTCGCCGGACTTCGCCCGGGTCGCCGTCGAGGCGGTCCGCGCACAGGGCCGCCGGGTGCTCCTCGCCCGGGGGTGGGCGGGCCTGGCCGCGGTCGACGACCGCGACGACTGCTTCGTCGTAGGAGAGGTCAACCAGCAGGCGCTCTTCCGGCGGGTCGCCGCCGTCGTGCACCACGGCGGCGCGGGCACCACGACGACCGCCGCGCTGGCCGGTGTGCCGCAGCTGGTCGTGCCGCAGATCGTCGACCAGCCATACTGGGCGGCAGGGGTGGCCGAGCTGGGCATCGGCGTCGCGCACGACGGGTCGACGCCGACCTACGACTCCCTGTCGGCCGCGCTCACCACCGTCCTGGCGCCCGGGATCCGGGAACGGGCACGGGCCGTGGCCGGCACGATCCGCACGGACGGGACGACAGTGGCCGCGAAGATGCTCCAGGACATGGTCAGCGAAGAAGGGCGGTCCACGCACGCGTGAACCGGCCGAACCGAGCACACGAGAAACCGCACGCACCGGTCCCCACGCCCAGCCGCACGCCGGGCCGTGAGCGACCTCAGATCGGAATTGATGCCGTGAACCCCCTGACCACCAGCGCCTTCGACCTTCCCGACCGGCTCTCCGCCAAGGCCGACCCGGCGCTGATCGCCGCCGACGAGCAGCACTTCGCGGCGATCGCGGAGAGCCTCGACCGGTCGATCGCGGAACTGACCGAGAGCCTCGACACCGCGCGCAGGGCACCCGGCGGCATCGGCCGGGCGGCGATGGACCGGGACACGGAGATCCACCGGCTCACCACACGGCTGCGCACCCTACGTCGCTTCGGCCTGGACCTGTGTCTTGGCCACATGGTGGACGCCGACACCTCCGAGCCCGTGTACATCGGGCGGCTCGGTCTCACCGACAGCACGGGCCGACGGCTGCTGCTCGACTGGCGCTCGCCCGCGGCGGAGCCGTTCTTCGGCGCGACCCACGCCAACCCGATGGGGCTGGCGAGCCGCCGCAGGTACCGCTGGACGCGCGGCCGTATCAGCGACTACTGGGACGAGGTGTTCACCGCGGACGGCTTCGTCGGGCATGCCGCGCTCGACGACCAGTCCGCGTTCATCGCCAGCCTCGGCGGCAACCGCTCGGGTCGGATGCGCGATGTGCTCGGCACCATCCAGGCCGACCAGGACGCCATCATCCGCGCGGGATCACGCGGCGCGCTCGTCGTCGACGGCGGCCCGGGCACCGGCAAGACCGTCGTCGCCCTGCACCGCTCCGCCTACCTCCTCTACTCCGACCCGCGTCTCGGCCACCGCAGGGGCGGCGTGCTGTTCGTCGGTCCGCACCGGCCCTACCTGGACTACGTCGCCGACGTCCTCCCCAGCCTCGGCGAGGAGGGCGTGCAGACCTGCATCCTGCGGGACCTCGTCGCCGAGGGCGCCGCGGCGGTCGCGGAGGCCGACCCGGAGGTGGCCCGGCTGAAGTCCTCCGTGGGGCTGGTGCGGGCGATCGAGCCCGCCGTCCGGTTCTACGAGGAGCCGCCCACCAAGGGCATGAACGTCACCACCCACTGGTCCGACATCTGGCTGAGCCCCGAGGACTGGGCCGTCGCGTTCGAGGCGGCCGAACCCGGCACCCCGCACAACGAGGGACGCGAGCAGGTCTGGCAGGAGCTGCTCACGATCCTGGTCGACAAGCACGACGACACCGCCTCGCCGCGGGACGGCGAGGACGGACACGTCACGCCCGAGCAGCTCCGGCGGTCGCTGCGGCAGAACCGGGAACTGCTCACCGCCTTCAACCGCGCGTGGCCCCTGCTCGAAGCGGCCGACCTCGTCGGCGACCTGTGGACCGTACCGGCCTACCTGCGCAAGTGCGCTCCCGCGCTGAGCCGCGACGAGGTCCAGCGCTTGCAGCGCGCGGACGCCCAGGCCTGGACGGTGTCCGACCTCCCGCTGCTCGACGCGGCACGGCAACGGCTCGGCGACCCGGAGTCGGCGCGCCGCAAGCGTCGGCAGGAAGCCGCCGTCGTCGCCGAACACGCGCGTCGTACCGACGTCATCGACAGCCTGCTGCAGAACGTCGAGATCGACGAGAGCGAGGGCGCGATGGGCATGCTCCACGGAAAGGACCTACGGGACGCGCTGATCGACGAGGCCGCGCAGGTGTCCGCCGTCGAACCCGACCTGCTCGCCGGGCCGTTCGCGCACATCGTCGTGGACGAGGCACAAGAACTCACCGACGCGGAATGGCAGATGCTCCTGCTGCGCTGCCCGTCCCGGAGCTTCACCATCGTCGGCGACCGCGCCCAGGCCCGGCACGGGTTCACCGAGTCGTGGCAGGAACGGCTGAAGCGGATCGGCCTCGACCGGATCAACCTCGCGTCCCTGACCGTCAACTACCGCACCCCGGAAGAGATCATGACGGAGGCCGAGCCGGTCATCCGTGCTGTGCTCCCGGACGCCAACGTGCCGACGTCCATCCGCAGCAGCGGCATCCCCGTCGTCCACGGACCCACCTCCGACCTGGAGTCGATCCTCGACACCTGGCTCGCCGAGCACGCGGACGGCATCGGCTGTGTCATCGGTACGGCCGAGATCGAGAAGGACGTCTTCCGGGCGAGGCCGCGCGTCCGGGCGCTGACTCCCGTGCTGTCCAAGGGACTTGAGTTCGACCTGGTCGTCCTTCTCGACCCGGAGAAATTCGGCGAGGGCATCGAGGGAGCCGTCGACCACTATGTGGCGATGACCCGGGCGACGCAGCAGTTGGTCGTGCTCACGAGCGCCTGAGTCCGGTGGGCGCGCGGCGAGTTAGGACCCGCCGCGCGCCGACGTCCTTGGGGTCAGCCCGCGGCAGGCAGCGTGAACTCGTAGATCAGGGCGTCCTGTTGGGCCTCCACCACCAGGTCGGTGATCTCCAGCGGGCGCGCGTACTGGTCGTGCACGCGGCGGGTCACCCGCACCGAGGGCGCGTTCGCGACCTGGGTGATGGCGTCCCGGTGGTGCAGGGTCAGACCGGCCCGGCGCATCCAGTCGTAGGTGCGCCGGAGTTGGGCGGCGGCGGAGCCGTCCGCGCGGTCGCGGTAGCGGGCCAGTTCCTCCACCTCGGCCAGCGCCACCGCCGAGAAGGACGTGACGGCCGTACGCAGTCCGCTGCCGTCGGCCGCCGCGGACGCGTAGCGGTGCACGAGGGTCGGCCGGTGCGGGGCGATACCCAGGGCCTCGGCGTGGTCCGGCGGGGGAGTCTCCCAGGCCACGGTGGCCCGGTCGAAGCCGGTCGGGTCCGTGCTGCGGGCGCCGACCGGGAAGGTGAGGGAGGAAGGGGTCTCGACGGGCTGTCCTGTCAGGGTGGCGTGGCTGCCGCGCCGGTCGGTGGCGACCAGGCCGTCCCTGCGCAGCACCTCCAGCGCCTGTCTTATGGTCTCCCGGCTGACCTGGAAGTGTTCGGCCAACTGCCGTTCGCCGGGCAGGCGTTCACCGGGCGGGATGGTGCCGTCGTGGAGTTCGCCGAGGAGTTGGGTGGCGACCCGTCCGTAGAGGGGCTGGTCGTCGGCGGTCGGGTGGTCGTGGGGGGTGGTGCGGGCCATGCCGCGCCTCCTGTTGGTGACAAGACTGATGGTAGAGCCGGTAACAATTCGTAGCCGTGCGGGCTCGTTGCGCGACCAGATCTAGCATTGGTCTAAACCACCAGGGAAGAGCGGCAGGCCAGTTAGGCCGAAACCGACCCGCGCCGATCACCCCTCACAGGGCGTCGTACACGGCGTCGATCAGGCCCATCTTCCGTGGGTCGTCCGCGATATGACGCCCCATCCGGTTCATCACATAGCCCATCGACACCCCCGCCTCCGGGTCGGCCAGGCCGAAGGAGCCACCGAAGCCGTCGTGTCCGAAAGCCCTCGGGTTGCGGCCGTACGATCCGTTCGGGCCGCTGAGCCACAGGCCGAGCCCGATCTCCGTCTCGTGTGCGAAGCCCGCGCCGATCACCAGGTCACGGCAGCGGCCCTGCCCCTCGCGCACCCGCTCGACCGCCTCGGGGGACAGGACGCGGTGGCCGGCGTAGGACCCGCGCCCGGCGAAGACGCCGTAGAGCGCGGCGATCGCGCGTGCCGTGCCGTGGCCGTTCGCGGCCGGGATCTCCGCGGCGCGCCACTCCGGGGTGTTGGCCTCCGCCGCGCCCGCGAGCGGGTTGGTCAGCGCTGCGATGGCCGCCGGCGCCAACTGGCTGAAGACCGCGGCCTGTTCACTCGCCGGTGGGGCGGGCGCATGCACCAGCTCGGCCGCCCGGCCGGCCTCCTTCTCCGGCAGCCCGATGGTGAAGTCGATCCCGAGCGGGCCGGTGACCTCGCGCTCCAGGAAGGCGCTCGGCAGCAACCCCGATACGCGGCGCACCACTTCACCGACGAGGAAGCCGTAGGTGATCGCGTGGTACCCGGACCGCGTTCCCGGCTCCCACCAGGGCTCCATGGCCGCGAGCCGCTCGGTGGTCAACTCCCAGTCGTAGAGCTGCGCGAGAGAGTGGGGCTCGCGGAGGCCGGCGAGTCCGGCGCGGTGCGAGAGCAGGTGTCGTACGAGGACGTTCTCCTTGCCCGCGGCGGCGAATTCCGGCCAGTACGTGGCCACCGGGGCGTCGAGGTCGAGCAGGCCGCGGTCGGCGAGGATGTGGGCGCACAGGGCCACCGGGCCCTTCGTCGTCGACCACACGTTGACCACGGTGTCCCGCTCCCAGGGGCGGGTGCGTGCCTCGTCGGCCCAGCCGCCCCACAGGTCGACCACGGTTTCGGCGCCGACGGTGACGGTCAGCGCGGCGCCCAGTTCGTCGCGGTCCCGGAAGTTCTCCTCGAACGCCGTGCGCACCGCGGTGAAGCGGGGGTCGCAGTGGCCGTCGACGGCTGGCTGGTGCTCGGACATGGGGCCTCCGTGGTGTGCCGGACGTCCGGACCGCGACGCTGCGGCCCGGACCACCTGAACATACCGACTGGTCGGACTGACCGGAAGGCGCCGTACGCTCAGTTCAGGAACAAGGTGCCGGCCGGCTCCCGGTGACCCGCCTCCGTGTGCCAGTAGTCGCGGGTCTCCACGGCCAGACCGGCGCCGTCGAAGCGCACGAAGACACAGCCGGCCAGCGTGGACGGTTCACCGTCCTCCTCGGCCAGCACCCTGAACTCGGCCACGGCGACGCCGTGTTGACCGACGACCGGCGCAGAGAACCGCGCATCGCCCACCCGCTCGGCCGCGAACGACCACCGGAGATAGGCGGCCAACTCGGCCCGCCCCCGGTGCGGTTCGCGGAACGGCATCGAGCGGTGGACGCAGTCCTCGGCGTACAGCTCCAGCAGCGCGTCCACGTCGTGCTCGGCCCAGGCGCGCGCCCAGACCCGCACGAACCGCTCGGCGGCCTCGCCGGTGTTCATTCCGCGCCCCTCAGACGTACGACCGCAGCCAGTCCAGCTTCACGGCCTCCTGGTAAGGGCCGCCGCCCTCATGGCCGTTGAAGTCGTACACCTCGATCTTCTTGTCCTCGTGCGCCCAGGCGTTGAACACGGCGAACACCGTGGAGGGCGGGCAGGTCTGGTCCTCCAGGGCTGTCGAGAAGAGGGCGGGGGCGCGGCCGCGGGACGCGAAGTGGACGCTGTCGAAGTACGAGAGCGTGCGCAGGACATCCCCGGTGCGACCGCGATGGGTCTTGAGGTAGTTGCCGATCTCCCGGTACGGGTCGCGGTCCGTGAGGGTCGCGGCGCGTGGGTAGTCGCACAGGAACGGCACGTCCGGCGCGATCCCGGCCAGGTCGCCGACCAGTCCGCCGACGGCGATGGTGATGCCGCCGCCCTGGCTCGCGCCGACCGCCACCGTGCGCGTCGGATCGACCAACGGGTGCGAACGGGCCGCCTCGACGGCCCGCACGCCGTCCGTGAACACGCGGCGGTAGTAGTAGTTCTCGGGGGCGTCGATGCCCCGGGTCATGAAGCCGGGATACGCGGGCGCGCCGCCCACCGGGTCCGGGGTGCCACCGCCACCGCCCCACGCGCTGCCCTGCCCGCGCGTGTCCATGATGAAGTGCGCGCGGCCCGTCGACGGCCACAGCAGGTTCTCGTGCGGGAGGCCCCGCCCGCCGCCGTAGCCGACGAACTCCACGACCAGCGGCAGGGGTTGGGCCGCGTCGGCCGGCAGCCGCAACCAGCCCTTCACCGGGTGACCGCCGAACCCGGCGAACGTCACGTCGTACACCTTCACCGTGGACAGTCCCGTGTCGACCGGTTCGAAGCGGGCGTCCAGATCGTGCTCGCGGGTCTCCTGGAGGGTCTTGGACCAGAAGGCGTCGAAGTCCTCGGGCTCGACGGAATCGCTCCGGTACGCGCGGAGTTCGTCGAGCGGAAGGTCGAACAGGGCCATCGATGACCGCCTTTGGGAAGTGTGAGTACGGATGATCACACCGTACGTGTGACATCGGAGGACTCGCCAGGCTCGTGGGGCGCCGCGCGCCTACCATGTCGGCATGTCGTCTGCCGTGGATCTGCTGGTCAAGGACGCCGAACTGCTCGTCGTGGACGGCGGGCGGGAGATCCCGGGCGGCTGGGTCGCCGTCACGGGTGGTCGGGTCACCGCCGTCGGTGTGGGAGGAGTCGAGCGCGAGGCGCTTACCAGAACCTCACCCGCTCCTACGCTCCCGCCGTCAACGGCACCCTCTTCGACTGGCTGACCACGCACCTATACGTGCATCCGCGCTGCCCGCGACATCGGCTTCCGCTTCCATGCGACCCGCGGTTCGATGACTCGTTCCGTCGAGGACGGGGGACTGCCGCCGAGGAGCGTCACACAGAGCACCGACGAGGTGCTGGCTGACAGCGAGCGGCTGATCAAGACCCACCACGATCCGGAACCGGGCGCGTTGATCCGTGTGGCCCTCGCCCCTTGCTCGCCGTTCTCGGTGACGAAGGAAGTGATGACGGCGGCCGCGGAACTCGCCGAGCGGTACGACGTACGGCTGCACACCCATCTCGCCGAGGACCGCGACGAGGACACCTACTGCCTGGAGACCTACGGCTGTCGGCCCGTCGAGTACTTCGAGGACACCGGACTGCCCCAGCTCCAACACGCTCATCGGGGGGCGGCACGGCGAGAGTGAAGGAGATGCGCGAGCTGGGTCTGTCGGTGGGAATGTTGGAGCTGGAGCGCTATCGGGGCGGGCCCGGTGCGATGACCGCGCGGGACGCCCTCGACATCGCCACCCGGGGTTCGGCACGGTGTGTGGGGCGGGCTGACGAGCTGGGGCATCTGCGGCCGGGCGCGTGTGCCGACCTGGTCGTGTGGGACCTGCACGAGGTCGCGCTGGCCGGGGCGGTCAGTGATCCCGTCGAGGCGTGGCTGCGGTGCGGGCCCGCGCGGGCGTGGACGACGGTTGTGTGCGGGCGGGTGCTGGTGGAGCGGGGCGAGCCGGTGCTGGCGGGGCTGGGGGATGTGCTGCGGGACCATGGGCGGGTTGCCCGGCGGATGCAGCGAGGGGTGTAGGGGCTGCGGGTGGGCAGTGGGTCGGTTGCGGTGGCGTGGCTCAACTGGCTTGTGGGAGTGGGGTGTTGAGGTGCCTGGCCGGTCGGGGTGGTCGTGGGTGGTGTGCCACGGCTGCGGCGCCCGTCACGGCCCGTCGGACGTCACGCCCGCCTCCGTCCCTTCCGGCTCGTCACGCTCGCCGTCGAGTCCACTGCGGTTCCGTCAGCGCCCAGTCCCGTTCCCACTCGGCCAACCGGTGCCGCAGGGAGACTCGTTGGACCACCGCCCGTGCGAGGAGGGCCAGGCCGATCACACCGGCCGCCGACCACACGCCGACGGTCACCGTGTGCTGCCAGACGGCCACCTCACCCGGTGGCGGGGCGACACTGTGACCCTTGGCGTCGAGCCATACGGCCACCACGTCACCGCGTCCTGTGTCCGCGGGGACCGCGACCGTGGCCGTACGCGCGCCCTTGCCCGGCTCGGTCCAGCGCACCGCCACCGGGAAACTGCGCGGGCGGTTCCCCTCCACGGAGGGGAGCTGGGCGGGCGGGTTGCCGATCACCTTCGCGTGGACGCGGTGGCGGTCGGCGCGCTGGGTCGCGGCGATGGTCCGGGCCTGGTCGTGGGCCCACAGCCCAGCGGCGGCGCCGGTCAGGGGCGCGCCGACGAACAGCAGCAGGGTGACGGCCAGCGCCGTCCACGCCTCCACGACATCCGACCGGCGCCGCAACGGATTCTGCCGCCGGCGTCGACTCCGTACCCGGGTCCGCATGTCGGTCTCCTCGCCGTCACCGGAGCCGAGGAACCGTAAGGCCGGAAACCCTCTGTAGGGCCGGTCCGCCGCCGCCTCGACACCGCGCACGCATGCGAGCGTCCACACAGAAGTCGTACCCCCTCCGAGGTACTTCTCTCAACCGGAGCCGAGTGGATCGGCCGGGAGGCCGCGTGTCGTCCGGCCGATCCTCAGCCGAACCGTTCGATGCGGATGCGGTCCACCGGCTGGCCCGCCTCGACCAGCAGCCGTGAGGCATGCTCGGCGAAGCCGTTGGAGCCGCACACATAGGCCTCCCACCCACCAGCGGGCTGCTCGGCCAAGAGCGGCGCCACATGTGCGGCGGCCATACGTCCCACCGGCACACCTTTTGGCGCGCTGCGCGTGAACACAGCCGTGGTCTCGGCGCCGTACTCCCGCGTGTAGATCAACTCCTCGGGACTGCGCGCCGACACCACCAGCCGCAGCGGCACGGACAACCCGCGCGCCCGGTGCTGCCGGAGCATCGACATCAGCGGTACGACCCCGGAACCGGCGCCCAGCAGCAGCGCGGGCCGGTCGCCGGGCCAGGCGAAGAAGCCGCTCAGCGGGCCGCGCACCTCGACCTCGTCACCGGGCCTGGCCACGGTGTGGAACCAGCCCGACACCTCGCCGCCCTCGACATGGTCAAGGGTCAGCTCCACATGGCCGGCGTCGTCCGGGTGCGAGGCGATCGAGTAGTGGCGCTGCGCCACATAACCGTCCTCGGCGCGCAGCCGCAGCATCAGGTGCTGGCCGGGCAGATGTCCGGCCCAGTCGGGCACGACGAAGCGGAACGTCGAGGCGTGCGGGGTCTCCCGGCGGATCTCGGTGAGCGTGGCGGTCTGCCACACGGCGGCGGCGCGGTTGCTCACGGCGATGCGTCCCGGCACCGCGAACCTGGTGGCGGGCGCGAAGGTGTCAGTCACCGGAGTACCGCTGTTCCTCCCAGGGGTTGCCCCGGCCGTGATAGCCGTTCTGCTCCCAGAAGCCCGGCTCGTCATGGTCGAGGAGACGCAGGCCCGCGATCCACTTGGCGCTCTTCCAGAAGTACAGGTGCGGCACCAGCAGCCGGGCGGGGCCGCCGTGCTCGGCGGGCAGCGGCTTGCCGTCGTACTCCCAGGCGATCCAGGCGCGTCCGCCGGTCACGTCTTCGAGCGGGAGGTTCGTGGTGTACCCGGTGTGCGAATACGCGACCACATGTGTGGCGGACACATGGGGCCGCACCACATCGAAGAACGCGTCCAGCGAGACGCCCCCGAACCGCACCCCGAACTTCGACCAACTCGTCACACAGTGGATGTCACCCTCGTAGGCCGACGAAGGCAGTTCGTGTGCCTGCGTCCAGTCCCAGGTGCGCGGCTGCTCCACGAGTCCGTCGACGCGGAACGTCCAGTCGGCCGGTGCCAGGTCGGGGGTGACCTCGGCGGACAGGACGGGCCAGTCGTCGCCCGCGTCGTACTGGCCGGGCGGCAGACCGGCGTCGGGGACGCGGGGGCGTCCGGTGAAGCCTCGGGTGACGTGCATACGGGTGGAGCCTCCAGGCCGCTGCGGCGCGGGTCCGCCGGGCGAGCGTGATCAGTGGTTTCTCGTTTCAACGGTACGCGTCCACGAGGTATGCCCAGGTCCGGGGGCGACCGCCGATCATTGCGGCCGTATGAACTCTCCCCGCGCGAGGGAATAGCCGCCCGGGGATCGACCTTGGTCTTCAGTGCGGCCCGAGTGGCGGCTCGGCGGCTTGGGTGCGGACACTCCGTGGTCGTGCTGGTGTGATGACCACAGGCGATCCGGTGACTGCGAAGGAGAGTGAGGGAACAGATGCCGAAGGCGTACGTCTTCACGCGTTACGGGGGACCCGAGACCGAGGCACTCGTCGAGATCGACCAGCCCGGTCCCGGCCCCGGTGAAGTCCTCGTCGCGGTGCGCGCGGCCGGGGTGAACCCCGTCGACTGGAAGCAGCGCACCGGCTACCGGCGCCCCGGCGAGACCGGCTCACGCGCGTTCCCCGCGGTCTTCGGCCAAGAGGTCTCCGGAGTCGTACGCGAGATCGGCGCCGGAGTCGACGGATTCGCCGTCGGCGACGAGGTGTTCGGCAGCACCGTGGCCGGCGGATACGCCGAGTACGCCCTGCTGACCGCCACGGTCACCGCGCACAAACCCGCCGAGCTGTCCTTCACGGACGCCGCCACCCTCCCCGTCGCCGCGGCGACCGCCTACGACGGGATCCGCCAGCTCGACCTGCCCGCCGGCGCCACCGTGCTGATCACCGGCGCGGGCGGCGGCGTCGGCTCCGCGGCCCTGCAGATCGCCCGCGCGCTGGGACTGCGCGCCGTGGGCGTGGCGAGCGCGGGCAAGAAAGACTTCGTGGAGTCGCTGGGCGCGGTCCACGTCCCCTCCGGACCGGACCTGGCCGCACGCGTACGGGCCGTCGCCCCGGACGGCGTCGACGGCGCCTACGACCTCGTCGGCGGCGAGGTGCTCGCCGAGGCGGCCACGCTCCTCACCGACCCCACGAAGCTGATCACCGCCGGGGCACCCGCCCCCGAGGTCGAGAAGCTCGGCGGTGCCCGTGTGGAACGCGCCCGCAACTCCGCCGTTCTCGAAGCGCTCGCGCAGCTCGTGATCAAGGGCCAACTGGACCCGCACGTGACGCGGACCTTCCCGCTCGACCAGGCCGGCGAGGCGCTGCGCACCGTCGAGGACGGCCACGCCCGCGGCAAGATCGTGATCGAGGTCGCCGCATGAGCACGTCCGACGAACGCGTCCTCGACAACCCGGCCCGTGCCGCCCTCACCGGCCCGCACGCCCACTTCGCCGAGCGGCGCGGCCGGGTTCTGCGCTACCCGGTGGACGTGTCTCCGTGGCTGGCCCTGCCCGACGGGCCCGACGCCGACGACTGGGCGGACGTGGCCACGCTCGCCGGCCCCGGCGCCGA
Organism: Streptomyces sp. NBC_01288; assembly: GCF_035982055.1. NCBI lineage: Bacteria > Bacillati > Actinomycetota > Actinomycetes > Kitasatosporales > Streptomycetaceae > Streptomyces > Streptomyces sp. NBC_01288. The sequence continues at coordinate 9,553,379 of NZ_CP108427.1, forward strand.
GATCACGCTCTTCGGCTGCCGGGGGCAGATCCCGGACGACTGGGAGATCACCCTCGACATGGACGGTGTGCAGATGCTCGACGACGGGCTGGCCGCCGCACCGGACCCGGAGGCGGTCCCCCTCGGCCCCGCCGACGTCCCCGAGATGCTCGACCTGGTGGCACGGACCAGGCCCGGCCCCTTCCTGCCCCGCACCGTCGAACTCGGCCCCTACCTCGGCATCCGGCGCGGCGGCGTCCTCATCGCCATGGCCGGCGAACGGCTCCACCCGCCCGGCTGGACCGAGATCAGCGCCGTCTGCACCGACCCCTCCGCCCGCGGCGAGGGTCTCGCGAGCCGCCTCATCCTGGCCGTCGCCCACGGCATCCGCGAACGCGGCGAGACCCCGTTCCTGCACACCGGCGCGGGCAACACCACCGCCATACGGCTGTACGAGTCCCTGGGCTTCCGGCTGCGCCGGACCACCGCGTTCCTCGCGGCACGGGCGCCGGAGCACCTGACGCAGACGCGGTCGGTGGGGGTGTCGTAGAACCGAGTGGGCCGGTGGCCGCTCAGTCACCGCCCTCGGTTTCGCCCGGCCACGCGTTGTAGCGCTCCAGATAGTCGGCGAACCGGGTCAGGTCCTCCTCGGGCCAGTCCGCGAGCCGTTCCCGGAAAGCGGCCTGGCGGTTCTCGGTGACCTGGGCGAGGATCCGGCGGCCGGCGGGGGTGAGGTGCAGGACCTGGACGCGGTGGTCCTCGGGGTCGGGGCGGCGCTCGATGAGGTCGGCGCGTTCCAGCGCGGCGACCTGGCGGCTGACGGTGGACTTGTCGAGGGCGTAGTGCGCGGCGAGGTCGGTGGCGCGGCAGCCGCCCTGCTCCTCCAGGTGGCTGAGGAGGGTGTATGACACCAGAGACAGCTCGGGATGGAGGCGGCCCGCCGAGGCCCGGGCGCGCCGGGCGAAGATCGTCATCTCGCGCTGGATGGTCTCCACGGCCTGGTTCGCTCGCACTGGAATCTCCCTCGTTCACCCGCTTGTTGCAGAGTACAACTCAGGGTGGGACTCGGCCCCTCGCGGACCCGGTGGTTGGGGTAATGTTGCTCCCCGGTCGCGGACGGTCGCGGCCCTGAACTCCTGGGAGGTGAGACCCATTACCGCTGTGTCAGGTCGGGTGCTCTCACCTCAGGACAACGCGGATCACCGCCGCTAGGTGACCGCGAGAGCGCCCTTCGGTTGCTTCCCGAAAGGCTCTCGGCTTTCATGCCCCCTCTTTCCCCCGCCTCCGTCGTCACCACGCTCCGCGCCGCGGGCTGTGTCTTCGCCGAGGACGAGGCGCGACTGATCCTCTCCACCGCGCGTACCCCGGACGAACTCGCCGCCATGGTGGACCGCCGGGTCGCGGGCCTGCCCCTCGAACACGTCGTCGGCTGGGCCGAGTTCAGCGGCCTGCGCATAGCCGTGGAACCCGGCGTGTTCGTGCCCCGCCGCCGTACCGAGTTCCTCGTCGAACAGGCCCTCGCGCACGCCCCGGACGCGTCCGTCGTCGTGGACCTGTGCTGCGGTTCCGGCGCGGTGGGCGCCGCGCTGGCCGCAGTCCTCGGCCGGGTCGAACTGCACGCCGCCGACATCGACCCCGCGGCCGTGCGCTGCGCCCGCCGCAATGTCGTTCCCTACGGCGGCCAGGTCCACGCGGGCGACCTCTTCACGGCACTGCCCGACGCATTGCGCGGCCGCGTCGACATCCTCGCGGCCAACGTGCCGTACGTCCCCACGGGCGAGGTCGGCCTCCTACCTGCCGAGGCCCGCGACCACGAACCCCTGGTCGCCCTCGACGGCGGCACCGACGGCCTCGCCATACTCCGCGAGGTCGCCACCGGGGCGCCCGACTGGCTTGCCCCCGGCGGCTGCCTCCTCGTCGAGACGAGCGAGCGTCAACTCCCGGCGGCGGTCGAGGCGTTCACGCGTGGTGGGCTGGAGACGCGGTCGGCGTATTCGGAGGAGTTGTACGCGAATGTTGTGATCGGGGTCAGGGCGGTGGGGGCGGTCAGGTCGTAGCGCGGGGGCAGTTGGACGTGGCTCGGCGGGGTGCAGGGTGCGGGGTTCGGGGTGCTGTCGGGTGGGCTGGGTGCGGGCGCGTCGGAGGGGGTGCCGGTTGGGTCGTGGCGCCGTTGCCGGACGGGCTGGGTGTCCGACTGGCTTGCCCCCTGGGGCTGTGCCCTCGTCGATGCGCGTGTGCGTCAACTCCTGTCAGCGGTCGAGGCGTTCACGAGTCCTGGGCTGGAGACGCGGTCGGCCTACTCCGAGGAGTTGTACGCGAACGTCGTAATCGGCGGCGGGGCGGCGGGGCCTGTCAGGTCGTTGCGGCGCTGCCAAACAGACGGGGCGCAGGTTTCGGGCCGCAGTTGGGCGGGCTGGGTACGGCGCTTGGGCTGCGATCGCCGGGTCCCTCGGGTCCCCGGCCGCCGGGCCCGCCCCGTCTGTTGCTCGGGCCCTTGTGGTCGAAGGTGCCCGTGCACCCGGTGCGGGTGCGGGTGCCGGCGTCGGAGCGGGTGCCCGCCAGGTCGCGGCGTCGCTGCTGGACGGGCTCGGCGCGGTGCTTGGGGCGCGGGCGCCGCGTCCCCAGGGGCGACGTCGTGAGCGCTCGGCCACTTTTGTCCCTCGCTCAGGTTCTGCGGTCGAAGGTGTCGAAGGTGTCCGTGAAGGCCCGGTCGGCGGTGGGCGCGGGCGCCGCGTCCCCAGGGGCCGGGATCGTGAACGCTCGGCCACTCTCGTCCCTCACCCAGGCCTTGCGGTCGGAAGGTGTCCGCGAAGCTGCGGCTGGCGGTGCGGGTGCGGGTGCGGGTGCGGGTACGGGTCAGGTTGTAGCGCCGCTGCCGGACGGGCTCGGCGTGGCGCTCGGGCCGTGGTTGCCGTGTCCCCAGGGGCCGGGGCCCCGGCCGTCCGGACCGCCCCGTCCGTCGCCCGGGCCCTTGCGGTCGAAGGCGCCTGTGAAGGCTCGGTCGGCTGTGCGGGTGCCGGTGGTGGAGCGGGTGCCGGTCAGGGAGGTTGTGTCGCCCTTCTTGAGGGCGGCGGTGCCCTGGGGTGTGGCGTCGGCGCCCACGGTCCAGGTCCATGACGTGCCGTCGTCGCTCTTGACGGTGACCTGGTCGCCGTCGACCTTCGTGACCGTTCCGCGCTGCCAGATCCGTACGACCCACTTGCCGGTGGCGTTGTCCTTGACCGTCGCCTCGCCGTGCACGGCCGCGCCGCCGAGGCCGAAGCCGCCCCCGTGCCGGAAGCCGGGGGCGCCGGGCGACGGTGTTCCCGACGGGGAGCCTGCGGCGGCGGGTACGGCGGCGCTGCCCGTACCCCCCGATGTCGCCGCGTAGGCGACCGTGCCGCCGAGCGCCAGTACGCCCACGGTGGCCACGGCGATCACCGCCCGGGAACGCCTCGACCGCTGTCGCCACAACCGGTCGAGACCTCGATCGCGTTCAGCTCCGCCAGGGCCCGTGAGTACCTCCCACTCGGGCGCGTGGTCGGGCATCGGAGGTACCGCCGCGCTCTCGCCGGCTTCGTGCTCAGGATCGTGCGTCACGGCTCGCTCCCTAGGCCACGCGCGCGGCATCCCACCGGCACGCCTGCCTGTGATTCTCCGGGGCGGGCGATAAAGAAGCGGTAATAAATCCCTGTGAATCGGGAGCCGTACCACCCGCCATGACCCACTCCCGATTATGCAACTAGTTGCACAAAGGCCTCCCCGTCCTCTACAAAAGAGGCACGACACCGCGCACGGAGGCCCCGATGAGCCGTTACCCGCACCTGCTGAACCCGCTCGACCTGGGCTTCACCACACTGCCCAACCGTGTCCTCATGGGCTCCATGCACATAGGCCTGGAGGAAGCCGAGCGCGGGTTCGAGCGCATGGCGGAGTTCTACGCGGCACGCGCGCGTGGTGGAGTCGGCCTGATCGTCACCGGCGGCATCGCGCCCAACGAGGCCGGCCGGCCCTACGACGGCGGCGCCAAGCTGACCACCGACGCCGAGGCCGCGCAGCACAGCGAGATCACCGCCGCCGTGCACCGCGAGGGCGGGCGGATCGCGATGCAGATCCTGCACTTCGGGCGGTACGCCTACCACCAGGACCTCGTCGCGCCGAGCGCCGTCCAGGCGCCGATCAGCCCCTTCCCGCCCCGCGCGCTCACCGACGACGAGGTCGAGCGGACCGTCGAGGACTACGCCCGCGCGGCCCGCCTCGCCCGGCAGGCCGGGTACGACGGCGTCGAGATCATGGGCTCCGAGGGCTACCTCATCAACGAGTTCATCGCCGCGCAGACCAACCACCGCGACGACCGCTGGGGCGGCTCCTACGAGAACCGGACGCGCTTCCCCGTCGAGATCGTGCGCCGGGTGCGCGAGGCGGTCGGCGAGGACTTCATCATCGTCTACCGGCTGTCGATGCTGGACCTTGTGCCGGGCGGCTCCACGCTCGACGAAGTCATCAGGCTGGCCAAGGCGGTTGAGGCCGCCGGGGCGACCATCATCAACACCGGCATCGGCTGGCACGAGGCCCGCATCCCGACCATCGCGACCTCGGTGCCGCGCGGGGCGTACACCTGGGTCACCAAGAAACTGATGGGCGCGGTCTCGATCCCGCTCGTCACCACCAACCGCATCAACACCCCTGAGCTGGCAGAGCAGTTGCTCGCCGACGGGTACGCCGACATGGTGTCGATGGCCCGCCCGATGCTCGCCGACCCGGACTTCGTCGCCAAGGCCGCGGCCGACCGTTCCGACGCCATCAACACCTGCATCGGCTGCAACCAGGCCTGCCTCGACCACACCTTCAGCGGGAAGATCACCTCCTGCCTGGTCAACCCGCGCGCCTGCCACGAGACCGAACTCGTCCTCGCCCCAACGCGGTTGAGTAAACGCGTAGCGGTGGTCGGTGCGGGTCCGGCGGGACTCGCGTGCGCGGTCTCCGCCGCCGAGCGCGGCCACCAGGTGACGTTGTACGACGCCGCGAGCGAGATCGGCGGACAGCTCAACGTCGCCCGACAGGTCCCGGGCAAGCAGGAGTTCGACGAGACGCTGCGCTACTTCCGCACACAGCTCGACGAGCACGGAGTGGCCGTACGCCTCAACACCCCCGTTACGTCAGGTGACTTGGCGGACTACGACGAGATCGTCGTCGCCACCGGCGTCTCCCCGCGCACCCCCGACATCCCCGGCGTCGACCACCCCAGCGTCGTCGGCTACCTCGACGTCCTGCGCGACCGCGTCCCCGTCGGCGACCGCGTCGCGATCCTCGGCGCGGGCGGCATCGGCTTCGACGTCGCCGAGTTCCTCACCGACGGCGGCGACAAGGCGAGCGAGGACCCGGCGACGTACTTCCGCGCCTGGGGCGTCGACATGGACTACGCGGCACCCGGCGGCCTCACCGCACCCGAGCGGCCCGCCCCGCCGCGCAGCGTCCACCTCTTCCAGCGCAAGGCGACCAAGGTCGGCGCAGGCCTCGGCAAGACCACGGGCTGGATCCACCGCACCGAACTCAAGCACCGGGGCGTCACCATGGTCCCGGGTGTCCAGTACGACCTGATCGACGACGCCGGACTGCACGTCACCGTCGACGGCCGCTCCACCGTCCTGGAGGTCGACACGGTCGTCCTGTGCACCGGCCAGGACCCGCGCCGCGACCTCTACGACGAACTGACCGCCGCCGGCCGCAGCGTGCACCTCATCGGCGGTGCCGACGTGGCCGCCGAACTGGACGCCAAGCGCGCCATCAAGCAGGGCACCGAGGTCGCGGCCGCCCTCTGAGGCCCGTCCCCAGGACCGAGGCCCGTCCCTAGGATGACCCCATGTCACTCCCGCACGCGATCCTCACCGCCCTTCTGGAGAAGCCGTCCTCGGGGCTTGAGTTGACCCGGCGCTTCGACCGGTCGATCGGTTACTTCTGGTCGGCGACGCACCAGCAGATCTATCGCGAGCTGGGAAAACTGGAGGCCGAGGGCCAGATCAGGGCGCTCGCGACCGAGCAGCCGGCCCGCGGCCAGAAGAAGCGCTACGAGGTCCTGCCCGCGGGCCGCGCCGAACTGGCCCGCTGGACCGCGACCTCCCAGGACCCCAAGCCGCTGCGCGACACGATGCTGCTGCGGCTGCGCGCGGCGGCGGTCGTCGGAACGGACGGCATCGAGACCGACCTGCGCCACCATCTAGCCCTGCACCAGCGGCAGTTGACGGAGTACGAGGAGATCGAGAACCGGGACTTCCCGCCCGGCCGGGACAGCCCCCAGGACCGGCTCCAGCACCTCGTGCTGCGCGCCGGCATCGACCTGGAGACCTTCTGGACGCAATGGCTCACGCACGCGATCGAGGAGTTCGCCGAGCTGCCGTAGAGCGTCGGGGGGTGGTGGCCGTAGGACATGGGGGAGGGGCCGCCGGTCGCCGGGCGGCCCCTCGTGGTCGTGGACGGTCAGAGGCGGTACGGCTTCGCGCGCCTGCGCAGGAACCAGGCCGTCGCGATGACGCCGACTCCGACCAGGCCGCCGCCCGCCGCCAGGGTGAGGGGGCCGTAGTCCTTGGTGGCCCCGCCGAGGCCGCCCATGACACCGCGCGTGGGCGAGGCCGTGGCGGAGACGGCGGGGGTCGTGGACCTGGACACGATCACGGACTGGGTGCCCGCGGGCGTGCTGGCGCTCTGGCACATGACGATGATGGTGTAGGTGCCCGGGGTGACGTTCGTCCAGGCCGTGGACTGGCTGACGGTCGTCCCCGCCAGGGTCGCCTTGCGGCCCTCGGCGAAGCTCCCCTGGCTGCTGGTGACGAGCGAACCGGTGCCCCAGACGCCCGTGGTGCGGTTCTGCGAGCACGCGCTGGTCGTGACCGAGACCGTGGTCCCGGTCGTGCTCACGGAGATCCCCGACGCCGCGCCGGCGGTTCCGGCGGTCAGGGCGAGGGGAAGAGCGGCGGCGGCTGTCACGGTCAGGCCGGAGCGGAGTAGTAGCTGAAAAGTGCGCATGGGACTGCCCTCCGGCGGCACGGTTGGCGGAACATCCCTTGCGCCGCCGGGATCGGGAAACGGCCGTGCTGCCTCCAAGGAAGCCAACGTGTTCCCGGCCCGTCCCGCATGCGGACGGGGACCGGGCAGGTGACGGATTCCTTCGTCCGGCTCAGGGGTGATGCGCGGTCAGGGGCGCGGGCGGAGTCACCTGGGTTCACCTGGTGGGTGCGGCGGGGAGCGGCCGCTCCTGTACGAGGGTGACGTGCGGGTTGTCGGGGGAGGCGGGGTGCCGGGTGAGGTGTGAGGTAGCGATCGGCGGGTCCTCGGGCGTTGGCAGGGGCAGCGGCACCAGCGCGCCGGACGCCGGCTCGGCCAGGCGGAGATGACGGGGGAGGACGGTGATCCTGGCTCCGGGCACGACCGTCGCCGGTACCCCGCGCGGCTCGGGCACGGTGATCGAGGTCTGCCCGCCGAGCCGGGCACCGAAGGCGCGCCGCCAGTAGCGGCACGCGATCGGCGGATCCTCCGTGTACGACACGAGGGGCAGCCCTGTGTGGCGCGGTGAGTCCCTCGGCCCCGACGCGCTCCGCCCACGCGGGCGAGGCGACCCGCACGAACTCCTCGTCCGCCGACGGCTCCCAGGCCAACGCCCGTCCGCCGCACACCCTCACCGGTCAGCGGTGCGGCGGCGGCCGGGGCGGGATGCGGCGGGCCATGGGAATTCCCCTGGCCCGTGAGCCGGATCCCACGGTTCCCCTACGCCCCCGCGTCGCCCGTCGTCACCGTCCGCTCCGCCGAGAACCCGCCCCACGTGCCGTCCGGCAACCGCGCCCTGAGCCGCACCCGATGGCTGACCCCGGCATCCCGGCCCGCGTAGAAGCTGTACTTCGCGTGATCGCGCGGTGCGGTCCCGCCCCAGACCAGCGAGGTGGCCGGCTGTCCGTCGAGCTGGATCTGGTACTCCGTGACCACCCCGTCCGTGCGCGGCGGCACCCAGGCCAGGTCGATGTAGTACGCCCTGTCGTCGCCCCGGTGCGTGGTCGCGCGGAAGTCCGTGGGGGCGGTGCCGCTTCCGTCGTCGCTGCCGGGCGCGGTGGTGAGCGGGACGGCCGTGCTCGCGGGCGAGAGGTTGTCGGCGGCGTCCCGGGCCCGCACGGTGAAGGAGTAGCGCGTGCTCGGCCGCAGCCCCGTGACCACGGTCGCGGTCTGTGCTCCGCCCACACTGTGGATCTTCGCCCCGCCTTGATAGATGTCGTACGACACCACACCCCTGTCGTCCGTGGAGCCGCCCCAGGACAGTTGGACGGCCCGGCTGCCGATGACGCGGCCCTGCGGGGTGAGCGGACGGGTGGGTGCCGAGCGGTCGGCCGCGACGGCGACCGGTGTCCGCGCCCGGACTGTCCGGCTGCGCGGTCCGAGGCGGCCGTCGGTGTCTCGGGCTCGCACGGTGAAGGAGTACAGGGTGGCGGGCCGGAGCCTGGTGACATCCACCATGTGCTCGGAGCCCGCTACTTCCTTCACTTTCGTGGTGCCGCGGTATATCTCGTAGGTGCCGATGCCCGGGTCCGCCGTCACCGCGTCCCACATGACGTGCACGGTGGTCGCGCTTCCCGCCGCGGCCGTTACTCCCGCCGGGGCGCCGGGGGCGTGGCCGTCCTCCTCGTCGTTCATGCCGCAGGACGCGAGCAGCAGGAGCGCGGCGCACACCAGGGCCGTACGGGGGAGAGCGAGGGCGGCACGGAGGAGGGTGGGGGTGGCACGGAGGAGAGCGGGAGTGGCACGGAGGAGAGCGGGAGTGGCACGGACGCGTCGCACGTTTCTGCCTCCCGGCGTTGCGCGGGCACCACACGACGGAAAAGGTCCGGACCAATATGACCCGGGTGATGCGGCCGCATCAAGAGGGGCGCCGTTGCCGACCGGTCACGAGGGTTACGTATGCTGAATCCTCACGGCTGAACTCGGCCCCGGGAGTGGGCAGTTCATGCCGGTGGCGCGGACCGCTGTCGTCGCTGATCCCGCGCCGGCGCGGGCGGCCGGGTGGCCGGAGCCGATACGGGCTCGGGTCCCCGGCCCCCGTCGGGAGTGAGGCGGACTCAGGGGCCCGGTTTTCGTCAGGAGTGACACGAGCGCAGAGTCTCGGCTTCGGTCGGGCGTGACGCGAGTTCAGGGCCCCGGTTTCCGTCCGGAATCACACGAGCTCAGGGTCCCGGTCCCCGCCAGGAGTGACGTGGGCTCGGAGTCTCGGCCCCGGTCGGGAGTGACGCGGATTCAGGACCCCGATCTCCGCTGGGAATGACGTGGGCTCAGGGGCCGGGCTCCCTTCGGGAGTCCAGGCGTGCACCGTCCGGCCCCCTACCAGTGGCCGGTCGATCGGACCGGTACCAGGGTGGGCTGAGTGTCCGTCAGATCCCCCAGGAGAGGGTCCTCTATCGTGCGTGTCCAGTCGCTGACGCTGGCCGCGGCCGGCGCCGCCCTGCTCGCCCCGACCACGCTGCCTGCCACCGCCGCTGCCCCTGTCGCGTTCGTCCGGCCTCAGGCGGGGCCGGCGGCGCTGCGCGAGGGCGACGTCCGCGCCGCCGACCTGCTGGCCAAGGTGCGCGACTGCACCCCGGTCTCGCGTGGCCGGTACCGCAGCGACGACGGGGAGCGCGCGACGATCCCGGTCTGCGGCGCCAAGGAAGCCGTCTACTGGAAGGCCGACCTGGACATCGACTGCGACGGCCAGGCCGGCGCCCGCTGCAACGCGCGCACCGACCCGCTCTTCTCCTCCATGACGGCCTTCCAGCAGTCCGACGGCCGCTACTTGAACGCCGAACAGCTCCCGTACATCGTGGTCCCCGCCGCGAGCCCCCTCTGGAACCACCGGGACCACGGCATCCGCGGCGGTTCGGTCGCCGCCGTCGTCTACCGGGACCGGGTGCAGTACGCCGTCGTAGGAGACGTCGGTCCGCACGACATCATCGGCGAGGCGTCGTACGCCACGGCCAAGGGCCTGGGCATCCGCACCGACCCGCGTGGCGGCGGGACGGACACCGGGGTCACCTACATCGTGTTCAAGGACTCGCAGGTGAAGCCCATCGAGGATCATGCGGCGGCCGTGGAGACGGGGCAGCGGCTGGCGCGGCTGTTCGTGCAGGGCGCTGTCGAGCGTCCAGGGTCGTAGGGCGGAGCCTCCGAACCCTCCGGGGCGGGGCCGTCAGACCGCCGACCATCCGTCGTCGACGGGCAGGATCACGCCGTTGATGTTGCTGGCGGCGTCCGAGGCGAGGAACACGATGGCGGCGGCCTGTTCCTCGGGCTGGGCCAGCCGGCCGACGTTGACGAAGTGCGGGCCGAGCGCCGCCGGACCGTGGGCGGTGCGGTCGGCCTCCACGGAGATGTTGGTCGCCGTGCCGCCCGGGGCGATGGCGTTGGCCCGGATGCCCTGCTTGCGGTACATCACGGCGAGGTTCTTGGTCAGGCCCACCACCCCGTGCTTCGAGGCCGTGTAGGCGGCACCCGCCGCGCTGCCCCGCAGGCCCGCCTCGGAGGCGGTGTTCACGATCGCGCCCCGGCCCGCTGCCAGCATGTGCGGCAGCGCGGCCCGGGTGAGCAGGAAGGGCGCGGTCAGGTTGACCCGGATGACGCGGTCCCATTCCGCGTCCTCGACGTCCGCCAGCGCCGACATGCGGTCCATGATCCCGGCGTTGTTCACCAGTACGTCGACCCCGCCGAACCGCTCCACGGCGGTCGCCACCACCTCGTCCACCACCGCCTGCTCGCTCAGGTCGCCCGTGACCGCGACGGCGGTACCGCCCGCCTGCTCGATCTCCTTGACGACCGCGGCGGCGCCGTCCGCGTTCAGGTCGGCGGCCACGACCCTGGCACCTTCCGCGGCGAAGGCCAGGGCGGCGGCACGCCCGATGCCCGAACCCGCTCCGGTGACGATGACGCTGCGTCCGTCGAGTCCAGTGGCCATGAGGTGCTCCTGTCCGTAGTGCGAGGGCTCTGTGCCGCCCGGGTTGCTCTCACCATACGACTTAATGTCTTCGAGTGACATAAAGTCGTGCGGGCGACATGAGGCAGAATCCCGGGAGGTCACGACCGCAGCCGGAGGGGAACTGATGACCGCACCCAGCGGACGCACGGGACGCCCGCCTCTCACCGAGGCACGCAAGGCGGAGATCCGCCTGGAGATCGCCCGGGCCGCGGTGGAGTTGTTCGTCGCCCAGGGCGTCGCGGCGACCACCGGCGAACAGATCGGCCAGGCGGTCGGTGTCTCCGCGCGCACCGTGTGGCGCTACTTCCCGAGCAAGGAGAGCTGCGTACGACCACTCTTCTCGGCCGGTATCGACGTGATCGCCGCCCGCCTGCGCGAGTGGCGCCCCGGCCACCCCCTGTCCGAACTCTTCGACCCGGCCCTCGCGACCGGCCTCCTCGCCGCCACCGGCCCCGACGGCGCCACCGGCACCGCCCTGGTCCGCCTCACCCGCACGGAACCGGGCCTCCGCGCGATCTGGCTCCAGACCTACGACGAGGCGGAACCGGCGTTCGCCCGAGCCCTGGCCGACCGGGCGGGTCTACCGGCCGACGATCTACGGCCCATGATCCAGGCGGCGATGCTGAACGCGGCGCTGCGCGCGGCGGTGGAGCGGTTCGCTTGGAGCGTGGGCGAGGCCGTGGCGGGGGTGGGGGAGGCCGAGGTGGCGGAGACGTTGCGCTCGGCGCTGGCGATCGCGGCGGAGGGGGTTTCGTAGGTGCCGTAGGGGAGTGCGGCTTGGGGTGGGGCGGGGGTGGCGCTGGGCGCGACTGTGTCTCGGCCCGGGGTATCGGCGTGCTCGGGTGGGCGGCGTCGGCGGGGGAGAGCGTGGCCGGCCGGCTCGGTATGGGGGCTGGGGTCAGCGGCTCGGTCAGACGGCTCGGTCAGACGGGCCGGTCAGACGGGCCGGGCTGGTGGGTTTGGCCGGGGCCGACCGGCCCATGACCGCTGCCGAGCGCCGAGCGCCGAGCGCCGAGCGCCGAGCGCCGAGCGCCGAGCGCCGAGCGCCGAGCGCCGTCTGCTCTCCGGCTTCCGCTACGCTCCGCGACTCGCACCTTGCGCTACGACCCCCGCCTCACACCCTCCGCGCTACGACCCTGCCCCGACCCCGACCTCGCCTCACACCTTCCGATAGCTGTACGCCTCCGCGGCCGCCGCCTCCACCGCGTCCAGGTCCGCTCCCGTTGACGCCGTGACGACCGCGGCCACCGCGCCCTCGACGAACGGGGCGTCCACGAGGCGGGTGCCGGCCGGGAGTTCGTCGCCTTCGGCGAGGAGGGCCTTCACGGTGAGTACGGCGCTGCCGAGGTCGGTGAGGACGGCGACTCCGGCGCCGCGGTCGACGGACGCGGCCGCCGCGGCGATGAGTTCGGAACTGGTGCCGAGCCCGCCGCCCTCGGTACCACCGGCGGCGGCGAGCGGTACCGAGGCGCCCGAGCCGGACAGCCCCCGCGCCAACTCGGCCACGGAGAGGGCGACTTCAGCGCTGTGCGACACCAGCACGATGCCCACGAGCTTCTCGTCACTCACCGGTGGCCTCCGCGGTCGCGGCTTCCTGGAGTGCGGCGATCAGCAGCGACGAGGACGTGGCGCCCGGGTCCTGGTGCCCGATGCTCCGCTCCCCGAGGTAGCTCGCCCGGCCCTTGTGGGCCTGCAAGGGCGTGGTGGCCACGGCGCCCTCCTCGGCGGCGGCGCGTGCCGCGGCGAAGCCGTCCGGGAGCGCGTCGACCGCCGGGACGAGCGCGTCGATCATGGTCTTGTCGCCGGGCGCGGCACCGCCGAGGGTCATGACCGCGTCGACTCCGGTGCGCAGCGCGAGGGCGAACTCCTCCTCGCTCACCTCGGCGGCGTCCCCGAGCGCCTTGCCGGTACGGCGCAGCAGCGTGCCGTAGAGCGGACCCGACGCACCGCCGACCGTCGAGATGAGCGTGCGTCCGGCGAGCATGAGGACGGCACCCGGGGTGTCCGGTGCCTCCTTTTCCAGGGTGGCCGTCACGGCGGTGAACCCGCGTTGCAGGTTCGCGCCGTGGTCGGCGTCGCCGATGGGTGAGTCGAGGTCGGTGAGCCGTCCCGCCTCGCGGGCGACGGAGGCGGCGGTCGCCGTCATCCAACGGCGGAAGAAGTCGGCGTCGAGCACGGAATCTCCTTGCGTGGTGGGCGAGTTGACCGGGTGTGCCGCCGGGTCACATGCCCCAGCGCAGTCCCGGCGTCTTCACCGGCGCGTCCCACAGCCGCAGCAGTTCCTCGTCGATCTGGCACAGGGTGACCGAGGCACCCGCCATGTCGAGGGACGTGACGTAGTTGCCGACCAGTGTGCGGGCGACGGCGACCCCGCGCTCGGCGAGGACGCGGTGGACCTCGGCGTTGAAGCCGTAGAGCTCCAGGAGCGGGGTCGCGCCCATGCCGTTGACGAGGAGCAGGACCGGATTGCGCGGCGACATGTCGTCAAGGATCGCCTGGACGGAGAAGTCGGCGATCTCACCGGAGGTCATCATCGCCCGCCGCTCCCGGCCCGGCTCGCCGTGGATACCTACGCCCAACTCCAGCTCGCCCGGCGGCAGATCGAAGGTGGGGGAGCCCTTGGCCGGAGTGGTGCAGGCGCTGAGCGCGACACCGAAACTGCGCGAGTTCTCATTGACCTGCCGGGCGATCGCCGCCACCCGGTCCAACGGCTGCCCCTCGGCCGCGGCGGCCCCCGCGATCTTCTCCACGAACAGCGTCGCACCGGTGCCGCGCCGCCCCGCGGTATAGAGACTGTCGATGACGGCGACATCGTCATTGACCAGCACCTTGGCGATCTGGATGCCCTCGTCCTCGGCGAGCTCGGCCGCCATGTCGAAGTTGAGGACGTCCCCCGTGTAGTTCTTCACGATGAACAGGACCCCGGCCCCGCTGTCCACAGCGGCCGCGGCCCGCACCATCTGATCGGGCACCGGCGACGTGAACACCTCACCAGGACAGGCCGCCGACAACATCCCCGGCCCGACAAACCCGCCATGCAACGGCTCGTGCCCCGACCCCCCACCGGAAACAAGCCCCACCTGCCCGGCCACGGGAGCGTCCCGCCGCACGATCACCCGGTTCTCGACGTCCACGGTCAACTCGGGATGGGCGACCGCCATGCCTCGCAGCGCGTCCGTGACCACGGTTTCCGCGACGTTGATCAACATCTTCATGGGTACCTCCTGGCGGGGCTCATGCTGTTGGCCGGTCGAGGGCGGCTCGAACGCCCCTGCGGCAAGTATCGACCTTGCGGGAGTGAAGGTCACGGGCCTGGACGAGCACGGCCGTGCCAGGCTGGGTCGGTGCAGTCCCCGATCCGCTTCTGCCCAGGCGGGTCCTGCCCGCCGAGACCACGGTCCGCCGATTGCCGGCCCGTGTCTACGGCGACGCACTGGACCGGGCCGTCGGACGCCGACTTGCCGACCGCCGCCCGAAAAAGACCGGGCTGCGCGGACTCCCGGTTGACGGCAAGAGCCTGCGCGGAGCCGCCAGAGCGAACGGCCGCAAGATCCATCTGCTCGCCGCACTGGAGCACGCGACGGGCCTGGTCCTGGCCCAGCTGGACGACAGCGAGAAGACGAACGAGATCACCTGCTTCCAGCCGCTGCCGGACACCGTCGCCGACCTGGCCGGCGTCGTCGTCACCAGCGACGCCCTGCTCACCCAGCGCGAGCACGCCGACCACCTCCTCGGCCGGGGCGCCCACTACATCGTGATCGTCAAGGGCAACCAGAAGAAGCTGTGCCGCCAGCTCAAGTCCCTTCCCTGGAAGGACATCCCGCTTCAGGGACGCACCCGGGGCATCGGCCACGGCCGCTCGGAGATCCGACGGATCAAGGCCGCCACCGTCAACGGCCTTCTCTTCCGCGGGGCCCGCCAGGCTGTCCGGATCAAGCGCCGGAGCACTGACCGCAAGACCGGCAAGACCACCGTCAAGACGATCTACGCCGTCACCAGCCTGACCACCGAGCACGTCATCGCGGCTCAACTTGCCGAGCGCGTCCGCACCCACTGGAAGATCGAGGCGCTGCACCACGTCCGCGACACCACGTTCGCCGAGGACGCCTCCCAGCTACGGACCGGCAACGCACCCCGCGCGATGGCCACTTGGCGCAACCTCGACATCGGAGCCCTGCGCACGGCCGGAGTGAAGAACATCGCAGCCGGCCTCCGCCACAACATCCGCGACCCTCGCCGCGCCCTCGCACTCCTCGGCCTCGGATGACCACGAAGATGACCACGAACCGGACGCCGCACGACTACACCGAAGCCCTGCCCAGGGGTGCGGCCGCCGCTCCGCGGGAGCACCCTGCCGATTTCTTGCCTGTTCCGCTTGTTTGGAGTGCACTCCAAGGCCCTAGCGTTGAGGGCATGCCTTTATCGCTAGGGTCTCGCCGACGTCCTAGAAGGCTGCCGAGCCTCTATCGCCGGCTCCCGGATAAGCGAGAAATAAGCGGGAGTCAGGCGACCGATATCCCAGGAGTATCTCTAATGCAAAAACGCAAACTAGGACAACACCTCGAAGTCTCGGCTCTCGGGCTCGGCTGCATGGGCATGAGTTTCTTCTATGGTCAGCCACAGGACACAACCCAGATGACGAAGCTGCTGCGGGCGGCTGTTGACCACGGCGTGACTTTCTTCGACACCGCCGAAGTCTACGGCCCGTTTACCAATGAGGACCTGGTCGGTCGGGCGCTGGCACCGGTCCGCGACCAGGTGGTGATCGCCACCAAGTTTGGAATCAAGCACGGCGAGCACGGGCCGACCCCGATGTCCGGGGTCGACAGCAGGCCCGAGCAGATCCGCCAAGTGACCGAGGCTTCGCTCAAGCGTCTTCAAACCGAAAGCATCGACCTGCTCTACCAACACCGCGTCGACCCCAACGTTCCCATTGAAGACGTGGCCGGCACGGTCAAGGAGCTGATCGCCGAAGGCAAGGTGAAGCACTTCGGCTTGTCCGAGGCCGGTGCCGCGACGATTCGTCGCGCCCACGCCGTGCAGCCGGTAACGGCAGTGCAAAGCGAGTACTCGCTCTGGATGCGCGAGCACGAAACCGAAATCATTCCGACCTTGGAGGAACTGGGCATCGGCCTGGTGCCCTACAGCCCGCTCGGCAAAGGATTCTTGACCGGCAAAATCGATTCCAGCACGTCGCTGGCCGACAACGACCTCCGCCGCCTGCTTCCGCGCTTCAGCCCGGAAGCACGGCAAGCCAACCAGGTGCTGGTCGACCTGCTGCGGCAGATTGCCGATGACAAAGGAGCCACGCCGGCCCAGATCGCTCTCGCCTGGGTGCTGGCGCAGAAGCCGTGGTTCGTGCCGATCCCCGGCACCACCAAGCCGCACCGCCTGGAAGAGAACCTGGGCGCACTCGACGTCGAGCTGACAACCGGCGACCTGCTTCGGATCGAAGAGGCCGCGGCCAACATCCGGATCCAAGGCGAACGACTCCCTGAGCAGTTGCAGTCACGGTTCGGCCGCTGAACCCCGCCCGACCTTCTGGGCGTTGCTGCGGTCGGGAACCGTGCGCGACTCTTGGGTACGCCCGATCGACCGTCAGGCCACATTGGCGCGCGCGGCCAGAGCCTCCTTGTGGAGTGCGCGAGCGGACTCTATGAGATTCGTGGTGTCGGGTCCCCACATCAGGCGGATGACGTAGCGCTCGAACGGCGACTGCTGCATCAGGTACGCGATCGGCAGGAACGCCTTGCTCGCCAGGACGGACAGAGCCCCCTTGACCCGGCCGATGCCCATCGATCGGTCGATCGGCGGGCCCTGGCCGACACCGCACCCGTCATCGGTGGCCATCTGGTGGCCGAGCGTGCAGCGGTCGTGCGGACGGGGCCCGATCTGCCGTGCGGTGGCAGGTGCGCTTGGGGTCGCGGGGTTGTGGCGTCCCGAAGGGTGCTGGACAAAGGCGTGTTCGGGCCGGCCAAAGCCTGGGAGCGGCGTTGTCTGTTCATAGGGTGAGGGCGACGGCCTGGGCCTTCTCACCTGCGCCGCGAGGGGGCGTCACATGTGTCAGGAAGTGCCTGCCTTCCCGGTTTCCAGCGCCGTGGTGGCGAACTGTTCGACCAGTGCGGCGATGCGGGCCGCGGCGGTGACGTTCAGGTGCACTCCGTCCGGGGTGGTGGTGAAGCCGTGGCGGCGGGTGATGGATTCCCAGGAGCGCCGCAGGAGGAAGCGCTGCGCCAGGGTCGCGGCCAACAGCTTCTTGGTTCCGTCCCACGGTGTCGGCGGTTCGTCCGTGATCAGCTCGGCGATGCGGTCGTGCACGGGCAGGACCGGTACGTCGGCCTCCGTGGCGACGGCCTGGACGATCGCGTTGTACGGGGCCAGGTGGTCGTGCCATCGCCCCTTGGTCGTGCCGCCCAGCGGTGGCAGAGACATGAGGGCGACGGCGGCGGTTGTCTCGGTCCGCAGCCGGTGGACGATCTGCCGGAGATTGTCCTCGTACCACTGGGCGGTGGGCCGTTGCGGAAGGTGCTGTGCCTTCATGTAGCCGTCGGACCAGGAGGGGGAGATCTGTGCCAGCGCGTCGTTGGTGCCGATGAGGACGGTCACCACCGAGGGACGGCACGCGATGATGTCGTCGAGGCGGGAGAGCAGGTTCCAGGCGAGGTCGCCGGCGAATCCGGCGTTGACGGTGTCCATCGCGGGAGCCAGGGAGTCGGCGACCCGGGTCACCCAGTTGGGGGTCATGGCGCCGTGGGTGATGCTGTCGCCCGCACAGACGAGTACCGGTCTTCCGCTCGGGCGGGTGGCGTAGCGGCGGGGGCCGATCGGCTTGGGGAATCCCCTGTCGCGTGCGGTTCCGCGGGGGTGCTGAGGGTCTACGGGGGCGTTGTTCGTCATCGGGTCCTCTGTCCGGTTGTCGGTACTTACGTCCATGATCGGCTGGGCGCCCTTCATGCACGGTGATCGACCCGCTGCCAGGGGCCTGGCCATGTCCTGGTCATGTCCTGGGCGTGACACCGGGCCGAGTGCCCCGCGTCACGGGACCGCTGTCCGCGGCCATGGGCCCGCGCCGGGCCACCGCACCCGACCCGGGCCGAGGTGATCGGCCCCCGGCCGGGTGTGTCGTGCGGCGACACGGCCGGCGATTCCGCCGGAAGTTCCTCAGGCCCCGTCTCCGGACGCCGGGCGAAGGCGACCGTCCGCATCGGTACCGGTCGGAGGCCCCGGAAGCACGAGGTCGAGCGTGCTCAGGCGGTGCAGCAGGTCATCGATGGCCCCCGCGCGTGCGTCGTGGTCACCGTCGGCCTCCAGCCATGCGTCGGCGGCGACCTGTAGTACCGCGTATGCGGTGTGCGCGGTCATGACGACTCGGAGATCGTCGGCGGGGCGGTGCATGCGCTCGGCGATCGCCGCCTTGAGATCGCCCGCGTAGCGCGCGCCCAGATCCCAGAGCATGGCCCGGGGCACCGGCGAGTTGTCGATGATGCGGCGCAACGCGGCGTCGCGCTCGTCGCCGGCGACGCCCTGAGCGCACTTGCGAACGGCGGCACCGAGAGCAGCGTCCAAGGGCTCCTCGACAGGTCGCTCACGCAAGGCGCCGCCAAGATCCATCGCTTGTTCAAGACGCGCCAGGATCAGCAGATCCTTGCTCGGAAAGTAGCGATAGAGCGTTGTGGTGCCGACCTCGGCCTTCGCGGCGATCTGCTCCATCGTCGTCTCGTCGTATCCCTGGTCGACGAACAGGTCGAGTGCCGTGTCGATGATCTGTGCCCGCGTCCGAGCGGCCTTGAGTTCACGCAGTCCCATGACAACAGCATAGCGGGTTTAACCCCTGATCGGTATTGACACCTTGTCGGGTATGACTACATGGTGGGAGTCACTACCGTTTTGTTTGGTACCTCTCACAAAGGAGTGGAGATGCCACCTGCTACCTCGCCGGCGTCCGACACCACCGCCCTGGACAGCGCGGACAGCCCCGTCATCTCTCTCCCTCGGTTGGGCGTCGGCGTCGTCACGTCGACAGTCGGGGCCCTCGTCGCGCTGTTCACTCCGGTGACCCTGCTGTTGACGCTGAAGCTCGACTCACTCACCGACTCCGGAGCCGAGGCGGCGTTCGGTCTCATCACGGGGGCGGGCGCGATTTTCGCTTTCGCGGCCAACCCGATCGCCGGCCATATCAGTGACCGGACCGCGGCCCGGTTCGGCCGTCGACGCACCTGGATCCTCACCGGCTCTCTCTGCGGGTCCCTCGTGGTGGTCGCGCTCGGCTTCACGACCGCGGTCTGGCAGGTCGCGGTCCTGTGGTTCCTGACGCAGACCGTCTTCAACTTCCAGATGGCGGCCACGGGCGCGCTGTTCGCCGAGCAGGTGCCCGCCGAGCGGAGGGGCACCTTCTCCGGACTCATCGGGCTGATGGGCGCGCTCGCGCCGCTCATCGGCATCGCCGCGGTCAGCGGTTTCTCCGATCAGCGGGTCAAGTGGTGTGTCGTCGCCGGAATCTCGGCGTTCCTGGGAGTCCTCGCCGTCCTGCTGTTGCGGGAACGGCCTCGGGACAAACCCGCCGTGAAAGCGCCTCTGCGCCCGGCGGAACTCCTGAAGTCCTTCTGGCTGGACCCCCGGGACCATCCCGCGTTCGGCTGGGTGTGGGCGTTGCGCTTCCTGGTCATCTGCGGTGCCGCGAGCAGCAGCTACAACGCCTTCTTCGCCCTGCACCGGCTCGGTCTCGACGACGATGCCGCCCAGTCTTTCGTCCTGCTGGCGGCAGTCGCCAGCGTCGTGCCCATGGCGATCGCGGGTCTGGTCGCAGGGCCGCTCTCCGACCGGATCCAGCGGCAGAAGCCGTTCATCGTCGCCGGGGGCGCCATCATCATCGTCGGGCTCGTCCTCATGGCGATCGCCCAGACGCGAGGGGTCGCCTATGCGGCGGCATCGGTGATCGGCCTGGGCACCGGCACCTTCGTCTCGGTCGACTCGGCGATCTCCATCCGCCTGCTGCCCAACGCCGACGACGTCGGCAAGGACCTCGGCATCCTCAACCTGGCCAACACGCTCCCGCAGTCCGTGGTGCCGTTCATCGCGCCACTCCTGCTCTTCATCGGCGGATTTCCGGTCCTCTACCTCACACTCGCCGTCCTCGTCGTCGCCGGCGTAGCCACGGTGTTCCGGCTGCCGGAGATCGGCCGTGAAGGCGATCCGCGCTGGGCCCCCCTCACCCGTGACCGCACGCCCGTCGCTCCGGAAGCTCCGGAAGCTCCGGACGTGCTCGAACCCATCCCGTCGAAGGAGATCTCATGAACACCCTGTCCGTGTCCTCGTACAGCCTCCGCGAGCAGTTCGGCCCGCTGGTCTTCGACTTCGTGGACCCCCAGGGCAATCCCGTGCACATCGAACTGCCCTACCCGAAACTGCTGAACCTCTCGGAGTTCCCGGCCCGCGCCAGGGACACCTTCGGCGTCGACACCATCGAGACGGTCGCCTTCCAGTTCGCCGGGCTCGACGACCCGGAGATCGACCTGTTCGGCGACGCGCTCGCCGCCTCCGGTGTCCGGCTGGTCAATGTCGCGATCGACGTCGGCGACCTGCTCGAACCGGACGCCGACAAGCGCGCGGCCGACATCAAGCTCACCAAGCGGTGGATCGAGCGATTCACCGCCATGGGGGCGCAGTTCGTACGGGTCAACCCCGGCTCGCCCTTCAGCCGGCACAACGAGGCCACGCCCCCTGCCCAGTTGATCGACGGGCTCGGCGAGGTCGGCGCGTTCGCGCAGCAGCAGGGTTCCCGGCTGCTCGTGGAGAACCACGGTGGCCCGAGTGCCGACCCGGTCTGGATGGGGCAGTTGCTGAACGCCGCGGGGCGCGACGCCTGCGGCCTGCTGCTCGACCTCGGCAACTTCGACGTCCTCACGTCCCGCGCGATGGCGGGCTTCGGGGACGCCCAGGGCGCTGAGCCGACCGACCCGGCCGAGCTGTACGCGTCGCTCGACCTGACCCCCGTGTACGACGCCGTCGACGCGCTGGCCGAGTACACCGAGCTGGTCAGCCTCAAGGCGAACTACGTCACCGAGGACGGTGCCGTAGGACCCGTCGACCTGCCGCGCGCGCTCGGGATCCTCGCCGCCCACGGCTACACCGGCCCGCTCTCGGTCGAGTACGAGGGCACCGGCGGCGACCCCTGGGCGAAGAGCGCCCGGGTCCTCGAAGTCGCCGCGTCCGCACTCGCCGAATCCGGCACAGC
Source organism: Streptomyces sp. NBC_01288 (assembly GCF_035982055.1). Lineage (NCBI taxonomy): Bacteria > Bacillati > Actinomycetota > Actinomycetes > Kitasatosporales > Streptomycetaceae > Streptomyces > Streptomyces sp. NBC_01288. The sequence continues at coordinate 9,574,555 of NZ_CP108427.1, forward strand.
CCCGCACACCGCCCCGTAGCCAAGCGCCCCGTAGCCAAGGAGGAGTTCCGCCATGAACGACACGGTCCGTACCACCGAAGAGGTCGACGTCCTCATCATCGGCTCCGGTCCCGCCGGTGCCACCTACGCCCGGACCATCGGCGACGCACGGCCGTCCGCGCGCATCCTCATGGTCGAGGTCGGCCCCGCGATCCCCGGCCACCGCGGCGAGCACACCCAGAACATGACCGAGTCCGCCCGGTCCGCCGCGCAACTGCTCACCCAGGGACCGGACTTGGGCGTGAAGCGGGCCACGGCACTGGCCGACATCGCGCCGGGCATCGACCCCAGCCTGGAATTCCGGACGGCGCTGCTCCCTGGCCTGTTCCCCCTCGACCCCAGCCCCCGGCTCCCCGACGGCGAGGTCGGCCTGCCGGGGGCGAGCATGGCCAGCGGCGTGGGCGGGATGGGCATCCACTGGGGCACCAGCACCCCACGTCCCCACCAGTCCGAACGCATCCCCTTCGTCCCCGGCGACGAACTCGACGCGGCACTCGACCACGCCGAGCACCTGCTGGGGGTGACCACGTACGAACCGGCCGGTCTGAGCGCGGCGATCCAGAAGGCGATGGCGGAGGAGTTCAACGGGCCGGGCCTCACCCCGGTCACCTCCGGAGCGAGCGCCAGCCACTGGGAGGGCGACACCCTGGTGTTCTCCGGCACCGGTGTGATCCTGGGCGATCTGGAACAGACCGTGCCGGGCTTCGAGTTGCGGGCTGAGACGCTGGCCCGCCGGGTGCTCGTGGCGGACGGGACAGCGGTCGGCGCCGTGCTGGAGGACCGCCGCACGGGGGAGACATACCAGGTAAGGGCGGCCCGTGTCGTGGTCTGCGCCGACGGGCTGCGCACGCCGCAGGTGCTGTTCGCCTCCGGGATCAGGCCGCGCGCGCTCGGCCACCACCTCAACGAGCACTTCCAGATGAACACGTTCGTCACCCTGCACGACGAGTTCGACCCGGCGACCTTCGACCAGGACGGCGGCAGCCTCGGGGGCGCCTCCATCCCGTTCTCCGACGCCCGACCGATGCAGGGCGGCATCGTGACCCTGGCCAACTCGCCCTACAAGCTGCCCTTCGGCGACGAACTGTCGCTCTCCCGGCTCGGTATCGCCGTCTGGTACGGCGCGAAGGACATCCAGTACCGCGACGCCGTCGAGTTCAGCGAGACCGAGACCGACGGCTACGGCATGCCGAAGATGACCATCCGCTACGCCCACACGGACAAGGACCGCGCGACGATCGAGGCCATGTGGGAGAACTCCGTCCGCAGCGCCTCCCGCATCGGCACGGTCCTCGACCAGCCCGAGTTCGCGGTCGGCGGCTCGTCCCTGCACTACCAGGGCACGGTCCGGATGGGAGAGTCCGACGACGGCGAGTCGGTGTGCGACCAGTACCTGCGGGTCTGGGACGTCGACAACCTGTACGTCGGCGGCAACGGCGTCATCCCCACCGCCACGGCGGCCAACCCCACGCTCACCATGGTCGCGCTCGCCTGGCGCGCGGCCGTCCAACTCGCCCAGGAACTCGGTGAGTTGGAGGGGTCGGCCCATGCGACCGCGCGGTAGCGGCACCGGGGTGCGGGCGGCGATCGTCGGCGGCGGCATGGTCGCGGCCATCCACCGGCGCGCGATCCACGCGGCGGGCGGCGTGCTGGCCGGGGTGCTCGGCTCCCGGCCCGAGCGGTCCGCCCAGATCGCCGCCGGCTGGGGAGTCGTCGCCTTCCCCGACCTCGCCGCGCTCTTGGCCGCGGACGTCGACGTGGTCCATGTGTGCACGCCCAACTCGACCCATTCTTCCTACGGGTTGGCCGCGCTCAGAGCGGGCCGGCACCTCGTCTGCGAGAAGCCGATCGCGACCTCCGTGCCGGAGGCGGCGGAACTGGCCTCCGTCGCCTCGGCGGCCGGGCTCGTCGCCACAGTGCCGTTCGTCTACCGGTACCACCCGATCGTCCGCGAACTGCGGGCGCGGGGACTGGCCGGGGAGTTCGGCAACTGGCATCTTCTGCACGGCAGTTACCTCCAGGACTGGATGCTGTCGCCCACCGCCGGGAACTGGCGCGTCCGGGCCGAGGCGGGCGGGCGCTCACGCGCCTTCGCCGATATCGGCTCGCACTGGTGCGACCTGGTGGAGTTCGTCTCCGGCGAACGCTTCGACGTACTCACGGCGTTGACGTCCATCGCCGTCCCGGAGCGGCCCGAGGGCTCGGCGGAGAGCTTCACCACGGCCGCCGACACCACCCGGCTCGTTCCGGTCGCGACCGAGGACACCGCGGTCGTCACCTTGCGGACCGCCACCGGCGTGCCCGCGAACGTGGTGGTGTCGCAGGTCTCCGCCGGGCGGCGCAACCGGCTCTGGTTCGAACTCGACGGCGCGGCGGGTTCCGCCGTCTTCGACCAGGAGAACCCGGAGTCCGCCTGGCTCGGCACGCCGGACGGCGCCACGGTCATCGCGCGCGGGACCGGCACGGTCTCCGCCGACCAGCAGCGGCTGTCGTACCTCCCCGGCGGCCATGCCCAGGGCTACCAGGACTGCTTCGACGCGTTCGTGGCCGACACCTACGCCGCGATCGCCGGGGACAAGCCGCCCGGACTGCCGACCCTGGAGGACGGGCTGCGCACCGCCAGGATCGTCGACGCCGTACTCGACTCGGCGGCGTCCGGGGCCTGGACCCCCATCGAAAGGACACTGCCATGACCACCGGCACGCACTCGGTGACGCTGTTCACCGGTCAATGGGCCGATCTGCCCCTGGAGGAGGTGGCCCGGCTCGCCTCCGAGTGGGGCTACGACGGGCTCGAAGTCGCCTGTTCCGGCGAGCACTTGGACGTATGGCGTGCCGCCGAGGACGACGCCTACCTGCGCGGCCGGCTCGACATCCTCGACAAGTACGGGCTCAAGGTCTGGGCGATCTCCAACCACCTGAAGGGCCAGGCCGTCTGCGACGACCCGATCGACTTCCGGCACCGGGCGATCGTCGGCAGCCGGGTGTGGGGCGACGGGGACGCCGAGGGCGTACGCTGGCGCGCTGCCGAGGAGTTGAAGCTCACGGCGCGGGTCGCCCGCAGGATGGGCGTGGACACCGTCGTCGGCTTCACCGGATCGAAGATCTGGCAGTACGTCGCCATGTTCCCGCCCGTACCGGCCGCCGTCATCGAGGCCGGCTACGAGGACTTCGCCGACCGCTGGAATCCCGTCCTCGACGTGTTCGACGGGGAGGGCGTGAGGTTCGCGCACGAGGTCCACCCCGGCGAGATCGCCTACGACTACTACACCAGCGTACGGGCGCTCGAAGCGATCGGTCACCGGACGGCGTTCGGCTTCAACTGGGACCCGAGCCACATGATGTGGCAGCACATCGACCCGGTCGGCTTCATCACCGACTTCGCCGATCGCATCTACCACGTCGACTGCAAGGACACCCGGATCCGTCCGGTCAACGGCCGTTACGGCGCCCTCGGTTCACACCTGCCGTGGGGTCATGTGCACCGCGGCTGGGACTTCGTCTCGACCGGGCACGGCGACGTGCCGTGGGAGGACTGCTTCCGCGCACTCCGTGCCATCGGCTACGACGGCCCGATCTCCGTCGAGTGGGAGGACGCCGGCATGGACCGGCTCCAGGGCGCCGCGGAAGCGGTGAACTTCGTGCGCTCGCTGCTGTGGAAGCTCCCCGAGGCGGCCTTCGACGCGGCGTTCGGCAATCAGGACTGAGACTCCATGCCCTGTATCCCGCTCAGGACGGTGTCGACGAGGCTGTCGAGGAACTCCGGTGTGGCGGGCTGCCGTACGAGCAGGCGGTAGAGCATCGCTCCGACGAGGGCCTCGGCGGCAGCGGTGGCGGATACCGGCCGTGCCGCGGGCGCCGCGTCCCGCAGACGTGCGGTGAGGGCGTCCTCGGACGCGGCGGTGACATGGTCGTAGAACCTGCGGGCCACGTCGTCGCTCTCGGCCGCCGCGGCGGTGGAGGCGCGGATCAGCGCCGCGCTCTGCGGCTCGGCGAGGTGGTCGGCGAAGCCCTCCAGCCAGTCGCGCAGATCGCGGCGGATGGACCCCGTGTTCGGCATGGGGGTCGTGGCGGGGAAGCCGTAGCCGTCGAGAACGCATTCGGCGACCAGGGCGCTCTTGGACGGATACCAGCGGTAGACGGTCTGCTTGCCCGCGCCGGCGGCGGCCGCGATGCGGTCGATGGACAGCTTGTCGTAGCCGTGGGCCGCGAGCTCGTCGCGGGTCGCTTCGAGGACGGCCCGGCGTACGGCTTCGCTGCGGGTACGGCCGCGTCGCGTGTCGGACATGTTGACGAGAGTAGCTGGCCGCGTATGGTGAACATTCAGCGAGACAAAAAGTCTCGAATTAGGGATCGGGTGAGTGCCGTGGACGGACACGTGCTGGTCATCATCGGGGCCGGCGGCATGGGCGAGGCCGTGGCCCGCCGTCTGGGCCAGGGTCGGACCGTCCTGCTCGCCGACATCGGCGAGCAGACCCTCAAGCGGGCGGAGGCGGTGCTGACCGGTGAGGGTCTCACCGTCGTGACACACGCCGTGGACGTGACCTCGGCCGACTCGGTGGGCGAACTGGCGGTCGTGGCCCGCGACTTGGGGGAAGTCGCGCAGGTCGTGCACACGGCGGGTCTGTCACCGGTGCAGGCTTCGGTCGAGGCGATCCTCGCCGTCGACCTGCTCGGCGTCGCGCTCGTGCTCGACGCGTTCGCGCCGGTGATCGCACCCGGCGGCGCGGGCGTCGTCATCGCCAGCATGGCCGGCCACCTGACCGTCCCCCTCACCCCGGAGCAGGAGCGCGCGCTGGCCACGACACCCTCCGCCGAACTGCTCCAACTGCCTTTCCTCGCACCGGACTTGGTCACCGAAGCGGGCGTGGCGTACGGCATCGCCAAGCGCGCCAACCACCTGCGGGTCATGGCGGCCAGCACGGCGTGGGGGCGGCGCGGGGCGCGGATCAACAGTGTCAGCCCCGGCGTCATCTCCACGGCCATGGGTCAGGCCGAACTCGCCGGTCCGGACGGCGAGTTCATGCGCACGCTGGTCGGCATGTCCGGGACCGGGCGGCTCGGCACCCCCGGCGACATCGCCGGCGCCACCGCCTTCCTGCTGGGCCCGGAGGCGACCTTCATCACCGGTACCGACCTGACCGTCGACGGCGGCGTCATCGCCGCGGCCCGCACGCTCGCACTCTGAACCGAACGAGGAACTGGGCATGATGACGGCCACGGCTACGGCCACGAAGGAACGGGGCGAAGCGGCCCCGGCGCGGCTGAGCCGCAAGAAGACCAACGCCGTCTTCGGCGCGGTGCTGCTCGGCATGCTGATGGCCGCGCTCGACCAGACGATCGTGGGCACGGCGCTGCCGACCATCGTGGGCGACCTCGGCGGCGCGGGCCACCTGTCCTGGGTGGTCACGTCCTATCTGCTCGCCGAGACCGTCATGACCGTGGTCGTCGGCAAGTTCGGCGACCTGTTCGGCCGCAAGCGGATGTTCCAACTGTCCGTGGTCGTCTTCGGCGCCGGCTCGTTCTTCTGCGGGTTCGCCGACAGCATGACCGCGCTCGTGCTGTGGCGCGCGGTGCAAGGGCTCGGCGCCGGCGGGCTGATGGTCACCTCGACCGCGCTGATCGCCGACATCGTGCCGCTGCGCGAACGGGGCAAGTACCAGGGCATCCTCGGCTCCGTCTTCGGCGTGGTGACCGTCGCCGGCCCGATGCTCGGCGGCCTGTTCGTCGACCACCTGTCCTGGCGCTGGTCGTTCTACGTCAACATCCCGCTGGTCGTCGTCGTACTCGCCGTGGCCGCGTCCGCGATGCCCAGCGCACGCGCCGCGCTCAAGCCCGTGGTCGACTACCTCGGCATCCTGCTGATCGGCCTCGCCTCAACGGGCCTGATCCTGGTGACCAGTTGGGGCGGCACGCAGTACGCCTGGGGCTCGCCGACGATCATCGGGATGGCCGTCGGGTCGGTCGTACTCCTTGGGCTGTTCGTGTGGGTGGAGCTGCGGGCGAAGGAACCCATGCTGCCGATGCGACTGTTCCGCAACCCGGTCTTCACCATCGGCGGGCTGCTGAGCTTCGCCGTCGGCTTCGCCATGCTGGGCGCGCTGTCCTATCTGCCGACCTACATGCAGTACGTGCAGGGGGCGACGGCGACGTCCTCGGGCATCCGGCTGCTGCCGATGGTGCTCACCCTGCTGATCGCGTCGATCGTGTCCGGCAGCCTCGTCGGCAGGACCGGGCGGTACAAGATCTTCCCGGTCCTCGGCGCCGTGCTCATCTCCCTCGGGCTGTTCCTGCTCTCCCGCCTCGACGCCGACACAGGTTTCTGGGAGGCGTCGCTCTACATGGCGGTGCTGGGCCTCGGCATCGGGCTCGGCATGCAGGTGCTCGTCATCGCCGTGCAGTCCACGGTGGACTACTCCGACCTGGGTGTGGCGACCTCCGGGGTGAGCTTCTTCCGGTCGATCGGCAGTGCCTTCGGAGCCGCGATCTTCGGGACCATCTACACCGGCCGGCTGTCGATCAACCTGGGCAACGCGCTGGCCGCGCATCCGCTGCCGGCGGGGACCGACCCCCGGGCCGCGGAGGTGCCGGCGCTGCTCCACAAGCTTCCGGCCTCGGTGTCCCGGGGTGTGATCGACGCCTACAGCGATTCGCTTCAGACGGTGTTCCTCGCCGCCGCACCCGTGGGCCTGGTCGCGCTGGTGCTCGCGTTGTTCCTCAAGGAGGTCCCGCTGCGCGACACGTCGAAGGCGGGCGCGGCGGACATCGGTGACGGCTTCGGCATGCCCGAGGCGCGCGATCAGGACCGTGAGCTGGAACGCGCCGTAGCGAAGCTCTTCTTCCGTGAACGCAAGAAGGCCGCGCCCGCCATCATCGCGAGATCCGGGACGGAACTGGATCCCGGCGGCCTGTGGTGCCTGGTCCAGGTCTATCTCCAGGAACGACGCGACGAACCACCCACCCTGACAGCGATCGGCGAGCGGTTCTCCGTCCCGGCCCAGGTGCTCGAACCGGCGTTCACGCACCTGGAGCGGACCGGACACCTACGGCACACGAGCGGGCAGTGGACGCTCACCGACAGCGGCCGCACAGAGTTCGAGAAGCTCGCCACCGCGTGGAAGGACTGGCTGGCCGAGCGGCTCGACGACTGGGGCAGCGGCCCCGAACTGGACGCCGCGATCGGCCGGGTGGCCGGACGCCTGCTCGACCAGGGCGTCGACGACCCGACACGCGCACAGCACGCGCTGACCTGACGACACCCACGATCTCTCCGCCCTGAACCGGGCCGAGTACAGACCCAAGCCCCCTGCGGTCGGTCGCGCAGTCGACCGACCGGGGACCCGCAACCCCGACAGAGGAGATCGACATGCCCATCAACCGCACCGCGATGATCGACTACATGGATGCCCGTATCGCGAAGACCGACGACCCGAAACACCTCGAACTGCTGAACATGCTGCGCGCGCACATGCTGGGCGAGGTCAACCAGGACGTGGACGCGCTCCTCGCGACGATCTCCAAGTCCCGCCAGCAGTACCGCAGTTGGGGCTCCCCGGAGGACATGCAGCCGGCTTCGCGAGAGGCGATCCGGGCGTTCTACATCGAGCGACAGGCCCTGGGCCAGCTGTACTTCCAGTTCGACATCGACCGGCTCACGGTCGCCGACGACATCATCGTCACCGACGGGGTGATGACGTCGCTCTTCCCCGGCGCGACCGTGGTGGGAATGGGCTTGCCGACCCCGCGCCCCGAGACCGTCCACGAGGTGACGATCCGGACGATCATCTCCTGGCCGTTCGACGAGGCCGGTCTGATCGTCGGCGAGGAGAGCTACTCCGTGGTCACCGGCGCCCGCCCGCTCGCCGACGAGGAGATCCCCGCGGACTATCCCGCCGGACTGGTGGGCTGACATGCGCGCCCTGGATCCCGCGGACATGCTCGGAGTCGCCGCGGCACGGCACGGCGACCGCATCGCGCTCGTCTGTCAGGGCCGGACCTTGACCTACGCCGCGCTCGACGCCACCGCGGGCCAGGTCGCGGCAGGACTGACCAGGCAGGGCATCCGGCCCGGCGAGCGGGTGACTCTGTTCTCGGAGAACCGTTGGGAGTGGGTCGCGGCCTACCACGGCATCCTGCGGGCCGGCTGCGTGGTCAACCCGGTCAACGCGATGCTCACCGCACCCGAGTTGGCGGCCATCGTCGAGGACTGCGGCTCGGCGGCGCTCCTCGCCTCGGGACCCTCCACCGAGCGGATCAACTCCACGCTGCCGGACGGCGTCCGGCTCCGGGTGTCGTTCGACGACTCCCCGGCAGGGGTCGTACGGTTCGCCGAACTGCTCGGCGACGGCCCGCCAGGCTGGGACTCCGCCTCCGCCCGCCCCCGGGACCTGTGCGGCATCTCCTACACATCCGGCACGACCGGCCGCCCGAAGGGCGCCATGCAGGCCCGCGAGGCGCTTCTGCTGAACTGGGCCTACACCGCCGCGATGCACGGCCGGTCCGCCGCGGACGTCGTACTGACCGCACTGCCCCTGTCGCACGTCTACGGCAACTGCGCGGTCAACTCGGCGCTGCTGGCCGGAGCGACGGTGGTCCTTGAGCCGCGCTTCGACGCCACGCGCATGCTGGGACTCGTGGCCGAGCACGGCGTCACCATGATCGAGGGCGTGCCGGCCATGTACGCGATGCTGCTGGACGCCCTCGCCACGACGGTCGCCGATTTCACGACGCTGACCCGTTGCACGGTCGGCGGCCAGACCATCTCGGACGCGGTCGTGGAGGCATGGGAGAAGGCGACCGGCGCACCTCTGCTGGAGCTGTGGGGAATGACGGAACTGTCCGGCCTGGCGACGACGCATGCCGCGTACGCTCCGCCGGTCAGGGGCTCCATCGGGGTGGCCTTCCCCGGGACCGAGGTCCGGGTGGCCTCCCTCGACCAGGTCACCACGGACGCGCCCGAGGGCGAGGACGGCGAGCTGATGGTCCGCGGACCGCTGGTCACCCTCGGGTACTACGGCGACGGGACGGCGACCCGCGAGACCATCGAGCCGGACGGCTGGCTGCACACCGGCGACATCGCGCACCGGCACGGCGCGCACTTCTACATCGTCGACCGGCTCAAGGACATGATCCTCACCGGCGGATACAACATCTATCCGGCCGAGATCGAACGGGTCCTCGCCGGGCATCCGGACGTCGCCCTGGTCGGAGTGGGCCGGGTACCCGACCCCAGACTCGGCGAGGTCGCACACGCCTACGTCGTTCCGGCGCAGGGCCGGACTCCGGATCCGGACGCCGTCCTCGCGTTCGCCCGCACCCAGCTGGCCCCGTACAAGCTCCCCAAGGCGATCCATGTCGTAGCGACCCTGCCCACCACGTCGAGCGGCAAGATCAGACGCCGCGACCTCACACCGCCGCCCGACACACCGGGGACCCCGATGACATGACCACGGGACCTCCGTCTGCCCCGGGAGCGGACATGGCGTTCCGGCCTGCCCGGGTACCCTTCCGGGATGACGCAGCGCCCGGTGCCGGACGAACGGCGGCCCCCCAACCAGGGGCCGAAGGCTGCCGCCCGCAACCGCGCCGCTCTGGTCGCCGCCGCCCGGGAGGTCTACGCGGAACACGGCCTGGACGCCCCGTTGTTCGCGATCGCGCGTCGGGCCGGGGTGGGGCAGGGAGTTCTGTACCGGCATTTTCCCGACCGGGCCGCCCTGTCCGCCGCGGTGTTGGAGGAGAACGTGTGCCAGGTCGAAGAGGCGGCCGCCGCGGAAGGCGCGTCTCTCGCCGCTGTGCTGGGAGTGCTGACCTGGCACATGGCGGAATCGGCGGCCTTCATCGGCCTCATGCACGCCGATGGGACAACCGACGGCTCCGAGACCCGCCCGTACGCGTTGGCGTTGTCGGAGCGGGTCGAGCGGGCGCTACGAGGGCACCTGCCGGCCGGTCATCGGCTGGAGACGGCGGACGACCTGATGCTCGCCGTCGCCATGGTCTCGGGTGCCGCCACCGGCCCCGGCCACGAGGAGCGGGAACGCCGGGCGCTGGCGGCCTGGCGGCTGCTCGGTGTCGAGGTGGGACCGGTGCGGCCCTACGAAGGGTGAGCGCGGCAGCGTGGCATCAGCCGCCGTTGGACTGCCGGATGCCCTTTGCCGGCGCGTCGAACGTGTAGAGGTAGCCTCCGGCGGGCCCGCTGACGGTCATGTAGGCCTTGGTGCCGCCGGGCGTGATCGCCACGTTCGTCGCCGAGTCGAGTCCCGTGGCGCCGCGAGGAACCTCGACCGTCGCGAGGCGCTCACCGTACTTGTCGTACACGACCATCGCGGGCCGGCCGTACAGCGCCTGGTAGAGGTTGCCGTCCGCGTCCACGGCGATCGAGTCGGTCTGGGCGAGACCGCCGTCGACGCGGATGGCGGTGTGCCGGGCGGTCACCTTTCCGGTTGCGTCGAGGCGAAGGTAGGAGATCCGGTTCTCCGTGAGCTCGCTGATCCACAGTCCGCGGTAGTCCACGTCGAACGAGATCCCGTTGGTGTCGGCCAGCCCGTCGGCCAGCACGCTGGTCTTCTTGCCGTCGCGGTCGATCCGGACCGCGCGGCCTTTCGCCGCACCGCCGGACGAGTCGCCCCCCGAGTCGCTGACGTACAGGTTGCCCTCCTTGTCGAAGGCGATGTCGTCGGGGTTCATCCGCGCGCCGTCCACCTCTCCGGAGAAGAAGGTCCGCGGATCACCGCCGTCCGCGGCCAGGCTCACGATCTCGCCGTGGGCGTAGTCCGTCAGATAGAGCCGTCCGTCGTACGGGCTGAACTGCGCGGAGGTGTAGGCCCCCCGGTCGTCAGTGTGGACCGATCGCGAGGTCTTCCTCCCGACGTCGACCCGGATCACCTTCGGCTCGCCCGCGGGCGCGGTGACGTCGACGACGAGCAGGGTGCCGTCCGCGTCGAAGGTCGGGCCCTCCAACAGGGTCATCCCGGTCTCGGCGTGCACCTTGGTCAGCTGCATGAGCTGCTGGGCGCGGATGGTCCTGCCCGCTCCGACGGAGCCGGCGCTGTCACCGGGGTCGCCCGTGGCCGTACCGCATCCGGTGAGGGCCAGCGTGCCGAACACGGCGAGTAAGGCAAGGGGGCGGATCGGAATTCGTCGCATGGGGGAGTGCTCCAGCCATCCAACCGGACACTGTTGTCCGGTTCTTGTTACGGTAGTCGATAGCCGCTCCCATCAGTACAGGTGGCGGCGCAAGTCAGCCGACCGACAGGATCGGGGTCCCCCACATGACACCCCCTCAAGTACCGTCCACCGCTGAGCTCGCCGCGCTGAGGCAGCGTTACCGCCTCGAACGAGAGCGACGGGTACGACCCGACGGAGCCCGCCAATACCGGGCCACCGACGCCGAGTTCGGCTACTACGCCGCGGATCCCTACGTGGACGAGGTGACCGAGCGCGAGCCGCTGCGCGACGCCGTCGACGTCGCTGTGATCGGCGGCGGTTTCGGCGGCATCCTCGCCGGGGCGCGGCTGCGGCAGCAGGGCCTGGAGCGCGTCCGGATCGTGGAGAAGGGGGGCGACTTCGGGGGCACCTGGTACTGGAACCGGTACCCCGGTATCCACTGCGACATCGAATCCCACGTGTACCTGCCGATGCTCGACGAGACCGGATACGTGCCGGAGTGGAAGTACGCCCCCGGCGAGGAGATCCGCCGCCACGCGGTGCGGATCGCGCGGACGTTCCGCCTCTGCTCGGACGCCCTGTTCTCCACCTCGGTCACCTCGCTCACCTGGGACGAGGCAGGTGGGACGTGGATCGTGGCCACCGATCGGGGCGATGCGTTCCGGGCCACCTATGTGGTCACCGCCACCGGCACGCTCTCCGAACCGAAGCTCCCCGGGATACCGGGCATCGAGGACTTCGAGGGCCACACCTTCCACACCTCGCGGTGGGACTACGCCTACACCGGCGGCGGCCCGGACGGCGGCATGACCGGCCTCTCCCGGAAACGGGTGGGCATCGTCGGCACCGGCGCCACCGGCGTCCAGGTCATCCCGATGCTGGCCGAGGACGCCGGACACGTCTACGTCTTCCAGCGCACACCCTCCACCGTGGATGTGCGCGCCAACTGCCGTACCACCGCTAGGGACGTGGGTGCCGACCACGACGGCTGGGCACGCGAGCGACGCGAGAACCATCTCCGCATCGTCTCCGGCGAGACCGCCGACCAGGATCTCGTGGCGGACCGCTGGACCATGTCGGCGGGCCTCCTGGAGAAGCTCCTGACGAGCTTCCGCCGTCAAGGCGACCGCCAGGACTTCGAAGCCGCCTACGAGGCCGCCGACGCCGCCAAGATGAACGAGCTCCGCGCCCGTGTCGAGCAGATCGTCATCGACCCGGACACGGCGGAGAAGCTCAAGCCCTGGTACCGGTACGCCTGCAAGCGCCCCACCTTCTCCGACCGGTACTACCCGGCGTTCAACTGGGCCGACGTTACCCTGGTCGACACCGCGGACACCCACGGCATCGAGCGCGTCACCCCACATGGCGTCGTGGTCGGCGACACCACGTACGAACTTGACTGCCTGATCTTCGCCACGGGATTCTCCGTCGGAACCTCCGGCATCCACTCCGGCACACTCCCCGTCCACGGCCGCGGCGGCACTCAACTCCTGCACATATGGGCGCAACAGGGTCCGCGCACGCTGCACGGCTTCACCAGCAACGGCTTCCCGAACCTGATCCAGCTGGGCACCCTGCACAACGCCGTCAGCGTCAACTTCACGCACATCCTGGACGAGCAGGCCGTTCACACCGCCGCCCTCGTCGCCGCCGCCGAGGCGAAGGGCGCCCTCATCGAACCGTCCCGCGCGGCCGAGGACGCCTGGATCGCCACGCTCGCCGAGGACGCCCCCGACCACGAGTGGTTCCACGCGGAATGCACCCCCGGCTACTACAACCGTGAAGGACGCGGCCGGCCGAACGACTCACCCGCCTACCCCCACAGCGCGGTCGCCTTCCATGAACTTCTGAAACACTGGCGCGAGCATTCGATGGACGAGATCCTTCAGGCCAGGCCCCTCACGCAGGTCTGACGCCTCTGCGTCGGTCGACGAGTGCGAGGGTGTGCAGGCGGGCGACGCCGAGCATGGGGTGGCGGACGCAGTCCTCTTCGGAGGGCAGTCGCGGAGGAACTTCCACCTCTTCAGGTGGGCGAAGGTGTGCTCGACGCGGGCGCGGACTCTGCGGTGCGAGGCGTTGTGTTCCTCTTTCCTCGCCGGGAGTTCGGCCGGTTGATGGGATACCGGTAGTTCTCCTGCACGCCGCGCGTCTCTTCCGGCAACGCGGCACCGACGGCCGAACTCATGTGGCCGCCCGGTGGCCGGACGCCTGTGGACTGCGTGAGCGGAACCCGTCTGTCAGCTGACGGACACTCGGGCGCAACCTTCCGGTGTTTTGGCGTGTCCACGTTGTGTGCTGACGATACGTAGAACATGGCGGACAGCGGCGGCCGCCGCTTTCGCGACCGCCGTCATGGCAGTTGCGACCCCGGCCGCCCACGCCGCCGGAACGACACTCGTCCTGGACACCCAGGAGAACTACTACCTCCCCACCGAGGGCGAGGGCCCGAACCTGAACCTCGGCATCACAGCCTCGGGCGGGGACGCCCATGACGTCTCGGTCACGGTCGACGCGTCGTCCCTCGCCGGGAAGGCGACGATGGTGGTCACGGGGGACTGCGTGAACACCGGCACCCTGAAGCTGAGGTGCGACGTGGGACCACTGTCGGGCAAGGAGTCGATCGACCCCTTCTTCCTGAAGCCCACCACTGCCGCCAAGGCGGGCGACACCGGTGCCATCACCTACACCGCCACCGCCTCCGACGCGGCCACCGTGACGGGGAAGACGGACGTCCTGGTCGGCGGGCCCAAGCTCGTCGCCCGGGCCTACCCGGCGCTGAAGGGCATCGCACCCGGCGCCGTCTTCGAGCGCACCCCGGCCTTCGCCAACACCGGCACAGCCCCCGCCGACAAGGGCGTCATGCTCTGGGTGCAGGACTCGGACGGCGTCTCGCTCGCCCGTGACCACTCCAACTGCCACTACTCGGACCAGTCCGACGTCGGCACCTGGTGCCGGTTCGACACCCCGGTCGCGCCCGGCGCGGCCTACGAGACGGACACGCCGCTGCGCTACACCGCCTCCAAGGACACGATGTACGGCTACAACACCTACGTCGTGTGGCCGGTCGGCGGCACCGCGCCCGATTCCTTCGACCCGTCCGACTTCCCCGGGACCGGCACCGGTACGCCGCTCGGCCTGAAGTCCATCGTCTCCGGCTCCGGATTCACCGGCTCCGGGTACGGCACCTTCGCCACCACCCAGCACGCCGACTACCAGGCGCTCGGTGACACGGTCGAGGGCAAGGTCGGCCAGACGGTGAGCATCACCGTGGGCGTGCGGAACAACGGGCCGGGCCGGATGGACTTCCTGTGGATGGACACCGACAACTCCGGCACGTTCGTGGTGACCCCGCCCGCCGGCACCACCATCACCGGCGCCCCCGGCCCCGGCGAGCAGGGCGACCCCGGGCCACAGTGGACCTGCACACCGGGCAAGGCCGGCGCGAAAAGCTACACCTGCGACATCGCCAGCACGGACTTCCGGCCCGGCAACTCCGTGACCCAGGAGTTCACGGTGCGGATCGACAAGGTCGTCCCCGACGCGCAGGGCAGCGTACGGGCGGTGGAGAACCCCGAGTACCCCAACCGTGACGACGACGCGGCGAACGACACCACGGCGATCACGGTGAAGGCCACAGGCTCGGCGACGTCCAGCCCCTCGCCCAGCGCCTCCGCGTCCCCGTCGGCCACGGCCACGGCCACCGCGAGCCCGTCCGGCTCCGGGGCCGGAACCAGCGGCGGGACGACGACCGGCGGTGGGCTCGCCGCCACGGGCGCGGACGGAGTCCTGCTCCGGGCGGGCACCGCCGTCCTGCTGGTGACGGGCGGCGCGCTGGTGTTCCTGGCGGCGCGGAGGTCACGGCAGCAGGGCAGCCGCTGACGCCGCCGCCCCGGCGTGGCAGGGCGTCAGCGCCCGAGGAGATACTCCGTCACCTCGCGAACCGCATTTCGAAGGTAGCCAGGGTGGGGAGCAGAACAGGTACTTCTCGTCGGCGTTCTGGGCGTCGGGACCATCCTCGCGGGTGCGGGGATGGTCCCTGGAACGTCACGCCGGTCGCCGACCAGGTGCAGTACTCCCCGCACGCGCAGCCGGACGATGTTCCGTGGCTGGATGCCCTCTCCCGCAGCCTCGGAACTCAGCGCTGAATGATAAGAACGCGCTGGTCAGGGGCTGTACCGCCGTCTCCTTGTACTTCACGTTCATGGGGTCGGGTCGGTGAAGCCCAGGACGGTCTCGCCGGGGGCAGCTCCTGCCGGCGCGGGTTTCCAGCGGCGGCATCGGTGCTCAGGCCGGCCGACACCACGAGCGACCGGTGTGTCTCGGAGAGACGGAGCGCGGTCCGCACAGAACGCCGGGTGCCTCGCCGGTGCGACAAGCAGTCATGGCGCGGGGGCCGCACCTTCCGCGTCCGCGGACACCTGCGTCGGCCCGCTGCGCCGGTCACTGGCGACCTCGGCCGCAGCCACCCGCTCCAGCGGCCCGGCGGCGATCTGCACCCTGCCACGCTCGGCCGGCAACAGCGTCCGACGCGGCACCGTGTCCAGCCACGCGTCGCTGTTTCGCACGTGATCGCGGAGCGCTTCCCGGCCAGCCTTTGTGCCTCAGGTTCGCCCGCACCGAAGCAACCGACCAAGTCAACATCCGGCCGCTTCCCGGCTGTTAGGCCCATCACCGCGACGCCGGCCGGGACACCCCCACCGCGACGACTCGTCCGGCGGAGATCTCTCCCCCCGTGCACATCGCCCCGTCTCGGGGGTGTTCGAAGTGGATAGACTCAGGTTTCCGGGGCGCCACTACCCGGAGTCACCGGACCGGCCGTCGCCCGACTCGGACCGGAAGACGAGACCGGAAGACGAGACCGGAAGACGAGGCCGCTACGAGCCCGGCGTCTCATCGGATCGGACAGCGCCACGGGATCGTATGCCGCCACCGCACGGTGTCGCGCGAGGGCATCTGCACCGCACGGCACCACCAGCTGTATGCCACCACCTAGCACTTTCTAATTTCGCGAAATTTTCTGTCACGATAGGACCAGGCGCATGCCCGGTCAACGGGGATGTCGTCGCGGACCTGGCAGTCGGGTGCTGCCGGAGCGCTGGAAGGGAGCTGGGATGGCTGCAACGGAGTCACCGCGGACCACGATCGCGGACATCGCGCAGGCGGCGGGAGTGTCGTCGCCGACGGTGTCCAAGGTCCTGAACGGGCGGCAGGGCGTTTCGTCGGTCACCCGCGAGCGGGTGACCGAGCTGCTGCGCGAGCACGGCTACGCACCGCGCCGTTCGGGTGGCCGGCTCACCGGGGTGATCGAACTTGTTCTCAGCGAACTCGACAGCCCGTGGTCGGCGAGCCTGATCCAGGCCATGGAAGCCGCTGTGTACGCCGAGGGGCTGGCGCTGGTGCTGTCCCGGCTGCGCCCGGGCAAGGAGGAGGAATGGCTGGACCATGTAGCGTCCCGCAATCCCGACGGCGTGGTGTTCGGCGTGGTGGAGACCACGGCTGAGCAGCGCAGACGGCTGCGTGAGCTGATGGTGGCGTTCGTGGCCGTCGATCCCGAGGGAAACCAGAAGGCCGAGGTCCCCACCGTCGGGCTCACCCACTGGCGGGGAGCGCACGCCGCGACCGAGCACCTCATCGCGCTGGGTCACCAGCGGATCGCGACCATCGGCGGACCGCTGCGCCTGCTGTGCAGTCGGGCCCGCGCCGACGGGTTCCGCGCGGCGGCGACAGCCGCGGGTCTGGACATACCGCCGGAGTACGTCGTGCACACCGAGTTCGGCCACGCGCCCGGCCGGGACGCGGCGGCCGAGCTGCTGGCCCTGCCCGTCCCGCCGACCGCGATCTTCGCGGCCTCCGACGAGCAGGCACTCGGCGTGTACGAGGCGGCTCGGCGTAGGGGCCTGCGCGTACCCGACGACGTGAGTGTGGTCGGCTTCAACGACGCACCCGTCGCGAGCTGGGCGTCTCCTCCGCTGACCACGGTCCGGGAGCCCATCGACGACCTGGCCAGGCAGGCCGTGCAGCTGCTCGGCAGGCTCATAGCGGGCCAGGCCGCCGGTCCGGGGGTCGAACTGGCGACGGAGCTGGTCGTCCGGGAGAGCACCGCCGCCCCTTCCCAAGGTCATCACTGAACACAAGGAAGAAACTTTCTAGAAACTATTGCTCTGTCGCTCCGGCGTGGGTCACCATGCGGTACCCCTTCTTTGGAGGTGCAGCAAGATGAAGGTCTCCCGACTCGTCAGAGCTCCCGGACCAGTCCCATCCGCCGTGCACCGCGGCATCAGCCGACGGCGAGCCATGTCCCTGGCGATCACCGCGCTGGGGGGAACGGCGCTCGCCGCCTGTTCCTCCGGCTCGGGCAGCTCGTCGTCCTCGTCCAACGTGACGCTGAACATGTGGGGCTTCGCCGAACTGTCCAAGACGCTCGTGAAGCAGTACGAACAGGCACACCCCGGCATCAAGATCCAGACCAAGATCAGTGACTACGACGCCTCGCACCAGACGCTCCTCACCGCCCTGGCCTCCGGCAAAGGCCCGGACATCGCGCAGATCGCGATCGACTACATGGGCGAATTCGTGGACCACGCCTCGGTGTTCACGGATCTGCGGAAGTTCGGTGCCGCCGCACTGAAATCCGAGTACCTGGCCTGGCGCTGGAACGGCGGCGTCGCCTCCGACGGCTCGATCGTCGGCATTCCGACCGACGTGGGCGGGATGGCGATCGCCTACCGCACCGACCTGTTCAAGAAGGCCGGGCTGCCCACCGATCCCGCCGCGGTCGGCGCCCTGTGGCCGACGTGGGAGGACTACGTCGCCACCGGCAAGAAGTACGTGGCGGCGACCGGCAAGAAGTTCATCGACAGCGGCAAGGCGGTCTTCCGCGCCGAGTCGAACCAGGGCGACCTCAAGTACGTGGACGCCGCCGGGAAGCCCGTCTACGCCACCAATCCGCAGATCAGGAAGTCCTGGGAGGACGGAGTCGCGGCCATCGACGCCGGGCTCTCCGCGAACGTCGCGACCTACACCCCGCAGTGGGACGCCGCGGTGGCCAAGGGGACCGTCGCCACCCTGATCGTGCCCGCCTGGATGCTCACCCAGGTCGAACAGCAGGCGCCCGGGACGAAGGGCAAGTGGAACATCGCGGTGCTGCCCGGCAAGGTCGGCAACGACGGCGGGTCGTTCCTGGCCATCCCCAAGAACGCGCCGCACGCGCAGCAGGCGTACGACTTCATCAAGTGGCTGGAGGCGCCGGCGCAGCAGTTGGCGCTCTTCAAGGAGAGCAACACCTTCCCGACGATTCCCGCGCTGTACACCGATCCGGCGGTCACCCGCTTCACCAGCCCCTTCTTCAGCAACGCGCCGGTCGGCAAGATCTACATCGCGAGCGTGCAGGGCATGAAACCGCATCCGGTCGGCCCGCAGGACCGCATCGTCGAGAACCAGTTCGAGAACGGGCTGGGCAGGGTCGATCAGGGCAGCCAGTCCGGCGCGAAGTCCTGGTCCCAGGTCATGTCCGATGTCAAGCGCGAGCTTCAGGGGTAGGGGCTGAGGGACGACATGACCACTTCACTGGCCTGGAAAGAACCGACCACCAGGGACCGAAGCGGTCGGGTGTCCAGCGCATGGGAACGGTTCACGCCCTACGCCTACATCGCGCCGTTCTTCCTGCTGTTCCTCGCTTTCGGACTCGGGCCGCTGCTCTTCACCGGCTGGGTGTCCCTGCACGACTGGCAGTTGCTCGGCGGGGAGAATCGTTTCGTCGGGCTGCAGAACTACTCGGACATGCTCAGCGATCCCCGGTTCTGGAAGGCGCTGCGCAACACCATCGCGATCTTCGTCCTGTCCACCGTGCCCGGCATGGGGATCGCGCTGCTCCTGGCCTCCATGCTGAACAACAGCAGCCTCAGGGCGAAGACGTTCTGGCGGATGGCGTTGCTCGTGCCCAACGTGACCCCGTTGGTCACCGTCACCCTGGTCTTCGCGTCCATCTTCGGCCGCGACTACGGCCCCGTGACCTGGATCCTCCGGTCGCTGCACCTGCCGACGGTGGACTGGGGCGCGAGCGCGATGACCGCGCAGACCGTCATCGCCATCATGGTCATCTGGCGCTGGACCGGCTACAACACCCTGATCTACCTCGCGGCGATGCAGGCGGTCCCCTCCGCCCTGTACGACTGCGCGGAGATCGACGGCGCCGGCCGCTGGACCACGTTCACCCAGGTCACGCTGCCCATGATCCGCCCGACCATCCTGTTCACCGTGGTCACCTCGACGGTCGGCGGGCTCCAGATCTTCACCGAGCCGCTGCTGTTCACCTCGCCCACCGGAGGCAACAACGGCCAGGGCCTGACCGTCACGCTGCTCATCTACGGGCAGGCGTTCAACTCCTTCAAATTCGGCTACGCCTCGGCCATCGCGGTCGCCCTGCTGTTCATCATCCTGGCCCTCGCACTGGTCAACTACGCCATGGCCCGCCTGATCAGGAGTTCCTGATGTCCGTGACGAGCAAGGAAAAGCCGAAGGCCGCGAGCGTCGGCCGACCGGTGTCGCGGGCCGCCGCGAGGTCACGGCGCCAGGCACTGGACGCCAGTCGGCGCAGCAGGCGCGGGCGGACACCCTGGTTCACCTATGTCGTGCTGGCCTTCGCGGTGCTGCTCGCGCTCATCCCCCTGTACTGGATGTTCGTCGTCGGCTCCAACGACAGCTCGGCGGTGTCCCGCTTCCCTCCGGCCCTCGTTCCCGGTGGGAACTTCGGCCACAACCTCGACGTGGTCAATTCGATGGTCCCGTTCGGACGGTCGCTCGCCAACAGCGCCATCGTCTCCGGATCCGTGGCCGTACTCCAGATGTTCTTCTGCAGTCTCGCGGGATTCGCCTTCGCCAAGCTCCGGTTCCGCGGTCGTCGCCTGCTGTTCCTGATGGTGGTCGCGACCATGGCGCTGCCCAGCCAGCTGGGCCTGGTGCCCATGTACATGATCATGTCGAAGCTGGACTGGATCGACACCTACTGGGCGCTGATCGTCCCCGGGGCGGTCTCCGCGTTCGGTGTGTTCTGGATGCGGCAGGTCATCATCGGGACCATTCCGGACGAGCTCATCGACGCCGCGAAGGCCGACGGCTGCTCGACGTTCCGCATCTACCGCTCGATCGTCGTACCCAACATCCGGGGCTCCGCCGCCGTGTTCGGGCTCTTCGCGGCGATGACCACCTGGAACGACTTCCTGTGGCCCCTGGTCGTCCTCAACACCCCGGAGATGTTCACCTCCCAGGTGGCGATCCAGCAGCTGCGCACCCAGTACACCATCGACTACTCGACCGTCATGACCGCCTCCGTGCTGGCCACGCTGCCGCTGTTGCTGCTCTTCGTGGCCGCGGGCAAGCAGTTGGTCGCCGGAATCATGGAAGGCGCGGTCAAGGGATGACCGGCGCCTGACGCGCCGTGCCCCTCGGACATTCACCCCGGTAGGTCCCGCCACGTGTGCCATCACCCCGGCGAGCCGAACCGTTCCCGAAGTCTTGACCGGATCCCTCGGGGATCCACAAGGAGAAGCCTCATGCAGAGGGTCACCATTGTCAGTTCACCGGAAGCCGGCCCGCTCACCCGGCGGGCGTGCGAAGAACTGCGCGACTTCGCCGGCAGGCTGTGGACAGCCGAGGTGGAGACGACCGAGGCGGAGACGACCGCGTCCGGACCGGCCGGGCCGGAAGGCGATGCCGCGCTGCGCATCGTGGTCGGCACACCGGAGCAACCGCAGGTGCGGGCCGCGCTCGCCGACCTCGGCGTCCGGGCATCACCGGTCGAAGCCGACTCCTACGCCCTGCGCGGCAACGGCAACCTGGTCGCGGTGGTCGGCGCCGATGACGCGGGAGTCCTCTACGGCTGCTACGAACTGCTGGAACTCCTCGGGGTCCGCTTCTACCTCAGCGGCGAGTCCCTTCCCCGCCGCGGCCCGGTGGCCGTACCGCCGGCCGCCGTCGACCGGGCTCCCGTCGTCCGGCTGCGCGGCTTCATGCCGTACACCGACTTCCTGACCGGACCGTCCACCTGGGACAAGGAGGACTACCTCCAGGTGATCGACAGCGCGGCCCGGCTGCGACTGAACCTGTTCTCCATGCACTTCTACACCTTCGAGCCGGTCGGGCAGTTCACGTTCAAGGGGCAGCGGCGGACGGAGGCCTTCTGGGACACCTCGCGCACCACCCGCTGGCACAAGCGCCCCGGCCGGGTGTCCGACTTCGTGGCCGGCCGGGAACACTTCGCCGGCTATCTCGCCGACGACACCTTCGGGGCGCGCTCGGCCATCGACGCGACCACCCCCGAGGAGCGCTTCCGCCTTGCGGAGGCCGACATCCGGGCCGCGTTCACCCATGCCAAGGAGCGGGGCATGCGCACGACCATCGGGATCGAGGTGACCGATCCGCCGCTGGAGTTCCGCGCGCTGGTCGATCCCGCCTCCCGGTTCGGCGAGGACGGCTTCGGCATCTGCCCGAGCTCCGCGGACGCCCGTGAGCTGCTGACCGGTTGGCTGACCGGCCTGGTCACCTCCTTTCCCGACGTGGACACGTACACGCTCTGGCAGTCCGAGAACGGTCCTTCGCGGTGGACGGCCGGCTGCGCCTGCGAGCGGTGCACACGGTTCCGCGCGGAGCACCCCCTGCCCCGCTACACGATCGACGATCTGCTGGGGAAGGTCAGCGCCCAGGTCTACGACGTGGAGGACATCACCGAGAGCGCGCAGACCTTCCTTCAATGGGTGCTGCTGGGACACGACATCCTGCGGGAACTCGCCCCGGACAAGCAGGTCGCCCTGGCCGGCTGGTACATCGAGCACCTCTTCCGCGACGCCGCCCCCTATCTGCCCCAGGAGGTCGTGCTGTCCTCGATGACGGAGGTCGACCCCTGGGAGGCTCCGCCCCTGCTCGACCACTACCAGGGAGTGGACCGCGAGCGCTGGCTGATCAACTGGTGGGAGATCGACTTCCGGATGTGGCTGCCCCAGCCCAAGGTCAGCGCCTACCCGGCGATCATGGACAAGGTCCGGGCCTACGGCATCGACGGCGTCATCTGGCAGCACTGGCGCACCCGGACCGTCGACGACAACGCCCGCTACACCGCCCTGCTGATGTGGCAGCCCGACCTGACACCGGACGCGTACTACCGGGACGCCTTCGGCGTCGAGTGGGGTGAGGCGGCCGCCACCGACGCGGCGGAGGCGATGCGGCTGTTCGAACGGTACGAGCAGTGGCTGTGCCACGACCTCGGATGGCAGGTCTTCGCGCAGGACTGGTACCCCCCGCTCATCAACCAGGCCCTTGAGTTCATCGGCGCGCACGGCGCCATACCGCCGCAGATCGTCGCGGACGTGGAGGCGAAACTCGCCGAGATACCGCGCATCCGGGAACGCCTCGCCGAGGTGCGCGAGGCGCTGCGGACCGCGCGGAGCAAGGCGGTCGTCCTCCGGGACGGCGACCGGCCCGGCTTCTGGGAACACCGGGTCGAGTTCTACCAGTTGTTCATCGACTGCCTGGAGCGCGTCGGCGAGGCAGCCCTGGCCTACCGGGACGCCACCTGCGGCGACCGTCCCACCGCGTCCGAGACACAGGCGCTCAAGCGGGCCTACGAAGCGCTGCGTACGGCCCCCGTCCTGGAGCTGATCCAGAAGCTGGCCGAACGGGTCGAGGACCGGGGCGACCTGGGCACCCTGGTCAACCTCAACAACGAACTGTGGACCCGCTATCGCGGTGCGCTCGACGGCATCACGCGATGGCTCAGCGACGCGGCCGTGGGCGGCCTGTGGACGCTGCGCATCCTCCCGGACGGCACCTTGCGGCCGCCGATCATGGGCCCCGACGCCCTGCGCCCCGAGGGGCAGTGGAGCTGACCTCCGCGCCGAACGAGCAACGAAGGGATGATCCCGATGAGTAGGGAACGACTCGAACGCTACAGCCTGGTCGGCCCCGAGGCCGAGCGCGCGGTGACGGCCGGGCTGGCCGGCGGGACCGACTGGTTCCGCAGTGACATGCCTCGTAAGAGGATGAAGGAACTGATGCGCCGCTCGGACCACCCGGCGATCCGTGACACGGTCATCTGGCTGGGTGTGATGGTGGCGTGCGCCGCTCTCGGCGTCGTTTTCTGGGGCGGCTGGCTCGCCGTGCCCTTCTTCCTCGTGTACGGCGTGCTGTACGGGTCCTCGTCGGACTCACGCTGGCACGAGTGCGGCCACGGCACCGCCTTCAAGAACCGCCGACTGGCCGACTCCATCTACCAGTTGGCCTCCTTCATGCTGATGCGGGACCCCACGGTGTGGCGGTGGAGCCACGCCCGGCACCACACCGACACGCTGATACTCGGCCGCGATCCGGAGATCGTGGTGATGCGGCCCGCCCGGCTGGCCAGGATCCTGGCCAACTTCTTCGGACTGGTCGACGTACCGCTGGCATTGCGCGCCATGGCCGTGCACGCGGTCGGGCGGCTCACGGCCGAGGAAGCCACGTTCATCCCGGAGTCAGAGCGCGCGAGGATCTTCCGCACGGCACGGATCTGGCTCGTCGTCTACGCGGCCATGATCGCCGCGTGTGTGCTGTCCGGCTCGATCCTGCCCGCGATGCTCATCGGCGGACCGCGCGTGTACGGCGCGTTCATGCTCAACGTCTACGGCCTCACCCAGCACGCGGGGATGGGCGAGAACGTGCTCGACCACCGGCTCAACACCCGCACGGTGCACATGTGCAGGATCAACCGGTTCCTCTACTGGAACATGAACTACCACGTCGAACACCACATGTTCCCGATGGTCCCCTACCACCGGCTGCCCGAGCTGCACGAGGAGATCAGGGGCGATCTCGCCCCCGCCTACCCGTCGCTGTGGGCGGCCTACCGGGAGATCGTCCCCGCGGTGCTGCGCCAGCTGAAGGACCCCACGTACTACATCCGCCGCGAACTGCCGCCCGGCGCCGCTCCGTACCACCCGCGGTCCGACGGACGCGCGCTCGCGCTCCAGCCCGGCTCCCAGTCCTGAGGAGGCCTTCACCATGCCTGAGTGGATCGCCGCGTGCGCCGTGGACGACGTCGACCCGGAAGACGTGATCCCCTTCCGGCACGACGGCGTGGACTACGCCATCTACCGCTCGCCGCACAACGAGTTCTTCGCCACCGCGGGCCACTGCACGCACGAACGGATGCTGCTGTGCGACGGCCTGGTGATGGACCACACCATCGAATGCCCCAAGCACAACGGCCGGTTCGACTACACCACGGGCAGGGCCGCCGGAGCACCGGTGCTCGTCGACCTGAAGACCTTCCCGGTCAAGGTCGAGGACGGCACCGTCTACCTCGGGATCGGCTAGGCCGTGGGTGCCGTGCCGGGAATGGTGGTCATCGGTGGCGGCGAGTGCGGCGCGCGGGCGGCGTTCGCACTGCGCGAGGCGGGCTGGAGCGGACCGGTCACGCTGGTCGGCGCCGAGGCCGTAGCACCGTATGAGCGCCCGCCGTTGTCGAAGTCCCTGCTGACCGAACCGCACGCGTCGGCTCCGACGACGATCTGCGACACGGAGACGCTGCGGACCGCGGGCATCGACTTCGTCGCCGGGATCGCGGCGACCGACATCGATCGCGACAGCCACGAGGTGGTACTCGCCGACGGTCAACGCATCGCGTACCAAAGGATGTTGGTGGCCACCGGAGCGACCGCCCGACGGCTGCCGCTGCCCGGCGCGGCGGTCGACGGCGTGCACCATCTGCGCAGCCACGGCGACGCGCTCGTGCTGCGGGACCGGTTGCGGCCCGGTGCGCGCGTCGGTGTGATCGGCGGCGGATTCATCGGTCTGGAGCTGGCGGCGAGTGCCACCGTGCGCGGCTGCGCGGTGACCGTGATCGAACTGGCGCCACGGTTGATGAGCCGCGGCGCGACCCCGCACCTCGCCGCCGTCGTCACCGCGCGCCACGAACAGGCCGGCGTCGAGGTGCGCTGCGGCACGGGGGTGCTCCAACTGGAGCGCCGCGACGAGGAGTTGCTGCTCGGACTGACCACCGGCGAGACGCTGGTGTGCGACACGGTCGTGGTGGGCGTCGGTGCCGAGCCGGAGACCTCGCTGGCGCGTAAGGCCGGCCTCGCCGTCGACAACGGAGTGCGGGTCGACACCCGGCTGACGACCTCCGACCCCGACATCTTCGCCGCCGGGGACTGCTGTTCATGGCCGCATCCGCTCTACGACGGCCGCCGCATCCGGCTGGAATCCTGGCGCAACGCCCAGGACCAGGGCGGCGCGGCCGCACGGAACATGCTCGGAGCCGACGAGCCGTTCACGACCGTGCCGTGGTTCTGGTCCGACCAGTACGAACTCACCCTGCAAATCGCCGGGTTGCCCGACACCGCCACGGCCGAGGTCGTCCGGCGTCGCCCCGACGGCGTCGAGATCCGCTTCGGCCTCGGGCCCGACGGGCGGCTCCTGTCGGCGAGCGCGATAGGCACCGGAAACGCCGTCGCCCAGGACATCCGGCTCGCCGAACTGCTCATCGGCCGCCGGGCGACACCGTCCCCACAAACCCTGGCGGATCCGACCGCCGCCCTCAAGGCACTGCTCAAGCAGTGCCCCCGGTAAGGAGAGGAACTCCCGTGCGCAGTACCCCATTTCCGCGCTCCGGTGAACCGATCAGCCAACTCGGCTTCGGGACCATGGGATTCGCCGGCTGGTTCGGCGACCAGAAGGAATCCGACTGGATCGACAGCCTTCTGTACGCATTGGACCGCGGGGTGTCCTTCATCGACACCGCTCGCGCCTACGGCGATTCCGAGCGCATCGTCGGAAAGGCCCTGCGGCAGTGGTCCGGGCAGCGCCCCTTCGTCGCGACGAAGATCGAGTCGCTCGCGGGCCCGCGCGGCTGGGGCACACCCGTGGCACCCGAAGTCGCCTACCCGCCGGGCCATGTCCGGGCCGGCGCCCTGCGTTCGCTCCAGGAGCTGGCGCTGGAGCAGATCGACCTCGTGCAGCTGCACATCTGGTGGCCGACCTGGGGAGTCACCGGGTACTGGATGGACGAACTGCGACAGCTCAAGGACGAGGGGCTGGTGCGGCACGTCGGCATCTCGATCCCCGACCATCGCTCCGACATGGCGCTGCCGCTGGTGGAGAGCGGTCTGATCGACTCCGTCCAGACCATCATCAACATCTTCGACCCCCTCGCCCTGGACAACCTCCTGCCCGCCTGCCGGAAGCACGACGTCGCGGTGATCGCCCGATGCGTCCTGGACGAAGGAGGGCTGACCGGCACCCTCACCGAGGACACGGTCTTCGCGGAGGACGACTACCGGAACCGGTATTTCGACGCGATCGTGCCCCGCCCGGTATATCTCGAAAAGGTCGACGCGCTACGGCGGTACGTGCCGGCCTACGCGAGTTCGCTCGCCGCGCTGGCGCTGAAGTTCGTCGTCCAGTCGCCTGGCGTCACCACCGCGATCTCCTCGATGCATGTCCGGGAATTCTGCGAGGAGAACATCGCGGCGCTCGACGAACCGCCGCTGCCCGCGGAGGTCTTCGACCAACTGCGCTTCAAGCACCGGTTCATCAAGAACTTCAACGAGACCAAGATATTCGCGGAGCAGTGAACCATGGCCTCTCACACCGAAACAGTCCGCTGGGAAGAGCTGCTGCCAAGGGAGTTCGAGCAACGGCTGGAGCAACTGCCCCTGGCCTACCTTCCGATGGGGCTGTGCGAGCCGCACGGACACATCGCCGCCTTCGGCCTCGACACCCACAAGGCGGTGTATCTCTGCGAGGAGTCCGCCCGCAGATTCGGCGGCATCGTTGCACCGACGCAGACCTATCACATCCACGAGACCGGATATCACCGGCCGTGGTTGCGGGAGGTCGTGGGTGACGTGAATCCGCGATTGGGCGGCCTGCCGCCCGACGTCGTCCTACGGCTGCTGGTCTTTCAGCTGCGGGCCTTCGTCAACGCGGGCTTCCGCGCCATCGTCGTCGTCACCGGGCACAACGCCAACCAGGCCGATCTACGGCTCGTCGCCGAGGAGTTCCGGCGCGCCCGCCCGGTCCCGGTCGTCGCCGTCAGCGACCCCGAGCTCGTGGCCGGACAGTTCGAAGGAGACCACGCGGGACGCTACGAGATCTCCCAACTGATGTACCTGCGCCCCGAACTGGTCGAGCTGGACCGCCTCGACGACCGGCACAGCAGCGCCCTGGGCCGCTTCGCCCAGGGCGAGGACGCTCACCTCGCCACCGCGAGCGAGGGCCGCGCGATCATCGAGAGCAGCCTCGCCGCACTCAAGACCATCGTCGAGAACTGCGACCCGCCCTCCGGCGTCGAGGACGCCCCCTTCATGTCCATCGACGAAGCCGAACAGGTCTGGCGGCGGGTCGCCGCCCGCACCGACGAGTGGTGCACCCTGCGGGAGGAGCAATGACCATGCCCCCACCGGCCCGGGCCGTCACGATGTGGGACTACTCCTGGCTGCTGCGCCGCTCCGGCGACGAGGCGGAGTACGCGGATGTCGAGCGGGTCCTCGACGAACTCGCCGAGCGCGGCTACGACGTCGTACGCATCGACGCCTTTCCGCACTGGATCGCCGCCGACAGCTCCGGGCGGCGGGCCGACGAGATCACCGCGCTGCCCCAGCCCTCGGGATTCATGTGGGGAAACCATTCGACCGTCACCGTCCGGCCGCGTACGGCATTGATCGAGTTCCTGGCCGGGCTGCGCAGCCGGGGAATCCAGGCGGGGCTCTCCACCTGGTTCACCCCCGACTCGACCGGCCGCGCGGCCCAGGTGGTCACTCCGGCCGATCTCGCCCGCGTCTGGTCGGAGACGCTCGGGGTGATCCGGGAAGCCGGCCTGCTCGACGCCGTGGCCTACGTCGATCTGTGCAACGAGTGGCCCGCCTGGGCCCCGGGTATCGGCAAGCACGTATTCGGAGATATCCATTCGGTGTTCGCGCTGACCGAGCTGTTCACCGACGACCAGGTTCGGCGCATCGACAGCTACCAGGAGTCGCTGACCGCGGTCAAAGGGGAATTCCCCGAAATTCCCGTCACGTTCTCGTACTACCTCCGAGGCGTCACACCGCCGTTGAGCACCGACCTGATGCGGCTTTCGACGGATGCCTTCGACCTCGCCGAACCGCATCTGTGGCTCGCCGCGGGATGCCCGCGATTCGTCGCCACGACGAAATGGACCGGTGACTTCGAGAACGACGTCCGTGGTCTCGCCGAACACCAGAACCTGGTCCAGCGGCACTACCCGGCCGAGCGGGACACGTTCCTGGCCGAACTCGCGGACCTGCTCGACGTATGGCGGGACTGGGCGGCCGAGCGCGGGTTGCCTCTGTGGACGACCGAGGGCTGGGCCTCGGTGGGCTGGTCGCCCGATCTCGTTCCCGGCTGGAGCGGGTGGGACTACGTCAAGGACGTCGCCGAGCAGGCCGTCGGCATGGCGTCGGACCGCGGCTGGCAGGGGATCTGCACGAGCAACTTCTCGCAGCCGCACCACACCGGGATGTGGGCGGACGCCGCATGGCACCGCGCGCAGACCGCCCGCATCCGGGGCAGCGCGTTCCCGGGCACTCACCCGATACCGGAAACCTTCACGGCCGTAGGCCGCCCGTCAGAGGAGACACTGTGACCACACCTCAGTGGGCCGCGGGATGCGACATCGACGCCATCCTGGCCGCGATGACCCTGCCGGAGAAGCTCGCGCAACTGACCTCGTTGTGGCCGGAGGGCAGCGGCCCGCCCGGTGAGACCGTGGCGCCGATGCAGGACGAGTTGCTCACGGACCCGGCCGGGGCCACGTCACCGCTCGAACACGGCGTGGGCCAGTTCACCCGGCCGCTCGGCAGCCGGGCGGGTGCCGTGACGGAACGGCTGGAGTTCGCCCGCGCCCTGCAACGCGACGTCGTGCGGCACAGCCGGTTCGGGATCCCGGCGCTGGTGCACGAGGAATGCCTGACCGGGCTACAGCTGTACGGCGCCGCCACCTACCCCTCCCCGCTGGCGTGGGGCGCCAGTTGGGACGCGGAGCTGGTGCGCGAGATGGGCGGACAGATCGGTTCGACCATGCGGCGGCTGAACATCCACCTGGGCCTGGCGCCGGTGCTCGACGTCGTCCGGGACCCGCGCTGGGGCCGGGTGGAGGAGTGCATCTCCGAGGACCCGTACCTGATCGGCGTCCTGGGCACGGCCTACGTCGACGGCTTGCAGTCCGCCGGGGCCGGCGCGACCCTCAAGCACTTCCTCGGCTACTCGAACTCACGCGGTGGACGCAATCTGGCGCCGGTGCACGCGGGGCCTCGCGAGATCGCCGAGGTGTTCGCGCTGCCTTTCGAAATGGTGGTCAAGAACGCCCGCCCGTCCGCGGTGATGCACTCCTACGCCGAGATCGACGGCATCCCGGTCGCCGCCGACCCACGGCTGCTCACCGAACTGCTGCGCACGCGCTGGGGATTCGAGGGCGTGGTGGTCGCCGACTACTTCGGGGTGACGTTCCTGCACACCCTGCACGACGTGGCCGCCGGCCCCGGTGACGCGGCGGTGCTCGCGCTGTCCGCGGGGATCGACGTCGAGTTGCCGGCGGGCCGCGCCTATCTGGAACCGCTCGCCGAACTCGTCCGCAAGGGCGCCTTCCCGGTGGAACTCGTGGACCGTTCGGTGCGGCGGGTCCTGCGCCACAAGCTCGAACTCGGCGTGTTCGCCGAGGCGGTTGAGGATGCCCGGGCGGTCGATCTCGACCCGCCGGCCTCTCGTGCGGTGGCCCGACGGCTCGCCGAGGAGTCGGTGATCCTGCTGAGCAATCCCCAGCGGATCCTGCCGCTGCGTCCGGTCGGCAGGGTGGCGGTGGTCGGTCCCAACGCCGACTCCGCGGAGGCCATGCTCGGCAACTACAGCTTCACCAACCACATCCAGACCCCGCCGGGCACGCCGATCGGCATCGAACTGCCCACCGTGCTGGCGGCGCTGCGCGAGCAACTGCCCGACGGGACCGAGGTCGTTCACGCGCCCGGCTGCGCGGTCCGTGCCGACGAGGAGACCGAGGCGGAGGCCGCCGACACGATCGCCGCCGCGGTGGCGGCGGCCGAGGACGCGGACGTGTGCGTCGCTGTCGTCGGCGACCGCGCGGGACTGTTCGGGCGCGGCACGGTCGGCGAGGGAAGCGACGCCGCGACGCTGCAACTGCCGGGACGGCAGCGGGCGTTGCTCGACGCACTGCTCGGCACCGGTACTCCGGTCGTGGTGGTGCTGGTCACCGGCCGGCCCTACCCGATGGGCGAGTTCGCGGACCGGGCGGCCGCGGTCGTCCAGGCGTTCTTCCCGGGCGAGGAGGGTGCCCCGGCCATCGCGGGCGTACTGACCGGGCGCGTCAACCCGAGCGGACGGCTGCCGGTCAGCATCCCCCGGGACGGCGCCGGCCAGCCCTACTCGTACCGGCATCCACGGCTCGGCGGTCCCGGCCCGGTGTCGAACGTGGACCCCAGCCCGCTGTTCGCCTTCGGGCACGGCCTGTCGTACACCACCTTCACCCGCGACGAGTTGCGTGTGACGGCCGATCGGTGGCACACCGCGGGCACGTTGCGGGTGCGGTGCCGGGTCGGTAACGACGGTGAGCGCGAGGGCGCCGACGTGGTGCAGCTCTACGTGCGCGATGTCGTCGCCTCGGTCACCCGGCCGATGCGCCAGCTGCTGGGCTGGGCGCGCGTCGAGCTGGCGCCCGGTGCAGCGCGTGTCGTCGAGTTCACGGTGCCGGCGGACCGACTCGGGTTCGTCGGACGGGAGTTGGCGTGGATCGTGGAACCCGGGGAGTTCGAGTTCTCGGTCGCGCCGTCGGCCGAGGCGACCGGGACGGGGACGACGATCGAGTTGCGGGGTCCCGTTCGTGTGCTGACCGAGGAGCGGAGTCTGCTCACGTCCGTGCGGGTGCGAGAGGACGACGCGTAACGCGGGCCCCCGGGTGTTCAGGGGCGGAAGGCGATCCGGGACCGCTGTGCCTGTGCGGTGTTCCCGTGGGCCGCCCGGTACTCGGCGGGGGTGACGCCCCGCTCCTTCTTGAACTCGTTGCTCAGGTGGCTCTGGTCGTAGAACCCGGTCCGGCCTGCGATCACCGACAGAGGGAGGTCCGATGCGGCCAGCAGATCGCACACCGCCATCAGCCGCACCCGCCGTAGGTACTGGTGCGGGGTGGCGCCGAAATGCGCCTTGAAGCTCCGGCTGAAGTGGCTGGGCGACAGCGAGACGCTCGCGGCCAGCTCCTCGACGGAGAGGGCCCGGGTGTACTCGCGCGAGATCAGTTCCACCGCGGGCGTCAGAGTGAGCAGCCGGCGCGAGACGGCGTCCCGTTCGGTCAGTGCCCGGGTGACTCCCACGATCCCGATCGGCGTGCCGCCCCGCGGTCGGATCGGGGTCTTGGTGGTCAGGAACCAGTCGTAGGAACCGTTGGGATTGCGCACCAGCTCGACGAGGTCGATCAGGGCGTCCCCGGTGGACAGCACCTGCTCGTCGTGGCCGCGGTAGTGCTCGACCAGGTACTCCGGCGAGAGGTCCTCGTCCCGGAGGCCGAACAGTTGCCACGGGTGGCGGTAGCCGAGCAGCCGGGCGAACGGCTCGCTGCACGCGACGAACCGGCGCTCGGCGTCCTTGACGAAGACACGGACGTCGTCGATCCGGTCGAACGCCTGAAGAAGCGCGTCGCCCAACCGCGCCGTGAGTTCCTGCTGCGTGCTCTCGTCACCGGTCATGGTCACCCCCGCCCCCATACTCGCCGGAGACCGGAGCGAGGTCGAGACACACAGCAGGATTCTCCAAAAGCGGCGCACTTTCTTCCAAGTGAATACGCAGGTCGCGGGACTACCTTGAATGAGTTCAGGCAGTCGGGTCCAACAAGGAGACAACTGTGTCGGACGAATCAATACCCCGGATAGCGCTGGGCAGTTGGGCGTTCGCCTTCGGCCCGTTCGCCGCCGATCCCTGGAGTTTCGACCGGCTGTGCGGCTATGCCGCCGCGGTCGGCTACGACGGCGTGGAGATCAACGGATTCCGTCCGCATCCGCACGACGAGGACTTCACCGAGGCGGACTGCGCACGCCTGCGGGACCGGCTCACCGAACGGGGGCTGGGTGTCTCCGCCTACGCGCCCGACTTCCGTTCCACCCCGCCCGCCGACGTACCCGCCGCCGACTACCTCGCGCGCATCGAGTCGGTGCTGGCCTTCTGCGGGCGGCTGGGGATCCCGATGCTCCGGGTGGACTCGGTCTCCCCGCCCGGCCCGGTGGACCGGGACCGCCTCGGGCACCTGGCCGACACCTGGCGCCGGGCCGCCGACCGCTGCGCGGACGCCGGAGTGCGGATGGTGTGGGAGTTCGAGCCGGGCTTCTGGCTGAACCGGCCCAGCGAGGTACAGGAACTGATCCACACCGTGGCGCACCCGAACCTCACCGTCCTGTTCGACACCTCGCACGCCTACGCCGGCGCGGTCGCCGGCGCCCGCCACGGCGCCGACCCGGAGCTGCTGGCCGGCGGGGCCGCCGAGTACGCACGCCTGCTCGCACCGTACGTCGGGCACCTGCACGTGATCGACGGAGACGGTTCCCTGCACAACGGGGAGACCAGCGCCCATCTGCCGTTCGGCACCGGCGAGATCGACCTCGACGAGGTCATCGGCGCCCTCGGCCGGTCCGCCCTCGACCTCGACTGGTGGACGGTCGACTTCTGCTTCTGCCCGACCACCGAACGCGATGCCGCCACCGCCGTGCCCTTCGTCCGCGCGCTCGCCGACCGGGCCCGCGTGAGCGGAGCGACCCGATGAAGGCCGCGGCGATCACCGCGCCGGGCCGGGTCGAACTCGTAGAGCGGGAACGCCCGCACGCGCACCGCGACCTCGTGGTCGTCAAGATCCTCGTCGCGCCGATGTGCACCGAGTTCAAGGACCGTCGCGCCGGGAACCTCAGCGACACGCTGGGTCACGAGGCGGCCGGGATCGTCGTCGACGCCGGCACGTCCACCCGGGTGCGGGCGGGCGACCGGGTCGTGGTCATGCCGCAGAACGGGTGCGGCCGCTGCTTCCTGTGCACGGCGGGGGAGCACATCCACTGCCCGGACCAGCGGGACGTGCTCACCGAGAGCGGGAACGGCTACGGCACCGCCACGTACGCCGAGTACATGCTCAAGGCGGACTGGCTGCTGCTCCCGGTCCCCGACGACATCCCGCTGCACCGGGCCGCGCTCACCGTGTGCGGACTGGGTCCCGGTTTCACCGCGCACACCAGGATGAACACCGGGGCACCGGACACCGTGCTCGTCTCGGGCTGCGGACCGGTGGGGCTCGGCGCGATCGTCCACGCGACGGTGCGCGGCGCACGGGTGCTGGCGCTGGAGACCCAGGAGTACCGCAAGAAGCTGGCGGTCGAACTCGGCGCCGTCGAGGTCCTCGACCCGAGCGCCCTCGCCCCCGGCGAACTGACCGGCGTGGACGCCGCCGTCGAGACCAGCGGCGCCCCGGGGGCCGCGAGCCTCGCGGCCCGCGCGCTGCGCCCCCGTGGCCGCCTGTCCGTCGTGGCCTGGGGAGGTGAGGTCGTGCTGCCGCCGCTGGTGCCGATCGGAGCCGATGTCTTCGGGTGCTGGCACTGGAACCACCAGCGGTACGCCGATCACATGTGGACGACCGTGCGCGCGGCGGCCGGGGCACTGGACACCGTGGTCACCGCGCGGTTCCCGCTCGACGACGTGTCCGCCGCGATGGACCTCCAGGACACCGGCGAGTGCGGCAAGGTGTTCCTGCTCCCGCACGGACCGGAGGGCCTGCGATGAGCTCGATCGTCATCCTCGCGGGTGAGGGCGAGTACGCGTCCCACCGCACCATGAAGATCTACGCCGACGATCTGCGGGCCGAACTGCCCGACGCCGAGGTCCACTTCCTGGTGCCGGACGTGCTCGACGACTATCCCGACTTCCCCGCCTCCACGTTCGGCGACCTCGGCGATCTCGACGTACTGGCCGACGCCGACCTGCTGGTGATCTACACCCGCTTCCGCGTCCTGCCGGACGAGCAGATGGCCCGGCTCGCCGACTACGTACGGCGCGGCGGGAACGTACTGGGCCTGCGCACCTCCACCCACGCCTTCCACTTCCCCGACGACTCACCCTGGGCACCATGGAACGACGGCTTCGGCCGTGACGTGCTCGGCTCGCCCTGGGTGAGCCACCACGGCCACTCCTCGCGGACCGAGGTCACCCGCGTGCCCGGCGAACATCCGGTGCTGGCAGGCCTTCCGGACCGGTTCACCTCCCGGTCCTGGCTGTACCGCGTCCGATCACAACCGGACTGCCGGCCGCTGCTCCTCGGTGAGCCGATCGATCCGGAGGACGCACCGACCGCCGGCGCGGTCGCCTGGGTACGGGAGCGCCCGCGGGGCCGGGTCTTCTACACCAGCCTCGGGCACCCGGACGACTTCGCGCTGGAGGCGTTCCGCCGGCTGCTCGTCAACGCCACGCGCTGGTGCCTGGGTTGACCCGCCGAGCCGGTGTGCGATGCAGAGGGGGCAAGAGGTGAAACTGGCGTACACCGAGTACGGCGAGGGCGAACCGCTGGTCCTGATCATGGGACTGGGCGCGCCGGGCGCCGCGTGGGAGCCGCACACCGCGGCCTGGTCGCGGAGCTTCCGGTGCTTGGCCGCCGACAACCGGGGCGCGGGCAACTCACCGGCCCCGCCCGGTCCTTACACCACGGCCGAGATGGCGGACGACTACGCCGACCTCATCGACGGGCTGGGTCCGGGACCGGTGCGGGTCGCCGGGATTTCCATGGGCGGGGCGATCGCCCAGGAACTGGCGCTGCGCCACCCGGAGTTGGTGTCGCGGCTGGTCCTGGTGGCCAGTTGGGCCCGCTGCGACCCGCACACCGCGGAGATCTTCCGGACACTCCCGCTGATCTGGGACCGCCCGGAAGCCGCGACCGCGCTGCTGCAATGGCTGATCTGGACGCCGGGATGGTTCGCGGCGCACCGGCACGAGTTGCTCGCCGAGCGGACCGCGCCCGACCGGATGTCCT
This sequence comes from Streptomyces sp. NBC_01288, assembly GCF_035982055.1. Taxonomy (NCBI): domain Bacteria; kingdom Bacillati; phylum Actinomycetota; class Actinomycetes; order Kitasatosporales; family Streptomycetaceae; genus Streptomyces; species Streptomyces sp. NBC_01288. The sequence continues at coordinate 9,609,802 of NZ_CP108427.1, forward strand.
GCTCCGCGTTCGGCGCCCAGGCCGCCGCCTGTGTGAGCCACGACGCGCTGGACCGGCTCGGCGGCATCCGGGTACCGACCCTGGTGACCGCCGGGGACGCCGACCTGTTCGTCCCGCCCCGGCTGTCCCGCGAGATCGCCGAGGCCGTCCCCGGCGCGACCCTGGAGCTGTTCCCTGGTGCCGGCCACACACACCACTGGGAACAGGTGGACCGCTTCAACGCGCTCGTCGAGGAGTGGCTGCGATGACCGACATGCGCTTCGCCTGCCAGACCTACAGCTGGCAGCTCACCGTGGACGCCTACCGGGGCCGACTCGACCACATGATCTCGGTGAGCGCCGAGGCCGGGTTCACCGGATTCGAACCCGAGGTGGTGATGCTCGGCGACGACTGGACCGTATCCGGCCTGCGGTCGCCGCTGGCCGACCACGGCATGCGGTTGGCCGCGCTCTGCCTGGTCCAGGCATGGAGCGGCCCTCGCGAGACGGCGGCGGAAGCCGCCGAGGCGGACAAGGTGATCGAGGCGGTCGCCGGAACCGACGGCGCGATCATCAACCTCTGCCAGTACCCGGGACCGGATCGCACGCATCTGCGCGCCCGTCAGGACAACCTTCTGTCCTGCGTGGACGCCGTCTCCGCCAGGGCCGCCGCCGCGGGCGTGCACTGCACGTTCCATCCCAACTCCCCGGCCGGGTCGGTGTTCCGCCTCGACGCCGACTACGCGTATCTGCTGGCGAACCTGCCGGAACGGATCGGATTCACCCCGGACCTGGGGCACCTCGCCAAGGGCGGCATGGACCCGCTGGAGGTCGTACGCCGGCACCGGGACCGCGTCGACCACGTCCACGTCAAGGACATGCACGCGGACGGGTCCTGGGCCCGGACGGGTGAAGGGATCATCGACATCCCGGCGGTCGTGAAGTTCCTGGCGGACACCGACTTCGCGGGCTGGATCGTGCTGGAGGACGAGTCGCCCCAGGCCGAGGCGGACCCCGACCGGGCCGTGACCCACAACGGGGCCTACGTGCGCGACGCACTGGAACCGGTGACCAGGTGACCTCCTCCCCGTTCGAAGGACGCCCATGACCGACTGGCCCATCGCGGTGAACACCTTCGTGTGGCACTCACCGCTCACCGATGAACTGCTGGCCACCACCCTGCCCAGGATCGCCGGCTGGGGGTTCGACGCCGTGGAGCTGCCCCTGGAGAACGCCGGCGACTGGGACCCCGCCCGGACATCGGCGCTGCTGTCGGAACTGGGGCTGAACTGTGCGGTGGGCGCGGTGTTCGGACCCGGCCGCGAACTGGCGGCGGCCGACCCGCCCACGATCGATGCCACCAAGCGCTATGTCCGCGCCGCGGTGGACGCGGCGGCCGGAGTCGGCGCGACGATGGTCATCGGTCCGATGTACACGTCGGTGGGCCGCACGTGGCGCATGTCCCCGAAGGAGCGAGCGGCGACCCTGGGGGAACTGCGCGACAGCCTCACCGAATGCGCCGAGTACGCGGGGCGGCACGGCATCGCGCTGGCCGTGGAACCGCTCAACCGCTACGAGACGAGCCTGCTCAACACGGCCGCGCAGGTACGGGAGTTGATCGAGGACCTGCCCGGCAACGTCGGGCTCAACCTGGACACGTACCACATGAACATCGAGGAGCGGGACCTGCGCGCGGCGTTCCGCGTGGCCGGCGACCGCCTCCTGCACCTCCAGGTGTGCGGGAACGACCGGGGTGCGCCGGGCCACGATCTGCTGGACTGGCCGCTGATCCGGGACTGTCTCGCCGAGATCGGCTACCGGGGCATGCTCGGCATCGAGTCGTTCACCGCGGACAACGCGTCGATCGCCACCGCCGCCTCGATCTGGCGCCCGCTGGCGGAATCCCAGGACGCGCTCGCCGTGGAGGGCCTGCGGTTCCTGCGCGAGTGGCGGGACGGCCGGCCATGACCGCCCATGTCCTGGGGATCGACTTCGGCACCCTGTCCGCCCGGGTGCTCGTGGTACGCGCGGCCGACGGCGCCGAACTGGCCTGTGTGGAGCATCCGTACCGGAACGGCGTGATCGACCGCGCCCTGCCCGGCACACGGTCCGAGCTGCCACCGCTGTGGGCGTTGCAGGATCCGCGCGACTGGCTGTCGGTCCTACGGGAGGCGGTACCCGCGTCGGTCGCGCAGGCCGGGATCGACCCGGCGAGCGTGGCCGGGGTGGGCACCGACTTCACCGCCAGCACCCCGCTGCCCGTGCTCGCCGACGGAACGCCCCTGTGCGTCCTGGACGAATTCGCCGAACGCCCGCACGCCTGGCCGAAGTTGTGGAAGCACCACGCGGCCCAGGCACAGGCCGAACGGATCACCGCACTCGCGCACGAGTCCCGGCAGCCGTGGCTGTCCAGGTACGGCGGCAGGATCTCCGCCGAGTGGCAGCCGGCGAAAGCGCTCCAGATCCTCGATGAGGACCCCGAGGTGTGGGCGGCCACCGAACGGTGGATCGAGGCGGCGGACTGGATCGTATGGCAGCTGACCGGCCGGGAGACCCGGAATCCGTGCACCGCCGGATACAAGGGCCTTTACCAGGACGGGAGTTACCCGGACGAGGACTATCTCGCCGCCCTGGACCCGCGGTTCGCCGACGTGTACCGCACGCGTGTCGCCCATCCGCTCACGGCGCTCGGCAGCAGCGCGGGCGGACTGAGCGCGCGGGCCGCCGCATGGACCGGACTGCCCGAGGGCACGCCGGTCGCGGTGGGCAACGTCGACGCACACGTCACCGCGGCGGCGGCCCAGACGTACGAGAACGGCCAACTGCTGGCCATCATGGGCACGTCCACCTGCCACCTGATGAACGCCGACGTGCCGCGCGAGGTCCCCGGCGCCTGCGGGGTGGTCGACGGCGGCATCGTCGCCGGGTCCTTCGGCTACGAGGCCGGGCAGAGCGGGGTCGGCGACATCTTCGCGTGGTGGGTCGACAACGCAGTCCCCGAGCGCTATCGCGAACCCGGCCGCAGCGTGCACGAGGTGCTGAGCGACCTCGCCGCGCGACAGCGGGTGGGCGAGCACGGGCTGCTCGCCCTGGACTGGATGGGCGGCAACCGGTCGGTGCTGGTCGATCACGAACTGTCCGGAGCACTGCTCGGCATGACGTTGTCGACCACGGCGGTGGACGTCTACCGGGCACTGCTGGAGTCCACCGCGTTCGGCACCCGCGTGATCGTGGACGCCTTCGGCACCGCGGGCCTGCCCGTCACCGAGTTCGTCGCCGCCGGGGGCCTGGTCAGGAACCCGCTGCTGATGCGGATCTACGCGGACGTGACCGGGCTGCCGATCAGTGTGGTGGACTCCGCGCAGGCGCCCGCGCTCGGTTCGGCCATCCACGCCGCGGTCGCCGCCGGGATCCACCCCGAGGTGCGGACCGCGTCCGCCGCCATGGGCCGCCGTCGCCGCGCCGCCTACCTGCCGGTCCCGGAGCATCAGCGGGTCTATCAGCAGCTGTACCAGGAGTACGTGCGGCTGCACGACCACCTCGGTCGCGGGGGCAACGACGTCCTGCACCGCCTGCACGCACTCAAGACGAGGACACCCTGATGCCCGACGCCATCGCCGAAGCGCGCGAGGAACTGCACGCCCTGCACCGGTCCCTCGTCGACAACGGACTGGTCGCCTGGACATCCGGCAACATCTCGGCCCGGATCGCGCCGGACCTGATGCTCATCAAGCCGAGCGGCGTCCCCTACGACGAGTTGCGACCGGAGGACCTGGTGCTGTGCGACCTGTCCGGCGCCGCCGTGACGGGCACTCTGCGTCCGTCCAGCGACGCCGCCTCGCACGGCTACGTCTACCGCGCCCTGCCCGAGGTCCGCGGAGTCGTCCACACCCACTCCACCTACGCGACGGCCTGGGCGGCCCGCGGTGAACCCGTCCCGTGCGTACTCACCGCCATGGCCGACGAGTTCGGCGGCGAGATCCCCGTCGGCCCGCTGGCCCCGATCGGCGACGACGCCATCGGCCGCGGCATCGTGGAAACCCTGCGCGGTCACCGATCGCCCGCCGTCCTGATGCGCAGTCACGGGGTCTTCACCATCGGCGACAGTCCGCGTGCCGCGGTGAAGGCCGCCGTCATGTGCGAGGACGTGGCACGCACCGTCCATCTGGCCCGACAACTCGGGGAGTCCGCGACCCTGATGGCACGGACGGTGGACGCCTTGCACGCCCGCTACCAGAACCAGTACGGCCAGCGGGACGCCTGACCGCGATCACGTAGCCTCTCCTGGCACGCACACGACAAGGGGAGGACCATGAGAGGCAGAACGGCCTGGGCCGCGGCCGGTGGGGCGGCGGCTCTGGTGCTGACGACGGCGACCGGGGCGCACGCGGAGGGGCGGGGCGATGTCCGGGTGGTGAAGACCGTCGTCAACGGCGGCGGCAACGTCATCGTGGGGACGGCGAAGACGATCCGCTACCCGGTCGACATCACGATCAAGGACAACTCGGGGGTGAAGGGGCTCACGGACGTCAGCACCTTCAACAAGTCGAGCGCCTACACCTTCGCGACGTGGAACGACGACTCGTCCTGCACGAAGAAGAGCGCGACGACCTCGGTGTGCCGGGCCACGCTGACCATCGACCCCGCGTGGATCGCCGACAGCGACGACATCGACACCAACAAGGTCGCGGGAGTCTGGCAGGTCAACGCCACGGTCAAGGCGAAGGACGGCGACTACTGGATCTCCGACCACATCGCCGAGTACAAGGTCAAGCGGGCCGCCCAGCTCACCACCGTGATCGGACCCGAGAAGGTCGCCAAGGACTCCAAGACGACCGTCACCGGCAAGCTGTCGCGGGCCAACTGGGAAGACCGTAAGTACCACGGCTTCACCGGGCAGCAGGTCAAGCTCCAGTTCAAGAAGAAGGGCGCCGCCCACTACGTCACGGTCAAGACCGTGACGACGAACAGCACCGGGAACCTGACCACCAAGGTGACCGTCACCTCGGCGGGAAGCTGGCGCTGGTACTTCCCCGGCACCACGACCACCTCGCTGAAGGCGTCGGCCGGAGACGCGCTCAACCTGAAGTAGCCGGCAGCCGGTACCTCAGAAGTCGCCGGTCCTCCCCGCCGGGAGGCGGTCACGGCCCCGGGCGGACCGCCTCGGACGGTCCGCCCGCGGGGTCAGCAGACCAGGGACCGGCTCAGCGGGCCCGAGCGCAGGTGGCGGCCCCGGGGTTCGGGGTCCGTCAGCCGGCCGGCGTCGACGACGGGACGGCCGCCCACCACGACGGTCTCGGGCCAGCCGGTGACCGGCATGCCCTCGTACGGCGTGTAGTCCGTGGCCATGTGCAGGCCGGTGCTGCGGACGGTGCGGGTGGCCGTCGGATTCCAGATCGCCAGGTCCGCGTCCGAGCCCGGGGCGATGACTCCCTTGCGGGGGTAGAGGCCGTTGAGGCGGGCCGGGTTGGCACACATCAGCTCGACGAAGCGGCCCACCGGCAGGCCGCCCCTGACCACCAGCTCGCTGAAGATCACCGGCATGCGTGTCTCAACTCCCGGCAGGCCGTTGGGCATTGCCCGTACGTCGTGGCTCACCGACTCCTTCTGGGCCGTGTCGTAGCAGCAGTGGTCGCTGCCGATCGTGGCCACCTGGCCCATGAGCAGCCGTGAGCGCAGTCCGGCGACCGTGCCGGCGTCCCGCAACGGCGGGCAGCACACGAAGCGTTCGGGGTGCGGGCCCGTGTACGCCGTGTCGTCCAGCACCAGGTGGTGGGCCACCGTCTCCGTGAACGCCCGCACGCCACGGCCGCGGGCACGGGCCACCAGGTCGACCGCCTCGGGTGTCGACTGGTGGACGAAGTACACCGGGGCCGACACCGACTCCGCGATGGCGAGGATCTCGGCGACCGACGCGTTCTCGGCCAACTCCGGCCGCGTACCCGCGTGATGGGACGCGCTGATCGACCCGGCCGCCTCGCCGCGCTCCTGGGTGTCCGCGATGATGTGGTCGGCCTCGCAGTGGATGACCACCATCCCGCCCAGGTCCCGCAGCGTCGTCATCACGTTCAGGATGGTCTTCTCGTCGGCCATCGTCTCGCCGCGGTACGTGGTGAACATCTTCACCGTGACGATGCCGTCGGAGGCCATCGACCGCAGCTGCTCCGGCACGGTGTCGTCCCACTCGACCACGCATCCGTGCAGGGCGCTGTCGCACAACCCCTGCGCAGCCTTGGCACGTTGGGACGCGGCGACGTCGGCCGGGTTCTCGCCGGGGCGCGGGATGGCGAAGTCCACGATCGTGGTCGTACCGCCGAAGACGGCCGCTGTGGTGGCCTGGCGATAGTCGTCGAGGGAGGTGAAGTCCCCCGAGGTGAAGCCGACATGGCAGTGCGGGTCGACTCCACCGGGCAGCACGAGGCGTCCGGAGGCGTCCAACTCGGTCGTGCCGGGGGCCTGTTGGGTGCGGTACGCGCCCGGTTCCACCACCCCGAGCACCTTGCCGCCGCCCACCAGGACGTCCGCGGCGCCCTGCCAGTCGGCGTTGACCACGGTGCCGCCCCGGACGACGAGGTCGACGGGTTCGATCGATGAGGGGTGGGACATGGCAGACCTCCGGTGAGTAGGTGTCAGAGAGAGGCGAGGTAGGCGTGCCAGCCGCCGTGGGCGGTGATGTCGACGACTCCGGGGGCCGTGAGCGCGGAGGCGCGCATCCGCATCGAGAAGGAGCCCGAGCCGTCCGCCAGGGCGATCACGCCCAGTTCCAGTTCAGCGGGCTCCTTGGGGAGCAGTTGCTCGCGCAGCACCTCGTAACTGACCTCGTACACCTCGCCGTTGATCGCCGCGCCGCCCTCTGTGACGGGGTGCAGGCCGGGGAACTCGTCGCGCACGGAGAAGAACTGGTACGCGGGTGCCGTGCGGGCGGGGCCGAGGAGGCGGGCCTCGCTCAGTGCGTGGTTGAGGGTGCCTCCGGACATCGCCTGGCCGTTGACGAACATCTTCAGGGTCATGGGGAGTGCCTTTCAGGGCGATACGGGAGTGGTGGCGTCGTCGTGCAGCAGGCGGCCGGGACCCAGGTCGTCGACCGGATCGGCCGGGGGATCGCCGGCGATCTGGCGGGCCAGCGTGTCGCCCCACACCGGGGCGAGGGTGAACGCGTAGGTGCCGCCCGCGACGAAGAACCCGCGGTGGCCTGGGACTTCGCCGATCACCGGCATCTCGTCCGGGGTCGCGGCCAGCGGTCCGGCCCACATGCGCAGCAGCCGCAGGTCGCCGAGGAACGGCAGGATGCGCCCGGCCTGGGCGAGGTTGCCGGCCATGCTCGGCACGCTGACGGTGCTGCGGCCCTCCATGTCGAGCTTCGCCGCGGGCCAGCCGCCGCCGATCAGCAGGTTGCCCGCGCTGACCTGCTTGACCGACATGCCCTCGCCGATGTGCTGGACCAGGTGGTGCATGACCGGCGGGACCCGCACGGTCACGTGCATCTGGATCGCGACCGGGGACATCTGGATCCCCACCCCGGCGAGCGCGGAGATCTCGGTGATCCACGGCCCGGCCACGTTGACGACCACCGGCGCTGTCCAACTCCGTTCTCCTGAAAGCACCTTGTAGTCGCCGCCGACCCGCTGGATGCCGGTCACCGGGGTGAAGGCGTGCACTTCGACGCCGAGGCGGCGGGCCGCGGTGAGATAGGCGGGGGTGATCAGCAGCGGGTTGGCGTAACCGTCGAGCGGGCACCAACTGGCCGCGCGTACACGGTCGGAGAGCAACGGCAGCTGTTTGCGGGCCTCGTCGCCGGTGAGCACCTCGGTGGGGATGCCGGCCTTCCGCTCCCACTCGTGCTTCTCCCTCAACTCCTCTTCCTGTACGGCCGTTTCGGCGACCATGAAGCCGCCGCCGCGCCGCAACTCCACATCGGCGCCGAGCCGTTCCTCGATCTGCGACCAGTGGTCGGACGCCCGGCGTTGCAGGGGCAGCAGACGGGCGCTGTCGACCGGGACCTCCTGGCCCGGGCGACGGGTGTGGATGGCCTGGATGTGGAGGTTGCCCGCGGTGGTGCCGGAGCCCTCGCGGTTGGGGGCGCCGCGCTCCAACACCACGACCCGGTAACCGCGTTCGGCGAGGTGGAAGGCGGCACTGGCGCCGAGGATGCCGGCGCCGATGACGATGACGTCGGGCTGGTTCACGGGACGTCCTGCCCTTCGACCGTCGCGGCCATGGGCAGCGGCCGTATCGGCATCCGGGCCGCGAAGCACTCGGCCCAGCTCTCGTTCCGCCCGGTCAATGCCGCGACGATGTGGCCGCATTCGCGTCCCTGGCAGGGGCCCATGCCGGCGCGGGTGGCGGCCTTGGTGCCGTGCAGGTCGTTCCAGCCGGTCGCGGCGGCCTCCCGGATCTCGCCCGCGCTGACGCCCTCGCAGCGGCAGACCTGGGTGGCGTCGGGAATGTCCGCTGTGGTCGGCAACGGGTAGAGGCGGTCGGCCAGTTCGGCGAAACGGTCCAGGGCGCGGGCCCGGCGGCGAAGGCCGGACAGCCGTACGGGTGCGCGTTCGGGTGCCAGGCGGCGCAGGATCGCATGAGCGGCGAGCTGCCCTCGTACGCCGGCCGCGTGCACGCCCGCGATACCGGCACAGTCCCCGGCGACGTACAGGCCGTCCACCGAGGTCGCGCCGTCCGCGTCCACGACCGGGAGTTGCTCCGTGCCGGTGGGGTCCGCCCGGGTGTCGCAGCCCAGGAGTCGGGGGAGTTCGGTGCTGGGGCGGAAGCCGAAGCCCACGCACAGTGCGTCGGTCTCCAACTGCCGTACGCCGCCGTCCTCTTGGCCGATGTCCACGGCGGTGACCTGGGTGTCGCCATGTGCGGCCAGTACACGGGCGCCCTGTTCGACGCCTACGCCGTGCCGGGCGAGGGTGAGCAGATAGCGGGCCGCCTCCGCGAGCCGTGCGGGTTGTCGCAGCGCGCCGCCGATCGCCGAAGTGCTGGGCCGGTACGGGTGGTTGAGCTCGACCAGCGCCTCGATCCGGGCGCCCACCTCCAGCAGCGCGCACGCGACCGGCAGCAGGAACGGACCGGTCCCGGCCAGCACGACCCGTTGGCCCACGGGAACCCGGTCCATGGTGGCCAGGTGCAGGGCGAACCCCGGGGTGACCACGCCGGGCAACGTCCAACCGGGGAAGGGCAGGGAGCGTTCGTACGCTCCGGTGGCGGCGAGCGTGGCCCGGGTGGTGATGCGGCCGAGGGCGCCCGTGCGGACGTCGGAGGTGAAGAGTGTGCGGCCCGCGTCCTCCGCGCCCCAGACCAGCGTGCCGGTGCGGACGACGACCCCGGCGGCCCGCACCCGGTGGATCAGTTCGGTGCCGCGCGGGCGGAAGTCCCCGAAAGCGGCCGTGAGTTGGTCGGTCCGGCGCTTGTAGTACTGGCCGCCCAGGGTGTCGGACTCGTCGAGCAGCACGACGCTCAGCCCGCCCCGGGCCAGGACCAGCGCCGCGTGCAGTCCCGCCGGCCCGCCCCCGATGACCGCGACGTCCGCCTCCGACTCCGCCATGACGTCAGCCATGGGCGGCCGTCGGCAGGGGCTCGGTGTGGGTGCGGATGTCCATGCCCTCGGCGACGTGAGCGGTGCAACTGCGGGAGCCGGGGCGGCCGTTGATGGTCACCTCGCACTCCAGGCAGACACCCATCCCACAGAAGGGGCCGCGCAACTGGCCGTTGACCGGGTTGCGGCGCAGCGGCCAGATACCGGCCGCGACCAGGACGGCGGTCACGGACTGGCCCGCCCAGGCCTCGCCGGGGGTGCCGTCGATGGTCACGGTGACCGTCTCCGGCAGGGAGTTGGGGCTCATGGCTGTGCTCACAGGGATCGAGGGAAGCGAAGGGCTCACAGGATGCGGTCCAGGAACTGGCGGGTGCGCTCGTGTTCCGGTGCGGAGAAGAAGAGGTCCGGGGACTTGTCCTCCACCACCAGGCCGTCGGCGATGAACACCACCCGGTCGGCCGCCGCCCGGGCGAAGCCCATCTCGTGGCTGACGACGATCATGGTCATCCCCTCCTCGCGGAGCCGGACCATGACGTCCAGGACCTCACCGACCATCTCCGGGTCGAGCGCCGAGGTCGGTTCGTCGAAGAGCAGCAGCTCCGGGCGCATCGCCAGGGCACGGGCGATGGCCACCCGCTGTTGCTGGCCGCCGGAGAGCTGGGAGGGGTAGGAGGCGGTCTTGTCGGCGAGTCCCACCATGGCCAGCAACTCACCTGCCGCGCCGCGTGCTTCGGACTTGGAGACACCGTTCACGTGCACCGGACCGGACGCCACGTTGTCCAGCGCGGTCATGTTCGGGAACAGGTTGAACTGCTGGAACACCATGCCGGTACGCCGCCGTTGGACGGCGATCCGGCTTTCCCGCAGGGAGCCCCGCTCGCCGTAGCCGATCCGTTCGCCGCAGATGCTGACGGTGCCCGAGTCGGGGGTCTCAAGGTGGTTGAGGGTGCGCAGGAAGGTGCTCTTGCCGCCGCCCGAAGGTCCCAGGACGAGGACGACCTCTCCCTGCCGGACGGTCAGGTCGATGCCTTTGAGGACTTCGACTCCGCCGTAGGACTTGCGTACTTGGCGCGCTTCAACGACCGTCTCGGTGGTCATCGGGTCTCCATTTCGAGTGCCGGTACGGCGGCACTCTTGATACGGCGGCCTTGGCTCGGCCCGGTCTGGTGGCCGCGGCCGACCCGGATCTCCAGCCACCGCTGGACCAGGCCCCACAGGGTGGTCATCGCCAGGTAGTACAGGGCGGCTGCCGTGAGGCCCTCCAGGACCCGGAAGTTGGTCTGGACGGCGAACTGGGTGCGGCGCAGCAGCTCTTCGACGGAGATCACCGAGACGAGCGTGGTCGTCTTGAGGAGTCCGTTGAAGCTGTTGCCGAGCGGCGGGACCATCACCCGCAGCGCCTGCGGCATGACCACCACCCGGAACACCTTCCAGGGCGGCATGCCCAGCGCGCGGGCCGCCTCGGACTGGCCGCGCGGGACCGACAGCACCCCGGAGCGGACGATCTCCGAGAGGTACGCCGCCTCGTTCAGGACCAGGCCGGTCAGGGCCGCGCTGATCACGCCGAGGCGCAGGCCCAGCTGGGGCAACCCTGTGTAGATGATGACCAGTTGGACCAGTAGAGGTGTGCCGCGCATCAGCCACACGTAGAAGCCCGTGACCAGTCGGACCGGCCTGAACCGGGACGCTCTGCCGACCGCCACGAGCACGGCGAGCGGAAGGGCGAGCGCCATGCTGACCGCGGTCAGCCAGATCGTCGTCCAGGCTCCCTGAACGAGCTGGGGATCGGTGAGGAAGTCGAAGAAGGCATCCCAGGACCACATGGCTCTCGCCCTTCGCTGATTGCTTGGCGCTGATCGGGTTACTTCGCGCTGATCGCGCCGGTGGTCACTTTGAGATCGCCGGTGTAGGCGGTGACGCCGTACTTCTTGTACAACGTGGCCAAGTACCCGTTGCTACGAAGGGTGTTGAGCGCGTCCGCGACCGCGTCGGCGGCCTTCTGCTTGCCGAAACCGAGGGCCAGCGGGGCGGGGTTCATGCCCTTGACCGCCGTCTCGAAGCGGCCGTCCTTCTGGTAGTAGCTGGTGACCGCCTCGACGATGGCCACGCCCTCGACCTGGCCCGCGGACAGGGCCTGATAGGCGTCGGCGGTCGTGGTGAAGGTGCGGACGGTGACCTGCTTCTTGCCGGCCGTCTTCAGTTCCTTGTTGAGCGCGGTGAGGGTGTCGAACTCGTAGCCGGGCGCTTCCACGGCGATGGTCTTGCCGGAGAGGTCGTCCTCGGAGGTGATCTTCTTCGGGTTGCCCTTGGCGACGGAGATCGAGACGCCCTGGACCTCGTACGGGACGAGCTTGACGGTCTTGGCGCGCTCCGGTGTGTAGAACATGCCGGTGTCGATCATGTCCCAGCGACCGGACTGCACACCGGGGATCTGTGCGTCGAAGGGGATGTTGACGAACTTCGGTGTGAGACACAGGAGTTTGGCTATCTCGTCGCCGAGGTCCACCCGCATGCCGACGATCTTGTCGGAGGCGTCCAGGTACTGCATGGGCGGCAGGGTCGCGTTGGTCGAGATCGTCAGCGTGCCCGCCTTGACCAGGTCCGCCTTGCCCACCTTGGGCGTACAGCCGGTCGGGGCCGCGGCGGCGGACGACGACGAGTCCTCGCTGCCGCAGGCCGTCACGGTCAGAAGCAGGGCGGCGGCGGAGGAGGCCGCGATGAGAAGTCTGCGCACGGTCGGTTCACCTTTTTCCGGTGCTGATGGAAGTTCCGGTGGTGGCGGAATTCCCGGTGCTGGTGGAGCAGGAGTGCAGCCCGGCCTCGTCGAGCGCCTCGGACAGGCCGAGCAGCGCGGACGGGTCCTCCAGGGGGAGCAACGGGGGGCGTACATGCCCTCCGGGCTGCCCGAGCAGCCGCATGGCGGCTTTGAGCTGCGAGGTGGGTGAGGCGAACCGTGAGCTGTAGTCGTCGTTGACGAGCAGGTTCACAAGCCGTTCGTAGCGTGCCGACCAGTCCCGGGCCCGGTCGAGGTCACCGGCCCAGTAGGCCTCGTAGAAGGGGACGGCGAAGCGGGCGCCGAGGCCGCCGCCGTCGATGTTCCCGGCGCCGCCGAACTCGGCCATGACGGCCATGCCCCGGCGGTGGATGAAGCGGCCGAAGACCTGGACCTTGCCGGCCAGGGCGGCGCAGGTGTCCGCGACCTTCAACTCGTCGCCGGAGCTGTCCTTGACGGCCACCACGGTGTCCAACTCGGCCAGTTCGACCAGGGTGTTGACCGTGATGTCCACGGCGGTGCCGCGCGGCCAGTTGTAGACCATGAGCGGCAGGTCGACGGCCCCGGCCAGAGTGGCGTAGAAGGCGTGGATCTCGTCCTGGCTCGGGTGGACGTACGGCGGCGGGGTGGTGAGGATGCCGTCCGCGCCGATCGCGCGGGCGTGCTCGCCGTAGCGGGCGGACTCGGCGGCGGTGTAGGCGCCGCAGCCGATCACCACCGGTATCTGGCCGGAGAGTTCGGCGACCGCGATCTCGGCCACCCGGCGGCGCTCCTCGGGGGTCTGGGAGAACCACTCGCCGGTCGTGCCGTTCACCAGGACTCCGTGCACGCCGTGCTCCGCGTACAGCGCGAGCAGTGCGCGCCAGGCGTCCTCGTCGAGGGAGCCGTCGGCGGCGAAGGGCGTGGGTGCGGCCGGCCAGTAGCCGCGCCAGGGGGCGGCGACCGAGGTGTTCATGGTGAGCTCCGATCGAGTGTCAGCCCCGGCAGGACGTCACCTGATGGGACCACTCTGTGGGATCGATTGCACAGCACCGTGACACCGGCCGGAGGGGACGGTCAACCTCGTTCTGGCCGGAAACTGCTGGCGAAACGTATTGTTTACGCCACCGACTCGACCGCGTCTGACATGATGGCGATCACGGCTCGGCGCGTGAGAAGAGCCGTATGGGATCGATTTCATGATCGGGGGTGGGCCGGTGGCCGTCACCTTGGACCAGGTGGCCGAGGCGGCAGGGGTCTCCAAGAGCACGGCCTCGCGCGTGCTCAGCGGCTCCAGCCGGGTCAGTGCGCAGACGAAGCGCGCGGTGCAGTCCGCGGCGGAACGCCTCGGGTACCGCCCCAACCGGATCGCCAGCGGACTGCGCACCAGGCGCAGCAACCTCGTCGGGCTGGTGATAACCAACCTGGTGAACGCCTCGTTCCACCGCATCACCGAGGTGCTCCAGCAACGGCTGGACGAACGCGGCTACCAGGTGCTGCTGTGCGTCACCGACTCGGACCCGGCGCGTGAACGCCGGTACCTGGACATGCTGTTGGACCACCGCGTCGACGGCCTGATCATCGTGGGCACGGGCGACAACACCGCGACGGTCCGGGAGGTGAGCGCGGCCGGCATCCCGGTGGTCAACCTGATGCGCACACCCGACAACGCCCCCGGCGACTCCGTCATGGCCAGCGACCGGGACGGCGCCGAACTGGCCGTCCGCCATCTGCTCGACCTCGGCCACCGGAACATCGCCTTCATCGGCGGCGAGCCCCACGTCGACTCCGGACGCGACCGCTACGCGGGATTCGCCGCGGCCCTGGCCACCGTCGGACTCGAACCCGATCCAGCCCTGTGCGCACGCGGCCCGTACACCGTGCCGTTCGGCGCGGAGGCGGTCATGCGGCTGATGGCCGCGGACATCCCGCCGACCGCGCTGTACAGCGCCAACCACGAAGCGACGTTCGGGGTGCTCGGGGGCTTGGTGCAGCTCGGGGTTCGCGTGCCGGAACAGCTCTCTCTCGTGTGCCACGAGGAGGCTCCCTGGTTCCCGTACTGGCACCCGCCGATCACCGTCGTCGACAACGGGGCGCGCGACCTCGGCGAACTCGCCGCGGAGCAACTGCTGCGCCGCATCGACAGTCGCTCCGATGGCGGCGACCCCGGCCCGGAGGGCGCCGGCCGGCTCATCCGGGTCGGCTCGCGGCTGGTGGTGCGTGACTCGACCACGGCGCCGCGTTGGCCGGAGTGACGGCTGACTCCTGGGTTCAGGCGCACTGTCGACTCCCGCGATACTGCCCTGCAACGGCCCCCACCGTCCGGGCTGTTGGGGGACTCGCGGTGACGACGGCAAGGGTGAGCTGTCCGTCGCCCGGGCCGTGTCGCCCAGTGCGTGAAGGAGCGTGGCGGCCGCGGGGATGCGCAGGGTGTCCGGCCAGAGCAGGGCGAAGACGCGGCGGACCGGCCAGTCGATGAGGGGGCGGGCGACGGCTCGCGGGTCGAAGTGTGCCGTCACGCCGAGTTCGTTCATGACCGCGAGGCCGATGCGGTTGGCGACCAGGCTGTGCAGGGTCAGTTGGTCGTCGGCGGTGGCGGCGATCCGGGGCGCGAACCCGGCGTCGCGGCACGCGGCCAGGAAACGGGTACGGCCGGACTCCAGCACCCGGCGAAGTGTTCAGCGTCTGGCGCGCAGGGCGAGGCGCACCGCGATGCGGTGTTCACAAGCAGCGCCTCCAACACTTCGCCGGGATGACCACCCGGCACCTTCACGCATTATCCCCTCGGGCCGCTCACCTGCTTCCCGGTCCGTCTTCTCGCGTCCGCTCGCCGGCCACCGGGCGCGTGGCTGCCGGGTGCACGCGGATCACCGTGTACGTCTCGCCGTTTCGTGGTGGTCGAGTCCAGGAGCGGGTGGTGAACGTGTGCAGGCGTCCGTTCGCGATGGCATGACGCGGCAGAGACGCCCCGAACTCCTCCGCCACCGCTTCCAGCAGCGGTCGTTCTGCTCGGGAGCTGTCCTCCAGGTCGGCGAAGAACCGGCTCGGATCCAGGGACGGCGGTATTTCCCCGCTCCGCTGGATCTCTCCGTCCGCGTACGTGAACGCGTACTGCTCGGCACCGTCCTGTGCCACCGAGAGGTGGAAGAACGGCTTCCCGTGGGGTGTCCGCAAGCCGCTCCACACCACCACCGCGCGGGTGTTCGCGCCGGCGGTCGACGCGGGGGAGACGAAGCGCTGCCGGTTGAACGGGGCGGGAGCGCCGTCGAAGGCGAAGCTCCAGCCGGTGCCGGCCCGGCCGACCGCCACGAGGGGCCTGTCGTCGTAGGACGAGGACTCCCTCCGGTTGAACTGCGATCTCTGGCGCGCCTCCCAGAAGGTCATGGGTTCGTTCAGCACGGTGCCGTCCCCATCCCCATCCCCATCCCCATCCCCATCCCGATCCGTGTCAGCGTCCGTGAGGCGTCCGGGCAACTCCTTCGGCTCCGTACCCTCGACCAGGACGAACCGGTAGGACGTGCGGTTGTTGCCCCGGTCCGGTTCCGCGAGCCACGCCAGGTCGCCCGGGTCGAGGTCGGCCGTCGGGCCTGGTGCCTCACCGGACTGCCCGCCCCTCGGTGTGGACAGCAGCTCGCGGCCCCGCTCCGGGGTCAGCAGCGGGCCGAGCACGGGGTCGGCCACCCACCCCAGCGGCGCCAGATGGTCCGGTCCCAACGGCTCCCACAGGGGCAGAGCGTCCGTCAGTGTCCGCCATGCCCTGTCGGCGTCTCCCCAGCGCGCCAACTCCCGCGCCCGCTCGACCGCTTCGCCGAACGGCCCGGCCGCCGTGTACCGGTACGTGCCGTTCCTCACCTGATCCAGCGTCGCGTGAGCGAGAGACATCAAGTCGGCGTCGGCGACCCGGAGTTGGTACTTCAGTGTGGAGTCGTCCCGGTACGAGCGCGCCGCGTGCTCGGCGACCAGCGGCGGCAGCATCTCGGGTGTATACCGCGGGTCTGTCACGAGACCGTCGTAGTACACCGTGTAGGTCTGTCCGAGCAGGCGGCGTATCTGGTCACCCAGCCCGGCGGCCCGCGGCCTGCCGTACCCGTTGGCCTCGTCCAGCGCCTCCAAGGCCTGTTCCCAGCCGCCGCGCAGCGCCTCCAGCCGGGCCTCCTCCACCTGGGCGTCCAGCTTTCGCGTCGTGTCGTTGGCGAACACCGGTTTCCCGTCGCTCGGGCGCGCCTGAAGGCTGTGGAACTCGCGGTGCATGTCCCGCATGAACGCGACGAAGTTCGTGTGCCGTTCGGGCGGCTCGGCCCGCCAGCTCGCCCAGGTGTACACGGCCCACTCGCCGTTCTCGTCCACGTCCTCGGGGGCGAGGAGGACGTGCGTGATGTCGGAGACGACGTCGAGTTGCAGCCCGCGTCGCCAGATGTCCGCCTCCCGCCGCTCCTCGGGCCCGGCGTCCTCGCGCAGGTGCTCCTCGAACATGTCCGCGAGCCCCGACGCGTTGTTGTGCCAGTGCGCGTCCTCGGTCCCCGCCAGCAGCGACACGAACCCGCCCGCGTGCCGCCACCCGTCGCTGACCTTGAGGAACTCCCGGTACGACGGGGGCATTTGGCGACCGAGGCGCTCCTCCATCGCGGCGATCCGCTCCTCCGACGCAGCCGGGAACCCCAGCCAGCGCGCCCGCCGCGCGGCCTCGTTGCCCTCGCCCCGCGTCTCGCCGTCCAGCAGGGAATCCGCCCACTCGCCGCTCCACGTGAGCAGGAAGGACCGCCAGTCGAATGCCGTGGAATCCGTCATGCGCCCGATGCTGCCACCCACCACTGACAACGCCCCGCTGCCTCCGCTTCGGCAGCGGGGTAACGCGGTGAGGGGTTCACGGGTGGCCGGGACGAGCCGGGGCAAGCGGAACTCGGCCGGGGGAAGGTCGCGTCGTAGCTGCAACTACCGCCGTAGGACGCACCGTTGGCGTCTGTGTCCGCGACTGTCTCGTCCTGCGCCGAGTGGTCCACGGTGTCCTAGGCCAGGACCGTTGCGTCGCTGTCCTGGGTGTAGATTCGCGCCGTCGTCGTAGGACCGTCGAGCCCGTCTACGGACCCTGGACGCCGGACGGCTGCTCACGCACGCCGTGCCCGGGTGAGGACCAGCAGGGCCAGTTGGCCGGCCAGTCCGACTGCCGCGCCGACCGCCAGCAGGGTCTCCGGGTGGTGCCGGCGGACCAGGCGGCCGTTCGGCGATGTGCAGATCCTCGTCGCCCACATCCATCTCGCCAAGCCAGAGCTTTGCGATCGGCGAGGCGCACGGTCACCAGGGAACTCGGCGGCCGGCCCGTCCAACGCCTGTGCCGGAGACTGCTGTTGCACGGCGGACGAACAGGGCTGCTGAACATGCTCAAGGTTGCACCCGCGGGGCCGCACCGTCGGCTCAGGAAGTCGTCGACCGTCGGCACCTCCTGGAGAACCTGACGGCAGTCGTCGTAGCGGATGAGTCTGTGGGCCGGTCAGTTGTCGCCGGTGAGTTCGCCGCTGAGGGTCTTGTGGATGCGGGCGCTGGGCTCGTTCAGGCTGATGATCTCGACGGTCTTGCCGCGCTGGGCGTACTTCGTCTCGATGGTGTCGAGCGCGGCCACCGAGGAGGCGTCCCAGATGTGGGCGGCGGACAGGTCGATGACGATCTTGTCGGGGTCGGTGGCGTAGTCGAAGCGGCCGACGAGGTCGTTGGAGGCGGCGAAGAACAGTTCGCCGGTGACGGAGTAGACGACCTGGGTGCCGTCGGGGTCGGTGACCGAGGTGACGTCGGCCAGGTGGGCGACGCGTTTGGCGAAGATGACCATGGCGGTGATGCTGCCGACCACGACGCCGACGGCGAGGTTGGACGTGGTGACCACGCAGGCGACGGTGATCGCCATGACGGTGATCTCGCCGGCGGGCATCCGCCTGAGGGTCCTGGGCGCGATGGAGTGCCAGTCGAAGGTCGCGAAGCACACCATCACCATGACGGCGACCAGGGCGGCCATCGGGATCTCGGAGACGACCGGACCGAAGACGACGCACAGCACCAACAGGAACGCGCCGGCCAGGAACGTCGACAGCCGGGTGCGGGCGCCGGAGACCCGTACGTTGATCATCGTCTGGCCGATCATGGCGCAGCCGCCCATCCCACCGAAGAAGCCGGTGACGATGTTCGCGATGCCCTGGCCGATGGACTCGCGGGTCTTGTCGGAGTGCGTGTCGGTGATGTCGTCGACGAGCTTGGCCGTCATCAGCGACTCCATCAGGCCGACCAGGGCCACGGCGAGCGCGTACGGCGCGACGATCTTCAGCGTCTCCAGGGTGAACGGCACGTCCGGCAGGCCCGGCACCGGCAGCGAGGACGGCAGGTCGCCCTTGTCGCCCACGGTCGGCACCGCGATCCCGGCGGCGACGGTGATGACGGTCAGGACGACGACGGACACCAGCGGCGCCGGGATCACCTTGCTGACCTTCGGGAAAAACACCAGCATGGCCAGGCCGGCGGCGAGGAGCGGATAGACGGCCCAGGGCACGTCGTGCATCTCCGGTACCTGCGCCACGAAGATGAGGATGGCGAGGGAGTTCACGAAGCCGACCATCACCGAGCGCGGCACGAACCGCATCAGTTTCGCGACGCCGAGCGCCCCGAGGACGATCTGGAAGACACCGGCGAGGATCACGGCCGCGACGAGGTAACCGAAGCCGTGCTCGCGGTTGAGCGGACCGATGACCAGGGCCACGGCACCCGTGGCCGCGGAGATCATGGCGGGCCGGCCGCCGACGAACGCGATGGTCACGGCCATCGTGAACGACGCGAACAGACCGATCGCCGGGTCGACCCCGGCGATGACCGAGAACGAGATCGCCTCCGGGATCAACGCGAGGGCGACCACCAGACCGGCCAGTACCTCGGTGCGGAACACCTTCGGCGACAGCCAGGACGGGCGACGGGAGCCGCGCATCCACGCGGCCGGGGACAGGTGGGACAGCGGGGACGGTACGGAGGGGGCCAAGACGCGATGAACCTGTCGTGCTCGGGCACGCCCGGTGTCACCGTGGGCGCGCGGGGAGGCATGAGGAGAGGGGAGGGTGACGATCCATAACGTCGTCGGCCCCGACATGGTTGATGGGCACGGCACAGCACAGGCCGCTCCCAACGCCAGGGAACTCTACCCTAACGTTAGAGTAGAGTTCGGCGGCGGTCCTCCGGGGGCCGTATCGAGAGACGAGGAAGGCGCCCCGCGTGAGCAGCGAGCACATGCAGATCGGTGAGGTCGCCGCGCGGACCGAACTGTCGCTGCGCACCATCCGGCACTACGAGGAGACCGGCCTGGTCACCCCCTCCGCCCGTTCCCAGGGCGGCTTCCGCCTCTACACCGAATCCGACGTCGCCCGTCTGATGGTCGTCCGCCGGATGAAACCGCTCGGCTTCACGCTGGACGAGATGCGCGACCTGCTGGAGGCCACGGATCGCCTGGACTCCGGTGAGGAACTGCCGGCCGGTGAGCACGAGGAGTTGTTGGAGCGCGTACGCGGCTTCGAGCGTGCCGCTCACCGGCGGGTGGCGGACCTGCGCACCCAGCTGGCCCGCGCGGAGGAGTTCGCGGTCACGCTGGCGGAACGCCTGGCGCGGACCCCCGCACCCTGACACGCGCGAGCGGAAGCACGCCAACTGCCCTCGCCGGCACGGCGATGTCAGTGGTCACCATTAGTTTGGAGTCACTGGAGATCGGCCGCACGGGCCGAACTGACCTTTGGGGAGGGGTGTGCTGTGTCCGCTGCGCAGACACGACAGTCGGGGAACACGACGTACCTGGAGCTGTCTCAGGACAGTGGTGGCGCCCACAAGTTCTACGAGGTGACTGTCGAGGGGAGCACCGTCTCCGTGCGGTACGGACGGATCGGCGTCGACGGGCAGCGCCAGGTCTCCTCCTTTCCGACCGTCGAGAAGGCGCAGGCGGCAGCGGCGAAGAAGATAGCCGAGAAGGTACGGAAGGGGTACGCGCCCGCGGTTCAGGGGCAGCGCGCGGCCCGCGCCGTGACGCGCCGTCAGGTGACGTCCGCCCCGTCGACGGCGCGGGCGACCGCCCCGGTGCTGTGGCGGTTCCGTACCGGCGCCTCGGCGTTCGGCATCCACGTGGACGAGGACCGCTGCTGGGTCGGCAACCAGCACGGCAGTGTCTACAACCTGAGCCACGACGGCGAGGTGCTGGCCCACTACTCCCTGCCCGACGGTGTGAAGTGCCTGGTGGCGGACGACTTCTGGATCTACGCGGGCTGTGACGACGGCCGGGTGTACGACCTCTCCTCGAAGGTGCCGTTCGCGGCCTACGACATCGCCGCCGAGGTCGACATCTTCTGGCTGGACATCCACGCGGGCGTGCTGAACGTCTCCGACCGCAACGGCGGGCTGACGGTCATCGACCACGAGGACGAGCTCCAGTGGTCGCGCAACTCGTCCGGGGACAACGCGTGGATGGTGCGGGCCGACGACCACGCCGTCTACCACGGGCACAGCCAGGGTGTGACGGCGTACGCGGCGGACGGCGCCAGACAGCTCTGGCACACCGCGACCAACGGCAACGTGCTCTTCGGGTGGCAGGAGGAGCACGCGGTCTACGCCGGGACGGGACGGCGGGTCGTGCAGCGGCTCGCGAAGTCCTCCGGGGTCATCGAGGCCTCCTACCAGTGCGATGCCGCGGTGTACTCGTGCGCCACGTCGGCTGGCGGCCGGTACGTCTTCGCGGGCGACTCGGCGTCCTCCGTCTACTGCTTCACCGCCGACGGCACCCGGCTGTGGAAGCTCGGCACGGGCGGCGGTTCGGCGCTGTCCATGCAGTACCACGGCGAACGGCTGTACATCGTCTCCACGGACGGCTCGCTCGCCTGCATCGACGCGAGCGAGGCCGCGATCACCGCCGCCCAGTCGGGCACCGTGCCGGTCGCCGCGGACATCAAGCTGGCGGCCGCCATGCCGACGTACGCACCGCTGACCACCGCCGCCTCCGTTGCCACGGTCAGCGCTGTCTCCGCGGACGGGAGCGGAGTCGTCGTGGAGTGCTTCGAGCAAGGCGGCCGCGTGCGGGTGCATGTGGTCTCCGAGGGCTATGAGCAGGGGTGGAACGTCCAGTTCCCGCGTGCGATACGCGAGCCCGGAGCGCGCTATGTGGTGGACGCGCTGCATTCCTCCTCGGCCGGCTTCTACCGGGTGCGCGGGGAGATCAGGCGGCTGGTGTGACGGGTGGGCGGCGGAAGCGGTCCCTCGTCCGCGAGCAGCAGGGGCGGGCCCCGCGACTGCTCTTCCGCGGACGGCCCGTTCTCCGGGGGAATGGTCTCGTTCACTGTCGCTCCTCCGCTGTGCCCGTCGGTGGGCTCTAACGAGACACGGACGATCGTCCAGCCGTTTCCGACGCGCGATCTGCATGCCGGCCCGTGACATGGCCGGCGGACGACGGGGAGACGGAATCATGGACGGTGTCTCACGGAGCAGGACGGTCTGGCGGGCGTTCTGCCGTTCCGGCCTGCGCTCCCTGGTGGCTCTGGGTTCCTTCTACCTCGTCATCCCGGAGGCCTTCGAGGCGCTGGCCTTCCTGCGCACCGAGCGCCCCGGCGAGTGACCGCTCAGCTCCGCACGGCGGGCTGGAACAGGTCCCGGCGGATTTCGATCGCCCGGTTGCCGAAGGCGGGCCAGCTGACCCTGGCCGCCGGGACGATCGACGACGTCGTCGGCTGGGTCCTGCTGTCCGTCGTCTCCGCGATGGCCACCACCGGAGTGCACCCGTCGACACTGGCCACGTCGTTGATGTGGCTCGTGGTCGTCGCCGTCGCGGCGCCCACGGTGCTGGCCGGTCGGGCGGCGGTCTCGTGCTCGCCCGGCTGGCCCCGGTGCGCGCCTTCGTGATGAGCGTCCTCACACCTCTGTTCTTCGCCACGGCGGGTCTGCGGGTGGACCTCACCGCGCTGCGCCACCCCGTCGTGCTCGGGTTCGCCCTGCTGGTGCTGCTCCTCGCCGTGCTTGGGAAGTTCAGGGGGCCTTCGTCGGAGCGCGCATCAGCGGGCTCACCAAAGGGGAGGCGCTCGCCATCGGCGTCGGCATGAACTCGCGCGGGATCATCGAGATCGTGATCGCCTCGGTGGGCCTGCGGCTGGGCGTGCTGGCGACCGACTCCTACACCGTCGTCGTCCTGGTGGCCGTGGTCACCTGGCTGATGGCGCCGCCGATCCTGCGGTTCGCCATCCGGCACATTGAGCAGACCGCCGAGGAGACCCTGCGCGCCCGGGTGGCCGCGCGGGCCCGGGGGGAGCAGCTGGACCCGGCTTGAGTGCGGGGCGGCCGCGGGGAGGCGGGCGGATCTGTCGGGGTGCCGCTGCGCCCGCCGTTCCCGGCGTTCCTGCCCGTTCCGCTGCTCCCGCCGACGTAGAAGCCGAGGAGACCTTGCGCACTCGCCATGCCCCGCGCCAAGCACGTCCCGCTCCCCAGCCGCAAACACGGGAACCCGCCGCAGTGAGCGCCGACGCCTCGCCCGCCACACTCCTGACCGTACGACGCGGCACCCCGACCGACACCGAACTCGCCGCCCTGACAGCGGTGTTGGCGATCGCACTCAGCCGCCGGACGGCCACGTCCGACACATCCGCGGCCCGCTCGATGCCGACACCCTGGTGCCGTCGGGAGGAGCCGGACCAGCAGTCGGCGGTGAACTGGTCGGCCGCTCCGCGCGCCACGTCCCGGGGTGCGCCGTGACCGACATGGCGTAGGCGTCATCTCTCCCTCACCGGGTACCGACGGACCCCTCCTGATCACGCCGACTCCTGCGGCTGACACGATCGGAGTGAGTCAGCGCATCAGATTCCGACAGAGAGGATAGGGAGACACACATGGGTACTCCACGCGTGAGCAGTACGCCGTTGCCAGGGATCGGTGTCCGGTACGACCTGACGACGCGTGAGCGGCGCCGTGTGTCGGTGGTCGCGCACCGGGACGGCGAGCGCACGCTGAACGCGTACCGTGCGGACGATCCGGACGCCTGTGCCCTGTCGGTACGGCTGACCGCGGGGGAGACGACGGCGCTCATCGACGCCCTGCTGCCCTCGCACCACAGCCCGAACCTGCTGTCCACCACCGAACTCGGACTGGTCGCGGAGCGCGTCCAGCTCTCGGCGCTCTCGTACTGGAACGGCCGCGTGCTGGGTGAGACCCGGATGCGCACCGAGACCGGCGTCTCGATCGTGGCCGTACTGCGCCGGGCCGAGGCCGTCCCGTCTCCCACGCCGGACTTCCGGCTGGCCGGCGGGGACACCCTGATCGTGATCGGCACACGCGAGGGCGTCGAGTCGGCCGCGGCGATACTCGGGCGGGAGTGAACCGGTGCATTCGTCCGCGAGGTTCCTGATCGAGTTCGGCGCGATCATCCTGGCCCTGGGGCTGCTGGGCCGGTTCGCCGCGCGCTTCCAGTTCTCCCCGATACCGCTCTATCTGCTGGCCGGGCTGGCCTTCGGCGAGGGTGGGCTGCTCCCGCTGGGCACGAGCGAGGAGTTCGTCGCCATCGGCGCCGAGATCGGTGTCATCCTGCTGCTGTTGATGCTCGGCCTGGAGTACTCGGCCAGCGATCTCGTCTCCAACCTCAAGACCCAGTACACCGCCGGTCTCGTCGACGCCGCCCTCAACGCCCTGCCCGGCGCGGCCATGGCGCTGCTGCTCGGCTGGGGGCCGGTCGCCGCGGTGGTGCTGGCCGGGGTCACCTGGATCTCCTCCTCCGGCGTCATCGCCAAGGTCCTCGGCGACCTGGGCCGTCTCGGCAACCGCGAGACCCCCGTCATCCTCAGCGTCCTGGTCCTGGAAGACCTCTCCATGGCCGTCTACCTGCCGATCATCACCGCGCTGCTGGCCGGCACGGGCCTCGCGGCGGGCAGCCTCACCCTGGCCGTCGCGCTCGGCGCCGCGGCACTCGTCCTGCTCGTCGCGGTCCGCTACGGCCGCCACATCTCGCGTTTCGTCTCCAGTGACGACCCGGAGAAGCTGCTGCTGGTGGTCCTGGGTCTGACCCTGCTGGTCGCCGGTCTCGCCCAGCAGCTCCAGGTCTCCGCGGCCGTGGGCGCGTTCCTGGTCGGCATCGCGCTGTCCGGGGAGGCCGCGGAGGGCGCGCACAGTCTGCTGTCCCCGCTGCGGGACCTGTTCGCCGCCGTGTTCTTCGTCTTCTTCGGCCTGCACACCGACCCGGCGAGCATCCCGCCGGTCCTGCTGCCCGCGCTGGCCCTGGCGGTCGTCACCGCCGGCACGAAGATCGCCACCGGGTACTGGGCCGCCCGGCGCGCGGGAATCTCCGCGAAGGGCCGCTGGCGCGCGGGCGGCACACTGGTCGCCCGGGGCGAGTTCTCCATCGTCATCGCCGGACTCGCCGTCACCTCCGGCATCGAACCCTCCCTCGGTCCCCTGGCGACGGCGTACGTGCTGATCCTGGTCATCGTCGGCCCGCTCACCGCCCGCTACACCGAGCCCTTGGCCTCCCTCCTGACCGGGCGGCTACGCAAGCCCGCGCCTACGGCCGACACGGCTGGCGGACTGGAGAGCGTGGCCGAGGAGCCGCATGAGGTGGGCCAGTGATCCGGTCTCTCTGAGCGCAACGGCGTTGTGGCCGACGGGAGTTGTGTGTCCTGTCGGCCACGGGTGGGATGTGCCGGACTCCGCGGACGCGGGTCCCGCTTCGCCACCGCTCGTCGGCGGTGCGGACCTTCCGTCTGCCTAGAGCGGGGTCGCCGCGTGCAGGAGCAGCAGCAGCGTCACGGCCGAGTTCGCGGAGAGCGTCGCGGACAGGGCGGCGCCCGCCGCCGCGCTCCAGAGCGCCAGGCTCACGGCGGTGAAGAGTGGTGGCCAGGTGCGTGCCGGGGGCGGCGGGGCCAGCAGGGCGGCGACCCGGCGGGGGAGGGGGCCCGGCGCCGCGAGGGCCGCGAGCGTCGGTGCCGGCGTGCCGCGGGAGACGAGGGCCGCCTTGCCGATCGCGCGGGCGACGGCTCTACGGCTGCCGACGGACTGGGCGGCCTCCTCGTCCGCCCAGCGCTCCGTGACGTAGGAGACCGCTGTACGCAGCGGCAGCAGGAACGGGTTGGCGCGGGCGGCCAGTTGGACGATCAGCAGGTGGCGGTGGTGCCGGGCGGTGAGGTGGGCTCGCTCGTGGGCGAACAGGGCTCGGCGTTCACGGGAGTCGAGGCAGGCGAGCAGGGCGGTGGTCACCACGATGCGGTCGCGTGGGCCGGCGGGGAGGGCGTAGGCGTACGGCTCGTCGTCGGGGAGGATCGCGACCGGTGTGGCACGCAGTCCGGCGAGTGCCGCGTGGGCCCGGCGCCGAACCAGGCAGTGGCGCCAGAGAGTTCGGCCGCAGCCCATGACCACGGCCAGGAGGACGGGAATCGCGGCCTTCCCCACGATCTCGTCGTGGGGCACGCTCTCGCGCACCTCGGGGTCCGACCAGCCGTCCGGCAGCGGGTTGCCCGGCAGTTGGGCGGTGCCGACCACCATCAGGAGGCCCAGGCACAGCGTGCTGCACAGGGCCATGACGGCGGCCATGGCGCTCAACAGGCCCGTGGCGGTGCGGGGATGCAGGTGCTGGGTGGCCAGGTGGGCGATCGGCCAGGCCGTCAACGGCAGGACGAGCGGCAGGAAGACGAAGACGCCCACGGGACGTCAGCCCGCCGACTCGTCGGTGGCCTGGTCCAGCAGGTCGCGCAGCAACCGCTCGTCGTCCTCCGGAAGGGCGGTGATGAAGCTGGCCAGCACCGCCCGGCGGTCCTGCTCGCGGTCGAGCACCTTGCGCATCTTCAGAGCGGCGAGCCCCGCCTCGTCCGCGGCCGGCGACCAGGCGAACGAGCGGCCCTCCCGTACGCGGGTCACGGCCTGCTTCTCCAGCAGCCGGCTCAGCACTGTCATCACGGTCGTGTACGCGAGCTCGGCGTCCAGGCGCTCCTGCACCCAGGCCGCGGTCACCGGCGAGTCGGCCGTGCGCAGGACGGTGAGCACCTGTGTCTCCAACTCGCCCTGCGCCCGGCGCGGAGGGCGCGGATCCGGCTGCTTCGCCACGCTCCGCCTCCTCCTGTGTGTCTGCCATTGCGCTGTTTCGGGCTCGCGATCGTCCCGTCCATCGTATCGACGCGGTACTGCTCGGCCGCACCGTACTCGGCCGCACCGTCCCGTCCCCTCGATTATTTCTACAGTGTTGTAGATTTTGGTTCGGGTCCGTGCCGCGGACCCGAACCGTCGGCAAGCGTGGAGGGACGAATCATGGGTGTTTCCCTGTCCAAGGGTGGCAACGTTTCGCTGAGCAAGGAGGCACCGGGGCTTACGGCGGTGCTGGTCGGCCTGGGCTGGGACGTGCGCACCACGACCGGCACCGACTTCGACCTGGACGCCTCGGCGCTGCTGCTCAACGCCTCGGGCAAGGTCATCTCCGACCAGCACTTCGTCTTCTACAACAACCTCAAGAGCCCCGAGGGTTCGGTGGAGCACACCGGCGACAACACCACCGGTGAGGGCGAGGGCGACGACGAGTCCATCAAGGTGGACCTCGCCGCCGTACCGGCCGAGGTCGACAAGATCGTCTTCCCGGTCTCGATCCACGACGGCGAGTCCCGCAGCCAGAGCTTCGGCCAGGTCCGCAACGCCTTCATCCGCGTCGTCAACCAGGCCGGCGGCGCCGAACTCGCCCGCTACGACCTGTCCGAGGACGCGTCGACCGAGACCGCGATGGTCTTCGGTGAGCTGTACCGCAGCGGTGCGGAGTGGAAGTTCCGGGCGGTGGGCCAGGGGTACGCGTCCGGACTGGCGGGGATCGCCTCCGACTTCGGGGTGGGTGTCTGAGAGCCGGTCGGGGGAGGGCTCACGTAGGTCGGTCGACCTGGGCAAGTCCGGTGGCGGCGCCCTGAGTTCGGTACGGATGGGGCTCGGCCGGCGGGCCGCACCGCGCAAGGCTTCCTGGCCGGGCCGACCGATCGCCGCGAGATCGACCCGGGCGCTTCGGTGCTGCTCTTCGTCGACCTCGGCCGTGTCCCTGTCCGACCTCCCAACTCCGGGTGTCGGACAGGGCGAAGAGGGGAACCGTCCCCCGATGAACAACATACGGTGCACTCAATGCGGTGCGGTGGGGCTGGAGCCGGGCTTCGTCGAGGAGTCCGGACAGGGCGCCCGCGGGTTCGCGCGGTGGATCGCGGGCCCGCTTCAGCGAGGCCCGCTCGGCAACGCCAGGAAGATGGGCCGACCGCGTTGGCAGATCGACGCCTATCGTTGCCCGACCTGCGCACACCTCGAACTGTTCGCCGCCCAGCCGGACTAGGCACTAAGTCGTCAGGGACGCTGCGAGTCGTCCTCCCTGAGTGCCCTGGCCTCGCTCTTGAAGATCCGGGTCGCCTTGCCCGCCGAACGCGTCAGTTCCGGCAGCTTCTTGATCCCGAGAACGACCACGACGACGAGAAGGATCACGGCCAGTTCGCTCAAGCCGAACATCAGGTCTGCTTTCTCCCGGGGAGCGAGGCCGCTACGGCGTACCGGCCACACGCTTCAATCTACAGTGCTGTAGAAGTCTCTCCCGAGGTGTGATCGCTCAACAACCCCGCCTTCCGGTCCGGTTCGCCCCTCACCGGCCGGATGGCCTGGTCACACCATTCGGGCGCGGGGAATCAGGGGAATCAATCGTGGCCGCCGGACGCTTCAGGCTGTGTGAAGAAGATAGGTTTTCTCTCCTTTGGTCACTGGTCGCCGAGTCCGCACTCCAAGACCCGGTCCGCCGCCGACTTCCTGCACCAGTCCATCGATCTGGCGGTCGCCGCCGAGGAACTCGGCGTGGACGGTGCGTACTTCCGCGTGCACCACTTCGCGCAGCAGGCGGGCAGCCCGTTCCCGCTGCTCTCGGCCATCGGTGCACGGACCTCGAAGATCGAGATCGGCACCGGCGTGATCGACATGCGCTATGAGAACCCGCTGTACATGGCCGAGAACGCGGGCGCCGCCGACCTCATCTCCGGCGGCCGACTGCAACTCGGCATCAGTCGCGGGTCACCGGAGCAGGTGATCGACGGCTGGCGTTACTTCGGTTACGCGCCCGCGGAAGGGGAGACCGGCGCGGACATGGCGCGCCAGCACGCCGAGGCCTTCCTCAAGGTCATCGAGGGTGAGGGTTTCGCGCGGCCGAACCCGCGGCCGATGTTCGCCAACCCGCCGGGGATGCTGCGCGTGGAGCCGTACTCCGAGGGGCTGCGCGAGCGGATCTGGTGGGGCTCCAGCGCGAACGCGACGGCCGTGTGGGCCGCGGGGCTGGGGATGAACCTGCAGAGTTCCACGCTGAAGGACGACGAGACGGGCGAGCCGCTGCACGTCCAGCAGCGCAAGCAGATCGAGGCGTACCGCGAGGCGTACAAGGAGGCGGGCCACACGCGCGAGCCGCGGGTGTCGGTCAGCCGCAGCATCTTCGCCCTGACCGATGACATGGACCGGGCCTACTTCGGCAACGACCGCAACTCGCGGGACCAGGTCGGCATGATCGACGACACGACCCGGGCGATCTTCGGACGCTCGTACGCCGCCGAGCCGGACGTGTTGGTGAAGCAGCTCCAGGAGGACGAGGCCATCCAGGCTGCCGACACCCTCCTGCTGACCGTCCCGAACCAGCTGGGGGTCGACTACAACGCCCATGTGCTGGAGAGCATCCTGACTCAGGTGGCACCGGAGCTGGGCTGGCGCTGACCTCGTTCGGCGAGAATCTCGTTCGACGGGCTGGGAGCGGATCCGCAGATCAGGAGCTCAGGTGCTCGTGCTGCATCTTCCACCCACCCTCCCGTTTCACGAGCACGTTCGTGCCCCGTCCCTGTCCGGACCGGGGCCGGCCGTCGACCACCCCTGTCCAGGAGAAGCGGTACCGGCACACGGCGTGGTCGGCGGCCAGGACGACCCACTCAAGATCCCGGATTTCGTACACCTCGTCCTGAATGGCCGCGAAGGTCTGCTCGATGGCTTCCGAGATCTCGCCCAGGCCCCGATGGGAACCGTCGGAGAACCAATAGACGGCATCCGCATCGATCAACGGCGCCACACGATGGATGTCGTGAGCGTTGGCGGCCTGCTCGTACCGCGTCATGAACGCCGTGAGCTCGGCGGCAGGTTCTGACGTGAGATCTGATGTGAGATCTGACATGGGGACGGCCTTCTCCTCCTAGAGTCGCCGTATGCGGCGAAGTACAGGACTGGCGATGGCCGGGGTGGCGGCCCTGGCCTGGGGTGAGTGGTTGAACTGGCGCTGGTCTCGGATTCTGGTGGGGAGGAACGAGGGCGGTTCGGAGGCCGTAGTGGTGTTGGGATACCGGAATCCCCAGGCGACGGCGAACGTGATCAACCGATGGCGGGTCCGTGCCGGCATTCGCTCCATCGCCGCCGACGGTGCGCGGGGGACGTGCGTGATCTTCAGCGGCGGTGCGCCCGGCAGAGGCGTTGCGGAGGCCCAACTGATGGCCGACTACGCGAAGTCGGTGCTGGGGTTCGACGGCAGGGTGCTCCTGGAGGACCAAAGCGCGACGAGATGGGAGAACATCACGAACGTGATCCCACTCCTTGAAGACGTGGACCGCATCAAGATCGCCTCCCAACCAGCGCATGCGCTCAAGGCCCGTGCGTACTTGCGGCGGCAGCGCCCCGATCTCGCGGCGAGGCTGGTGCGCGCGGACGACTACCGCCCCGGCGAGTGGGTGGTCGTCAAGCCGCTGTTGGCTCTGTACGGGCTGTGGACACTGCGCGGGCTCAGGGCCGACGAGCGGAGGGTGGCGCGGTAGGCAACCGCTGTGCTCCACAAGGGTGTTCGGGGCCTGCGGGCGGTCCCTGCGGGCGTGGAGTCGTAGCCGGGTCGTAGTCGCCCACTCACCGCTCACCCACTCACCGCGCACCCGTTCATCCGCTCACCCCCTCACTCCGAACCCGCAACCCATGAACCGCCGCGCCCACCCATGACGTATCTTTGACATAGGACAAACTTTGGCATAGGACTAAATCCTCTGTTCGAGCGGAGCTGATCACGTGGGCATCAAGGGCACCACCGCGGCCGAGATCGCGGGCAGCGTGCGGGATCAGGTCGCCTCGGGCGAGCTGGCGCCGCGGGCGGGTCTGCCCCCGGTACGTGTGCTCGCGGCCGAGTTGGGGGTCAACCGGAACACGGTTGCCCTCGCCTACCGGCGGCTTGTCGAGGCGGGCGTGGCCGAGACGCGGGGGCGCGGCGGCACGGTGGTCGCGGCGGTGCCGCAGCTCGCGCGGGAGGGTGTTGCCGCCGGTGTCGGGGGTGACTGCGTCGACCTGGCAAGTGGGAACCCCGATCCGATGCTGTTGCCCGACCTCCTGGCCGCCGCCCGGCGCGGGGACTACAGCCCGCCGCTGTACGGCGCGCCCGCCATCGACCCGGGACTGGACGCCTGGGCCCGCGCCGACTTCGCCGAGGACATCGACCAGCCGTTCCGCACGCTGGTGACGCACGGAGCGGTGGACGCCACCGAGCGACTGCTCAACGCTCACCTCACCCGCGGGGACCTGGTGGCGATCGAGGACCCCTGCTTCCTGGCGAGCATCGGGACGCTGCGGCTGAGCGGTTACCGCTCCGCGCCCGTCGCGGTCGAGGGCGCCGGTATGCGCCCCGACGCGCTGCGGGCCGCCCTGGAGGCCGGTGCCCGCGCGGTCGTCTGCACGCCCCGCGCCCACAACCCGACCGGCGCGAGTCTCACCGAGGAACGGGCGGCCGACCTCCGGGCGATCCTTGCCGAGCACCCCCAGGTTCTCGTCATCGAGGACGACCACTTCTCGGCGGTCTCCGCGCGGCCGTACCACCGGGTCACGCCACCCGGCAGTACACGCTGGGCGTTGGTCCGGTCCGTGTCCAAGTTCCTCGGACCGGATCTGCGTCTCGCCCTCCTCGCCGCCGACGCCGAGACCACCGCACGCCTGGAGGCGCGGTTGAGCGCGGGCACCACCTGGGTCAGCCGCCTGCTGCAACACACCGCCCGTGAACTCCTGTTGGATCCCCGGGTCCACGAACTCCACGAACGCGCCCGCGAGTTCTACGCCCGTCGCAGCGGCCTGCTCGTCGAGCGGCTGCGCGCCCAGGGCATCGAAGTCCCATACCAGCCCGACGGGTTGAACGCATGGGTCGAACTCGACGTCGACGGACGATCCGTGGTCGCGGCCCTCGCGCACCGGGGCTGGGCGGTGCGGCCGGGTCACCTCTTCGCACCGGATCCGGCCGCCCACCAAGGGGCGATCCGGGTCACCACCTCCACGGTCACCGAGGCGCAGGCCGAGGCATTCGCCGCCGAACTCGCCGCGGTCGTAGCGGAGTTGCGCTCGACGGACACCTGACCAACATGATCTGCCTGCCCACTTCGCCCGCCCATTTCTATCTCCCCTCACTCAAGGAGCCATCATGTTCCGCGGTCTGAGCGCCTTCCCTCTCACACCCACCGGCGAGCAGGGCATCGACGAAGCGGCGTACGCGGCGCTCGTCGCCCGCCTCGCCGCCGCAGGCGTGGACTCCATCGGCGCGCTCGGCTCCACCGGCGGCTACGCCTACCTCACCCGGGAGCAGCGCGCCCAGGCCGCGAAGATCGCGGTGGGGGCCGCCGACGGGACTCCCGTCATCGTCGGTATCGGCGCGCTGCGTACGTCGCACGTGCTGGAACTGGCCGAGGACGCGCAGAAGGCGGGCGCCTCCGGAGTGCTGCTCGCCCCGATGACGTATCAACCGCTCACCGAGGACGAGGTGTTCGGTCTGTACGAGGACGTCACGCGCGAACTCTCCGTGCCTTTGTGCGTCTACGACAACCCGGGCACCACGCACGTCCACTTCACCGACGAACTGCACGGCCGTATCGCACAGTTGCCGAACGTCGGCTCGATCAAGATCCCCGGAGTGCCCGAGGACCCGCACGAGGCTGGACTCCGCGTCGACGCGCTGCGCGCGCTGATCCCCGACACCGTCACCATCGGGGTGAGCGGAGACTGGACGGCCGCCCGCGGCCTCAACTCCGGTTGCGACGCCTGGTATTCGGTGACCGGCGGCACCTTTCCACTGACCGCCGTCGCCCTCACCCACGCAGCCCAGGCCGGTCACGCGGACCAGGCGGACCAACTGTCCGCAGGACTCGAACCGTTGTGGGCCCTCTTCCGCCGCCACGGCAGCCTGCGCGTCATCTCCGCCGCTGCCTCCCACCTCGGCCTGACCGAAGAGCCGAACCTGCCGCTTCCCCTGCGAGGCCTGGACGAGACCGCCCGCCAGGAGGTCGTAGCCGCTCTGGACGCCCTCGGGCTCACCTCCTGAGCACGAACCACATGGGTGAGCAGCACATGGGTGAGCAGCACATATCAAGCACGCGGAGGGTGTGGGAAGTTCCGCCTTCGCTCGGAAAGGGTGGCAGGGGTGTAAAGGGCGGCAGGGATGGCGGGCGCGGCAACGGCCTCGCGCGCTACGTCGTCGCCGCGGCCCTCGCCCGTACGGCCGACGGGGGAGCGGTCGTCGCCGTCGTTCTGCTCGTCACCTCGTCCGGTGGCTCGGGGGCACTCGCGGGAATCCTGGGCGCCTGCATCACCGCCCCGCACCTGCTCGGCCCCTTCGTCGCCCGGCCGCTGGACCTCGCCCGGGACGGCCGGAAGGTCATCGCGGCGGCCTGCCTGCTGTACGCCACCGCGCTGACCGCGGGAGTACTGGCATACGGGCACGCACCCGCCGTGGTGACCGGGCTGCTGCTGGCCGCGGCCGGCACCTGCGGGCCGCTGCTGACCGGAGGTATCAGCAGCCGGCTGCCCGCCGTCGTCGGACCGCGACCACGACTGCGCGCGCAGCGGCGGGCGCAGGGCTGGGACGTGGCCACCTACGGCATCGGCGGCACGGTCGGCCCGTCGCTGGTGGCCGCGCTGTCGGGGTGGGTCTCGCCCACCGCGGCGGCTCTCGCCCTCGCGGTGGGGGCGGCCGCGGCGGCGGGCGGTGTTCTGCTGCTGCCGTTCACCGCGCCGACCCACGGTGGAGACAGGTCGGCGATCCTCAAGCCGGGGGCGACCCTCGCGCTGATAGCCCGCACCGGCCCGCTGCGGCGCACCGTCTACCTGACGATGATCGTCGCCCTGAGCGTCGCCGCCCTGCCGATCACCGCGGTCCACATGATGAAGATCCTCGGTGTCGAACCGGCCACCGCGGCCGTACTGACCGCCGCCTACGGCCTCGGCAATCTCACCGGGTCCGTAGCCGTCATGGTCTTCCCGCTCACCGGCGACCCGGACCGGCTGATGCGCCGCCTCGCGCTGGGCGTCGTCGCCGGTCTCCTCACCGTCGCCGCGAGCCCCGCCTTCACCGTGACCGTCTCGGCCTACGCCCTCACCGGGATCGTCAACGCCTTCTTCTTCGCCTCCACCCTCGCGGCCCGCACGGAGTACGCGCCGAGCGGAGCGCGCGGCCAGGTCTTCATCTGGGTCGCGGCCCTGAAGATCACGTCCGGTTCGGCCGGAACGGCGTTGGCCGGTTCCCTGACGGGCGTGACCGTCCAACTGCCGCTCGTCGTCGGCCTCTTGGCGGTTTCGGCGGCTGTCGTCGCCGCGACCGTCGAGACGCGCTTCGGGGGAGCCGACGAGAAACGCCTCCCGTGACGGCGCCGGCGACAAGCGAATCGAACCGACACAGCCTGTTTCCGGAACGGCAACTCGTCCATGTCCGTACATGATCTAGCCTGGCGCGATGCGCACCACGACTTCGCT
Organism: Streptomyces sp. NBC_01288; assembly: GCF_035982055.1. Lineage (NCBI taxonomy): Bacteria > Bacillati > Actinomycetota > Actinomycetes > Kitasatosporales > Streptomycetaceae > Streptomyces > Streptomyces sp. NBC_01288. The sequence continues at coordinate 9,643,826 of NZ_CP108427.1, forward strand.
GCTGCCGGCCTTTCGACCCCAGATCCAGGAGCGCCTCTACGACTTCTACGAGGAGCTGCGCACCACCGACGAGCTCTTCTGGGACCGTCACCTGAGCGCCTGGATCGCCACCGGGCACGGGGTGGTCAGCAGCGCCACGGGCAACCCGGGGCTGTCCTCGGTGCGTTACCCCGACATCGAGGCCGTGTCCGAGGAACTGCGCCCGCTGGCCCGGGTGTTGAGCCGGCAGATGCTCTACAACGACGCCCCGGACCACTCCCGGCTGCGGGGCCTGATCAGTAAAGCCTTCTCCCCACGGGCAGTTGAGACACTCCGCGCCCGGATCACCGAAGCCGTCGACCGGATCATCGACGAGGCGGCGCCGACCGGGCGGATGGACATCGTCGCGGACCTCGCGCGCCCGCTGCCGCTGACCATCATCTGCGACCTCCTCGACGTACCGCAGGAGGACCGCCCCGCCCTCACGGCCTGGTCCGAGCCGATCGCCGAGGCCATAGGCAACTCCCGGCTCGACGCCGACCGCAACCGCGAGGCCTCGCAGAGCATGGACGACATGCTCGCCTACTTCCGCGGACTCCTCACCGGCCCGGACACCCCGCCGGCCCCGGACAGCCTGCGCGCCCTGGTGACCGCACAGGCGGAGAGCACCGACCAGGACCCCGACGAACTCCTCGCCAACTGCGCCCTGTTGCTGATCGCCGGCCACGAGACGACCACCCACTTCATCGGCAACGCCACCCTCGCCCTCCTCCACCACCCGCACGCGGCCGAGCAGTTGCGCAAACGGCCGGACCTGTTGCCCGCCGCGGTCGAGGAACTCCTGCGCTACGACGCCCCGGTCCAGCTCATGCTGCGCCGGGCCCGGCACGACCTGGACCTCGCGGGCCGCACCATCGCCGAAGGGCAGACGGTGCTCCTGGTGTGCGGTGCCGCCAACCGGGATCCGGCCGTGTTCCCCGATCCTCACGTGCTGGACTTCGAGCGGCCCGGCGGACGGCACATGGCGTTCGGACACGGCCCGCACTTCTGCCTCGGCGCGGCGCTCGCCCGGCTGGAGGGCACCATCGTCCTGGAGGCCCTCCTCACCCGCCTCCCCGACCTGCGTCTCGACACAGCCGAGCCCCCGAAGTGGCAGCGCAGCCTCAACTTCCGCGGCCTGACCCGCCTGAACGTCGCCTTCACCCCGCCGACGGACGAGACCGGCGACACGCGCGCGACGCCGACCGACGGTTCCCCGAGCGGCCTCGACGACACGGCCCACACCGGCGAGTGCCCGTTCCGGCCGGACCCGGGAGACGCCCCGGACGCGTGACCCCGGCTGAGTTCCAACACGGTCTTCCTGAACGCCTGTTGCACCCCTGTGCGCGCCGGACACGTAGGGGCAGACGCCAGGGAAGGAAGCACATGCCCATGCCACCGAAGCCCGGTTCGCCGAGGTGTACCTGGCGCACTACGAGGACGCGCTGCGGTTCGTCCGCCGTCGCGCGCATCCGATGAACGTCGAGGACGTCGTCGGTGAGACGTTCCTCGCCGCGTGGCGCCGACGGCGCGAGCTGCCCGAGGACGCGCGGCCGTGGCTGTTCGGCACCGCCCGCAACCTGATGCTGAACGCGAACCGGGGTATGCGCCGGCAGTGTCTGGACGCGACGGACCTGAACGGCACCGGCGCCGATCCGGTGATCAGTAACGCGGACCTGCGCGGGAAGGTCGCCTCGATGGTGGTCACGCGCGGCGACGTGTCTGCCTACTGCCTGGCCGGTTCGGACGGCGGCGACGAGGAGCTCAACTCCGTGGTCGGCTGGGCGGGTTCGGACGTCGAGGGCATCACCGTACGGGACCACGGGCACACGATCGAGGCCACGATCCAGGGCGGCCGCTTCACCGCCTGGTGGCCCGACGGCGACCCCGACGGCACCCTCCCCCCGCACCTGGCCGGCGGTTCGACGCGCACGGTGAAGGGCGGCACCCTGCTCGGCTGACCGGGCCGGGCGAGCCGCCTCGCAGCTCGCGTGGACTGTCGGACCGGGTGGGGTCCGACAGTCCACAGCGCCTCAGGCCTGCCCGCCCTCGATCTCGGCGCGGGTGAATTCCTTGTAGAGGCGTTTCCCGTAGGCGTCGGTGATGTCGATGACGATGCCGGTCCACTCCTCCACGGGTTCTTCGGGTACATGCCCGAGTTGGTATTCGGCGCCCTGGAGGAGTTCCTCCGTCACCCGGACCCCGGTCAGCCGCTCGGCGAGGGCGAAGGCTGCCGCCGTGGTGTCGACACGCTCGCTGGTCTCGTCCTCATCGTCCGAGAGCACGTAACCGACCTCGCACATAGCCGAGTTGAGGGCATCGGGGGCGCTGCCGTGCCTGGCCGTGGGCCACTCGAAGGTGGTCCGGAGTTCCCCGTTCTCGTACCAGTGGAAAAAGTGCATGGGCTTACCGCCATTGCTGGAGTGCACCACGGCGCACCCGTCGTCCGTCAAGGCTTCCAGGAAGCGCGACTGCATCCCCGTGCCTCCCTCTGCGACGTGCAGGACGAGCGTCCAGTCACCGCCCTCGCCCGGGACGGTGAACGCCCCCGCCGTGAAGGACCCGTCCGAGTAGTCCTCCGGGGCGCGCAGTTCGTCCTGCCGCTCGATCAACGCGTCCGCCCCCGTGCAACTGCCCTGGGGCTCCGCCGCCATCACCCGCAGCACCTCCCTCGGGGCGACGCCGCGCACCAGGGTCAGGGTGTACCCGGCCTCCAGCGCGTAGCGGAACAACCTGGAAGAACGTATCCAGGCATAGTCATGTGCGGTCACCGAAGTCATGTGGCACAGTCTGGCCGCTGCCACTGACAACGGCCGTGGCACGGGCCGGGCGCTTTCACAGCCCTCGCACGTTCCCCGTGGGCCGTCGGGTCGTCAACCATGTGCCCATGACCGCCGCCAACTCGTCGCGACCGGTGAAGACGTGTCCGTTCATGCCCATGGCCCGCGCGGCGCCGACGTTCTCCTCTCGGTCGTCGACGAAGAGGAAGTCGCTCGGGGCGGCCCGCATGGCGACGACGCAGTGACGGAAGGCTGCCGGGTCCGGCTTCGCCGCCTCGATCTTTCCGGAGAAGGCGACGTGGTCCAGACGGTGCAGCCAGGGTTGCGCGGCGAGGAAGGCGTCCGCGTGGTCGGCCGGGATGTTGGACAGCAGGGCGACCTCGGCGACATCGCGGAGGGACTGGACGTAGGCGACCATCCGGTCGTCGACCCGCGACCAGCTGTCGATGTCGGTGAGGCGCAGTTCCTCGATCATGTCGGCGTCGGCGTCGGCGTCGGCGGACAGGGACAGCCGTCGTAGTACGGCGGTCCAGTACTCGGACGCCGACTGCCGACCAGCGTCGTAGGGCGGGCGGCAGTCCCAGTAGGCCATGGTGAAGGCGTCGGTGGGTGTGTGGCAGCGGGCGGCCATCTTGCCCTGGGCGTCCGGGCGTTGGTGGCGGGCGATGACCCCGAAGAGGTCGAACAGGACGATGCTGCGGTCGGTGGACATGGGCGGGGTTCCTCCGGATTCCGAGGGGCGTGTCAGCTGCCGCTCGCTGCCAACTCGGGCGTGCGGTCTGCTCCGGTGCGCAGGATCCCGGCGGCCACGGCGGTGATCGCACACAGCAGGATCAGCAGGACGAAGGCGTGGTTCAGGGCGACGACGTGGGTCAGCCAGCCGATGGCGGCGGGACCGGCGAGCATGCCGACGTAGCCGAGCCCGGCGACACGGGAGACGTTGGCTCCCGCGGCGGCGGGGTCGGCGTGCCCGGCCGCGCTGAAGAGTTGCGGGACACAGCCGGACAGGCCCAGACCGAACAGCGCCCACCCCGCGAACGCGGCCCATATCCACGGCGAGACGGTGACGATCGTGATGCCTACCGCGGCCGTCGTCGCGCCGTGGCGCAGGATCGCCATGGACCCGAACCGGGTGACGAGACGGTCGGCGAGGAGCCGTCCGATGGTCATCGTCGCCGCGAAGGTGCCGTAGGCGAAGGCGGCGGTGCTCGCGGGTGCGCCGAGGACGTCCTTCAGGTGCAGCGCGCTCCAGTCGTTGGCGGCTCCCTCGCACAGCATGACCATCAGGGCGAGGACGGCGAGGATCCAGATGCGCCTGCGGGTGCTGCGGCGGTCGATCGCCGGTGTGTGCTGGACCGTCTCACCCGGGTCGGTGTCGGCGGTGGTGGGCGCGGCCGGCAGGAGGGCCCGCGCCGACACCAGGGCGACTACGATCCCCAGGACTCCCATGGCGGCCATGCCCGCGGCCGGGCTCAGACCGGCGCTCGCCGTAGCCGCCCCGACGAGCGCGGCGAGGACGCCGCCGACGGAGAACGTGGCGTGGAAGGCCGACATGACGGGTCGGCCGTACGCCTTCTCCACGTGTACGGCGTGGGCGTTCATGCTCACGTCCAGGCAGCCGTTGCAGAATCCGAAGACCAGCAGGGCACCGGCCAGCGTCCACGGGTCCCGGGGGAGGCCGGGCAGCACCAGGGCCGCGCTGCACAGCACGCCGGTGGCGGGGACGACGACGCGCGCCCCGAGACGGTCGGTCAGCCGCCCGGCCACCTGCATGCCGATGAAGGCGCCCAGGCCCAGCAGCACCAGCAGCCCGCCGAGCGTCGCGTGCGTGATGCCCACGCGCTCCTCGACGGCGGGGATGTTCACCACCCAGGTGCCCATCAGAGTGCCGCACAGGCTGAAGTAGACAAAGGTCGCTATGCGGGCTCCTCGGAGCGAATCGTTCATGACGACCACGGTAACGAACATCTGAGGCGATTGAATACTGTCTCTTCGCACACATTGAATGTTCGTTTTGGTTGGTGTTCAATCGCGGTATGAGCAGCAACACCGACCGGCACGGGACGATCGCGCAGGCCGTCAGGGAATCGGGCAGGGTCACGGTCCAGGATCTCGTCGAACTGACCGGCGCCTCCGAGATGACCATCCGGCGCGACCTCGACGCGCTCTCCGCGCAGGGCGTCCTCGAACGCGTCCGCGGCGGCGCGCGCACCCTGCTGCTCAGGGGCGAGGAGCCGCCCTTCGCGCTGCGCGCCCACGAGGCCGTCGACGCCAAGCGCCGCATCGCCGCCGAGGTCTCCTCGCTCATCGCCGACGGCGAGACCGTCCTCCTCGACAGCGGCACCACCTGCCTGGAGATCGCCCACCTGCTGCGCCGGCGACCGGTCACGGTGATGCCCCTGTCGTTGCAGGCCATCCACGTGTTCGGGGAGAGTCCTGGCCCGGCCACGCTGATGGTGCCCGGCGGGCAGCCCCGGGGCGCCGAGGGAGCCCTCACCGGCCCCCTCGCCCTCGCGTCCCTCGCCGCACTGCGCTTCGACACGGCCGTCATGGGCTGCTGCGGTCTCAGCGCGGCGCAGGGCCTGACCGCCTACGACCTCGACGACGCGGCCGTGAAGAAGGCCGGCATCGCCGCCACGCGTCGCATCATCGTCGCCGCCGACGGCAGCAAACTTGGCCACACCGCCTACGCCTACGTCGGCCCGTCCACCCTCCTGCACACCCTCGTCACCGACACCGCGGCGCCCGCCGACGAGGTCACCGCGCTCGAAGACACCGGCACCGTCGTCAAGGCCGTCTGACCGGACCGTCGGTCGTCGGTCGTGAGATTCGGTTATGGGATGTGAGTTCCCGCGGTGACTCGTACCTCCTGCGTGGCCCGGCAGCAGGGTCGGCCGGTCGGGCCGATGAGTTTGCCGGTTGCCTGAAGTCTTCCCCCGTGACATGACCGCCTCGTCGGCGGATCAGGAGACACCGGATCCCGGTGTCACGGAGGAGAGACGGAGGCCAGGATGAGCAATCCGATTCGGCTGTACATGTCGATGTCGCTCGACGGCTATATCGCCGGTCCGGACGATCGGCCGGGCCAGGAGCTCGGACGCGACGGCGGACGGCTCTTCAACTGGCTCGACGACCGGAAATCCGACGGTCCCAGCGGCCAGGTCTACCGCGAGGCACTGGCGACCGGCGCGGTGATCTCCGGCCGGCGGACCTTCGAACTCGCCGGGCGCTGGCAGGGCGACCACCACGACGGCGTGTCGATCCTCGTCCTCACCCACCAGGTGGACGACGGGGACGTGCCACCCGGCCACGCGCGATTCGTCACCGACGTCGACGACTGCGCCCGTCAAGCTCGCGCAGCCGCAGGGGATCGGCCGGTCATGGTCCATGGCGCGGGCGCGGCCCAAGCGCTTCTCCGAGCCGGGCAGATCGACGAGATGGAGATCCACCTGATCCCGGTCCTCCTCGGGGACGGCCGGCGGCTCTTCGACCACCTCGGTGCCGATCACATCGAACTCGACCTCGTCCGACGGCTTGAGGACCGAGACGTCACTCACCTCCGCTACCGGGTAAGCCGACCGGGGGAGGCCGCGTGAAGACCCTCTTCGTCTCCTACCGCGTCACCGACCTGGACCGCTCGCTCACCTTCTACACTGCCTTGGGCTACGGCGAGTTGGGCAGGGTCGAGATCGGCGACGGGGCTCGCCTCGTGATCCTCAGCTTCCCCGGCGAACCGGCCGCCTCGCTCGAACTGGTCCACCGCCCCGACGACGGACCGGTCGACGTGGGCAGCGGTTTCGACCACCTCGCGATCCAGGTGGACACACTGACCACCACCCTGGAGACGCTGACCGAAGCCGGCCTGGAGCCCGAACCCCTCCAATACCCGGGCGGCCCGCACGGCCCGAGGACGTCGTGGCTCACGGACCCGGACGGTTACCGGATCGAGTTGGTGGAATGGCCGTCCGGACATCCCGACGGCATCACCGCAGCGGACTTCGCCTGAGGCGGCCACGGTCCATGGAGAGGGTGTCGCGGAGCGTATTGCTCCGGGTGAGCGGGCAGTCCGCCAAGATGTCACGGCAGCCGGACACACCCAACTGCCCCCGCCCTCACCGAACTTGTGACAGCCTTGTGACCGGAATTATGGCCTCCATCACATGCGCGGGGCGCACACGCTGATCAGATGACCGGATGCCCAGACCTGCCGCACCCCGCCCGGCCCTCGCCCGCACCGCCCCCTTCCTGTCGGCTCTCGCGGCGACCGCTCTGCTGCTCACGGCCTGCGGGACGGAGCGCGCGGGCTCCGGGAACACCGGTGCCGGCGTGGCCGCGTCGCCGTCCCGCACGCAGGTCGCCGATCCGGGCAAGGACGGTGTACGGGTCACCTCCCTGACCCTCCCGTCGCCGTCCCCCTCGCCCACCCGCAGCCACTCCGCCTCCGCCGACACCCCCGCCAGGGACTCGGGGATCGTTGCCGCCTACGAAGTCACCAACAAGGGCACCGAGACCCTGACCTACTCGGTCATCATCACCTTCATGAGCGCCGACGGCGGGGCCATGGCCAACCAGACCGCGACCGTCCGCGACGTCGGCCCCGGAAAGACCGTACGGGGCACGGTCCGTGCCGGCGAACTGCCGCCCAGCACGCCGCGGGTGACACAGGCCAAGGTGCTCGAAGTGCACAAGGTCCCATCGAGCGAGGCGCCGGCCGCACCGGGTACGTGCCCCGCCTCCGGGATCCGGGTCAGCGCCGACCAGGGCGACGCGGCCATGGGGCTGCGCGTGGTGGGCCTGCATCTCGACAACTGCGGCAAGCGCGACTACGGCGTCGACGGCCACCCGGTGCTGGAACTCCTGGACGACGACCTCAAGCACGTCGACGGCGTCAAGATCCTGGACAGCGGCGGCGAGGTCACCCCCGGCAGCGTGGACGACAAGCCGTCCGGTCCCGTCACACTCGGGCCCGGCGAGTCGGCGACCGCCAGCCTGGTCTGGCACAACACCACCGAGTTCGGAACGCCGGTGAACGTGCCCTACGTACGGGTCCGGGCGAAGGCCGGTGCCGACCCGGTGATCGTGACCCCGAACCTCGACCTCGGAACCACCGGAAAGCTTGAGGTCACACCGTGGCAGAAGGACGAGGGCTGAGCGGACCCTGAGAGAGGGACCATCGCCACCGGTGTCTGACGACGGACTGTCGTACGTTGACTTCGGGCCCGCGCTTCGAACTCGGCCCGGTCGAGCCGGAGTTGGCCCTCTCCGTGGGCAAGGAGGGCGACGCCGGGGGGCAAGGCCCGGTTCTGGGCCGCGGAACTCGGCACCGAGGGTAGGGAGTCCCACACCTCCACCCGGCGGATCAAGCTGGTCCTGGATCCGCTGGATGGAGGTAGCGAGGTTCCCCCGCACGTTCCCCGGCATCCGAACCACGATCTGCCCGGCCGGCCCGGTGCCCCACGACGGGCTGAACCGCACGGCTGCTCCACAACGGCCCTGCCGGGTACCCGACTTCGAGGTCGTGCGGGACGACGGATCGGGCGGGATCCGGCGCATGGCGCTCGACCCCCTCACCCGTCGCCCCGCACGTCGGCCTCAGCCGCCGCCGTCCCCGCGGAACGCCCCGGCCACCACGGGCACCAACTGCCGCTCGATCTGCTCGGCGGACATGGCGGCCAGCTCGGTGCCGATGGGTGCGAGGGCGAGCCAGTTCAGCAGGCCGGCCGCGCAGCGCGTACGGAAGATCAGTTCCTGCTCGTCGACTCCGGGAACGTGAGGCGTCAGCACCCGAAGGACATCCCGGCGACTCTGGACGAACTTGGCGGTCAGCCGCTCCCACCCCTGAGGCGGTTCGATGCCGACCCGCGCCACGGTCCGCATCACGGCCAGATCCTGCCCACCGGCGGAAATCGCGCGCACCATCGGCCCGGCGAACGCCGCCGCCACCTCCCTGAGGGTCGGAGCGGAGCCAAGGGAGTCGATGGCCTGCATCTGCGCGTCCAGATACCGTTCCAGCGCGTGCTCGATCGCGGAGTCGCACAGCGCCTTCAGTGACCCGAAGTGGTAACTCACCGCGGCGACGTTGGCTCCGGCGCGCTCGGTGATCTCGCGGAGCGTCAGGCCGTCCTGGCCTCGCTGCGCGAGCAACTCCAGGGCGGCAGCCTGTAGACCGTCCCGCGTGCGCTGACCGGCCTCGCGGCGCAGGTCCGTCTTTTCCACCCTGGTCATGGCAGGTATTCAAGCGGTTGCTTGAGTACATTGTCAAGCGGCCGCCTCGCGGGTGGATGCGGTCCCGCCGGGCCTCCGGGGTCGCCCAATCACGCAATTCAAACAGTCGCTTGACAGGTCTGCATCGCCGTTCATAAAGTCAAGCCAGCGTTTGATTTACTAAGAGCTCGCAGGGAGTCGAGGCCGTTGCGACGGACCTCGGACCCTGTCGGCGAACCTGGAGGAATACGTCATGAAGCTGATCAGCCGGAAGTCGATCACCGCCGCGACCGCGATAGCGATCCTGGGCGGTCTCTCCATCGCCGCCGTGCCGTCACAGGCCGCGAGTCCCGTCCATAACAAGGCGGCGGTGCAAGACAGTTCGGCGGCTCCGACCCTGACGGCACGCCAGTTGGCGAAGCTGCCGCTCACTGACCGTCACCTGACCAAGCACGAGAAGGCCAACCTCGCGGTCGTGCTGCGTGACTACTACGTGGCGGAGGGCAGCCACATCGACGTCCCGACGTTCGTCAGCAGCTTCACCAAGGACGGCGTCTTCAACGACATGGTCGCCGGCCAGGCCTACCGGGGTAAGGCGCTCGGCAGCGTGCTGCCCTACATGAAGGGCCTCTTCTCCGACGTTCACCGTGACCTCAAGCGCATCACCGTGAACGGCGACACCGTCAGCATCGAGCTGTCGATCCAGGGCACGTTCGACGGGCAGCTCCCGGCGCCCACGGGCGGCTTCGTCAAGGGCAACGGCCACAAGGTCGACGCGCCGACCGCCGACTTCTGGTACCTGAAGAACGGCAAGGTCACGACGTTCAACTGCTTCGTCGGCTACTCGAAGATGTACTCCGACATGGGCGTGAACCTCGACTGGGCGTCGGCTGTCAACAAGCACTGAGCCAACCGTTTCCCGGCGGGTGGTGCGCGGGTACCGCCGCCCGCGCATCACCCGCCGCCACGTACCTGCGCACCACGCTGTCCCGCCACTGACAGCCCGTCAATCTGCCGCCTTACTGGCCGAGTTAAGCCGTGTGGGCAACTTTGGCGGCGCGGAGAGCGCGGGCGCCGCACCAATGCGGGTGCCTGGCCGAGGAGTTCACCGAACCGCCAGAACGCGGCCGTAGCACCGGCGGCCCGCATGCCGCCCAACCCAACCCAGGCAACGCCGACTTGATCGCACGGCCAACCACACAGGAGGGCACCGGCACGACCACCCGGCTCGGAATCGGTCTCCCGCAGAATCGGCAGTACAACCTCGGCAGGGACGTGCCCGATGTGGTTGGGCACCGCCGTGCTGGTCGCCCCGCTGCACATCCCCTTCCAACTCGCCAAAGCGCTGGCCACGTTGGACGCGGCGAGCGGGGGCCGGGTGGTCGCGGGACTGGGCAGCGGCTGGTCCCTCGACGAGTACGCGGCCGCCGGGGTGCGCCCGTTCGAGGAGCGCGGCAAGGCCATGGACGAGGTGTTCGCCGTATGCCGGGTAGTGTGGGGACCGGGCCCGGTGGTCTACGCGGGCGGCCGGGTCACGAGGATCGCCTCGGCCGAGGTCGGACCGAAACCGCACACTGCGCGCGGAACTCAACCGCACGGCCGACCAGCAGAACCGCCCGATCTTCCTCGACAGCGACCGGGCCATCGTCGAGACCGTCCAGCGCATCGCCTCGGCCCGCGGCGTCTCGATGGCACAGATCGCCATGGCCTGGGTCCTGAAGAACCCGGTGATCTCCGCCCCGATCGTGGGCGCGACCAAGCCACACCACCTCACCGACGCCACCGCGGCGCTCGACATCGAACTCACGGCCGAGGAGATCGACTCCCTTGAGGAGCCGTACGTCACGCGCCGGCCCACGTTCTTCTGACGGAAGTTCCACGGTGGACGCGGGAGTTGCTTCGCTGGTGTGAGCGCGACGAGAGCGAGAGCGAGGGCGAGATCCAGCGCCATCGTTGCGTCTCGCTGCACCTACGACGCGTAGCCCGCCTGAGTCCGCGAGGCCGCCGCCCAGTAGTCGCCGGTCGCTGAAGTTCGGAGGCGAGCGCCTCGTCCGGGTCGACGGGGAGTTCGCCCTCATCCTGCTCAGCCAGGTACTCAAGGCGCTGGTCGATCGACTCGACTGCCCGGCCGCTGGTCCAGACGGCGAGTTCCTGGAAGCCGAACAGATAGGCCGCCGGACTGCCGCGAAGGCGGTCGAGTCGCCTAGGACGCCCTCCCACACGGAATTCAGCAGAGGCCGCAGGCTCACGGTGAACGGCGCCTGCTCGCCCTCGGGCAGTGCCTGGTGTCGGAGCATCAGGCGTTCCGCGACGCCGGCGGCGAACACCCCACGTTCGCCGGACGACACCGTCTTCAGCCGCTCCTCCACCAGTCCACCAGCACGGAAAGCTCCCGCCACGCATCCATTCGAAACCACCCCGGAGTTGCGATACCGGTGGGCTCACGCCAGTCAGGGCGATCATCGCAGTCACCAGTGACAGTTCCCCGGATGAGCTCCAGCAGCCGTTGTATTCGGCGAGGGTTGTCTCAGCCCTGGAATCGATCCTGGGCGATTCCGCGTCCCCGAAATGATCGGGTGTCTGCCACCACGACCTGGTAGAACCAGGGCTTGGTGGCGCCTGAGCCACGAGTCTCTGGGGGTGGCATGTCGGGACCGGTAGTTGGGCTGTGGCTCTTCGAACCGTGCGATGTCGCGGACCTCCTGGCCGGTGTGGTCCCGTGGTTGGAGACCTTCTGTGAACCGGTGGAGACCAGGGCCGACGGCCACGTGGACTTCTGGGTACGAGATGGTTCCGCCCTGGGTCTGCGGGACTTCGATCCGACCGGAGTGGGCGTGCTCTTCCTGTCGGAGGACGACGGGGTGCCCGCGGAGGACGAGGACTATTCAGCCTTCTGTCGTCCACCGGTACACGGGTTGGTGGTCGGCGCCGCCTGCTCGGGTGCGACGAACCACGTACTGCTCGGCCACCTGACGCTGGCTCTCGCCCGCAGACTCGGCGCGCTGATCGACTTCGACGGCCTCCTGAACGGCCACCCCATCGGAGGAGACGGCACGGGGAACGAAGCAGTCCTGGCCCGGGCGAGAGCGCTGGCATCAGCGCTCCCGGGAAGAGTCACGGAGGTTTCCTACGACACCTGCGGCGGTGGGCGGTGGCTTCGACACGTCGGAGACGCGGAGTTCCTGGAAGCCTGGTTGCGCCATCCCGACTTCCACTTGATCAAATAGCGCCTCGGCTTGAACAAATAGTGACTCGGCGTCGATCCGACAAGCTTGGCAAGTCAGTGCCAAGAAGCCTGTCCGGCACACTCCGGTCGCGACCGCCAGGGCACGGGACGCCGTGATCACGTACCCACCGTGCGCGGCCCCGTCCGCCTCCGTCCCGCCTGTCCCAAGGATCACCGTCCCCCCGGCCGGGTGCAGTTCAGGGACCTCACGGGTGATCCTCGACAGATGCCGTCGCGAGTCCGGGTGTGATGGCCCCATGACCGACCCCGCCGTACCCGCCCCGGACGCGTCCGACCACTCCCAGTCGCCCCAGCCGCCCCCCGAGTACCTCCCCGAGCCGCTCTCCTACCGTCTCAAGCGCCGGCTGCTCGGGCCGCCGTTGGTCACCGGGCGCATTCAGCGGGAGAAGCTGGACAACCGGACGGCGCTCGGGGTGCTCGCCTCGGACTGCATCAGTTCGTCGGCGTACGGCAGTGAGGAGATGCTGCGGGTCCTGGTGCCCGTGGTCGGGGTCGCAGCCTTCACGCTGCTGATGCCGGTGACGGGCGCGATCCTGCTGATCCTGGTGCTGCTGACGCTCTGCTACAGCGACGTCGTCACGATCTACACCCGGGCCGGCGGCTCCTACGTCGTCGCCCGGGAGAACTTCGGCCCCGACGTCGCCCAGGTCGCCGCCGTAGCACTGCTCGTCGACTACGTCGTGACGGTCGCCGTCCAGGTCTCGGCGGGCACGAACGCGCTCATCTCGCTCGCCCACCTCGTCGGTAACGGCTGGACCGGCCTCGACCACCTCCAACTCCCCGTCAGCGTAGGGGTGGTGCTGATCCTGGTGTACGGCAACCTGCGCGGCCTGCGCGAGGCGGGGCGGGTGTTCGCGGTGCCCGCGTACCTGTTCATGGCCGCGGTCGGACTGATGCTCGCCGTGGGCCTGACCCGCTGGGGGTTCGGGGATCTGCCGCACGCCGACGTCCACGCGCAAGGTGTCGTGCCGCTCGGCACGCTGGGGGACGGGTGGCTGTACGGGGCGTCGCTGTTCATGGTGCTGCGCGCCTTCGCGAACGGCGGCTCCTCGCTCACCGGCCTGGAGGCGATCTCCAACGGCATCTCCGTCTTCCGCGAACCGCAGGGCCGCAACGCCCGCCGCGCGCTCGTCACCATGAGCTGTGTCCTGGGCGTCCTCGTGCTCGGTGTGTCCGGTCTCGCCCACCTCACCCACGCCGTCCCGTACACCGACGGCACGCCGACCGTGATCGCGCAGGAGGCCCGACTCGTCTTCGGCAGCGGGGTGTTCGGCACCGCGGGGCTGGTGTTCGTGCAGCTCGCCACCGCGCTGATCCTCTACACCGGCGCGAACACGCCCTTCACGGGCTTCCCCTACCTGGCCAGCTTCGTCGCCGAAGACCGTTTCCTGCCACGGCAGTTGACCCGGCGCGGGCACCGACTCTCCTTCTCCAACGGCATCATCACCCTCGCCGTGGTCGCCCTCGCGCTGCTCCTGGTCACCGACGCCAACGTGGACCGGCTCGTCGCGCTGTACGCCATCGGCGTGTTCACCGCGTTCACCATGGCGGGCGCGGGACTGACCGTCCACCACGCACGCCGTCGTGAACCCGGCCGACGCTGGAAGATCGCGGTGAACGCGACGGCGGCGGTCGTCTCGGCGCTCGTGGTGCTGATCTTCGCCGTCACCAAGTTCACCGAGGGCGCGTGGCTGGTCGTGGTCGTCTTCCCGCTCGGGGTGTGGGCCCTGATCCGCATCAACCGTGAATACCGCGCGGAGGCCGCCGAGGTGGAGTCACTCCCGCCCGCCGGCCAGAGCGACCGGCCACGCCGACGCCGCCATGTCGTGTGCGTCCTCGTCGACGCCGTCGACCCGGCCGTCTTCCACGCGCTGCGCTACGCCCACGAGTTGAGGCCGGACGAGGTGCGGGCCGTACACGTCGCGGTCGACGCGGTACGGGCCCGGCATCTGGTGGCGCGCTGGGAGGCCGTAGGAACCACCGATGTTCCGCTGGAACTCGTCGACTGCCCCGACCGCCGACTCGAACGGGCCCTGACCGAACTCGCCGCCCGCGAGACCGCCGACGGCCACACCGCGCTCACCCTGCTCATCGCCCGCCGCACCTACACCACCGTGCTCGGCCGCCTCCTGCACGGCGGCACCGCCGAACGCATCGCCCGCGCCCTGGAGGAACTGCCGTCCGTGGTGGTGACGATCCTGCCCTACAGCGTGGTGGTCGGCGGCGCCGGTCCGGAACGCCGGCCGGATCCTCACGGGTGATCGAAGCCTCGGCGGAGCGGCCCATGGGGGTGGTGAGTCCCCGGGCATGAACTGTTGGGCGTGGTCCGGCTGTTGTCGTACGGGCTGGGTGGCTCAGGAATTTCTGCGTTCCGGGGCTCGTGAAGAAATTCGCTGGCCGGCGGCGAGTTCGGCACCGCAATTGACCCTAGAGGTTTGCGAAGTTCGCGCAAGCCGGATTCAACACGCTCAACATTCCCGTGTGTTGCACGGCATCCCGTGGTGAATCGGCGTGGATCAGCGTGAATTGGGGTGTTCGGAATCGCGGGGGGTGTAAACCGAATTCCGCGAGTGCTTCGACCCCTTCCTTCGCGCCCTGCTGGACATCGTGCCCGGCGGGCAATCTGGCGGAAGCCGACCGTGCGTACGGATTCCGGCGAACTCGCGAACCGCGCAAGCCATTTGGAGGTACACGGTGTCCCCAGCGCCGAGCATCGGCGTCCTCGCCACCGGCACGTGCTTACCCGAGGGCATCCTGACCAACGACGAGGTCGCCGAGGCGGCCGGCGTCGACCCCGACTGGATCGTCCAGCGGACCGGCGTACTGCGTCGGCACATCGCGGGGCCCGATCAGGCCGCCTCCGATCTCGCCGCCGAGGCCGTGCGGAAGGCGCTCACCGCGGCCGGTCTCCCGGCGTCCGCGCTCGGTCTGCTCGTCCTCGCCACCTCCACCCCCGACGAGTTGGGACCGTCGACCGCGTGCCGGGTCCAGGCACTGGTGGGCGCTGACCGGGCGGTCGCCTTCGACGTGGCGGCGGCCTGCTCCGGCTGGCTGTTCGCCGCCCGGGTCGCCCACGACTGGCTCCGTTCCGGCACCGGCGAACGGTATGCCGCCGTGGTCGGCGTCGAGGTCTACTCCCGTTTCGTCGACCCGTCCGACCGGGCCACGGCGGTGCTGTTCGCCGACGGAGCGGCGGCGACGATCCTCGGGCCGGTTCCGGGAGGGACCGGGTTCGCCTCGATCCGGCTGGGGTCGGACGGTACCGCGGCGGGCGACGTCCTCATCCCGGCCGGCGGCAGCCGACTGCCCGCCTCCCCGAAGACCCTCGCCGACCGGCGCCACAAGGTCCACATGGACGGGAAGGCCGTACGGGACTTCATTCTGCGGATCTTCCCGGAGGTCCTCGGTGACGCCCTGCACCGCAACGGCCTGCGTCTGTCGGACGTCGACCTGCTGATCTCCCACCAGCCCAACCCCCTCCTTCTACGGCGTGCCGCGGCCGACGCCGGAGTCCCCGAGGACCGGGTGGTGATCATCGGCCACGAGGTCGGCAACATCGGCGCGGCCTCCATCCCGTACGCCCTGGCGAGCGCGGACCACGACGGGCGGCTGCGCACCGGCAGCCGGGTGCTCGTCACGGCGTTCGGCGCCGGTCTGACCTGGGGGAGTACGGTCCTGACCTGGACCAGGGCACGGCAGCACGGCGCCGTCCCGGCACCCCGAACTGAGGCCCCTCGCAAGGAAGTTGCCGGTACGGGAGCGCCTCGCACAGGAGCGCCTCGGGCCGAAGCCCCCGAACCGTAGCGCCTCGCAGGAAAGACCCTCGCACCGATGCCCCTCGCACGGGAGCGCCTCGCGCCGAAGTTCCCCGTACGGAATGCCCTCGCACCGACACCGCTTGCACCGATGCCTCTCGTACCGAAGCGCCCTCGTAGTGAAGCCCCCGTACCACAGCGCCTCGTACCGAAGCACCCTCGCCGAAACACCCCGCACCGAAGCCTCTCGCACCGCGAACCCCCGCACCGAAGGAGCCCAGTTGTGACCGAGCCCCTCTCGTCCACCGCCACCGACTCCACCGACTCGGCCAACTCCGCCCACCCCGCCACTCTCGGCCCCCTCGCCCCCCTCTTCCGCCTAGACGGCGCCCGCGTCCTCGTGACCGGCGCCTCCCGCGGTATCGGCCGTGCCATCGCGGTCGCCTGCGCGGAGGCCGGTGCGGATGTCGCGCTCGCGGCCCGTAGCGACGACGCGCTGCACGACGCCGAGCAGGAGGTGCGCAAGCTCGGGCGGCAGACCGTGATCACGTGCGGTGACCTCGCCGACTCCGGTACGGCCGCGCGCCTGGTCGACGAGACGGTCGCCGGGCTGGGCGGCCTCGACATCCTCATCCACAACGCGAGCGTCTTCCCGGCCGACGACACCGGCACCTCGTACCTGGTCCCCTTCGCCGAGAGCAGCTCCGCCGAGTGGGACCCGCTACTGGCCGTCAACATCGGTGCCACCGTCGATCTGTGCCGCGCCGCTCACCCCCACCTGGCCGCCTCCCCGAAGGCGGCCGTCGTCCTGGTGTCGTCCGTGGCCGGACTCATCGCGACGCCCGCGATGGAGGCGTACGCCGTCACCAAGGCCGCCCAACTCTCCCTGATGCGCTCGCTGTCCGTCGGCTGGGCCCGGCAGGGCATCCGGGTCAACGCCCTGTGCCCCGGCTGGGTGCGCACGGACATGACCGAGCCGATGCAGCGGCACGCGCCGCTCTCGGACTGGCTCATGAGCCATGTACCGCAAGGCCGTTGGCTGACGCCCACGGAGGTCGCCGCCGCCGCGCTCTTCCTGGCCGCGCCCGCGGCCTCGTCCGTCACCGGACACGCCCTGGTCTGCGACGGCGGGGTCTCGGTCCCGGACGGCGGCCTCGCCGGCATCCCCAAGCCCGCCTCACCCTTCGCCGCCTGACCCCGTAAGCGCCCGTCCCGAGACCCTCAACTGCGAGAGCAGGAACCACAGATGACGGACGATCAGACGCAGTCGTCGGACCTGAACGACGACGAGTCCCTCCATCAGGACGACGAGCCCCTCCACCAGTGGGTGGTGGGGGAGTCCTTCCAACACGCCAGTGTCCAGCCGGACTTCACCACGGCGGCCCAACTCCGCGACCGACTGCGCCGCCGGCCCCCCGACCAGGACAACCCGCTGCGCATCCGCCCCGGACTCGGGGTCGACGACACCGAGTGGAGCGACCTCACCTCCGAACTCCTCAAGGCGTACGGCGCTTCCGTGCTCCCCGAGGGCCGGCCGCCGAACGCCGTGCCCCGGCACAGCGTCCTCAAGCACAGCCGCGACAACGTCCTCATCGGCGACGCACACGTCGAAGGCGACGCGTTCCAGGCGCAGTTGGCCGTCGTCAACGACACCGAGATGCTCCGGGACCACACCGCCGACCAGCAGCACGTACCCGGCATGCTCCTCATCGAGGCGTCGATCCAACTCGTCACCTGGGCGGTGTCGGAGATCTGGCTCCCACCCGCCGGCCATCCCCCCTACTACGCCGTGATGCACGCCAGCGCCTTCGAGTTCAGCCGGTTCGTGTTCCCGCTGCCCACCCTCCTGACGGGCACGTTCACCCGCACCGGCCCGGCCGAGGACGACAAGATCCCGCTGAGCGCGGAAGTACGGGTCCGACAGGCCGGGCAGGAGTGCAGCCGGGTCCGCATCGACCTGCACGCCTTCCGCCCCGCCCTCGTCTTCGCCATCGAGGACGGCCAGGCCCGGCGCACCCTGCTGCGCGCCGCCCCCGCCGCATGACCGCCGACCACGCGGCCACCGAGACCGCGCACCCGCTCCGGCGACTCCTCCACGGCGACAATCACGCCGACGTCGACGCCCTGGACGGCCTGCTCGACACCCCGCCGTTCAAACGGTCCGCACCGCCCTGCGGCCCCGAACGCCACACCCGGACCTACGACCGGCTGCGCGCCCTGGGGGAGTGGGTGGGCGGAGCGAACGCGCTCCAGCACGACCCGGCCCGACTCCTCGCCGCACTGGAATGGTCCGCCACCGTCGACCCACCCCTCTTCCTCGCAGGCACCGTGCAGTACGCGGTGTGCGTCGCCGCCATGACCGAACTCGGCGGGCCCGGCCCCTACTTGGACCCGCTGATGGACGAGGTCGACCGGCACGAGACCTTCGGCTCCATCATGATCACCGAGGTCGGCCGAGGCAACAGCCACCTCGCCACCCGCACCGAGGCCCGATTCGACCCCGCCACAAGGGAGTTCACCTTACGGACCCCCGACCCCACCGCGGCCAAGTTCATGTCCCACGTCGCCGGCACGGGCCGCTCCCACATGGCCATCGTCTACGCCCGCCTCCTCCTCGCCGGCCAGGAGTGTGGGGTGTTCCCCTTCGCGGTCCGCGTCCGCGACGCCGACCGGATCACGGACGGCATCCACATCACCGAACTCCCCGAGACCACCTCGGTCCCGCTGAACTACGCCCTCGTCACCTTCGACAACACCCGTGTCCCCTACGACGGTTGGCTCCGCGACGACGCCTCCATCGCGCCCGACGGCGAGTTTTCCGACCCCCTCGGCGACCCGGACCGACGCCTGGTGCGCTCCCTCTCGGTCTCCTCCAACGCCTCCACCGGCGCCGCGGCAGCCCTCACCGCGGCAGCCCGGGCCACCGTCACCATCGGCATCCGCCACAGCCGACACCGCCTGACCATGGGCCGGTTGCGCACCGACCTCCCCGTCCTGGACTACCGCACCCAGCAAGACGCCCTCTACGGCGTCCTCGGCGAGGTGTACGCGTGCAGCTTCCTCGTCGCCCGGATCAAGGCACAGTACGTACGACAGCGCAGCGCCCCCGCAGACCTCTTCCAGACGCACCGCCCGGTGTGGGCGCCCTGGGCCTCGGTCAGCCGCGAACAGGCCCTGACCAAGGTGGCAGCGACCCGCATCCTGCTGAACGCGGCCGGAGTATGCCGGGAACGAGCAGGCGCCCAGGGCCTGTTGACCGTCAACCGGCTCCTTGAGTACGAGGGCCTGGCCCAGGTGTACCAAGCCGCCGCGGGCGACAACCTCCTCATCCGCCTGGACGCGGGGAAGCAACTCGTCGAGGACCTCACCCACACGGTCCCGGTCCCGGCTGCCGTGGGCGAACTGGTGTCCCCGGGTGGGGCGTTGGCGCTGGCACTCCTCCGTGAACGCGGCCTCCTCACCGAACTGCGCGGCCGTGTCGAAGACGTCCCCGTGGACGAGAAGACCGCCTTCGAGACCTGGAACCCCCTGCTCCCTGCCCTCGTCACACTCGCCGACGCACACCAACAGCGCCTGCTGCTTGAGGCGTTCGCGGAGGCGGTCGCCGAGGCCGAGTCCACCCACACCGGCACCGACCAGGCACCCCACCTCCCGGCGCTGCACGCCCTCCACACCCTGTACGCCATGAAGTCACTGGAACAGACGCTGAGTTGGCACCTGGAGAGCGGATCGCTCACCTCGTCCGACGCCCTCCGCGTGCACCGGGGACGCGAGCGTGCCCTGGACGCCGTCCACCCTCATCTCGCCGTTCTCCTCGACGGATGCGCGCCGCCGGACGCGCGGTTGAGGGCTCCGATGGCCGAACGGGACGTAGTGGCGGCCCTGTTCGCGAGCGGCGGGCCGACGACATGACCGTAACCGCCGTGATCACCGGGCTGGGGGCGGCCCTGCCATCGGATCGGATCACCAACGAACAACTCGTGCGCGAGGGCCTGGACACCTCGGACGCATGGATCCGCGGCCGTACCGGAATCGAGAGCCGCCATCGCGTCCGCCCAGGCACGTCGACCGGCGATCTGGCGGTGGCCGCCGCGCGCGGCGCACTGGAGTCGGCCGACGCGCGCGACGCCGGTCTGCTGATCCTGGCGACGACCACACCCGACCGCCGATGCCCGGCCACGGCACCGGAGTTGGCCGCCCGACTCGGCATGACCGGCATTCCGGCGTTCGACCTCGCGGCCGTCTGCTCGGGCTTCGTCTACGCGGCCGCCGTCGCCTCGGCGATGCTCGTGGCGGGTACGTACGACAGCGTGCTGCTCGTCGCGGCCGAGACGTACTCGACGATCGTGGACCCGCGCGACCGGGAGACCGCCGTCATCTTCGGCGACGGCGCGGGCGCCGCGTACCTCACGCGAGGACAACGGCGTGACCCCGGAGCCCTGGTCCACTTCGACCTGGGCAGCGACGGCACGGGCAGCGACCTCATCACGATCCCCGCGGGCGGCTCCAGTACGCCGTACACCGACGAACTGCCGCGCCAGGAGCGCTACTTCCGTATGCGCGGCCGGGAGGTGTACGCCCGGGCCGTACGGCAGATGGCGGCCTCCTCGCGCACGGTCCTCGACCGGGCCGGCTGGTCCACCGACTCCGTCGCCGCCTTCGTCGCGCACCAGGCCAACCAGCGCATCCTCGACTCCGTCGCCGACCGGCTGGGCATCCCGCCGGACCGCCGTCACGGCAACCTGCGCGAGGTCGGCAACACGGCGGCGGCCTCCCTTCCCCTCGCCCTGGCCGACACCGCCGCCCGAGGCACCGTACGGCCGGGCGCCCGCACCCTGCTCACCGCCTTCGGCGGCGGACTGACCTGGGGCTCCATCGCCATGACGTGGCCCGAGGCGAAACCCGTACGGCACACACCCCAACCCCGCCCCACACACAAGGAGTTCGACTCATGTCTGCCGTCTACGACCACCTCGTGACCACCCTGAGCGGCAAGTTCGAGGTACCCGCCGACACCGTCCGACCGGACATCTCCTACGACGACCTCGGCCTCGACTCCCTCGCCGTGATGGAACTGTTCCTGACCCTCCAGGAGGAGTGGGTGATACCGCTGGAGGACTCCGACGCCGTGGGCACCCTCACCGTGCAGGAGACCGTCGACCTCGTCGAAAAGCTGAAGGCGGAGGCGTCGTGACAACTACCGGCGGCCGGCCGGAAGTTGTGGTGACCGGGATCGGCCTGGTTACCCCGGCGGGCATCGGGCGTGAACGGACCTGGGAGCGCGTCTGCTCGGGCCGCCCCACGGCCACGGACGACCCGGAACTGGAAGGCATGCCGGTTGGTTTCTCCTGCCGGGTTCCCGACTTCGATCCGGCCACCCTGGTGCCGGGAGTGCCGCACTGGCGCGTCGACCGCTACACGCTCCTCGCCCTCGCGGCGGCGCGGGAGGCGGTCGTCGACGCCGGGCTGGCGCCGGAGACCTGGGACGGCGACCGGGTCGCCGTGGTCATGGGCTCGGCCGCCGGCGGTGTCGCCACCCTCGAAACCCAGCAGGACCGGCTACGAGAACGAGGCCCGGGCCTGGTCTCGCCGCTCACGCTGCCCATGTTCCTGCCCAACATGGCGGCCGGCCACATAGCCGTCGACCTGCACACCCGCGGGCCGAACATGCACACGAGCACGGCCTGCGCCTCGGGCGCCACGGCGATCGGCATCGCCATGGACCTGCTCCGCTCGGACGCCTGCGACATCGCGCTGGCGGGCGGCGCCGACGCCATGGTGACCCGGCTCTGTTCGGCGGCCTTCGCCCGGATGGGAGCCCTCTCCCGACGCGCCGAGGACCCGGCGACGGCCTCCCGCCCCTTCGACACGGACCGCGACGGATTCGTCCTGGCCGAAGGCGCGGGCGTCCTCGTCCTCGAACGCGCCCCCGACGCCACCGCCCGCCGCGTCCGCCGCTACGCAACGCTCGCGGGCCACGGCGCGTCCGCCGACGCCCACCACCAGACGGCGCCCCACCCACAAGGAGCGGGAGCCGAACTCGCCCTGCGCCGAGCGCTGTTGGACTCCGACGCCTCACCCGCAGACGTCGACCATGTCAACGCCCATGGGACCAGCACCCAGTTGAACGACCGGGTCGAAGGGGCGCTGATCGAACGGCTGTTGAGCGGCCGCCCGTCCGTGACCGGCACGAAGGGCGTCACCGGCCACGCGATGGGCGCCGCCGGGGCGATAGAGGCCGCGCTCACCGCCCTGACGGTCTTCCACGCGACCACCCCGCCCACGGCCAACCTCCAAAACCCGCTCGGTGAGGCCGAGTTGGACCTGGTGAGCGGCACGGCCAGAACCGGCAAGGTCTCCCTGGCGCTCAGCAACTCGTTCGGCTTCGGCGGGCAGAACGCGGTGCTGGCCTTCCGGCCCGCTTGAGTGGTGGGCGGAGTGGTGGGCGGGTTCGGCGTAGTGCAGGTCGAACGGATCAATCACGGTGATCGCGCCCCTCAATGAGCTGGTCGATGATCTGGAAACGGTTGGCCGGGAATTGAGCGAAGGATAATGATCAATATCTTGTGGCCGGACCGAGGCGCGACGTGGAGCCGCTGAACGGGCTGTCCCGTTCTCCGGCCGATGCGTCCGTACGACCCCGACCCGGCTCGCGACAGGAGACGCGGATGGCGCGAACGCGCATTCCCAATACCCGGCTGCGCGCGCTGATCGAGGAGACGGACTGGACCCAGGGCGGTCTCGCACGTGCGGTGAACGCGGTGGCGGCCGAGGCGGGGCTGGTCCTGCGGTACGACCGCACCACGGTGTCCCACTGGCTGACGGGCAGCCGTCCCATGCCACGCGTGCAGCCGTTCGCCTGCGAGGCGCTCGGCCGGCGCTGCGGTCGTGTCATCACGGCGGAGGAGGCGGGCTTCGCGGGCCAAGTCGCCGTTGGCCCCGTGCAGTTGGCGCCTGCGGACGCCAACGGTCTCGTCGGCCTGCTCCACGCACTGTCCGGCCCGATTCCTTACCGGCCCGCACGGACCCGTCCGGTGAGCCGGGCCTCGGGTACGGGTAGAGGTACGGCCGCAGTGGTCGGGGTGGTGCGGGCGCCGTGCGCGAGGAACTCGGCATCCTTGTTCTTCACCCGGACCCTCCAAGCACAGGGGGGCGGATTCGCGCGCGGCACCCTGCGCACGTACCTGACCGAGGCGGTGGCCGGTCAACTGCGAAGCGTGCGAGGCGAGTTGCGGCGGGAGCGATACGCCGAGGCATCACAACTCACCCTCGTCCTGGGCCGGATGTACGCGGACGACCTGCGCAACGGCGAGGCTCAGCACTGCTACCTGGCGGCACGGGACTTGGCGATCACGGCCGGGAACCGGGAGTTGACCGTGATCGCCCTGCGGACCCTGAGCGTGCAGGCGTACGGCCTGGGCCATCCGCGGATCGCCGACGAGGTCGCCCGCGCCGCCGTCAGAATCGCGCACGCCGCCCCTCGTGCCGTACGGGCCTTCGCCCAGGCCCAGTTGGCGGTGACGGCGGCAAGCTGCGGCGAGCGCACGGACGCGTTGCGCGCACTCTCCGAGGCCGAGAGCGGCGTAGGTCCGGAGGAGGCGGGGCGGCACCCGTTCGAGTCCTACGCGCGCGCCGACCTCGAATTCCAGCGGGGCGAGGCCCTGTTGGCGTTACGCGAGCCGGCGGAGGCAGTGCCCGCCTTCGAGTACGCGCTGGCGGCCCGCGCTTTGGATGATCGCCGGGGTGCGGCGCTGACGCGACTACGCCTGGCAGACGTACTCCTGCGGCTAGGACGCGTGGACGAAACGCGTGCTCTGGAGCGGGAGTTGAGAGAGGAAGCCGACGGTCTGCGGTCGGCGGCGGTCACGCGGCGGAAGCAGGAATTGCGGCGGTCGTTGCTGCGGTTGAGTGGGGGCAGGAGGGCTGGATAGCGGGCGTTGGTTGGAGGAGGCAGCTTACCGGGGCGGGAGCTTGGCCATTTCGGTGAAGTACGCGCGGAGCAACGGCTCATCGCCGCGCGGGACGCGGACCGCCTGCGTGTTGCCGTATCTGGCGCACTGCGCTTGCCGGGCTTCATAGCGCGACGGCGACCGCCCCCACGGCCACCGCTGTCGTCGCCACGACAAGTGCCAGGATGCTGAAGGCGATCTCGGACGCGCGGGAACGGTCTTCGGGCGCGAGGTCCAAGGTGAAGACGGCCGGGTTCTCGGACGTGCAGTGGATCGTGACGTCGCGGCCGTACGAGTTCGTCGGGTCGGGCAGTCCGTCGGGGCAGGCGACGGAGACGGTCCAGGGCGCGCCGAAGCCGAGCAGGGCCCAGGGCCAACCCCAGACGTTCGCGGCGAGGGCCACGAGACCGACGTAGAGGAGGAAGACCGCGAAGTCGGGCCAGGCGCGGCCGTGTTGGTTGGCCCGGAGATCGGTGGTGAAGCGGTAGGTGTGCGGGCTGCCGCGCCGGTAGCGGATGCCGATCTCGCGGCCCGTCCAGGCGGCGGTGATCCGGTCGCCGTGTTCGGCGTCGTTCGTGACGGTGAACTCCCGTCCGGTGGACGGGTCCTGGAAGGAGAACGACCACCGGTATCCCGTCCTTCTGGGAGCTTCCGTGCCGGGGTCCCCGTACCCGGTCGATCCGGCCCATGACCCGGACCGTGCGCTGGGCCCGGGTCAACCCGGCCAGCGACAGACCGTATCCGAGCAGCGCCCACGTGCCGAACACCGCGCACCACAGCACCAGATATCCGTGCCGGCCCATCTCGCTCGCCTTTCTCCCGTTCCTGGCTGTCCATCGCGCCGCCGAGTCGAGCCTCGGCGCTGTCAGCCGGCCAGGGTGCGCCGCACCACCTCGCCCTTGCCGTTCGCCTCAAGCGAGGCCGTGCCGTCGGAGCCGGTCACGCCGACCCGGACGGTGAGGGAACCGGTGAGGCGGTCGGTGGTGATCTGCCAGGTCTGCGGGGGACGGATGCCGAGGGTGGACCTGGCCTCCTCGACCAGGTCGGGGAAGCGTTCGTAGGGGACGGAACCCGGGTCGAAGTGCGGGGCCTGCGAGCCGGTGGGGGTGAACACGACCGACAGCAGGCGTTCTTGTACGACGACGGTGAGCGCCTGGCCGGTGTTCTTGCCCTTGCCCTTGGTCAACGAGTCGACGGCGCGGCGCAGTTCACCCTTGTCGAGGAACGACTGGCCGGGGCCGAGGGCGACCGTGCCGGACGCCGACGTCACGACCGTGGTCGACGACGTGGCGGAGACGGAGGGCTCGGGGGAGGAGGGCGGCTGCCCGGAGGTGTCCTTGTCGAACAGGTCGGCGCGGAACAGCAGGATCACACCGGCCGCGGCGAGCAGCAGCGCGAGCAGCGTGACGAAGCCGACGGCACAGCCCGCGGAGGGCTCGCTCACCACGGCCGGGCCCGGTGCCGAGTCCAGGTGGGCGCCGGCCACCCGCTCCTCCCACTCCGGTGTCGGCCGCTTCACGATCCGGACCTTCCACAGCCGGTCCGGCGGGTACTGGACCACCACGACGCCGCCGGGGCGGTAGTCGGGCAGGTCGGCGAGGTTGAGGTGCTGGGTGAACTGGACGCGGTACGCTGGTATGTCCTCGTCCGGGGCGACCGTGACGTCGAAGCGGACCGCCACGTCGCTCGTCGCCTCGCCCCCGACGGCCTCCAGGCTCTCGATCTGCGCGAGAGCCGTGCGCGGCGGGATCGCCGCCTCCCGGGCGCGCCTCGGCATACCGGCGAGGAGGAAGAGCAGGCCGTAGACCGCGGGCAGGCCCACGCCCGTCACGCACAGCGGCACGCTCTCGATGACGCAGCCGACCACGAAGGCGGCCAGCGACGCGCCGATCACACCGCCCGTCAGAATCCCTCGGGCGAGGGCGACGGGAGTGTTGCGCGTGGGCGGCGGCGCGCCCTGGGTGATCGTCACACGGGGGATTGTGCCGGGCCCGGGTGATCGCCAGTAGGTACGGAAGGTATCGATATCGGTACGTAGGCGGCATGGCTTGGACATCTTCCGCCGTTTCGGCCGTCGACTACGCGGCTTTCTCCGGCTCGTCCGTAGTGCTCGCCGTTCCCCATCTTGCATGCTGGGAGCGGGAGTTGAGTGCACCCGTGATCCGGGAAGGGGGCGTTCGTGAGGGGCGAGTCCGGGAAGCGGTCTCGACGTGTCGCTGTCGTCGGCGTGGGCATCCTCGGAGCCTGCGTGGGCTGGAATCTGGCCCGGCGCGGTGCCGAGGTGGTCCTCATCGACGCCGGCCGGCCGGGCGAGGGCGTCACCGACTGGTCCTTCTCATGGGTCAACGCCGGCAACAAGACCGTGACCAGGGCCTACTTCGACCTGAACGTGGCGGGCATAGCGGCGCATCATGAGCTCGCCGGGATCATCGGGCCGGACTCGTGGTGGTATCCCAGCGGCCATCTGCGCTGGACGGACGATCCCGCGGCGGAGGCGAAGTTCCTGAAGACCGCTGAGTTGCTGGGCGGTTGGGGCTACCGGGTCGAGGTGTCCACGGGGGCCGAGGTGCGCCGCCGCCTCGAACCCGCTCTCGCGCTGCCCGACGAGGTTCCCGTCGTGCTCTACCCCGACGAGGCCTGGGTGCACGGACGCCATCTCGTCGACCGCCTGGTCGGCCAAGTCGTAGCGGCGGGCGGGGAGTTACGGTCCCGCACCGAGGTCCATGACATCGGGACCGGTGCCGACGGGAGCGTCCGGACCGTCTCCCTGTCCGACGGCAGCCGTCTCGACGTGGACATCGTGGTGAACGCGGCGGGTCCAGCCGCTTCCCACGTCGCCGGACTCGTCGGACGGCGGTTGCCGATGCGCCGGGAACCCGGCGTCGTCACCCGGATCGACTGCGCTCCGGTGCCGATCCACCGGGCCATGCACGCGCCGCACATCGAGATGCGTCCTGACGGAGACGCCTCGATGGTCCTCCACAGCCGCGAGATCGACGCACTCATCGACACGGGCGAGGAACCGGCGGAACTCGCGCGGCTGCTCCACGAGTTGGCGCGGCACGTCGTTCCGGACCTCGCCGACTCCCGCATCGCACAAGCGCGGGTGGCGTTCCGGCCGATCCCGGCCGACGGATTCCCCTCGGTGGGAGCGGTGCCGTCCGTGCCGGGCTACTACGAGGCCGTCTCCCACAGCGGCATCACCCTCGGGCCGGTGATCGGCCGGTTGCTCGCGGCCGAGATCCTCGACGGGGAGAGGGACGAGTTGCTCGCGGGCTTCCTGCCGGAGCGGTTCCCTCAGTGACGGTCCGGGCAGGCGCCGCCGGTGCGGTGGTCGTCGTCGGTGTCTTCCACGGGCATCGCGGTCGCAGGCCTGCTCGGCTGGCCTCGTAGCTCGGCGCCGTAGGCATCCGTCTGTTTGTGGACCGTGTCCGGTCGGGGCTCGGCCGGCCAGACGATGAGCAGGTAGTCCCCGACGGGTTCGGAGCCGACGCCGGCGGGGGCGATGTCGCGGCCCCGCGCGTGGACCCGGACCCGATAGGTGCCGGGTCCTCGGGATGTGAGGTTGGGGAGGTCCGGCGGGTCGTCCAGGACGCATGTGACGCGTAGGGCATGACTGGACGCCGACGTTGACCTTGCCCCCGCTGATGCCGGCGCAGATCACGGGCGGGCTCCGTCATGCGGCCAGGCCAGGACCGCCGCGGCCTCCGTCGTCACCGGAACGACCCCGGCGAACTCGAACCGGTGCTCAGGTTCGGCATACCTCGGCCCTTTCGTGGTAGACGCCAGTGCGGCGGCAGAGGTCGCGATCGGGATCGGGATCGGGCGGGGTGCGGCAGCCGGAGGCGCCGGGCACTCGTCGTCACAGATCACTCGGTGCGTACCGAGTCTTGAGACACGTTTTACGCGACGCACGCAACTGAGGCCCCCTCTGTCGCTGTCTGACAGTGAGTCGGGCCCGTCAGGGTCGAGGTCGAGGAGCTAGAGAGTGGGGCAAGTCGTGGGACGGCGCAAGGGCAGCATAGGGATCGCACTCGTCACGGGTGCGGTGCTGGTGGGTGCGACTGCCTGTGGTGGGGGCGGCAGCGACAAGGCGAGCGGGGACGACGCGAAGGCGTCGGGCAAGGCGAGTGCGACCGCCTCTCCGTCGCCGACGAAGCCCTTGGGCCCGCCGATGCTGCTGGACACGATCACCCCGCAGACGGGAACCACGGTCGGCGTGGCCATGCCGATCTCGGTGATCTTCACGAACCCGGTGGCGTCCAAGGCGCGGGCCACGGTCGAGAAGCACATGAAGGTCAGCGCCTCGCAGTCGGTCGTCGGTGCCTGGCACTGGATGGGCGACAAGCGCGTCGACTGGCGCCCGAAGACGTACTGGCCCTCCGGTACGACGGTGAAGATCGACGCCGACATGAAGGGCGTCACCAACGGCAACGGCCGGTACGGCGTGCACAGTTACACGCACACCTTCAAGGTCGGCGACGACGTCCGCGCGGACGTCTCCGTCACCAACCACACCATGAAGGTGACCAAGAACGGCGCGACGGTGCGCACCCTGTCGATCAACGCGGGCAGCGCCGAGTACCCGACGTGGGACGGCACGATGGCCGTCATCGACAAGCAGAAGAAGGTCCACATGACCTCCTGCAGCGTCGGCATCAGCTGCGACAAGGGCAGCGCCAACTACTACGACCTGACGCTGCCCTGGGACATCCACCTCACCCAGTCCGGCACCTACGTGCACTACTCGACCGGCGACCCGAACCCGGGCAGCGGCAGCGCCCGCGGCTCGCACGGCTGCGTCCACCTGTCCCTGTCCGACGCCGAGTGGTTCTACGGCCAGGTCAAGCAGGGCGACCCCATCACCATCACCGGATCGCCCCGCGGCAAGGCCCCCGCCGACAACGGCTACGCCGACTTCAACCTCGGCTGGGACCAGTGGCTCGCGGGCAGCGGCTCCGGCGAGGGGACGACCGCGGCGCTGTGACGCGCCGCGGTGGGGTCACCGGGCAGCACGACGATCGGTGTCAGCAGGTGCGCCCGGCGTAGTGGGCGCCCTGGATCTTGCGGGCGGAGCCCAGCCAGGTCGTACCGTGCGCGACGCACCGCTCGTAGTCGCGCGCCCGGGCGACCTCGACCTTGATGACGACCCGCGAACCGTCGGTCGTGCAGTGGCGGTAGAAGGCGTCGGACCCGGTCTCGTAGAAACCGCAGGGACCGGCCGCCGCGGGACTCGCGGCGGCCACCCCGCCGAGCGAGCCGAGCACGAGGGCGGCGGACCCGAGGGCGCTGATCACCGTACGACGAAAACGCAAAGGAACTCCTTGGGCAGTGAAGGGAACGGTCCTGGAACCGGCTGTTCGTCCCCGTCGATCGGGTCGGCCGGCCGCTCCAGGGATGCCGTACCGAGACTGCCGCACTGACCTGCGCGGTTGGCCGGATGCCACGGCGTTCACCCGGCGAATCGATTTGTCGCTACGTCAATCGGATGGTTCTGGCCGAGGGGACGCATGGGTCGGGTTCGCCCGGTTCGCTTGTGGGGACTTCATGCGTCGGTCCAGCGGATCGGGTGGCCGGAGGGATCCGTGGTGAGCCAGGTTCCGTCTCCGAGGGGCTGGATGTCGTAGGGGTTGTCCGTGCGCGCGTCGAACTCGGTCCGGACCTGGCCGGAACGCGCGTCCACGCGGTAGTGCCGGAACCACTCCTGATCGTCCTCGGTCTCGCCGGCGAGGGTGACGATGACGGTGTCCGGGGTCAGGTAGCCGCCGCTCCACTCCACGTAGATCTCGTCGGGGTCGTGTCCGAAGGCGTCGACGGAGAGAGCGAACCGCACCTCGCCGTCGGGGTAGGTGTGGACGGCGATGTCGGTCTGCTCGTGGTGAACGGTCATGAACCGGTGGCCGTCGGGCGATAGGTCGATGAGACACCGGTCGTCCCACGGATAGCCGACGAGATTCATCCGGGCTCCGGTCAGTGAGGCGCGGTAGATGACCGAGCCGTCCTGTCCCTCGCCGACATCGAGGAGGACCTGACCGTCCGACGGGTGCGGCAGTTGCTGTCCACCGTGGCCGACGGTCCGCAAATCCGCGTGTGCGATGACTGCCCCGGTCTCGGCGTCCACGGCGACCCACTGGTCGGGACGGTCACGGCCGGCCATGGCGTCAGGCCGGTAGACCCACACCGCACGTTCGTCCGACGACAGCACACAGCCGGGCCGGTGTCCGTATTGCCGAACCGACCGTGGCTCGAACTGCGACCGCCACACCTCGGCCCCGTCCGCCGTCACGCACACGACCGCGTTGAGAGTCGTGTAGTAGGCGTGCTGAAGGTCGGCGGCAGCGGCGTGGTCGACGACGTCGTCATCGGGAGACGGCCGGCAGGCCATGACCGGCGACAGCACGCCCCTGGCATCAGCCGTCAGGTCGTAGGCGCAGACACGTCCGTCGACGAGCCGCGTGGTGATCCGCAGGGGATGAGGGGATCGAGCCACGCGTCGGAGTTTAGCGCCCCAACGGATCTTCGGCGTGGGGCCGACCGGTCGCCCTGTCCAACTCCACGTACCCCGCCCCGTTTACGGCTCTACGGCCGCCTCACCACACAGGACGGGGTCTCAGAGCGGGTGCCTACGCCCAGCACCCGTTGACCGTGGCCGCGAGCCCGTCGAGCGCATCCTTGGTCGCGTCCGGGGCGGCCGTGGAGTTGTTCTCGATGAAGGAGAAGATCTTCCAGCGGCCGTCCGCGGCCTTAGTGAGGCCGCTCAGGGCGATCGCGCCCGTGAGCGTGCCTGTCTTGGCGCTGACCTTTCCGACGGCGCACTGCGAGTTCGCCGTGTCGAAGCGGCCCCACTCCGGGCCCAGCGTCGAGCCCGCCTCGCCCGCGACGGGGAGGCCGTCGACGATGTACTTCAGGGTCGGGGCGTTGGCCGGGTCGTCGGCCAGGTCGAGGATGTCGGCGATCGTCTGGGCCGGGATGCGGTTGGAGCGGGAGAGGCCGCTGCCGTCGTGGATCTCGAAGTTGGCCAGCGATACGCCGTACTGGGTGAGGACTTGGCGGACCACAGCCGTGCCGTCCTCGAAGGTGGCCGGGCGGCCGGCGGCCAGCGCGGTGCTCCGGAGCAGGGTCTCGGCGATATCGTTGTCACTCACCTTGAGCATGTGCTCCACGATGGACGACAGCGTGCCGGACTGGTGCTGGGCCACGGGGACGGCCGTGGTGCCGGCGGTGGCGTGGGTGACGCTTCCGGTGACCGTGACGCCCTGCCGGGCGAGGAGCTTCGCGAAGATCTGGCCGGCGTCCAGGGACGTGTCCGTGACGTGGCGGCCGTCGACCACCAACGCCCGTACGGGGGCTATGGAGTCGGGGTAGTAGCCGTCGTTCCAGCCGGTCGCGAGGGTGGGCGCGGGGAAGAGGCTGTCGTCCACCGTCAGCTTCACCGTGGTCAGGCCCGCGTTCTTCAGGCCCGCCACGGCAGTTGTGGCCATCGCGGTGAGGTCGGCCGTGGTCAGGGTGCGGTCCCCGCCGCCGACCAGGGTGAGGGTGCCGTTGCCGTAGACGACCTTCGTGGTGAAGCGGTGATCGGGGCCGAGGATCGTCAACGCGGCGGTCGACGTGGCGAGTTTGGTGTTCGACGCGGGCATCAGCGCGGTGGTCGCGTCGTGGCCCCATACGGCCTTCTTGGTCTCCGCGTCGATCACGACGCCGCTGAGCGTGCTGCCCAGACGGGTGTCCTGGACACGGGTGTTGAGGTTGTCCGCGATCTTCTGCTCGGCGGTGTCGAGCGTGGCGGCGGTGGTGGAGACGGTCTTCTCGGCGGCGAAGGCGGAGCTGCCGAACAGGATCGTCCCGGCGACGGGAGCGGTCACCGCTATGACGGCGGCGCGGCGGAGCGCCGGACTCATCGCTCTGCTCTTGCGGTGACGTCCGCTCGCGCCGTCTACGGAGGGGGAGTTGGGCATGGGGGCCTCGCCGCGGGTGTGTGGGTGGGGGAGGGGACAGAAGATCCAGGGATCTTGAAAAGGAAAGTAACAGCTGTGAGGGGCCTTTGTGGCGCGATCGGCCGATGCCGTCCCCGTGACGCACAGCGAAGCGTCCCCGCGACGCACATCGAAGGCTCCGCCGGGGGCACGCGAGAGTACGGGACGCGTACCGTGCGTCCGCGTTTCGGCTCGTCCAGTGTTTCCAGGAAAGGCATCATGACCTCGTCGCAGACGCACAAGTGGGGCCTCCGGAGGGCGAGTTCGACCGCCCGGAGCCACGCACCGGGAGAGGCCGAGGGCAAGCAGGCGCTGTCCGTCACAGGGCGCGCCGGGTTCGTCGCACGCGGTGTCGTGTACGTCCTCGTCGGC
This sequence comes from Streptomyces sp. NBC_01288, assembly GCF_035982055.1. Classification (NCBI taxonomy): domain Bacteria; kingdom Bacillati; phylum Actinomycetota; class Actinomycetes; order Kitasatosporales; family Streptomycetaceae; genus Streptomyces; species Streptomyces sp. NBC_01288. The sequence goes on from NZ_CP108427.1 coordinate 9,676,124, forward strand.
GCGCTCGCCCTCCAGATCGCGTTCGGCGACGGGGGCCGGGAGGCGGACCGGCAGGGCGCGTTGCAACAGGTCGCGGCGCAGCCCTTCGGGAAGGTGATGCTGTGGATGCTCGTCGTCGGCTTCGGCTGCATGGCGATCTGGCGGGCCTCCCAGGCACTGCTCGCGAACGGGCCGAAGAACAAGGCCGGTTCGCGCCTGCTGGACGGGGGCCGGGCCGTGTTCTACGGCTTCGTCTGTTGGGGTACGGCGTCCTTCGCGGCCGGGAGTGGCGGCTCGTCCGGCAGTGACGCCAAGTCGCAGGACTGGACGGCCTCGGCGTTGAAGCTGCCGGGCGGTCAGGTGCTGGTGGGTCTCGTCGGCTGCGTCCTGATCGGGGTCGGTGCGACCCTCGCCGTGCGCGCGGTGATGCGGCGTTTCCTGCGGCGGCTGGAGACCGGGAAGATGAGCCGCCGGGTACGGCAGGTCGTCACCGGCCTGGGTGTGGGCGGCGGTGCCGCACGCGGTGTCGTGTTCGCCGGGGTGGGTGTGTTCGCGCTGGTGGCCGCCATCCGCTTCGACCCGCACCAGGCCAAGGGCATGGACGCCACCCTGCGCACCTTCGCGCACACTCCTGCGGGGCCGTGGCTGTTGGTCGCCGTCGCCGTCGGGCTGGTCCTCTTCGGCGGCTTCTCGTTCGCCTCGGCACGCTGGCGTCGCCTGTGAACCCTGGCAGTACGGCAGTACGCCCGTCCGTCCGCGCCCCCGCGCACAGCGGCGTCGTAGAACCTCCGAAGCGGTGTGAAGAACCCGCGAAGTGTGTGAAACCACGTGCGTTCCCCGAGTCGGTCGAGCCCGACGGGGCATGCTTTTGGGCCGGCTGCGGAATTGTGAGGTCCGGGGAGACATGGTTGTGCCCGAAGGGGGCACGCGACGTTCGTCCTGTTCTCCAGTTAAGGCGGCACCGTGGCTTCCTCCGTGAAGGCTCTCGAAGCAACTGCTCCTGTCCGCGCGGGAGTTTCGGATGTCGTGGACGACCTCCCGTGGATCGAGGACGGGGCCAAGGTCGCTCCCAAGGACGCCCGGGTGATGTCCCGGATCTTCCTCGACCGGCTCCAGGAGCTGGAGGAGGGCACCCAGGAGTACCAGTACGCGCGGAACACGCTGATCGAGATGAACCTGTCGCTGGTGTCCTTCGCCGCGCGCCGTTTCCGCAACCGGGGCAGCGGTGACATGGAGGACGTCATCCAGGTCGGCACGATCGGTCTGATCAAGGCCATCGACCGGTTCGACCTGTCGCGCGAGGTCGAGTTCACCTCCTTCGCGATCCCCTACATACTCGGCGAGATCAAGCGGTTCTTCCGCGACACCACCTGGGCCGTGCACGTCCCGCGCCGCCTCCAGGAACTCCGGGTCGACCTCGCGAAGAGCAAGGAGACCCTCGGCACCGAGCTGGGCCGTACCCCCACGGTGAAGGAACTCGCCGCTCACCTGGAGCTGACCGAGGACGAGATCATCGAGGGCCTGGTCGCCGCGAACGGCTATGTCGCCGGCTCCATCGACACCCCGAGCGGTGACGACGAGTCCGACAGCGCGCCGAAGTACGCGGACACGATGGGTGACGACGATCCGGCGCTGGAGCTGTTCGAGGACCTGCACACGCTCGCGCCGCTGCTGCAACAGCTCGACGAGCGGGAGCGGACCATCATCGAGATGCGCTTCGGCCAGGAGCTGACCCAGGCGGAGATCGGCCGCGTCCTGAACCTCTCGCAGATGCACATCTCCCGCCTCCTCAACCGCACCCTCGCCAAGCTACGGACCGGCCTCCTGCCCACGTGATCCGCCCGCCCGACAGTTCTCGCCCCGCGCGGCACCGAAAGGATCACCCCGCATGAGCACCACGAGCACCGACCACGATCCCCTGCACCAGCCCGCCGCACCGATCGTGACCGAGCCCGTGCCCGACCTCCAACTCCAGTTGCTGGTACGGCTGATCGGCCAGGACGCGGAGGCCGCCCTGCCCATCACCCTCACCGTCGGAGGCGCCTTCCTCTACGGCGACCTGATCTCCCACGAGGCATGGACCACCGACTGGGCACGCAGCCTGCACGGGATGGACGGCTCCGGCGCGCAGTTGCTGGAGCGGTTCCCGCAGCAGGTGGACGAGGTGGTCGAGGACAGGCAGGGGGGACCCGGCCCGCAACGGCTGCCGCAGTGGATCCATCTGCGCGACGCCACCGGAGTCACCGGCGGGGGCGGGACCGCCGTCATGCCTCTGTGGCGCGGCCGGCTCACGGACGTGTCCGGCTGGTCCCTGGGCAAGCCGAAGCAGCCCTGAGGCGCCGGAGGCGTCGGTACGGGGTGAGCGCGGTGGGTGGAGAAGGAAGCGGTCTGTGAGGATGTGCCGCATGCGTATGCGGAGCAGGAACCATGTGACTGTGTCGGGCCGGGCCGGTGGGCCGGTCGTGATGCTGGCGCACGGCTTCGGGTGCGACCAGCACATGTGGCGGCTGGTGGTACCGCTCCTGGAACGCGACGTCACCGTGGTGCTCTTCGACCATGTGGGCGCCGGCCGCTCCGATCTGTCGGCCTGGAGCCCGGAGCGCTACTCCACGCTGGACGGCTACACCGACGACGTGCTGGAGATCTGCCGTGAACTGGCGCTCGGCCCGGTGACGTTCGTGGGGCATTCCGTGAGCGCGATGATGGGCGTCCTGGCCGCCGCACGCGAGCCGGAGGCGTTCGCCGGTCTGGTGCTCCTGGCCCCCTCGCCCTGTTTCATCGACGACCCGGCCACCGGCTATCGCGGCGGGTTCAGCGCCGAGGACATCGACGAACTGCTGGAATCGCTGGACGCCAACTACCTCGGCTGGTCTGGCGCCATGGCACCGGTGATCATGGGCAACCCCGAACGCCCGGAACTGGGCGAGGAGTTGGCCAACAGCTTCTGCCGCGCCGACCCCGACATCGCCCGTGTCTTCGCCCGCGTCACGTTCCTCTCCGACAATCGCGACGACCTCGCCGAGGTGGCCGTGCCCACGCTGGTCGCCCAGTGTTCCGTCGACGCGATCGCGCCCCCGGAGGTCGGAGCCTTCGTACGGGACCGGATCCCGGGCAGCCGACTGGTCACCCTGAACGCGACCGGGCACTGCCCGCAGCTCGCCGCACCGGAGGAAACAGCCGCCGCGATCACCGACTTCGTCGAATCCGCGCGCTGATGGGCGCGAGCGACGACAGCGAGGGCGGCGATCACCGGCAACCCGGGAAACCGCCCGGCAAACAGCCCGGTGACGACCACGCGGCGTTCTCCGCGCTCCTTGAGGACAGCGCCGAGGACCTGTACGAACACGCCCCGTGCGGCTACCTCTCCACACTGCTCGACGGCACCATCGCGAAGATCAACACGACACTGCTCGACTGGCTCGGCTACGACCACGGCGACCTGGTGGGCCGCAGGACCTTCTCCGACCTGCTGACCGTGGGCGGCCGGCTCTACCACGAGACCCACTTCGGCCCGCTGCTGCGCATGCAGGGCGAGGTCAGCGGGATCGCCCTCGAACTCAAGGCGACCGACGGCAGCCGGCTGCCCGTGCTGGTGACCTCCACCGTCAAGACCGGCGGCGACGGCCAGCCGCTGCTCATCCGCACCACCGTCTTCGACGCCCGCGACCGCCGCGCCTACGAGACGGAACTGCTGCGCGCCCGACAGCAGGCGGAACACGAACAGGACGAGCTCAAGCGCCTCAACGCCACCCTCCAGCAGACCCTGCTGCCCCCAACTCTCGTGAACGTGCCGGGACTTGACGTCGCCGCGCACTACCACGTCGCCTCCACCGACATGGTCGGCGGCGACTTCTACGACCTCTTCCCGCTCTCCGCCGGCACCTGGGGGCTGTTCCTCGGGGACGTGTGCGGCAAAGGCGCCGCAGCGGCCGCCGTCACCTCGCTGGCCCGCTACACGCTGCGTGCCGCCGCCGTCTACGACCCCGACCCGGCCGCCGTGCTGAGCAACCTCAACACCGTCCTCAACCACGAGTACAACGGCCACGACCCGCGGTTCTGCACCGTCGTGTTCGGGCTGCTCACCCCCGAGGGCGACCGCGGCGGCTTCCGCATCACCCTGGCCAGCGGCGGCCACCCGCCCGCGCTGCTCCTGCGCGCGGACGGCAGCGCCGACCATGTGCACACCCCCGGCGGACAGCTCATCGGCGTGCTGCCCGACGCCCATATCGCCACCGCCACCGTCCACTTGGCGGCGGGCGACACCCTGCTGCTCCACACGGACGGTCTCACCGAAGCCCGCCCGGCCCACACCAGGGACGCCGACCGCTACGGCGACGAGGCCCTCCTCGACTTCGCCCGCGCCCTGGCACCCACCACCGCGTCCGACGCCGTCGCCGCGATCCGCGACCTGCTCGACACCTTCGGCACCGGCGTCGACGACGACACCGCCGTCCTCGCCATCAACGTGCCCCGACCCACCAGCGAAGAGCAGCCGTGACCCAACTAGCCATCCGCACCCGGACCACGCCCGCGGGGCCCGTCGTCGAACTCACCGGAGAACTCGACTACGACAGCTTCCCCCAGGTGCGTGAACTCCTGCCCCGGCTGGCGCTGTCGGACGGCCAGCAGCTCGTCGTCGACCTGGCCGGCGTCACGTTCTGCGACTCCAGCGGCATCACCGCCCTGCTCGCGGCCCGCAACCACGCCCTCGCCGCCCGGGCGGGCATCGCGCTGGCGGCGGTCCCGGGTCACATCAGCCGCATCTTCCACATGGTCGGCCTCGACCAGGTCTTCCCGACCCACCCCACCGCTCAGGACGCGGAAGCGGCCTGGACACCTCCGGCCGCGCGCCCCTGAGGCGTCAACGGGCCAGGTAGAAACGGATGGTTGTGCCGTTCTCGGCCGTATGGCCGCGGACGAGATCGGCGACGTAGTGCACCAACAGCAGCCCTCGTCCGCCGGGTTGGTCACGTGACGGCGGGCGCCGGCCGGCCAGCGGGTCCGTCAGCCGGCCGTGGTCGTGCACCTCGCAGACGATCCGCTCGTCCTCGGCCCAGATCCGCAGCGTCCCCGATCCGCCGCCGTGCAGCACGCTGTTGGTGGTCAACTCCGCGACGGCCAGCGTCAGATCCTGTAGCCGTAGACCCGCAAGCCCCAGCCGCTCTGCCTCCTGGACCGCGAAATAACGGGACTTGGGGAGTTCTCCCGCGTCGAACGCGATGGACGCGGCGCCCGGCGGGTGGGGGAGCGGCTCGTTGTAGCGGGCGATCGCGCGCTGCGGATCGTAGGCGGGGCTGGGGAGTTGGGCGCCTTCGTCGATGACGAGCGGATGGGTGGCGCGGGCGTCGGCGAGCACGTCGGGCTCCAGCCGGTCCGCGTCGTACGGGCAGAGGATCGTCACCTCACGGTCCCGGAACGCGGAGTTGATCAGCGCCTCGTGCTGGACGCACGCCGGGTACTCGACGGCGGTACGGCCGGGCCAGATCGGCTCCCCGATGATCCGCACCCGGCCGCCACTGCCGGCATGGGCGTCGGCGAAGGCCCGCAGCACGCCGGGGATGATCCGCCCCGGATTGCGTCCGACCTCGGTCATGTCGAGGAACCGCACATCGGCGCCGCTCGATCCAAGTCCGGCCTTGATCAGTTCGAGACGCGGGCCGGGAACGGCGACCGCGACGGCCTCTCCGGCGGCCAGCCCCGCCTTCACGAACGGCACCGTACCGACCGTGTACTGCTCCTCGCCCCGGTAGAACAGCGCGGGATGTACGAAGGGTGCACCGTCGGTGGCCGTACTCATCGCGCCGCCACCTCGATCCTTGTCGGGCCGGGCCAGGACATGTCCACGGAGCGCGGCGACAAGGAGGACGGCGGTCACCGCCCCGGCAGTCTACGGGGGTAGCACGACAGGGTGGTGGGCACCGGCAGAAGTGCCGGTGCCCACCACCCTGTCGAGCCGCGAGTGCCGATCAGGCGCGGGGGTGCCCGTAGTAGCCGCCGACCTGCTCGTGGTACCCGGCGTCACCGGGGTGCTTGTCCTTGTCGAACTCCGGGGAGTTCTTGATCTCTTCCTTCGTACGGCCGACGTGGATCGTCCGCTCCGCGACGTCGATGGACGCGATGGTCCCGACGGGCAGCAGCACGTGCTTGCCGAAGATCCACACGCCGGTGTCGACGACGATGTACATGGCCCCGACGTCCTCGGAGTGCTTGTCCACCTTGCCGATCGAGCCGTCACTCGCCTCGACCTTGAATCCGGTCAGATCCGTACCGGTCTGGTGGCCCGATTCGGCCTGGTAGTCCCACATGTCGTCCGCCATGTAAACCTCGCTTTATGGTGAGTGAATTTCGAGATCGGTGATTTATCTCCTACCAGCGGTACCAACGCCCTCGCGTACCGCCGGAACCCGTCGAACGGGCGACAAATCCCAGCAGCCACAGGACGAGAACGACGATTGCGACCCACCAAAGAATTTTGATGGCGAATCCCGCACCGAAAAGCAGCAGTGCCAGGAGAAGAACAAGGATCAGGGGAAACATATGTATCGACCTCCAGGCAACCGAGTGCCCTTGCGGAAATGATTCATGCGCCCGGAGGAAACAAAAAAATGCGCGGTGCGCCGTTCGGACCGTCACCTGGGCACGTCGAGCTGCCCGACGCGTGACACGTTCTCCCGGTCGTCGGCGTCCTCGCTGGCCGCCGTGGTGAACCAGGCGTCGAGGATCTCCTTGAGCAGGGGCTCTGAGGTCAGTCGCAGGCTGAGGGCGAGTACGTTGGCGTCGTTCCAGCGGCGGGCGCCCTCCGCCGTGTACGCGTCCGTGCACAGGGCCGCCCGTACGCCCGGCACCTTGTTCGCGGCGATCGACGCGCCCGTGCCGGTCCAGCAGCACACGACCGCCTGGTCCGACCTCCCGGTGGAGACCTCGCGGGCCGCCGCCTCCGAGCAGACCGCCCACTGCGGGTCGTCCCCGGGACGCAACGCCCCGTGCGTCACCACCTCGTGGCCCCGGTCGCGCAACTCCGCGACGAGGGAACGCGCGACGGGTTCGTCCATGTCCGAGGAAACAGAGATCCGCATGGATCGGAGGCTACTCAGCGGATCAGCACGGTGCCAGCTCGGAGTGGGCCTGTAGCGGGCCTGTTGAGCGGCTCCCGCCGGGGTGTGGGCAGTTGAGCCCGTGCCGTCCACGACCCGGCGGGAGCCGGCGACGCTAGGACTGCCGCCAGATCTGGTTGGCGCCGCCCGCGCAGGTCCAGATCTCCAGTGCCGTGCTGTTGGCCGTGCCGTGCCCGACCGCGTCCAGGCACTTGCCGGAGCCCACGTTGACGACGCTGCCGTCGGAACGCACCCGCCACTGCTGGGCCGCGGAACCGCCGCAGTCCCAGATCTCCACCGGGCTGCCGTCGGCGGTGGCACCGCCCATGACCTCAAGGCACTTGGAGTCGTAGACGGTCAGCTGGTTGGTGATCGTGGACGTCCAGGTCTGGTTCGTGCCGCCGTTGCAGTCCCAGAGGGCGGGCTGGGTGCCGTTGGTCTGGTTGGCGCCGGGGACGTCGACGCAACGGCCCGACTCCTGGCCCTTGAGGGGTGCCGCGACCGCGCCGCGCAGCCAGCTCTGGTTGGTGCCGCCGGTGCAGGTCCATAGCTCCAGCAGGGTGCCCGGGGTGGTGGCTCCGGCCGTGGCGTCCAGGCACTTGCCGGAGTTGGGGTTGACCACCGTGCCGTCGCTGTTCACGGTCCACTTCTGGGCCGCCGAGTTGTTGCAGTCGTAGATCTGCACCGGGGTGCCGTCCGTCGTGCCGCTGCCCTTGGCGTCCAGGCACTTCGCGCCGCTGTAGACGGTGAGTTGGCCGGTGGGTGTCAGGGTCCAGGACTGGTTGGCGGCGCCGTTGCAGTCCCAGAGGGCGAGTTGGACGCCGTTGGTCCGGCTCGCTCCGGGGACGTCCGCGCACAGGCCGGACTGGCGGCCCTTGAGGATGCCTCCGTGGTTGCCCGGCGGGTCGGCGGTGACGGACAGGTTGTCGAACTGGTCGGTCTGGTAACCCACCACACCGATGCCGACCTGGCCCGCCGAGTACGAACTGTCGTTGGTGGTGCCGAGGTTGACGCCGTCCGCGGTGGCGGTGATCCGGTCACCGGAGAAGCCGAGGGCGAGCGTGTGCCACGCGTGTGTGCCGAGCGCCGCCCGGGTTCCGGAGGCCAGCGTGGTCAGGGTGCCCGCCGCCGAACTCTTGACGATGGACCAGCTACCCGTGTCGCTCACCCGCAGCAGGTACGCGGCCTGGTGACTCTGCGGACGGTTCTGGGTGTTGGCCCGGCCGAACAGCTCGACCGTACCGGCCTGTTGGAGGTTCGCGTCGGCCTTGACGGTGTAGTCCGCCCACGTCGGATCGCCGAGCAGCGAGAAGGCGTCGGAGTCGTCCTGCCACTCGATCGGCTTGACCGGAGTCACCTGCTGCACACACTGTCCGCTACGGCCGTCCGCGCACGGGCGCGCCTCGAACGAGCCCTGCATGTCGGACAGATACGTCGCCTCGGTGCCGGAGACATCGTTGTCGAACGTGTCGCCGTACGGCAGTGCGAGGGCGTGGGCGGCCGACGCGGTGGCGGTGCCCTTGCCTTGGCCGGTGGTCGTGGTGACCGTGTAGATCCAACCCGGCTGAAGCGTCAGTGAGTACGAGCCGGCGGCCGGGCTGATGTCCTGCGCGTGCGTGAAGTCGGTCGACGGGCTGGGGCTGTTGACCCGGGTCGCCCACACGTGCACCGCACCGGTCGAAAGGCCGCCCTGTACTTGGACGTTGACCGTCTGCGCCGCCGTCGCGGTGGTGGTCTCCAGGACCGTGGAGTAGTCGGAGCCGTTCGGCGACTTCAGCGTCGCGTACGTGCCGTTGGACTCGGCACCGCCGAGGTAGCCCGACGCGGAGTCGATGAACTTCCAGCCCGGCTGGGCGAATTGGGTGACCTGCGCGGTCGCCCAGGTGTTCTCGCCGATGGAGTAGTTCCCGGACCACGGCGAGTTCGCGGTGGCCAGGCCGACCGTGCCGTAGGGCAGGTTGGGGTAAATCGCCGCGACCAGCGGCCAGTTGAGGTACGCGGTCATGCGGGCGTCGACGTAGCCGCGCACGATGGAGCGGATCAGCGCGGGTGCTCCGGCGTCCATGTCCAGTGAGCCGTTCTCCGACGCCCACAGCGGTTTGCCGTTGTTCTTCGCCGCAGTGGTGCTGGAGCAGGTGTCCGCGCTGCCGCCGTCACCGCCCGCGCAGGGGTAGTGGGCGCCGATGACCGACACGGCGTTGTTGAACGCCGAGTTGCTCGCCATGTCGTCCGCGACGCTCCAGCCCGAGTCGTCGCCGACGATCTGCACGGCGCCGTATCCGGCACTGTCGAGGGCCGACCGCAACTGGATGTACCAGTTGACGTCGTGCCCCCGCTCGTTCCAGCCGCCGAGGTAACTGATCGGCAGGCCGTGCTGTTTGGCACAACCCAGCCAGGAGATCAGGTAGTTGATGGTGTCGGTGGACCAGAACCCGCCGCTGATCCAGCCGGGGGCGGCCCACGCCAGACCGTACAACTTGATGTCCGGGTTACGGGCCTTGGCCTGCTCGGCGAGCCAGAACTCGTAGCCGGCGTCGCAGTTGATCTGTCCCTTGGTGTGCTCGATGGACGGTTCCGAGCCGTCGGTGGAGTTGGCGTCTCCGCCGATCTCCAGTTTCAGCAACTGGAGGTTCGCGCCGTAGCCCGGCTTGAACAGGTAGTCCAGGATCTGCGCCTGCTGGGCGGCCGGATAGTCGCGCAGCAGCCGGGAGTTGCCCCCACCGCCGCTGATCGCGCCGATCCCGTCGAACGTCCGGCCGCTCTGACCACCGTCCACGGTGATCGAGGTGGCCGCAGCTGCCGCCCGGGCCGGCTGCGCGCCGGCCGAGCAGAGGGCGGCGACCAGGGCCATGACCCATAAGGGCAGAAGGCATCTGAGAGTTCTTCGCACGGTGTCGTCCTTCTCCAGAGGGGGGTGAGGACAGCCGCAGAGAGCGCTCTCAGGAGCGGGAGGGCGCCGTCCTGACTGTCCGTGGAGGTTTGGGCGACAGTGTGGAGTTGTGTTGAATCGGAGTCAAGGGTCTACACCTGTTGGGATGCGCTCCGGCCGAGGCGTGGTCAGCGCACGACGTCGAGGACGTTCAGCTGAAGGCCGTTGCCGTACACGGCGTGCTCGACCAGCTTCAGCTTCTGGGTGTCCTTGTCGGAAGCGGGGAACAGGCGCTTTCCGGCGCCGAGCAGCAGCGGGAAGACGAGCAGGTGGTAGCGGTCGACCAGGCCGGCGTCCGAGAGGCCGTGGTTGAGGGCGGCACTGCCGTGCACGATGATCGGGCCGCCCTCGGTCTCTTTCAGGGCGGCGACCTCGTCGAGGGAGCGCAGGATCGTGGTCTCGCCCCAGTTCGACACGAGCTTGTCGTCGGTGAGGGTGGTGGAGACGACGTACTTCGGCAGCGTCTTGTAGTGCGCGAACTCGTCCATGTCCGGCCACACCGGACTGAACGCCTCGTAGCTGGCCCGGCCCATCAGCATCGCGGCGGACTCCAGCTGCTCCCGCCCCTTGATGTCGAACGACTCGGGCAGGAACTCGACCTCCTTGAAGGTCCACCCGGTGTTGCGGTAGCCGGGTTCGCCGCCCGGGGCCTCCATGACGCCGTCGAGGGAGATGAACGCGGTGCTGATCAGAGTGCGCATGGCGGGGTCCTCGGATGGTCGATGTATGTGCGGGCCTGTGTCTGGGCCTGTGCGGGCCACTCCAGGATCCAGCCGACAAAAAAATTTGTCAAGGAGGGTGGAGTTGTCGGAGACGGAAGCTGTCGGGTGGGCATGGTCCCGCCCATCCGGGTAGGGACTCTGTCGGGGCAGGGAGCAGGGAGCAGGGAGCCGGAAGGGAAGGGAGGCGCGGGGTGGCCGGACTGGCGGTCCCGTTGTGGGACGTGAGCAACGGGCAAGGGCTGCGCCAACTCGCCGAACTGGGGCTGGCGTTGCTGCTGTCGACCCTGATCGGCTGGGAACGGGCGTCGCAGCAGAAGAGCGCCGGGCTGCGCACGCACACCCTGGTCGGCATCGCCAGCGCGCTGATGATGGAGGTCTCCCAGCACGGCTTCACGAATGTCCTCGGCCTGGACAACGTCTCCTTCGACCCGTCCCGCGTGGCGGCCCAGATCGTCTCCGGGATCGGTTTCATCGGCGGCGGCCTGATCTTCGTACGCCGGGACGCGGTACGGGGGCTGACGACCGCCGCCACGATCTGGCTCACCTGCGCGGTCGGCATGGCCTGCGGTGGCGGCCTGCCGATCCTCGCGCTGGCCACGACCGCCGTGCACTTCCTCGTCGTACGCGGGTACCCGATGCTCTTCGCGCGCATGATGCCCGGCGCCGAGGCGGGGTCGTTCGAGGTACGGCTGACCTACCGGACCGGCACGGCGCTGCTGCCGCAGTTGATGGAGACGTGCACGCGGAGGGGCTTCCGCATCCAGGAGGTCAAGGTCGACCGGTTGCCGGAGCGGGCTGATCCGGCCGCGCGGGTGCTGTTGCGGCTGGAAGGTACGGCCGACGCCGGTCAGTTGACGTCCGAGCTGTTCCAGAACGACGGTGTGACGGAGGTCGAGGTGACGGCCGCCGGTGATGAGGAGTAGGACCGGGTCGTACGGGGTGGGGCGGTATCCGGTGGTGGGGCGGCATCTGGTGCGGTGAGGCGGTGTCCGGCGAGGGAGGCTCCGCGAAAACCCGTTGGCGGACCGCGGAGGTCCCTGCTACTTTCCCGGAGGCCGTGCGAGAGAACGAGGAGGTGGTACCCGTGAACGCAGTATCGACATGGGTGCTTCCCTCCGGGGTCACGGTCGGGCGATAGGTCGTCCGGGAGCGCCGTAAAGCTGCCCTCCCGAAAGGCACGACCATGCATTTCACTTCCGAGCGACGCCTCGACGACGGCGTCCTCGAACGCGAATTCACCCTCGGCGAGATCCCCGGCACCCTGTGGACGCCCGAATCCGTCGCACCGGCACCGCTGATCCTGATGGCCCACAACAACGGCCTGCCCAAGGCGGAACCCCGACTGGTGGCCCGGGCCCGGCTGTCCGCGGCGTACGGCCACGCGGTGGCCACCATCGACGCCGCCGGGTGCGGTGACCGGCCCCGTTCCGCCGCCGCCGAGCAGGCCCGCGCCGAGCTGCGCCGGGCGATGCGGGCGGGCGAGCCGGTCGACGAGATCTTCGAGTCCCTCGTCGGCCCGCTGGTCGAAAACGCGGTCCCGGAATGGCGGTTGGCTCTGGACGCCCTCCTCGCGTTGCCCGAGATCGGCGGCCCGGTCGGGTACGCGGGGTGGACCGCCCTCGGCATTCGAATGGCGGTGGTCGAGCCACGCATCGCGGCCGCCGGGTTCTTCGCCGGGGGTTATGTGCCGCGCGCCCAGCGTGAGGAGGCTCGGCAGGTCGCCATTCCGTTGCTGTTCCTGTTGCAGTGGGACGACGAGGGGAATCCTCGGCAGCGGGCGCTGGACCTGTTCGACGCCTTCGGTAGCAAGGCGAAGACACTGCACGCCAATTTGGGTGGGCACACCGGTACCCCGTGGTTCGAGCGGGAGGACGGGGATCGGTTCTTCGGGCGGCACTTGAAGTGAGGGTGGACTGACGGGGCGGCGGGCCCAGAGCAGCCGTAGACGCACGATCGCCCCGGTCGCGGCGGTGCCGGTCATCGCGGTACCGGGCGGTCGGGGCGGCGCTCGGTCGCCGGCGACGCCATCAACTGGGCCCATGCCGTGAGGCATTCGGCCCGTACCTTGCGGATCGTCGGGTCGGCGGCCGGTCGGGCCGGCTCGGTGGCCAGTACGGGGTGGGGGAGACGTCGTCCTTGGCTGTCGGACCGTGCTCCATGTGGCGAGACGAGCGCGGAGGAAGATCACTATTCTGAACTGGTGCTCTCATACGGCGAGTTGACCCCACCGGAGCGTGAGCTGTGGGACGCGTTCCCCGAGGGGCGTCGCGTGGATCTGCGCACGGGTGTGCCCGAGGACGACCGTGTCACCGAGGGCGGGCAATGGGGTCCCGGCCGGACGGTTCGGGCCGGCGTGATCGTGGCGCTTCTGTTGGGTGCGAACACGGTGCAATCGGGCGCCGTGGCGTGTCTGAGGCTCGCCGGGGCTCGGATATCCGGGCAGCTCAAGCTGGCCGGCGCGCAGATCGCTCACGCCCTCTGGATCGAGTACTGCTCGTTCGAGGAGTCGGTGGACCTTCTCGGAGCGACAACCCAGACGCTTGCGATCACGGACAGTCGGGTGCCCGGCATCGAAGCCGATTCGGCTCGCATCGAGGGGAACCTCGACCTGCGGCGCTCCGTCGTGGAAAGCCTCGCTTCCTCGCCCTTCAACCACGTGAGCACCGCCCTGTCGCTGAGCGACGCCCGCGTGACCGGCGGCATGCTCCTGAACGGGGCCCACATCAGCGCGCCCGGAGCATGGGCCGTGGCCGCCGGTGGACTGCTCATGGAAGGGGGTGTGTTCTGCGGCGGCGGTTTCGTCGCGCGAGGACAAGTCCGCCTGATGGGGGCGCAGTTGCCGCGCGGGCTGTTCATGCAGGGGGCGCGGCTGGACGAACCCGGACCAGGCGGAGTGGCGCTCGCGATGAACAACGTCGTGGCCTCAAGGCTCGACTTCTCCGACGGATTCACCGCGAACGGGACCGTGCACCTGAGGCGCACTCAGATCTCGGACAGCCTGAGCTTCGCAGGAGCCGTCCTGAACGGCCCACCCGGCGGTGACGGCCCCGCCCTGACCTGCCGACTCATGCAGGCCGTCGACGTCAACCTCACGCTGGCCCGGCCGCCGTCCGGCACGGTGGATCTACGGGGCGCGCAGGTGACCTACCTCCACGACAGTGAGCGGAGCTGGCCGGACGTGGTGGAGTTGGAAGGCTTCGTCTACGGCTCCATCAAGGCGGACGAGGCGGACGGGGCGGGCGAGCGCCGGGAGGCAGTGGGCCGGCGGAACTCCGTGGCCTCCCGCGTGGCGTGGATACGACGCTGCCCCGGCTACAACCCGCAACCCTACGAACAGTTGGCGAGCTGGTACCGGCAGGCCGGTCACGACGACGAGGCCCGCCGCGTACTGCTGGCCAAGCAACGCCACCGGCGTCAGACCCTGCCCCGGGCCGCGCGCGTGTGGGGGCATCTGCTCGACGTGACGGTCGGCTACGGCTACCGTCCCTGGCTGGCCGGCGTCTGGCTCCTCGCGCTGACCTTGCTGGGCACGCTGTCCTTCAGCTCACAGGCCCCCACTCCGGTCCAACGAGGGGAAGGCGCCCCGTTCCAGGCCCTCGTCTACACGCTCGACCTCTTGATCCCCATCGGCGGCCTGGGCCAACGCACGGCCTGGTACTGGTCGAACGGCAGCCTCCAGTGGCTGGCCTACCTGCTCATCGCCGTCGGCTGGGTGCTGACGACCGCCGTCATCGCGGGTGTCACCCGCGCTCTGCAGAAAAACTAGGGGCTGCGTGGAGTTGTGACCAGTGCGGATTGCTTCGGACCCGAGGGCCGCGTCGAGCTGGTGGCCGGTGGTTCGGCGAGCGCGGGTCGGCCCGCTACTCGTACCGGTACCTCAGTGAGTCCGCCTCCGACTGCTCGATGTCGGCGATCGTCAGTTCCGGCATCCGCAGTTGGGCCAGTGTCACCTCGGCGGAGGTCGGCTGGGCGTCCGCCGGCAACCACTGCTCCGGCTTCCAGGCCGCGCTGCGCAGGAGGGCCTTTGGGCAGTGCGGGTAGACCTCCTCGATCCCCAGGACCAGCGCACTGGCCGGCGGTTTGCCCACGGCGGTCAGTTGGGACAGCAGCTCAGGGTGGGTGGAGACGCAGGCGCGGCCGTTCACTCTGAGCGTCGTGGTGCGTCCCGGGATGACGAACAGCAGCCCGGCCCGTCCGGTGGCGACGACGTTCTGAAGGGTGTCCAGACGCTTGTTGCCGGTCGCGTCCGGAATCGCCACCGTCCGGGCGTCCAGGACGGCCACGAACCCGGCGGGGCCGCCGCGCGGGGAGACGTCACAGTGGCCCTCGGCGTCCGTGCTGGCGACCAGGACCAGCGATGAGCAGCCGATCAACTGCCGGGTCTGCTCGGTGAGTTCGGTCATCTGCTTCCGTGTGGCCGTGTCACGCGGGAGTCCGTAGACCTGGCGCAGCGCCTCCTGATCGCGCACGGAGTCGAGACGGAGCGAGTCGAACGCACTGCCGGCAAGGGATGACGTCATGCCTCCGAGCCTAACGAGCCGACCTGCGATTGACCTTGGTCGGTGAGTGCGGAGACATGTGGACGGACGCCCACGCGAGCTGTCGCATCAGCAGCTGGGTGAGCTGGGTGAGCTGGGTGAGCTGGGGCGAGTCGGGCAAGTCGGTCGCGGTGCTCGCCCCGCGCTGGGAGACGCACTGTCGAGTCCGGGCGCTATGAGCGACGTGAGGGCAACCATCGGCGGGAGGCAGAGGCAGAGGCGGAGGCCGGGCCGAAACGCAAACCGTTCTCAACCGGTCAGCTCGGGGCGACCCTGGTCGACCTGCGGACCGGCCTGAGCCGTGAGGTGTTGGGGTGTGTTCTACGAGGGGGTCCTTCACGAAGCGCCGGGTGATCCGGGATGCCCCGCCCGCTGCCGGCGGACCGGTCGAGGCGCCATCCCCGACCGGTCCGGCATCCAGCGGCGGACCCTGGAGAAGGTGTTCGGCCATGCCGCGCCCGATGTCGGCATCTTGCGGATCGACGCGATGAAGTCACAGTCGACGGGATGAAGTCTCCTCGACACCCCGACGTGAAGGCCGGGGTCGACGACGGACAAGGCGGCCGAGCCAACGGGGTTCCCCGGCTGGATCTACGTCAAGTACGCCAACACCTGAGGTACTTGGGGGCAATTGGGGCCAGGCAGGTCGGCCTGAGGGTTCGGCTGATGGGGAGTCAGCAGGTTGTGGTGCAGACAGCCACGGGGGACGCTCGGATTTCTCCCAAAGGCAACTCCGGCAACCCCAGCCGCTTCCCGCCCAGAAGTTCCACCCTGCCCAGCGGACAAGGCATCAGCCGGATCTCAGCACACAGCGGGGATGGGGAGTGTGCAGCAGCGGCCTTCACGGGTCGGAGGTGCTGCGGCATGCGCAACTGCTTCGCCTGCGGACATCCGGGTGGGCCAGTACATGGCCGACCGCAAGGACCAGCTCGCCGCGACCCACATCGCTCAGGTCCAGGGGCTGATCAGCCAGACCGACGCCACCGCGGCCAAGGCCCAGCAGAATCGCTGGCTGGCCGCCAAGGCCGCAGCCGAAGCCAACCAGGCCTCCGCCGAAGCCCAGACGGCCGCGACCGAGGCCAAGAAGTCCGCCGATCAGGCGACTGGTTACGCCAACGACGCCAAGGAATCCGCCAACAAGGCGCAGACCAGCGCCAATCAGGCCGCGACCTCTGCCACCACTGCCCGCAACGCGGCCAATGCTGCCGACCGTGACGCAGCAGCCGCGAACGAATCCGCTGCCCAGGCCGAATTCTCGGCGCGATACGCCTACACCTCGGCCACGGTGGCCAACCGCGCCGCTGATGACGCCCACGCCTCCGCGATCGCCGCAGGAAAGAACGCCGATCAGGCCAAGGCCGACGCGTCCGCAGCCTGGAAGACCACGTACAACCTGCGTGCACAGGAGGAAGCAGCCGCACGTAAGGCGGCCGCTGACGTACGCGAGCAGAAGCAAAAGCAGGATGCGAAGCCACGCTGCATCCCTCGCATGAATCAGGAGACCGCAGGACTCCTGCCCTGCGTGATGGCAGGGGGGACAGTTGCTCCGACTCCCATCGACCCACTGATGTCAGCTGTCGTCTGGGAGCTCTTCGGCCTCAACGACATCAAGGACTGCTACAACGACCCCAAGCTCAGCAAATGCGCTGTGGCCGCGATGATGGTTCTCCCTGTCGGCAAGCTGAAAGCTGTCTCGGAGCTCAAAGACGTCGGCAAAATCGCGAAGGCAGCGGACACGACCGGACGACTCTCGGACGAGGCGATCGACGCGGCATGGATGGGATGGAACACGTCGGCCAATCTCGGGCACGTCATCGACCCGGCCAAGCATGGGCTCGCTGATCTTGTCACAAAGACAGGCGGTCGGGAGAACGCACTGCGTGCGATCCTCGATAGCCTGAAGGATGCTGACGATATGCCGAAGGGCGGCCTGTACGAAGTGACGCGCATCATTGAAGGAGAGAAGGTAACTATCCGGGGTGCCATGGTCAAGGGGATTCCAAGGCTCGGCACTGCATTCAATCCCGACAAATACGTCAAGCCGTAACGAGGAGTACCCATATGCTAGCGATAACGCCGCGACCGGCGAATCCTCCGGAGAAGGCAGTCCTGCGCAAGGCTCTCGCCATCGAATTCAACGGAGTGCAAGAGCTTCGGGAGCAGATCGATCTCTGCGAGGTGACTGCGCGGTGGTCACCAGAATCCGTGAGCGTTGAGCTTCGAGTTCCCGTGGGTTCCCCGAAATCGGCTGTCGCATCCGGCCCCATCCCGACGCGAACGTCCGTATCGAATGCGTCCGGTGAGCTTGAGGGGGAGATTCTCGTCTGGACGGAAGGAGGGTTTCTGTCTGCTCTGGAATATGCATGGTATGGCGACGAAATGCCAACCATTCTCCCCGAGCCGGAACGGATGAGAAACGAAGCCGCATAAATCCCAGGATCCAAACGGGGGTGTGCCGCCCTCCCGCGCTTATGTCGTCGGGGCGAACATGCGAGGTTTTTCATGAATGACTGGCCCGAGTCGCGCACCATTCGGCTCATGGCGGACTACGGGTGTCATCCCCTCTGGCTGGGCGGTCCGCAGACAGGTGACATTGCGCCCGACGATCCGCTCCTTGGGCTGTCGTCGAAATTGGTGGAGCGCTTGAGCGAGTGGGCCGACGAGTACGACGGAACTCTCTGCGTGGACGACCCCGCATCGTCTGGATTCTCGTCACCGGAAACCGAGCTGGCCTTTTACCGGGTGGGTGAGGAGCTGGCTGTTCTGCTGGCTCAAGAGCTGGGTCGCACGTGGACGGTGACATACCGCGACGGGCGGATTGGAGCTGACCGCGTAATTTCCGCTCCGTAGGAGACGATCTCGCAAGATCTGGGCACTCCAACGGCCGTTTCCCGTCCGGGTCGATTCGGAGCGTGCCCACAGGTCAAGGGAGCAGGAGGGCGGAAGAGCGCCCCGGTCCGCAGTGGTGGACCGGGGCACTGTCCGCGAGTGTCAGCTGACCGCCCTGGCCGCGTCCGTGATGAGGCCGGCGACGACCTTCGGGTGGCTGATCATCGCGACGTGGGACGAGCGCGGTATTTCGACGACCTTGCGCGCGTTCGCGCGGCTGTACATCCAGCGCTCGCACGCCGGCGGGATCGCCTTGTCCTGGCCGGCGACCAGGCCCCACGACGGGATCGTCTTCCAGGCCGCGGCCGTGGTCGGGAAGACGAAGGAATCGGCGTCGAACGGCCGCTGCGTGGCCTGGAGGACCCGGAAGTCGGCGGTGGAGATGTCGGCGGCGAAGGCCGCCTGGCCGTCCTTGCTCAGGTACAGGTCGGTTCCGGTCGTGCCGTCGGCCTTCGTGTACGGGACCGGCACGCTCACCGGTCCGACCTCGCTGCCGGGGAACTTCGTGATGAGTTCGCCCTGCGTCTCGCCCACGTCGGGCACGAACGCCGCGATGTAGACCAACGCCTTGACGTTGGACTTCCCGGCGGCGGCATTCGTGATGACCGTGCCACCCATGGAGTGCGCGACCAGCACGACCGGTCCGCTGATGGAGTCCAGCAGGCTCGCGACGTACGGGGCGTCGGTCGGAATGCCCCGCAGCGGGTTCGCCGCGCAGACCGTGGTGTAGCCCTTGTCCTGCAACTCCCCGATGGTGGCGTTCCAGCAGGACGAATCGGCGTACCCGCCATGCACCAGGACGATCGTGGGCTTCACCTTGGACTTCTCCTCACGGTTACCAGTTGTGGCCGTAGCCGCGCCGGCCGTTCCTTCCGCGCCGGCGATCAGTGCCGCCGACCCGGCCAGCGCCGCTCCGGCGGCCAGTACCCGCCGGCGGGAAACATCGGAACTCATGGGACTCCTCAGGCATGGGGATGGGGAAGGGGGGCTGACGAAGCGCTCGCCGCTTAGCTGCTGTGCGAGGGCGGCGGGCACCAACTGAACAGGTCGCCATAGGAGTTCGGCTCGGTCGGCGGGCTCAGCCGCGCACGGGCGGCTTCATCGGTGTGGCATGTCATGGACCCTATGGGGAGCGCTTTCGCGGTGGCATCGGCAATGTGACCTAGATGCCGGGGTCGGCGTCCCGGTCGTCGCCTTCAGCAACTGCCGGGCTGCTCCCTATGTGCGGTCGGCAATCCGGGCCCACGACGGGAACGGGCGCTACGCCACCGTCCCTGCCGCCCCCTCGCCAGGCACACCGTTCCACTCCCGGTACGCGGCCACAGCCGTGGGCAGGGTCGGGAAGATGTGGTCCGTGCCGACCGAGTCCACCAGGCCGTACGCCTCCAGGTCGGCCAGGAGGTCCTGTTTGACCCGGGCGAGGGCGAACACGACGTCCCGGTGGGCGAGTTCGCGGCGGAGTTCGTCGACCGCGTCCAGGGCGGTGATGTCGACCTCCACGTTGGCCTCGGCGTTGAGGACGAACCACCGCACGGGGACGGCCTGTTGGGCTACGGCGGCCAGGGCGCGGCGGCGGAAGTTCTCCGCGTTGGCGAAGAAGAGCGGTGAGTCGTAGCGGTAGACGAGCAGGCCGGGGATCGTGCGGGCCTGCGGATAGTCGTCCACGTCGTGCATGCCCGCCATACCGGGGACCAGGCCCTCGACGGCGTCGTGCGGACGGGCCACCCGGGTGAGGAGTTCGGCCACCGACAGACCCACGGCGACGATCACGCCGTAGAGGATGTCCAGGGCCAGCACTCCGGTCAAACAGCCCAGGGCGAGCAGGAGTTCGCGGCGGCGGAAGGTGGCGAGGCGGTGGAAGCCGGTGAGGTCGATCATGCGGACGGCGGCGTAGACGACGAGGGCGCCGAGGACCGCCGAGGGGGTGCGGGAGAGCAGGGGGCTCAGGAAGAGGAGGACCGCGAGGACGAGCGCTCCGGCGATCAGTGAGTACGCCTGGCTGCGGGCGCCGGACGAGGAGGCCAGCGCCGTGCGGCTGGCGCTGCTGCTCACCGGGAAGCCGTGGAGTACGCCGGCGCCGAGGTTGGCCGCGCCCAGTGCCAGGAACTCCTGGTCGGCGTCCAGACCAGGGCCGTCGTCCTCGTCGCCGCCGGTGAAGGCGCGTGCGGTGAGGATGAAGTCGGTGTAGGCGACGAGCAGGACGCCGAGTGCGGGCAGTACCAGGTGGGGGAGTTGGGTGAGGTCGGGCAGGCCGAGCGTGGGAAGTCCCGCCGGGACGTGGCCGATCACCTTGATGCCGTAGCGGTCGTCGAGGTCGAGGACGGCCACGGCCGCCGTGCCCAGCACCATGGCCAGCAGCGGGCCGGGCACCATCCGGGACAGCCGCGCCACCGTGAACAGGAACGCGAGCGTGACGGCGGCGAACAGCACCGTAGGCGCGTGGAGTTGACGCAAGTGCCGTAGGAACGACCAGAGTTGGGGGAAGAACGCCGAACCTGTCGTCGACACCCCGGTGAGCTTGGGGAGTTGGTCCACGATCATGATCAGGGCCACGCCCGCCAAGTAGCCGATCAGGACCGGGCGGGAGAGGAGATCGGCGACGAAGCCGAGCCGTACCGCCCATGCGACGAGGCAGAGCAGGCCGACCGTCACCGCGAGGGCGGCGGCCAGCGTCGCGTAGCGGTCGGGGTTCCCTGCCGCGAGCGGGCCCACCACCGTCGCCGTCATCAGCGCGGTCGTCGACTCGGGGCCGACCGAGAGGAGTCGGGACGAGCCGAGTACGGCGTAGAGCGCGAGTGCGGGCAGGATCGCCCACAGGCCCGCGACCGGCGGGAGGCCGGCCACCCCGGCGTACGCCATCACCTGCGGGACGAGGTACGCGGCGACCGTGACTCCGGCGAGGAGATCGCCGCGCAGCCAGGCGCGCCGGTATCCGGCCAGCGCGGCGATTCCGGGTGCCAGGCGTCGCCAGTTCAGGACGCGCCCGCCCGGGCTGGGGGACATGGTGCTCCTCGACCCGACCCGCTCAGAGGCTCGCCGCGTGGTCCGGGACGAAGGTCTGGAGGTCGCGCGGGGGGCGTTCGTAGCCGGTGGACGGCGGGCGGGGCGGGAGTTCGAGGACCGGGGGCGACACCTCGTGGTAGGGGAGGGAGCCGAGCAGGTGGGCGATCATGTTCAGGCGGGCCCGGCGCTTGTCGTCGCTCTCGACGACGTACCACGGGGCCTCGGAGACATCGGTGTGCACCAGCATCTCGTCCTTCGCCCGGGAGTAGGCCTCCCAGTGGGTGAGGGACTCCAGGTCCATCGGCGACAGTTTCCAGCGGCGCAGCGGATCGTCCAGGCGGCGGCGGAAGCGTTCCTCCTGGACGTCGTCGCTCACCGAGAACCAGTACTTGCGCAGCACGATCCCGTCCTCGACCAGCATCCGCTCGAAGATGGGGCACTGGCGCAGGAACAGCTGGTACTCCTCCTTGGTGCAGAAGCCCATCACGTGCTCGACGCCGGCCCGGTTGTACCAGCTGCGGTCGAACAGGACGATCTCACCGGCGGCCGGCAGATGCTCGACGTACCGCTGGAAATACCACTGGGTGCGCTGGCGGTCGGTCGGCTTGGGCAGGGCGGCGATCCGGGCGACACGCGGGTTGAGATGCTCGGAGACGCGCTTGATGGTGCCGCCCTTGCCTGCCGCGTCCCGCCCCTCGAAGATCACGACCAGCCGGGTGCCCTCGGCCCGCACCCACTCCTGGAGCTTCACCAACTCCGTCTGTAGACGCAGCAGTTCGGTCTCGTACTTCGCGCGCGGCAGCTTTGCCGCCTTCTTGCCGGCCATGCCGCCTCAACCCCTCGATGACGTGCGCGGTTCCTCGTGTCCAAGGTCGAACACCTGGACAGCACCGTACTGACCGGCGGGGGAGCGCGCACCCCGGATGGCTGCTCCGGATGCCTGCTCTGCCTGGTTTGCGCGGGACGGCAGCGGCAACCCGGACTGTGTGACAGCCATGACCACGCAACAGGAGCTCGTCCGGTTTCTGGAGGACCGCTTCGCCTGCGCACAGGCCTGCACCGAGTGTGCGCGGGCCTGCGTGCTGCGCGTCAGCCGCTCCGACCCGGACGCCGGCGACCACGAGGCACTCGTACGACGCAAGGCGCTGCTGTGCGCGGAGGTGTGCGACGCGACCTGCCGGATGCTGGCCGAACAGAACCGCCAGGACGAGTCCGCCCTGCGCCTCCAGGCCAAGTGGTGCCTGCTCGTCTGCCTGGAGTGCGCGCAGGTCCTGGACGCGCAGCCGGGCGCCGAGGCGGACGCGGAGAAGTGCCGGGAGTGCGCGCGGGCGTGCACGGAGTTCATGGCCACACTGACCTGAAGCACACGGTGACGCCGACCTGAAGCCCACGGCCACGCTGAACTGACGTGCGCCTACGGCCTCTTCAGGGGCAGCACCGCTTCCTTCAGGGGCATTGCCGCCTCGCCATTCCCTATTTCTGGAACACGTTCTACGGTGTGCGCCGTCAGGACCGGCCTTGGGGAGCCTGGAGGCGCCGTGCATCTCGAATACACGCCCGAGCAGCAGCGACTGCGCACCGAACTGCGCGCCTACTTCGCCGAGTTGGTGCCCGACCACGCCTACTCGCGCTACGACGACCCGGCCGCCCAGAAGCGCTTCTACCGCGAGACGATCCGCCGGCTCGGCACGGACGGCTGGCTCGGCGTCGGTTGGCCCGAGGAGTACGGCGGGCGCGGGCTGTCGCCGATGGAGCAGTTCATCTTCTTCGACGAGGCCGCGCAGGCGGGCGTACCGCTGCCGCTGATGGCGCTCAACACGGTCGGCCCGACGATCATGCAGTTCGGCACCGACGAACAGAAGGCGTACTTCCTCCCGAAGATCCTCGCCGGCGAGATCGACTTCGCGATCGGCTACAGCGAGCCCGATGCCGGTACCGACCTCGCGGCGCTCAAGACGCGCGCCGTACGGGACGGCGACGAGTACGTCGTCGACGGCCAGAAGATCTGGACGACCAATGGCGACACCGCCGACTGGGTCTGGCTCGCTGTCCGCACCGACCCGGACGCCCCGCCGCACAAGGGCATCACCATGCTCCTGGTCCCGACCGCCGACCCCGGCTACTCCTGCACGGTGATCAACACCCTCGCCTCGCACGACACCACCGCGAGTTACTACGAGAACATCCGTGTCCCCGTCACCCGCCGCGTCGGCAAGGAGAACCAGGGCTGGCGCCTGATCACCAACCAGCTCAACCACGAGCGCGTCACCCTCGCCGCCCACGGCACCATGGCGATCCGCGCCCTGCACGACGTCCAGCACTGGGCCATGGAGACCAAACTCACCGACGGCCGCCGCGTCGTCGACCTCCCCTGGGTCCGCCGCCTCCTCGCCCGCACCTACGCCAGGCTCGACGCGATGAAACTCCTCAACTGGCAGATGGTGAACGCCGTCCAGGAAGGCACCCTCACCCCGCAGGACGCCTCCGCCGTCAAGGTCTACGGCTCGGAGGCGCGCCGCGACGCGTACGCCTGGCTCATGGAGATCGTCGCCGCGGCCGGCGCCCTGAAGGAGGGCTCGGCAGGGGTCGTCCTGCACGGCGAGTTGGAGCGCGGCTACCGCTCCGCCGTCATCTTCACCTTCGGCGGCGGCAACAACGAGATCCAGCGGGAGATCATCTCGTGGATCGGGCTGGGGATGCCCAGGGTGCGGCGGTAGCCCCGGTCGTGCACCGCCGTAGGAAGGCACGAGCGCCGAGCAGGGGGTGGCTTTAGCCGAGCAGGGGTGGCTTTAAATGCAGTACCCGCTGCACGGTCCCAGCCACAGTGGACCGCAGCCGTGATTGGTCCAGTTGCAGTAGAACGGTGAGGCGTAGCACACGGTGTCGCAGCTTCCGCTCCCCGCGCACTGGGAATTGCAGTCGAGGACCTGGGTGCCCTGATCGCTCCGAGGCGCCACACCTTGCGTGTCGGCACCTTGAGTGTCGGCAGGGCCCAGCGTCATGAGAATCGCCCGCGCCTCGCTCTCGCCGAACGCCGCCACAGCCGCCGCCTTCAGCCCTTCGGCGGCTGCTTCTTGCCGGCGCCCCGCGATGATCTGCGGTGCCGACCGCGTCGCGTCGTCCAGCACGGCGGACTGCTCGGCCGACAGACCGGGGTGTGTCTTCCGGTAGTTCGCGAAGTGCGCCACCCACAGATCACTCCGAGCCGAGGCGGACAGCGCGCCGTAGATGGCGCGGCGATAGTCCGCGGGGTAAGCGGCGAACTCGGAGTAGCCGGACGGCAGCTGGTCGAGGTTTGCCTTCACCCATCGCGACGCCTTACTGCCCTTGGCGCGGGTCACCGCCTGCGCGGGAGAGGCCGCCAGGCCGCCGGTGACCAGAAACGTTCCCAGAGCAAGCCCCGGGACGGCCTTGAGGATTCCCCGACGGCTCGGAGGCCGCAGCACATCGAGGTCGCGGAGCGCACGCACGACCCGCAGCGAGTCCGAGGGCCCCAACAGCCGTGCCAGGCGGAGGGACAGCGCGGCTCCCGTCCATGCCCGCACCTGATCGCCGTCGACCGCCAACAGGGTCGGAGCCCACTCGGCGCCTTCTCCCAGGGCACGCACGCGCAGGTCGCGAATACGGGGTTCGGTGAGGCCCGCGGTGGTCAACGTGCCGTCGACGGACACGCGAACCCGATCCACCACTTCCTCGCAGAATCGACAGTCGGCGTCGAATGCCAATATCCACTCGGTCACAAGATTCTCCCCACGATTTCGGGTCCACCTGAAGAGAAACCATTTGCCGAGACGTCCGGAAGCGTCAATCACTTCGAGGGGGATCGAAATGCTTTACATTTTCCCGGCGTGCGAGGTGCTCCGACGGCGCGTGACGCACTTGCCGTAAGCCTCCCCGCCGTCGTACGCCCATCAGCTCTACGGCGGACCGCCCCCGGGCCCGCCACCGTCCCCCGGCAACTGCCCGCCACAGGCACCCTGTTGCACTGCGTACCCGCACATGTGCTCCGGCACCACCCGCCCAGGCGCATCCTGTGTGCCGTGTCACGGCTCAGGTCGGCTCGGGCACGCCCCCGTACAAAGTCGGACGATCGCTCGCCATACTGGACGAGCCAGGGGAGGGCGGGACGAACACCGACGGGGGCGAACGCGGGAGATGGGGGACAGCAGACTGATCCAGGGTCGCTACCGCCTGCTCGATCTGATCGGGCGCGGTGGCATGGGCGAGGTGTGGCGTGCGCGGGACGAGTCGCTGGGGCGGCAGGTCGCCGTGAAGTGCCTCAAGCCGCTGAACCCGCACCACGACCAGTCGTTCACCCGGGTCCTGCGCGAACGGTTCCGGCGGGAGGCCCGGGTGGCCGCCGCGTTGCAGCACCGCGGGGTGACCGTCGTCCATGACTTCGGTGAGGCGGACGGGGTCCTCTATCTGGTGATGGAACTGCTCGACGGCCGCAATCTCTCTCAGCTCCTGGAGGACAACGAACAGCGGCCGCTGCCCGTCGGGGACGTCGTCGACATCGCCGAGCAGGTCGCCTCCGCCCTCGCCTACACCCACCAACAGGGCATCGTGCACCGGGACTTGAAGCCCGCGAACATCATGCGGCTGACGGACGGCACGGTGAAGATCTGCGACTTCGGCATTGCCCGCCTCGGCGCCGACATCGGGTTCACCTCCCGGCTGACCGGCACCGGCATCGCGATGGGCACCCCGCACTACATGTCGCCGGAACAGATCAGCGGCACCGAGGTCGACCAGCGCAGCGACCTCTACTCCTTCGGCTGCGTGCTGTACGAACTCACCACCGGGGCACCGCCGTTCGACCTCGGCGACGCCTGGGCGATCCTCATCGGGCACCGCGACACCGTGCCCCGCCCGCCGCGCGACGAGCGGGCCGAGGTGCCCGAGTACCTGGAGAAGGTCATCCTCGACCTGCTCGCCAAGCTGCCGGAACAACGTCCGCATGACGCGCGTGAGTTGGGCCGCCGGATCACCTTGGGTCGTACGACACCCCTGTATGTGCCGACCGTTGTGACCCCGCAGCCCCAACTGCGCCCGTCCGAAGCCGTGTCCGAGCCCGTGTCGGAGCCGGCCTCCCGCGAAGCCCGCCTGCCGTCCTGGACGCGCGGGATGACCACCGGGCACAAGGCGACCGGCGCCGGACTGCGCACCACCCCGCCGGACGCCGGAGCCGGACTCACCGGCGAGTGGATCGCCCGCCCGACCACCGGCCACGCCGAGGAACCCGCGCCGGAGTCACCGTCCGCACCGCCCACGGAGACCCTCAACGCCCTGACCGGACGCCACAACGCGGGCCTGAGCCTGGGGAGGTTGGGCCGCTGGGCGGAGGCCGGCGAGGTGCACCGCGCGGTCGCAGCGGAACGGCAGCACCTGCTGGGCCCGGACCACCCCGACACCCTCGCCAGCCGGTACGAACTCGGCTTCACCCTCAGCCGTACCGGCCGTGCCGCCGACGCTCTGCACGAGTACACCCACGTCGCCCGCGCCAGGGAACGTGCGTTGGGCGCCGACCATGCCGACACGCTCGCCGCCCGGCAGGAAATGGCGTACGTCCTGGGGCAGTTGGGCCGGCACTTCGACGCACACCAGGTGTACACGTCCGTACTCGCCGCCCGGGAACGCACCATGGGCCCCGACCACCCGGACACCCTGCGCTGCCGCCACAACCTCGCCTTCAACCTCAGCCGGTTGGGCCGTCTGGAGGACTCGTACCGCATGGCCTGCGAGGTCGCCGCCGCCCGCGCCCGCGTGCTGGGCCCTGGTCATCCCGACACACTGGTCACCCGCTACGAAGTCGCCTACGCACTAGGCCAGTTGGGCCGCTGGCCCGAGGCACTCCAGACCTACGGCGAGGTCGCCGAAGCCCGCGCGCAAGTTCTC
This sequence comes from Streptomyces sp. NBC_01288, assembly GCF_035982055.1. Taxonomy (NCBI): domain Bacteria; kingdom Bacillati; phylum Actinomycetota; class Actinomycetes; order Kitasatosporales; family Streptomycetaceae; genus Streptomyces; species Streptomyces sp. NBC_01288. Next base: position 9,703,176 of record NZ_CP108427.1, read on the forward strand.
GGCCCCGACCACGCGGACACCCTCGCCGCCCGCTACGAGATCGGCATCAGTCTCGGCCGGCTCGGCCGCAGCGCCGACGCCCTGAAGCTGTACCGCGACCTGATCGACGACCGCACCCGTGTCCACGGCCCCGCCCACCCCGAGACCCTCCGCGCCCGCCACGGCCTCGGCGTCAACCTCGGGCGCCTCGGCCGCTGGGAGGAGGCCCTCGCCGAGTCCCGCGACGTGTGCGCCATCCGCGAGCGCGTCCTCGGCGCCGACCACACCGACACCCTGGTCAGCCGCCGCGAGGTCGCCGTGGGCCTCGGCTGGCTGGGCCGCTGGGCCGACGCCCTCACCGAGTACCGCCGGGTGGCCGCCGCCCGCGAGCGCGTCCTGGGCCCGGACCACCCCGACACCCTCGCCAGCCGCAACGACGAGGCCCACTGCCTGGAACAACTCGGCCGCAACGCCGAGGCGGTCGAGCTGTATCGCCGCGTGGCGGTACTCAGGCAGGGGCGGGCGGCCGGCGGGCACTGAGGGCCGCGCTGCCAACTCCGGCCGTGGACGCGGACAACCCGGGCTGCCGACGGGAACGGCCGGGTCTGCCTTCGGCCGTGTCTGCGTCGGCCCGCGGGCGCCGGGTGCCGCCCGCTTCTCTCCGGCCGTGTTCGCGGACGGCCGCGCCAGCGTCCGCCTGCGGATGGGACGCTTGCGTCTGTTTTCGGTCCTGTCGGCGGACGGCTGGGCCCCTCGTCCGCCCGCAGAGGCGACGGCCGCGTCTGGCTTCGGCCGTGTCTGTGTCCGCCCGCGGGCGCCGGGTGCCGCCCGCCTCTCTCCGGCCGTGTTCGCGGAGGGCTGCGCCAGCGTCCGCCTGGGCATGGGACGCCTGCGTCTGCCTTCGGCTCTGTCTGCGTCCGCCGGCAGGCGCCCGGTACTGCCCGCTTTCCTCCGTCCGTGTTCGCGGACGGCCGCGTCACCGCAGCAGCCCACAGCCGTAGACCAACGCCCGTGGGCCAACCGGCCGGAGCCAACAAGCCCGCAATTCAACAGCCGGAGGCCCCAGTGGACCAACGCCCCCAAAGGGGCGCGGGGAACTCCGCGACCAGCCCCCACGGCGCGCCACCCGCGAAACAACCCAAGGAGGCACAACCAACGCGCCCCTCACCCCGCCACAGACGGAACCGCTGCGCCTGCCCCCGGCCCGGTGCGCATCCGCCCGTCAGCGCCCACTACCCGCCCGCCCCTCCGGCCGTGGGCGCGGACACCCGCAACCCCTAAGCCCGCCCACGCCTGCCCCCGACCCGGTCCACGTACGCCCGCGGTCACCGAGCACAACCCGCCCACCCCTGGCCGACCTAGATCACCTCGTGTTACCAAGAACCATGCCTGCACACGAGGGACCCGGACACCGGACGTACGACGCCGTCATCGTCGGCGGTGGCCACAACGGCCTGGTCGCCGCCGCCTACCTGGCCCGGGCCGGGCGCTCCGTGCTGGTCCTGGAACGCCTCGGCGGCACCGGCGGCGCCGCTGTGTCGACGCGCCCGTTCGCCGGGGTCGACGCGCGGCTGTCGCGGTACTCGTACCTGGTCAGCCTGTTGCCCAAGAAGATCGTGCGGGACCTCGGCCTCGACTTCCGTATCCGCGGCCGCACCATCTCGTCGTACACCCCCGTGGAACGCGACGGACGCCCCACCGGCCTCCTCGTCGGCGGCGGCGAGCGCCGTACCCGGGACGCCTTCGCCCGGCTGACCGGCGGCGACCGCGAGTACGCGGCCTGGCAGCGGCTCTACGGCATGACCGGCCGCCTCGCGCAGCGGGTCTTCCCCACGCTCACCGAACCGCTCCCCACTCGCGACGAACTGCGCCGCCGCGTGGACGACGAGGACGCCTGGCGGATGCTCTTCGAGGAACCGATCGGCGTCGCCATCGAGGAGAACTTCACCGACGACCTGGTCCGGGGCGTCGTCCTCACCGACGCCCTCATCGGCACCTTCGCCGACGCCCACGACGTCTCCCTCGCGCAGAACCGTTGCTTCCTCTACCACGTCATCGGCGGCGGAACCGGCGCCTGGGACGTCCCCGTCGGCGGCATGGGCGCACTGACCGACGCCCTCGCCACCACCGCGCGCGTGGCCGGCGCCGTCCTCGCCACCGGCCACGAGGCCGTACGGATCGACACCGACGGACGCGCCGCCGAGATCACCTACCGCACCGCCGAGGGGGAGGGGACCGTAGCCGCCCGGCACGTCCTCGTCGGCGCCTCGCCGCAGCAACTGGCCGCCCTCACCGGCGACGAGCCGCCCGCCCCCGCCGAGGGCGCCCAGCTCAAGGTCAACATGCTGCTCAAGCGACTGCCCCGGCTGCGCGACACCTCGGTCGACCCGCGCGAGGCCTTCGCCGGCACCTTCCACATCGCCGAGGGCTACGACCAACTGGCCGCCGCACACGCCCAGGCCGCGTCCGGCTCGCTGCCCGCCGCGCCGCCCTCCGAGATCTACTGCCACTCGCTCACCGACCCGAGCATCCTCGGGCGCGACCTCGTCGAGGACGGCTACCAGACCCTCACGCTCTTCGGTCTGCACACCCCGGCGCGGCTGTTCGAGCGGGACAACGACGCCGTACGCGACGAGCTGTTGAAGGCGACGCTGGCCCAGTTGGACCACCACCTCGCCGAACCCCTCACGGACTGCCTGGCCACCGACGCGGACGGCCGCCCCTGCATCGAGGCGAAGACTCCGCTGGACCTGGAACGCGACCTCCGACTCCCCGGCGGCAACATCTTCCACCGCGAACTGACCTGGCCCTACGCCCAGGAGGACACTGGCCGTTGGGGTGTCGAGACCCGGCACGCGAACGTCCTGCTGTGCGGGGCGGGCGCGGTGCGGGGCGGCGGCGTGAGCGGGGTGCCGGGGCACAACGCGGCGATGGCGGTGCTGGAGGCGGGGGAGTGATGTCCTCCGTCCGGGATTTCTACGACGCGCTCGCCGCCGACTACCACCGGATCTTCCCGGACTGGGACGCGAGCATGGCCCGCCAGGCGGCGGCACTGGACGGCGTCGTCCGGGATCGGTTGGGTTCCGGGCCACACCAGGTGCTGGACTGTTCATGTGGGATCGGCACACAGGCGATCGGGCTGGCGGGCGTCGGACACCGGGTGATCGGGAGTGATCTGAGCCCGGCCGCGGTCGCGCGGGCCGCCGTCGAGGCCGCGGCCCGGGGTGTCCGCCTTCCGGTGACCGTGGCGGACATGCGGTCGCTGCCGTTCCGGGCAGCCGCCTTCGACGTCGTGGTCTGTGCCGACAACTCCCTCGCGCATCTGCTCACCGCCGACGACGTCGGTACGGCTCTGGCCGGCATGCGGCGGGTCCTGCGCGACGACGGGCTCCTGATGATCAGCATCCGGGACTACGACGAACTCCGGGCCACCCGGCCCACGTCGACGCCTCCCCAGCTGTCGACGACCGCCGAAGGCCGGGTGATCACCTTCCAGTTGTGGCGCTGGCACGAGGACGGTGAGCGGTACGACCAGGAGTTCTTCCAGCTCCTGCCCGCGGGCGACGGTTGGGAGGTGCGGGTGCGCCGTGTCACCTCCTGGGTCCTGACCCGCGGCCAGTTGAGCGATGCGGTGGCCGACGCGGGCTTCACGGACGTCAGTTGGCACGAACCGGAGGGCAGTGGCTTCTACCAGCCCGTGCTCACGGCGCGACAGACCTAGCTGTCGAGAAATCTGACGGAGCATCAGAAAAGGCCTTCCGTCGTCCGGAGGACTGCGGCATTCTGCGCCCATGCAGACGGAGTTGAGCAAGAAACTGGGAGTCGAGCACGCCATTTTCGGCTTCACGCCGTTCCCCGCCGTCGCCGCGGCCATCAGCCGGGCCGGCGGTCTCGGAGTGCTCGGCGCGGTCCGCTACACCGCCCCCGACGACCTCAAGCACGACCTCGACTGGCTGGAGGCGCACGTCGACGGGATGCCCTACGGCCTCGACGTCGTGATGCCGGCGAAGAAGGTCGAGGGCGTCACCGAGGCCGAGGTCGAGGCGATGATCCCGGAAGGGCACCGGCAGTTCGTCACCGAGACCCTGGCCAAGTACGGCGTGCCCGAACTCGCCGAGGGCGAGGTGTCCGGCTGGCGCATCACCGGGTGGATGGAACAGGTCGCCCGCAACCAGCTCGACGTCGCCTTCGACTACCCGATCAAGCTGCTCGCCAACGCCCTCGGCTCGCCGCCCGCCGACGTCGTCGCCCGCGCCCACGACCACAACGTGCTCGTCGCCGCGCTCGCGGGCAGCGCCCGGCATGCCCGCAAGCACGCGGAGGGCGGTATCGACATCGTCGTGGCCCAGGGCTACGAGGCGGGCGGCCACACCGGCGAGATCGCCTCCATGGTGCTCACGCCCGAGGTCGTCGAGGCCGTCGACCCGTTGCCGGTTCTCGCCGCGGGCGGCATCGGCAGCGGACAGCAGGTGGCCGCCGCGCTCAGTCTCGGTGCGCAGGGTGTGTGGCTGGGCTCCATATGGCTGACCACCACAGAGGCCGATATGCACTCGCCCGCCCTGACCCGCAAGCTCCTCGCGGCCGGTTCCGGCGACACCGTCCGCTCCCGCGCCCTGACCGGGAAACCGGCCCGCCAACTGCGCACCGAGTGGACCGACGCCTGGGACGACACGGACGGTCCGGGCACCCTTCCCATGCCCCTCCAGGGGCTGCTGGTCGCGGAGGCCGTCTCGCGCATCCAGAAGTACGAGATCGACCCGCTGCTCGGTACCCCCGTCGGCCAGATCGTCGGCCGCATGAACAGCGAACGCAGTGTCCAGGCCGTCTTCGACGACCTCACCCGCGGCTTCGAGCACGCGGTCGACCGCATCAACCGCATCGCCGGAAGGAGCGGCCAGTGAGCACCCAGGGTGAGACCACACAGGGCGGGACCACACAGGGTGCGAGCACACCCCCCGCCGGCTTCTGGGCCCAAGCGGCTCAGGAACCCGACCGTGAGGTCCTCGTCGCTCCGGACGGCGAGGTGTGGACCGCCGGCCGACTGCACGCCGCCGCGAACCAACTCGTCCACGGTCTGCGCGCCGCCGGACTCGAACGCGGCGACGCCTTCGCGGTCGTCCTGCCCAACGGCGTCGAGTTCTTCACGGCCCATCTGGCCGCCACCCAGGCCGGGTTCTACCTCGTCCCCGTCAACCACCACTTCGTCGCACCGGAGATCGCCTGGATCGTCGCGGACTCCGGCGCCAAGGTGCTCATCGCGCACGAGCGGTTCGCCGAGGCAGCCCGCCAGGCCGCCGACGAGGCAGGCCTGCCCGCCACCCACCGGTACGCGGTCGGCACGGTCGAGAGCTTCCGGCCGTACGCCGAACTCCTCGACGGACAACCGGAGTCGGCGCCCGCGGACCGCACGCTCGGCTGGGTCATGAACTACACCTCGGGCACCACCGGCCGCCCCCGCGGCATCCGCCGCCCCCTGCCGGGCAGGCCGCCCGAGTCGGCGTACCTCGGCGGGTTCCTCGGCATCTTCGGCATCAAGCCGTTCGACGACAACGTCCACCTGGTCTGCTCACCGCTCTACCACACGGCCGTCCTCCAGTTCGCGGGCGCGAGCCTGCACATAGGGCACCGTCTGGTCCTGATGGACAAGTGGACCCCGGAGGAGATGCTCCGCCTGATCGACCGCGAGAAATGCACCCACACCCATATGGTCCCGACCCAGTTCCACCGCCTCCTCGCCCTCCCGCAGGACATACGGGCGCGCTACGACGTCTCGTCCATGCGGCACGCCATCCATGGCGCCGCGCCGTGCCCCGACCATGTGAAGCGGGCGATGATCGACTGGTGGGGCCAGTGTGTGGAGGAGTACTACGCGGCCAGCGAGGGCGGCGGTGCCTTCGCGACCGCCGAGGACTGGCTGAAGAAGCCCGGCACGGTCGGCAAGGCCTGGCCCATCAGCGAACTCGCGGTCTTCGACGACGACGGCAAGCGGCTCCCGCCCGGTGAACTCGGCACCGTGTACATGAAGATGAGCACCGGCGGCTTCGCCTACCACAAGGACGAGGACAAGACGAAGAAGAACCGCATCGGCGACTTCTTCACCGTCGGCGACCTCGGCATTCTCGACGAGGACGGCTATCTCTTCCTCCGCGACCGCAAGATCGACATGATCATCTCGGGCGGCGTCAACATCTACCCGGCCGAGATCGAGTCCGCGCTTCTCGCCCACCCCGCCGTCGCCGACGCCGCCGCCTTCGGCATCCCGCACGACGAGTGGGGCGAGGAGGTCAAGGCCGTCGTCGAACCGTCCTCCGGCCACGAGCCAGGACCGGCCCTCGCCACCGCCCTCCTCGACCACTGCGCCGAGCAACTCGCCGGCTACAAACGGCCCAAGAGCATCGACTTCATCACCGAGATGCCCCGCGACCCCAACGGCAAGCTGTACAAGCGGCGGCTGCGGGACCCGTACTGGGAGGGACGGACGCGGCCTGTGTGAGTGCCTAGGCACTTGGGGGGAAGGGCGTGGCCCGGACCCATGTGGTCCCGCCTCATGTGGTCTCGGCCCATGTGGGGCGGACCCACCCGACCACCCCGACCAGCCCGCTTGACCTGCCCGGGTGGCGGCCCGAGGATCATGTGTCATGACGACCGGACAGGGCAGCACGGTTGACGGGGTACTGCGACGCAGTGCCCGGCGCACTCCCGCACGCGTGGCGGTGGACTACGGCGAGCGCTCCTGGACGTACGAGGAACTCGACGACGCCGTCTCCCGCGCGGCGAGCGTGCTGCTCGACCAGGGCCTCGCGCCGGGCGACCGGGTCGGCTCCTACGGCCACAACTCCGACGCCTATCTGATCGGCTTCCTCGCCTGTGCCCGCGTGGGCCTCGTGCACGTGCCGGTCAACCAGAACCTCACCGGCGACGACCTCGCGTACATCGTCGGTCAGTCCGGAAGCGCGCTGGTGCTCACCGACCCTGACCTCGCCGGTCAACTCCCCGACGGGGTAAGGACGTTGCCGCTGCGGAACGCCGACGGCTCGCTGCTGGACCGGCTGGCGTCCGCGTCGCCGTACGACGGGCCCGAGCCGCGCACCGACGACCTGGTGCAGCTGCTCTACACCTCGGGAACGACCGCGCTGCCCAAGGGCGCGATGATGACTCACCGAGCCCTGGTGCACGAGTACTTGAGCGCGATCACCGCCCTGGACCTGAGCGCGGGGGACCGGCCGGTGCACTCGCTGCCGCTGTACCACTCGGCGCAGCTGCATGTGTTCCTCCTGCCGTACCTCGCGGTCGGGGCGACGAACACCATCCTCGACGCGCCCGACGGCGACCGGCTCTTCGACCTGATCGAGGCCGGGCGCGTGGACAGCCTGTTCGCCCCGCCGACGGTGTGGATCGGCCTGGCGAACCGGCCCGACTTCGCGACCCGTGACCTGAGCGGGTTGCGCAAGGCGTACTACGGCGCGTCGATCATGCCGGTGCCCGTCCTGGAGCGGCTGCGCGAGCGGCTCCCCAAGCTGGCCTTCTACAACTGCTTCGGGCAGAGCGAGATCGGCCCGCTGTCCATGGTCCTGGGCCCCGATGAGCACAAGGGCCGACTGGACTCCTGCGGGCGTCCCGTCCTGTTCGTGGACGCGCGGGTGGTCGACGAGGACGGCAAGGAGGTGTCCGACGGAACGTCCGGCGAAGTCGTCTACCGCTCACCGCAGTTGTGCGAGGGCTACTGGGACAAGCCCGAGGAGACCGCCGCGGCCTTCCGCGACGGCTGGTTCCACTCCGGAGACCTCGCGGTACGGGACGCGCACGGCTTCTTCACCATCGTCGACCGGGTGAAGGACGTCATCAACTCCGGTGGTGTACTGGTCGCTTCACGCCAGGTCGAGGACGTGCTCTACACCCACGAGAGCGTCGCCGAGGTCGCCGTGATCGGCCTCCCGGACGACCACTGGATCGAGGCCGTCACCGCGGTCGTCGTCCCGCGCGGCGAGGTCACCGAGGCCCAACTCATCGACCACGCCCGGGAGGAGCTCCCTCACTTCAAGGCGCCGAAGCGGGTCGTGTTCGTGGAAGAGTTGCCACGCAACGCCAGCGGGAAGATCCTCAAGCGGGAGTTGCGGGAGCGGTTGGCCGACTGAGCGTCCTCATCCGGGAGCCTGGGCGTCCTCATTCGGGAGCCGAGGCCGGGGCGGGTGCCGATGCCGTGCGGGTCTCCGCTCCCGCGATCGTGTCCCGCAACACCGCACGCGCCGCGGCGAGTTCGGCGGCACGGTGGTCCAGGTCGCTCAACTGGGCCCGCAGGGCGTCGAGTACACCCGGGCAGGGCTGCACGGCGGCCTCGGTGAGGTCCGCGAACAGCAGGATCGCGGCGGTCTCGGACGTCGCCCTCGGCACCGGTGGCCTTGTAGGTCAGCCCCGCCCGCACCCCGCCCGGGTTCATCAGCGCGAGGTCGGTCTCCGGGTCCAGCCGCTTGCCCGCCCATGGTGCAGGGCAGTACGTGCCGGATGACCCGGGTGGGCAGCCCGGCGGCAAGGAGCGCGCGGATGCGGAGCACGGCGTCGGTGTCCGAATCGGCGTACTCCCTATAGCCGTTGGGCAGCCGCTCGGGTCGTAGCAGCCCCGCCCGTTCGTAGTAGCGCAGCAGTCGCTCGCTGGTTCCCGTCTGCTCGGCTAGCTCCCCGATCAGCACGCGCCCACCCCTCTCCGGCTTGACCTTCCAACGGTGTCAGGGATCAACACTGGTGTCCGCCACCGGCATTCCGCCGAGTGGCCGGCCCGCTCAGGGAGACACATGATTCTCGACGCCCACAGCCATGTCCACGACCCGCTCGACGCCCATCTGTCGGCGCTCGACGCCGCGGGAGTGCACCGTACGGTGCTGTTCCCCACCCGCGCACACCCGGAACGGGCCGCCGATCTCGACTCCCTCCACGACGAAATGGGCGCGCTGGAACGGGCGTTGGCCGGCGGTTCCGGGGATGACGGATTCGCCCTGGCGTTGCGGGAGTTGGACGAGGCTCTCGCCGCACACCCCGACCGCTTCCTCGGTTTCGGCTCCGTCCCCCTCGGTCGCCCCGACGCCGAGATCGCGGCCCGGGTGGAGCGCGACGTGACCGGCCGCGGGCTGTACGGCATCGGAGAACTCACCCCGCCCCCGGACCGGGCGGCCCTCGTCGAACCGGTGCTCCGCGCGGCCCACGACCACCCCGGACTTCCCGTGGTCGTCCACGGCGCCGCGCCCACGACCGCGGCGGACGTGCGCACACTCGCCGACCTGGCCGCCCGCTACCCGAAGGTACCGCTGGTGATCAGCCAACTGGCCGGAGCCCACTGGATGTTGGCCATCGAGCTGGCCCGTGCCACCCCCAACCTGCACCTCGAACTCTCCACCGCGAACATCGTCTTCGCCGTCCGCCTCGCCATCCACGAACTCCCCACCCGCACCTTCTTCGGCTCGGACGCGCCCTACGGAGACCCGGTCGTCGCGCGCACGACGGTGGAACGGGTCACGTCTCCTGGCGAGGTGCGCGACCGGGTGCTGGGCGGGAATCTGGCGGAACTGCTGGGGCTGGGGCAACTGCCCGTATCGGGAGGGGCGTTCGGCTGACGGAGTCGGCTCAGGGCGTCCGCAGGTCCACGATCCGCCGGATCTTGCCCACGCTGCGCTCCAGCGACTCGGGCTCCACGATCTCGACCGCGACGGAGACGCCGATGCCGTCCTTCACGGCCGTGGTGATCGCGCGGGCCGCCGCGTCCCGGGTCTCGGGGTCGGCGCCGGGGCGGGCCTCGGCCCGTACCGTGAGGGCGTCGAGGCGCCCCTCGCGCGTGAGTCGGAGCTGGAAGTGGGGTGCGACGCCCGGGGTACGCAGGACGATCTCCTCGATCTGGGTGGGGAACAGGTTCACCCCGCGCAGGATCACCATGTCGTCACTGCGGCCGGTGACCTTCTCCATGCGCCGGAAGGCAGGCCGGGCGGTGCCGGGGAGCAGGCGGGTGAGGTCCCGGGTGCGGTAACGGATCACCGGCATGGCCTCCTTGGTGAGCGAGGTGAACACCAACTCGCCCTTATGGCCTTCGGGTAGGACTTCACCCGTGATCGGATCGACGACCTCCGGGAAGAAGTGGTCCTCCCAGATGTGCAGTCCGTCCTTCGTCTCCACACACTCCTGCGCGACACCCGGACCGATCACCTCCGACAGCCCGTAGATGTCGACCGCGTCGATCGCGAACCGCTCCTCGATCTCCAGCCGCATCTGCTCGGTCCAGGGCTCCGCCCCGAAGATGCCGACCCGCAGAGAGGTCCCGCGTGGATCGACCCCTTGCCGCTCGAACTCGTCGAGGAGCGTGAGCAGGTAGGACGGGGTCACCATGATGATCTCGGGCTTGAAGTCCTGGATGATCTGCACCTGGCGCGCCGTCATACCGCCGGACGCGGGGATGACCGTACAACCCAGTCGTTCGGCACCATAGTGAGCGCCCAGACCACCGGTGAACAACCCATAGCCGTATGCCACATGGACCTTGTCGCCGGGCCGTCCGCCCGCGGCGCGGATGGAACGGGCCACCACGTCTGCCCACATGGAAATATCGTTCTCTGTGTAGCCGACCACTGTGGGGCGTCCGGTGGTGCCGCTCGACGCGTGGATACGGCGGATGCGGTCCTCGGGGACGGCGAACATGCCGTACGGGTAGTTGTCGCGCAGGTCCAGCTTGGTGGTGAACGGGAAGAGAGCGAGGTCGGAGAGCGCGCGGCAGTCGTCCGGGTGGATCCCGGCCGAGTCGAAGGACCGACGGTAGAAGGGCACGTTCGCGTAGGCGTGCCGGAGAGAGGCCCGTAGCCGCTCCAACTGCAGTGTCCTGAGTGCGTGTTGGTCGAGCCGTTCCCCCGAGTCGAGCAGCTCCGCCGCGTCCGCCATCGGCGCACCTCTCCGTCAATCGTGCCATTTCGGACGACCGATCATTCGGTCGATGTGTGTGGGATCAGTAATCCAGTCCGCCGCCCGCCGAGGCAAGAGGTCTGCCCCCACTTTCTCGACGCGTCGCCCGGCCCAATGGCCACGTGGATCTTCGTCCGGAACTCCAGCCACCGTCCTTGTCCAGGGCGCGAGTTGAGGACCTCGGCCGCGCGACAGAGCGGATCGAGACCCTCTGCCTTGAAGGCCGCACGCCCGGCGTATCCGCGCGTGCCCGACATCACCCGCGACGAACTCGTCGAAGCCGTCCGCCGGGTCCTGGCCGGGGCTACGGGCACCGAGTACTACCTCCAGCTCTTCACGACGAACGTGGCGCGTCCGGCGGCCTCGGACCTGATCTCCATCCGCCGTCCGATCTCGCGGACGCCTGAGGAAGCCCGGACCTGAGGAACTGCCTTGCGGCGAGGCCCGGTTGGCGGTGAGGATCAGCCGCATGCCGACCTTCACCGCAACCGACGGCACCGAACTCGCCTACCACGTCCGGGGCGAGGGCGAGCCGCTGGTCGTTCTGCCCGGAGGGCCCATGCGCGCCTCCACGTACCTCGGCGACCTGGGCGGACTGGCCGCACACCGTCGGCTGATCCTGCTCGATCTCCGGGGCACCGGCGACTCCGCGGTGCCGGCCGACCGGACGTCGTACCGCTGCGACCGACTCGTCGACGATGTGGAAGTGTTGCGCGCCCACATGGGGCTGGACCATATGGATCTGCTCGCCCACTCGGCGGGCGGCAGCCTCGCGATGGTCTACGCGGCCCGGTATCCCGAGCGAGTCGCACGGCTGATGCTCATCACCGCCACTCCGTGGGCACTGGACATGCCGGCCACGCCGGAGGACCGGCGAACCGCCGCACGGTTGCGGAAGGGCGAGCCGTGGTTCGAGGCGGCCTACCCGGCGTTCGAGGCATGGCTCGCGGGCACGGGGGACTTCGACCCGGTCTTCGAGCCCTTCTTCTACGGCAGTTGGGATGCGGTAGCCGAGAAGCACTCCGCGCTCGCCGACGAGGAGTGCAACGACGAGGCCGCCGACCTGTACTTCTCCGAGGGCGCCTTCGACCCGCCCGCCACCCGGGCCGCCCTCGCGGACCTGCCCGCACCCGTGCTGGTCCTCGCGGGTGAGCTGGACGGCGGCCCCCGGCCCGGTCTCGCCCGCCGCGCCGCCGAGGTCTTCCCCAACGCGGAGTCGGCGGTCCAGCCGGGTGCCGGGCACTACCCGTGGCTCGACGACCCGGAGTGGTTCGTGCGCCGCGTCACCGCGTTCCTCGACGGGAGGCGGGAGCGGCGGGTCTCTGCCCTCGGCAGAGTAGGCGAATGACCCGGCGGCCCACCGGATACGTTCCCGGCATGGACACCGAGATCCGCTCCGTCAAGGCGAACGGCATCACCCTCGCCTACCGCGCCTGGGGCCCCGAAGACGCGTCGCCCGTCCTCCTGCTCCACTGCCGGGGCGCCGACGGCACCGACTGGACGCCGATCGCCGAACGGCTCGCCACCGGTCCCGTCCCGTACCGCGTGTATGCCCCCGATCTGCGCGGCCACGGAACCAGCGACTGGCCCGGCATCGAACCGGGCGCCACGGCGGAGACGTACGCCTACGAGTCGATGCGGGACGACATGCTCGCCCTCCTCACCACCCTCGGCATCGAACGCGCCGACGTCATCGGGCACTCCCTCGGCGGCATCGTCGCGTATCTGCTCGCGCAGGCGGCGCCCGGTGTTGTACGGAGGCTGGTTCTGGAGGACGTGCCCGCGCCGATGGCCTTCGATCCGCCCCGGCCGCCCACCGAACGACCGCCGGGGGAGCCGCCGTTCGACTGGGCCATGATCGAGGCGACCGACGCCAGAGCGAACGACCCCGACCCCATGTGGTGGGACCACATGGGGCGGATCACCATGCCTACGTTGGTGATTGCGGGTGGTCCCACCAGCGGGGTTCCTCAGGACCGGGTCACCGTGATCGCCGAACGGATCCCCGACGCGCGGCTGGTGACCGTGGACGCCGGACATCTCGTGCACGAGAACCGGCCGGAGGAGTTCCTCGCGGGGGAGCAGGTCACTTCGCGTAGGCCGTCATGAAGCGGTCCCGGAACTTGTCCATGCCCAGCACCGGTGCGCTGTCGGCGGGCTTGAGGCCGTCCGTCCAGCCCCAGCTGGAGATCTTGTCCAGCACCTTCGGGTCGTGGGCGACGATGGTGATCGGCACGTCCCGGTCGGCGGTGCCACCGGTGACCGTCGGGACGGGCTGGTGGTCGCCGAGGAAGACGAGAACGGTGTTCTTGTTGCCGTAGCGCTGGACCCACTGGGTCAGGCTGTCCACGGAGTACTGGATGGCCTTGCGGTACTCGGTCCGCACGCGCTTCGCGCTCTTCCAGACCTCCGTCGGGTTCGTGCCCTCCTTCTTGATCTGGTTGAAGATCGTGCCGTCGCCGAGCTGGTTCCAGGGGATCGTGTGGGCGATCGGCGACCAGGGGTTGTGGCTGGACGCCAGGATGATCTCCGCCATGATCGGGTCGCGGTTCTTCTTGCCGTACTCCAGCTTCTCGAAGGACTCCAGGCTGAACTGGTCCGGCACCGGCGTCCAGCTGAAGTACGGGCCGTTGTAGCCGAGATGCGTGGAGTCGTAGATGTTGTCGAGGCCGAAGTACTTGCCCTCGGGCCAGGACTTGCGCACACCGGGGACGATGCCGACCGTGCGCCAGGCGCCGGTCTTCTGGAAGTAACTGGTGAGGGTCGCGCGGGTGCTGGTCGTCACGGTCCGGTACCGCTGCTGGTTCTTGATCCACAGGCCGGACAGGAACGTCGAGTGGGCCAGCCAGCTGCCGGCGCCCGTCACCGGCGACCTGAGCCACGCGCTGCGCGACGAGAAGCCGGCCGCCTTCAGCCGGGCGTCGCCCGCCGTGAGCGTCTTGTCCATCTCCGGTGCCATCGTCGGGTCGTCGAGCGCGACCCGGCCGTAGCTCTCGATGAAGGTGAACAGCACGTCCTTGCCGCGCAGTCCGGTCAGCAGCTGGTTGGGCGGGGTCTTCGCGAACGCGTCGACGGTGAGCTGCTTCTTGAAGACGTCGGCGTCGCCCAGGCCCTCGCGGACGTACTTCACCCGGTTGCTGAAGAACTGGCTGTAGCCCTTGGTGGCGAGGGTGACTCCGCCGACCTGCACGCTCAGGGTGAAGCACATGATCCACGCGACACCGAGGACAAGTGTGGTGCGTACGGCCGTGGGGCGGTGGCCGGCCATCACGTCCGCCAGCCGCACCATCGCGAGCGCGCTGCCCGCGAGCACGGCGATCAGCAGCACGATCACACCGACAATCGCGAGCACCTCGCCCGAGCGACCGAACGAGTCCTTCATCCAGTCCGCCGCGTCGCTCAGCAGCACCCAGTCGAAGACCAGGTCGAACGGCCGTGCCAGCGTCTCGTAGAAGCCCATGTCGAGGCACTTCAGCACGGTGGACAGCCCGACGAACGCACCCAGCACGACGGCGGTGACCCGCCGGGCCCGCGACGGCAGCGCGAGCAGCACGACCGCGAGGACGATCAGTTCCACGGGCAGCCGGAGGAACGACTGGAACGTCATCCGATCGAGCCGGTCGGGCACGACGAGCGCGACGAGCAGCAGCGCACCGGCCAGCACGCTCGTGCCCACGCCTACGGCACGTGCGGTACGGGGGTAGCGGTGGCGCCAGCCGAACCAGCCTGCGCGGAGGGGGAGTTGGGAGGGTTGCTCGGTGGGGTCGGTGGGGTCGGTGGGCGCGGCGGACCGCGCGAGCTCAGCGGGCTTGGGGGACCCCGGAGGCTCAGCGGTCTCGCCGGGGGTGGCTGACTTTGCGGGGTCAGCGGGTGCGGTGGAGTCTGGAGTCTCGCCGGGTTCGGCGGAGTCTGTTGAGTCGCCGGTCTTTGCGGTCTTGCCGGGTTCGGCGGACTCTGTGGGGTCTGCGGATTCCGTTGGCTCGGCGGTACTTGAGGAGTCGTCGGGCATCGCGGATGCAGGAGACTCGCCGGACTCGCCGGACTCGCCGGACTCGCCGGACTCGCCGGACTCGCCGGACTTGGCAGGCGTGGCGGAGTCAGCGTGTTCGGCGGGCTCTGTGATCTCGCTGGGCTCTACAGGCTCCGCACGCTGGGCGGATTCGGCAGGCTTGGCGGAACGCGTGGGCTCAGTGGTCTCGCCGGGCTCGCCGGGCTCGCCGGGCTCGCCGGGCGCGGCAGACTCGACGGACTCCGCGTCCTCGTCGGACCGTGCGTGCTCGGCAGACTGCACAGGTTCAACGGGCTCGTCGGACCCTGCGGGCTCGGCTGTTTCGGCGGGGTCAGCGGCCTTGGTTGACTCCGGAGCGTCGGATGATTCATCCGCGCCGGCAGAGCCAGCCGCATCGGCCGACTCGGCTGCGTCGGCCAATGCCGACGGCTTGTCCGCGTCGGCTGATTCGCGTGTCTCCGTCGCGTCCACCGAGCCGCGTGCCTCGGGTGCGTCCGCCGAGTCGCGGGGCTCGGGTGGGTCCTGTGGTTCGGACGGTGCGGCGGCCTCCGTCGCCGCTGTCGGGTCGGTCTCCCCAGAGGCCTTCTGATCCGGCAGTGGGTGAGAGCGAGTGAAGAGCGGCACCCGAACGTCCTTCCGTGCTGAGCCCGGTGACGGCACAGCGGACCTGGCCCGGGCCACCAGATTCGTCACCATCGGTACGGCCGCACGCTACCGTCAGTTCAATCCGGCCTGCTCATTGACCCACTGTTGACTCACTGATCTGCGGCGACCACCACCTCCCGCGCCCACCGGTAGTCCGCCTTGCCGCTCGGCGACCGTTGGATGGAGTCCGCGATCACCAACTGGCGCGGGATCTTGTACCCGGCGAGATGGGTACGGCAGTGCGTCTGGATCGCGTCCAGCGACGGCCGTTCCGCACCCGCCCGCAGTTGTACGACGGCGGCCACATGGTTGCCCCACCGCACGTCCGGCACCCCGGCCACCAGCGCGTCGTAGACATCCGGATGCGACTTGAGCGCCTGCTCGACCTCCTCCGGATACACCTTCTCCCCACCGGTGTTGATGCACTGCGAGCCACGGCCGAGGACCGTGACGACGCCTTCCTCGTCCACGGTCGCCATGTCGCCGAGCAGGACCCACCGCTGACCGTCCTTCTCGAAGAAGGTCTCGGCGGTCTTCCTCGGGTCGTTGTAGTAGCCGAGCGGTACGTGACCGCACTGGGCGACCCGGCCGATCTCACCGACGGCGACCGGTTCGTACGTAGCCGGATCTACCACCTGCGTACGGGAGTTGACGCGGATCCGGAAGGACTTCCCGGCCCCGGAGTCGGCCGTCGCCGTGCCGTTGAAGCCGGACTCGGACGAACCGTAGTTGTTCAGCAGCATCGTGTTCGGGAGCAGCTCCTGGAACTGCCTGCGTACCGTCTCCGACATGATCGCGCCGGACGACGACACGCTGAACATCGACGAGCAATCGGTGCCCTTCATCGGCCCGTTGAGGGCATCGATGAGCGGGCGCAGCATCGCGTCGCCGACCAGGGACATGCTGGAGACCTTCTCCTTCTCCACGGTCCGCAGCACCTCCTCCGGCACGAACTTGCGGTGGATCACGATGCGTTGGCCGAAGTTGAAGCCGATGAACGCGGTCAGCGTGGAGGTGCCGTGCATCAGCGGGGGAGTGGGGAAGAACGTGATCCCCGCCCCGCCGGCCGCGACCCGCTCGGCCAACTCCTCGGGTTTCTTGACCGGTTCACCGGTCGGCGCACCACCACCGAGCCCCGAGAAGAACAGGTCTTCCTGACGCCACATCACACCCTTGGGCATCCCGGTCGTGCCGCCGGTGTAGATGATGAACTGGTCGTCCGCCGACCGCGCGGGGAATCCGCGCCCGGGAGACCCGGTGGCCTCGGCGTCCGCGAAAGCCACGGCGGGCACGTCCGGCCCGTCCGCCTGGGGTGCTCCCACCCGTACCAGGTGCCGGAGTTGCTCCGCACGAGGCAGCGCGGCCGCCACCCGCTCGGTGAACTCCGTGTCGAAGACCAGCGCCACGAGGTCGGCATCCCGGTAGAGGTACACCAACTCCTCTTCAACATAACGGTAGTTGACGTTGACCGGCACGACCCGTGCCTTGAGGCAGCCCAGCACCGTCTGCAAGTACTCGACGCCGTTGTAGAGATGGAGCCCGAGGTGCTCACCCGGGCGTATCCCGGTGTCGATCAGGTGATGGGCGATCCGGTTCGCGGCCGCGTCCAACTCCGCGTAGGTCAGGCGGCGTTCCGCGCCCGTGCCCGGGTGGTCGATGTACACGAGCGCCTCGCGGTCCGGGACCACGTCGACGACCGACTCGAACAGGTCGGCAATGTTGTACTCCACCACTCCTCCTGACGTCGGTTCGCCGGTCATCAGAGCAAAGGGCGCGGCAACTGTGAAGGGTCCGCGCAGAAGAAATCTGACTGAGTGTCAGAAACCCCTTGTACTGGCAGGGCGCCTCCTGCAACCTGTTCTCGTTCCGGAGGCGGTACGGCGACGGGAGGACGACCATGAGCGGTACGGAACACCTGACCGTGCGGCGCGAGGGCGCCACACTGGTGCTCACGCTCAACAGGCCCGAGGCCAAGAACGCGCTCTCGTTGCCGATGCTGGTCGGTCTCTACGACGGCTGGGTCGAGGCCGACGCGGACGACGCGATCCGGTCGATCGTGCTGACCGGGGCGGGGGGTGCGTTCTGTGCGGGCATGGACCTCAAGGCCCTTGCCGGCAAGGGGATGGAAGGGCAGGAGTATCGGGATCGGCTCACGGCTGATCCGGATCTGCACTGGAAGGCGATGCTGCGGCATCACCGGCCCCGCAAGCCTGTGATCGCCGCCGTTGAGGGGTATTGCGTGGCCGGCGGTACGGAGATCTTGCAGGGCACCGATATTCGGGTTGCGGGGGAGTCGGCGACCTTTGGGTTGTTCGAGGTGAAGCGTGGGTTGTTCCCGATCGGGGGGTCGACTGTGCGGCTTCAGCGGCAGATTCCGCGTACCCATGCCTTGGAGATGCTGCTTACCGGGCGGCCGTACAGCGCGCGGGAGGCGGCGGACGTTGGTCTGGTCGGGCATGTCGTTCCCGACGGTGCGGCTCTTGACAAGGCGCTGGAGATTGCCGAACTCGTCAATTCGTGTGGGCCGTTGGCGGTTGAGGCGGTCAAGGCGTCGGTGTATGAGAGCGCCGACATGACGGAGACGGAGGGGCTCGCCGCTGAGCTCAAGAGGGGGTGGCCGATCTTTGACACCGCCGATGCGAAGGAAGGGGCCCGTGCGTTTGCGGAGAAGCGGGCGGCTGTTTACAAGCGGGCGTAGGTGCCCTGCGGGGTTGGTCCGTTTGTGTCTGCGGGTTCGTTGTGGCTGGTCGCGCAGTTCCCCGCGCCCCTGGGTGGGGACGCGCGGGCCCAGTTGTTCAGTTAGGAGATGTCGTGCCCGAAGTGCTCAAAGCTCCCCTCGTCCTCGAATTTCCCTTCACCCGCTCCCTCGGGCCCGTCCAGAGTGCGTTCCTTACCGGGCTGCGTGAGCGCGTCGTCCTCGGGGTGAAGACCGGTGACGGGCGGACGCTGGTCCCTCCCGTCGAGTACGACCCCGTTACCGCCGAGGAGATTCGCGATCTCGTCGAGGTCGGTACGACCGGTACGGTCACCACCTGGGCCTGGAACCATGAACCCCGGCGCGGTCAGCCACTCGACACGCCCTTCGCCTGGGTTCTGGTCCGGCTCGACGGGGCCGACACCGCTCTCCTGCATGCCCTGGACGCGCCCGGCCCCGATGCCGTCCGCACCGGTATGCGCGTCCGCGTTCGCTGGGCCGAGGAACGCACCGGTGCCATCACGGACATCGCCTGCTTCGAGCCGTACGAGGGTGATGGCGATGGTGACGAGGGACGCCAACCCGCCGCCCACAGTGGTGAGTTCGAGGACATGGTCACCGGCATCGTGGCGCCCGCGCGCCTCGACTACGTCTACTCGCCCGGCCGTGCCCAGACCGACTACATCCGCGGGCTCTCCGACCAACGGACCGTCGGCGAACGCTGCCCCTCCTGTCGCAAGGTGTACGTCCCGCCGAGGGGTGCGTGTCCCACATGTGGTGTGGCCACATCGGAACATGTCGAAGTGGGGCCGCGCGGCACAGTCACCACGTTCTGCATCGTCAACATCAAGGCGAGGAACCTCGACATCGAGGTGCCGTACGTCTACGCGCACATCGCTCTCGACGGCGCCGACCTCGCGCTGCACGGGCGCATCGGCGGGATTCCGTATGACCAGGTGCGCATGGGGCTGCGGGTCGAGGCGGTGTGGAGCGAGGGGGGCCGCTATCCGGATCACTACCGGCCGACCGGCGAGCCCGACGCGGACTACGACGTCTACAAGGAGCTGCTGTGATGCAAGGAGCTGCCGCGATGCGGGAGATCGCCGTCATCGCCTTCGCGCAGACCGACCACCGGCGCACCACCGACGAGCTCTCCGAGGTGGAGATGCTGATGCCGGTCCTGCACGGCGTCCTCGAACAGACCGGGCTGAAGACCGCTGACATCGACTTCACCTGCTCCGGTTCCAGCGACTACCTCGCCGGCCGCGCCTTCTCCTTCACCCTCGCCCTCGACGGCGTCGGCGCCTGGCCGCCGATCTCCGAGTCGCACGTCGAGATGGACGGCGCCTGGGCGCTCTACGAGGCGTGGACCAAGCTGCTCACCGGTGACGCGGACACCGCGCTCGTCTACTCGTACGGCAAGTCGTCCCCGGGCTCGGTGCGCGACGTCCTGACCCGGCAGCTCGACCCGTACTACGTCGCCCCGTTGTGGCCGGACTCCGTCGCCCTGGCCGCCCTCCAGGCCCAGGCGCTCATCGACGCGGGCGACACCGACGAGCCCGCGCTCGCCGCCGTCGCGGCCCGCAGCCGGACGGACGCGAGCGCCAACTCCCATGCGCAGGTGCGGGGTTCGGTGCCGCAGGGCGACTATGTCGTACGGCCGCTGCGCACCGGCGACTGTCCGCCGGTCGGCGACGGAGCCGCCGCCGTGATCCTCGCGGCCGGGGACCGGGCCCGTGAGCTGTGCGAACGGCCCGCCTGGATCAGGGGGATCGACCATCGGATCGAGGCGCACGGCCTGGGCGTACGGGAGTTGACCGACTCGCCGTCCACGCGGCTCGCCGCCGAAAAGGCCGGTGCCTTCGAACGGCCAGTCGACACCGCCGAGTTGCACGCGCCGTTCACCGCACAGGAGGTCGTCCTGCGCAAGGCGCTGCGCCTCGGTGACGACGTGCGCGTCAACCCGTCCGGGGGTGCCCTCGCCGCCAACCCCGTCATGGCCGCCGGGCTCATCCGCATCGGCGAGGCCGCCGCCCGCATCCACCGGGGCGAGTCCGACCGGGCCCTCGCCCACGCGACCTCCGGCCCCTGTCTGCAACAGAACCTGGTCGCCGTACTCGAAGGGGATCCGCGATGAGCAAGGAGCCCGTGGCCGTCGTAGGGATCGGTCAGACCAAGCATGTCGCCGCGCGGCGGGACGTGTCGATCGCGGGGCTGGTGCGGGAGGCGGCCCAACGGGCGCTGGACGACGCCGAGTTGACGTGGGCCGACATCGACGCCGTCGTCATCGGCAAGGCGCCCGACTTCTTCGAGGGCGTCATGATGCCCGAGCTGTATCTCGCGGATGCGCTGGGCGCCGTAGGGAAGCCGATGCTGCGGGTGCACACCGCCGGGTCGGTGGGCGGGTCGACCGCGCTCGTCGCCGCGAATCTCGTCGCGGCCCGCGTGCACGGCACGGTCCTCACGCTGGCCTTCGAGAAGCAGTCCGAGTCGAACGCCATGTGGGGGCTGTCCCTGCCGATTCCCTTCACGCAGCCGTTGTTGGCAGGTGCGGGCGGGTTCTTCGCGCCCCACGTACGCGCCTATATGCGGCGTACCGGGGCGCCCGACACGGTCGGCTCCCTGGTGGCGTACAAGGACCGGCGCAACGCGCTGAAGAACCCGTACGCGCATCTCCACGAGCACGACATCACGCTGGAGAAGGTCCAGGCCTCGCCGATGCTGTGGGACCCGATCCGGTACTCGGAGACCTGTCCGTCCTCGGACGGTGCCTGCGCGATGGTGCTCACCGACCGGGCGGGCGCGGCTCGCGCACCACGTCCGGCGGCCTGGATGCATGGGGGCGCCATGCGGAGCGAACCCACACTGTTCGCCGGAAAGGACTGTGTGTCGCCACAGGCCGGCAAGGACTGCGCCGCCGACGTGTACCGGCAGGCCGGGATCGCCGATCCGCGCCGCGACATCGATGCCGTGGAGATGTACGTGCCGTTCTCCTGGTACGAGCCCATGTGGCTGGAGAACCTCGGATTCGCCGAGGAGGGGGAGGGGTGGAAGCTCACCGAATCGGGCGTGACCGAACTGGACGGCGACCTTCCCGTGAACATGTCAGGGGGTGTGCTTTCCACCAATCCGATCGGCGCCTCGGGCATGATCCGTTTCGCGGAGGCCGCCCTTCAGGTGCGCGGCCAGGCCGGAGAACACCAGGTGGAGGGGGCCCGGCGGGTTCTCGGGCACGCTTATGGCGGCGGATCGCAGTTCTTCTCGATGTGGCTCGTGGGCAGCGAACCACCCGCCTCCTGAAAGGTCCCCCTCACGTGGCCTGTTGGCATCAGAAACCGATCGCTAGGCTGGCCGCGGACGACGAATCGGGAGGAGCACGGACGTGGCCGAGAGCACCATCCAGCAGCACCCGCTTGCGGGCTGGGACAAGCCGGAGCTGGACCTCAGTGACGCCGATTGGCACTCAGGCAGCCGTGGACTGGGGGATGTCCAGATCGCTTTTGTCGAGGGATTCATCGCGATGCGCAACAGCGGCCGCCCGGAAAGCCCTTCCTTGATCTTCACGCCCGCGGAATGGGGCGCGTTCGTGTCGGGGGCGCGGGAAGGGGAGTTCGACCTCACCTGAAGGTGACGGCTCCCCGGCGAATCATCGGGGACGTGCGCACAGGCATCTTCAGCCCGGCCCTCACTCGTGAGGGTGGCGGCCGGGCTGCGTGCCCGCTGGAAACTCGATGCCGGTCATCTCCTGGGAGAGCGCCCACAGGCGGCGTTGCAGCTCCGTGTCGTACGACTGCGGGCTGGAGCGGACCACCTTGGGGTACCCCTTGCTCTGCTGGAATCCGCGCGGGCCGTAGTACTCGCCGCCTTGTACGTCCGGGTCGGTCGCGGCGCGCAGCACGGGCAGTGCACCCCTCTCGGGGGATTGCAGGAGCAGCGGTCGGATCGCCGCGAAGGCTGTGCGGGTGAGGGCCGAGGAGTGTGACATCGCGCTCCGGGAGCCGGTGGTGTCGGCGCCGCCGGGATGCGCGGCGACGGCCAGCGGCCCGCCTGCGGGCAGTCTGCGGTCGAGCTCGTAGGTGAACAGCAGGTTGGCCAGCTTGGAGTGTCCGTAGGCGGCGGTCCGGTCGTAGGGGCGTCTGCGCCAGTCGAGGTCGTCGAGATCGATCGGGCCACCCATGCGGTGCCCCGCGCTGCTGACGTTGACGACGCGGGAGGCGGGCGAGGGCGGCAGCAGGTCCAACAGCAGCCCGGTCAGGGCGAAGTGGCCCAGATGGTTGGTTCCGAACTGGAGCTCGTAGCCGTCCGAGGTGGTCCGGTGCGGGGTGTACATCACGCCGGCGTTGTTGATCAGCAGATCGATCCGGGCGTAGGTGTCTCTCAGCTCCCCGGCCGCGTCACGGACCGAGGCGAGCGAACTCAGGTCGAGCCGCTGGACGTGCACCCGCGCGGTCGGCGCGACGAGAGTGATCTCCTCCGCCGCGCGCTTGCCCTTGTCGGTGTCCCGTACCGCCAGGACGACCTCTGCCCCGCGCAGGGCGAGGGCCTTGGCCGTCTCGAATCCGATGCCGGTGTTGGCACCTGTGATCACGGCGGTGCGGCCGTGCTGGTCGGGGATGTCCCGGGCTGTCCAGTGCGTGGGGTTCGATCCGGTCATGGGTTCCTCCAGAAGTCGTACGGGGACTGGGCGGTCGCGAGGGGACACGTCCGTCGGCGAAGGTGAATGCCATTCACCTATGGTTAATAGTGTTAACCTTGTCGGCATGGCAGTCAAACGGCGCCCCACCGGCACCCACCACGGAGACCTGCGCAACGCGCTGGAGGGGGCGGCCCTCGCGCTGGTCGGCGAGCGAGGCCCGCACGGGTTCACCCTCGCCGAGGCGTGCCGGCGGGCCGGGGTGAGCGTGTCGGCCCCCTACAAGCACTTCAGCGACCGGGAGGCACTGCTGGTCTCGCTGGCTCTGAAGGGCTACCAGGAGCAGCGCCGCCGCTACCGCACCGCGCTGGCCGCGCACTCGGACCCGGTCGAGCAGTTGGCGGCCTTCGCGACCGCCTACGTGCGGTTCGCCGCCGAGGAACGCGCGCTCTTCGACATCACCTTTCTGGCGGGCCTCGACAAGAGCCGGCACCCCGAACTGGCCGCGGCGGGAGGTGCCCTGCACGACGACCTGATGCCCGTCACCAGCCGTATCGCCCCCGACCTGGACGAGGCGTTCGAGCTGCTCGTCCAGGTCGCCGCGGCAGCCCACGGTCTGGCCCTGTTCCAGCAGCAGGACATGCTGCCCGGCCCCTGGAACACCCGGTCCTCCGTCGAGGAACAGGCCGCGCGCACGGCCCGTGCCCTCGCCGGCCGGAAAACCCGCTAGCCCTGGAGACCCGCATGGCCACCCCGCGCACCGACTTCGACCAGGCTCTCGACCGCATCGGCAGGGGCAGCCACGTCAGCCTCACCACCTTCCGCCGCAACGGCCAGGCCGTCCCCACCCCCGTCGGCGGCCTCGTACGGGACGGCACTCTCTACGTCCTGACACCGCCGGAGACCGGGAAGGTCAAGCGGATCCGCAACAACCCTCAAGTGACCATCGCCCCCTGCAACATGAAGGGCACAGTCCCCGCCGACGCACCCGCCGTGCGGGCGACCGCCCGGCTCCTGGATCCCGCGGAGACCGCCCGCGTCCAGGAGATGATGAGGCGACGCTTCTTCATGTACCGCCTGGTGCACCTCCTCGACCGAGTCCTGGGCCGCGAACGTCGACTCGTCGCCATCGCCGTCACCGTCGACGCGTGATCGGCACGCAGTGAGTACGTGGGGGTGTCGGACCTGATTTTCCGGACACGCGACCTTGAGAACCCATGTGGAGCGGGTGCCTGAGCCAGGCTGGCCCCGGAGGGGAAAGGTCCCGTCAACCCAGAGGTGAGGAACCCATGAGCACCCTGCCGGTCATCGCGGCGGTCGACGGTTCGGACGACAGCCTGCGCGCCCTGGACTGGGCCCTCGACGCGGCCCGTGGACGCGGGGCGCCGTTGCGGGTCGTCCATGTGTGGCAGTACGCCGCCGCGTGGACACCGCCCGGCGTCCTGGTCGCCGGGCCGCCGGACCCGGACGAGGTGCTCGACCAGGTGCGTACGTATGTCGAAGGGCGGGCCGACCGGCCGGTCATGGAGTACCTCCGGTTGCAGGGCGCACCGGGCGCCGTCCTGCCCGAACTCGGTTCCACCGCACAGCTGTTGGTGCTCGGCTCGCGTGGCCGCGGCGGCTTCGCCAGCCTGCTGCTCGGTTCCAACGGCATGGCCGCCGCCCGCGATGCCGACTGCCCCGTGGTCGTGGTGCCCCGGCCCGGCCGCGAGGTCCACGGCGCGATTCCGGCCGAACCCGGACCCCGCGTGGTCGTCGGCCTGCACGTGGACAGCCCCGACGAGACCACCCTTGCCTTCGCCTTCGCCGAGACCGCCCTGCGCGGAGCCCGTCTCCAGGTTGTCGCCGCGTACCCGTGGCCGCCGCAGGCCTGGGCTTCCCCCGGCGAACTCCTCCCGCCGGTCATCGACCAGGGCGCCATCGAGAACGAGACCCGCACCCTCACCGAGGCCCTCCTCGCCCCGCACCGCGAACACCACCCGGACATCCGGACCGAGCCGTACATCGCCCCGGGCGACGCGGCCGGCCACCTCGTCGCCGCCTCCAAGGACGCCGACCTCGTCGTCGTGGGCCGCCATCGCCGCCGCCTGCTGTCCCCGGCCCGGTTGCTCGGTTCGGTCACCCAGGCGGTGCTGCTGCACGCGGCGAGCCCGGTCGCGGTGGTGCCGCCGACGGCGTTGGAGGTGTGAGCAAGTCCCTTGTCTCTATGGTGACTTGGGTCGGCCGGCAATGGGCAGCGGCTGTCGAGTGATCCGGCGGGGCGGACGCGGTGCGGGCGTGATTCCGCATGATCCTGAAGCAGCGCGCCGTTCGCGTTGCTCAGCCGACCGGATCAGCCGACCGGATCGGTCACCGTGGACGGGCGTACCGCCGGTTCGAGCAGCGACAGGGTCCGCTGCCGCGCGTCAAGGGCGACGCGGATGCCGACCGGCATCGGCAGATTCGGGCCTGCGTGTCCGAACTCGACGTTTCCC
The DNA here is from genome assembly GCF_035982055.1 of Streptomyces sp. NBC_01288. Classification (NCBI taxonomy): domain Bacteria; kingdom Bacillati; phylum Actinomycetota; class Actinomycetes; order Kitasatosporales; family Streptomycetaceae; genus Streptomyces; species Streptomyces sp. NBC_01288. The sequence goes on from NZ_CP108427.1 coordinate 9,728,546, forward strand.
AGGACCGGGATGTCGCGGTCACCGAGGACGTCGAGGACGATCTCGCGCAGGGTAGGGGACGCGTCGGGCGAGTGGAGTCCGTCGATCGCGTTCGGGATGCCCACGACCATGCCGGCGATTCGATCGAGGATGCCGGCGTGCCGCAGTACCTGTAGATAGCTCCATACATGCGATGCGTGGCCGCCCGACTCCTCCCAGAACAGCACCGCGCCGTCGAACCGTTCGAGCGGCAGTGCGTAGGGCGTCGCCTGCGCCAGCACGATGCGGTTGATCACCCCGCCGATCAGCCGGCCCTCGGTGCGACCGGCACGCCAGCACTCCCACGAGGGGGCGGCCGGCAGCATACCGATCGGTTCCGTACTGGTCAGCAGCGTCGAGTAAAGCTTTTCGAGTTCCGCCCTGCGTGCGACGGGCGCGGCCTGCCAGTGTCCGCCGAGTCCAGGGGTGGCCAAGTCGGTATGGAAACCGACCAGACCCGTTTGCGCGTAGAGCACCAGATGCAGCAGCGAGATGTCGCTGTAGCCGAGGATCGGCTTGGGGTCGGCCCTGATCGCCTCGACGTCGATCAGGTCGAGGTAGCCGAGCGCCGTCTGGCCGCCGTCATGCGCGATGACGGCGCGCACCTCAGGATCACGCAGAAGAGCATTGAACTCCGTCGCGATCTCCACCGGCGACGCCGCGCTCCACCAGCGGTGCCGCCCCACTTCGAGCAGCGGCGACCGACGCACGCGGAACCCCATCCGCTCAAGCACGACCTCCGCCTGCTCCAGGTCGGGCTCGTACACGGCGTGGAGCGGTCCGGACAGCGATGCGACAACGACGAGATCTCCGGGCCGCAGAGCACGAGGTCGAAGCGGTTGAGGCAACTCGGCAGGGATCACCGAGGCAGTCTTTCGACGGCCTCGGCAACGTGCCACCCATTTACCGATCACCTGCCCAACCCGTCTTTGTCTGCCCTTTGGGCAAAGGTCGTTGAGCGTTTAAGGAAGTGATCCATATGCTCCCCCGGTTCGGACATGATCCCCATCAGGGGTGAAGTCCACAAAGGCGCAGGGGGCACGTGTGTTGCAGGCCAGACGTACCCGGCGCCGACCTCTGACGCTCGCTGTCGTGCTCTTCTCGGTACTCGCGTTGCCCGGATCCGATGCGAGTCCGGCGAGTTCCGCTCCTGCCGCAGGGCACGCTCTCACGGCGGTGGGTCCACCCTCTGTCGGGATTCTGGGTGTTCCCGACGCCAAGCTCGGAAGCGTCTGGAGATTCGCCTTCCCGCTGTTCGTCAACAAGTCCAAGTCGACGGTCCGGATCACCTCGGTGCGGCTGGCAGGCGTTCCGGCCGGTGCGCAGGTCGAGGGATACCCGCTCTACTCCATGAAGGACACGAACGGATACGTCCTGGACAGCGAGGAGGAGGACAAGAACATCCCGGGATCCAGGGACATGACCTCAATGCCCAACTACGTCGGCAAGCCCATCGTGATACGTAGTCACCAGGACAGCGGCGACTACTACTTCATGGTGACGGTCAAGATTGTCGGGCGTATCAAGAAGCATCTCGGCGACTGCCGGGTGAACTACACGCAAGGCAGCACCACCTACACCCAGAAGGTGTTCTGCGAGTACGCGCTCGACATGAAGTGACCACCGGCACAGCCAACAGACGCCAAGTCACCGATCACGGCCACAACAACTGCTTACGCCACCCTGAACCCTGGCCCGCGCCCCCACCCTCACGGACATACACAAGCCGCGTATGCCGACGTTCCTTGTCTCCCTGCCAGAACTCGACCGACTCCGGGCGCACGGTGTGCAACGTCCAGCCAGGTGCCACGAGGTCCGGCTCGTCCTCAAGTCGCTCCAGGGACTCCTTGACCGCCGCGTCCCGTTCCGCGAGGTCCGCCAACGGCTGCGACTGGCGGCCGACCAGCGCCTCCGCGCGGGCGCCGGTGCTCCGCGCCAGGAAGTCCGCCGCGCTGTCCGCCTCGCCCGCTGCCATGACGGGACCGCGCACGCGGATCTGACGGGCGAGCGGCGACCAGTAGAACGTCAGGGCTGCGAAAGGGCGTTGGGCGAGATCGCGGGCCTTGACGCTGCCGCCGTCCGACGCGAAGCGCCAGCCGTCGGGGCCAACGCCCTTGAGGATCAAGGTCCTTGCCGTCGGGTTGCCGTCGGCGCCGGCCGTCGAGACCGTCATCGCGTGCGGCTCGCGCACACCGGCCTCCATCGCCCCCAGCAGCCACTCGGTGAACAACTCGGACGGGGTGTCCGGCGCGGCCAAGGGATCGAAGGTGGGCAGTTCGCCCGCGAAGACCTCCAGTTCGCGCAGCAGTTGACGTAGATCGTCCATCGACGTTCGCCTCCGAGACTGAGGGGGAGATCAGTGATCCCATCGTCCGTCTCGGGCGGGACTTGATCAAGTGGGGACCGTGTCTCCGCCGTCACTGGTAGCACAGGAGAACCGGCCGGTACGCCTTCGTCGACTACCGGGTCGCGCGACCCTCGGGAAGCGTACGCTGAGGTCCCTGTAGCTCACGGTGCGCGTTCGCTCCCCGCGCGGGCGCACCACCGTGGCAGGGGGTATGGCATGGGGCAGCGGAGTGCACGCAGCAGAAGGACACTCTTCGAACGGGAGAGTGAACTCGCCGCCGTGGACGAGGCGTTGGGCGAGCTGACAGGTCTGCGTACGGACGGCGGCGAACCGGGAGACCGGCCGCGCGGTGCCCTGCTCGCCTTCGCGGGACGGGCCGGCATCGGCAAGACCACCCTCCTCGCCGAAGTGCGCCGCCGCGCCGCCGCCCACGGCTGCACCGTGCTCTCCGCGCGCGGCGGCGACCAGGAACAGCGCGTCGCCTTCCACGTCGCCCGACAGCTCCTGCAACCGCAGTTCGCCGGCTCGGCCGACGCCGATCTCCGCTCCTCGCTGGGGAGTTGGTACGACATCGTCGGCCCCGCCCTCGGCCTGTGCGCGCCCACCGAAGGTTCCCCGCCCGACCAGCAGGGTCTGCGCGACGGCCTCGACTGGGTACTCACCCACCTCGCGGTGAAACGTGCCCCGATGGTCCTCGTCCTCGACGACGCGCACTGGGCCGACCCCGAATCCCTGGGCTGGCTGGCCGCGTTCGCGCCTCGCGCCGAGCAACTCCCGCTGCTGGTCGTGGTCGCCTACCGGCCCGACGAACTCCCCGACCACGCCGAGTCGTTGAGGGGACTGCCCGGCCGGGCCGGCGGACGCCCCCTCGACCTCGAACCGCTCAGCGTCGCCGCCGTAGCGGACCTGGTACGGGAGACGCTCGGCGAGCACGCCGACGACGCGTTCTGCCACGAGTGCTGGGCCGTCACCGCCGGGAACCCCTTCGAGACCGTCGAACTCACCGCCAAGATCCACGACCGGGGCCTGAACCCCACCGAAGCCGGGGCCTACCAACTGCGCGACCTCGCCGCCGCCGTCAAGGGCAGCGGCCTCACCACCCGCCTCGAACGCCTCGGCACCTCGACCGTCCGCTTCGCCTGGGCCTGCGCGGTCCTCGGCACCGAGCCGCATCCGATGCTCGCCGCCGCCGTCGCCGGACTCGGCCACGAGGAGGCCGCCGACGCCGTCGACGCACTGCGCGGCGCCCGCATCCTCACCGGCACGTTGACCGCCGTGGGCACCCTCGAATTCGTCCACCCGCTCATCGCCACCGCCGTCTACCGGGCCATCCCGGCCGGCGTCCGCGTGGCCCTGCACGGCCAGGCCGCCTGGTGCGTCATCAACGAGGGCCAGGGTCCCTCCTCCGCCGCCCGCCACCTCATGGAGACACACCCCGACGGCGACAACTGGGTGGTCCAGCAACTCCGCGCGGCCGCCGGCGAGACCCTGCGGGCTGGCGCCCCCGACACCGCCCGCAGCTACCTCGCCCGCGCCCTGCGCGAACCCCCGCCCTTCGACGACCGGGCCGCCGTCCTGTACGAACTCGGCAGCGCCTCCCTGCTCACCGAACCGGCGACCACCGTCAACCACCTCCGGGCCGCCCTCGAAGAACCGATCAGCGACGCCGGTCTGCGCCAGAACATCGTCTACCGCCTCTCCCAGGTCCTCGCCCACAGCGACCGCCTCGCCGAGGCCTCCGACACCCTCGCCCGCGAGATCCGCGTCACCGGCGACGCCCGGGTCAAACTCCGCATGCTCTCCGAGCAGTTCATGTGGGACGCCTTCCGCGCCGACGAACCCGACCACCCCTCCCGCTCCCGCCGCCTCGCCAAACTCGCCGACCGACTCAAGGGCCGCGACCTCACCGAGCGGTACATCATCGGCCTCCGCACCTGGGACGCCGTACTCCGTGGTGAACCCGCACATGTGGCCCTGCACCATGCCGAACGCGCATTGAGTGGTGGTCTCGGCTGGGCGGAGGCCGACCGCGGGTTCGAGGTGCCGGTGCTGGTCGCCCTCACCTTCATGTACTGCGACCGGCCGGGCCGCGCCGAGGAACTCTTCGCCACCGGCATCGCCGACTTCGAACAACAGGGCTGGCGCGGCGCCCACCTGTCCTTCGGGTACACCTTCCTCGGCTACCTCCGCTACCGGCGCGGCCGCCTCGCCGAGGCCGAGGACTTCGCCCGCGCGGGCCTGCGCCTGGCCGAACGTGTCGGACCCGGCACCCCCGTCTACTGGTACGGCACCGGCATCCTCATCGAGGTCCTGCTGGCCCGCGGCCGGGTCGCGGAAGCCGTACAACTCGCCGAGGACCACGCCTTCGCGGAACCCTTCCCGGCCGCCGTCGTCTTCCCGGACGCGCAGACCGTGTACGGCGAACTCCTCCTGGCCCGTGGCCTCGCCAAGGAGGCGGCGGCCGAACTGGCCGCCGCCGGCCGCCGTTTGGACCCGCGCGGCATCCGCAACCCCGCGTGGTGCCCCTGGCAGCTCCACCTCGCCCGCGCCGAACGCCACGACACCCCCGAGCGTGCCGTCGTCACCGCCCACGAAGCGGTCGCCCGCGCCCGCCAGTTCGGCACCCCGTCCGCCATCGGCCAGGCTCTGCGGATCGCCGCCGAGGTCTCCACCGGCTCGGCCCGTGCCAAACTCCTGGAAGAGTCCGTCACCCACCTCGAACGCTCCCCGGCCGCCTACGAGTTGGCCTGCGCCCTCGTCGCCCTGGGCGCCGAACTCCGCCGAGTAGGGAGGTCCAAGGAAGCCGGCGACCACCTCTACCGAGGCCTCGACGCAGCCGTCCAATGCGGCGCAGACGGCCTCGCGGACACGGCCCGAGCCGAACTGGCCGCAGCGGGCCTACGTCCCCGCCGCCTCCACAGCACCGAGACAGACACCCTCACGACCCAGGAACGCGCCGCCGCAACCCTGGCGGCCGACGGCCACACGGACGCCGAGATAGCCGTAGAACTCCAGACGGACGAACAAACGGCAGTACGCCTCCTGTCAGCCGCCTACCGAAAACTGGGCACAGACCACACAGGCCTAGAAACGGCACTGATCAAACCAACGTAAGGCCGACCCCCTAGGGGCGCGAGGAACTGCGCGACCAGCCCCCACGCACCGGCACCCGACCACGCACCCGGCACTGAACCACGGCCCCATCGCCGAACGGCACCCCGTACCATGGCTTCATGTCGTTCCTCCGCCGCCGCAGCGCCACCCCCGCCGGCCCCGAATTCGATGTGCTGGCCATGGACCCGGGCGACTGGCCCGGCAACCTGGGTGCCGGTCTGCTGCCCGCGCCCGACGGCACCTGCCAGGGCGTGTTCCTGCGGTACGACCTGTTCGGCGGCCGCGGCCCCGCGATGGTCATCGGCAATCTGCCGGAGGGCTCCCCGGCCCGTGACGTCGCCGAGGACGAGATCCCGTTCGAGGTCGCGCAACTGCTCCTCGCGCTGGAGAACGACGAGGAGGTGACCGTCGTCGGCGTCGAGGACATGCCGGTGATGCAGGGCGACAACCTGCTGATCGTGCGCCGCCTCAAGCTCTCCGAGAGCCGGATCTCCTGCGTCCAGTTCGACCGCAGCGACAACGTCCTGGTCACCATCGCCGCCTGGGACCGCCCCATCACGGACGACCTCTACGCCCTGCTGAAACCGCTCCCGGCGGAACTGTTCCAGCAGGGCTGAGGCACGGCTAGCGGCTCGACCGCTCCACCGTCACGTCGGCGGCGCGCACGAACTCCACCCGGTGGCCGTACTGGATCTCGTAGTAGAGATCCTTTCCTACGACGACCTTGTGCGAGTCGGTGGTGAAGGTGACCGCGTAGTAGTACTCGCCGGGCACCTTGTCACCGACCACGTACTTCTGGCCCTTGAGCAGTTTGTACGGCAGCGGGGAGATCGCCTGGGCGGGTACTCCCGTCGGATAGGCAGAGGCCTCCGGGTAGGCGCGGCCGTACACCGGGACGCTGTCCGCACCGTCCTTCGGCGTCACCACCAGACCGGCCGCCTTCACCGCGGTGGGCTGCTTCTTCGGGTTCTTGAACCAGGCCTCCTGTCCCAGGTACCAGATCGCGGTCCAGTCCCCGGAGCGGTCGGCCACCGCGTACTGCTGCCCCGTGGACACCCGTGAGGAGAGGTCGTTGACCCCGGTGGTCGGGGTCGTCCCGAGGCCGATGTCCTTGATCAGCGGGTAGGTCTCGCCGGGCCCGGAGTACAGCCGGACCTCGCTCGACCCGTGCACCGCGCACGGCTGGCCGGCGGTGACGCAGCCCGTGTACACCGGCTGGTTGCGGGCGTAGTCGGGACGGATGGTCACCAGGCCGCCGCCCTTCTTCGCGGTCTGCTTGACCGGGTGGCCCAGCAGGTCGAAGTAGTGCGCCCAGTCCCAGTACGGGCCCGGGTCGGTGTGCATCCCGGGGACCGTGGACGTGGTCGGCCCCGGCACGTTGTCGTGGCCGAGGATGTGCTGCCGGTCCAGCGGAATGCCGTACTTCCTGGTCAGGTACGACACCAGTCGCGCCGACGAGCGGTACATCGCCTCCGTGTACCAGGCGTCCGGCGCCGCGAGGAAGCCCTCGTGCTCGATGCCGATCGACTTGGCGTTGATGTACCAGTTGCCCGCGTGCCAGGCCACGTCCTTGGCCTTCACATGCTGGGCGATGAGACCGTCGGTGGAGCGGATCGTGTAGTTCCACGACACATAGGTGGGGTCCTGGACCAGGTTCAGGACACCGGCCCACTGGCCTTCCGTGTCATGGATGACGATGTACTTGATGCTCTGCGACGCGGGCCGGTCGCCCAGGTCGTGGTTGCCGTAGTCGTCGTCCCCGAACCGGGAGTACGGCGCGGGGATCCACTCGCAGGACACCTTCTTGGGGCACTCGGTGCCGTCGGCGGAGACCGTGCGCAGGCCGGTCTCCCTCAGCTGCGCGGTGTCGGGCGCGAGGTCCGGCTGGGCGGCCAGGGCGACCTGCTGCCCGGCGTCCGTGGTGCGCGCCTCGCCGGTGTGGATCACGTCGTAGACATCGTTGGCATACGCGGCCGCGGTCGCCGTGTCGTCGGCGCCGGAGAAGCGCGCGATCGCGCCGTACCAGTCGGCCGGATCAGCGCTCAGCGACTCACCGAGGCCCTTCTGGGCGTCGGCCAGCAGTGCGGCACCGCCGGCCACATTGGCGCTCCCGTCGGTACGGAGGTCGGTCGCCGGAAGGCCGGTCAGCTCGGCCGCCTTCGTCAACGTCTTGAGCCGGGCCGGGAGTTGGGAGTCCGCCGGGATCTGCGCGGTGGGATGCAGGGCGGTGCGGGCGCTGTCGCCGCGGGGGTCCTCGGAGCCCTCGCTCAGGTGCTCCGTCGCGGCGAGGGCGGTGCGGGCGTCCGTGAGGTGCATCGGGCCGTAGCCGCCGGTCACGCTCGGCGCTCCGCCGTGGGTGTCCCAGCGGGACTGGAGGTAGGAGACGGCCAGCAGCACCGTCTGCGGCACGTGGTACTCGGCGGACGCCGACGCGAACGCCCGCTGGAGGGTGGCGGCGGAGGAGTCGGTGGGACTCGCCGAGGGGGCCGCCCCCAGCAGGGGCAGCAGCAGGGCGGCGGTGGCGAGCGCGCCTGCGGACCGGCGCGCGCGTCTGTGTCCGGGAGAGCGGGTGGGGTCGGTCGAGGTTCCTCGCAATGCAGCCTCCTGGGACGGTGGGATTGTCATGAACCGTGCGGGGCCGGGCGTGCGTCAGTGGTACCGGCTGGCCGACGATCCGTCAATCATGCCCAGAGGAAGGCGATTTCCCATGTCAACGGGGGATGCGAGGAATTTCGTGGCGGTGGTGTCCGGGCCTGCGGGGCGTCAGTGGAGTACACCAATGGGGGAGTGCGGCGGGGCCCTGGAAGAGACGGGGCCCCGGCAGATATATATAGGCCGGACACATAGAGGTCGGCCATATGTCGGCCGGACACACGACGGTCCGCGGTGCGCCGCTGCAGGGCGCACCGCGGACCGTCGTCCCCGTCAGCGAGTGCCGACCGCCGCACGCACGGCCCGTCGGGCCATCTGGCAGTCGTCGTGCAGCCGCCTCAGCAGCAGCCGCTGTTCCTCGCCGGACGGCGCAGCACCCGGGTGGGCCACCACTCCCGGTGCCGCCGGGGCCGAGTCGTGCATCGAACGCTGCACGGCCATCTCGTAGGTACGGATCTCGCGGGTCAGCACCAGCATCAGGTTCACCAGGAACGCGTCACGCGACGCCGGTCCCGCCGACTGCGCGATCTGACTGATCTGCCGCCGGGCCACCGGAGCGTCCCCGAGGACCGCCCACAGCGTGGCCAGGTCGTAGCCCGGCAGGTACCAGCCGGCGTGCTCCCAGTCCACCAGCACTGGACCGGCCGGTGAGAGAAGGATGTTGGACAGCAGGGCGTCACCGTGACAGAACTGGCCCATCCCGCCGCGGCCCGCCGAGTGCGCGATGCCGTGCAGCAGCTTCTGCAGGTCTCCCATGTCCCGGTCGGTGAGCAGCCCCAGCTCGTGAAAGCGGGAGATACGGGCCGCGTAATCCAGCGGGGCGTCGAACGTGCCCGCCGGCGGCCGCCAGGCGTTCAGCCGGCAGATGGAGCCGAGCGCCGCCCGGATGTCCGCCCGCGGCGGGGCCTCCGCCGGGTGCCGGTGCAGCGCCGCCACCCGGCCCGGCATCCGCTCGATGACCAGCGTGCAGTTGTCCGGGTCCGCCGCGATCAGCCGCGGCACCCGCACCGGCGGGCGGTGCCGGACGAACGAGCGGTAGGCCGCTATCTCGTGCCGGATCCGCTCGGCCCACGCGGGGGAGTGGTCCAGTAAACACTTCGCGACGGCCGTGCTGCGTCCGGTCGTTCCGACCAGGAGCACGGAGCGCCCGTTGCGGCGTAGCACCTGCACCGGAGCGAACTCCGGGCAGATCCGGTGCACCGACGCGATCGCCGTACGCAGCTGGGCGCCCTGAGGGCCGGACAAGTCGAGTCTCCCGCTGAGGGGTTGGGGGCCGAGCCCGGGAACGCGCCGCGGCCTGCCCGCACCGAGCACGGGGGCGGCCGCCGGCCGCGCCGGGTCGAGGTAGGGGCCGCCGGCGCCCGGGCGGGGGTGCAGCGACCGGGGCGGGGCGGACACGGAGGACGATGCTGTGTACATGGGAGATACAGATCCCTTCGTGTGCCTGCAGTGCCTGTCCAAACAAGCGCGCTGCCCGGCCCGGTCCCACGGGATCACCCTGGGGAATGTCCCTCGGTGACCGGGTCGGGGTGGCGCGTTCCTACCTGACACCAGATGCGCAGTGGCACACCATCTGGCGCACCCTGGCGAACCCTGGCGAATAGTCGCCCGGCAACCCGCGCCGGGCTATGTTCAAGTCAGCCGAGAACCTGGGGGCTTGACGTGAACGGACAACCCAACTCCCGTCTCTCGGACCTGTTCGGCCTCGCCGGCTGGTCCAAGGGCGAGCTCGCACGGCGGGTCAACCGGCAGGCGGCGGCCATGGGCCACCCCCAGCTGTCGACCGACACCTCGCGGGTACGGCGTTGGATCGACACGGGAGAGATCCCGCGCGATCCGGTGCCGAGGGTGCTGGCGGCTCTGTTCACCGAGCGTCTCGGCCGTGTCGTGACCATCGAGGACCTCGGTCTGGTCCGGCACGGGCGTACGGGAAAACGGCCCGACGACGGGAGTGTGGAACATCCCGACGGTGTGCCGTGGGCGCCCGAACGGACTGCTGCGGTCCTCACCGAATTCACGGGAATGGACCTCATGCTCAACCGACGCGGCTTGGTGGGCGCGGGCGCCGCGCTCGCCGCAGGCTCCGCACTCAGCAGCGCCATGTACGCATGGCTGCACTCCGATCCGACTCTTTCCGCCGACGCTCCCCGGTTCGACGATCCCCTGCACGCCGACCCCGCTGGGTTCGACCGCTACGAGGCCGCCCCCATCGGGTCGCAGGAGATCGAGGAACTGGAGGAGTCCGTCAAGGTGTTCCGGGCCTGGGACGCGGCCCGCGGCGGCGGGCTGCAACGCAAGGCCGTGGTGGGACAGCTCAACGAGGTGGGCGGCATGCTCGCCTACCGGCACCCGGCCGATGTGCAGCGGCGCCTGTGGGGCGTCGCCGCCAACCTCGCCGTACTCGCGGGCTGGATGTCCCACGACGTCGGCCTGGAGCCCACGGCCCAGAAGTACTTCGTCATCGCCGCCCACGCGGCCCGTGAGGGCGGCGACCGGCCCCGCGCCGGGGAGGCGCTCTCACGGGCGGCTCGCCAGATGGTGCACCTCGGCCGGCCCGACGACGCGCTCGATCTCATGAAACTCGCCAAGACCGGCTCCGGCGACGAGGTGCTGCCGCGCACCCAGGCCATGCTCTGCACCATCGAGGCCTGGGCACAGGCGTCGATGGGCAAGGGCCAGGCCATGCGCCGCACCCTCGGCCAGGCGGAGGACCTCTTCGTCTCCGACCGCGGCGACGTACCGTCCCCGAGCTGGATGCAGACGTTCAAGGAGGAGGATCTCTACGGCATGCAGGCTCTGGCCTACCGCACCCTGGCCGAGCACGAGCCCGGAGCGGCCGTGCACGCCCAGTACTTCGCGGCGAAGGCCCTGGCGCTGCGGGTCGACGGACGGCAGCGCTCGAAGATCTTCGACTTCCTGTCGATGGCCTCGGCCTGCTTCATCGCCGACGACCCCGAACAGGCGGACAGGTACGCGCGGTTGGCCCTCGCGTCGATGGGATCGAACTCCTCCCACCGCACCTGGGACCGGCTGCGCGAGATGTACCGGCTCACCGCCCAGTACGCCGGCTATCCGAAGATCCACGAACTGCGGGAGGAGATCGCACTCGCGCTGCCGAAGATCCAGTCCAGGAGCCCGAGGGCCAAGGGCGGCAACAGCGCACAGGCATAGGGGGTTTGTACGGCTCCTTCCGCACAAGGAGTTCGTGCAGCCGCTTCTTTCTCAGGTCGTCCTGGCGACGAGCACGCACGCGTCGTCCGCGCGCTCGGTGTCGCCGAACTCCTCCACGACCATCCGCACGCAGTCCTGCGAGGTTCGCGCCTCGCCGAACCGCGGTGCCAGGTCGAGGAGTTGGCGCACGGCGGCCTCTCCACTGTGCCCGGGCACCAGTCCGTCGGTGTGCAGCAGCAGGACGTCGCCCGCTTCGAGGGTCTCCTCGGCCTGTCCGTAGGCCGCCCCCGAGGTGGCGCCGAGCAGGACGCCGTCCGGTGCGCTCAGCACGCGCCCCGTCCCGCCGCGGAACAGCAGCGGGGCGGGGTGTCCTGCCTGCGCCCACGCCAGGGTGCGGGTCTCGGGCCGGTAGCGGCAGCACACCGCGCTGCCCAGGGCCGGTTGGACGGTGGCGTCGAGTAACTGGTTGAGCCAGGACATCAGTTGACCGGGCTCGGTGCCCGCCATCGCCATGCCGCGCAGGGCGCCGAGCAGCATCGCCATGCCCGAGGTGACGGCGACACCGTGTCCGGTGAGGTCGCCGACGCTCAACAGCGTTGCCCCGTCCGACAGTTGGAGCGCGTCGTACCAGTCGCCGCCGATCAGCGCGCTCGTGGAGGAGGGCAGATAGCGGGCGGCCAGGTCCAAGGTCTCCGGCCCCTGGTGCGGGAGCCGCAGGGAGCCGCGCCACGGCGGCAGCACGGCCTCCTGCAGCTCGACCGCGAGCCGGCGCTCGGTCTGCGCGTGGTGCCGGTGGAGCTGCAGCGAGTCACGGGTCTCGCTCACCGTCCGCTGGCTGCGGCGCAGTTCGCTGACGTCCCGCAGCACGGCCCACATCGAGGCGGTGCCGCCGTCGGCGTCGAGCACGGGCTCGCCCATCATGTGCACCGTCCGTACGGCGCCGTCGGGCCGTACGATGCGGAACTCGCCGTCGATCGGCTTGGCGTCGATCAGGCAGTCCGTGACCATCGTGGTCAGCGCGGGCCGGTCCTCGTCGAGGATCAGGGACGGCAGTTCGTCCAGAGTGAGCGGGGGAGCGGCCGGGTCACGGCCGAGGATCTGGTACAGCTCCCCGGACCAACTAGCCTCGTCCGTCAGCAGATTCCACTCCGCGCTGCCGACCCGGCTGAGCAGCGAGTCGTCACGAGGCGCTTCCGGTACGGCAGTCGGGGTCGGCGCCGCTTCCACGGCCGTCGGCACGGGCGGCGGGCCGTCCCGCAGCTGGGCCAAGTGCTCGTCGAGATCGTTGAGTTGATGCAGCGCCAGATCGCACAGCGCCCGCTGCCACCGCTCCCGCGGGTCCGCACCGTCGTGCTGCGCGTCCCGTCGTACGGCGTCCACGTCGCCCATGAGCCGCCGCGCCTGCGATATCAGCGCGTCGACCGAACCACGCGCGGGCGGTTGGGCGGCGGGGCGGTCCGCGGAGAGGTGGGACGGCATGACGCACTCCGATGCGGGGACGGTACGACCAAGGCGGATGGAGGGACCGGTTACGACTGTCGCACAGGCTGCGACGCCCTGTAAGGGATTTGGCAACACACGATCCGGTGGTGCTTCTGGCATATGCCAGCGTCTACACGGGCGACTGGTGCCGTGCTCGTGGCGCGGCTGTCCTGGTGGGGCAAGTCGTATGCGCCGTACGCGAGTTGAAGGACTGATTACCCTTCAGGGCCGTCACTCAACCATCTGTTCGACGGCCTGCCGTTCCCGTGCGGGGCCGACGCCTGGGGCGAGGCTGAAAAGTGTTGTTCAAGTGAGTGATCCGCAGTACGCAACAGTCATTTTGAGACTTTGCTTTGTTATAGCCATGACAATTCTGTGAGCGTGATGCCACGCTGCTGTGCACCACGCTCACCGAGCGTTCACTCCTTCCTCACCCTTTCTCCCCGCACCCGCGCGCCCGCCGGACGGCCGTATCCCGGCCCGACCCGCTCTCCAGGACTCCACCGAGTCCGACCACCCCACATAAGGAGAACGCCTTGACCCGGCATGACCGTTATCCGCACCACCCCAGATACACCGCAGCCCTCGTGCTCACCGCGGTCGGCACCCTGCTGGCCGCCGGTATGCAGACCGGTGCGGCCTCCGCCGCTCCCAGCGGGCACACCGCCTCCGCGAAGATCCTGGCCACGCCCCGGGCCGGAGCGGCCCCGGCCGCCCTGTCGCCGTCGAAGCACGCCGCCCTCCTCAAGAGCGCGGGCGCGGCCGTCAAGAGCACGGCGAAGACCCTCGGCCTCGGCGCCAAGGAGAAGCTCGTCGTCAAGGACGTCAGCCAGGACGCCGACGGCACCACCCACACCCGCTACGAGCGGACGTACTCCGGGCTGCCCGTCCTCGGCGGCGACCTGGTCGTCCACGCCAAGAGCGGCCGCCTCACGGTCACGAAGGCCGCGAAGGCCGGACTGAGTCTGCCGGACATCACCCCCAACGTGACGTCGGCGACGGTGAAGACCAAGGCGCTCGCGGCCGCGGCCAAGGCGGGCGGCGAACAGGCCAAGCTCGACGCGGCCCCCCGGCTCGTCGTCTGGGCCGCCGGAGCCAAGCCCGTCCTCGCCTGGGAAGCGGTGGTCGGCGGCTTCCAGGACGACGGCACGCCCAACGAACTGCACGTGATCACCGACGCCGACTCCGGCAAGGCCGTCTTCCAGTACCAGGGCATCGAAACGGGCACCGGCACCGGCCAGTTCAACGGAACGGTCCCGCTCGGCACCACGCTCTCCGGCTCGACGTACCAACTCGTCGACGGCGACCGCGCCGGGCACCGCACCTACGACCTGAACCAGGGCACCTCCGGCACCGGCACCCTCTTCACGGATGACAACGATGTCTGGGGCGACGGAACCCAGAGCAACCGGCAGACCGCGGGCGTGGACGTCGCGTTCGGCGCGTCGGCGACCTGGGACTACTACAAGGACGTCTTCGGCCGCAACGGCATACGCAACGACGGGGTGGCCGCCTACAGCCGGGCCCACTACGGCAACAACTACGTCAACGCGTTCTGGGACGACACCTGCTTCTGCATGACCTACGGCGACGGCTCGGGCAACACCCACCCGCTGACCGCGCTCGACGTGGCCGCGCACGAGATGAGCCACGGTGTCACCGCCGCCACCGCCGGCCTCACCTACTCCGGCGAGTCGGGCGGCCTGAACGAGGCCACCTCGGACATCTTCGCCGCCGCGGTGGAGTTCCACGCCGACCTGCCCGCCGACGTCCCCGACTACATGGTCGGCGAGAAGATCGACATCAACGGCAACGGCACACCGCTGCGTTACATGGACAAGCCCTCCAAGGACGGTGCGTCCCGCGACTATTGGAGCTCGACGCTCGGCAGCGTCGACGTCCACTACTCCTCGGGCCCGGCGAACCACCTCTTCTACCTGCTGTCCGAGGGCAGCGGCGCGAAGACCGTCAACGGCGTGGCCTACGACAGCCCGACCTACGACGGCGTGCCCGTCGCCGGCATCGGCATCGACAACGCCCAGAAGGTCTGGTATCGGGCGCTGACCACGTACATGACCTCGTCCACGAACTACGCCGGTGCCCGCACCGCGACCCTCCAGGCCGCCGCGGACCTCTTCGGCGCCTACAGCCCGACCTACCTCGCCGTGGCCGACGCGTGGGCCGCGATCAACGTGGGAAGCCGGATCGCGCTCGGCGTCAACGTGGCCCCGGTCGCCGCCCAGATCAGCGGAGTCGGCCAGGCCGTGTCCCTCCAGACGGACGCGTACACCACCAACTCCGGTGCGGGCCTGACCTATTCGGCCACGGGACTGCCCGACGGCCTGTCCATCAGCAGCACCGGTCTGATCTCCGGCGT
The DNA here is from genome assembly GCF_035982055.1 of Streptomyces sp. NBC_01288. Taxonomy (NCBI): domain Bacteria; kingdom Bacillati; phylum Actinomycetota; class Actinomycetes; order Kitasatosporales; family Streptomycetaceae; genus Streptomyces; species Streptomyces sp. NBC_01288. Next base: position 9,743,707 of record NZ_CP108427.1, read on the forward strand.
CCCGACCACCCTCGGGACCAGTGACGTCACGGTGACCGTCACCGACGACACGGGCGCGACCGCCACCGTCGCCTTCGGCTGGCGGATCGCCAACATCTACGCCAGCGCCACCCGCGTCGACATCCCCGACAACGCCGGTGCCGTGGAGTCCCCGATCACGGTCACCGGCCGCGACGGCAACGCCTCCGCCACCACCCAGGTCTACGTCAAGATCGTCCACACATACCGCGGCGACCTGACCGTCGACCTCGTGGGCCCGAACGGAACGGTCTACTCCCTGCTGAACCGCTCCGGCGGCTCCGCGGACAACGTCGAACAGACCTTCACCGTCGACACCTCCGCCCAACCGGTCAACGGCACCTGGAAGTTGAGGGTGCAGGACCACGCGGCGGTCGACGTCGGCTACATCGACCAGTGGCAGCTCACTCCGTGAACCGGGCTTCCTAGCCCAGTAGTTGAGGGTTGAGGGGTTAGAAGTCAGGTCCTGACATCCCGAGTTGGGTCTGGCCGCGCCGGTATGCACGGGGGCGCGGCCAGAACCGGCGTCCGGGGATCGTAGATTGAGCCCATGATCGAGGAGAGTTCGCCCGAGCGGCCGGATCGCTTGGGGACACGACGGAGGCACGCCGCGCAGAGGAAGCCCAAAGGCGGTGGTGGGCTGCTGCGTTCGACCGCGCTGATGGCGGCGGGCACCATGGTCTCGCGCGCCACCGGACTGATACGGATGGTGCTCCAGGGCGCCGCACTCGGCACCGGACTGCTGGCCACCACCTACAACCAGGCCAACACGGTGCCGACAAGTCTGTACTTCCTGCTGATCGGCGGCGCGCTGAACTCCGTCCTGGTCCCCCAACTGGTCCGCGCCCGCGCCGAGGACCCCGACGGCGGGGCCGCCTTCGAACAGCGGCTGGTCACCCTGGTGTTGTGCGTCCTCGGCATCGGGACCGCACTGGCCACATGGGCCGCCCCCGAGATCATCGGCGTCTATCAGCACGACACACCCGCCACCCACGACGCCTTCCGGCTGACCGTGGTGTTCGCCCGTTTCCTGCTGCCGCAGATCTTCCTCTACGGCGTCTTCAGCATCTTCGGCCAAGTCCTCAACGCCCGGAGCCGGTTCGGCGCGATGATGTGGACCCCGGTGCTCAACAACCTCGTCCTGATCACCATGTTCGGCCTCTACCTCGGCCTGATGACCGCGCCGGAACAGGTCGCGGACATCACCGGTGCCCAGGTCCGGCTGCTCGGACTCGGGACCACGATCGCGCTGGCCGTCCAGGCACTCGCGTTGGTCCCCTACGCCCTCGCGGCCGGGTTCCGGTTCCGCCCGCGATTCGACTGGCGCGGCACCGGGCTGCGCAAGAGCGTCAACGCCGCACGCTGGACCCTGCTGTTCGTGCTGGCCAACCTGGCGGCGAGCACGGTGGTGACCCGGCTGGCCTCCGACGCGGACGCCGCCCGTCCCCGCGACGGTGTCGGGTACACCGCCTACAGCTACGCCCAGCAGATCTGGATGTTGCCCCAGTCGATCGTCACCGTCTCGCTCGTCACGGCCCTGCTCCCGCGCATGAGCCGGGCCGTGGCCGAACACCGCGTCGACGACCTGCGGGCCGACCTGTCCCGCGCGCTGCGGGTCAGCGGTGTCGTCATCGTCCCGGCCGCCTTCTTCTTCCTCGCCTTCGGCCCGCAGACGGCTCAACTCCTGTTCGCCCACGGCTCCGCCGACGCCTCGGCCACCGCGCCGCTGGGCCACATGCTCCAGGCCTTCGGCCTGGGACTGATCCCGTTCTCCGCGCAGTACCTCCTGCTCCGCGGCTTCTACGCCTTCGAGGACACCCGTACGCCGTTCCGGATGGCCGTGTGGATCGGCGGCATCAACATCGGCCTCGCCGCGGCCTGCCACATCCTGTTGCCCGCGAGCTGGGCGGTCACGGGGATGGCCGGCGCCTATGCGCTGTCGTACGCGATCGGTCTGCTGGTGACCGCGCTGCGTCTGCGGCGACGTACGGAAGGACTGCTCGACGGACGCCGGATCTGTCGCACTTACGCGAAACTGACCACGGCCGCCGTCGCCGCCGGCGGCGCCGGGTGGCTCCTCGCCCGCGTCTGCGATCGAGCCCTGTCCTCGGACTCCTGGGCGCCCGCGCTCTCGCTGGCCGCGGGCGGCACCGCGATGGCCCTGCTGTTCCTCCTCCTGGCACGGCTCCTGAGGATCGGGGAGCTGCGGAGCCTGCCCGGACTGGGATGAGGGGCGAGCACCGGCGTCACCTGTACACGGATACCGATGCCGTCACGGTGTGATCAGCCGGTCCTGTTCCACCGGCGGTGTGCCGCCGTACCAGTCCAGGGCCTTGCCGAAGCGGACCAACTCGCCGTAGTGGGTGGGGTCGACGTGCTCGGCGAAGACGAGGTCGAGGACGGCGCTCGCCGCGTCGGCGGGGGACCGGGCCTGGCTGAAGTCGCTGAACCAGGGGCGGGAGGTGTCCGTGTCGACCATGCCCGGGCAGACCGAGGCGATCAACGTGCCGGTCGCGAGGTCGTGTTCGCGGCGTTCGGCGGCGACCGCGCGGACAGCGGCGACCTGGGCCACCTTCGAGGGCACGTTCAGCCAGAGCGGCCAGCCCGCCTCGGCCGTGGTGCGGTGGTGGACGGCGCCGCGCCAGGACTCGACGGCGTACTCGACCTGGTCCAGGCTCGCGCCGTCGAACAGGCCGTGCAGCGCGGGGTCCAGGTGCCCGAGGGTGCCGAGGCTGCTGGCCACGACGAGGAACCGGCCGCCCGGGCGCAGTACGGGGCCGAAGGAGCGCAGCATCGTGTGGGTCGCGGTGTTGGAGACGTCGATGAACTCGTCGGCGCGGGCCGCCTGCGACTCCCCGGGCAGCACCCGGGCCACGGCGTTCGAGATCACGATGTCGACCCCGCCGTGACGCTGCCGGAGATCGTCGGCCAGGTGGGCGATCGCGTCGGTGTCGGTGACGTCCAGGACCCGGCCCTCGACGCGGCTGCGGGTGCCGGGCAGGCTCGCGACCTCGTGGGCCGCGTCGGTGACGCGCCGCTCGTCGCGGCCGGTGAGCAGGACCAGGTCGTCGGGGCCCATGCGGGCCGCCAACCCCTCGACGAGGGCGCGGCCGAGTCCTTGGTTGGCGCCCGTGACGAGGGCGATGCGTGAACTGTTCATGACTGCCACGGTAGGAACCCGCGGGGTGTGCGTCCAACGAGACTTACGCACGGCTAGCATGCGTGATCGTCATGGACTTCACGGATGTGTCACTCACCGCGTTGCGCGTCTTCCGCGCGGTCGCAGAACAGGGAACCTTCACCGCGGCCGCCGCGTCACTGGGCTACACCCAGTCCGCGGTGTCCCGCCAGATCGCCGCGATCGAACGGGCCGCGGGCGCCGAACTGCTCGAACGGCGCCGTGACGGCGTGCGGCTGACCCCGGCCGGCCGGATCGTCATGCGCAGGGCGACGGTCGTACTGGACGAGATCGACGCGACCGCGCGCGAACTGTCCGGTCTGCCGACGGAGGCCGCGACCGTCCGCCTGGGCTGGTTCCCCAGCGCGGGAGCGGTCCTGCTGCCCCGCGCCCTGGCCGCCCTGCGCCGCACCGACCCGGACCTGCACGTCGTCAGCCGGGAGGGCGGCACCCCGGCCCTGGTACGCGCCCTGCGCGCCGGCAGCCTGGACCTGGCCCTGCTGGCGTCGGCACCCCCTTTCCGCCCGCCGGACACCGAGTCACCACCGCTGGTACTGCGCACCCTCACCGAGCGCCCGCTGTACCTTGCGGTGCCGACCACGCACCCATTGGCCCGTGCCGAATACATCGACGTGGCCGACCTGCGCGGCCAGCGCTGGATCGCGAGCCCCTCCTCCGGCGAGGACCGCCTGATGGGCGTATGGCCGGGCCTGGACGAGCGCCCCGAGATCGTCCACACCGCCCGCGACTGGCTCGCCAAGCTCCAACTCGTCGCGGCGGGCTTCGGCCTGACCACGGTGACAGGCTCCCTCGCCCCCGCCGCCCCACCGGGCGTACGCGTCCTCCCGGTGCGCGGCGGCCCCCAGGAACAACGCCGCCTGCTACTGGCCCGCCTTCCGCGGACGCCCACCGAGGCGGTTACCCGCGTGGGGGCCGCTCTCCGCCTGGCCGCGCTCGATGCGTATACGCCGGGCGCGGCACCAGCACAGGCGTGAGCCGTTCGGTCGACCTGACCGGGTTGCCCAACTCGGCGCCGCTGGAGGGCCTTTGACCCACGCTGCGCGCCACTCGTGCGCCGAGGGGCTCCGGCAGGTCCTGTCGGTCGGTTGGTTGTCGCGGTGGGTGCAGGGCCCGTGTGAGCGGAAGTTGCTCACTCGTTCCCAACTGACGTCCAGAACTGGGTGTTGCTGGGCGGGCGTTGGTCTGCGGTGGGCGACCCGTGCGTCGAGCTGCTCCGGCAGGTCTCGTCGGCCGGCTGGTTGTCGCGGTGGGTGTGGTGCCCGTGGGGGCGGGAGTTGGTCACTCGTTTCCGGCTGACGTCCAGAACTCGGTGTTGCTGGGCGGGCGTTGGTCTGCGATGCGCGAGCCGTGCGTCGGGCGGCTCCGGCAGGTCTCGCCGGTCAGCAGCCTGTGGATGTGGCTACGGTGCCGGGGCCGGGCGGGAGTTGGTCACTCGTCCCGACCGGCCTCCCCAACTCGGCTTTGTGCGGCGGAGTTTGGCTCTCCGGCGCAACACCCGCGCGTCGAGCGGCACCGCGCAGGGCCAGGTGGGCCGACGTACCGTGCAGGTTTTCGTTGTCGCTACGGCGTCCGCGCGAGAGGGAGTTGGTCAGTCGCTGGCCCGGCCCGGGTTCGCAACTCGGCGCCGCCTGGGGGACGTCGACCCGCGACGCAACACCCGCACCCCGACGGGCACCGGCAGGCTCCACCAGCAAGTAGCCCGTCGCTCAGGCCGAGGCGCCCGCACGTGCGGTAGTTGGTCACTCGCCCTGACCGGCCCCACCAACTCGGCCTTGCCCGGCGCCGAGTCTTGGTCCGCCGGAGCAACACTCGCGCGCCGAGCAACCCCGCGTATGCCCCGACGGTCGGCAGTCCACGGCCGAGTGACGTTCCTCGCGCGTTGCTCCTCCGTCCAGCCGCCCTCGACGCCGACAGACCGGGCAGGCCGCGTTGCGGCTACGGCGTACGCGCGAGAGGGAGTTGGTCAGCAGCCAGCCCGCCCCTCTTCCCCAACACCGCGCTGCCCGACCGACGTTGTCCCGAACCCCAAGACCCAGGCACCCACCAACACCGCACAAGCCCCCACGGTCAGCAACCCGCCGGCCAGGAACGTCCCCCGCACATCCGCCACCCGCAACACCAGCCCCCCAAGCGCCGCGCCGGCCGCGATACCCGCGTTGTAGGAACCGGAGTTGGCCGCGAGGGCGATGTCCGTACGGCCCTGTGCGCAGTGGAGCATCGAGTTCTGGGCGGTCATGAACACCGGTCCCAGCGCACCGCCCATCAGCGTCAGGAACACCACCGCCGCCACCGGCTCGGTACCGACGGCGTACAGGCCGAGCATGGCCACCGCCTGCATCGCTACGGCGGCATTCAGCGCCGCCTGCGGACAGCGGTCCAGCACTGCCCCGGTGACCGTCACCCCGGCCAGGCACGCGACGCCGAACACCACCAACAGGATGCCGACCGCGCCCGGGGAGAACCCACTCACGTCGCCGAGGAACATGACGATGTACGTGAATCCCGCGAACGCCCCTGTGGCGGACAGGGTCCCCGCCGTCAGTACGGTGGCGAACCTACGGGCGTCGGGACGCGTGCCGTAGGCCGCCCGCTCCTCGTCCGGACGTGAGGTCGGGAGCAGGGTCGCGATCGTCACCAGGGACATGAGCCCCAGGGCCGCCGGGACGGCGATCGGTACGGGCCAGCCCTCGCGGTGGCCCAGCCAGGTGCCGGCGGGCACCCCGAGGACGAGGGCCAGCGAACCGGCGACTGACAGCGCGCCGATGACCCGTCCACGGACCTCGGGCGCGAACAGGCTCACCGCGACCGGTCCCATCACGGCCCAGAACAGCGCCTGGGCGAGTGCGGTCAGGAGTCGGGCCGCCAGGAGCAGCCAGTACGACGTGGCCAGGGCCGCCACCGCACTGGACACGACCAGTGCCGTCAGGAGTGCTGTGAGCACATGGCGTCGGGCCACACCCCGCATGACGTGGGCGAGGGGGACGGACGCGACAGCCACCGTCACGCCGTAGCCGGTGACCAGCAGTCCGACCGCCGGTACGGAGACCCGCAGGCTGTCGGCGATGAGTTCCAGGAGGCCGATCGGCAGGTTCTCCGCGGTGTTGAAGGTGAAGGCGGCCAGCATCAGGGCCGCGAGGACCGCCGACCTGTGCCACCGCGCCTGTCGTCCCTGTTCCGCGGCCCCGTCCATGGGTCCACCCCACCGGACCCACCCGTCCCACCGCAATCGAATTCACCGGCAGCCCCACGCATCGACGGTGGTGTGATGCAGGTCACATGAACTCGTTCGGGCTTCCGCGTAATGCAAAGGGCACCTGCGAGGTCGTACAGGCACACGGCAATCCGGCCGACCTCACGCCCGCAGTGGAGACCGACCATGGACATCACCCTCGAACAGCCCACCCGAGCCCGGCTGATCACGGCGGAGGAGACGGAGATCCCCTTGTCCGCCACGCTCCGCTACCTCGCCTCGGACCCGCTGGCCGTGCACCTCGACTTCCCGCCCGAGGTCTCCCTCGACGGCGAGGGTGTCACCTGGACCTTCGCCCGGTCCCTGCTGGAGGAGGGGCTGCGCAGGCCGGCCGGCGGCGGTGACGTGCACCTGTGGCCATGCGGCGGGGCCCGTACGGTGCTGGAGTTCCACTCGCCGTTCGGACTCGCCCTGCTCCACTTCCACACCCCGGAGCTGCGCCGCTTCCTGCTGCGGACCTACGACGTGGTGGCCACCGGACAGGAGGACATGGACGCGCTCGTCGACCGGGGCCTGAGCGCCTTGTTCGGGAACGTGTGAGCGGGGGAGGGCAACTCGGCCTCCGGACGGTGACTTTGACTTTTGTTCACCTCCATCTCACCGTCCCGGTATGGACCTTGGCGATCACCCCGTGCACCCTTGCGCGCGGTGTGCCGCTCGGGCACGCCGGTGACGAGGGTGGGGCGAATGACACCGATCAGCCGAAGAGGCTTCGTGGGGCTCGGTGCCACCGTGGCGGCGGGCATGGCGACGGGCACCGGAGCACGGCCGGCCCTCGCGGCGCAGCGGGCGGCGGCGACGACCGGCACGATCTCGGACGTGAAACACGTGGTGATCCTCATGCAGGAGAACCGCAGCTTCGACCACTACTTCGGGCGCCTGAAGGGCGTGCGCGGCTTCGACGACCGCAGTGGCATCACGCTGAGCGGTGGCTATCCGGTCTTCAATCAGCCCAACGGCGGCGGGCGTCAGTACCCGTGGAAGCTGAGTGCCACCCCGGCGGCGGGCGGCCAGGACGGCGAGACCCTCGCCCAGTGCAACGGCGACCTGCCGCACTCCTGGTCATCGCAGCACTCCGCGTGGAACAAGGGCCGCCTCGACAACTGGGTCTCGGGCGTCGGGAACGTCCGCTCGCTCGGCTACCTCGACCGCGCCGACATCCCCTTCCACTACGCGCTCGCCGACAACTACACGATCTGCGACGCCTACTTCTGCTCCACCCTCAGCGCGACCGGCCCCAACCGCACCTATCTGTGGAGCGGCAAGGTCGACTCCTCCAGCTACGACGGCGGTGACGAGTCCGGCCTGACCTGGCAGACCTACGCCGAGTCTCTCCAGAACGCCGGAGTGACCTGGAAGGTCTACCAGAACGCGTCCGACAACTACGGCGACAATGCCTGCGCCTACTTCAAGAACTTCACCAACTCCAAGGCGGGCAGCCCCCTTTACGACCGCGGCATGTCCTCCGTCCCGGCCGCCACCGGCTCGACCCCCGACGACATCGCCGCCGCCATCAAGGCCGACGTCCTCGCAGGCACCCTCCCGCAGGTCTCCTGGGTGGTCCCCAACCAGGCCTTCTCCGAGCACCCTTACGCCCCGCCCGGCGACGGCGCCCACTTCGTGAGCCTCGTCTACCAGGCCCTCGCCGCCGACCCGGACGTCTTCGACTCGACCGTCCTGTTCCTCAACTACGACGAGAACGACGGCTACTTCGACCACGTCCCGCCGCCCGCCCCACCGGCCGGCACCGACGGCGAGTTCCTCAACGGCGTCCCGTACGGCTTCGGTTTCCGCGTCCCGATGATCGTCATCTCGCCCTGGACGCGCGGCGGTTGGGTCTCCTCCGAGGTCTTCGAGCACACCTCGGTCCTGCGCTTCCTGGAGACCTGGACCTCGACGCTGGGCAAGCCCGCCGCCTGCCCCAACATCAACACCTGGCGCCGCAAGGTCAGCGGCGACCTGACCGGCGTCTTCGACTTCGCCAACCCGGTGTACGGCGCGGTGTCCCTGCCCGGGACCAGCGTCATCGGCCTCTCCACCTGCGGCCCGCTGCCCAACCCGGTACCGACGGACAACGCCCTGCCCGTCCAGGAGACCGGCACCCGGCCCGCCCGCGCGCTGCCGTACCAGCCCAACGGGTACCTGGATCACCTGGAGTTCGGGTCGAGCGGCAAGATCCTCGCCTGGTTCGCCATGACCAACCAGGGCGGCGCCGCCAAGAGCGCCGCCCACCTCTCCATCCACCCCAACGCCTACCGCGACACCACGCCCTGGCAGTACACGGTCGACCCGGGCGGCACCGCCTCCGACTACTTCAACATCGGGTCGGGTTACGGCAGCGGCAAATACGACATCACCATGGTCGGCCCGAACCGCTTCCTGCGCCGCTTCCAGGGCGACGCGACGAAAGCGGGCAAGTCCGTTGAGGTGAGCACCCGTTACGCCGTCGAGTCCGGCACCGGCAAGCTCGCCGTCTACTTCAAGATGGCCAACTCGTCCGCCGCGTCGGTGAAGTTCACCATCACCTCGAACCACTACCGCAGCGACGGACCGTGGGCCTACACGGTCGCCGTGGGCGCGTCCACGGAGGACGTCTTCAACGCCGTGGCGTATCAAGGCGGTTGGTACGACTTCACGGTCACCGTCGACTCCGACGCGACCTGGTCGCGCCGGTTCGCCGGGCACCTGGAGTCGGGTGCGGCGAGCGTCAGCGGCTGACGTCGGCGTACAGGCCCGGGCGCGGGGCGAGTTCGACGGCCACCCGGCCGCCGCTCTCCAGCGCCCGGACCCCGGCCTCGGCGATCGCGGAGGACGCGTAGCCGTCCCAGACGCTCGGGCCGGTGACCAGGCCCCGCCGGGTGGCGTCGACCCACGACTGCACCTCGCGGTCGTAGGCGTCCGCGAACCGGACGAGATAGTCCAGCGGCACGTCCTCGTGCGCGCTGCCCCGCGTGGTGACGACCATCGCGCGGTCCTCGCCGATCCGGGCGCTGCCCGCCTCGCACACGGCCTCGCAGCGGACCTGGTAGCCGAAGCCGGAGTTGACGAAGATCTCGACGTCGACCAGGGCGCCGCCGTCGGTCTCGAAGAGCACCAGCTGCGGGTCGACCAGACCCTCCGGGGCGTTCGCCGACGATCGCGGGCTGAGCACGGTCACCGCCGTGAGTTCCTGGCCGAGCAGCCAGCGGGCCGCGTCGATCTCGTGCGAGACGGAGCTGTCGATGAGCATCGCCGAGGTGAAGTACGGCGGCGAGGACACATTGCGGTGGACGCAGTGCAGCATCAGCGGGCGCCCCAACTGCCCGCTGTCCAGCAGGGACTTGAGGCCCTGGTGCTCCGCGTCGTAGCGCCGCATGAACCCGATCTGCGCCAGCCGTCGCCCGAGGCGCGCCTCCGCCTCCACCACCCGGAGCGCTCCGATGGAGTCGGGCACCATGGGCTTCTCGCACAGCACCGGCAGGCCGCGGGCGAAGGCCGCGAGCAGTGCCTCCTCGTGCGCGGGTCCCGGCGAGGCGATGAGCACCGCCTCGACCCCGGGGGCGTCCAGCGCGGCCACGGCGTCCTCGTGCACCGCGACCGCGTCCAGTCCTGCCACCGCCTCCTTGGCGCGCTCCGTGTCGGGGTCGGCCACTGCGGCGACCCTGGCGCCGCTCACCACCTGGTCGAGGCGTCGTATGTGGTCGGCTCCCATGTGTCCCGCACCCAGCACGGCCACGCCCAGCAGGTCACCCACGTGTGCACTCCCTCTCCGTCGACGATCACGCCGTAGCGTACGCCGTAGGGGAGGGGGCCTCCGGAATGCTCGGGACCCGGCGGCGAGGTGGGTTCAGTAGCGCAGCACGCCCGCGATGCCGTCCGCGTCGTTGAGGGTGCCGTCGGGGACGAAGCGGACGTCGGCGCCTGTCTCCAGGCACTGTTCGACGATCTCGTCCACGATGTCCTCGCGGGCGTCGAGGTCGCTGCCGTCGGCCGGGACCAGATGGTCGCCGTGGTCGTCGCGGACCGTGACGCGGTAGTTCTCCTCGACGGCCAGCAGCCGGACCCGGCCCTCGCGGGCGTTCTGCCAGACCTCGTCGACGCCGGCCACGAACTCCTTGCGCCCGCGCGCCGATTCGAGTTCCCGGGTCACGGTGACGGTGTTCTTGCGCGCCTCGGCGTCGACCAGCGGCCGTACGGCCTGCCACACGGCGTCGGGCGTGCCGTGCGCGAGGCCGCCGTGCGCGATGTGCACCGCGTCCTTGGTCGCGTTGCCGACCTCGTCGAAGGCGGACAGGGCGGCCCGTTCGCCGGTGATGTAGAGCGGGCGCCGGTGCTCGCGCAGGATCCGGCCCATCGCGGTGTCGGCCTCGCGCAGGAAGTGGCGGGTGTCCTCGTCGCGGAAGGTGCTCGGGATGTCCCCGATCCGCTCCTGGCGCTCGGCGTCGAAGTTGTCCCGGTGGTCGCGGGTCAGCGGGAAGCCGCCGGTGTGGGTCTCGGTGACCCGGTCGACCCCGCCGTTCCACAGCGTGACCCGGTCCGCGGCGAGCGACAGCACCCAGAACGGGCGCTCGGATGCCTGCGCGGAGACGAGATTCCGGGTGAGGAACGTGTCGGAGAGCACCACACGTTCCGGCACGGACCTGGCGAGGGACCACACCTGGTGCTCGCCCGGCGCGGCGAAGATCACCAGACCGTCCTCGGCGTGCGCCAGATCGACCTCGGCGAGTGCCTGGTCGAGCTGACGGGAGACATCGATGCGCCGCTCCCGGGGAACCGCGGGATCGGCCTCCAACTGCTTCTTGGCCTCGGCCAGCACATTGCGCAGCCGGACCGGATCCTGGGCGTTGTCGGGCTCGCGACGATGCGTCGGGGTGAGCACGGAGACCGCGGGGTAGGGGCGCGGGCGCCGCAGTTCGGTAAGCGTGGCGGGACTCAGTGCGTGCTCCATAACAGCACGATAGGGCCGAATGACGGATGGGGCATATGGGGGAAGCCTGCCAGGCAAATAGGATAATTGGTTGCTAACATCCCTCGGGTGACGCAAGCCGCCACCACCGACACCTCCACCGCCAAGCTGACCCTGCCGACGCTGACCACCATGGTCGTCGGCTCCATGGTCGGGGCCGGGGTGTTCTCGCTCCCGCGCAGGTTCGCGCAGGAGACGGGCGTGGCCGGCGCCCTGATCGCCTGGGCCGTCGCCGGCACGGGCATGCTGATGCTGGCCTTCGTCTTCCAGACCCTCGCTGTCCGCAGACCCGACCTCGACGCCGGTGTGTACGCCTACGCCAAGGCCGGGTTCGGCGAATACCTCGGCTTCTTCGCCGCGTTCGGCTACTGGGCCAGCGCCTGCGTCGGCAACGTGACGTACTGGGTGCTGATCATGTCGACGATCGGCACGATCGCCCCGTCCCTCGGCGAAGGCGACACCGTCCTCGCGGTGGTCCTCTCCTCGGCCGGACTGTGGCTCTTCTTCCTGCTGATCAGCCGCGGTGTGAAGGAGGCGGCGGCCATCAACCGGATCGTCACCGTCGCCAAGGTCGTGCCGATCCTCGTCTTCGTCGTCCTGGCGCTCTTCTGCCTCAAGCCCCATGTCTTCGCGGAGAATTTCGGCGGCGCCGACTACGCGGGCTCCCTGTTCCAGCAGGTCAAGGGCACCATGCTGGCTACCGTCTTCGTGTTCCTGGGCGTCGAGGGCGCCAGCGTCTACTCCCGGCACGCCCAGCGCCGCGAGGACGTCGGACGCGCCACCGTCCTCGGCTTCCTCAGCGTCTTCGCCGTCTTCGCGTCGGTGACGATCGTGTCGTACGGCCTGATGCCGATGGGTGAGATCGCCGAACTGCGGCAGCCCTCGATGGCGGGCGTGCTGGAGCACGCGGTGGGCACCTGGGGGAAGGTCTTCGTCAGCGTCGGGCTGATCGTCTCCGTGCTGGGCGCCTATCTCGCCTGGACGCTGATGGCGGCCGAGGTGCTGTTCGTCGCCGCCAAGGACGACGACATGCCGCGCTTCCTGACGAGGTCCACGGCGGCCGACGTACCCGTGCCCGCACTGGTGATGACGACCCTGCTCAGCCAACTCGTCCTGGTCGTCACCTACTTCTCCGACGACGCCTTCAACTTCGCGCTGGACCTGACCAGTTCGCTGACGCTGATCCCGTTCCTGCTCGCGGCGGGCTTCGCGGTACGGATCGCGCTGAGGCAGAACCGCACGGGGCGCGGCGAGTTGGTGGTCGCCGTGCTCGCCACGGTCTACACCGCGTTCCTTATCTACGCGGCCGGACTCAAGTACCTCCTCGTCTCGCTCATCATCTACGCGCCGGCCACGTTCCTGTTCGTCAAGGCCCGCAGAGAACAGGGGCGTTCGCCCTTCTCGGCCCGGGAGCTGGTGATCCTCGCCGTGTCGGTCGCGGGCGCCGTCGTCGGGATCGTCGCCCTGGCACTGGGCTGGATCAGCCTCTGACCCCGTCTCCGACCTCCGGAAAGGTGCGTACACCGTGACCAGTCAAGACACCGTGGACCGGCATGAGTACGGCGTCCACTCCGAGGTGGGCCGGCTGCGCAAGGTGCTGGTCTGCGCGCCCGGTCTGGCGCACCGCAGGCTCACCCCGACCAACTCCGACGACCTGCTCTTCGACGACGTGATGTGGGTCGAGAACGCTCAGCGCGACCACGCCGACTTCGTCAACAAACTCCGCGAACGCGGCGTCGACGTCGTCGAGTTGCACGAGCTGCTCGCCCAGACCATGACGATCCCCGCCGCCAAGGACTGGCTCCTGGACCGGAAGATCGTCGCCAACGAGGTCGGCCTGGGCATCGTCGACGCGACCCGCGCCTACCTGGAGAGCCTCGAACCCGCCGACCTGGCCAAGTACTTGATCGGCGGCCTCGCCACCACCGACCTCCCGGACGACTACCGCAGCGACTACCTCGCCCTCGTCCGCGAGTCGACCGGCGGCCGCGAATACCTGATGCCGCCGCTGCCCAACACCCTGTACACCCGCGACACGACCTGCTGGCTCTACGGCGGTCTCACCCTCAACCCGCTCTACTGGCCCGCCCGGCACGACGAGACGCTCCTGATGAAGGCGATCTACACCTTCCACCCGGACTTCGCGGGCTCCGTCGTCTGGTGGGGCGACCCCGAACTCGACTGGGGGCAGGCCACGTTCGAGGGCGGCGACATCATGCCCGTCGGCAACGGCGTGGTCCTCATGGGCATGAGTGAGCGCACCTCGCGGCAGGCCATCACCCAGGTCGCCAAGGCGCTTTTCGACCTGGGCGCCGCCGAGCACGTGGTCGTGGCCGGGATGCCGAAGCTGCGTTCCGCGATGCACCTCGACACCGTCTTCACCTTCGCCGACCGCGACCTGGTCACCCTGTACCCGGCCATCATGGACGCCGTCCACGCCTTCTCCCTGCGCCCCGGCGACAAGGCACCCGGAATCGACATCGTCGACGAGGGTTCGACGCCGTTCACCGACGTCGTCGCCAAGGCACTCGGCCTGCCCGAACTGCGGATCGTGGAGACGGGCGGCGACGTCTACGCCTCCGAACGCCAGCAGTGGGACAGCGGCAACAACGCGGTCGCGCTGGAACCGGGTGTGGTCTTCACCTACGACCGCAACACCCAGACCAACACCCTGCTGCGCAAGGCCGGCGTCGAGGTCATCACGATCGTCGGCGCCGAACTCGGGCGCGGCCGGGGCGGCGGGCACTGCATGACCTGCCCGATCGTGCGGGACCCGGTGGAGTTCTGAACTTCCGCGCACTTCACGGTTGTTGAGCAACTCTTTGCCCATGGCCGATTCCTGACGAGAGCCGCCCGGTGGAGCCCCGATCCGCGGATCTCGGGGACGCAAAGCGCGGCCGAAAACGCGGGGTCGGCGCGGGCGGTCAGGTTACGGGCATGTTGACCGGCCCTGTGGGTGTGACCCACGCTCGTCATATAGATGCTTGATACAACTGGTTCGGCGGGTGTGGGCCACACGCACGGAAAGATGCAGGTGAGTGGCGCCCAACCGGCGGACCGGACGCAGGAGGTAACGCATGTGCGGCATCACCGGCTGGGTCTCCTTCGAGCGTGAACTGCGCACCGAGGCCGCGACATTGGATGCAATGACGGAGACGATGGCCTGCCGCGGACCGGACGACCGCGGCACCTGGGTCCAGGGCCCCGCGGCCCTCGGACACCGCCGGCTCGCGATCATCGACCTGCCCGGCGGCCGGCAGCCGATGACCGCCGACACGGCGGACGGCACGGTCGCGCTCGTCTACTCGGGGGAGACCTACAACTTCACCGAACTCCGCCGCCAACTCGCCGACCGGGGACACCGGTTCACCACCGACTCCGACACCGAGGTCGTGCTGCGCGGCTATCTCGAATGGGGCGACGCGGTCGCCGAACGCCTCAACGGCATGTACGCCTTCGCGATCTGGGACGGCCGCCGCGATCAACTGGTCATGATCCGCGACCGCATGGGCATCAAGCCCTTCTACTACCACCCGACCTCCGACGGCGTCCTGTTCGGCTCCGAACCGAAGGCGATCCTCGCCAACCCGCTGGCCCGCGCCAGGGTCACCCTGGACGGCCTGCGTGAACTCTTCACCATGATCAAGACACCCGGACACGCCGTCTGGGACGGCATGCGCGAGGTCGAGCCCGGCACCGTCGTCACCGTCGACCGCTCGGGTCTACGGCGGCGCGTCTACTGGCAGTTGGAGACCCGCCCGCACACCGACGACCGCGACACCACCGTCGCCCACGTCCGCACCCTCCTCGACGACATCGTGCGCCGCCAACTCGTCGCCGACGTGCCGCGCTGCACCCTGCTCTCCGGTGGCCTCGATTCCTCCGCGATGACCGCGATCGCCGCCCGCCAACTCGCCGAGCACGGCGAGAAGGTGCGCAGTTTCGCCGTCGACTTCGTCGGCCAGAACGAGAACTTCGTCGCCGACGAACTGCGCGGCACCCCCGACACCCCGTACGTCCACGACGTGGCCCGCGCCTCCGGCACCGACCACCAGGACATCGTGCTCGACGCACAGGCCCTCGCCGACCTCGACGTCCGCTCGAAGATGGTCCGGGCCCGCGATCTCCCCCTGGGCTTCGGCGACATGGACTCCTCGCTCTACCTGCTGTTCCGCGCCATCCGCGACCAGTCCACCGTCGCCCTGTCCGGCGAGTCCGCCGACGAGGTCTTCGGCGGCTACCTCCAGTTCTTCGACGAGGAGGCCCGGCGCGCCTCCACCTTCCCCTGGCTGGTGCGCTTCGGCCAGCACTTCGGGGACGACGCCGACGTCCTGCGCCCCGACCTGACCAAGGCCCTGGACACCGAGTCGTACATCGCGGACGGCTATCGCACCGCCGTCGCCGGCATCCAACGCCTCGACGGGGAAAGCGACTTCGAATACCGGATGCGGCGCGTCTGCCACCTCCACCTCACCCGCTTCGTCCGCATCCTCCTCGACCGCAAGGACCGCGCGAGCATGGCCGTCGGCCTGGAGGTCCGCGTCCCGTTCTGCGACCACCGGCTCGTCGAGTACGTCTTCAACACCCCCTGGTCCCTCAAGTCCTACGACGGCCGGGAGAAGACCCTGCTCAGGGAGGCCACCGCGGACGTCCTCCCGAAGTCCGTCTACGACCGGGTCAAGAGCCCCTATCCGTCCACGCAGGACCCGAAGTACGCGGTAGCCCTCCAGGACCACGCCAAGGACCTCCTCGCCCGGCCCTCCCACCCGGTCTTCGACCTCGTCGACCGCGAGAGGCTCCGGCAGGCCGCCCACCGCGACACACCCATCAGCACCCAGGCGGGCCGCCGCGGCCTGGAACGCGCCCTCGACCTGGCGCTCTGGATGGACCTCTACAAGCCCGAGATCGCCCTCGGCTGAGCTATCCCTCAGGGGACCACGGTGCTGTCCGGCTGGCACGAACTCCCGCTGGCCGGCAGGGAACCGTAGAGCAGGAAGTCGTCGACCTTGGTGTGCACACACTTGGACGACGCGTAACCGGTGTGGCCCTCACCCTTGTTGTCCAGCACCACAGCCGAGGAACCGAGCCGCTGGGCCGTCTCCACGGTCCAGCGGTACGGCGTCGCCGGGTCGCCCCGGGTCCCGACGAGCAGCATCTTCGGCGAGCCCACGTTCTTGACGTCGTCGCGGATGTAGTCGGTGCCCCGGGGACGGCCGTAGCACATCAATACCTCGGTGAGCCGGTAGCGGCCGAAGACCGGTGAGGCCTCCTCGTACCGGGCGCGCAGGCCGTCCAGGTTCTTGGTGATCTGCTCGGCGGTGGGGCGGTCGGGGTCGTCGGCGCAGTTGACGGCCATCAGCGCCGCTGGGAGGTTGTCGAGCGGGACGTCCTGGGCGTCGACGACCCCGCCGCCCCCGCCGAGGTGGGGCAGCCCGGTGCCGCCCGACGAGAACGCCATGATGGCGCGCGTGTCACCGTCCTCCACGAGAGAGGCGATGGCCCGCTCCAGCGTCGGCCACATCTGCTTGCTGTACAGCGCCTGACTGATGGCACCCACCAGGTCCTGACCGGAGAACGCGTCACCGAAGTCCGTCTGCACCGGGTCCTGGTCGAGCGAGCGGACGAGGTGTACGGCCCGGTCCGGCGCCGACCGCGCGTCCGTCCCGAAGGGGCAGGCGATGTCCTGCACACACCAGTTGAGGAAGTCCTCCAGCGCCGTCTGCTGCCCCTCGGCGCCCGCGATCCCTTGCTCGGAGAGCGGTTCGGTGAGGGTGTCGACGCCGTCGAGCACCAACCGGCCGACCTTCTTGGGGAATTGGGCCGCGTACACCGCGCCGAGCCGCGTTCCGTACGAGAAACCGAGGTAGTTGAGCTTCTTGTCGCCGAGGGCCTGGCGCATCACGTCCAGGTCCCGGGAGGCGTTGACCGTGCCGATGTGGGGCAGGACCGGGCCGGAGTACTTGGCGCAGGTGGCGGCCGCCTTCCGCAACTGCCTGAGCACGACCTTCGGATCACTGCTCTCGGTGGTGTCCTCGTCGATCGCGGCCGAGCCCTGGTCGGAGCCCTCGCCACAACTCACGGGTGATGACTGGCCGACGCCGCGCGGATCGAACGTGACGACGTCGTAGCCGTTCGTCAGATCCATGAACTCCTTGCCGTCCGAGGCGAGTTCACTGACCCCCGCGCCACCGGGACCGCCGAAGTTCAGCAGCACCGACCCCCTCGACTTCCCGGTCGCCCGGTAACGGGCCAGCGCGAGATCGAGCGTCCCACCGCCGGGCTTCGCGTAGTCGAGCGGGACGGTGACGGTCCCGCACTGAAGGTCCTTGGGCGCGTCCGGGGTCTTGCACGCGGCCCACTTCACCTTCTGCCGGTAGAACCGGGACAGGTCGGCCTGTGGCCGGTCGTCGGCGGTGGCGAGCGCGGGCAGCCCCGCGCCGAGCAGTGCCAGTGTGAGGACCCCGGTGAACGCGCACCGCCGGAACGCGGGCCGCGAGGACAGCTTGGCCAGCATCAATGCCTCCAAGAACGCGCCGTGACCAGCGCCTTCGATCACGATAAGCGGGCCTCGCGGGCCCCGCCTCCCGGCGGGCGGACCGGCGATCGGTGCCGTATTCTGCGCCCCTTCAATAGGCATAAGCGGTTTTCCGACTAATAGTTTGTGACCGATGAGGATTCGTTACGAGTAGTTCGATAACCGTGACGCTCGATGGAGTGAAAGGCCGATAAGCCATAACTCGGATGGTGCGCCCGCGTTTTATCCGGTGCGGGTGAGTGCCCGCTACATCTCTGGAAGGCAGGGACCCTATGAAACGGGTTACCCGAAACGGTGTGATCGCCGTCGCCGCCGCATCCGGTGCGATGGCCATGGCGATGCCGGCGTTCGCCGATTCCGGTGCGGACGGCGCCGCGGCCGGTTCGCCCGGGGTGATCTCCGGCAACACCATTCAGCTCCCGGTGCACGTACCGGTGAACGTGTGCGGGAACACCGTGAACGTGGTCGGGCTCCTCAATCCCGCCGCGGGGAACACGTGCGCCAATGAAGGCGGCGCGAAAGCGGGCGGTGGCAGGCGGAGCGGCGGGAAGAGCCCCGGCGGGCCGCACGGCGGTGCCGTCGCACAGGGCGGTGAAAAGGATTCGCCGGGTGTGCTCTCCGGCAACGGAGTGCAGCTCCCGATCCACCTCCCCGTGAACCTCAGCGGCAATTCCGTGAGCGTGGTCGGCGTCGGCAACCCGACCGTGGGCAACCACTCCGAGAACACCTCGGGAGACCACCCCCACCACCCGACGCGGCCGACCCCCGCGCCGCCCACGCCGGCGAAGCCGCACCCCGGCCCGAAGCCGATGACGGAGGTGAAGGGACACCCCGCCCCACCCGCCGCCGAGGCGTCCCTCGCCCACACGGGCGCCGACGGCACCGTCCCGGCCGCCGTCACGAGCGCGGCTCTCCTCCTGGGCGGCGCCGCCCTGTACCGGCGCCACCGCCCCAGGGCGGGTCGCTGACCCGAGCACCCGCTCCGGAACGGAAGGCCCCACCGGGTCAGTGACCGGTGGGGCCTCCGTCGAACCGTGGGGAAGTCACTCGGCCTGCTCCGCCGGAGCCTTCAGGAGTGCGTGGGCCGCCTTGCGGAACGCGGCCAGCAGACGGTTGTGCTCGCCGGCGCGGGTCGCGAGGGCGACGTGGCTCGGTTCGACGCCGTGGAGGGGGATCGCCAGGATGTCGGGGCGGATCGTCTGACCCGGTTGCAGACCGGCCGTGATGGCGACGGCCTGTCCGTCGGCGACGAACTCGAACTTGTCCTCCAGGACCCGGACGACCGGACCGCCGGGTGCCGGGCGGCCGTCGGGCCGGGGGTCGATGCGCCAGAAGGCGCTCCACGCCGGGTCCGCGCCGGGCGTCTGGGGGAGGGGCTCGTCGGCGATGTCGTCCAGGGTGACCGACTCCTTGCCGGCCAGCCGGTGGTCCAGCGGCACGAGCACGACACGCGGCTCGTCATAGAGGACCGTGACCTCCAACTGGTCGGTGGCGAACGGCAGTCGGGCCACCACCGCGTCCACCCGCCGGTCGAGCAGGGCGGCGCGTGTCTCGTCGTAGGCCAGATGCACGACGTGCACATCGGCGTCCGGATGCCGGCGCCGCACCTCACGCACCGCCGGGGTGACGAACAGGTTCGCCATGTATCCCACGGTGAGGCGGCTGGGCTCCGCGGCGGCCCGGGTCTCGGCGGCGGCCTGGGCGGTGGAGCGCAACAGCGCCTTGGCGCGAGGCAGGAACACCTCCCCGGCCTCCGTGAGCCGGGTGCCCTGTGGCGTACGGTCCAGCAGCCGGGCGCCCAACTGCTCCTCCAGTCGCCGCACTTGGCGGCTCAGCGACGGCTGGGTGATGTGCAGTGCCTCGGCGGCACGGCCGAAGTGACGCTGCTCGGCGACGGCGATGAAGTACCGCACGAGACGCAGTTCGAGATCGGGCGCGGGAGGCAGGTCCGTCATGCCCGAAGTGTACGGCGTGAGACGGCGAGGATTGTGGCGACATGGCTTCTGAGCTGCCGTGATGCCTGAGCCGTATTGCGACATGCGAAACAGGCTTTGGACCCGGAACCCGTGCCCCGCCCACGATGGAGACACAGCACAGCGCGACACGTCGCAGCGCAGGCTCGCCCCATCTCATCGAACTCATCGAACTCATCGAAGGAACGCACCATGCGTGTTTTCGTCACCGGCGCCACTGGGTTCATCGGCTCCGCCGTGGTCCGTGAACTGCTCGACGCCGGGCACACGGTCACCGGACTGGCCCGGTCGGACGCGTCCGCCGAGGCGTTGACGGCCGTGGGCGCCGCCGTGCACCGGGGGTCGCTCGACGACCTCGACAGCCTGCGCGCCGGTGCCGCGGCGGCGGACGGGGTCTGCCATCTGGCGTTCATCCACGACTTCACGGAGTTCGCCGCCAACTGCGCCACCGACCTGCGCGCCATCGAGGCGTTCGGTGAGCAACTCGCGGGCACCGACAAGCCGTTCGTGGTCACCTCGGGTACGCCCGGGCTCGCCGACGGGAGGGTGGCGACGGAGGAGGACCACGTCGAACCCGGGTCGTTCGCGGCGATCCGGCAGCCCTCCGAGATCGCGGCGGTCGCGCTGGCGGAGCGCGGGGTACGGTCGTCGGTCATCCGGCTGCCCCGGTCCGTGCACGGCACCGGCGACCAGGGATTCGTCCCCCAACTCATCGCCGTCGCACGGGAGAAGGGGCTGTCGGGGTACGTCGGCGAGGGCGCCGCCCGCTGGCCCGCCGTGCACCGGCTCGACGCGGCCCGGCTGTACCGGTGGGCCCTGGAGTCGGCCCCGGCGGGCGCGCAGTACCACGCGGTCGGCGACGAGGCGCTGCCGCTCCGCGAGATCGCCGAGGTCATCGCCCGCCGTCTCGACGTCCCGACCGGAAGCGTGCCGCCCCAACAGGCGGTCGAGCACTTCGGGTTCCTCGGCATGGTCGCCTCGCTGGACTGCCCGGCGTCGAGCACGCTGACGCGGAAGCAGACGGGGTGGGAGCCGGTGGAGGTGGGCTTGATCGCCGACCTTGAGACGGGGCACTACTTCGGGGAGGCGTAGGAAGCCAGGGCCTGTCCGGTCAGCGGGGAGTGGGACCGGACAGGCCCTGGGGATTCGTGGGTGTGGCTCGCTACACGGCGAGCCACACTGCCTGGTCGGGGGCCAGGCGGTTCTTCTCGACAGGACTGCTGGTCAGCAGGACCGAGGCGTGGTCGGGCAACTCGTACGGCTCGGTCGAGAGGTTGACGACGCAGACGAAGCCGGGTTCGCGGCGGAGGGCGAGGACGCCGGTGGGGGCGTCCAGCCAGGTCAGGCCGCCGTCACCGAGGGCGGGGTGCTCGCGGCGCAGCAGGAGGGCGGCGCGGTAGAGCTCCAGCATCGAGGTCGCGTCGCCGGTCTGCGCCTCCACCGTGTACGGCGACCAGTCGGCGGGCTGAGGCAGCCAGGGTGCGGCGGTGGCGCCCCCGGGTACCTCGGGTGCCTCGGGGCTGAAGCCGTACGGCGGGGTCCGCCCCGACCAGGGGATCGGCACCCGGCAGCCGTCGCGGCCTCGGTCGGTGTGTCCGGAGCGTTCCCAGACGGGGTCCTGGAGGGCGGTCTCGGGCAGGTCCTCCACCTCGGGCAGGCCGAGTTCCTCGCCCTGGTAGACGTAGACGCCGCCGGGGAGGGCGAGCGTGAGGAGGGCGGCGGCGCGGGCGCGCCGGGTGCCCAGTTCGCGGTCGGCGGGGCCGGCGGGGACGTAGGACTCGTTGGCCACCCACTTCCTGGCGGCGTCACGGCCGTGGCGGCTGGCGTGGCGCATGACGTCGTGGTTGGACATGACCCAGGTGGCCGGGGCGCCGACCGTGCCGAGCATCGCGACGGTGTCGTCGATGACGGCGCGCAGCTCCTTCGCGTCCCAACTGGCCATGAGGTAGTCGAAGTTGAAGGCGGTGTGCAGGACGTCCGGGCGGAGGTAGGCGGCGAGCCGCTCGGGGGTGTCCGTCCACGCCTCGGCGACGAAGGCGCGGTCGCCGGGGTACTCGTCGGCCACCTTGCGCCAGGCGCGGTAGATGTCGTGGACCTCGTCGCGGTCCCAGAAGGGGTGCGTGCCGCCGTCGTGGCCGGCCAGGTCCGGCAGTTCGGGGTCCTTGACGAGGCCGTGGGCCACGTCGATACGGAAGCCGTCCACGCCGCGCTCGAACCAGAACCGCAGGACGGACTCGAACTCCGCGTGCACGTCCGGGTGTTGCCAGTTGAGGTCCGGCTGCTGAGGGGTGAAGAGGTGCAGATACCACTCGCCGTCGGCCACCCGGGTCCAGGCCGGGCCGGCCCCGGTACGACAGCCGACTTCTTCGCCGGTGACGCCGCCTTCACCGTCGCTCAGGTCTCCCGCGCCTCGCTGCTCACCGACAAGTTCAAGTACGCGCTCTACCCCCTGCCGGCGGGCCCGGCCGGCAAGTACTCCGTCATCGGCCAGGCAGGCGTGGGCGTCCTGACGGCGAGCAAGCACAAGACGCAGGCCACCGACTTCCTCGCCTACATGACGAACCCGGCGAACTCGGCGAAGCTGGCCCAGTTCTTCCCGCCGCCCCGGAAGTCGCTGCTCACCGGAGCGAAGCTCGCCGCCGACAACAAGGTGCTGACCGCCGCGCAACTCCAGCAGGCCGTGGTCGACCAGCTGCCGAACGCCGTCACCCTGCCCAACCACACCAGCCCGGCCGAGATCGCCCAGAAGGGCAAGACCGCACTGGACGCCATGTGGAAGGCCGACGCCGACATCCCCGCCGTACTGAAGTCGGTCTGCTCCGCGATCGAACCGATCCTGGCCAAGTAACCATGGCCGCCCTCACGAAGCCCCCGGCGATGACACCCGACGCCTCCCGGGCACGGGCAGGAGCCCGGAGCGCCGCCGCCCCACCGTTCTGGACGAGCCGGCGCAGGGATGTGCTCGCCGGCTATCTGTTCATCGCTCCGCAGCTCGCCGGGGTCGTGCTGTTCGTGCTGATCCCGGTCGGACTGGCGATCTGGTACAGCCTGAGCGACTGGAACGTCTTCACCGGCGAGCAGACCTTCGTCGGAACCGACAACTACGCCGCCCTGGCCGACGATCCGCAACTGCCCTCGGTGCTGTGGGCCACCGCCGTCTTCTGCGTCGGTGTCGTGATCCTCAACATCGGCCTGGGCCTGCTGCTCGCCGTACTCCTGAACCGGCGGTTCCGCGGAGCGACGTTCTTCCGCACCCTGTTCTTCTCCCCGGTCGTCGTCTCCGTGGTGGCGTGGACCCTGGTCTGGGGCTTCCTGCTCCAGGACAACGGCGGTGTCAACGGCCTGCTCGGCACGGTCGGCATCACGGGTCCGAACTGGCTCCAGCACGGCGACACCGCGATGGTGTCGGTGATCATCACGCAGGTGATCCGCAGCGTCGGCGTCAACATGGTGCTCTTCCTTGCCGCGTTGCAGGGCGTGCCCTCGAATCTGTACGAAGCCGCCCGGATCGATGGTGCGGGAAGCAGGGTGATGTTCACCCGGATCACCCTGCCGCTCATCTCACCGACGGTGCTGCTGACCTCGATCATCACCATCGTCGGGGCGTTGCAGTCGTTCGCGCAGATCGCCGTACTGACCGGTGGCGGCCCGGAGTTGAGCACCACCGTGCTCGTGTACTACGTCTTCCAGCAGGCCTTCGAGTTCAACCTCATCGGCTACGGCTCGACGCTGGCCCTGATGCTGCTGTCCTTCGTCATGCTGCTGACCCTGGTGCAGTGGCAGTTGCGCCGAAAGTGGGTGTTCCATGAGCAGTAAGTCGACGTCCATGCTCCGGCGGGTGTTCCTGGTGACGGCACTCGGCGTGCTGGCCATTCCGTTCGTGGTGCCGACGATCTGGTTGGTGGCCGCTTCGGTGAAGCCGCTGCCCGAGATCTTCAAGTCCCCTCCGTCGCTGTGGACTTCCGACCCCACGCTGTCCGCGTACAGCGAGGCGTTCAGCTTCCAGCCCTTCGCCCGGCAGTACGCGAACAGCGTGTACATCGCCGTCCTGGTCACCGTGATCACCCTGCTGGTCTCCAGCCTCGCCGGGTACGCCTTCGCCCGGATCCGGTTCCCCGGCGCGAACGCCCTCTTCCTGGTGGTGCTGGTCGGCCTCCTGGTGCCCAGCGAGGTGACGATCGTGCCCCTGTTCCAGATGTTCAAGCGAGCCGGGATGATCAACACGCACTGGCAGCTGATCCTGGTCACCGCGCTGGCCGGCCCCTGCGTCCTGGCCACCTTCATCATGCGGCAGTTCTTCATCGCGCTTCCGGCCGAACTGGAGGAGGCGGGCCGGCTGGACGGTCTCGGCCGCCCGGCGCTCTGGTGGCGGATCTTCCTGCCGCTGGCCAAGTCGGCGCTGTCCGCGGTCGCGATCCTGACGTTCCTCACCTCGTGGAACCTCTACCTGGAACCCACCGTCTACCTCACCTCGCCGGAGCTGTTCACGCTGCCGCAGGCACTCACCCGGTTCACCGACTCCTACGGAGGCGAGATGTGGAACACCCAACTGGCGGCCGCCACCATGACCGTCCTGCCGGTTCTGATCGTCTTCGTCGTCGCCCAGCGTCAGTTCGTCGAGGGCCTGGCCCACTCGGGCCTCAAGTAAGGCCGCAGTCAAGTGCCTTGGGCTCGGCTCGGCCGAGCGAGGGGAGATGGGTATGACCGCTGATGAGGAACTCAACTGGGCGAGCATGCTGCGGTTCGACCAGGAGGGAGGACTGGTGAGCCGCCGGCACGACGCGGAGGCCGCCGGGCGGCGCGGGGACGCGTCGGAGCGGGCCCGGTACCTCAAGGAGGCGGCGCAACTGGAAATGCTGCCCAGGCTCTGGGAGTTCGGGGTCCGGCTCACCGAGGACGAGTACCAGGAGGCGGTGCGCGTGCGGTCGTGGATCACCCACGAGCAGACGATCGCCAGACATGAGGAGATGGCGCGGAAGCATCCGAGGTCGGCCCGGTGGGATCTGGAGCGGATACGCGAACTCCGTGCCGGGACAAGGCACTTCTGGTCCCCGGACGGACACTTCCTCTATGTCGCCGTCCGTGAGGACGGCCGGTTCGTGGCCAATCACGGATTTCTGACACCCGAGTGGGCCGAACGGCTTCGTCAGGACATGCCGCAGCACGCGAAGCTGCTGAAGCTGTACGAGAGGAACCAGCGGACCGGACTCGGACACGCGAATGCCCCGGACGGCACGCCCCTCGTCGGAGTCCACGAACCCGACCCGGTGAGGTTGTGGCGTGAGCGCATCGAGGCCGAATTACGGCGAAGGTCCACCGGCCGGGCCCAGGATCGTGACGCACCAGGGCATCGCGCTTAAGCGCAGGGCGAGTTGACGCGCCCCTCGACGTCCACGGGCGCTGTCGGAAACGCGTGCCGGCGGCCCAGCACGACCACGACGAGCGCGCCCGCGACCAACGGCAACGCCGTCCAGGGCAAGGCCCCCGCGCCCAGCCCCGACAGGGCGAGCCCACCGGTGAACGAGCCTCCGGCGATGCCCGCGTTGTACACCGTGGTCTGCAACGACGTTGCCACGTCGGCGTGTTCGGGGCCGGAGGCGTTGACCAGCGCGGTCTGGATCAGCGTCGGTGCCCCGCCGAAGGCGACTCCCCACACGGCGACGGAGGCGAGCAGCACCGCAGGGGAGTCGCCATACAGGCCGAGCACACACATGACCGCCACGAACAGTGTTGTCGCGCCCAGCAGAGTGGGCCGCGCCCAGCGGTCCACGAGCACCCCGGTGGCCCAGATCCCGACAACTGTGGCGACCCCGAACACCAGCAGGACGACGTCCGTACGGCCGTAGCCGGAGTGCGCGGCGAACGGGGCGACGTACGTGTACATCACCTGATGCCCCAGCAGCAGAAACAGCGTGACCGACAGGACCGCCGGAATCCCCGGGAGGACGGCGACACCCCTCAACGGGACGCGTGTGCCCGGGAGTTCACCGGGGAAGCCGGGCACCCGCAGCCGTATCCAGACCACCACCAGGACAGACATCCCTGCCAGCATCCCGAACGCCGTGCGCCAGCCGACCGCCCCGGCGAGCGCGGTGCCGGCCGGTACACCCAGCGACAGAGCGAGCGTGATTCCGGCCAGCACGATCGCGATCGCCCGGCCGCGCCGCTCGACCGGCACCATCCGGGCGGCGTACCCGGCGAGCATCGCCCACATCGTGCCGCCCATGACGCCGGCCACCAGCCGGGCGCCGAACGTGACGGTGTACGACGACGACAGCGCGACCACCGCGTTGGCGCAGGCGAAGCCGAGCAGCGTAGCGACGAGGACCGGGCGGCGCGGCAGCCCGCGCAGGGCCGCGGTGACCGGGATCGCGGCCAGGAAGGAGGCGACCGCGTAACCGGTGACCAGGAAGCCGACCCGTGCTTCGGAGACGCCGAGGGCCGGGGCCATCCGGGGCAGCAGACCGGCGGGGAGGAGTTCCGTCAGGACGGCGGTGAAGGCGGCCGTGGACAGGGCGAGGAGCCCGGACCAGGGCAGGGCGGTGCCCTTGGCCGGGGATGCGGTGGTCATGGGACCATGGTCGAACCCTCACATCAGTGTGAAGGCAAGCGAACCTCGCGAGTGAGCCCCCGCGAGCACGCCTTCCCTGGAGGCTGGCATGAAGATCGGCGACCTCTCCCGCCGCACCGGCGTCCCCACCCGCCTCCTGCGCTACTACGAGGAACAGGACCTGCTGCACCCCGACCGCACCGAGAACGGCTACCGCTTCTACGGCGAGCCCGCGGTCCGGGACGTCCAGCAGATCCGCGGCCTGCTGGACTCGGGGCTCACCACCGAGATGATCCGGGCGATCCTGCCGTATCTCTCCGGCCCGGACGAGATCCACGTCCCCGCCGACTGTCTGACCCCGGAGACGGCCGCCCTGCTCAGCGACCACGTCGACCGGATCCACGCCCGCATCGACTGCCTGGCCCGCAACCGCGACCGGCTGAGCGCGTATCTGGCGGCGGTACGGGCGGACGTGCCGGCGCGGGGTGCGTAATCCCGTTGCCGGGGTCGCCCGCGGATGTTGAAGTGAGCGTATGGATCACGCCTCGGTACTCGCCCTCCACGACCGCGACCTGCGCGAAGGCGCCCGACCCGACGGCCCCGGGTCCCGCGTCGAGCGCGTCGGGGGAGTGGTGCGCCAGGTCGCCGACGCGCACGGCTGGAACGGCGTCCTGTGGTCCGACCTCGACGCGACGAACGCCGACGCGACGATCGCCGAACAGATCGCGTACTTCACCGCGCTCGGCCGTGACTTCGAGTGGAAGCTCTACGGCCACGACCTGCCGACGGATCTCGGACAGCGGCTGACGGCGGCCGGGTTCACGCCCGAGCCGCAGGAGACCCTGATGATCGGCGAGGTCGCCGCACTCACCCTCGACGGCCAACTGCCGGACGGCATCCGTCTGTTGCCCGCCACCGACCGGGCCGGCGTCGACCTCGTTGCGGACGTCCACGAGAAGGCCTTCGGCACGGACAGCGCCCGGCTGCGTGCCCGCCTGCTCGCCCAACTCGCCGCCGAACCCGACACGGTTGTCGCCGTCGTCGCCCTCGCCGGCGACGAACCGGTGAGCGCGGCGCGCATGGAACTCGTCCCCGGCACCCGGTTCGCCGGCCTCTGGGGCGGCGGCACGGTGGAGGCCTGGCGGGGCCGCGGCATCTACCGCGCCCTGATCGCCCACCGCGCCCGCATCGCCGCCGACCGCGGCTATCGCTACCTCCAGGTCGACGCCTCCGACCAGAGCCGCCCCATCCTCGAACGCCTCGGCTTCTCCCCGCTGACCACGACCACGCCGTACGTCTACGAGCCGTAGACCCGCGGCTCAACGGGGCGATGTCACATCCGCGCCGACCCGATCCGTCGCACGGTCATGACGACGAACGAGAGCAACCAGGGCGGCCGGAGCATCCTCCTCGCCGGTGCCACCGGCGTCCTCGGCGGCCACATCACCCGGGCCCTGACCGACGCGGGCCACAAGGTGACCGGCCTCGGCCGGGGATCCGGCAACGGCATCCGCGCCGACCTCATGGACCGCGACGGGTTGCTCCGCGCGGTCGACGGACACCACTTCGACACGGTGATCCACGCCGCGACCGCTCTGCGCAGGACACCCCTGCGCCACCGCGACATGCGCGCCACCGACGCCCTGCGCGCCCACGGCACCGCCCACCTCGTCGAGGCCGCGCGGGCCGCCGGCGCCCGCCGTTTCATCGCCGAGTCGATGGTCTTCGGCTACGGCTACGGGGACTTCGGCGCCCGCCCCCTCACCGAGGACGACCCCTTCGGCCCGCGCGGCACCACACCGGAGCTGGAGACGCACATCGAGGGTATGCGCACCAAGGAGCAACTCACCTTCGGGGCCTCGGACTTGGAGGGCATAGCACTCCGCTTCGGCCTCTTCTACGGCCCCGGCGGCACCGACGCCCTGCTCCCCATGCTGCGCCGGCGCCGACTGCCCGTCCCCGACGACCGCGGCCGGGTCGTGCCCTGGGTCGAACTCACCGACGCGGCCCGCGCGGTGGCCGCCGCCGTCGACCACGGGCGGCCGGGTCAGGCGTACAACGTCGCCGACCGCACACCGCTCGGCTTCCGCGCCCATCTCCTGTGCATGGCACGGGAGTTCGGCCTGCCGAAGCCGATGGCCGTACCGCTGTGGACGGTCCGGCCGATGGCGTACGCGCACACGGTGATGAGCGGCAACCTGCGCGTGTCCAGCGCGAAGGCGGAACGGGAACTGGGCTGGACGCCGGTGTACCCGTCGAGCGGCGAGGGCCTGGCGGCACTGCACGCCGCGCGTTGAGCGCAGTGCGCCTGCCCCTCCGTGACGAACGGAGGGACAGGCGCACGGAAACCGGCCCGCGGCTCGACGGGCCGGACTTCGGATCGACGAGCGGGATGATGCCTGGTGACAAGGGCTGCCCGTCAGGAGTGCGGGACGAGGGGGACCGGGCGCCAGGCCCGCGACCGCGAGCCTCCGCCCGGTCTCACCCGCGGCACTCTCCGACCACCCCTCAGCGGCGCGCCCTCGACCGGTCCAGCGCGGCGATACCGACCGCTGCCAGGCCGATCTGGATGAGCCACTCGATCCAGTCGATGCCCTTCGTGTCGGCGACCCCCAGGCCCGATGCGATCGCCGCGCCGATCAGCGCGGCCACGATGCCGACGACGATCGTCAGCAGAACGCCTATGTGCTGGCGCCCAGGGACGACGAGCCGTCCCAGCACGCCAATGATGATGCCGATGATGATGGCACTGATGATGCCCGAGATCTCCATCTCCGCCCCTCTTTGTCGATAGTCCTGCTCTCTTCATGTGCCCGCTGGAGGCCAAGGCAGTCCGCCGGAGTTTTGTTGCCTGTTATTGCCGGGACTTTCTGTTCGCCACCCCTTCATGCCATGTACCTTTCAATCGTTCAACGCGTGTAGAACTCCCCAACTACCGTTCTACGCGCGCAGATCAGGCGCCCGCACCGCACCCTTCCCCATCCCCTCACGGAGGTTCGACGGATGCTTGGATCCAGAAGATCCCGCCGCAGACTCACCACCGCCCTCGCCGGCCTGGGACTTTTCGTCACGGGGGCCGCCCTCCAGGTCACCACCACGGCCGCGCCCGCGCACGCGGCCACCACGAACCGCGTCCTGTTCGACGACGGCCACGCCGAGGAGGCGGGCAACGCGGACTGGATCATCTCCACCAGCAAGCCCGACCCGCTGTCCCAGGACTCCTCCCCGTCCTCCGAGACCGACTGGACCGGGGCGCTCTCCTCGTGGGGCGTCGCCCTTCAGAAGACCGGCGACTACAGCCTGAAGACCGCCACCAGCGCGCTGACGTACGGCGGTTCGTCGACGACCGACCTGTCGAACTTCGACACGCTGGTCCTGCCCGAGCCCAACACGCTGTTCACGACGGCCGAGAAGACCGCGATCATGACGTTCGTCCAGAACGGCGGCGGCCTGTTCATGATCTCGGACCACACCGGCGCCGACCGCAACAGCGACGGTGAGGACGCGGTCGAGATCCTCAACGACCTGATGACGAACAACAGCGTCGACTCGACCGACCCGTTCGGCTTCTCCATCGACACCCTCGACATCAGCTCCGGCTACCCCGCCGCGATCAGCGACAGCACCAACGAGGTCCTGAACGGCGCCTTCGGCACCGTCACCAAGAGCCTGATCGCCGACGGCACGACGGCCACCCTCAAGCCCGCCGACAACGCGAACGTCAAGGGCCTTGTGTACCGCAGCGGTTACTCCGGCAACACCGGCGCGTTCTTCGCCACCAGTACCTTCGGCAGCGGCCGCGTCGCCTTCTGGGGCGACAGTTCACCCATCGACGACGGCACCGGCCAGTCAGGCAACACGCTCTACGACGGCTGGAACGACACCGGCGCCACGAACGCCGCCCTCGCCCTCAACGCCACCGCGTGGCTGGCCGGCGACGGCAGCAGCGGGGGAGGCGGGGGAGGCGGCGGCACCTGCACCGCCGCCCAGCTGCTCGGCAACCCGGGCTTCGAGTCCGGCAACACCACCTGGACCGCCAGCAGCGGCGTCATCACCACCTCCTCCAGCGAGGCGGCCCGCACCGGCTCCTACAAGGCCTGGCTCGACGGTTACGGCTCGGCCCACACCGACACGTTGTCCCAGTCGGTGACCATCCCGTCCGGCTGCTCCGCCACCCTCAGCTTCTATCTGCACATCGACACCGCGGAGACCACCACCAGCACGGCTTACGACAAGCTGACGGTCACCGCCGGATCGACCACCCTGGCCACCTACTCCAACCTCAACGCGGCCTCCGGATACGTCCTGAAGTCCTTCGACGTCTCCTCCCTGGCCGGCACCACCGCCACCATCAACTTCAGCGGCGTCGAAGGGTCCACCCTCCAGACGTCCTTCGTCGTCGACGACACCGCGCTCAACGTCAGCTGACGACGACCTGTGGGGCCCGGCGGCGGCCGGGCCCCACAGGTTTATGGGGTTACGAGGTCTACGGGTTCACCGTGCCGGGACCGTCCGCTCCGGTGTGTTCCACCCGGAGACCCGCACCCGTGGCGCCGACCCGTGCAGATCCGCCGTCCTGTAGGTCGCCGTCAGCGTCGTCGACTCCCCGGGCCACAGGCTCACGTCATTGTCGGACCACCGCACCGGCAGCACCGGCTTGCCCGCCGAGTCCACGAGATGGACGTCGGTGAGGAGGGAAGGCGTCTTCCCCGAACCCTTGCCCGTCCCGGAGTTGCGTACCGTGACCGTCGTTGTCGATGTGCCGCCTGCGTCCGCCTTGGTCGACGCCGTCGCCGAAACCGGGGCCTGCGCCATCGAGTTGAGCCCCTTGAGGTCGGCGTAGCTCGTCGTCGGCGTGTAGTACCAGTCGGTGTGCGCCCAGTCGAGCGTGTCGGGCCTGGCGGAGAGCCAGTACACGTTCCGGCTCACCTCCTTGCCGGACGCGTCGGTCAGCGTCAGCCGTACCAGGTACGTCGTCGACAGCCCGCTCACCGACGAGGGCGAGGGCAGGGTGAACGCGGTGCTGTGCGCGCCACCGCCGGAGACCTTCACCCCGGTCGCCTTCTTGTCGTACCTCTGCGTGCCGTCGGTGTTGAACAGCGTTGCGTGGGCGGTGAGTCGGTGTGCGGAGGCGTTCCGGTTGTTCACCACGACGACCGAGCGGTCGTCGTACGAGTACTGGATGTGCAGCGGCTCGTTCGCCTTCTTCGCGCCGAAGTAGGCGCCGCCCTGGTCGAGGTAACGGTCCATCAACTGCCAGTGCAGCGAGGTCCATCCGCTGTTGAACATCCAGTAGACGACCCCGGTCGCGGGCTTCGAGGCGTCGGTGGCGTTGCGCTCGTACGCCTCGAACTGGGCCCGCACGTTCTCGTATTGGGCCAACTGCGCCTTGCGGACGTAGTCGGTCAGGCTCGTCGGCGGACCGTAGCGGCCGGTGAGGGCGTTGTCGTAGAGCTTGAGGGTGTTGAAGGTGGAGGACGGGGAGCGGTGGTACTGCTTGGCGCTCGGGTCCTTCCAGAGGGTGGCCAGTTCGGCCGGGGTCATCATGCGGCGCAGGGTGTCGAGGGTCGGGATGTCGGGGCCCGCGCTGGTCTCGGAGTTGAAGCCGGTGGCGCCGCCCTCGCGCTTGGCGTACCAGTAGTTCGGCGGGATCCAGTCGTACGGGCCGGTCATCTTCATGCCCGAACTGCCGCTGACCGGCGAGGAGTTGTCGGAGGCGGCGGCGACCACCGGGGTTTCCCAGTCGGCGGCCTTCAACGCGTCCAGGTACGTCTTCTCGATCTTCGCGTCAGGCGCGAAGTCGCTGCCGATGAGGAAGGAGATCACGCTCGGGTGGTCGCGCAGCCGGGCGGCCTCGGCGGCCATCGACGCCTTGGCGACCGGGTAGTCGGCGGCGGTCCACTTGTCGCCGGTCTCGTCCCCGTTGACCTGGCCCTCCCACTTGTCGCAGCACTCCCAGCCGGGCAGCGTCAGGATGCCGTAGCGGTCGGCCAGGTCGAAGAACTCGTCCGGCTCGATGTGCCCTTCCAGGCGGATGGTGTTCAGGCCCAGATCGAGGGCGTACTTCAGGCGGTCCTCGACGTACGTCCGGTCCCAGCGCAGGAATTCGTCCGGTGACCAACCGCCGCCCTTGATCAGCAACTTGCGGCCGTTGATCCGGTACTGGCGGGCCCCGTCGGAGTTCAGCGGGGCCCGCACGTCGCGGATGCCGAAGGTCTGGTGCGCGGTGTCGGAGAGGGTGCCGTTGACTGAGGCGGTGAGGTCGAGGTCGTAGAGCGGCCGGCCGCCCATGCCCGCGGGCCACCAGACCTTGGGGGAGGTGAGATGGAGGCCGAAGGTGATGTTTCTCGTCTCGTGGGCGGTGAGGGAGACCGTCTTCTCGAAGGTCGAACTGCCGATGCTGCCCCTGACCTTCGTGGTGACGGGCGCGTTCGAGTCGTTGCGGGCCCGCGCCTTCACCGTCAGGTCCGCTGAGGCCAGCGACGGTACGGCCAGCTTGGTCACCACGTGTGCGTCGCGCAGCGCGACCGGGCCGCCGCGTCGGACGAGGACGTCACGGACGATGCCCATGTTCTCGTCGGGCGGCGGCTGGAGCCAGTCGATCCAGCCCATGGTGAGGTTCTTGTTCGGGTCGTTCGGCCGGATGCGGAAGGCGACCGTGTTCGTGCCGGAGCGCACCAGCGAGGTGACGTCCAACTCGTGCTGTGTGTAAGCACCGTTGACGTCCGCGGCCTCGGCGATCCGCTTGCCGTTGACGTAGACGTCGGCCGCCGAGATCACCCCGCTGAAGTCGAGGTAGGTGCGCCTGCCGGGGTCGGCGACCGTGAAGTCGCTGCGGTACCACCACGGCACCTGGAAGTCGGCCTTCGGGATCTTCTGCTGGTTGGTCGAGTAGAAGGGATCCGGGTAGACACCGTCGGCGATCAAGGCCGCGAGGACGGTCGAGCGCGCGCCGGCCGGGTGCCAGCCGGTCGCCCGGTAGCCGGGGGAGGAGACGGCCGCTGCGGAGTCGGTGACCTTCGCGGACGACTGGATAGCGTAGCCGGACAGCGGGGTAGCGGTCCCGGCGGTCGAGCGTACGGCGGTCACCGGGGCCTGCGCGCGGTGCTGCGGGGACGACTCCCGGGCCCCCGCCCACGCGCTGGTGGTGAGGGTGCCCAGCAGGCCGAGCGCGACCGCGGCCGTGGCGAGACGGCCTCTGAGGGGTGGGGGAACGGCGGGGCGGTGGAACACGGCGGTCTCCAGCCTCGTCAAGTTAGGAAGCTTTACTAACCGCACCAGAAGGTAGGGCGCTCGACGGTGCCTGTCAAACACCTGTGTCCGTGGGTGAGTTGCTCAGGGCGCCGAGTGGCGCTCGAACACCAGGTCCCGCGCGGTGCCGAGCGCGGTGGCCACGGCGCCCAGCAGCACCGCGTCCTCGCCCAGCGCGCTGGGCACGATCTTCGGCCGGAGCGGAGTGAGCGCGCGGAGGTTCTCCCGCACCGGGCGCAGCAGCAGATCCACGCTGTGCCCGACCCCGCCGCCCAGCACGACGAGGTCCGGATCGAGGACAGCGGCAGCGGCCGCCACCGTGTGCGCGATCCGCTCGCCCTCCAGCTCAACCGCCTTGATCGCGGCGGTGTTTCCCTGCCGGGCCGCGTCGAACACGGCCTTCGCGGTGAGCTGCTGCCCGCTCATGCCGAACCTGCGGGCCGCCTCCACCACGGCCACCCCGGAGACCGCGTCCTCCAGCGTCTCCGGCTTCTGCTGCCCCGGCCACGGCAGGAACCCGATCTCCCCGGCACCGCCGTGCGCCCCCGTGAACAGCCGCCCCTCGCTGACCACGCCCATGCCGAGACCGGTGCCGATCAGGATGTACGCGAACAGCCGGCTGCCCGCGCCGACGCCGTACGTGTACTCGCCGAGCGCCGCGAGATTGGCGTCGTTGTGCACCTCCAGCGGGACGCCCAGCTCCTCCCGCATCCGGTCGAACAGCCCGGCCCGGCCCCAGCCCGGCAGATGCATCGCGTACCGCACCCGGCGCCGCTGCTCGTCGTAGATTCCGGGCGTGCCCACCACGGCGTGGACGACCGCGGCCGGTTCGACCCCGGAGTTCGCGACGACCTGGTGCGCGGTGGCGACCACCAGCTCGGCCATGGCGCCCGAACTGCGAGCCCGGTTGCGGACGTCCGCCCGGGCCACCACCTCGCCGTCCAGATTGGCGACCGCGACCCGCAGCCAGCTGCGCCCGACGTCGATCCCGAGCGCGTACCCGGCGGACGGATCGGGGGCGTAGAGCACGGCGGTCCGGCCGCGCTCCGGGGCCTGTGTGCCGACCTCGTGGACCAGTCCCGCCTCCTCCAGGGCGGCCAGCGCGCTGGAGACCGTCGGCTTCGACAGGCCTGTCTCGCGGGCGAGTTGGGCGCGGGAGGCGGCACCGGCGGTGCGCAGCCGGTCGAGCAGCAGCCGCGCGTTGGTACTGCGCAGCCGCTGACGGCTCCAAGGCTGGTCCGGTCGCTCCACGGCGTCACTGACGGGCATCGCATCATTCTCCGGTATCCGGGACAGCCTCTTGACGACTCTAGTAAGGCTCCTTAACTTTATCGCCCAGTCACCCGCACCGGGCCACCCCGTCTCCCTCTCCCCGTGACCAGCCCCAGGAGTCCCCATGTCCGGTAGTCCGCCTCCCGGTAGCCCGCCTCCCGACGGCGGGTTCGTCCGCCGCGTCGGCCTCTTCCAGGCCACCGCCATCAACATGAGCCAGATGTGCGGCATCGGTCCGTTCGTGACGATCCCGCTGATGGTCGCCGCGTTCGGCGGTCCGCAGGCGGTGATCGGCTTCGTCGCGGGCGCGATCCTCGCGCTGGCCGACGGGCTCGTGTGGGTCGAGATGGGCGCCGCGATGCCCGGCTCCGGTGGCAGTTACGTCTATCTGCGCCAGGCCTTCCAGTACCGGACGGGCCGACTGATGCCGTTCCTGTTCGTGTGGACGGCGATGCTCTTCATCCCGCTGATCATGTCGACGGGCGTGGTCGGCTTCGTGCAGTATCTCGGCTATCTGGCACCGGACTTGGGCAAGACGTCCGGCGACCTGATCGGCCTCGGCGTCATCGCCCTGGTGATCCTCCTCCTCTGGCGCGGCATCGAGAACATCGCCCGCATCACCGCCGTGATGTGGACGGTGATGATCGCCTCGGTGTTCCTGGTCATCGTGGCCGCCGCGAGCGACTTCAGCGCGCACCTCGCCTTCACCTACCCGGCGCACGCCTTCGACCTGGGCAGCGACCACTTCTGGCTCGGCTTCGCCGGCGGCCTCACCATCGGCATCTACGACTACCTCGGCTACAACACCACCGCGTACATGGGCGCCGAGATCAAGGACCCCGGCCGCACGCTGCCGCGCTCCATCCTCTTCTCCATCGTCGGCATCATGGCGATCTACCTGCTGCTCCAGATCGGCACGCTGGGCGTGATCGACTGGCACCGGATGACCAACGTGAACGACATCGCCTCCACCTCGGTGGCCTCGGCGGTCCTGGAGAAGACCTGGGGCAAGGGCGCCGCCGACACGGTCACCGTCCTGATCCTCATCACGGCCTTCGCCTCGGTCTTCACCGGCCTCCTGGGCGGCTCCCGGGTCCCCTACGACGCGGCCCGCGAACGCGTCTTCTTCCGCCCCTACGCCAAACTCCACCCCAAGCACCGCTTCCCGATGCTGGGCCTCGCCACCATGGGCGTGATCACGGCGATCGGCTTCCTCATCGGCCGCCACACGGACCTCGCGACCCTGATCCAGCTCCTGACCACCGTCATGGTCATCGTCCAGGCACTGGCCCAGATCATCGCCCTCACGGTCCTGCGCAGACGCCAGCCGACCCTGCGCCGCCCGTACCGCATGTGGCTCTACCCCGTGCCGAGCATCATCGCCTTCGTCGGCTGGTGCGTGATCTACGGCTACGCGGACCGGAACTCCCCGGGCCGCCACCCCATCGAGTGGTCCCTGGCCTGGCTGGCCCTGGGCTGCGTGGCCTTCCTGATCTGGTCCCGCTTCGAGAAGGTGTGGCCGTTCGGCCCGAAGGAGATCACGGAGGAGTACCTCGTGGAGACGACCCCGGACACGGAACCGGCAGGCGCCTAGCGGCAGTTGACCCAGCCGGTCGCGGCCAGCACGTCCTCCGCGACATCGGCGACAGGGCGC
The DNA here is from genome assembly GCF_035982055.1 of Streptomyces sp. NBC_01288. Lineage (NCBI taxonomy): Bacteria > Bacillati > Actinomycetota > Actinomycetes > Kitasatosporales > Streptomycetaceae > Streptomyces > Streptomyces sp. NBC_01288. The sequence continues at coordinate 9,780,354 of NZ_CP108427.1, forward strand.
CCGTCGGTCACCACCCGCACGGTGTCGACGGGCGCGCGCTGGTCCAACAGCCGTGCTTTGCGGGAGCTGTTGGCCAGCTCATGCTCCAACTCGCTGCCGATCTCCCGCCCGTTGATCCGCGCGGCTGTGGTCTCGTCGGAGGCGGTCAGCAGCACCCGTACGATCCGCACGTCCGCCCCCATCGCCCGACGGAACTGCCCGGCCCCCTCGTCGAGCACGCTCACCGTGTTCGTGTACACGAGCCGCCGGTATCCCAGCGCGGCGTAATTCCCCCATACGGCAGTCAAGTTGGCCTCACCGATCGCCGCCCGGTGCGGATCGCCGTCCGGCGCCGGATGGACCTGCCCCATGAAGTCCCCGTCGATCACGGCATGGGCGACCCCCGCCGCCCGCAGCCGCGCCGACACCTCCCAGCCGACGGTCGTCTTCCCGACCCCGGCCCGTCCTCCGATGAGCAGTGCCTCCGCGTGATCCATACGCGCAGCGTGCCAGGCGATACTCGTGCGGTCGAATGCTATGGGGAGGCGGGCCAGTTGGAGGAAACAGCGCTCGGCGGAGGCGTGATCAACGCGGTCGTACGGGTCGGCGAGACGGTGCGACGCACGCCGACCCCACCGGAACGGTCCGCCTTCGTCACCGGACTGCTCGCGCTGTTCGAGCGGCGGGGATGGTCAGGAGCACCGCGCTTCCTTGGCACGGACGAGCGGGGCCGGGAGGTGTTCCAGTACATCGAGGGCCGGGCGGCCGTAAGTCCCGACGAGCGCTCCGCCGCCCGCGCCGACGACAGTCTGGTGCGTGTCGCGCAGCTCGTCCGCGCGTTCCACGACCTGACGCACGGCACACCCGAGGCCGGTGACCAGGACGTCGTCTGCCACAACGATCTCGCCCCCAAGAACACCGTCTACGGCAGCGTGTGGCATCCGCTGGCCTTCGTCGACTGGGACCTCGCGGCTCCCGGCGAGCGTGTCCACGACGTCGCCCACGTCTGCTGGCAGTACCTGGACCTCGGCCCGGGCGTCACCGACGTGTCCGAGGCCGCCCGCCGGATCGCGCTGATCTGTGAGGCGTACGGCCTCGACGAACTCGACGGCACCGACCGGCTCCTCGACACGGTCCTGTGGTGGCAGGACCGGTGTTGGCGAGGCATCGAGGCCGGTGCCGAGCGCGGTGAGCGGGGCATGGCCGGGCTGCGGGCGAGCGGGGTCGTGGACGACATCCGGGCCGCGCACGACTGGGTGGACGCGCACCGCCGCGAGCTGGGCGCGTTCCTGCGCTGAGGCGCCGTAGAAGATCGGTATGAATCGGACGAAGTCGCTCACCTTGACATGCAGGTAACTGCCTGCATAACGTTGAGTGTGCGATCCGAACATGACTCAGGGATGGACGCGGTCTTCAAGGCGCTGGCCGACGAGACCCGTAGACGTCTGCTGGACCGGCTGCACGAGGAGAACGGGCAGACGCTCGGCGAGTTGTGCGGGCGCATCGACATGACCCGTCAGTCGGTGACCCAGCATCTGGCCGTCCTGGAGGCCGCCAACCTGGTCAGCACGGTGCGGCGTGGGCGGGAGAAGCTGCACTACCTCAATCCGGTCCCGCTGCACGAGATCCAGGAGCGCTGGATCGACAAGTTCGAGCGCCCGCGACTGCGCGCACTCGGGGCCCTGAAGCGACGAGCCGAGGAAGCCATGACCGACAAGCCGACATTCGTCTACGTCACCTACATCGCGAGCACCCCCGAGAAGGTCTGGGACGCGCTCACCGACGCCGACCTGACCGCCGCCTACTGGGGCCACAGCAACGTGTCCGACTGGCAGCCGGGCTCCCGTTGGGAACACGTGCGCACGGACGGTTCCGGCATCGCCGACGTCGTCGGCACGGTGGTGGAGAGCGAGCGCCCGACCCGCCTCGTGACCACCTGGACCTCACCGGAGAATGAGGGCCAGGAGGACACGTACTCCCGCGTCACCTACGACATCCGGCGCCACGAGGACATCGTGCGCCTCACTGTCACCCACGAGGACCTCGCCGACCAGGGCGAGCTGTCCGACGTGTCCGGCGGCTGGCCGGCCGTGCTGTCCAACCTGAAGTCGGTCCTCGAAACCGGCAGCCCCCTCCCGCAGGCGCCCTGGCTGGTGCCGGGCGGCCACTGAAGGGGGCGGAGGAGGAGGGTGCCTTCCTTCCGGGTTTCTGCGACTTGCTTCCGGGGTGGGTCTCTACGGCTTGGGAGTGCTCCGCGCCGCCGTACCGGCACACACCAGGCCCATCAGCACGGCCAGTCCGCCGATGATGACGTTGTTCAGGATGACGCCCTTGTCGGGGTTGGTGCCGACGATCCACGGCGAGACGATCATCCAGACACCCAGGGCGCTCATCGCCCAGCTGAGGCCGTACATGCGTTCCGGCGCCCTGGTGAACCCGAGGGCCAGCAGGCCGATCGCGATGCCGACGATCAGGTTGTGCGGCACGAGCGCGGGCTGGCTCGTCGTGTAGTGGAGTATCCACGGGGATACGGCGCAGTACAGACCGAGGAGGAACACCGGTCCGTCCACGAGCGCCACATCGCGTCCACCGAGCATGCGGGCGTAGCGCGCCTGCATTTCGGAGACATCAGGGTGGCTCGTTATGTCACCTCTGGTGTGCGAGACGTTGGCCATGACTCGTCTCCTTTGACTTCGCTGGCCTGACCGCGTCTGGTGCGGTATGCGGCAAAAGCCGCTTACCTCCATAGTGCTCTTATTTGGCCTTTATGTGTAGTGGTCAGCCTGTTCGTCGTCCTGGAGGCGGCTTCGCAACTGGTGGAGCCCACGTCGCGCATGGCTCTTGACCGTGCCGAGCGGCCAGCCGGTGCGCCGCGCGATCTGGGTCTGGGTGAGGTCCTCGTAGTACGTCAGCCGCAGCACCCGCTGTTGAGGTGCGGGCAGCCTGGCCAGCTCGTGCAGGACGAGGACGCGATCGAGGGTCATCTCGGGCTTCCGGGCGGCGGGTTCGGCGAGGGTCAGCGACGAGCCCGCGGCGGCCACGAGACGCAGACGACGGGTGCGGGCGGACAGCGCGTCGGCGATCCCGTGCCTGGTGACGCCGACGATCCAGCCGCCGATCGTCCCGCGCTCGGGACGGAAACCCCGCCGCCCGCGCCACACCCCGAGGAACACCTCCTGCGTCACATCCTCGGCTTCCCTGCCGTCCCCCAGCGAGCGCCGCGCCAGGCTGTGCACCAACGGCGACCAGCGGCGATACACGGCGGCCAGACAATCCTCGTCGCCCGCCACCAACCCCCTGGCCAACTCCTCGTCGGTGAGCGACTCCGCCGCCGGGCTCGGGCGGACGGCGCCGGTCTGCGGGCTCATTTCTACGACTCCTCGCGCGTCGGGCGGCGACTGTCCCGTCATCGTGGGAGCAAGGGATCAAGGCCATCAACTCGCGTCGATTCTGCGTCGTATAGTCGCCTGATGAGCGAAATGCCCGCAGGCGGAGACGCCGCGTACCCGTCAGCGGCCGAAGTGCCCCTGACGACCGGCGCGTTGGCCCGTCGGCTGGGCGTGGCCCCGACCACACTGCGGTCCTGGGAGCGTCGCTACGGCATCGGTCCCGCGGTCCGCGCCGAGGGACGGCACCGACGCTGGACCCCGCGGGACGTGGCACTGCTGGAGGAGATGTGCCGCCTGACCTCGTCGGGCGTGCCGCCTGCCGAGGCGGCGAAGGCGGCTGCCGACCGACGCGCGGAGAGCATGCCCGCACGGAGCCGGAGGTCACAGGCCCCCGGCGCGCTGCCTCTCGGGGACGTGCGCCAGGAATGCCGCGGCCTGGCGCGCGCCGCCGTACGGCTCGACGCGCCCGCCGTCGCGCGTCAACTGGCCGATGCCGTCGGCCAGTACGGCACCGTCGTCGCCTGGCAGGAGGTGATGGTGCCGACCCTGCACGCGGTGGGGCGCAAGTGGGCGTCGTCGGGGGACCGTTACGTCGAGGTGGAGCACCTGCTGTCCTGGCACGTCTCCACCGCCCTGCGTCGACACACCCCGCTTCCCGGGCCGCAGGCCGACGTCTCGCCAGTAGTTCTGGCCTGCGTACCCGGGGAACAACACACCCTCCCCATCGAGGCGCTCAACGCCGCACTGGGTGAACTCGACCTGCCCACAAGGATGTTCGGCGCCGCCGTGCCTGCCGAGGCGCTCACCACGGCGGTGCGGCGGCTGGGACCGGTGGCCGTCGTCCTGTGGGCGCAGGCGCGCTCCACGGCGAGCCCGTCGCTGGCCCGGCACCTCGCGGACATCCGGTGGGGAGTGAAGGGCGCCCGGCGCCGGCCCTCGGTGGTACTGGCCGGTCCCGGCTGGTCCGGCTCTCCGGCGCGGGGTGCACTGCGGCCGGCGACGCTCGCGGATGCCGTGGACGCCCTGTCGGTGTTGTACGAGGCGCGGCCCTGAGCGTGGGACTCAGTCACCTTCTCGACCTCGCCTGAACCGCGCCAGCCCGTCCGCGAGTTCGACGATCGGATCCGGATAGTCGCCGAGCGCCGCACGGTCAAGTGCCCTGAGTTTCCACGGCTCGTGCACCAACGGGCCCTCCAGCCCGGCGAGTTCGGGCACCCAGCGACGGACGTACGCGCCGTCCGGGTCGTACCGCTTGGCCTGAGTGACGGGGTTGAGGACCCGGTTGGGGCGCGAGTCGGTGCCGGTTCCCGCCATCCACTGCCAGTTGAGCTGGTTGTTCGCCACGTCGCCGTCGACCAGCAGGTCGAGGAAGTGCCGGGCGCCGACGCGCCAGTCGACGTAGAGCGTCTTGGCGAGGAAGCTCGCCGTCAGCAGGCGTCCCCGGTTGTGCATCCAGCCCTCGTGGCGCAGTTGGCGCATCGCCGCGTCGATCAGCGGATAGCCGGTACGGCCCTCCTTCCAGGCCGCGATGTCCTCGCGGGCCGTGCGCTCGGACCGCCAACGGTCGTGTTTCGTACGGTAGTCGGCGGTCGCGGCCGAAGGCCTGGCCGCCAGTACCTGGCGGTGGAAGTCCCGCCACGCGAGCTGCCGTACGAAGGCGTCGGCGCCCGGGCCGTCCAACTGCCGTGCCCGATGGACGAGTTCGACGGGGGAGAGGGTGCCGAAGTGGAGATGGGGCGAGAGGTGGGAGGTGGCGTCGGCGGCCAGGGCGTCGTGCAGGTTCTCGTACTCGGCGATGCCGTTGCGCAGCCATCGGTTCAGCAGCTTGCGGCCCTCGGTCTCCCCGCCGGTCGCCAGGCCCGGCGACAGCCCGACGACGCCGGTACGGGAGGGGAGTTCCTCGGAACCGACACCGTCCGGGACCCGCACGGTGCGCGGTGCGGTCAGCGGGGCGCGCAGGTGCTGCCCGGACCAGTGGCGGAAGTACGGCGTGAAGACCGCGAAGTGGTCCGAGGAGGCCGGGGTCACCGCGCCGGGCGCGACGGCCGTGGTCACGGTGTCGTGGACGTGCAACCGCCGCCCCTCCGCCTCCAGCGCCCGCCGCAGCCGCTGTTCGCGCCGTCGCGCGTAGTCGCTGACGTCGGCCGCCATGTGGACCTCGTCGGCGTCCGTCTCGGCGGCCACCTTGCACACCTCGTCGACGACGTCACCGGACCGGATCACCAAGCGGCCGCCCCGTTCGCGCAGGCCGGCGTCGAGGTCACGCAGACAGTCGGCGAGGAACGCCAGCCGGTTCGGCGCGGCGAACCCGGCGTCCGTCACGCCCCGGTCGCGGACGAACAGCGGGACCGTCCGGGGGGCCTCGGCGGCGGCGCGCAGCGCGGGATGGTCGTGCAGGCGCAGGTCGGCGGTGAACAGGGCGACCGAGACGTTCATGGGGCGCACTCCGGGAGACGGGAAAGGGGGTCGTGAGGTGCTTCCGGTCCGGCGCGCCCGGCGGATGCGGCTGTCACCCGACGGGCTTACGCGCTCCCGGCGCCGTCCCGCCGCCGAGCGAACTTGGCATGTTGGCGTCGATCGGGGGCAGGTGAACAGGCACGACGGTCCCCATGGGGAACCGAGGAACGATGCTGGAGGTGTCTGCGGACATGGGCGCGAAGGTGTTGAAGCGGTTTTCGGCGGGGGCTCCGCGCGGATCATGGCCTGCCGAGGAGTTCGCGGCCCGGCGCCGCGCCGAGGGTGAGCCCGCCAGGGTCGTCATGGACCTGAAGTCCGACGCGTTCCTCGTGGTGGTTCCGATGGGCGACGAGGACTGACCGTACGTACGGTCGAGTCCTCAAGCGGGTGTTCCGCTCAGCTCCCGTGCCCGTCGTACGAACGCCTCGTGCAGATCCCCGGCCGCCTGCGGTACGGAGTCCGCGCGACGGCGGCGCAGCATCAGCAGGACGCGGGCCGTGTCGCCGGCGATCGGCCGGTAGGTGATCGCGCCGAGCCGTTCCAGCGGGTCACCGACCACGCTGAAGTCGGGCAGGACCGTCGCCCCGAGCCCCTCCGCGACCATGAGCTTGCCCATCTCCGCGCCGTCGGTCGAGTACGCGAAGGCGGGCCCGCGCCCATCGAGCAGCCGGTGGACATAGCGGTGCATCACATAGCCGGAACGCATACCGATCAGCGGTTCGGTGAGGAGGTCGTCCACACTGACCGTCGGCCGGGACGCCAGCGGGCTGTCGGGGCGCATGCACACCACCGGCAGCCCGGACAGCAGCTCGGTGGACTCGAAGTCGGCCGGCATGTCGTCGCCGTCCAGGTGATTGACCAGCCCGAGATCGAACCCGCCCTCCGACAGCGCCCGGTGGATGTCCGTCTGCTGCGTGCCGACCACCTCGACCTGGGTGAGCGGATGCGAGGCACGGAACTCGCGGACGACGGGAAGCAGGAGCGGCACGGTCGCCGCGTTGACCGTGCCCACCCGCACCATGCGGCTGATCCGGTGCTGCTCGCCCGCCGCGGCCCGCAGCCGGTCCACCGCGTCCAGTACATCGACGATCTTCGGCAGCAGCTCGCGGCCCTCCGCACTCATCGTCGCGCCCGAGCGTTTGCGCTCCAGGAGATCGACGCCGAGTTCGCGTTCCAGATTGCGTACGGTCTCGCTCAACGCGGGCTGTGACAGCCGCAGTTCCTCGGCGGCCCGGCGCAGGGAGCCGAGCCGGGTCACGGCCGCTATGTATTCCAGCTGTTCGGTGCGCATGCCCGCAGAATGCGGCGGATTTCCCGGGCTGTTCAAGGGTTTCCCTGTCACACGTTCGTGAAATTCAATGGTCCGCGATACGAGACCGGTCGGGTTTTCCTTGACGGTCCCCGCCGACGGCTGCCACGATCGACGGCATGATGATGCGACTGGACCTCACGCGGCGACGCCATGTCGACCTCGCGCGCGTCTCCAGCGCCTCCTGTTGCACCGCGGCCTGATCCCCGTCACCTCCGTCCTGTGATCCGCCGCCTTCCTTTTCCCTCCGCCTGACATTCGCCGGAATTCGCTCCGGCCGGATTCGGCGTGCCCGAAAACGCATTCCGCAACAGGAGTTCCGCATGCCCGCAGAGCCCGTGAAATTCGCCTACTGGGTCCCCAACGTCAGCGGGGGACTCGTCACCAGCAAGATCGAGCAACGCACCGACTGGGGCTACGAGTACAACCGCGAACTCGCCGTCCTCGCCGAGAACAACGGCTTCGAGTACGCGCTCAGCCAGGTCCGCTACATGGCCAGCTACGGCGCCGAGTTCCAGCACGAGTCGACCAGCTTCAGCCTCGCCCTCCTCCTCGCCACCCAGCGCCTGAAGGTCATCGCCGCCGTCCACCCCGGCCTGTGGCACCCGGGCGTCCTCGCCAAACTCGGCGCCACCGCCGACCACTTGTCGAACGGCCGCTTCGCCGTCAACGTCGTGTCCGGCTGGTTCAAGGGCGAGTTCACCGCCCTCGGCGAGCCCTGGCTTGAGCACGACGAGCGCTACCGCCGCTCCGAGGAGTTCATCCAGGCCCTGCGCCAGATCTGGACCGAGGACCACACCGAACTCGCCGGTGACTTCTACCGGTTGCGCGACTTCTCCCTCAAGCCCAAGCCCCTCAACACCCCCGAGCGCCCGCACCCGGAGATCTTCCAGGGCGGCAATTCCACCGCGGCCCGCGCGATGGCCGGCCGCGTCTCCGACTGGTACTTCTCCAATGGCAAGGACTTCGACGGCGTCACCGAACAGCTCGCCGACGTACGCCACTCGGCCGCCCAAGTCGGCCGTACCGCACCCAAGTTCGGCCTCAACGGCTTCCTCATCGCCCGGGACACCGAGGCCGAGGCCCGCGACACACTCCGCGAGATCGTCGCCAAGGCCGACCGCGAGGCCGTCGAGGGATTCGGGGCCGCGGTGAAGCAGGCCGGGCAGTCCTCGGCCGACGGCAAGGGCATGTGGCAGGACTCCACGTTCGAGGACCTCGTGCAGTACAACGACGGCTTCCGTACGGGACTCATCGGCACCCCGGAGCAGATCGCCGAACGGATCGTCGCCTACAAGAAGTTGGGCGTCGACCTTCTCCTGCTGGGCTTCCTGCACTACCACGAGGAGGTGGAGTACTTCGGCAAGCGGGTGCTGCCCCTCGTGCGCGAACTGGAGGCCCAACTCCCCGACGGCGAGACCGAGTCCGTCTCCGTGCACGCCTGATCGCACCCCACTGCGAAAGAGGACACCCGCATGAGCACCGTCACGCCCACCGACTGGGGGACCCGCCCGGCCCCGCGGTCCGCCCAGGACTGGATCGCCCGCGCCGCCGAGGTCGCCGCCCTCCTCGACACCGACGCCGCCGCCCGAGATCGGGCCGGCGCCACCCCGACCACCGAGGTCCAACTCCTCAAGGACTCCGGCCTCGTCACCCTGCTCGGCCCCACGGAGCACGGGGGCGGAGGCCAGGACTGGCCCACCGCCTACCGCGTCGTCCGCGAGATAGCCAAGGCCGACGGCTCCATCGGCCAACTCCTCGGCTACCACTACCTGTGGAACTGGGCCGCCCGTCTCGTCGGCACCCGCGAACAGTGGGAGCACGTCGAGGCCGAGGCCGCCCGCAATCAGTGGTTCTTCGGCGGCGCCGTCAACCCGCGCGACAAGGACGTCACCGTCACCGAGAACGGAGACGACCTCGTCTTCACCGGCCGCAAGTCCTTCTCCACCGGCAGCAGGATCTCCGACGTCACCGTCCTCGAAGGCGTCCTGGAAGGCACCGACCAGCACGTGTTCGCGATCGTCCCCTCCGCCAGCGAGGGCCTCACCTTCCTCGACGACTGGGACAACATCGGCCAGCGCCTCACCGAGAGCGGCGGCGTCATCCTCGACGGCGTCCGCACCCCGTGGTCCTCGGCGGCCGGTTACGTCGACAAGGAATTCCGGCCGCGCACGTACAACACGCTCAACGTCCCGACCATCCAACTGGTCTTCGTCAACTTCTACTTGGGCATCGCCGCCGGCGCCCTGGAGACGGCCGCCACCTACACCCGCACCAAGGCCCGCTCCTGGCTGCACGGCGGCTATGAGCGCGCGGTCGACGAGCCCTATGTCATCGACACCTACGGCGACCTCACCGCGAAGCTCTGGGCGGTCGAGGCCCTCGCCGACACCGTCGCCGCCGAGGGACAGACACTGCACGACGACCCCGACGCCGTCACCGAGAAGACGCGTGGCGACTTCGAAGTACGGGTCGCCGCCGTCAAGGCACGGGCCACCGATGTCGCCCTGGAGATCGGCAACCGCATCTTCGAGGTCACCGGCGCCCGCTCCACCGCTACCTCCGAGGGTCTCGACCGGTTCTGGCGGAACGTCCGCACCCACACCCTGCACGACCCCGTCGTCTACAAGCGGCGCGAGGTCGGCCGCTGGGTCCTTGAGGGCGAACTGCCCGAACCCACCTGGTACTCCTGACCCGCCAGCCCAGGGGCGCCCGCCGCACGCGGGCGCCCCGCCTCCCCGAAAGAGGACCCATGGCCACCGTCCTGTCCGTCTCCGGCAGCCCGTCCGTCTCGTCCCGCACCAACCGGCTTCTACGACACCTCGACAAGCGGCTGATCGCCCAGGGCCACGAGGTGATCCCGCTCGACGTGCGCACCATCCCCGCCGAGGCCCTGCTCGGCGCGGACTTCCGCCACCCGGCCATCGTCGAGGCCACCGAACTGTTCGCCCGCGCCGACGGAGTGGTCGTAGGCACCCCCGTCTACAAGGCCTCCTACTCCGGAGTCCTCAAGGCGCTGCTCGACCTGCTCCCGCAGTACGCCCTCACCGGCAAGACCGTGCTGCCGCTCGCCACAGGTGGGTCCACCGCACATGTGCTCGCCATCGACTACGCGCTCCGCCCGGTGCTGAATTCCATGGGTGCGGCCCACATAGTCCAGGGCTGGTTCACCCTCGACAAGGACATCACCGCCCACGAGGACGGCTCGCTGACCGTCGCCCCGGGCACCACCGAGGCGCTCACCCAGGTGGTGGACCAGTTCTCGGCGGCCCTCGGCCGTACCCCGCTACTGGCCGCGGCGAGCTGACCACCGTGACCGACCGTGCGACCGCCCACGTGATCGCGGACGACGCCGAGGCACTCGCCCTCGCCGCCGCGCTCGCCGACGAGTTCCGGGCCGGGGCCTCGGCGCGCGACACCGAACGCAGGCTCCCACGCGCCGAGTTGGACCGCCTGTCCGACGCCGGACTGCTCGCCGTCACCGTGCCCGCCGAACACGGCGGCGCCGACGTCAGCGCGGAGACGCTCGCCGAGATCTTCCGCCTGCTCGGCTCGGCCGACGGCAGCCTCGCCCAGATCCCGCAGAGCCACTTCGCCTACGTCAATGTGATCTGCCGTCAAGGCACCCCGGACCAGCGGAAGTTCTTCTTCGCCGAACTGCTGGGGGGCCGCCGCTTCGGCAACGCCCAGTCCGAAGCCGGCACCAAACACGTCCAGGACATCCGCACCCGACTGACACGACAGCCGGACGGCTCGTACACTTTGACCGGGGTCAAGCACTACTCCACCGGCGCCCTCTTCGCCGACTGGATCCCCGTCCTCGCCCGCACCGAGGACGGCAACCTCCATGTCGCGTACGTCCCGAGCGACGCCGAGGGCGTCACGGTCGTCGACGACTGGGACGGGATGGGCCAGCGTACGACGGCCAGTGGCACGGTCCGTCTGGAGGCGGTCGCCGTACCCGCCGACCGTGTCCTGCCGCATCACCTCACCTTTGAGGGACCCCAACTCCACGGCGCGGTGGCCCAGTTGCTGCACGCGGCCATCGACGCAGGGATCGCCGGGGGAGCGCTGGCCGAGGCCGCCGAGTTCGTCCGGACGAAGAGCCGCCCCTGGTTCGAGAGCGGGGTCGAGACCGCCGCCGAGGACCCGCTGCTGATCCAGCGGTTCGGTGAACTCGCCATCCAGGTAAGGGCGTCCGAGGCCCTGCTGATCCAGGCGGCCAAGGCCGTGGACGCGGCGCGCACCAACCTCGACGACGACTCGGCGGCGGAGGCCTCCATCGCGGTCGCCGCGGCCAAGGTGCACGCGGCACAGACCGCCGTCGAGGTGGCGGGCGCGCTGTTCGAGGTGGCGGGTACCCGCTCGGCGCTCAACTCGCTCAATCTGCACCGGCATTGGCGCGACGCCCGCACGCACACCCTGCACGACCCGGCGCGCTGGAAGATCCAGCACATCGGCCGCTACGTGCTGAACGGCACCAGGCCACCCCGCCACGGCCTTCTCTGACCCACTCGCAGGACAGTCCAGACAGGAGCCCCCACGTGTCCCTCACCTTCCACTGGTTCCTCCCCACCAACGGGGACAGCCGCCATGTCGTGGGCGGCGGTCACGGCACCCCCGCCACCGCCTCCGGCCGGGACCGGCCGCCGACGGTCGCCTACCTGAGCCAGATCGCCCGCGCGGCGGAGGACCTCGGCTTCGTGGGCGCCCTCACCCCCACCGGCGCCTGGTGCGAGGACGCCTGGCTCACCACCGCGATGGTCAGCCAGAACACCGAACGCCTGAAGTTCCTGGTCGCCTTCCGCCCCGGCTTCGTCTCACCGACGCTCGCCGCGCAGATGGCGTCCACGTTCCAGCGGCAGACCGGTGGACGCCTGCTCCTCAACGTCGTCACCGGCGGCGAGAGCCACGAGCAGCGGGCCTACGGTGACTTCCTCGACAAGGACGACCGGTACCGCCGTACCGGCGAATTCCTGGAGATCGTACGGCAGTTGTGGGACGGCAAGACCGTCGACGTGGCCGGTGAGCATCTGCGCGTCGAGGACGCGAAGTTGGCGCGGCTGCCCGATCCCGTGCCCGAGGTGTACTTCGGTGGATCGTCGCCGATCGCGGGGGAGATCGCCGCCAAGTACGTGGACGTGTACCTCACTTGGGGCGAGCCGCCGGCCCAGGTCGCCGAGAAGATCGCCTGGATCAGGGGGCTGGCGGCCAAGGAGGGGCGGACGCTTCGCTTCGGCATCCGGCTGCACGTCATCACGCGTGACACGTCCGCGGAGGCGTGGGCCGAGGCGAACCGGCTGCTCGAAGGGTTCGACTCCGAGACCGTGCAGTCCGTACAGGCCGGGCTCGCCCGGAGCGAGTCAGAGGGGCAGCAGCGGATGCTCGCGCTGCACGGTGGGAGCCGGGACGGGCTGGAGATCCATCCCAACCTGTGGGCCGGTATCGGGCTCGTCCGGGGTGGGGCGGGCACGGCGCTGGTCGGCAGCCACGAGGAGGTCGCCGAGCGGATCAAGGAGTACGCGGCCCTCGGCATCGAGGAGTTCGTGCTGTCCGGGTATCCGCACCTGGAGGAGGCGTACTGGTTCGGGGAGGGCGTGCTGCCGAGGCTGGCGGCGGAGGGGGTGTGGCAGCACCCTGTCGGTGAGCAGAAGGCTTCTGAGGCACAGGTACCGTTCGCCAGTTGACGGGTGCCGGGTGAGCGTGGCTGCTCGCGGCAGCGGTTCAACTCCGCGCCGTTTGAACGCCGTTGTGAGATTCGGCGGGCGCGTGGTCAGAACCAGTGCAGGCAGTGCGGGGAGCGGTCGGCGCGGAAGAGGGCGTCGGCCAGTGCGGCCGCACCCGGGCGGTGGGCCCGGATGTGGCCGGCCCGCACGAGCGTGCTCGGGGCGGTGCCGCCGAGGTAGACCGAGCCCAGATCGCACACGTCCAGGGACAGGTCGGGCTCCCGGCCCGTCGGCACGCAGTCGGCCTTGCCGTCGCGGACGGTCAGCAGGTAGCGGCCGTGGTCGTCCAGGAACGGGTCGTCGACGGCGAGGACGAGTTCGCCGTCCGCGAACCAGCCGCGCGCGGTCAGCGCGCGCGGGACGTCCAGCAGCCGTACCCAGAGCCAGTCCGTGTCGCCGCCCACCTCGCCGGCGCGGAAGTCCGCGAGCTGCCAGCGCAGCGGGTGCTGGGGCGGGACGTGTTTGAACACGACCTGAGAGACCAGGTCGTGTTCGAGTACGAACCGGGCCAGGGCAGTGAAGACGGCGTCGTCGGTGGCGATGGTCTCGTCGACCGTCAGGGTCTTGCCCTCACCGATCGAGTAGCCGGCGTACCCGTCTGGGACGCCGTCGGTGTTCCGGTGGACGGCCACGTAACGCGGTGCCGGCGAGATCGGGGGCTGACCCGCGCGCAGGGCCCACCAGCGGTGCGGCCGGGACAGGGCGCCGGGCTGGGCGCGGCGGTACCCGTCGTAGACCTCTTCGAGGATCTCGCCGCACTCGGCGCGACGCAGTACTTCGACCGAGCCGTTGTCCTGGCCGGTCGCCGGTGCGTCGGCCGTTCCGTGCGCCCGGGGAACGGCGCGGGCGGCCTTGTGGCGCGGCACCGTCAGCCGTGCCGTGTAGGTCGCCGGTCCGTAGCCGAACCTGCCGTAGATCGTGGCCTCGGAGGCCAGCAGCACGGAGAGGACCTCTCCGCGGGCCCGCAGTTCGGTGAGCTGATGCCGCATCATCGCGCTGAGCACGCCCTGGCGCCGGTGCGAGGGCAGGACGCCGACGGCGGTCACCCCGGGGGCCGGGACGAGGGTCCCACCGGGCAGGGTGAGTTCGAAGGGGTACGTGGCCGCGGTGCCGACGGGCCGCCCGTCCGCGGTCAGGGCGAGCAGACAGCGGTCCATTTCGAGCGCCGACCACCACAGCCCGCCACCTTCGACCGGGGTTTCAGGGAAGAGCCCGAACGCGGCATGGACCGTGTCGACGAAGACGTCAAGATCCTCGTCGGTCGTGGGACGGATCTCCATCGCTGCCGCTGCCTCCCCGGATACCGGCACCACCACCCGTGGTGTCCCGCCACAGTGCAGCGTCGCCCCGAGGCCAGGTCAAGCGAATTACGGCCGGTCACGACACACCCCGTGAAGACCGGGCGCCGTTCGTCTCAGGCGGCAGAGTCGGCCAGTGCCTTCAAGTGGGCCCGTCTCGACTCCGCCGTCTGGCCCTGAACCAGGAGGAACAGGGCTTCCCGTGCGAGGAGTTGAGCCCTGCTCGTCAAGGACAGCGATCTGCCGCCTCCGGCGACCACGGCGGCCGTGGTCGCCGTCATGAGCACCTCGTACGCCTGTGTCCTGAGCGCCAGCCGTTCCTCCAGGTGCTCGTGCGGAACGGGGTGGTCGGCCAGGGCGTAGGCCTGCTTGCGCACGTCGTCCAGGCGGGTGCGGATCGGACCCGCCTGCTCGTCGTCCAGCAGCGCGAGGGCTGCCTCCGCGATGCCGAAGACCGCCGGTGACGCGTTCGTCGGTTTGGGGCGGTCGGTCTTCGCCCAGTCCGCGTACGGCGCGCGCAGCGCGACCGCGTCCTCCGGCAGCCACAGGCCGTCCAGCTCCAGCGACACCGTGCGGGACGCGGTGAGTGCGGCCAGCCGCATCGGGGCGGACGGCCGTAGCCCCTTCTGTTCCCGCGCCTCCGTGAACGCGAACAATGCCTCGTCCGCGTCCGTCACCCCCGCGAGCAGCATCACGTCGTTCAGGCCCCAGCCCGTGTACCAGGGCACCGTCCCGTAGAACCGCCGGCCACCCCGCTCCCGTGTCACCCGCACCGGGATCCGGGGATACGCCCGCAGGTGCGCGTACGCCACCCCGGACAGCAGCTCACCTCGCGCGAGCGGGCCCAACAGGCGCTCCCGCACCGGGAGTTCACTCTTCGCCAAGGTCATGACCGGCGTGTGGTGCTGTGTCTGCACGAACCACGTCGAGCAGCACGCCCCGGCCAGGATCTCCGCCGTCTCCCGCGCCACCGCGGCCGGCGCCGCCGAGCCGCCGTAGGCCACGGGGGCGCTCACGCCCAGCAGGCCGGACCGTTTGACCGCCTCGATGTGGCTCGCCGGGACGCCCTCCTGGTCGACCTGTTCGGCGTGCGGGGCGAGGAGGTCGTCCGCGAGTCGGCGGGCGCGGGTGACGAGGGAGTGGGAGGTCATGCGGGAGATTCTGCCGATCGGGCGGGCGGCCACGCGCGACGCTCCGGCCCGTGTCGCGTGGGACACGGGCCGGAGGGTTGGAAACGCGGGGGTCAGTCCGCCGAGCGTACGGCGGGCATCGCCAGGTCGACCGGGCCCGTGGCGCCGGGAGCGCTTTTGCAGGAGTCGTGGCAGTCCTTCTCCAGGCTGCAGCACAGGGAGCAGATCGGGCCGGAGTGGAAGGGGCAGTTCGCCACGTCGGGGCGTTCGAAGTCCGTTGTGCAGACAGTGCAGTTGAGGATGACGGCCGAGGGAAGTCCGTCCGCGTCGAGCAGCGGCTCCGCCAGGTCGTCGAGGCGGGCGATGTAGTACTTGCCCTTGGTGAGGTACGCGAACAGGGGCGAGAGGACCATCGCCAGGAACAGGGCGATGAAGGGGGAGTAGGCCTTGGCGTAGTCGCCGAACGCGTTGAAGTACGCGGCGATGGAGACCGCCGACGCGATGAGCATCGAGCCGAAGCCGACCGGGTTGAAGTTGTACAGGTGGGCGCGCTTGAACTCGATGTAGGACGGGCTGAGTTTGAGCGGTTTGTTGATGACCAGGTCGGCGACGACCGCGCCGATCCAGGCGATCGCCACGTTGGAGTAGAAGCCGAGCACCGTGTTGAGGAAGCCGAAGACGCCGCCCTCCATCAGGGCCAGGGCGATGCCGACGTTGAGGAAGATATAGACCACGCGGCCCGGGTGACGGTGTGTCAGACGGGAGAAGAAGTTCGACCAGGACAGCGAACCGGAGTACGCGTTCGTCGAGTTGATCTTCACCTGGGAGAGGATCACGAAGAACGTCGCCAGCCCGAGGGCTACCGGAGCGGCGAAGGTCTTGAAGCCGTGCACGTACTGCTGGATGGGCTCGTTGGCCTTGGCCAGGCCCACGCTGCCGGCGATGTAGAAGGCGAGGAAGGCGCCGCCCATCTGCTTCGCCGCGCCGAGGACGACCCAGCCGGGGCCCGCCGAGAGCACCGCGCCCCACCACTTCTTGGCGTTCTCGGGGGTCTTGTCGGGCATGAAGCGCAGGTAGTCGACCTGCTCACCGATCTGCGCGATGAGGGACAGTGCCACACCGGCGCCCGCGCCGACGCCGAGCATGCTGATGCTGGAACCGGTGGGGGAGTTGCCCGCGAAGTGCGTGAACTGCGAGAACTTGCCGGGCTCCTGGATCGCGATGGACACGAACGGCGCGACCATCAGCACCAGCCACACCGGCTGGGTCCACACCTGCATCTTGGAGAGCGCGGTCATGCCGTAGATCACCAGCGGCAGGATGATCAGCGAGCAGATCAAGTAGCCGACGGCGAGCGGGATGTGGAGGCCCAGGTCCAGCGCCTGCGCCATGATCGAGCCCTCTAGGGCGAAGAAGATGAAGGTGAAGCTGGCGTAGATGACCGATGTCAGGGTCGAGCCGAGGTAGCCGAAGCCGGCGCCCCGGGTCAACAGGTCCATGTCGATGGAGTACTTGGCCGAGTAGTACGAGATCGGGATGCCGGTGAGGAAGATCGTCACCGCCGCCGCCAGGATCGCCACCATGGCGCTGGAGAAGCCGTTCGAGATCGCGATGGAACCGCCGATGGCGAAGTCGGCGAGGTACGCGATACCGCCGAGAGCGGTGGTGGCCACCACGTACGGCGTCCAGCGGCGGAAGGACTTCGGCGCGTAGCGCAGCGAGTAGTCCTCCAGCGTGTCGTTCTTCGCCCAGTCGTTGTAGGTCCGTCCGGCAGCCGTTGCCGGCGCCTCTTTGTCGACGATCTCCGTCACGACACTTCCCTCTTCCACGGGTGTGGGTCATCTCCCGGACGGCCCGGGGGAGTTGGACGGAAGAGTCACGCCGAATTGTTTCCCGACCGTTTCGCCTGCTTTAAATGGAAGGGCTTTCAAAATTCTTTTGGTGACGCGCGTAGATTTAATCGATGCTTCCTGTGGAAACTATTTCTGGGGCAAGGTACTCTCGGTCGGAGCAGGTGGGAAGGTCAGAGTTGGGCGACGATGTCGAAGTCGAAGGCGTCCGCCCGCGCCAGGTACAGCCGTTGGCGGAGGTGATTGCCGTGCAGACGCAGTACGCCTCGCGGGCCCTCGTACGAGACGGTGCCGTCCACCGCGCACATGGCGCCCACGTCGAGCGACCGCACCCGCTCGGCCAGGGCCGCGAGCAGCCGTACGCCTTCGAAACACGACTCGCCGAGGCTGCCCACGACGGGTGCCTCCACGCCGAAGCGGGCCGCGTAACGCCCGCTGAAATCAAGGCTTTCGGTGGTCGCCAGGGTCTCGAAGTAGCCGGCCGCCGCCCACAGTCCCTCGGTGGCCTCCGCGCCGGTGGACAGCAGGATGTTCTCGTCCATGTGCGTACTCAGCCGCAGACACCGCTGGTGCAACCCGCGCGCGGCGAACGCCCGGTTGAAGCGCGCCGCGTCGTCGCCGATCAGCAGCATCAGGACGGCGTCCGCCTCGCACCGCTCGATCCGGCGCAGCACCGGCCCGAACTCGTACGTCCCCAGCGGCACGAACACCTCGTCGCGCACCCGGCCGCCGCAGTCCCGGGCGTAGCGGCGCGCGGCCCGGGCGGTCACCCTCGGCCACACATAGTCGTTGCCCACCGTGCACCAGCGCCGTACACCGGTCTCCTCCGCCAACAGCCGCATGGCGGGCCTGAGTTGGGCCGCGTCGGTCTCACCGGTCAGGAACACCCCGGGCGTGCGCTCACCGCCCTCGTACTGCGCGGTGTAGACGTACGGCACCCGGCCCGCGACGCGCGGCACCAGCGCCTTGCGGACCGCCGAGGTGTGCCAGCCGACCACCGCGTCGACCGCGCGCATCGACACCAACATCTCTACCTCGGCGGCCACTTGCTCCGCCGGCGCGCCGCCGTCCACGACGATCAGCCGGACCTCGCGGCCCAACACACCACCGCTGGCGTTGAGTTCCTCCACGGCGAGCTGTGCGGCCAGTTCGCAGGACGGGCCGAAGACACCCGCCGGACCTTGCAGGGGTACGACCAGTGCCACGACCAAGGTCTTGACCGGGCCGCTGATCCGCCCGGGTGGCAGGGGATGCACCAGACCACCTCCGTGAGGGCGTGAGGGCACGGAAACCGGTCCCGGCCCCGGCGCCCTCGCGGAGGCTCGTAATCTGAACCGCACAGTAGACCTACCGGAAGGACAGCGGCAATGTCGTCCGTACCGTCGCCGGCCCTCGCCCACCTGCTGAGTCACGCCGAGCGGCGGCTGGGCCTGCGTATGACCGCCGTCCTGGCCGAGGAGAACTGTCCGGTCGAGCAGTGGCGCGTCCTCTCGGTCATCGCCGACGGCAAGGGCCACCCGATGACCGAGATCGCCGACCAGGTCCTGATGCCGGCGCCGAGCCTCACCAAACTGGTCGACCGGATGGTCGCCGACAACCTCGTCCACCGCCGCCCCGACCACTCCGACCGCCGCCGCGTCCTGCTCCACCTCACCGCGCGCGGCCGCGCCCTTCACCAGCGCGCGGCCCACCGCCTGCTGGCCGACCAGACGCGGCTCCTGGACGCGATCGACGATCAGGGGGACCTGGTGCGGTTGCTCGCGCGGCTCACAGCGGCGCTCGATGGAGAGCCGTCCGCCGTCCTGGCGGAGTGAAGAAGCCCCTCCCGCGTTGATCAACTCGCGTTCACCGGCCGCACCTTCATCGGGTTCAACTCCCTTGATCGGTAGCTGAGTCGAGGTCCGCGTGCCCTCGCTCTCCGCTGTGGAGCGGTGGGCCGGACGCACACCGAGAGGTCGTCCATCGACGACCGGACGGTGGAGATCGCGGAGTTCTCGGTCGACTTGACGACCCCTGGAGGACCCGTCATTGTGGAGCTAAGACGACCGGTCATATTGAGCCCGGGATCACAAGGGAGTGCCATGTCCACATACCGAGCGTTCGAGGTCACAGGGGCGCGGAAGTTCGAGCTGGTGGAGAGGGAGGTGCAGGAGCCGCCGCTGGGGCATGTGCGCCTTCGGGTCGAGGCGTGCGGGGTCTGCCACTCCGACGTGATCGCCGTCGAGGGGATGCGGCCCGACCCGTCCTCGCCGGTGGTCCCCGGACACGAGGTCGTCGGCGTGATCGACGCGGTCGGTCCCGGAGTGACGACATGGCGGGTCGGCGAGCGGGTGGGCGTGGGATACCTGGGCGGCCACTGCGGAGTGTGCGACTTCTGCCGACGCGGGGACTTCGTCAACTGCGCGGATCAACCGCAGACGGGCAGTGACGTCGACGGCGGCTACGCGGAGTCGATGATCGCCAGGGCCAGCGGTCTGGTCCGGATCCCCGAGGGGATCGGCCCGATCGACGCGGCGCCGCTGCTCTGCGCGGGACTGACGGTGTTCAGCGCGCTCCGGCAGATCGACCACGTCCCGGGCGCGCTGGTGGCCGTGCAGGGCATCGGCGGCCTCGGGCACCTGGGCGTGCAGTACGCCGACAAGCTCGGGTTCCGCGTCGCCGCGATCGCCCGGGGCGCGGGGAAGGCGGAGTTGGCCAAGCGGCTCGGCGCCGACCACTACATCGACAGCTCCGCCGAGGACGTCGGCGCGCGGTTGCGGGAGTTGGGCGGTGCGGCCGCGGTCGTCGCGACCGCCGCGAGCGGTGCCTCGATGTCACCGCTCGTCTCCGGACTGGCGCCACGCGGCCGCATGGTGGTCGTCGGTGCCGCCCTCGACCCGATCGAGGTGCAGACCACCGACCTGATCTTCGGCACCCGCACGATCGCCGGAAGCCTGACCGGCAGCTCCATCGACAACGAGGACAGCCTGCGGTTCGCCGAGGCCCGGGATGTCCGCCCGATGACCGAAGTCCTGCCGCTCGCCCAGGCGCCCCAGGCGTACGAGCGCATGATGTCCGGCGAAGCCCGTTTCCGTATCGTTCTGAATATGGCGGTCTGACCGTGAATGAGAACAACAGCCTCAGGGATCTGACCATCGCCGCGCACGGTGGCCTCGACCGGTGGAACGGGTTCACCTCCCTCACCGCGCACCTCCGCAACGGCGGACCCCTGTGGGGACTCAAGGGTCAGGAAGGTGTCCTCGCCGATGCCCATGTCCGCGTGGACCTGCACAGCCAGTTCGCGAGCCACTACCCGATCGGGGAGGCGGGCCGGCGTACCGCCCTCACCCCCGAGCGCGTCGCGATCGAGACCGACGCGGGTGAGGTCCTGGCCGAACGGGACGACCCGCGTGACTCCTTCGCCGGGCACGTCCTCGAAACCCCTTGGGACGAACTCCAGTTGGCGTACTTCGCCGGCTATGCCATGTGGACGTATCTGACCGCGCCCTTCTCCTTCGTCCTGCCCGGCTTCACGACCGAGGAGCTGACACCCTGGCAGGAGGACGGGCAGACGTGGCGGCGGCTGAAGGTCACGTTCCCCGACAGCATCGCGACCCACTCCAAGGAACAGACCTTCCACATCGGCGACGACGGTCTGTTCAAGCGGCACGACTACGACGCCGAGGTCGTCGCGGGCGGCCCGGCCGCCCATTACCCCTCGGAATACCGGGAGTTCGACGGGATCAAGGTCCCGACCAAGCGGCGGGTCTACGCCCTCAACGAGGACGGAACGCCCAACCTGGATCTGCTGCTGGTCACCATCGACCTCGACAAGATCACGCTCGAATGACATCCGGTGCACCACACCGTCGAGCCCCCGGCCGTCAGCGGCAGGGGGCTCGATGGTCGCGTCCACGGGTCGGGGGACCGTAGAAGCGCCCCATGTGGTCAGGCGAGGAGTGTGCCGAACACTGTGTCGAAGAAGATCTCGTAGGAGTCTTCGGAATGCTCGGAGCGGGCGGAGATGAGCGTCCCCTCCCAGGCGTTGAGGATGAACCGGGCGAGCGTCTTCGCGTCGGTGCCCGTCTTGACCTGGCCCGACTTCTGCGCCTGGGCGATCGGAGCCGCGAGGGCCTGCGCCCAGAGCTCCAGGCTGACGCGCACCGCCTCGCGGATCACGTCGCTGTGGTCGGCCATCTCCGTGCCGAAGCCGCCGATGAGGCAACCGCGCGAGTAGTCCCGGACGGTGTTCTCGTCACGGAGGAATTCGAAGTGCTGCCGCAGGCGCAGCAGGGGATCGACCGACGCGTCGGTGAGTTCCGGAAGCCGGCGGCTCTCGCCGTAGCGCTCCAGCGCCACCACGGCCAGCGCTTCCTTGCTCACGAAGTGGTTGTAGAACGATCCCTTCGGGACCCCCGCGCTGTCGGTGATGTCCTTGACGCCCGCCGCGTTGAACCCGTGCGTGTGGAACCGCTCGACCGCCGCGTTGACGATCTCCTCGCGCACGCTCTTTCTGGCCATCAGGAAGACCCCTTTACGGCAATATGACCAACCATCTTAAAACTTTAGCATGCACCTTTTGCCTCCCGGAAAAACTTGCCGGTCTTCTGGGGCGAGGTGTCGATCCGGGAGTATGGCGTTCGTGTAGGAGGTGAGAGAACCCCCTGCGCCCTGGAGGACGTCATGCCGCACTACCTGCTCAGTGTGATCACCCCGACCGACGGACAGATGCCCTCGGCCGAGGAGTTGGCGGAGATCGGCCGCAAGCTGGAGATCTTCCACGACGAGCTACAGGCCGCCGGTGCCTGGGTCTTCGCCGGGGGACTGCACGGGCCGGAGACCGCGACCGTGCTGCGGCCCAAGGACGGTGACGTGCTGATCACCGACGGGCCGTACGCCGAGGGCAAGGAGTATCTGGGCGGGCTCTGCCTGATCAAGGCGGCCGATCTGGACGCGGCCCTGGAATGGGGGAAGCGGGCGACCTGGGCCACCACGCTGCCCGTCGAGGTGCGGCCCTTCATGAACACGGCCGAGGACTGATGCCGTTCGACACCGACATCGAGGCCGTCTTCCGTGCCGAGTACGGGCGGGCGGTCTCGGTCCTGGTGCGCTTCCTCGGCGACATCGACCTCGCCGAGGAAGCGGTCCAGGACGCCTTCACCACGGCCGTGCGGAAGTGGCCGGAGGCCGGTGTGCCGCCGAGCCCGGCCGGGTGGATCATCACGACCGCCCGCAACCGCGCGATCGACCGGCTGCGCCGTGAGTCGTCGAGAGAGGCCCGGCACAGCGAGGCCGCCCTGCTGTACGCGTCCGACGCGCCCGCCGAGGAGGGACCCGTGCGCGACGACCGGCTCCGCCTGATCTTCACCTGCTGCCACCCCGCGCTCGGCACCCAGGCCCAGGTCGCGCTCACCCTGCGGCTGCTCGGCGGGCTCACCACCGCCCGGATCGCCCGCGCCTTCCTGGTGCCCGAACCGACGATGGCCCAACGGCTCGTCCGCGCCAAGGCCAAGATCCGCGACGCCAGGATCCCGTACCGCGTGCCCCGCGACGCCGACCTCCCCGACCGGCTGAAGGGCGTCCTGGCCGTCGTCTACCTGATCTTCAACGAGGGCTACACGGACTCGCCCGAACTGTGCGCGGAAGCCCTGCGCCTCGGCTGCCTCCTCTCGGAACTCATGCCGGACGAGCCCGAGGTCACCGGCCTGCTCGCGCTGATGCTGCTCATCGAGTCGCGCCGGGCGGCCCGGGAGGGCGCGGACGGTGAGCTGGTGCCGCTGCCCGAGCAGGACCGCGAGTGGTGGGACGGCGAGCTGATCGCCGACGGCCAGTCACTCGTCCGGCGGTGCCTGCGGCTGAACAACCCCGGGCCGTACCAGATCCAGGCCGCGATCAACGCCGTACACAGTGACGCACCGACCGCGGACGCGACCGACTGGGGGCAGATCCTCCAGCTGTACGACCAGCTGATGGCCGTCGCCCCGAGCCCGGTCGTCGCCCTGAACCGGGCCGTCGCCGTCGCCGAGGTCGACGGTCCACGCAAGGCCCTCGACCTCGTGGACGCCCTGGACCTCGGCGAATACCATGTCCTGCACGCCGTGCGCGCCGACCTGCTGCGCCGGCTGGGCCGCGACACCGAGGCCGTCGAGGAGTACGAGGCGGCCATCGCCCGGACCGAGAGCGTGGCCGAGCGTGGGTACCTGGAACGCCGCCGACGGGAACTCGTCCGCATGTGACAGCCGGGAGGCGGAGGGTGACGATGGCCGCACCGGAATTTTTCCCGGTGTATGAATGGTTGCTATATACACCTGACCGTCGAGAATCCCCACGCACCAGCAGCGAGGCACCGTGAACCAGTCCAGCCCCGAGCAGCCCGCCGACATCGTGGCCCGGCTGCGCGCCACCTTCCGCACCGGCCGCACCAAGCCCGTCGAGTGGCGCACCACCCAGCTGCGCCGCCTGCGCGACCTGCTCACCGAGCACGGCGACGACCTCGCCGCCGCCCTCCACGCCGACCTCGGCAAGAGCGCGGCCGAGTCCCAGCGCACCGAGATCGGCTTCACGGTCCGCGAGATCGACCACACCCTCGACCACCTTGAGGAGTGGCTGCGCCCCGAGTCCGCCCCCGTACCGGCCCACCTCGGCACGGACGCGACCGCCTGGACGCAGTACGACCCGCTCGGCGTCGTCCTCGTGATCGCCCCCTGGAACTACCCGCTCCAGCTCCTGCTGACCCCGGTCGTCGGCGCGCTCGCCTCCGGTGACGCGGTGGTCGTCAAGCCCAGCGAGATGGCCCCGGCCACCTCCGCCGCCATCGCCCGGCTGCTGCCCGCCTACCTCGACACCGACGCGGTCGCCGTCGTCGAGGGCGGCATCCCCGAGACCACGGCCCTGCTCGCCGAGCACTTCGACCACATCTTCTACACCGGCAACGGCGCCGTCGGCCGCATCGTCCTGCGCGCCGCCGCCGAGCACTTGACCCCGGTCGCCCTCGAACTCGGCGGCAAATCCCCGGCGTTCGTCGACCGTGACGCCGATCTCGCCGTTGTCGCCGACCGGTTGGCGCGCGGCAAGTTCCTCAACGCCGGCCAGACCTGTGTCGCCCCGGACTACGTCCTGACCGACCCGGAGACCGCCGCCGCGCTCGAACCCCTGCTGGTGAGCGCCGTCGAGAAGGTCTACGGCGCCGACCCGCAGACCTCCGGCGAGTACGGCCGGATCGTCAATGAGCGGCACTTCGACCGGCTCGCCGGACTGCTCGACTCCGGCCGGGTGGTGGTCGGCGGCCGCAGCGACCGCGGCGACAAGTACATCGCGCCGACCGTCCTCGCCGATGTGGACCCGAAGGCGCCCGTCATGGCGGAGGAGATCTTCGGCCCGATCCTGCCGATCGTCACCGTCCCCGACCTCGACGCGGCGATCGCGTTCATCACCGACCGCGACAAGCCCCTCGCCCTGTACGTCTTCACGGACTCGGACGACACCCGCGCCCGGATCGCCGCCGAGACCTCCTCCGGCGCTATCGGCTACGGCCTCCCGCTCGCCCACCTCACCGTCTCCGACCTGCCCTTCGGCGGTGTCGGCGAGAGCGGCATGGGCAACTACCACGGCCGCTACTCCATCGAGACGTTCAGCCACCGCAAGGCCCTGCTGGAGAAGCCGCTCGCCTGACCGGCTCGCTCCTCTATCACCGGTCGCTTATATAAGCGACCGGTGATACTTTTGCCGCATGCACGCCTTTGATGTGCTCGGAGACCCCGTGCGCCGCCGCATCCTGGAGCTGCTCGCCGAGGGCGAGCAGCCTGCCGGCACGGTCGGTGACGCCGTCCGGCGGGAGTTCGGGATAACGCAGCCCGCGGTCTCCCAGCATCTGAAGGTGCTGCGGGAGAACGGTTTTGCGACGGTACGGCCGGACGGCACCCGGCGCCTCTACGCGGTCAACTCCGAGCCGCTGCGGGACATCGACGCCTGGCTCGACCGGTTCCGCCACTACTGGACCCCTCATCTGGACGCCCTGGCCACCGAGTTGGCCCGGGGCAAGCGCGAACGCCGGCTGCGCGAGGCCGACGACGACAGCCCCGACGAGTCGAGGAGCACCCCATGATCGACGTCACCCACCAGATCAACTCCGTGAGCCGCACGGTCGGCCGACGCGACTTCAAGGCCGGCGAGGCCCGCGTGATCACCATCGGCCAGTCCTACGGCGCACCGGTCGACGACGTCTGGGACGCCTGCACCAACCCCGAGCGCATCCCGCGCTGGTTCCTGCCCGTCACCGGCGAACTGCGGCTGGGCGGGAAGTACCAGCTCCAGGGCAACGCGGGCGGCACCGTCGAGCGCTGCGACCCGCCCAACAGCTTCTTCGCGACCTGGGAGTTCGGCGGCGAAGTCAGCTGGATCGAGCTGCGGTTGACGCCCGAGGGCGACGGAACGCGCTTCGAGTTGGAGCACATCGCCCACGTCGACGACACGAAATGGGCCGAGTTCGGCCCCGGCGCGGTGGGCGTCGGCTGGGACTCGATCCTGCTGGGGCTCGACGGCAACCTGTCGGGCACGACCCCCGTGAAGCCCGAGGACGCGATGGCCTGGCTGGCGTCCGAGGAGGGCCGCCGTTTCGTCACGGCGAGCAGTGAGGCGTGGTTCGCCGCGAACGTGGCGAGCGGCGAGGACGAATCGGCGGCCCGCGAGGCGGCCGACCGGACCACGGCCGCCTATACAGGGGCCGGGAGTTGAGAGTCGTAGCGACCGAAGCGCTGACCCGGGACCGATCACCGCTGTAGCGTGCGCGCTGGATGCCACGGTGATCGGAGCCAGGGATGAGTGTCGGCGGCGAGACGGTGTTGGTGACCGGCGGGAGCGGATTCGTCGGCAGCCATCTGGTCCGGCAGTTGCTGGAGCGCGGCTGCCGGGTGCACACCACCGTGCGCTCCCTCGGCAACGAGGCGAAGGCCGCGCCGCTGCGGGCCATGGGGGCCCAATTCCCGGGCGCGCTGGAGCTGTTCGAGGCCGATCTGCTGGCGGAGGGTTCCTTCGACGCGGCGATGGACGGCTGCCGGGTGGTGTTCCACGTGGCCTCGCCGTTCCTGATGCCGGAGAAGATCAAGGACGGTCAGAAGGACGTCGTCGAACCCGCGCTCGCCGGCACCCGGAACGTCCTCGCGGCATCGAACGCACGCCCACCGTCGAGAAGTTGGTGTTCACCTCGACGGTCGGCGCGATCTTCGGCGACTATGTCGACGTACTGAACATGAAGGACGGAATCCTCTCCGAGGACTACTTCAACACCACCAGCACGGTCGAGAACAACCCCTACCACTACGCCAAGACGATCGCCGAACGCGCCGCCTGGGACGCGCAGCAGGCGCAGAACCGCTGGCGCATGGTCTCCGTCAACCCCGGCCTGATCCTGGGCCCTTCACTCACCCCGGCCTCCGACTCCGGCAGCCTGTTCCTCCTCGACGAGCTGTTCAAGGGCTATTTCTTCTACGGGGCACCCGACTTCAGCTTCACCGTCGCCGATGTGCGGGACGTCGCGAGCGCGCACATCGCGGCGGCGGAAAACCCTGACGCACACGGCCGTTACATCGTCGCGGCCGCCCGGATGGCCTCCTTCCTCGACATGTCACGCGCCCTGCGGGAACACCTTCCGCGCGACTACCGGCTGCCCCGACACGGCCTGCCGCACTGGCCGGTTCGGGTCCTCGGCCCGGCGTTCGGGCTCACCCAGGACTACATCCGCAAGCACCTCGGGATCAGCTTCCCGGTCGACAACCGGCGCGGCGTGAAGGAACTCGGCATCGACTACCGGCCGTTGGAGGAGACCCTCCTCGATCACCACCTGGCCTGGCGGGAGTTGAGGAAATCACGCCGACCGTGACTCGTCCCGCGCCGTTCACTCCGCCGACCGGTCACGCCTCTTGACTGGTTCAGACCACAGGCGCTTGGGTGTGGCCGATCACCTTTTCGGTGTCATGAGCCTGACCACACTCGAACCGAAGGGCACCCATGCGAACCCCCCACGCCCTGCTCGCCGTCGCCGCCGCGCTGTCGGCGGCGGTCGTCGCTCCACCGGCCGGAGCCGCCGACGCGGTCCCGGCCGCCGGCACCTACTACGTCCAGAGCGCCACGACCGGGCTCAACGCGGCGGACAAGGGGGGAGCGGTGGAGCAGCACAACCCCAAGGGCAACGAGGACCACCAGCAGTGGAACCTCCGGACGAGTGGATCGTCGTACGTCCTGGAGAGCACCGACACGGCCGGCAACTGCCTGGGCCGCTCGGGCGGCCAGGCGAGGACCGTCGCCTGCACGAGCGCCGACGCGGCCTGGCAGATCACCCCGACCGGCGGCGACCAGTACACACTCAAAGTCCCGGGCGCGGAAAGCTACTTGACCGTCGGCGCCAAGCCCTCCGGCGCCAACTACCCGGCCCAGCTGGCCATCGGCTCCTCCGGCGGCCTCGCCTCCTGGTACCTCACGCCGATCACCTCGCCCACCAACCCGATGCCCGCCCAGGACCAACGCACCCTGGACCAGGTCACGTTCCTCACCGCGCACAACGCCTACGCCAACGGTGTGGACGGCGGTTTCGCCCCGCCCTTCGTGAACTTCTTCCCGAACCAGTCGCGCGGCATCAACCAGCAACTCTCCGACGGCGTACGGGGGTTCATGCTGGACATCCACCAGACCTCCGACGGCGCGATCCTCTGTCACGACAGCTGCACCCTGGTCAGCAGCCCGGTCGCCCTGAACGTCGACCTCCAGCGCATGGTCGACTTCCTCAAGGCGCACCCCGACCAGTTCGTCACCGTCTTCCTGGAGGACTACGTCGACCCGGGCGTCCTGCGCAGCGAACTCGCCCGCGTCAACGGCCTGTACGACGTGCTGTACCGCCCCGACCAGACCGGCGTACGGCAGAACGGCTGGCCGAAGATGGCCGACCTGATCGCCGCCAACCACCGCCTGCTGATCTTCACCGACCACAGCCGAGCCTCCGACGAGTCCGCGGGACTGACCCGGGACAGCTTCGGCGTGATGTACCAGCGCGACTGGACCGTCGAGAACTACTGGTCGATGGGTTCCGGCGCGAGTTCCTCCGACTGGTCCTGCTACAGCCGCTGGTACGGCAGCGACCTCAACGTCCCGCTGACGCAGACGTATGCGGGGTTCCGCCCGCTGTTCGTCATGAACCACTTCCGCGACGCGACCATCGCCGGGACGGCGCAGACCGACAACACCAAGGTCCTCGACCGGGCCCAGCGGTTCTGCCAGCCGGCCGCCCGCAAGAAGCCCAACTTCCTTGCGGTGGACCGCTATGACCTCGGTGACCCGGCCTCGGCGGTCAACTCCCTGAACGGCTACACGTATCCGTAAAGTGCGGTCGGCCCTTCGGCGGGCGTGTGCGAAACTCCGCTGATGACCTCTGAGAAGATCACCGCGGCCGCCGCGGGCACCTGGCAACTCGGCGACCTGTCCGTCAACCGCATCGGCTTCGGCGCGATGCGGCTGACGGGCAGCGCAGCCTTCCACCTCGGGACCCCGAGCGACCGCGACCGGTCGATCGCCGTGCTGCGCAGGGCGATCGAGCTGGGTGTGAACCACATCGACACGGCAGCCTTCTACTTCTCGTCCCTGCGGTCCGCGAACGAACTCATCAACTCCGCGCTCGCGCCCTATGCCGACGACCTGGTGATCGCCACGAAGGTCGGTCCCTTCCGCAACTACTCGGGGGACTGGGGCACTTCGGCCCGTCCCGACGATCTGCGCGGCCATGTCGAGGAGAACCTGCGGCAGTTGGGGCGCGACCACCTCGACGTCGTCTACCTGCGCCGGATGCGACAGGACTCGATCGCCGAGCACTTCGGGGCCCTCGCCGAACTCCGTGAGGAGGGACTGGTCCGGCACCTCGCGATCTCCGACGTCGAGCCGCGACACCTGGCCGAGGCGCAGGCGATCGCGCCGGTGGTCAGTGTGCAGAACCGGTTCGGGCTCGACTCGTCCAGCCCCGACACCGACGAGATGCTGCGGATCTGCGGGGAACAGGGCATCGCCTTCGTCCCGTTCTTCGCCATCGCGGGCGAGGCCGGGCCGCAGGGCGCCACCACCGCCCACGACGACGAGGTACTGGCCATCGCGAACGCCCACGACGTCAGCCCCGCCCAGATCCGCCTCGCCTGGTCCCTCGCCCAGGGTCCGCACGTCCTCGCGATCCCCGGCACGGGCAACCCCGACCACCTCACCGAGAACGTGGCCACCGGCGCGATCCGGCTCACGGAGGACGAGCTGGCCCGGCTCAACGAGCTGCACCGGAAGGCCGGTTGACGGTCGGCGGGGCTCAGGCCACCCAGGTTCCGTCCCGCATGATGTGGCGCTGGGGCAGCTCGCGCACCTCGTGCCACGCCTGGACGGCGACGGCCCGTACCCGGAAGAACGAATAGGGCGCGCGGTCCTCGCGGGGATCCCAGCCGTACTTCGCGTGGAAGGCCTCGAGCGCGGCGGCCGGGACGTCCTGGGCGGTGAAGGCCGTCGCCTCGCCGTCGATGAGCACGACGTCCCGGGTGTCCGCGAAGGCGAGCCGGGTCCGCCGCCCGGCGCCGAGATTGCGGCCCGTGGGGTTCGTGGTCCGGGTGGACAGCCACACGGACCGCCCGTCCCAGAGGAACCACAGCGGCACCAGACAGGGCAGCCCGTCGGCGTCCGCCGAGGCCACCCAGATGTCCGACTCCCGCTCCAGCCGGGCCAGTACGTCACGCCTGCGTTCTTCGGGGCCGCGGGGCGGCACGGTGATCGTCATGCCCGGGACGCTACCGGCGCCGCCCGCGCGGCACCTCGGGCCAAGGGCGTAGGACCTCGGCCCGAGGGCGTCCGGGACGTCGAGGTGTCAGCCCAACTGCTCGTGCAGGAACGGGACCGTGCTCGCCCAGGCGCGGGTGGCGGAGTCGGCGTCGTAGACCGGGCGGCCGTCGTTGAAGAAGGCGTGGTTCGCCGGGTAGAGACGCAGGTCCGGGGTGATGCCGGACTGCTCCTGGATGTGCTTGCTCAGGGCTTCGAGGCCCGCCACCGGGATGCTCTCGTCCAACTCGCCGTAGTGGCCCTGGATGTGTGCCTTCAGGCCGGAGAAGTCGGGGAGTTCGCCCTGGATCACGCCGTAGAACGGCACCGCCGCGCTGACCCGGGGGTCGGCCGCGGCGAGGTACAGGACGAAGCCGCCGCCCATGCAGAAGCCGACCGCGCCGACCGTGTCCGAGGTGACCTCGGGCAGGGACAGCAGGTGGTCGACCGCGCCGGAGAGCAGTTCGACACCGCGGGCGACCGGGAGGGCCAGCATCATCCGCAGGGCCTCGTCGCTCTCGTGCGCCACGTTCCCGCCGTAGAGGTCGGGGGCGAACGTGACGAAGCCCTCCTGGGCGAGCCGGTCGGCCACGTCGGCGATGTGGTCGGTCAGGCCCCACCACTCCTGGATGACGATCACGCCCGGTCCGCTCCCGGACGGCGGCAGCGCGAGATAGCCGTGGGCGGTGCCCCCGGCGCTGGGGAAGGTGACGTTCTGATGGGCCGGGGCGCCGGTCGACTTCGGCAGCTCGGAGGACATGGGGCGCAACTCCTGTACGGCGGTGCTCGGTTGGGGGTGGCGTCGGCGGGACGGGACCCGTCGTGATCTCCAGCCTGCCACGGCCGGGTCCGGCGGGCGCTTCGGCTCCTCGATCCGGCTATCGCGCGCGGGCCGGTGCCGGGGTCGTTTCCTGTCCTATGCGGACCACCCGTCCTGCGGCCACCTTCTGCAACAGCCCGTACGCCAGCACCGGCAGCAGGATGTGCGGGCGGTCGGGCAGGGTCGTCGTGATCAGTACCGCGCTCGCGCTGCTGTTGTTCATTCCGCAGGCCAGCGTCACCGAGGCACCGGCCCGGGCGTCGAGGCGCAGGGCCCGCGCGGCCACCCGACCCAGGGTGAAGGACAGCCCGCACACCGTCGCGGCGACGCCGAGCGCGGCCAGCAGGAGGACCGGGCGCGGATGGCGCAGGAAGGGGCCGAGCACCCCACTGGCGTTGACGTACGTCAGCAGCAGCGAACCCGGGAGCGCCGCGGGCACGGCCACGCCGATGAGTCCGTCCCGTGCGCGTCGGGGAAGTGCGAGCCGGCACAGGATGCCCGCCGCGCAGGGCAGGACGACCGAGGTGAGGGCGAAGGCGTCCCCGGCCGAATGGGCGGCCACGGCGAGTCTGCCCGCGTAGTCGCCCTGGAGCAGCGGGCACAGGACGGCCAGGGTGAGCGGGACGGTGAGCGGGCTGACCAGGGTGGAGGCGAGCACCAGGCCGACGGCCGTGGGCTGGTCGCCGTCCCCCTTCGCGGTCCACACCGTCGCCCCGGAGGCCACCGGCATGGCGACGACGAGGATCATCGCGGCGATCATCCCGCTGCCGCCGTCGTGGTCCGGCGACAGCCGCAGCGCGAGGGCCACCCCGGGGACGATCAGCAGCGGCACCAGGATGTGCAGCGCGAGGCCCGCGAGCAGGGCGGCGGGGCGCCGTAGCAGCAGCCGCAGTTCACGCAGCGGGACCTGGAGGCCGGCGCCGAACAGGACGAGCGCCAGGAGTAACTGGGGTGTGCGCAGGGGCAGTTCGGCGATGCCCGTCACGTGCGGGTGCCGGAGCCACAGGCCGGGTCCTGGCAGCACCGCCGCGGCGAGGTACGTCACGGCGACGGCCCGGCCCAGATGGCGGCGGAGCAGGGCGAGCAGGCGGGGTACGGAGGGAAACCTGGTGGGGATTCCGGAGGAGTGGGGACACATCGTGGCGCTCTTCCGTCGTAGGGCCTGGGCGGAGACGGAGCGCCGGTATCGCGTGGAAGCTCGTCGAAACGCGCGAGGGGATGAGTGAGTGAAGCCCTGCGGTCATCGTCGACGGTCCTTCCATAATGGGCGGGCGGAAACGGGCACACGGGCGCGGTGACGAGACGGCACCCGAGTGACTACAATTCTGTAGACGGTCTACTGAACTGTAGACGAAGACGGGGTGAGGATCGTTCCCATGGCCGACGAGAAGGACGAACGCCGACCGGCGGGTGAGCTGGAGGCCACCGTCATGGCCGCCCTCTGGGCCGCCGGCGACCCGCAGACTCCAGGGGAGGTCCAGTTGAGCCTCGACACGGGCCTGGCCCGCACCACGGTGACGACGATCCTGACCCGGCTGCACGACAAGGGCGTCGTGGAGCGGCGGCGGCAGGGGCGGGGATACGCGTACTTCCCGGTGCAGGATGCGCAGGGGCTCACCGCGCGGCGGATGCACACCGAGCTCGACCGGGACGGGGATCGGGAGACGGTGCTCGCCCGGTTCGTCGCTCAGCTCAGTCCTGATGACGAGCGGGTGCTGCGGGACCTGCTGGAATCCGGGGAGGCGTGAGGTCCGGCGAAGAATGAAGCCTTCGTGATGCCTCGTAGGCCCCGCGGATGGTCCCAGGGATGCGGCCACGATCGTTTACGAGATAGCCGTTGGCGCGCGCCCAGAGGCGTATCGGCTCGTCCTCCGGACGGGGATCGAGCTTACGGAGGCCCGCAGACCTGCCGGGGCCTCTCCAGTCTCCCGAGGAGACCACTTCCAGCTGGTCCGCTGTCTCTTGGAGGAAAGCGAACAGCGAGGCGTATACGCCCTCCTCGGGACCGTGCGCTTCAGCCCACGTTCCGACGGTCCCGCTGAGCGTGTCCAGGAACGTTCCGTAGAGACCGTCGCGCTCCGCGGCGACAGGCACCCACTCACGACGCCAGAACGGATGGTCGGGGTCCGCGGACGGCTGCATCTCCTCCATGCCCATCCGGCTGAGGTAGACCCGTTGGATGTCTGTCAGTCCCAGAAGGAGATGGCCGCTGGGGAGGACTGTCTCGCACCCCAGCGCCACCAGACACGATCGACCGTCGGGTTGTCTGCCGGCGTCGAGGTCGTTCGTCAGCAGCCATTGCCGCATCTCCCCTGGCAGCTCCAGACCCATGAGCAGTTCGGCTTCGCCCATGGCTGTCTCGCTGCCCGGGCCGCCGAGCGCAGCGAATGCTTCAGGGTCGTTCCGCTCAAGCCAGGCGGTGATCCGACCCCAGGCCGTTCGTACGTCTCCTGACTCGCGCATCGGAATATCGCCCACGTGTGATCTCCCCTCCGGCGGGATGCGCCCTCACGCGTCGCACGCCCACCCAGAACCGTAGGCGGGGCCACTGACAATGACGGGCGCGGA
Source organism: Streptomyces sp. NBC_01288 (assembly GCF_035982055.1). NCBI lineage: Bacteria > Bacillati > Actinomycetota > Actinomycetes > Kitasatosporales > Streptomycetaceae > Streptomyces > Streptomyces sp. NBC_01288. The sequence continues at coordinate 9,813,687 of NZ_CP108427.1, forward strand.
GGAGTTTCTGCGTTGCCCGTCAGGGCCGGAACGTCTCGCGTGGCCGATCTCTCCAGGGATCAACAGGCTCACGCGCCTGCTTGTGGGCACCGAGGCCGGTAGGCCGTGGCCAGCACGGAGACGGTGACGTGGTCGGGCAAGGGGTCGGCATCGTTCAGGTCCGCACGGCTCAAGTGGCGTGCGCTCGGCGTCATCCCGAGCAGGTCGAGGGCCTCCTGCCCGGTCAAAGGCGCGGTGTACTCGACCTGTTCGGTGACGGCGGCCTCGAAGCGGGGATCCAGCGCCCGGTGCAGGCGTTGCTCCTTGGCCGGGTCGATCGTGACCATCGCCGACACGCGGCCGCGCAGTTCGGCCAGGTGCCGCCTGGTCGGTCGGACCACGATCAACCGGCCGGTCGGGCGCAGTACTCGGTGGAACTCGCCCGGGTTGCGCGGGGCGAACACGTTCAACACGATGTCGGCCACTCCGTCGGCCAGCGGGAGGGGGCGGAAGACGTCCCAGGCCACCGCGGCGGCCCGCTCATGGGCACGCGCCGCCGAGCGCAACGCACGCACCGACGTGTCCAGCCCCAGACCACGGGCGCCGGGCAACTGATCGAGTACGCCGGCCAGGTAGTAGCCCGTGCCGCACCCGACGTCCACAACCGTGGCCTGCTCAGGCGCGGAGTCGGCCGCCAGCCGGGCAACTGCTTTACGGATGGGCGCGTACGCGTCGGTCGACAGGAACCGTTCGCGGGCCTGAGCCATGGCCGCGTCGTCGCCGCTGGTGGCACGGGCACCCGTCAACAGGCTCGCGTAACCGTGGCGGGCGATGTCGAAGGTGTGGCCCACCGGACACCGCAGCGCGCCGCGGTCGCGGTGCAGGCCGCGAGTGCGGCACGTCGGGCAGCGCAGCAGGTCGAGGGAGAGATCGAGGGCAGGGGGAAACGGCGTAGGCACGAGGCACTCCAGGCAAGGGCGAAGGGAAGGGGCCGTGCCTGTGCGCGCGCTCGGAACGTCGCTGCCTCAAGCAGGAACGGGCAGCGCCGGAAACGCGGTTCACGCGGCAGACACACCAAGGAGGGCGACGCCGTCCGGCCTCGCCCTCAACGCCTTCCGGCTACAGGAAGCAGTGCGCGGTGCTCGTGAATGCCACGCCACGAGTCTACGAGCATCGGTACAGCTGCTCGGGTCGCCGATCTCGGGAGCCGGGGCCTAGGCAACCGACCCCGGCCGGTATCCGCCACGCCACGCCGACCCCGCGCATCCGCCCCACGCCCCTGCCGGGCGGACCGTGCCCACCGGGTGTCCGCCGCCCTCCGCGGACCCCGCGCATCCGCCGCACGCCCCTGCCGGGCGGGCGGTGCCCACCGGGTATCCGCTGCCCTCCGCGGACCCCGCGCATCTGCTCCACGCCCCTGCCGGGCGGACCGTGCCCACCGGGTGTCCGCCGCCCTCCGCAGACCCCGCGTATCCGCCCCGCGCGCCCACCGAGCCCTCCAAACCCCCACCTCGCCCTCCAAACCCACGCGATATCCCACCAGCCACCAGCACCCCGCTGACCTGCTCATTCGCTCAGCCGCCCGCACCTCCCCGACACCCCGAGAGCCCCGCCGCCGCACCCCCTCCTCAACCCCCTCCGAATCCGACTGGCGCGAGGGAAGTTTTACGTATAACCTCACCCGTCAATCCCACGTCAATCCCACGTCAGTCCCACCGACCGGAACCCGCACGGAGACCCCCGATGAGCTGTATCGCCCTGGTCACCCTCGTCGTCGACGACTACGACGAGGCGATCCGCTTCTACACCGAAGCCCTCGGCTTCCGTCTCGTCGAGGACGCGGCTCGCCCCGACGGCTCCCGCTGGGTCGTCGTGACGCCGCCCGGGGTGGACGGTTCCGGGACCGGTCTGCTGCTCGCCCGTGCCAAGGGTGCGGATCAAGGTGCCCGGGTCGGCGACCAGACCGGTGGCCGTGTCGGGTTCTTTCTCCACACCGACGACTTCGCCCGCGACCACGCCCGCATGCTCGCCGCGGGCGTGACGTTCCTGGAGGAGCCGCGCCACGAGCCGTACGGTTCCGTCGCCGTCTTCCAGGACCTGTACGGAAACCGCTGGGACCTGCTCCAGCCCGCGTCCTGACCGCTCGCACCGCCGCACCCCTCATCCCGCTCACCGAACGACGACCGAGGAACCACCGCACATGTCATCTACGCGCATAGACGCCGACACCCTCCGCCGACTCCCCAAGGCCGTGCTGCACGACCACCTCGACGGCGGTCTGCGCCCCGCCACCGTGGTGGAGCTGGCGGAATCGGTCGGCCACACGCTGCCCACCACCGACCCGGACGAGTTGGCCGCCTGGTACTTCGACGCCGCCAACTCCGGTGATCTGGTGCGCTACATCGCCACCTTCGAGCACACCCTCGCCGTGATGCAGAACCGCGAGGGACTGCTGCGCACCGCCGAGGAGTACGTCCTCGACCTGGCCGCCGACGGTGTCGTCTACGGAGAGGTGCGCTACGCCCCCGAGCTGAACACCAACGGCGGGCTTGCGCTCAGCGAGGTCGTGGAGACCGTTCAGGAGGGGCTCGCGGCCGGTATGGCGAAGGCCGCCGCGGCCGGAACGCCGGTCCAGGTGCGGACGTTGCTGTGCGGGATGCGGATGTTCGACCGGGTCGGCGAGGCGGCCGACCTCGCGGTGGCCTTCCGGGACGCCGGTGTCGTCGGCTTCGACATCGCCGGTGCCGAGGACGGCTTTCCGCCCGCCGACCACCTCGCCGCGTTCGAGCACCTGCGCCGCGAGAGCGTCCCGTTCACGATCCACGCCGGTGAGGCGCACGGCCTGCCCAGCATCCACCAGGCCCTTCAGGTGTGCGGCGCCCAGCGCATCGGCCACGGCGTCCGCATCACCGAGGACATCGTCGACGGCAAGCTCGGCCGCCTGGCCGGCTGGGTCCGGGACCGCCGTATCGCCCTGGAGATGTGTCCGACCTCCAACCTCCAGACGGGCGCGGCCAGTTCGATCGCCGAGCACCCCATCACCGCCCTGAAGGACCTCGGCTTCCGCGTCACCCTCAACACCGACAACCGACTGGTGTCCGGTACGACGATGACGCGCGAGATGTCCCTGCTGGTCGAGCAGGCGGGCTGGAGCGTCGAGGACCTGCGCACCGTCACGGTGAACGCCCTGAAGAGCGCGTTCATCCCGTACGACGAGCGCAAGGCCCTCATCGAGGACGTCGTCCTGCCGGGTTACGCCTCCGCGCTCTGAAGCAACCCGCGTACGTACGCGGCCTGTCCGACGTGTTCGAGATCGTCGGACAGGACGCTGACCAGTCGTACGCCCAACGTGACCGGCGGGTCCCAGCGCTCGTCCACGATCCGCTCGTAGTCCTCCGGCGTCAGCCCGCGCAGGTACTCCAACGTCTGGTCGTGCACGGCGTCGTAGTACCCGGTCAGCTGCCCGGCCGACTCGACCCGCACCTTGCCGACCTTCGCGGCGGTGTGGCCGTACCCGGTGTCCCTGGCCGGCAGGTCGAGGCCGAAGCGCTTCTCCCAGCCCTGGGTGAGCCACACCTGGTCGAGGCCGGCGGCGTCGGCGACATGGTCGTCCTGGACCCGGGTGAGGTGCCAGACCAGCCAGGCGATGGAGTTGGCGTCGGCGGCCACGCGTGCGTGCAGTTGGTCCGGTGTCAGGCCGTCGAGGGCGGCATGGACTTCTTCCTGGACGCGGCCGTACGCGTCGATGAGGATGTCGTTGGCATGCATACGACCACCATCGCGCATCCCCGTTCCTCATGCGGCCGGAGTGTCGGTTTCCAGGAGCGTCATCAGGGCCCGGGCCGCCGGACTGGTGGCCTGCGGGGGCGGGAGCAGGGCCACCGTCTCGTACACCTCCTCGCCGGTTCCCTTGAGGGGGAGCGCGGTGAGAGGTTCGCGCTTGTGGCGGAAATGCTGGGGGACCACCGCGATACCGAGGTTCTCGTCGATCAGGTCGAGGAGGCTGTGCACGTCGTTGACCTCCAGCGCGACCGTCCGCCGTACGCCCGCCGCCGCGAAGACGGCGTCCGTGGTGCGGCGCGAGGCCCAGTCCGGGTGGAAGTCGACGAAGACCTCACCGCCGAGGTCGTCCGGAGTCACCGCCGCCCCCGCCTCCGCGAGCCGGTGGCTGGGATGACACAGCACGGTCATCGGCTCGCTGGTGAGGGACACCGAGCGCAGCTGGTCGGTGTCCGCCTGGGTGCGGTACGCGAACGCCAGGTCGAGGCGCCCGGCCGCGACCTCCTCCGCCAGCGCCCCGGAGCCCGCCTGCCGCAGCCGGATCTCCACGTCGGGATGCCTGCGCCGGAACGCGGCGAGCAGCCCCGCCACATGCACCCCGGCGATGCACTGCTCGGTGCCCAGCGACAGCGTGCCGCGCAGCACTCCCTGGACCGCGGCGACCGCCTCGTGCGCCGAGCGCACCTGCGCCAGGATGCGTTCCGCCTCGCCGAGCAGTGCCCGGCCGGCCTCCGTGAGCGTGACCCGGCGCGTGGTGCGGACGAACAGCGGGGTCTGCAACTCCCGCTCCAGGGCGCGGATCGACGCCGACAGGCCCGACTGGGACACCATCAGCCGCTCGGCCGCACGGGTGAAGTGCTGGTCCTCGGCGACGGCGACGAAATGCTGGAGATGACGCAGTTCCATGATTGAGAAGCGTAGCCGCTGAATTCCATCGGATTCTTCTGTTGGACCACTGCCCGCAGGTCGGACAGAGTGGAGAGTGGTTCCCTGGAACCGGTATCCCGTGTGCCAACCCCTCTGGAGTCGCGTTGTACACCGCACACCCCGACCGTTACGCGGACCTGCCCTACCGGCGCACCGGACGCAGCGGTCTGAAACTCCCCGCGATCTCGCTCGGCCTGTGGCACAACTTCGGGCCCGACCGCCCGGTCGACACCCAGCGTGCCATCCTGCGCCGCGCCTTCGACCTCGGCGTCACCCACTTCGACCTGGCCAACAACTACGGCCCGCCGCCCGGCGCCGCCGAGTCCGCCCTCGGCGAGGCGCTGAAGGCGGACTTCGGGTCGTACCGCGACGAGCTGGTGATCTCCACCAAGGCCGGCTATCTGATGTGGCCCGGCCCCTACGGCGAATGGGGTTCGCGCAAGTACGTGCTGTCCTCGCTGGACCAGAGCCTCAGCCGCATGGGCCTGGACTACGTCGACATCTTCTACTCGCACCGCCCCGACCCGGAGACTCCCCTGGAGGAGACGATGGGCGCCCTGCACTCGGCGGTCCAGTCGGGCAAGGCGCTCTACGTCGGCATCTCCAACTACTCGGCGGAGCAGACCCGGGAGGCCGCCCGCATCCTCGGCGAGCTGGGCACCCCGCTCCTCATCCACCAGCCGCGCTACTCGATGCTCGACCGACGCCCCGAGGACGAGGGCCTGCTCGACGCCCTCGACGATCTCCAGGTCGGGTCGATCGTCTTCTCCCCGCTGGAGCAGGGGCTGCTCAGCTCCCGCTACCTGGACGGCATCCCGGAGGGTTCCCGGGCGGCGAGCGACAGCCCGTTCCTGAACTCCGACTCGGTCACCGAGGACCTCGTGGGACAGCTCCGGGCCCTCGACGACATCGCCAAGGGGCGCGGTCAGACTCTCGCCCAGCTGGCCCTCGCCTGGGTGCTGCGCGGCGGCCGGGTGACCTCCGCGCTGGTCGGCGCGAGCAGCCCGCAGCAGATCGAGGACAGCGTCGCGGCCACCCGCAACCTTGACTTCGACGCCGACGAGCTGGCCCGCATCGACGCGATCCTCAGGCCGTAAGCAGCTTGCTGACCTCCCAGAGACGGGCCGCCGCCTCCGGGTCCACGGCGCGGGGGAGCACCCCCGGGATCGTGTCCCCGGTGGTCCAGGCGGTCTCGTTCTCGGGGGGCACCAGCGGGCTGATGTCGACGTTCTCGCAGTAGACCCCGCCGAGACCGTCGAGCTGCGGGCTGGTCGCGCACCACACGCTGGTGGCCGCGCCCTGCTGCACGGTCTTCATCTGGCGCTCCGGGTCACGAATGGGCTTGCCCTCGCCGTCGAGCGCCCCCGCGGCCTGGAGCACCGCCGGGTCGAGGTGCTTGACCAGACCGGTGTCGATGATCAGGCCCGGGTGCACGGCGAACGCGCGGATGCCCTCGGCCTGTCCGCGCCGGTCCACCTCGACGGCGAACAGCGCGTTGGCCGTCTTGGACTGGCCGTAGGCGAGGAACGGCTCGTAGGTCCGGTGCTCGAATTGAAGGTCGTCGAAGTCGATCCCGGCGAAGCGGATGCCCCGCGACGACAGCACGACGACCCGCGCGCCGTTCGCCGCGACCAGCGCGGGCCACAGCTTGGTGGTCAGCTGGAAGTGCCCGAGGTGGTTGGCGGCGAACTGTGCCTCGTAGCCGCGCGTGTCCCGCGCCAGCGGGGTCGCCATGATCCCGGCGTTGTTCACCAGGAGGTGCAGCGGGCGCCCGGAGGCCAGGAACTTCTCCGCGAAGGCGTCGATCGACGCCGGGTCCAGCAGGTCCATGTGCTCGACCTCGGTTCCTGGGAGGACCGCGAGCGCCGTCCTGGCCCGCTCCACGTCCCTCGCGGGTACGACGATCCGCGCGCCGGCGCCGTGCAGTACCCGGGCCGTCTCCAGGCCGATGCCGGAGTAGCCGCCCGTGACGATCGCGACCTTGCCGGTCAGGTCGATGCCGTTGATCACCTCCTCGGCGGTGGACGCGGCGCCGAAGCCGGAATTCAGGGGCTGCTGTGCGGTGCTGGTCATGTCTGCTCTCTCCTCATCAGCTGAGCTGTTGAGACCACCGTAGGGCGGCAGATCCGTACGATGAATACTTGAGAATCCGCATAACTTGCGTGATAGTTCGAACATGACCGTGGATCCCCTGTCCGACGCCCTCGCCGTCGCCGATGCCCGCAGCGTGTTCTCCGGTGGCTTCACGGCCGGCGGCGACTGGGCCATCGAGTTGCGCGGACGCGACCGGCTGAAGGTGAACGCCGTGGTGCAGGGCGGCTGTCTGCTGGTCCGGGACGGCGGCGAACCGCTGCGGCTCGCCGAGGGGGACGTCGTGATCTCCGACGGCGGCCAGCCGTACACCCTGTGCAGCCGGCCCGGCGTCGCGCCGACCGACTCCGCGGACGTCGTCATGGACCCGGCGACCCGGATGGGCCGGCTCGGGCAGGGCGACGCGGTGGACGTCGCCTGCGTGTCCGGGCACATCGACCTGAGCCGCGACCGCGGCGACCTCCTGCGGCGGGCGCTGCCGGAGCTCGTCCACGTACGCGCAGACTCGCCCGAGGCGGGTGTACTGCGGTGGCTCATCGGGCAGTTGGCGGCCGAGATGCGCACGCGCAGGGCCGGGGTCGAGTTCGTCTCGGCACACCTCGCGCAGCTGATGTTCGTCCAGGTGCTGCGGGTCTGCCTCACCGACTCGGACGGGCTGCCGCCCGGCTGGCTGCGCGCCCTCGCCGACGAACGGCTCGCCCCCGCGCTGCGCCTGATGCACGGCGACCCGGCCCACCCCTGGCAGTTGGAGGAGCTGGCCCGGGCCTCCGCGATGTCCCGCACCACGTTCGCCGTACGGTTCAAGGAGGCGGCCGGCGTGCCGCCCCTGACCTACCTGCTCAACTGGCGGATGAATCTCGCCGCCCGGGCCCTCCGGCAGGACGCCGCCCCGGTCGGCGCGCTGGCCCGTTCCGTCGGCTACACCTCCGAGAGCGCCTTCAGCAACGCCTTCAAGCGGGCGGTCGGGGTGGCGCCGCGTCGGTACCGCGAAGAGGCCCTCGCTAGGAGCTGAGCCGTTCTTCGAGGCGCACGGTGACCTGGTCGCCCTCGCTTTTCTCGATGGCCTTTCGAAGATCGGCTTTCACGGGGAGTTTGTGCGTGCCGTCCCCGAGAGCCATGAACGAGCTGCGGAAAGGGTGCCCGTCGATCGTGCCGCGGACCTTGACCAGACCGCGGGTGCCGAAGAAAGCGACGGACTCGGGCCAGACGAGATAGGTCCAGCCGCCGTCGTTCGGGCTTTTGATCAATTCGGCGGTGAATTCCTCGTTCAACGGGGTGTCCGTACTCATGATGTGTCCTCCGCTCGGAGTGGCCTGCCGTACAAGAGACCGCCCCGAGCGGGGAAACTCATCGCGGAGGTCGGAACTCAGGCCCCGGCGGGCACCCGGTCGAGGAAACCGAGCACGGAGCGGATGCGACCGTCCGCGTCGAGCGTGATCACGTCGAACCCGGCCACGGGCGCCGAGCCGTCGGCTTCGCTCACCAACTCCCAGCCGAAGCGCGCGGTGTCGTGGTGCCCGTCGACGGCGCCCAGGGGGCGGAAGGCGAACCCCGGGAACTGCTCGTGCGCCCCGGCGATCAGCCCCGCGATCTCCGCGTGACCGGTGACTGTCGCCAGCGGGTCGGTGTACGTACCCTCGACGGACCAGGCGGCGGCGACCGCCTTCGCCAGCGCCTCCGGATCGCCCGCGTTCCAGGCCTCGAAGTAGTGGGCGACGGCACTCTCGTATCGGTCGGTGTTCACGGACATGGCGAATCAGCCTCCAGTGAGGTCGTTCGTACTGGTCAGGGGCCGGATCCGCTGACTGGCGACCCGGTGACTCCACCCTGCCGGGGCGCGCGGGAGGCGTCGATTACCCCTCGGGTAATGACGGCGGGAGAACCCCGCAAAACGGGCTACGAAGCTTTTCGGCCAAACAAGGCTGTGAATATGCCAAGAGAGTGGCTAAAAAGTCGTGGTGACAGTGTTTCAGGAGTGAACATACTCGTCTGCTAGGGCATAACTTCCCGAATGCCAGGGAATAGCTTCACGAGGCAAATCCGCCATCGTGCGCACCAACCGAGCCACCCGAGCCGCCATCAGAGCCGCATGGAAAGCGAGGCCCGACCGGCAATCGACACGCGACGGGGGAGTGATCGTGCACGACGAATTCCTGTGCCATGTCACCGCGTACGGTACCTGCGGCGGACAGCGCGTCGGGGTGCCTCTGGGAACCTACCGCGCGCCGACCCTGGCACTCGCCTTGTGGTGGTTACGGGACCGCGCGGTGTGGATGGCCGACCGGCTCGACCCGCAACCGGAGAACCCGCGCTTCCCCCGGGGTGCCCTGGTACCCGTTTCCGACACGGCCCCCGACGTGCCCCGCGCGTTACGCACCTGGTCGCGTGATGTCGGCCAACAGGAGCAGGTGGCCTACGAGTTGGCGGCCGGGCGGCTCGTGCAGATCGCCATCAGCGACGAGACCACCGAGTACGAACTGCTCGCCGAATCGGTCGACGCCCTCCGGATGCAGCGGACCGTTCCGGCACTGGTCGTCCCCGTCGCCTGACACGTGTCGACCACCGCACGCCCCTGACCGCTGACCGGGCGCACAGGTGAACGAATCGGTAGAATTCGGGTCATGCCAGAGCGGCCGAACGCGCCGACCGCGCCCGAACTCCTCCTGGAGACGGAATCGGGCTCCACGGTCATGACCCCGGGACGCGACTACCACGTCGGCCGCGACCCGCTCAGCGACATCGTCATCGACGACGCCCGCGTCTCCTGGCACCACGCGGTTCTGCGGCCCGACGCCGGCCACTGGACGCTGGAGGACGAGCACAGCACGAACGGCACCTTCGCCGACGGCCGCCGAGTCCAGGAATGGGGCGTCGGCCCCGGCAGCGTGATCCGCTTCGGCAACCCGGCCGACGGCCCGTGCGTCACCCTGGCCGACCGCCCCGCCCCGGCCCCGGAACGCCCCTCGGCCGTGTCCATGCCCGCCTTCACCGGCACCTTCCGGCAACCGACCACCGTACGACCGCTGCCCAGCCGTACCGTACGTATCGGCCGGGCCGGCGACAACGACCTCGTCGTCGACGACCTGATCGTCTCCCGCCGCCACGCCGAACTTCGGGCCATGCCCGACGGGACGTACGAGATCGTCGACCTCGGCAGCCACAACGGCACCTACCTCAACGGCCAGCCGGTCGCCCGCGCCCCGATCGGGCCGGGTGACATCGTCGGCATCGGGCACTCCGCGTTCTGTCTCGTCGGCGACCAGTTGCAGGAGTATGTCGACACCGGCGAGGTCTCCCTCGACGTACAGGACCTCACCGTCGCTGTCGACCGCGGCCGCAAGGTTCTTCTCGACCAGGTGTCGTTCCCGGTCGGCGAGAAATGCCTGCTCGCCGTCGTCGGACCCAGCGGCGCCGGCAAGTCCACCCTGCTCAACGCGCTCACCGGCCAGCGCCCCGCCGACCGCGGCACCGTCCTCTACGACGGCCGCGACCTCTACCGCGACTACGCCGAACTGCGCCAGCGCATAGGCCTCGTCCCGCAGGACGACATCCTGCACGCCCAACTGACCGTGCACAGCGCCCTGTCCTACGCGGCCGAACTCCGCTTCCCCCAGGACACCGCCAAGACCGAACGGCAGGCCAGGGTCGACGAGGTCATCCGCGAACTCGGTCTCGAACAGCGCGCCGCGCAGCCCGTGCACAGCCTCTCCGGCGGCCAGCGCAAACGCGTCAGCGTGGCCCTGGAACTGCTGACCAAGCCCTCGCTGCTCTTCCTCGACGAACCGACCTCCGGACTCGACCCGGGCATGGACCGCTCGGTGATGCACATGCTGCGCGGCCTCGCCGACGACGGCCGTACCGTCATCGTCGTCACCCACAGCGTCCTCAGCCTCGACGTGTGCGACCGGCTCCTGGTGCTCGCGCCCGGCGGCAAGGTCGCCTACTACGGGCCGCCCGACGACGCCCTCGCCTACTTCGGCTTCGAGCACTGGCCGGAGGCGTTCGAGGCCTTCGAGCGGGACCAGGAGCGGGACTGGGCAGGGGAGTTCAGGGAATCGCCCTTCCAACGCCGGTACATCGCGAACTCCACGGCGCAGCCCCACCTGCTCGGCTCCGCACCGGTCGCCGTGGCTCCGCCGCCCCGCCCTCGCAGCCGTAGCGCCCAACTCGGCACGCTGGTACGCCGCTACACCGCCGCCCTCGCCGCCGACCGGACCTTCCTCGTCATCATGATCGCGCTGCCGTTCGTCATGGGCGCGATGGCCCGCGCGCTCGCCGGGAGCGAACTGACCCGCGAGACGGCGATGAACGCGCTGCTCATCCTGTGCGTCGGCGGCGTGCTCACCGGCGCGGCCAACGCCGTGCGCGAACTCGTCAAGGAGCGCGCGATCTACCGGCGAGAGAGAGCCGTCGGCCTGTCCCGATCGGCGTACCTGCTCTCCAAGGTCGTCGTCCTGGGCGCGATCACCGTGGCGCAGGCCGTGGTCCTCACGTTGGTGGGACTGTTCGGCGTCGATCTCAACGCGCCCGGGGGCAAAGGGGTGTTGATGCCACCCCTGATCGAAATCACCGTGGCCGTGGCCCTGTTGGCCTTCACCGCGATGATGCTCGGCCTGCTGGTCTCCGCGACGGTGCGCAAGGAGGAAGTGACGATGCCGTTGCTGGTGCTGCTCGCCATCGTCCAAGTGGTGTTCTGCGGCGCCCTGTTGAAGCTGCACGGGGTACCCGGCCTGGAACAGCTCTCGTGGCTCGTGCCCTCCCGGTGGGCGCTTGGCGGGATGGCCGGCACCATCGGACTGGCCCGGATCGTGCCGGGCGAGCTGACCGGCGACCCGATGTTCCGGCACTCGGCCGGGGTGTGGCTGCTCAACATGGGCATGCTGATCGTGCTGTCGCTGCTCTTCGGAATCGTGGTCTCCCGGCTGCTGCGGCGGCACGAACCCGCCGTGATGCGGAAATAAGGGGCCGCCACGATGACGATCCCACCCCCCGGCTTCCGGCCCACGCACGTCGTCCCCGAGCACGGGATGCCCGCCTGGGAGGCCCCGGACCCCGCTCGCCCCACCGTGCCGCTCGACGCGCTGCTCCCGGTGCAGTTGCTGGAGCGGCGCGGCGACTGGGCCCACGCCCTGTGCTCCAACGGCTGGTCCGCCTGGGTCGACGGCCGCCACCTGATCTCGGTCTCCCAGGACCCGCCGGCAGCCGGCGGCCCCCTCACCCGCACCGCAGACCCACGCCCGCTGCTCGCCCGCGCCGAACAGGCCCTCGCCCGCTACCGCAGCGCGGTGGAGGACCTCGCGGGCGGCGGCCTGGACGGCGCGTCCTTCGAGGCCCGCACCAAGGGCCTGCGGATCGGCGTGGTCGTCGACGGCGAATCCGTCTGGCTCTACGACGCCGACCACGAACGCTGGGTGTACGGCGACGGCACCCGGCTAAGCACCTATGCCTCGGACGACGGGCCCCGCGCCGAACCGGCCGACGCCGGTCACGCCCCCACTCAGGTCGTGAGCCCCGATGGCTCGTGACGCGAGCCTGTTCTCCGGTCGCCCCTCCGAACTGATCGGGAAGCAGATCGCCGGCTACCGCATCGAGGACGAGATCGGCCGCGGCGGCATGGCCGTCGTCTACCGCGCCCACGACCTCCGCCTCGACCGCACGGTCGCCCTCAAGCTCCTCGCCCCCGAACTCGCCCGCAACGACACCTTCCGTAAACGCTTCACCCACGAGTCCCGGGTCGCCGCCGCGATCGACCACCCGCACATCGTTCCCGTCTTCGAGGCGGGCGAGACGGACGGCGTCCTGTACATCGCCATGCGCTACGTCTCCGGCAGCGACCTGCGTCATCTCCTGGACCGGGAGGGCCCGTTGACCCTCCCGACGGCCGCGCGCATCGCCACACAGGTCGCGTCCGCGCTGGACGCGGCCCACGAACACGGGCTGGTCCACCGGGACGTGAAGCCGGGCAACATTCTTGTGGCCCGCGGGACTGACAGCGATCACCCGGAGCACGTCTATCTGACCGACTTCGGTCTGACGAAGAAGTCGCTGTCACTCACCGGGTTCACGACTGTCGGGCAGTTCGTCGGCACGCTCGACTATGTGGCTCCTGAGCAGATCTCGGGGCGGCCGGTGGACGGGCGGTGCGATGTGTACGGGCTGGCGTGCGTCGTCTACGAGACCCTGGCGGGGCGACCGCCGTTTCGGCGGGACGATGACATGGCGTTGTTGTGGGCGCACCAGTACGACATGCCTCCGGCGGTCAGTGAGGCTCGGGGTGATCTGCCGGGGTACGTCGACGGGGTTTTCGCCAAGGCGCTGGCGAAGAGTCCTGATGATCGGTACGAGTCCTGCCTGGCGTTTGTCACTGAGTTGCGTGGGGGTGAGGCCGGGCATGCGCCTACCGAGGTGGACCGGCGGGTGGCCTCGCGGCGGGATGGGAGGCCACCGGAGCCGCCGCGGTGGGCGGAGCCGGTGTTCAGGCGGCTTGGCTAGTGTTTCGTCTGCGGGTTCGTGGGGGCTGGTCGCGCAGTTCCCCGCGCCCCTGAAAGGGGCGCTGTAGGCCCCGGCGTCAGGCCGTTGAGGGGTGTGCGTCGTGCCGTGACTCTGCGGCGCGCGATCCGCCAAACCGACCTCACCCGGACTACCGTGTCCTCATACGTCACCGATCCGCATGAGCCGTCCGCTTTGATGCCCAGGCCCTTCGATCGGGCCCGGACCTGGCCGTCCCCCAACTCCTCCACCACCACGTTGGTGACGTGATGGGCGACAGGGTTCCCGGCGCCCAACGCAAGGGCCGCGTCCACGAGTTGGGTGAGGCCCGTCAGTGTGTCCTGGCCGAAGTCGGTGACGTCGTACTCGACGTCCGGGGTGAACACCTCGGCCAGGCGGTCGAGTTCGCCCTCGTCGACCAGGTGGCCGTGCAGGGCGATCAACTCCGTTATGGCCAGGCGGTCTTCGAGGGGCAATGCCATGTCTGCCCTTTCGTCGGGTGGGCGCAGACTCTCATGGCTGGTGCTGTGGCTGCTTGGGGATTTCGACCTCGCCCCGTCGGTGGACCCGCCTTGCGAGGAGGGCCCCGAGGAATCCCGCGACCAGACCCCACAGCGCCGCCAGTCCCACCGCCGACCACAACTCCGGCTTCAGGAACAGGTCTCCGGACAGGCCGCCGCCCACGTCGCCGATGCCGAGGAGGGAGAGGCCGTAGTGGGCCGAGATTCGTCCGACCAGGCAGATCATGAGGACCGCCAGGGCGAAGGCGATCGCCAGGTGGACGGCGTGCTGCCAGGCGCGTACGCGGGCCGGGGAGCGGGCGGCCATCAGGAAGGCGGCCGAGAGGAGCAGGACCGCGTTCACTACCAGGAGCCACCAGACGCCGCTGTCGTGGGCGGCGAGCGAGCGCAGGTTCAGGGTGGAGACGTCCGGGGTGCGCAGGACCTCGTTCAGGAGGCGGGGGACGGGGAGGCCGAAGGGGCCGTCCACCCGGCCGTTCCAGGTGGCACCCAGGCCGATCGTGAGGGCCAGCCAGACCAGGTTCGGCATTCCCAGGAGGATGAGGGCGAAGGTCTGGGCGGCGTAGCCGCGTGTCGCCGCCACGACGAGGGCCAGAACGACGCCGAGGGCGACGTAGGCGAGGAGCAGGGCCACCACCGCGAACGCGGCCGGGCGTACCGACGCGTGGAAGCGGAGGAGGCGGGCCGGGAGGGGTGCGCCGGGGGACACCAGGAGGGACAGGATCAGTACCCCTGCCAGCCACAGCAAACCGAACAGCACCGTCTGCGGTACGTCCGCCTCGAAGCCGACCTCGGGGGAGGCGCCCAGCAGGTCGCCGATGTCGCCGAGGGTTCCGGTGCCCAGGGAGATCGAGAACTTCTGGCGCGTGCCCAGGGCCAGTCCGATCAGGGCGAGCAGCCACAGGACGGCGATACGGGCGGCCCAGCCGGCCAGTTCCGCCCCCGAGGCGACCGCTCGGTGCCGCAGAGGTCGTAGGAAACCCGCCGCGGTCAGCAGGGCGCCGGTCAGGGTTACCGAGAGGGGGATGACGGTCAGGCCCGCCTTGGTGTCGGCCAGGGAGCCGGCGTTGCCGGTGAGTTTCACGGTGCCGCCCACCGCCGTCACCACCGTGGCCGTGACGACCCGGGGGAACGCGCCGTCCGGGAGGTCCGTCGCGCCCGCCGCCCACAGGCCCAGCGCGGAGACCATGCCCATGCCGAGCACTCCTGCCAGCGTCGTGGCAAGCGCCTGGAGCCAGCCGTGTTGGGCTACTGCCTGGTCAGAGGGGGTTCGGGGGGTCACGTTGTCACGCTAAGCAGCGGCCGGGGAGCGCGCCCGCCGGGAGGGCCGTCCGCGTCGGCTTGCGGGCGGACCGGGACCCGAGCACACAATGGGTTCGTTGTGGATAAAGCGGCGTAAATGAGTACAAGCCGCTGTCGACCGCGTCGGGAAGAAGAGCTCGTGAGCGTCGAACCTCCGTCTTCAGGCCGCCCCACCGGACCGCCCTCCGGCCCCCTGTCGGGACCCTCCCAGCCGCCTTCCGGCCCGCCCTCGCAGCCCTCGGGCGGTGGCGGTGCCGGGGCGCCGGAGCCGCACCGGCCCTGGTGGAAGTCGGTGCCGCGGGTCGCGATCCTCACGGCCGTCGTGGTGGCCGCCGTGGTGCTGGGGCTCGTCTTCACCCGGTCCGACGGCGGTTCGAGCAACACCGCGAGCAAGGGCGAGGTCTTTCTCCAGTCCGCGGCCAAGACCGGGCCCGACCCGTTCACCGAGTCCAGTGCCACCGAGAACTCCGCCCCGCCCGTCACCGCGTCCCCCAGCGCCTCGGAACCGGTGAACGCGGTGCGCGGTGTCGACGGCGGTGCCCCCGGTCTCTACGGCGGCACCCAGAACGTCTCCAGCTGTGACGTCGAGAAGCAGATCAAGGCCCTTCAGGCGGCCCCGGCGAAGAACACGGCGTTCGCGTCCGTCGCCGGCGTCCAGCCCGCCGGAGTCCCCGCCTACCTGCGCTCGCTCACCCCCGTACAACTGCGCATGGACACCCGCGTCACCAACCACGGCTACCGCGACGGCGCCGCCACCAGCTACCAGGCCGTCCTCCAGGCCGGCACCGCCGTCCTCGTCGACAACCACGGCGTGCCCCGCGTCCGCTGCGCCTGCGGCAACCCGCTGTCGCCGCCGGTCGCCCAGCAGACCACCCCGAAGCGCACCGGCGACACCTGGTCCTCGTACCGGCCGCAGAACGTCGTCGTGGTGACCCCCGCACCGCAGATCATCAACATCTTCGTGATCTACGACCCCGACAACCACCACTGGTTCGGCCGCCACCACGGCGACACGGGCAAGCACGACCACAAGACCCCGCCGCCGGTGAACCCGGCCAGCCCCTCGGTGACCGTGTCCCCGCCGACCTCGCCGTCCTCCAACTCCCCGTCGCCGTGCGCCTCCACGGCCCCCGGCACGCCGGGAACGCCCGGCACGTCCACCAGCCCGTGCCCGCCGACGTCGAGCGCGCCGTCCTCGCCGTCCTCCTCGTCCCCGAGTTCGGAGTCCCCGTCCTCCGAGCCTCCGTCCACGGAGTCGTCGTCAGCCTCTTCCGCCTCCTCGGCCTCGTCCGCCCCACCCGAATCGCTCGCTTCCGACACGACCACGACCTCGTCGTCGAGCTTCAGCGCGCCGGTTTCGTCGGGGTCGATTTCACCGTCACTCTGATCGGGGGGACTGCCGGGCGTGGGGCTGGGTACGAGCACTGGTACGACAGCGACCGGCAGTGCCGCCTTCCGAGAGAGACACGCATGATCGACCACCGGGACGGGGTAGTGATACCGACTCGTTTCGACGTGCCCGTGGAACCGCTGAGGCGGGCGGCGCACTACACCGGAGAACCGGGCTGCATCTCCGCGGCCCGGCACTTCACGCACCAGTTCCTGGAGCAGCTCAGAACCGAGTGGTGCGCCACGATCGACGACCAGTCCGACGGTGAACTGCTGCTGGTGGTGAGCGAGTTGGTCACCAACGCGGATCGCCACAGCAACGGGCCGTACATCCTGGAGCTGGAGGGCACGGACACCTCGGTGACGGTGTCCGTCTGCGACAGCAGCGTCGCCCTGCCCCGGCTCTTCGCCCGGGACCCCGAGCGCATCGGCCGGCACGGCCTGGAGATAGTCCACGCCCTGGCCGCGCAGGTGAGCGTCGAACGGGTCCCGGTCGGCAAGAGGGTGCGCGCCGTGGTGTACCTGGGCGGAGAGGACCGCTAGACCCTCACGCCCCGCTCCGGGTGGCCGTGATCAGCTCGTGCAGGTACCGCTTGGTGACCCGGCCGTCGTGCCGCGTATCCAGCAGCTCCCGCAGACAGGCCAGCAGGCCCTGGCGCGAGGGCTCGTCCATCGCGAGATGGTTCGAGTACGTGAGCACGACGTCGAGGTACTCGTCGGTCGTGTACGTGATCTCCTGCGCGCCCCGCCACACCGTGACGTCCTCGAAGTGCGCGGAGTGCTCGAACTCCCGTGTGTCCGTTGCCGTTTCGTCCTCGGTGGGACTCCGGAAGCCGGGCGGGGTGGCCGGGTCCCAGCGTTCGTAGCAGCGCTGTATCCGGTCGAAGAAGTCCTGCGTGCCGCCCGCCACATGGTGCGTGGTGACGACCGCGAGGTGCCCGCCGGGACGCAGCGCGGACGCCGTCTTCGCGAGGAACCTCCCGGGATCGAACCAGTGGTACGCCGTCGCGATCACCGCCAGGTCGAACGGCTCGTCCGGCACCTCCCACAGCTCGAAGTCCGCGACCTGTACGTCCACCCGCGGAAACGCGCTCAGATTGCGCCGGGCCACCGCCGCGAGCGACGGGCCCAGTTCCACGGCGGTCAGCCGGCAGCCGAACCCGGCGAGCGGGACGGTGAGTTGACCGGTGCCGGGGGCGATCTCCAGGACCCGGCCGGCCGGGCCGAGGTCCGCCGTGCGGGCCAGTTCGTCGACCAGGGGGCGCGGATACCGGGGGCGGGCCCGGTCGTAGCGCTCGGCCGCTCTGTCGAATGTGTCGCGCAGCACCGTTCCGGCACCCTTTCGTATCGGCGATTCCCCCCAGGGCAGAATGCTGATCCCTTGCCCTCACGTCCAAGGCTTTTAGTCTGAGGGGGTGAGCAACCAAGCGCCGAACCAAGCCCGCGTGATTCCGCTGCGCCCGCACGAGCCGGCCCCTCACCTGCCGGAGCCACAGGTTCCCGCGCCCAAGGAGCCTTTGTGGCGCGACCTGGTCGGTGACGTCCTACGACGCGAACGCCTCGCCCAGGAACGCACGTTGAAGGACGTGGCCGACGCCGCCCGGATCTCCATGCCGTATCTCTCGGAGGTGGAGCGGGGCCGCAAGGAGGCCTCCTCGGAGGTCCTCGCGGCCGCCGCCCACGCCCTCGGTCTCGACCTCGGCGACCTGCTGTCGCTGGCCGGAGACGAACTGGGCCAGCGCCGCAACAGGCGTCAGGGCAGGGTCACTTCGCCGTACAACGCGCAGCTCAGTCTGGTCGCCGCCTGACGGCGCCGCTCAGGACGGGCCGAGGCGTCGGCTGACCACCTCGTCGGCCAGGCCGTACGCCACGGCCTCCGGCGCGGTGAACACCTTGTCGCGGTCCATGTCGGCGCGCAGCGTGGCGATGTCGTGGTGGGTGTGCCGGGACAGCACCTCCTCCACCTGGGAGCGGATCCGCACCATCTCCTTCGCCTGGAGGGCGAGATCGGAGACCATGCCACGCTGCCCGCCGCTCGCCGGCTGACCGAGCAGCACGCGCGCGTGCTCCAGGACGAACCGACGCCCGGGGTCCCCGCCGGCCAGCAGCACGGCCGCCGTCGACGCGGCCTGACCGACGCAGAACGTCGAGATCGGGGCCTGCACGTACGTCATGGTGTCGTAGATGGCCATCAGTGAAGTGAACGATCCGCCGGGCGAGTTGATGTAGATCGCGAGCTCCCGCTCCGGCGCCGACGACTCCAGATGGAGGAGTTGCGCGATCACGACGTTGGCGACCCCGTCGTCGATGTCGGTGCCGAGGAAGATGATCCGCTCGGACAGCAGCCGGCTGAACACGTCGTACGAACGCTCGCCGTTCGGGGTCCGCTCGACGACGTTCGGAATCGTGTACGTCCCCATGTCAGAGCCCCATCCGTCGCTTCGAGGCGGCCGGGCGCACGTCGTCCAGGGAGGCGACGATCCGGTCCACCATGCCGTACTCCTTGGCCTGTTCGGCCGTGAACCAGCGGTCGCGGTCGCCGTCGCGGGAGATCGTCTCCTCGCTCTGGCCCGTGTGCTGAGCGGTCAGCCGCTCGATGGTCCTCTTCGTGAAGTCCAGGTTCTCCGCCTGGATCTCGATGTCGGCGGTGGTGCCGCCGATGCCCGCCGACGGCTGGTGCATCATGACCCGCGCGTGGGGGAGGGCGTAGCGCTTGCCGTGGGTGCCGACGCTGAGCAGGAACTGGCCCATGCTCGCCGCGAAACCCATGGCCAGCGTGGCGACGTCGTTCGGGATCAGCCGCATCGTGTCGTAGATGGCGAGGCCCGCCGTCACCGAGCCGCCGGGGCTGTTGATGTACAGGCTGATGTCCGTGCGCGGGTCCTCCGCGGACAGGAGCAGCAACTGGGCGCAGACCCGGTTCGCGGAGACCTCGTCGACCTGGGTGCCGAGGAAGACGATCCGCTGCCCGAGGAGCTGGGCGGCGAGGTGGTCGTCGAAGCGGGAGGACGGGGTGTCGCCCTCCTCGGCGCGGGGCATGAGGGCCGGCGCGAAACCGGCCGTGAGTGGAGACATGGGCACTCCTTGTCGAGGGTGTCGAGGGTGTCGAGAGTGTCGTGACCTGTCTCCACTGTCGGCCGACAACGCCCCCGCCTGGGGGTTTCTAGGCCCTCAGCAGATTCGCCGTGAGCAGAGGGGTCACCCGGAGCCCGCTGCGCGCAGCTGCCGGAAGAAGGCCCGTACGTCCGCTGCCAGCAGGTCCGGTTCCTCCATCGCGGCGAAGTGGCCGCCCCGGTCGAGCCTGGTCCAGCGGACGATGTTCTCGGTGCGCTCGGCCTTGTGGCGGAGCGGGATCTGGATCTCGGCCGGGAAGACGGCGAGCGCGGTGGGGGTGGTGGACGGGAGCGTGGGCGCGGCGGCCCGGGCGCCGGTGGCGTGGGCCCGCTCGTAGTAGATACGGGCGGCCGAACCGGCCGTCCCCGTCAGCCAGTACAGCATCACGTTCGTGAGCAGCCGGTCCCGGTCGACGGCCTCCTCGGGCAGCTCCTCCGAGTCGGTCCACTCCCTGAACTTCTCGACGATCCAGGCGAGTTGGCCGACCGGCGAGTCCGTGAGGGCGTACGCCAGAGTCTGCGGGCGGGTGGCGTGGAGGACGGCGTATCCGGTGCCCTCGCGCGACCAGGCGGTCCAGCGGCGCCAGGATTCCTGAGTGTCCGCCCGCTCCTCGGGGCTGAGCGCGGCCAGTTCTTCAGCGGTGGGCTCGGTGAGTGCCTGCGCGCCCGGCAGCAGGTTGAGGTGGACTCCGATGACCCGGTCGGGGTGGGCGCGGCCCAGCTCGCGGGAGATCGCCGAGCCCCAGTCGCCGCCCTGCGCGCCGAACCGTTCGTAGCCGAGCCGGTGCATCAACTCGGCCCAGGCGTCGGCGATCCGGCCCGCCTCCCAGCGGGTGTCGGCCGGGGGCCCGGACAGCCCGAAGCCGGGGATGCTGGGTACGACCACGTGGAAGGCGTCGGCGGGGTCGCCGCCGTGGGCCGCCGGGTCGGTCAACAGGCCCACGATGTCCACGAATTCGACGATCGAGCCCGGCCAGCCGTGGGTGAGGATCAGCGGGGTGGCGGTCGGCTCCGGGGAGCGGATGTGCGCGAAGTGGACGTTCGACCCGTCGATGGTGGTCGTGAACTGCGGCCACGCGTTCAGCTCCGCCTCGGCCGCACGCCAGTCGTACGTGTGCCGCCAGTACCGGACCAGCTCCCGCAGATAGTCGGCCGGTACGCCGTACGCCCAGCCGGTGCCGGGCAGGTCGTCGGGCCAGCGGGTGCGGTCCAGGCGGGCGTGCAGGTCGTCGAGGTCGGCCTGCGGGATGTCGATGCGGAACGGGTTGATACGGGTCGGCTGGACGCTGTCTGCCTGCGTGGACGTCATGTGATCGGAGCCTAAGCGCTCCGCTGGCGGGGGGCGGATCAATCTGCGGGTCCGGTGGGGGCTGGGCGCGCAGTTCCCCGCGCCCCTTTCGGGGCGCGACGCCGCAGGGGACTTTCCAGTTGACCGATGAGTTTCGGGGCTCGCCCCGGTCGATACAGATGACCGTGTTCGATGCACCCGCAGCTCATGGAGGAGCTCATGACCACCGACGCACCCACCGACGGATTCACCACCTGCCTCTGGTTCGAGGGCCGGGCCGAGGAAGCCGCCCACCACTACGTGTCGATCTTCAAGAACTCCAGCATCGGTCGCATCAGCCACTACGGCGAGGGCGCCCCGCAGCCGGCGGGCACGGTGCTCACCGTGGAGTTCACGGCCTTCGGCCAGAAGTTCGTGGGGCTGAACGGCGGCCCGGAGTTCAAGTTCACCGAGGCGGTGTCCTTCCAGATCCCGTGCGAGAACCAGGAGGACATCGACTACTACTGGACCAAGCTCACCGACGGCGGCGAGCCCGGCCCCTGCGGCTGGCTCAAGGACAAGTTCGGCGTGTCCTGGCAGGTCGTCCCCAGCCGGCTCATCGAGATGATCACCGACCCGGACCCGGCGAAGGTCGCCCGCGCGACGGAGTCCTTCATGGCGATGAGCAAGTTCGACCTCGCCGCACTGGAGAAGGCCTTCGCGGGGGAGTGACGGCCGGACGGGACACGTCACCGGTGACGGGTGGTCGAGGGGAGCAGGCTCCGGCTCATGGAAGCCATCGGGGCCTGCTCGATCCCGCGCAGGGAGTGTTCTTCAGCCGCTGTCAGCTGCCGCCGGGTCGACGAGGCCGAGGTACTGGCACCACATCGCGGTTCTGGGCAGGTTGATCGTGACGTGCCAGGAGCGTCCCGGCTCGTCGTGGTCGTGGCCCGGGTGGGATCAGCTCTCGCTGTCCAGCAGCAGCGCGTGCAACTCGGCCGCTCGCCGGGCCAGTTGCTCTGCCTGGCCGGCCTCGGCGCGGGTGCGCGGACGGGGCAGGGTGATGTCGAGGACCGTACGGATCCGGCCGGGCCGGGGCGTGAGGACGACCACCCGATCGGCGAGCAGGACAGCCTCGTCCACGGAGTGCGTGACGAGGACGACGGTGGACGGATGCTCGCGGTGCGTCCGCTGCAACTCGGCGCACAACTCGTCCCGGGTGAGCGCGTCGAGCGCGGAGAACGGCTCGTCCATCAAGAGCACCCGGGGCCGCCGCATGAGCGACCGGCACAGCGCCACCCGCTGCTGCATCCCGCCGGACAACTCGTGCGGCAGGCGGCGCTGGAAGCCGTCGAGGCCCATCGTCTCGATCAGTCCCAGCGCCAGTTCGCGCGAGCCGTTGCGCCGCTCGCCCGCAATCTCCGCAGGCAGCAGCACGTTGTCCAGCACCGAACGCCACGGCAGCAGCGCCGGGCGCTGGAAGAGGACGGCGCAGTCGCGGCGCGGCCCGGTGACGGCCCGGCCGCCCATCAGCACTTCGCCCCGCGTCGGCGGCACCAGCCCGGCGATCAGCCGCAGCAGCGTCGACTTCCCGCAGCCGGACCGTCCGACGACGGCCACGAACTCGCCGTCGGCCGCCTCCAGATCGATGCCGTGAAGCGCTTCGACGGAGCCTCGCCGGTGCGCGAACTCCTTGGACACACCCCGTAGTTGGATCACGCGTCGACTCCCGTCGGCCGCCGTGCGCGGAGTACCGAAAATCGCTCTGCTGGATTGTGACATGCGCGCGTACGCTTTTCCTGATCGCGACCCCGGCGATAAAGCCCCGTCAAGTGCCGCCGTCCGCCCACCCATTCCCCCGTCAGGGGAGGTCGCATGATCCGCTCATACCGCACGGCGACGGTGTTCTGTACGGCGGTCACGTTACTGGCCGCCGCTGCCTGTGACTCCAACTCCTCCTCCAAGAGCCCGAGTTCGGCCAAGGATCACATCACCTACGTCACCGCCTTCGGTGCGGCGGGACGGGACGCCTTCGCCTGGGTGGCCGAGCAGAAAGGCTATTTCGGGCAGGCGGGAATCGACGTGAAGATTGAACTCGGAAAGGCCACCGGCGAGAACCTCAAGGCCCTCGCCTCCGGAAATGCGCAGTTCACGAGTTTGGACTTCACGGGCGCGATGATCTCAGCGGGCGCCAAGAACTCCACGGCCTACCGCGACTTCCGCGCCGTGCTCGCCATCCACCAGCGGACCCTCGTCTCCATCATGGCGATGCAGGGCTCGGGCATCACCGCCCCGAAGGACCTCAAGGGCAAACGGATCGCGGCCGCCGCCAATTCCGTGAACCAGCTGCTCTTCCCCGGCTACGCCAAGCTCGCCGGTATCGACTCCGCCGGAATCCACTGGATCGCGGTCCAGCCCGTCCAGTTGGGGCCGGCCCTCGCGAGCGGAAAGGCCGACGCGCTCAGCACGTTCCTGATCGGCCGGCCCACGATCGAGAAGGCCACCGTGCAGGCCAGGTCGAAACACGTGGTGGTGTTCCCCTACAGCACCTACCTGCCCGACCTGTACGGCAACGCGACCGTCACCACGGCCTCCATCGCCGCCAAGAAACCGGACCTGGTCAAGCGCTTCCGCACGGCTCTGCTCAAGGGGCTGAAGTACACGATCCAACACCCCGACGAGGCAGGGAAGTTGCTGCACGCCAAGCACCCGGAGACGGACGCCACGGCCGCGGCCGCGGAGATCAAACTGATGACGCCGTCCGTGACGGCCGAGGGTGAGTCGTCCATCGGCCTGATCACCGAGGCGCGGATGCGGCGGGCCATCACCAGCCTCCAGAACGCCGGTGTCATCCAGCCCGGGATGGAACCCCAGGACGTGGTCGACTTCGCGGCCATGAAGGGGAGTTGACGGAGGTGGAGGCCCCGCTCCCGTACGTCTTCGACAACGACCACCCGGAGGCCGTCGACCGGCACGGTCAACTCCCGGCGATCCTCGACGAGTTCACGATCTCGCGGCTGTCGTCCCTCGGTGACCTGACCGGTCGGCGCTGTCTGGAGACCGGCGCCGGGGGCGGCAGCATCGCCGCCTGGCTGGCCCGCGCGGCGGGATCGACCGGGCGGGTACTGGCCACCGACGTCAACACCCGTCATCTGCCGCCGAGTCCGCCGTACGACGTACTGGTGCACGACCTGGAGAGCGACCCGGTGCCGGACGGACCCTGGGACGTGATCCACGCCCGGCTGGTGCTGCTGCACCTGCCCGGACGGGAAGCCATCCTTCGAAGGCTCGCGGCGGGGCTCGCACCCGGTGGTGCGCTGGTGGTGGAGGACTTCGAGACGACCTTCCGCAAGCTGGTGCTGGCCGCCCCGACCGCCGAGGCGGCCCAACTGGTCGACCACTACCACGAGTTGCTCGTCGAACGCGTCCTGCCCGCCCACGGCAACGACCCCACCTGGGCGGGACGGGTGCCCGCCGCCATGCTGGAGGCGGGCCTGACCGACGTGGACACCGTGATCCAGGCCCGGTCCTGGCCGGGCGGTACGGCGGGGGCGATGCTGATCGGCGCGAACATCGCGCAGGCGCGGGAGGACTTCCTGGCGGCCGGTATGACGGAGGCCCAACTCGACGAGCTGGACCGGCTGGTGGCCGACCCCCGGCTCGTGCTGCGCGGCCACTTCACCTACTCGACCATCGGTCGCAGGCCCTCCGCGTGAGACGCGTCCTGTCGGCGGGACCGCCGGTCCTGGCGGCGGTGTGCGCCCTGGCCGGGTGGTGGCTGATCACGGTCGCCTTCGACATCCGGCCGTTCCTGCTGCCGTCGCCGCCCGATGTGGTCGACGCCTTCGACCGGCTGCCCGGCTATCTGCTCCGGCAGACCTGGCAGACGTTCACCGAGACGGCCGTCGGCTTCGGCCTGGCCGTGGGCGCCGGACTCGCGACCGCCGTCCTGCTCACCGCGTCCCGTGGCGTGGAACGCGCGGTCATGCCGCTCCTGGTCGCCGTCAACGCCGTACCCAAGATCGCGGTGGCCCCGCTCCTCGTGGTCTGGCTCGGCTTCGGGACCGCCCCGAAGGTGTTCATGGTCGCCCTGCTCGCCTGGTTCCCCGTCGTCGTGTCGACCATGGCCGGGCTGACCTCGGTCCCCCTGGAACTGGCCGAACTGGCCCGCTCCCTCACCGCCTCCCGCTGGCAGACCTACCGCAAACTCCGCATCCCCTGGGCCCTGCCCCAGGTCTTCACCGGCCTGCGCCTCGGCGTCACCCTGGCCGTCGTCGGCGCGGTCGTCGGCGAATTCGCGGGCGGTGACCAGGGCCTCGGATACGTCATCGTGGCCTCGGGCGGCAACGCCGACACCCCTCTCGCCTTCGCCGCGATGACCCTGCTCAGCGCGATGAGCGTGCTGCTTTTCTATGTCGTCGTTCTCGTGGAGCGGGCGTTGTTGCCCTGGGCTCGCGAGATCACCGGCTGAGCGACCGCCCTCGGAGCCGCCGCGAGGCCCGTCCCTGCGGCCCCCGCACACCTTCTTCGCGTAACCAGTGCGTTTCGGACGTTAATTTCCGCCGCCAAAGGGTTGGCGGGAAACCATCCCCTGGTTATCGTTCACCAACTTCACTCAATCGTTCGGCTGAACGAATAGCGACAAGGACGGTCGGTACATGTCCGACATCCACCACCCGGGCCGCCGGTCGGTGCTCGCCGCGGGCGTCGCCTCGGCCGCCGCGCTCGGCGGGTCCTGGCTGCTGACCGGCTGTTCCGGGGCGGAGGCCGCTCCCGTCCTGCCGGCCGCCGCCGCGAAGGGCGCCCCCGACCGCGGCGGCACCCTGCGCATCGCCCGGCCGCCCGCCTCCGACGCCGAGACCCTCGACCCGGCCAGCTCCCTGTCCGCGTACGAGTACCTGGGCGCCCTCTACAACCGGCTCGTCCGCGTCGCCGCGAACGGTGAGCTGGCCCCCGACCTCGCCGAGTCCTGGGAGACCGACGCCAAGGCCCGCACCTGGACCTTCCGGCTCCGCAAGGGCGTCGCCTTCCACAACGGCCGCGCCTTCACCTCCGCCGACGCCGCCTACACGCTGCGCCACATCCTCGACAAGGCGACGGCGTCCCCGCAGGCCGCGGTGCTCGCCCCGCTGATCGACCCGGAGAAGCTGGGCACGCCCGACGCCCACACCCTCGTCGTCCCGCTGAAGAGCCCGAACGCCGAGTTCCCGAGCCTGCTGACGCACTACAACTGCTACGTCATCCCCGACGGCAGCGCGAAGTCCATCGGCCGCACCGGTATCGGCACCGGCCCCTTCAAGCTGGAGTCGTTCGCACCGGCGGGCCCCGGCCGCGTCACCGCGTACAAGGACCACTTCGCGGGCCGCCCCGTCCTCGACGCGATCGCCTTCTATTCGGTCGCCGACATGTCGGCCCGCTCAAATGCCCTACTGGCAGGGCAGGTTGACCTGCTCTCGCAGACCAACCTCGACTTCGCGACCGCCCGCGTGGTCGCCGCCTCGGACCGCGCGACCATCGCCCGCGTGAAGAACGCCCAGTGGTACGTCCTCCCGATGCTCACCACCGAGAAGCCCTTCACCGACGTCCGCGTCCGCCAGGCGATGAAGCTCGCCTACGACCCCGAGCACGTGGTCAAGGTCGCCCTCCAGGGCGCGGGCACCCCCGGCTGGGACAACCCCGTACCGCCGAACTACCCCGCGTACATCTCCGCGCATCCGAAGCACGACCCGGAGAAGGCGAAGTACCTCCTGAAACAGGCGGGCCACGAGGGTCTGGCGATGGACCTCTACACCTCCTCCTACGACCCGCTGTTCACGCCGATGGCACTCGCCTACCAGGACTCGGCCAAGCGCGCCGGTATCCGGATCAAGGTCAAGACGGCCTCCGCGGACTCGTACTACACGCAGATCTGGATGAAGAAGCCGCTGATGGCCACCTACTGGTTCACCGGCCGGCCCGTCGACCAGCTCTTCACCCAGATCTTCCGCAGCGGCTCCTCCTACAACGAGACCGCCTGGTCCGACAAGCAGTTCGACGCGGTGCTCGACAAGGCCCGCGCCGAGATCGACGACACCAAACGGCGCGAACTCTACGGCGAGGCGCAGACGTTGGTGATCGAGAGAGGCGGGGCGATGACCCCGATGTTCGCCGACCGGCTCGTCGGCATCTCCCGCAAGGTGCGCGGATACGCCGAGCACGGCTTCGAGTTCGACTACCTCAACATCGGCCTGAAGGGAGCCTGACCATGCTCTCCTTCATAACCCGCCGTATCGCGGCGGCATTTGGCACCCTCTTCCTCTCCTCCATCCTCGTCTTCCTCGCCGTCCAGGCCCTGCCCGGCGATGTCGCCACCCAGATCCTCGGCAAGGACGCGACCCCGGACGCCGTGGCGGCCCTGCGCAAGCAGCTGAAGCTCGACCGGCCCGCCTGGGAGCGGTACTGGGACTGGGTCTGGGGCGCCCTGCACGGCGACTTCGGCACCTCCCTCGTCTCCGGCAAGGCCGTCGGCGGCGAAGTGTCCATGTACCTGGGCAACTCCGCGCTGATCGCGATCGTCACGGTCCTCTTCGCGGTCACCGGCTCGATCGTCCTCGGCATCCTCGCGGGCCTGTACCGCGACCGCTGGCCCGACCACGTGATCTCCACCGTCAGCCTCGTCGGCATGAGCGTCCCCGAGTTCGTCGTGGCCACCGTGCTCGTCCTGTGCTTCTCGGTCGCCCTCCCGTGGTTCCCCGCGGTCGTCCTCTACGGCCCCGACGCCAGCGTCTCCCAACTCCTGCCCGCCGTATGGCTTCCCGCGCTCGCCCTCGCCGTGGTGATGGCCGCGTACATCGTCCGCATGGCCCGCACCTCGGTCATCGACGTGATGGCCACCGAGTACGTCACCACCGCCCGCCTCAAGGGCCTCTCCACCTGGCGGGTCGTCACCCGACACGCTCTGCCCAGCGCCCTGTTGCCCACCCTGCACGTCATCGCGCTCAACGTCGCCTGGCTGGTCGGCGGGGTCGCGGTGGTCGAGAACGTCTTCAACTACCCGGGCATCGGCAAGCTGATGCTCTCCTCCGTGCAGAACCGCGACCTGCCCACCATCCAGGCCATCGCCCTCATCAGCGCGGTCGTCTACGTCGTCTGCAACCTCGCGGCCGACCTCGCCACCATGGCCCTCAACCCCAGGCTCCGCACCCGAGGGAGGACTCGATGACCACGCTCGACACCGCCGCGCCGACCACCGTACGAGGCGCCCGCACCGTCCGCGCCTGGCGCACCGTGAGCAGTTCCCGCACCGCACTCGTCGGCCTCGCGATCGTCGCCGTACACGTCCTGATCGCGCTGCTCGCCCCCCTCCTCACCTCCTACGACCCGATCGCCAACGACGCCGACCATGCCCTCCTCGGGTCGAGTTGGAGCCACTGGGCCGGCACCGACCAGTACGGCCGGGACGTCCTCGCCCGCGTCCTCTACGGCGGCCGGTACGCGCTCGGCATCTCCGTCACCGCGACCCTGATCACCGTCGCCCTCGGCACGGTCATCGGCTGCGCGGCGGCCCTGCGCGGCGGCTGGTTCGACGACGTACTGGGCCGGGTCCTGGACGCGATCCTGTCCATCCCCTCGGTCCTCGCACTGCTCGTCGTCGTGACCGCCCTCGGCACCGGCCCGTCGGTCATCGTCCTCGCCGTCGCGATCACCTACGTCCCGCAGGTCGTCCGTGTCGTCCGCGGCGCCGCCCTCGCGGTGGTCCCCGCCGACTACGTGACCGCGGCCCGCGCCCGCGGCGAGAGCACCTGGTCGATCCTGCGCCGGGAGATCCTGCCGAACATCACCGACGTGGTGTGCGTGGAGTTCGCGATGCGGGCCTCCTGGGTCGTCCTGCTGATCTCCTCGCTGTCCTTCCTCGGCTTCGGCGCCGACCCGCCCACTCCCGACTGGGGCTTGATGGTCGCCGAGAACCGCACCGCCATCACCGTCGTCCCGATGGCCAGCATCGCCCCCATCATCGCCCTGGCCACCCTCGTGGTCGGGCTCAACCTCGCGGCCGACGGCCTGTCCAAGGCGTGGGGCGTCGACCGGATCAGGGAGGGCTCCTGATGGCCTCGATCGTGTCCGTCAACTCCCTCTCCGTGGCCTACCGTTCGGGCGGCCAGGACATACCCGTCGTGCACGAGGTGTCCCTGGACGTCGCCGAGGGCCAGACCCACGCCCTCGTCGGTGAGTCCGGCAGCGGCAAGTCGACCATCGCCGCGACCCTCCTCGGCCACCTGCGACACGGCTCCCGGATCACCGGGGGCTCGGTCGAGGTGGCCGGCGCCGACGTATTCGCCCTGCCCGCACGGGAGTTGCGACAGCTGCGCGGCGGAACGGTCGCGATGGTCGGCCAGAACGCCGGCCACGCCCTCACCCCCTCCATGCGCATCGGCCGGCAGATCGCCGAGGCGGGCGGTGACGTGCCCGTCGAGGAACTCCTCGAACAGGTCCGGCTGCCGAACCCCGCCGAACTCGCCCGCCGTTACCCGCACGAACTCTCCGGCGGCCAGCAGCAGCGCGTCGCCATCGCCATGGCCATCGCGGCCCGCCCCAAGGTCCTGGTCCTCGACGAGCCGACGACCGGCCTGGACGTCATCACCCAGCGCAGCGTCCTCGACCTGATCGCCGCCCTGAGCGACGAACTCGGCCTCGCCGCCGTGCTGGTGAGCCACGACCTCGGCGTCGTCGCGCACATGGCCGACGAGGTGACCGTCCTGCGGTCCGGCCGCGTGGTGGAATCGGCGCCCACCAGGCAGCTGTTCGCCCAGCCCCAAGACCCGTACACCAAGCGCCTGTTGGCGAGCGTGCCGCGCCTCGACGACACCGGGCTCGCGGTCGTCGGCGAGGCGGGGGAGCGGGAGGTCAGGCCCCGGGCGGAAGTCCCCGCCGACGCCCCCGTGGCCGTCTCCGCGCAGGACATCACCATCGACTACGGCAGCACCCGCGCCGTCCACGGCGTCTCCTTCGACGTCCGGCGCGGCGAAGTCCTCGCCCTTGTAGGCGAGTCGGGCAGCGGCAAGTCCACCCTCGCGTGGAGCCTGGCCGGACTGCGCACCCCGTCCGGCGGCACAATGAACCACGCGGACGGCGACCTCGCCCGACCCGCGCAGCAACGACCGCTGTCGCTGCGCCGCCGGGTACAGCTCGTCTTCCAGAACGCCGACACCTCGCTCAACCCCCGCCGCTCCGTGGGCGACGCGGTCCGCCACCCGTTGCGCTTCTTCGGCACGGTGACCGACCGCACGGAGGCGACCGAGCGGGCCCGACAGCTGATCTCCGACGTACGGCTCGACCCCGCCCTCGCCGACCGCCTGCCCGCGCAGCTCTCCGGCGGTCAGCGCCAACGCATAGGCATCGCAAGGGCGTTGGCGGGTGAGCCGGACGTCCTGATCGCCGACGAGATCACCACCGCCTTGGATGTGTCGGTCCAGGCCGACGTGCTCCGACTCCTCGACGACCTGCGGCGCGAGCGCGACCTGGCCTGTCTGTTCATCAGCCACGACCTGGCCGTCGTACGGGGCATCGCGGACCGGGTCGTGGTCCTGCGCCACGGAGTCGTCGTCGAGGAGGGCCCGACGGAGACAGTCTTCGCCGACCCCCAACACCCCTACACCCGCCAACTCATGGCGGCCGCCCTCGAACCCGACCCCGATGCACTGCCCTACGTCGACGACACCGCCGACTGGGCCGACGCGGCGGACGGCGACGACATCTGGACCGAACACGGCGCCGACGGCCACCGCGTCCGACGCTGGCGTCCCCTCAACGCCCCTGTGGCAGAAGGAGCTTTGTGAAGTACCGCGAACAGTTCGAGCGCCAGGTCGTCCGTGAGGACGTCTGGATCCCCACCCGGGACGGAAGGACCCGGCTGCACGCCCGCATCTGGCGGCCCGATGACGCCGAGTCGGACCCCGTACCCGCGCTGCTCGAATACCTCCCGTACCGCAAGAGCGACTGGACGGCACCGCGCGACGCCCAGCGCCACCCCTGGTACGCAGGACACGGTTACGCCTCCGTCCGTGTCGACATCCGGGGCCACGGCGACAGCGAGGGCCTGCCCGGCGACGAGTACGACGCGCAGGAACTCGCGGACGGCGTCGACGTCGTCAACTGGCTTGCCGCACAGCCCTGGTGCACCGGCAAGGTCGGCATGTTCGGCATCTCCTGGGGCGGCTTCAACGCCCTCCAGATCGCCGCCCTCGCGCCCGAACCGCTCAAGGCGATCGTCACCGTCTGCTCGACCGACGACCGGTACGACAACGACGTCCACTACACGGGCGGCGCCGTCCTCGGCATCGACATGCTCGCCTGGGCGGGCACCATGCTGGCCTTCGCGTCCCGGCCGCCGGACCCGGTGAGCGTCGGTGCGGACCGCTGGGTGCCGATGTGGCGCGAGCGCCTCGACGCCCTCGAACCCTTCCTGCACACCTGGCTCGACCACCAACAGCGCGACGACTACTGGAAGCACGGCAGCGTCTGCGAGGACTACACCGCCATCGACGCGGCCGTCCTCGCGGTCGGCGGCTGGAACGACCCGTACCGCGACGCCGTGTTGCGGCTCGTCGAGCACCTGCCAGAGGACCGCGTCCGGGGCATCGTCGGCCCGTGGTCGCACCAGTACCCCGACCGCGGCCTGCCGCCCGGCCCCGCCATCGGCTTCCTCCAGGAGACCCTGCGCTGGTGGGACCAGCACCTCAAGGGCATCGACACGGGAGCCATGGCGGAGCCCCTGCTGCGGGCCTGGATCACCGACCCGGTCCCGCCTGCGACGTCGTACGACGTGCTGCCCGGCCGTTGGGTGGGTGACGCCAAGTGGCCGAGCCAGCAGGTCAGTTGGGACTCACGTCCCCTCGGTGCGAGCGCGGACCCCGTGGTCGTACGCTCCCCGCAGCACACCGGCCTCGACGCCGGGCGCTTCTTCCCCTTCGGCAACGCGAGCGACCTGCCGCCGGACCAGCGCGAGGAGGACGGCCGTTCGGTCTGCTTCGACTCCGAACCGCTCACCGAACGCGTCGAGATCCTCGGCCGCCCGCGCGTCCGGCTCCGCCTCGACAGCAGCACCCCGCGCGCCCACGTCATCGCCCGGCTGTGCGACGTGGCCCCGGACGGCTCGTCCACGCTCGTCACCCGGGGCGTGCTCAACCTGCTGAGCAGGCACGGCCGTGACCAGGCCGTCGAGTGGACACCGGGGACGTACGAGGACATCGAGTTCGAGCTGACCGGCATCGGCTACGCCCTCCCGCCCGGCCACCGCATTCGGCTCGCCGTCTCCGACACGTACTGGCCGTGGGTCTGGCCGCACGGCGAGCGCGGCGAGTTGCGGATCGTCCCGGCCGAGAGCGCCGTACAACTGCCCCTGCGCGAAGCCGGATACGAGCCGCTGATCCGTTTCGAGGAGCCCGAACAGGCGACACCGCTCGACGTGACCTACGACCGGCCCGCCGAGCCGACCCCCGAGCGACTCGTCACGCACGATGTCGCCAAGGGGGAGTGGACGCTGGAGGTGGACCCCAACTACGGGGGATCGCGGACGTATCCGGACGGGCTGCGCTACGAGGAGAGCGCGCGGGAGACATACCGCATCCACGGCGACGACCCGCTGTCCGCGCACGCCGTCTCGGAGTGGCGGATCCGGTTGCGCCGCGGTGACGACTACGACGCTGAGATCATGGCGCGGACGGAGCTGCGCGCCACGGCCGCGGACTTCGTCATGGACAGTCGCGTCGAAGCACGGGCGAACGGAGAGACAGTGGCCGAGCGAGCATGGCACCGCACCACCCCGAGGACGTCGGGATGACGGCCGCCAAGCAGCCCCAGCCGGCCACCAAGTCCCCGCGCCGAGCCGTCGCCGCCGCCGACCGCACCCGGCAGCCCACCGAGGTGCGCCGCCGGCTCATCGTCGAGGCGGCCGTCCCGTTGATAGCGGAACGCGGTTACGCCGCCGTCGGCGTGCGGGACGTGGCGGCGGCGGCCGGCGTCTCCGTCGGCACCGTCACCTACCACTTCGGCAGTGTGCAGGAGATCCTCTCCGAGGCGATGGTCCTCCATATCGAGCGCTACTACGCCGAGTTGAGCGAGGCGGCCGAGCAGGCGACGAGCGGTGCCGAGGCGCTGCGGCTGCTCGTCGACGCGCTGTTCACCGAGGACACCGACCGGCACTGGCGCATGTGGTTCGACTACTGGAACGCGGGCGAACAGGGCACGGACGCGGCCTTCAGCGGCGGCCAGGCGCATCGCTACGAGACCTGGCACCAGCAGATCCGCGCACTGGCCCAACGGGGCGTCACAGACGGCGAGTTCGACGCCGAGGACCTCGACGGCTTCACGGTCCGTTTCGCCGCCCTCGCCGACGGCCTCGCCCTGCAACGGCTGCGCCAGGTACCCCCGTTGAGCACTCAGGACGCCCGCCGGCACCTCAACCGCCTCATCGAGACGGAGCTCGGTCGCCGATCACCCGAGTGATCTCCCGGGCGATCCGCAGGATGCCGGGGGAGGGGACCGGGCACGGCCTGGGCGTCGAGGTCGTCGGCGCCAGGCAGAAGTGCAGATAGTCCGAGTCGAGGTGCAGGGCCGTGCGGCCGTTGCCCGGCTGGGTGCAGTAGTCGGGGTGGGCGCGTTCGTAGGCGGTGCAGGGGAGGTACTGGGTCCAGGTGTAGCGGGCTCCGGCGCGGCTCACGGTGCTGCCGGCGTCGGCGACGAGGTCGCCCGCCGACCTGGCCTGGGACTCGTAGAGCGCGTTCACCGCCTGGACGCGCTCGGGCGTGATCGGGTCGGGGCCCTGCAACACCCAGACGAGCGTGGGCCGTTGAGCGCCACCGGCGGTCGCGATCTGCGCGGTGAGCTTCTTGACGTCGGCCTTGTACCGCGTGAAGTACGCCTCCCGGTCGGCGTCGTAGGTGATCCCGTCCATGCAGGGCGTGTAGCCCCACGCGTTGCCCCAGAACTGGAGCACCACGAAGTCCGGGTGCAGCGCACGCACCAGCGCGGGTGCCTTGTCCCCGGCCGGGACCAGCGAACCCTCCTTGGAGCCCTCCAGGTAGTCGCACGGAGTGGTCCCCGAGTACGGGGCACTCGTGTACGTCGCGTCCAACTGGCCGCGCAACTCCCGCCCGAGGACATTCTGGCTCTCCATCGCGAGGGAGTCCCCGACATACAGCACCCGGGGCGCCGACTTCACCACCGGGGCACTGCTCGGCGAGGCCGGCGCCTGCCGTTGTGTGGTGGTCGGCACGGACGGGGTGGGCGGCGCGACCTCGGGTCCGGACGCCGGGTCCGTGCACGCGCCGAGCAGCATCGCGGCCAGCACCACACCTACGATCCACGGCTTCCGCATACGCCAACTCCCGCCCCGGGCACCGGAAAACGGCCCCTCAGGCAAGCACAGCCGGGCGGTTGGAGGAAGACACCTGACTACTCGGGACTCTCCAGGAACTCCAGCAGGTCGGTCAGCGGGAGCGGCTTGGCGAGATGGGCGTCGAAGCCGGCCGCCCGGGACAGCGAGCGGTCGGTGCCCTGACTGAAACCGGAGACCGCGATCAGTCGCGGCCGGGCGCCGTGCGGGCTGGCGCGTACCGTACGGGCCACCGTGTAGCCGTCGGTGTCGGGCAGGCCCAGGTCGCACAGGACCACGTCGAAGACGTCGGACTCGGTCGCGGTGAGCGCGTCCGGGGCGGTGTGGACGGCGGTGACGTGGTGGCGCTGCCGCTCCAGCAACTTGCGGTAGGTCGCCGCCAGGTCCGCGTTGTCCTCGACCGTGAGCCCCACCTCCGTAAGCCCGCCGGCGGGGTGTACTTGAGCGCGTTGGACAGCAGGTTCGTCAGCACCCGGGCCAGCCGCAGCCGGTCCCCGTCGACCACAACAGGTGTGTCGGGCAGGGCGAGTTGGAGTGTGCGCTCCTCGTGTCCTGGCCCGCACCCGGTCAACACGCCCTGCTGGGCGCGCGGGACGGCCTGCTGGTCGTCGATCTGCGCGCGCCTGCCTACGTCGTCGATCTGCGCCGCGCCACGTTCATCGACTCCACCGGGCTCAACCTGGTGCTGCGTTTCCGCCGTCGGGTGCTGGAGCGTGGGGCGGGGTTCGCCGTGGTGTGCGCCCCGCGTACCGTGCGCCTGTTGCGGGCGCACGGCACGCTGGACCTGCTCGACCCGGTGCCCGGCCTCCCGGAGGCGGCCTCCAGGATCGCCGGGCGCTGAGCCTCAGACCCGGTCGGCCGCGATCAGCAGATACTGGAAACTGCCGTTGCGGTAGGCGTCGAGGAAGGTGTCCTCGATCCCCGTCACCAGGTGGTCGGCCTGCTTGCGCAGTGCCCAGTAGGGGATCGTGTCCTCGGTGAGGTCCTGGACATGGACGGGCACCAGCCGGTTGCGGGCCATCGCCCGGAAGTACTCCGACCTGGGGTGGATGTCGCAGATGTAGTGGGCGTTGATGAGGGACACCTCGCGCGAGGCCCGGCCGTACGTGTCGTTGTAGCAGCCGGTGATCACCACATAGCGTCCGCCGCGGCGCAGCAGCCGGGCGTGCTCGGCGAACAGCAGGTCCAACTCCACATACATCGTGGACTCGTTGTTCCACGACGCGGCGAACTCCCCTGTCGGGAAGCCGGTGTCGAGCATGTCGCGGTGGTGACAGCGCACCTTGCCGTCGATACCCCGCTTGCGTGCCTGCGCGTTGGCGAACTCGGCCTGTTTGGCGGAGATCGTCACCCCGTCGGCCCGGCAGCCGTACCGCAGATGCGCCACCACACTGCCCCCACCTCGACCGCAGCCCGCGTCGAACACCCGGTCGTCCGGGGTGAGTTGCCCGAGGTGGGAGGCGAGGAGTTCGGCCTGTGCGTGCTCCAGACGGTGTAGTTCGGCGGTGAGCCGCTCCCGGCGCCGGACGGGATCGGGTTCGTCGAGCACGGACTCGTCGGCCCCGCCTATTCCGTAGTGGTGGTGGTACAGGTCGTCGAGCTGCCCGAGGGCGAGGTTGACCGGGTTCTCTTCGGCGTTCCAGTAGTCCGCGACACGGTTCTGGTACGTGGACTGGGTCGGCACCGGTGCTGCTGTGGTGCCGGCGTCGGCGGTGGTCAACGGTGACTCCTAGCGTCGTACGTCTGACAGGGCGTCAGGGGCCGGACGGTTACCAGTAGTTGGGCAGGTGGTAGCGGTGGCTGTTGGTCGCGTGCCACTCGTGGTTGCCGGCCACCCAGGCGGCGAGCCCCTGGGTGTAGCGCTCGACGAGGGGGGAGGCGGCGGACAGCACCGCGGACTCCTCCTCGAAGGCGTCCATGATCCGGTTGTGGATGTCGACCGACTTCAGATAGGCCGCCTTCAGCCCGCGCCGGTCGTTGGCGGCGACGACCTGCGGCAGGTTGAGGTGGCCGGGGTCGGAGAGTTCCTTGGTGAAGGAGTAGAGGTCGTTGACGATCGTGGTGGCGTTGCAGGCGAGGGCCGTGACCCGCTGGATCTCGGGCCGGGCGTAGACCTGTTCGGGCAGTTCGTAGCCGTCGATCGCGTCCACGATCGACAGACAGGGGCGGAAGTTGTTGAACTGCCGCATCACCAGGTACTCCCAGATGCGCGGCTTGTACCGGGTCTCCGCCCAGGCGGCCTCGGCGAGATACCCGAGGTGGAGCCGGGCGATGTCGTGCACGAACCGGTCGGTCTGGCTGGGCGTGGCGAGGAGGGCGTAGTCCTTGAGCGCGAAGTGGTACGAGCGCAGCGGGCCGTCGGCCTGTATTCCGTGCCGCCACTCCTCCTCGTATTCGGGGGTGGAGTGGAAGGGGTCGAGCGCCGACTGCCCGAAGATCAGCCGTCCGCCCAGGCCGCGGTGCGCGCCGCCCTTGCCCTCGTCCTCCTCGCAGTAGCAGTCGTCGACGATGTTCTCGGCGAGCAGCAACTTGCCCGCGACGGTGAGCCGTTCGAGGTCGAGCGCGCCCGGGTGCTGGAGCACCACGGCCCGGCCGAACTGGAACCCGGCGAAGTCCCCGTCCCACGCGGCCGGGAACAGATCGAGCTCGCGGGCCCAGGCCTCCAGCCTGCGGTCGATCTCCGCGGCCTTCTCGGGGTCGGCCGGCACCGCCGGTTGGTACTTGAGGCCGGGGATCGCCCCGGTGGGCCTGGCGCGTACGGCGGCGGCCAGGTTCGGTGGGCCGGGCAGCGAAAGGGACGTGGTCATGAGGTGCGAGAGGGAGGTGGTCATGAGGTATTCCGCGCCGTCATTCGGCGGTCCGGCCGATCTGGACGTTCTCCAGGATTCCCGCCGCGTCGGGGACCAGGATGGCCATCGAGTAGTACGCGGTGACGAGGTAGCGGATGATCGCGGCCGAGTCGATGCCCATGAAGCGCACGTTCAGACCGGGCTGGAACTCCTCGGGGATACCCGTCTGGAACAGCCCGACGACACCCTGGTCGGCCTCGCCGGTGCGCAGCGCGATGATGCTGCTGGTGTGCTGCGGAGTGATCGGAATCTTGCCGCACGGGAAGAACGGGACGCCGCGCCAGGCGGGGATCTCGTGCCCCTCGACGTTCACCGTGCCGGGCACCAGACCGCGCTTGTTGCACTGCCGGAAGAAGGCCGCGATCGCCTTCGGATGGGCGAGGAAGAGCCGTGTCTTGCGCCGCATGGCGAGCAGTTCGTCCAGGTCGTCCGGGGTCGGCGGGCCGGTGAAGGTGCTGATGCGCTGGGTGTAGTCGACGCTGTGCAGCAGCCCGAACTCCCGGTTGTTGACCAGCTCCCACTCCTGCCGCTCACGGATCTCCTCGATGGTGAGCCGCAGTTGCTGCTGGGTCTGGTCCATCGGGTCGTTGTAGAGGTCGGCGACCCGGGTGTGCACCCGCAGCACGGTCTGCGTGAGCGACAACTCGTACTCACGCGGGGCGAGTTCGTAGTCCACGAAGCCACCGGGGAGCGTCGGCTCGCCCACGTGGCCGGCCTGCACCGGGACGTCGGCCTCGCCCTTGCGGTTCATCGGCAGCCGCTGCCGCTCGGCGTACGCCTCCAGATGCGCGGCCAACGACGGTACGCGGTCGGTGAGTTCGGCCACGACGTCCCAGGGCAGCACGAGCAGGACGCCCGCGGTCTCGGCCCGTACGGAACTCAGCCACAGGGGATCGGACTGCCCTATCGCCTCGTCGCCCATCTGGTCGCCGTCGGTGACGACGCCGAGGATCTCCTCCTCGTCGTACTTGCCGGCGGTGTAGCGGGTGAAGCGCCCGTGCGCGACCAAGTAGGCC
This sequence comes from Streptomyces sp. NBC_01288, assembly GCF_035982055.1. NCBI lineage: Bacteria > Bacillati > Actinomycetota > Actinomycetes > Kitasatosporales > Streptomycetaceae > Streptomyces > Streptomyces sp. NBC_01288. The sequence goes on from NZ_CP108427.1 coordinate 9,851,782, forward strand.
TCGGTGACAGGCTGTCCGGCCTCGAAGAGGATCTGCCCGGCCCGCACCTCCCGGACCCGGAACCGGCCCGCGACCTCCTTCAGGACCTCCGTGTCGGAGTACCCGCGTAGCACGGGCAGTTCGGTGAGTGTCTCGGGAATGACCTTGATGTCGTCGGCGCCGTTCTGCTCGAACCGCACCCGGCCGCGGCCGACACTGAGCTGGAGCCGCCGGTTGACCCGGTAGGCACCGCCCCGCACGTCCACCCAGGGCAGCATCTTCAGCAGCCATCGCGAGGTGATGGCCTGCATCTGCGGTTCGGACTTGGTGGTCGTGGCGAGCTGACGTGCCGCCAGGGTGCCGAGACTGGTGGGTGGTTGAGCGTTGCCGGGGGTCGCGGGGCCGGGTTCGTCGGTGGCGGGTCCGTGGGCGCTTTCCGGAGTGGACACATTCCCTCCCGGGAGGTGAACAGGGGTGAGCGCGTCGTCGGTGTACAAGCCAAACAGCCCTGCCCAGGACCGATAACCGCGCGCGGGGGGCGGCTTCACGCCCTGCGGGGTGTAAACCGTCGATCGAGGCGGGGAGGGGAAGAGATCCTTCCCGTGCCCCGGCGCGCGGGGCGCTGGCACGCCTCAGCCGCGCGAACCCCCTTGCGCCGCCTACCCGTTGAGGTCGTTCACCAGCACCGCGGCCCCGTCGAAGCGGCCGGCCTTGAGATCCGTCAGCGCGTCCGCGGCCCGTGACAGCGGATAGGTGTGCGTGGTCGCGCGCACGTCGTGCCGGGCGGCCAGATCGAGGAACTCCCGTGCGTCCGCACGGGTGTTGGAGGTGACGCTGCGCAACTCCTTCTCGTAGAACAGCTCGTGCTCGTAGTCCAGGGGCGGTGTGTCGCTGAGGTGGATGCCCGCGACCGCGAGGACCCCGCCCCGGTCGAGCGCCCGCAGTGCCACCGGCACGAGATCGCCGACCGGCGCGAACAGGATCGCGCTGTCGAGCGGCTCCGGCGGCGCCTCGTACGCGTCACGCGCCGAGGCCGCCCCCAGCTCCAGCGCGAGCCGCTGCGCCGCCAGGCCCCGGGTCAGCACATGCACGGTGGCCCCTTCGGCGAGCGCCACCTGGGCGCACAGATGGGCGCTGCCCCCGAAGCCGTAGAGACCGAGCCGTCCGCCCTGCGGGAGGGTGGCCCGGCGCAGCGCGCGGTAGCCGATGATCCCGGCGCACAGCAGCGGTGCCAGGGCGACGTCGTCGAGGCCGGCGGGGAGTCGGTGGGCGAACGCGGCCGGTACGGTCGTGTACTCCGCGTAGCCGCCGTCGGCGTCCCAGCCGGTGTACTCGGAGCGCGGGCACAGATTCTCCGCCCCGCGCAGGCAGTACGCGCAGGTGCCGTCGGTGCGGCGCAGCCACGCGACGCCCACCCGGTCACCGACCGCGAAGCCACTTACCCCGGCCCCGAGCCCCGCCACCTCCCCGACGACCTCGTGCCCCGGGGTCACCCTCTGCCTGTGCACCGGCAGATCCCCCTCGGTGACATGCAGATCGGTCCGGCACACCCCGCACGCGCGCACGTGCACGAGCAGTTCGTCATCCCCAGGTACCGGCACCGGCTTCTCCACGAGCTGGAGAGAGCCTCCCTCGACGGGCCCCGGCTCGGTCACGGCCCACGCGCGCATCGTCGTCGTATCCGCCATACGTCCAGTGTGGAACGGACCGCGGCGTTCGGCGCGCGTCCCGCCCTCCGGGTGACTAGCGTGAGAATTCGGACAACCCGACCTACCGGAGAGGGCCGCGATCATGGCCGTACAACCTGAGGGAACCCCCTGTTGGGCCGACGCGATGTTCAGCGACGTGGAGGGGGCCAAGCGTTTCTACGGCGAGGTCCTCGGCTGGACCTTCGGCGACGCGTCGTCGGAGTACGGGAACTACACCCAGGCCTTCGTCGACGACAAGGCGGTCGCGGCCGTCGTACCGCCGATGCCCGGAGCGGAGGGCCAGTCACAGTGGTGCCTGTACCTCGCGTCACCGGACGCGGCGGCCACCGCGGCGAAGATCCGGGAGAACGGCGGCCAGGTGCTCATGGAGCCGATGAAGGTCGGCGACTTCGGCACGATGTGCCTGGCCAGCGAGCCCAGCGGCGCCGTCTTCGGCGTCTGGCAGGGCGGCGTCCACGAGGGCTTCGAGGCCACGGGCGTGCCCGGCGCCTACGCCTGGGCCGAGGTCTTCACGCGCGAGCCCGCGAAGGCGGACGCGTTCTTCGCGGCGGTCTTCCCGTACGCGCAGAAGCAGATGGACGGCGGTGACATGGACTACCGGATGTACAACGTCGGCGACGACACGGTGCTCGGCCGGATGGCGATGGGCGACGAGTTCCCGCCCGAGGTGCCGTCGTACGTCAACGTGTACTTCGCCGTCCCCGACTGCGACGAGGCCGTCGCCAAGGCCACCGAGCTCGGCGGCGTCGTGCGCTTCGGCCCCATGGACAGTCCCTTCGGGCGGTTCGCGGCGCTGAGCGATCCGCAGGGCGCCGCGTTCACGGTCATCGACGTGAACACGACCAAGGGGGATCTCCCGACGAGCAAGGACGTCTAGCCCAGGCCGTGCGTCAGCTCCCGTCGGCCGCCCACCAGACGGGAGCGCAGGCCACGGCCGCGTCGACCAGGTCGGCCTTCGTGACGGAGGGGTCGTCGAGCCACGCCCGGATGGCTCCCGCGAAGCCGCGCGCCATGAACTGCGCGATCACGTGACGGTTGGCGTCGGGGAGTCCCGGGTGGTGGCCGTCGGCCATGAGGGCGAGCGTGTAGTCGCTGAAGTGGCGTACGAGGGCCTCGTACACACCGCTGTCGGCCGGGTCGACGAGGGCGTGCCGGTATATCGGCAGGAATCGCTCGACGTGGTCGGCGACCTCGGACGTGGCCAGGCGCAGCAACTCGGGAGCCGATCCGCCCCGCGCGCGGTGCTCGGCCTCCAGCAGGTGGCCGCGGTCCAGGTCGGCGCGGAGCACCTGGATGAGCAGGTCCAGCGGTGAGCTGTACCGGTTGTAGAACGTGGCGCGGGTGACCCCGGCACGGTCGGCCAGCTCGCCGATCGTGATTTGCGAGACGGGCCGCTCGGCGGCGAGGTCCACGATCGCCTCCTCGAAGGCCCGCGTCGTGCGGGTGATGCGCGGATCGATCCGGTCGCTCAGTGCTCTGCCCTCCTCGGGTGCACGTTGCACTCTGCCACGGGGAGTGGTTTTATACATGTGTCAAATAGTGCGGTGAAGGGACAAGGTCATGGCCTCGCACACCGAGATCTCACCCCGGGAAGCCGCCGACAGGCTGGCCATCCGCGAGCTGATCGACGCCTACGCGCACTGCGCGGACCGGCGGGACGCCAAGGGCCAGATGAGCCTGTTCACCGAGGACACCCGCTTCCTGGTGTTCATGGACGCCACGGCAGCCGAGCCGACGCAGACCCTGCTCGGCCGCGAGTCCCTGGCCCCGGTGTTCGACAACCTCAACACCTACCGGGCGACCACCCACTTCAACGGCCAGAGCACCGTCTCCCTGGACGGTGACCGGGCGACGGGCGAGAGCTACTGCCTGGCCCATCACATCGGGGTCGACGAGTCCGGGCGGCGCACGCTGATGATCGCCTCCATCCGCTACCTCGACGAGTTCACCAAGCGGGACGGCGACTGGTACTTCGCCGAACGCCGGCTGATGGTCGACTGGACCGAGACCCGCCCCTCGACACCCTGACGCCGGTGAGCGGTCACGTGGCCGGTTCTTCCTCGTAGTGGGCCACGCGGTTGGCCACGGCGACTCCCCAGGGGATGCCGAAGAGCAGGACGAGCGCCAGGCCGAGGACGAGGGGAGCCGGGCGCAGGGCGCCGACTCCCACGCACAGGACGGCCGTGGCGACACAGGTGCCGGCCAGGGGCCGGTAGAGCCCGAGGTTCTCGTCCCAGTGGCGCAGGGACGCCGCGAGCACCATCGTCGCGCAGAGCACGACGGCCGCGCCCCCGCACAGCACCCAGGCCGTGGCCGCGGGGGTCCGGCTGTCGTGGGCGTGCTCGACGAGGCCGACCATCGCGGCGCCCATGGCGGCCACCGCGGCCGTGATCGGCAGATGGACCACCATCCACAGCAGGGCGCACGCGCGCGTGGGCCGCGGCAGCCGGTGTCCGGCGAAGTCGAAGTAGGTCCACCACGCGCCGAACCCGACGACGACGGCGACGAGTCCGACGGCGAGGGTGAGCGCGCCGGTCGGCTCGTGGGCCAGTCCATCGACCACCCCGGTCACGTTCTCGCCGAGCACGATGATGATGAACAGCCCGAACCGTTCCGTGAGCGCGTCGGTCACGCTGAGGGCGACCACCTGTTCCGGGATGGCCCTCCCGATGACGAGGACGAACCCGGCCAGGTAGACGACGGCCAGCGCACCCCACGTCAGCACGCGGGCGTCGGCGGGCAGAGCGGCGCTCGCGGCCAGTACGACCGCGCAGGCCGCCGTCCCCGTCACGTACAGCATGCTGGGGCGCCGGAACTCGGGCGTGTCACCGCGCGAGGCGAGCAGCCACAACAGCGCCAGGACCCCGAACAGCACCCCCGCGTCCACGGCGAACGCGACACCGCGCTCGTCGCCCGCGCCGGGGATGAACGCGCCCAGCGGGACGAGCACGAGGATCTGCAGCAGGAACATGCTCCGGCCGCGGGCGTCCTCGTGCCCGTGCAGTTCGTGGTGCAGGCTGCCGTTGAGCCAGGCGATCCACACCAGCGCGAACACCGCGGCGAACAGGCCCAGTCCGTGCCAGTCGAGCTCCCCGGACAGATGGTGGGCGGCCTGCGCGACCAGCACGACCACGACCAGGTCGTAGAAGAGTTCCAGCGGCCCGACCACCCGCTCGCGCGGCTGCTCGCCATGCGGGCGCGGCGGTCGCCACAAGTGGCGGCGCACCCGGGCCCATTGGTCTTGTCGCGAGGTCATGCGCGCAGCGTAAGGGGCTAGCGGACGAGATCTTCGGACACGGTCCACGGCCGGGCCGCGTGGAGGTCGGTGGCGAGAGTGAAGTGGCCCAGGTCACCACGGCCCGGCTCTGCCCTGCTCGCCGAGCGGGACCTCGCCCGGGGTGACGCCGAGCCCCTCGCGCGGCCATGGCATGATCGGGCGCATGCGTGAACGTGTGGTGGCCGCGTGCGACGGGGCTTCGAAAGGGAATCCCGGGCCGGCCGCCTGGGCGTGGGTCGTCTCGGACGACAAGGAGAGCCCGGCCCGCTGGGAGGCGGGGCCGCTCGGCAAGGCCACCAACAACGTCGCCGAACTCACCGCGCTGGAGCGCCTGTTGACGGCGACCGCACCGGACGTACCGCTGGAAATCCGCATGGACTCGCAGTACGCCATGAAGGCCGTCACCACCTGGCTCCCCGGCTGGAAGCGCAACGGCTGGAAGACCTCCGGCGGAAAGCCGGTCGCCAACCAGGAGTTGGTCGTCCGCATCGACGAACTGCTGGATGGCCGCTCGGTCGAGTTCCGCTACGTCCCCGCCCACCAGGTTGACGGCGACCCGCTGAACGACTTCGCCGACCGCGCGGCCAGCCAGGCGGCCGTCGTCCAGGAACCCGCGGGCAGCGACCTCGGCTCCCCGGAACCGCCCCCCTCGCCCGACACCCCGAAGAAGCCCGCCCGCGCGGGTGGCGCCAAGTCGGCCCGGAAGAGCGCGAGTTCGTCCTCCCGCACCATCAAGGCCAAGTTCTCCGGCCGCTGCCTGTGCGGCCGCGCCTACGCGGCCGGCGAGCCCATCAGCAAGAACCCCAAGGGCTGGGGCCACCCGGAGTGCGCCACGGCCGAGGCGTAAGTCCCTCACCTGTTCGACGCGTCCCACCGGCCTCGGAGTCCCGAGGCCGGTGGGACTTCTTTGCACCCTCGGCCTGCTACTCTGCGGTTCCACTTGGCCACTTTGAGTAATCTCCAGGGGTGTGCACGTGAAGGTCGCCTGTGTCGGAGGCGGGCCCGCCGGTCTGTATCTCTCGATCCTGCTGAAGCGTCAGGACCCGTCCCACGACATCACCGTCTACGAGCGCAACGCCGAAGGCTCGACCTACGGCTGGGGCGTGACGTACTGGCGCGAACTGCTCGACCAACTCCGGGAGTACGACCCGGAGTCCGCGCAGGCCGTCGACGAGCACTCGGTGCGCTGGAGCGACGGCGTCGCCCGCATCCGGGACCTGACGACCACTCAACCCGGCGACGAGGGCCACGGCATCGGCCGCCACCGACTCCTCAAGATTCTCGCCGAACGGGCCCGAACTCTGGGCGTACGACTGGAGTTTGAGTGCGAGGTGACTGCCGACGACCTCCCCGACGCCGATCTGATCGTGGCCGCCGACGGCGTCAACAGCGCGCTGCGCACCCGGCACGCCGACCACTTCGGCGCCGAACTCAAGCCCGGCCGCAACCAGTACATCTGGCTCGGCACCAGCAAGGTCTTCGGCTCCTTCACCTTCGCCTTCGTGGAGACCGACCACGGCTGGATCTGGTGCTACGGCTACGCGTTCGGCCCCGAGGGCAGCACCTGCGTCATCGAGTGCGCACCCGAGACCTGGACCGGCCTCGGCCTCGACACCGCCGCGGAGGCCGACGGACTCGCCCTGCTGGAGAAGCTCTTCGCCGACCTCCTCGACGGCCACTCCCTGATCGGCCGCGCCTCCGCCGACGGCAGCGCCCAGTGGCTCAACTTCCGCACCCTCACCAACCGCACCTGGCACCGCGACAACCTCGTCCTGCTCGGCGACGCCGCCCACACCACCCACTACTCCATCGGCGCCGGCACCACCCTCGCCCTGGAGGACGCCATCGCCCTCGCGGACGCCCTGCGCGACCACACCGAACTGCCGCAGGCCCTCGCCGCGTACGAAAAGCGCCGTAGATCCGCCTTGTTGTCCATCCAGAGCGCGGCCCGCTACAGCGCCCAGTGGTACGAGAACCTCCAGCGCTACATCCACCTGCCCCCGCACCGCATGTTCGCGCTGCTCGGCCAGCGGCACTCGCCCCTGCTGCCGTACGTCCCGCCGCAGGTCTACTACGGCATCGACAAGGCGGCCGGGCGGCTGGAGGCGCTGCGCCGGTTCAAGCGGTGGCTCGGGCCCAAGGTCGCGCGGACCGTGCACGCGCGGGCGCTCGCCTCCCGCAAGTAGGGCACCCTCCGGGAGCGGTCCGGCTTCCGTGAGCGGTCTGGGAAGGTTGGGTGAATGACTATTCACCAGTTAGGGTGAATAGTCATTCACCTTCTTTTTTCATGCCAGCTGGAGTGCCCATGGGCCAGCCCGTCCCGATACCCGAGCCGTCCGGCAGCCTCGCCGGGCGGACCCCCTTGCGGGATCGGCTCACCGTTCCGGTGCTGGCGTTCGGCGGGATCCTCATGGCGGTCATGCAGACCGTGGTCGTCCCGCTGCTGCCGTCCCTGCCCCGGCTGACCCACTCCTCCGCGGGTGCCGTCTCCTGGATGGTCACCGCGACCCTGCTCTCCGGCGCGGTCCTCACCCCCGTGCTCGGCCGGGCCGGTGACATGTACGGCAAGCGGCGGGTCCTGACCGCTGCCCTGAGCCTGATGACCGTCGGCTCGGTCATGTGCGCCTTGTCCTCCGACATTCGCGTCCTGATCTTCGCCCGCGCCCTGCAAGGCGCCGCGGCCGCCGTGGTCCCCCTGTCGATCAGCATCCTGCGTGACGAACTGCCCCCGGAGCGCCGGGGCAGCGCGGTCGCGCTGATGAGTTCCACGGTCGGTATCGGCGCCGCCCTCGGACTGCCGCTCGCGGCGCTGATCGTGCAGTACGCCAACTGGCACGTCATGTTCTGGGCGACCAGCGCGCTCGGCGCGATCGGTGTGTGGGGGATCTGGTGGGCGGTGCGCGAGTCGCCCGTCCGTTCCCCGGGCCGCTTCGACGTGCTCGGCGCGCTCGGGCTGGCCGTGGGCCTGGTGTGTCTGTTGCTCGGGGTGTCGCAGGGCGGTCAGTGGGGGTGGGGCAGTGCGCGGATCCTTGCGCTGTTCCTCGCCACGGTTGTCGTGTTCGGGCTGTGGTGGTGGCAGCAGCTGCGCACCGAACTCCCGTTGGTGGACCTGCGGTTGGTGTCCAAGCCCCGGGTGGGCCTGTCCCATGTGGCGGCCCTGCTGACCGGCTTCGCGTTCTACGCCAACTCCCTCGTCACCGCCCAGCTGGTGCAGGCGCCCAAGGCGACCGGGTACGGGCTCGGGCTGTCCATCGTCCAGACCGGGTTGTGCCTGCTGCCCGGCGGCATCACCATGCTGCTGCTCTCACCCGTCTCGGCCCGCATCTCGGCGGCCCGCGGCCCGCGCATCACGCTCGCCCTCGGCGCCGCGATCATCGCGCTCGGCTATGTGGTGCGCATCGCCGACAGCCGTGACCTGTGGACGATCATCCTCGGCGCGACGATCGTGGCCACCGGCACCACCTTCGCCTACTCGGCGCTGCCCACCCTCATCCTGCGCGCCGTCCCGGCCGACCAGACCGCCTCCGCGAACGGCGTCAACGTCCTGATGCGCACCATCGGCCAGGCCGTCTCCAGCGCTGTGGTCGCCGCCGTGCTGGTGCACCACACCAGCCTGGTCGGCGGGCTCCCGCTGCCCACGCTGCACGGGTACCTGATGGCGTTCGGCATCGCGGGCGTGATCGCCCTGGTGGCGAGCGCGGCGGCCCTGACCATCCCGGGCGACCCCGCTCCCGACGACACGCGGCGCGCCGGGGACCGTACGGAGGGCGCGCGGGACGAGGCGCTGGAGGGAGCATGAGTGCCGTGAGCACCACTCCACCCACCGCGTCCCCGCCCGCACGCCGGGACGCCGGGGCGACCAAGGCGGCCATCCTCAAGGCCGCCCGCTACCTCCTCGCGCGCAACGCGCACGCCGACATCACCCTCAAGGCCGTCGCCGAACGCGCCGGTGTCAGCGCGCCGTTGATCCTCAAGTACTTCGGCAACAAGGACGCCCTCTTCGCCCGCGTCATGTCCTTCGAGACCGACGCGCGGGACCTCCTCGACGCCCCGCTCGACGGACTCGGCCGCCACATGGTCCGGCACGTCCTGGTCAGCCAGCGCGAGCGGGGCGCCGACCCGCTGCTGCGGATCGCGTTCGCACCCCTGCACGGCGACCACGGCGACGTCCTGCGCGTCAACTTCCGCGCCCACGTGGTCGACCGCCTCGCCGCCCGCCTCCCCGGCCCCGACGCCGGCTTGCGCGCCGAACTCGCCGTCGCGACCCTCCTCGGCCTCGGCGTCATGTACGGCATCGCCCGCGGCACCGAGCTGCGGGCGACCGCCGTCGACACCATCGTGGATCGCTACGGACCCACCGTGCAGGCCCAGTTGACGCCCTAGGCGTAGCGGCGCGCCTTGCGGTACTGTCGGGCCAGGACCCGCAGCGTGGCCAGCGTCGCGGGACCCGTGTCGTGCAGCAGGACCCTGCCCCCTTCGCGTCGCACCGCGCCGAGCCGCAGTTCCTGGACGCCGATCAACGCGTCGAGGAACGGCCGGTGTTCCGCCGCGACAAGAGCGGGAAGCGTACGGCAGCCGGCGAGCGTGGTCTCCGCGAGGTCGGCCTGCGCCCGGACCACTCGGTCCAACGCCGGTACGCACGCCGGTGACTTGCTGCGCAGATCCTCGAACTTCAGCCCGTGCCGGGCGAGTTCGTCCCGCGGGATGCCGATGCGGTCGTTCTCGGTGTCCTCGCGGAGGTCGGCGAGGAAGTCGCTGCGCTGCCAGCCCTCGATCAGATCCCGGCATCCCTTGACGTACGACTCGTACGCGGCGGAGTCGGCCGGTGCGAGCAGCGACGCGGTGAGCATCAGGGCGGGCAGCGAGTAACTGTCCACGTACGCCTGGAAGTCGGCCTCCGTCTCGAAGCCGGTCCAGCTCGCCTCCACGGGAGCGCCGTCGAGGAAGGCGCGTACCCGGGCCGCCATGTGCGGGTGGCGGCGCGTGGTGTCCCGGAGCGCCAACAGGGTTTCCTGGACGGGCGGTTCGCCGCTCTCCAAGGCTGCCGTGGTCTCGGCGTCCCAGGAGGCGAGGGCCGCCGTACGCGCGTCCACGTCCCCGGTGTCGATCAGTTCGTCGGTCGCGTGCATGTAGGCCACCGCGGCGACGACCGGCGGATGCAGCTCCGCCGGCAGCAACAGCCGTACCGCCACGTACTCGTGCAGCGCGAACCTGCGCACGATCCCGCGCTGGGCGTCGTAGGCGCGCCGCAGCCGCGGATCGGTGATGCCCGCCTTCGTCAAAGCGGTCGACCAACTGCTCACAACTCTCCCCGTCTCGAAGATCCGGAGACAGCCTAGTCAGTGCTACCCGAACAGCCGGTCCAGGAAGGCGTTGCCGAACACCCCGTGCGGGTCCAGCCGGTCGAATGTTCCGGCCGCCTGCCCCCACACCGACTCCCCGAACGAGCCCGGGATCGCCGTGCCGAGCACCTCCTCGTCGCTCCACGCGGACTCCTCCGTATAGGCCCAGCCCTTCGACCACTCGGCCCGGGTCAGGGCGTCCGTGCCGTCGTACGAGCGCAGCAGGAACTGCTCCAACTCCCGCAGGAACTCCTCCGCGTACGGCGTGCCGGGCAACGTCAGGACGTCCAGCCAGACCGCCGTGTCCCACTCGGGGTGCTCGGTGCTCGGCCGTAGTGCGGACAGCAACGGGGTGCGGGCGCCGGTGAGTTCGGATTCGGCGGGGTGGTCGAGGCCGGTCACGCGGATCTCGACGGTGCCGTTGACGGGGAAGCGGCCGAGCGCGGCGTACGCGGTGAGCCGTTCCTGGTAGAAGTCGGTGAACTCGTGGACCACGCGCTGCACTTGGGCCCGGGTGGTCAGTACCGCGTAGCCGTTGGCGGTCTCCCGCAGGGTCGTCGGCTTGATGTAGAGCAGCGTGTTCTTCGACGGCCCCCAGATGTCCGCCGACAGTGTTGTCGTCAACCCCAGTGCCGCCACGTCGAGTTGGGCGTTGCCGAGCACCGGCGCCAGATACCACGCGGCATCGGAGAGGATCCGCCCGACGAGATCCGCGACCAGCGTCGGCACATTGTCGGAGAACGGATAGTTGTACGGCGACGAGACGTGCCGCGAGGTCAGCGGCCGGGTCGGTGCGACGCTCCACACCTTCAGCCAGGGGAACTCGGTGAACGCGAACCAGATGGCCTCGGCCCGCCCCGACGCGTCCAGGAAGCTCGCGAAGGTCCGCCCGCCCGACCCGGGCGCCCCGAAGAGTTCGGTGGCCGGGATGTCCGTACGGCTGACGCAGCGGAGGTTGGTGTTCGCGCCGACCCGGAGCACGACCTCGGTGACCAGCGAACGCCCCAGATGCGTGAGCAGCGCCGCGCAGTCCGCCTCGTCGCGGGTGCAGGTCCGGAGCACGTACTCGCCGGCGTTCGTGTCCCACACCACCGCCGTCAGCGACAGCACCAGATTGCTGAGCGAACCGAAGGTGTGCCCGGCGGTCCGCTTCTCGCCCTTCGCCGGTACGGCCGTGCCGTGCGCGTCGATGGCCAGGGCGCCGCCGAGCGTCAGGTCGCCGGGCGCGGGCGCGGCGGTGAGACCGAGGCCGTGGCCCTCCAGGAAGGTGAGCAGCGCCTCCAGGGTGACACCCGTACCGGCCCGTACGGCCGAGGCGGAGTCCAGGGTCAGGCCGGTGAGGTGCGGGGCGGTGTCGACCAGCAGCACCGGCGCGTCGGACGTCGTACCGGACTCGATCGTGAGCGGTGACCAGCCGTGCGAGGAGCCGCGGGGGCGGACCCGCCAGCCGTGCTGCCAGGCCCAGTCGACGACCGACACCACCTGATCGGCGTCGGTCGGCGCACACGCCCACAGCCCGTCGGCGGTGATCTCGCCGACCCAGTTCCGGTACGCCGAGCGGTAGAGGTCGACGTCGGCCGGGAAGTCGGGCAGCTCGGCCGCCGCGACGGCCGGATCGGCCGTCAGGAGTACGGGTACGGCGGCCAGGGCGGCCGCCGAGAGGAGGAAGCCGCGACGGGTCCAGGGAGCGGAACTGCCGTTCCCGGACTGGAGGTTGTTCGCCACATGATCGGTCACGCGCACACGCTAGGTGCGCGTTGACACGAGTAGGCATCCCGTCGAACGGGTTCACTCGTGTGAGTGAAAGATTCACAGGTCGCGGCCCGGCGGAGCCCGATCCGCGCATGTCAGTGGCGGATGACAGACTGACGGCATGGACGAACGTGTAATCGGCAGGTCGAATCAGCAGCTGTCCGTCGTCGGTCTCGGCACCTGGCAGCTGGGCGCCGACTGGGGAGACGTCGACGACAAGGAAGCCCTCGCCGTGCTGGAGGCGGCGGCGGAGTCGGGGGTGACCTTCTTCGACACGGCCGACGTGTACGGCGACGGGCGCAGCGAGCAGACCATCGCCACGTTTCTGAGCGGCCGGCCCGATCTGCATGTCCTGGTCGCGACGAAGATGGGCCGCCGCGTCGACCAGATCCCGGAGAACTACGTCCTCGACAACTTCCGCGCGTGGAACGACCGTTCGCGCCGCAACCTCGGCGTCGACCGCATCGACCTCGTGCAGCTGCACTGCCCGCCCACGGCGGTCTACTCCTCGGACGAGGTGTTCGACGCCCTCGACACCCTGGTCGCGGAGGAGCGCATCGCGCGGTACGGCGTCAGCGTCGAGACCTGCGAGGAAGCCCTCACCGCGATCGCCCGGCCGAACGTGACCAGCGTGCAGATCATCCTCAACGCCTTCCGCATGAAGCCCCTGCTCCAGGTGCTCCCGGCCGCCCAGGAGGCGGGCGTCGGCATCATCGCGCGCGTGCCGCTCGCGTCGGGCCTGCTGTCCGGCAAGTACACCAAGGACACGGTCTTCCCGGAGAACGACCACCGCACCTACAACCGGCACGGCGAGGCCTTCGACCAGGGCGAGACCTTCTCCGGCGTCGACTACACGACGGGTGTCGAGGCCGCCGCCGAGTTCTCCGCCCTCGCCCCGGAGGGGTACACCCCGGCCCAGCTGGCCCTGCGCTGGATCATCGACCAGCCCGGCGTCACCTCGGTGATCCCCGGCGCCCGCTCACCCGAACAGGCCCGCGCCAACGCGGCCGCCGCCAAGCTGCCCGCCCTGTCCCAGGACACGCTCACCGCGATCCGGGACCTGTACGACCGCCGGATCAAGGACCAGGTGGAGAACCGCTGGTAGACCCCTGCCTCTGAACGGTCCTCCGTTTGAACGGTCGGCGGTCCGGTTACACGGACCGCATGACCCAGGAGGAAGACCGGCGGACGGGACGCGACGAGTCCGAGGACGAGCGGGCGGACCGGATGTGGGGCGAACTCATCCAGGAGGTCCGGGTCGCGCAGACCGGCGTGCAGATCCTGTTCGGGTTCCTGCTCACCGTCGTCTTCACCCCGAAGTACGACCAGCTGGAGCACGCGAACCAGGTTCTCTACATCGTGACCGTCGTCCTCGGCGCCACCGCCACCGGCGCCCTGATCGGCCCGGTGTCCCTGCACCGCCTGGTCTCCGGCCGGAGCGTGAAACCCCAGGCGGTGCGCTGGGCGTCCCGGCTCACCTTCGTCGGCCTCGTCCTGCTGCTCGCCACGATGACCGCCGCGCTGCTGCTGGTCCTCCGGGTCGCGACCCACGACGCGTATGTGCCCTGGCTGGTCGCGGGGGTCGTCACCTGGTACCTGCTGTGCTGGTTCGTACTGCCGCTGTGGGCAAGGCACCGTCATACGACCCGATGACCCCGAGCCGCGTCATCTGCCGGTCGTGCACCCGGCTGAGCACCAGCACCGAGACCGTGGCCCCGATCAGCGCGCAGAACATGTCCCACTGCGTGTCCCACACATCCCCCTGAGTGGCCAGGAACGCGTCCGCGCCGTGCCCGCCGATCACGGCCGCCGCCCACTCGAACAGCTCGAACAGGGCACTGAAGGCGAGACACGCGCACACCGTGAGCGGCGCCAGCCAGCGGCTGCCGCGCAGAGGCGAGGCGCGGGTGAGCAACTCCCGTACCAGGACCGCCGGTACGAAGCCCTGCATGAGGTGGCCGAGACGGTCGTAGGGATTGCGGCTGAGACCGAAGGTGTCACGGACCCAGTCGCCCGCCGGCACCTCGGCGTACGTGTAGTGGCCGCCCACGGCGAGGACCAGCGCGTGCAAGGCGAGCAGACAGCACAGCAGGCCGGTCATCGGGAAGCGGCGCCAGGTCAGGACGATCACCGGGAGTCCGACGAAGACCCACACGGTCTCCAGGAACCATGTCGTGCGGTCGTGCGGATGCCAGGCGGAGAGGGCCATGCCGACGACCACCAACGCGACCATGGCGGCGGGCAGACGGCGCCGCGGTGCGGAAGCGGGAACGGACACGATGGGGCTCCCTTGTCGTGGGGAGCCCCATCGTGTCCGAAGGCCGAAGTCACTGCATGAGTACGGCTACTCAGCCGGAGCGGTGGTCTTGCGCAGCGCGTTCAGGCAGCTGTCGATGGCCTGCTGGAGCTCTTCCAGACGCTGGACCATGTCGTCCTCGTAGAAGTCCTGGGCGTCGTCGAAGGTCAGCTCCTCGAACGCCTTCGTGGCCTTCTGGAGGCTGCTGTAGAACTTGGTCCGCTTCTCCTGGACGCGCAGCTCGGGGTCGGCCTCGACCGCCTCGACGACCAGGTTCTTCATCGTGTCGTAGGCCTCGGTGGCCCACCCGCCGGTGTCCTCGCCGTCCTCCAGCTCGTCGAGGAGCGACAGGTGGCGCTCGGCCTCCTGACGCAGGTCGACGGGCGCGTCGACGGTCTGGCCCGCCGGGGTCTTGATCTGGCCCGACTCGGCGATCTGGCGGACGTATCCGATCCTGTCCGCCGACCGGCTCTCCGTCGCGACGGCCTTCTTCAGGTCGTCGGTGCGTACGACATCACGGGCCAGCTCGGACTGGAGCTCCGGGTCCTCGCGGACGCGGTCCAGGAGCGCCTGCCGGGCCGCCCGCGCGGTGGACGGGTCGGCGAGGATAGCGGCGCGCAGCGCGGTCGGGTTCTCCGCGACCTCCAGCGCCTTGGTGGGGCGGATGCCCTCGGCCTCGGCCGCCTCGGTGATGGCGGTGCCGCGCTCGGAGGTGGCGCTGGAACGGGAGACGTAGTAGTTCAACCACACGTCGGAGTCCGGGAGTTCGACCTCCTGGCCGGGGGCCAGTTCCTCGAAGTGCGGGACGAGACCGTCGTCCGCGGCCCGGTCCCAGGCCTTGTAGTAACGCATGACACGCTCGGGGGAGCAGTCGGCGAGTTCGGCGAACTCCTTCGCGGACACCTTCGGCGTCTCGTCGGCGCTCTGCCCGCCGGGCCGGACGCTGCGCGCCACCTTGAGGCCGAACGCCCAGCCGCCGGTGCGGACGTAGGCTCCGAACTCGTGCGCGTCCCGGGCGACGAGGCCGGCGTCGTCGAGGGCGGTGAAGGACGTCTCGGCCTGGTCGATCACTACGGTCAAGGCGGACTCTCCTGGGCTTGTGATGAGGCATGGTGCGAACAGGCAGCCTATATCCACCCATTGCCGTTGGTTTGAGCGCCCGCCCTCGCGTCGCCGTCAGTTCGACTCGCGCCGGAAGGTCTTGAAGAAGGTCTGAAGTGCCTGGCGGTTGGCCGCGTCGTTCCATTCATCGGCGGGCGTCGTCCACCGTAGCGAGAAACTGCGCCCGCCGCCGATGAGGAAACCGCGCCCGAGCGTGCGGACCCGGTCGTCGCCGGTGCCGGAGAACCACTCCAGGTCGGCGGCCTTGTCGCCCTGGAACGTCGTGGCCTGGATGTCGCCGATCTGCTGGAAGCCCTCTGTCTGCTTCAACCCCGGCAGGACGTCGTCACGCCAGATGGCGACCGGGTCCGGACCCGCCTGTGTGCTGTACGTCACGGCCAGCGTGCGCGGGTCGCCGCTCGCGCCGAAGGTGACCCGGTAGGCGCCGGCCGCCTGCTGGGTCTCCACCACCTTCCAGCCCTTCGGCAGCGCGACGGAGAAGCCCTGCGGTGCCTTGAACACCCGGAAGCCGGCCGGCAGCGCCGAGGCGGTGGGGGAGGGGGACGCACTGACGGAGGGCGAGGCCGACGCGGAAGCGGACGGGGAGGCGGGGGACGTGGGTGACGGCGTGGCGGACGGGGAGTAGGCGTGACCGTCGACGTTCTCGCCGGGGGTGCCGACCGAGGCGGACGCGGACGGCAGGGGGGAGGGCTCGGTCGAGGCCGAGGTCTGAGTGCCGGGCAGTTGGTGGGTGGCGGCGAGGACGGCGACCGTGACGGTGCCGACGGCGAGGGCGGTCCCGGCGGCCATGCCCCGGCCGCTCCAGGTGGTCCCCGCCCCGCGCACCGCGTCGTAGGCCCTCCGTAGCCGCGGCAGCGGAACCGGGTCGCGGTCGGCGTACGGGTCGTCGTCGAGGATGCGGGTGAGGGCCTCGCGGACCACCGGGCGGGTCATCCGCTCCCGGGAGTTCTTGCGCAGCAGGCTCAGTACGACCTGTGCCAGTGGTCCGGCGCGCGACGGGCCGCGCATCGGGAGCCGGTCGACGCCCTTCATCGTCGCCTCGGGGCGGCCCCGGTCGCGGAACGGCGGGTGTCCCTCGACGAGCGTGTAGAGGATCGCGCCGAGCGCCCACAAGTCGGCGGCGGGACCGATGCGTTCGTCCCGTGCCTGTTCCGGCGAGGCGTACGACGGTGCGGTGATCCGCGGGGCGAGGGTGGCGCCCGCGAGTCCGAAGCCGGTGAGGACGACCCCGCCCTGATCCCGCACGAACACCTGGCCCGGGCTGAGTTCGCCGTGGGTGATGCCCTCGCTGTGCGCCGCCTCCAGGATGTCGAGCAGTTCGAGTCCGATGCGGGCGGCCCGTACGTAGTGGAACGTGCCCTGCTGGGCGAGGAGTTGGCCGAGCGGGGTGCCGTCGATCCAGTCGGTGACGGTCCACAGCGTGCCGGCCTCCTCGACGGTGTCCACGACCGGGGCGACCCGGGTGGGGCAGAGCAGCACCATGACGTCGGTGGTGCGCCGGATGCCGGCGGTGATCCGTCCCGCGAACTCCGCGTCCGGGGCGAAGGGGAGGGTCACCTCCGTGAGCAGGCAGGGTTGTTGGGCGATCGTGTCCTCGCCGTACCAGGAGACCCGGTTGGTCTCGCGGTGGGCGACCTCCATGGGCCGGTATCTGCCGGCGACCAACTCGTGTACGGAGACGTGCGTCTCGACCATGGCCATCCCTCGCTGAACCCCTGGCTCTCACCTTTCCCAGAAGTACGGTGGGTGTGATGGGCTGCGTTCAATGGAAGCCCAATTCCCCGGTGTTTCTTGCCTTTTATTCAACGGCGGCGAGCAGGTGTGCGAGAAAACCGAGTCGCGGGGAGGTCCCAGGTCGGCGCTCGTGTCCCGGGGCGGGTGAATTCGCCCCGGGGGCTTCCATGGTGGAATATCGGCGCCCTACCTGGTGGTAACCGGCGGTAAACGTAGGCGTGAAGACCACGAATACACGAGTGTTTGTCGACAACGTAGTCAACGGATCTGTCCACCGGTCCGTCAACGACTCCGTGGACGAAGGGAGTTGACGCGAAGTCAGCGCAAGCCGAACCCTTCCGACCAGGCCGCGATCTCGCCGACCGTCGCGTTGCCGCCGCAGACCACGAGGCCGAGCCGGGCGCCGTCGCCGACCCGCTCCAGCACCTTCCGGGCGGCGGGCAGCAGACAGCCCGCGGCGGGTTCGGTCCACACCTTGGCGTGCTCGGCGAGGTCGAGGCAACCCTGCACGGCGTCCCGGTCGGGGACGGTCAGCACCTCGGTGACGAGGGCCGACACATGGTCGTACGTCAGCTGCGACACGGCCGGCGCGCTGAGCGTGGTCACGATCGACGAGGGCGTGACCGGCACCGGGCCGCCCGCCGCGAGCGCCGCGGACATGGCCTCGGCGCCCTCGGTCTCCACGCCCCACACCCGGATTCCGGGCCGCCGGGCGTGCAGGGCGGCGGCGATGCCGGCGATCAGGCCACCGCCGCCGATGCTGACCAGGACGTCGGTGAGTTCACCGGCGTCCTGCGCGAACTCCAGGCCCACGGTGCCCTGTCCGGCGATCACCACCGGGTCGTCGAACGGGTGGACCAGGGTCAGCCCCTCGTCCCGCAACCGGTTCACCAGCTGGAACGCGCTCGGCATGTCGTCGGTCAGCCGCAGCGACGCGCCCGCCGCCTCCACCAGCGCGACGGACCGCGCCGGCGCCGAACGCGGCATCACCACCGTCGCCTTCACATCGAGCGCCGCCGCCATGACCGCGAGCGCGATCCCGTGATTGCCGCCGCTGACCGCCACCACTCCGGCCGCCAACTCGCCCTCGCCCAGCGACAGCAGCTTCGCCGTCGCACCGCGCGCCTTGAAGGAACCCGTGCGCTGCAACAGCTCCAGCTTCGTCGTGACCGGGACACCGAGCAGCTCGGAGAGCCCGAAGCTCTCCACGGTCGGGGTGCGTACGACGTGTCCGGCGATCCGCTCGGCGGCGGCTTCGATCTCCGAGATGCCGATCAAGGCAGTCATCCTTCCGGCACGGGGACAGGTGACCCGTGCCGGTTCGACCCTTCCTCGGAAAGGACACGCAGGTCAACACGTTTCAGGACTCAGTGCTGCTGGGCCTTCTGCGGAGTCTCCTCGCTGGGGCGCACGACGACGAACCCCTCGCCCTGGAGCATGAGTTGGACGGCCTCGCCGGAACCGCCGCGCAGCATCGACCCGATGGACTGCGAACGGTGCAGCGTGGTCTGGAGGTGGGCCGACCAGCCGACCACCGCGTCCGTGTCGACGAACACTGGGTACTGCGGCGAGACCGGTATGACCAGCGGGTTGCCCTCGCAGACCAGGCCCAGCTTGCCCTGCCCGGTGAAGACGCTGTTGAAGAGACCGCCGCCCGCGATGCCGGAACCCTTCACCGTCTTGATCGCGTACGACAACGAGGCGTCGAAACACAGCACGTTGCGCCCGTTCACGGTGAACTCGTCCCCGGGGTCGATCTCGACCACGAAACAGTTCTGCGCCTCGTGCGCGAACCACGCCTCGCCCTGCCCGCGCACCGCCATCAACGGCAGCCCCTCACCGGTGACCGCGCGCTTGAGCATGCCGCCCACGCCCTGGCCCTTGCGCTCGAACTGGAGGTTGCCGCGGTAGGCGATCATCGCCCCCTGGCGGGCGAGCATCTCGCCGTTGACCGCGTACCGGATGCACTTGGCATTCTCGACGGTCATGCCCGGCGCGGTGGCCGGCTGCACCATGTGCTCACTGGAAAACAGATCACCCTTCATGCGGGCATCCTGTCCCGGAGGATCTCATTCCGACAAGATCGCGGACGGTACGAGCGTCCCGAGCGGTCAGGCACCGAAGAGCTGCGTCCAGTACGTCCCCGTCTGTCCACCGCCCGCGAAGCCGATGCCTATGTGGGTGAAGTCCGGCTTGAGGATGTTGGCGCGATGACCAGGGCTGTTCATCCACCCCTCCACGACCTCGGCGGCCGACCGCTGCCCGCAGGCGATGTTCTCGCCGATCGTGCGTCTGCGCGAACCCGCGGCGGCGGCCCGGTCCCACGGCTGCGAGCCGTCGGGGGAGGTGTGCGAGTAGAAGGCGCGGGCCACCATGTCGGTGCTGTGCGCCTGCGCGGCGGCGGCGAGCAGCGGGTCTACGGCGAGTGCGCGCAGCCCGGCCCTGGCGCGTTCCGTGTTGGTCAACTCGACGACCTCCGTCGCCGTGCGGGCCAGGTTCCCTGCGGTGAGCGGAGTCGCCCACAGTGCCGTCCAGTAGACGTCACCGGAGCGGAGGTCGGCGGCCTGGGCGATACCCGCGTGCGTGAAGTCCCGTTCCAGCAGCGTCCGGCGGGCCTTCTCGGTGCGCAGGCAGTAGTCGACGAACTCGGCCGGGGTGCGCGGCCCGGAGACCAGGTGCTCGCCGATGGTGAGGTAGGCGTAACCGGCCCGGGTGACGCGCAGGTACACGGAGGTGCCGTCGCGGCTCTCGGTGCTGAGGTGTCCGGCGGCGGCCATGTCGGAGGCGTGCGCCTGTGCGGCCGAGGTGAGTCGGTGGTCGAGCGAGACCGGAGGTGAACCGGCTTTGGCGCGGGCCGAGTTGGCCAAGGTGAGGAAGCCGGTGGGGTCGGTCGTAGGGGAGGTCGAGTTGAAGTGAGGGCTGGTTGACGGTGTCGACCGAGGTGCGGGTATGGACGCCGATCGCACTGCGGCAGGAGCCGGAGCAGCGGTAGAAGCTGGAGTCGCGTCCTCGACGACGTCCACGCCGAAGTCCCGCGCGATCCCCGCGAGTCCGTCGGCGTACCCCTGCCCCAGCGCGCGCAGCTTCCAACCGGTGCCGCGCCGGTACAGCTCGGCGAGGAGCAGGACGGTCTCCCGCTGGGGGCGTGGCGGGGTGAAGCGGGTGAGGGGTTGGCCGCCGGGGTTGGTCACGTGGAGCGTGGGGGCGGGGAGGCGTCCCAGGGAGGTGCCCGGATCGGCGGGACTGATGACGACGGTGACCCGCGCGGCGCCGGGGCGCAGGCGGGCCGGGTCGATGGTCAGGGTGTCGTCCCGCAACCGCGCACCGGGCGCCGTCGGTTGGTTGTAGAACACGAAGTCCGCGTCGCCGCCGACCTTGCCGCTCTCGTCGGTGATCAGTGCCGAGACGTCGAAGGGACCGGGCACCCACAGGGTCAGGGCGCCGCCCGGCAGGGGCAGATTGCCGCCCGGCACCAGCTCGTTCATGGCACCGCCCTTGCTGCTCGTGCCCGGTGGGGACTTCTCCGAGGGACTTCCTTGGTGGTGGACTTCGTCCTCCACTCAACGTCTCGCCAGGGCGCGAGGGTTCCCACGTGAGGAGGTGGGGGCCGGAGGGCGATGCAGCTCACCCCCCACCCCCACCGCGTCCTCAGTCCCGTGCGACCCCCGGCGCGACATCCTCGTAGGCCACGTTCCGTTCGGTGACGTAGGAGCCCCGGCCCGTGAGCGGTGAGCTCTGGATCGCCTTTGTCCGCTTGTCGCAGAACGCCGACTCCAGGGTGCGCGCCATCGTGTTCAGGACCGTGCCGTTGTTGGAGGTGTTGGCCAGCGCGGTGAGGCTGCGGCGGCCGTCCTTCGAGGTGAAGGAGTAGGTGTAGAAACCCTGAACCGCGCCCGTGTGGCCGTACACCGAGACACCGCAGGACAGATCGCGGCGCCGCAGTCCGAGCCCGTACCGGGTCGTGCTGTTGACCGGGGTCCAGCGTTCCATCTGCGCGAGCTGGGCGGCGGAGGTGAGCCTGCCGCCGAGCAGCGCCGAGAAGAAGGTGTTCAGGTCGTGCGTGGTCGAGATGACCGCGCCGGCGCTCTGCGCCCAGGAGACCGTCTGGTCGGTGGCGTCGACGAGCTGTGCGCCCGCGCGGTCCGGGGTGAGGTAGCCGTGGGCGTATCGGCCCGGGATCTTGGTGGCCGGGTGGACGTAGAGGGTGTCGCGCAGCTTGAGCGGCTTAATGATGCGGTCGCGGTACTCGGTGCCCACGGAGTGGCCCGTCAGCTTCTCGATGAGCATCCCGGCGACGACGAAGTTGGTGTTGGAGTACGAGTAGGCGGCGCCCGGCGCGTTGGTGCGCGCGTGCCTGAGGGACAGCTGGACCAGCTGACGGTAGGTGAAGACCTTGTTGCGTACGGACTCGAAGCCGGAGACCGAGCTGGCGAACATGGAGTTCGTGTAGTCGTACAGACCGCTGCGGTGGCTCAGGAGGTGGCGCACGGTGATCCGCTGGTCGGGCAGCAGCCCGGGCAGGTAGCGGTCGACCGAGGCGTCAAGGTTCAGCTTGTGGGCGTCGGCGAGTTGGAGCAGGACGACGGCCGAGAACGACTTGGTGATGCTGCCGATGCGGAAGCGGTCGGCGTTGCCGATGGCCCGGCGTGTCGAGCGGTCGTCGATGCCCGCGGCGGCCGTGCGGACGGTGCCGTGGTCGTCGATGCGGGCGATCGCCCCGGGCGCGCCCTGTGTCGTGAGTGTGCGCAGGACGGCACGGAGGCCGGCCATGTCGGGGGCGGGGAGTCCCGCCGTGTCGGGGGCCGGAAGCGGTGCCGTGCCGCTGGTTCGCGTGGTGTCCGACTCGTGGGGCGCGGCATGCGCCGGTACCGCCGCGAGCGTCAGCAGTGCGGCCGCCGACGCCGTGGCCCTGCGCACCGTTCTTGAGACCATCCGGTTCTCTCCCGTTTTTCTCGGTATGCGAGATCGATCACAGTGGCGCGAGGCAACCTTCTCGCGTCCCGTCACATCTCCACAGCTGGCGCACAGTTGGTCATTCGCTGATCACTGAGCGATACGGATTTGCCAAGTATTGCCATGAAAGCTTCGAAAACCGTTCATTTCGGCTTTACATGTGCATGGCGGATACGTGAGGGTTTCGGTTCGGGGCCCGACCAGCCCCGTGGGCGTGTTCAACCACGCCCTGTCTCAAGGCGGTTGGTGATCCCGGCCGTCTTCGTACGGAGGAGCCCTCATTCATGCGTGGACCCCACATACGCAGCCTGGCGGTCGCCGTCGCGGTGACGACGGCCGCCACGGGGCTGGCCGGCACGGCCTTCGCGGGACCGGCCACGGGGACGGACGGTGCGACGGCCTCGACTGAATCCGGCACCAGTGCCGCGTCCGTCGTCACGGCCGCGCGGGCCGCCGCGTTCGCGCACGCGTCGGCGACCGGTGTCACGCGGGGCGACGAACTCCGGGCCCAGGACGTGATGATCGACCCCGAGGGCGCACGGCACGTGCGGTTCATACGCACGCACCAGGGCATGCCGGTCCTCGGCGGCGACCTCGTCGTCCATCTGTCCCACCGGCTGACCTACACCGGCGTCACCCGCGCGGCCGAGCAGAGCGTCCGGCCCGCCACCACGCAGGCCAGGCTGACGGCCGGTCAGGCCGAGGCGAAGGCCGCCGCCGTCGCCAAGGGCGACGCGGGCACCGCCGAACTCGTGCTGGACGCCCGGGACGGGGGAGCCGCCCTCGCCTACCGGATACCCGTCAGCGACAGCAGCACCACCGAGGCCACCGGCACCCGGACCGTCGTCGTCGACGCCGTCACCGGCAAGGTCCGCAGCAACACCCCCGACAGCGACGAGTTCCTCTCGCCCAGGCTGCTCGACACCCTGCGCGAGCGCGGCGAGACCATGGACCCCGCCACCGGCACGGTCGTAGAGCCGAAGTCCCTCACCGGAGCCGCCGCCGTGGCGCGCGCGGTCCACTACCCGGTCACCGCGTCGGGCACCGGCACCTCCCTCTTCGTCGGCAAGGTGCCGCTGACCACCACCCGTACGGCGCGCACCAGTTACCTCCTGAAGGACCCGACGCGCTGGGGCACCGAGACCCGCGACGCCAAGGGGAAGGAGCTGGAGAGCTTCGCGCAGGGCAAGAAGTTCACCAGCACCACCGACAAGTGGGGCAACGGTGCCGTCTCGCACCGCGACACTGCGGCCGTCGACGCGCAGTACGGCATCACCAAGACGCTGGACTTCTACAAGAAGACCTTCGGCCGCAAGGGCATAGCGAACAACGGCAAGGCCGCCCGCGGCATGGTCCACTTCGGCGACAAGGTGGCCAACGCGTTCTGGGACTCGACCTGCGGCTGCATGCTCTACGGCGACGGCGACGGGGACATGTTCAAGAAGCCGCTCGTCGTCCTCGACGTCACCGGCCACGAACTCACCCACGGCGTCGTGGACGCCACCGCCAAGCTGGAGCCCACCCGCGTCGACGCGGACGGCAACCAGTACGGCGAGGCGGGCTCCCTGAACGAGTCCCTCGCGGACATCTTCGGCTCCAACGTCGAGTTCAGCGCCAACAACGCCAAGAACCCGCCGAACTACCTGATCGGCGAGAAGCTGGGCCTCGCCCAGAAGTTCCTGCGCCGCCTCGACCACCCCTCCCTCGACAAGCTGGAGGGCACGATCGACTACTGGTCGCCGCAGACGTACGACGCCGAGGTGCACGCCGGTTCCGGAGTCTCCTCGCACGCGTACTACCTCCTCGCGGAGGGCAGCGGCCGCAAGACGATCGGCGGGTTCGCCTACGACTCGCCCACCTACGACGGTTCGACCGTCACCGGCATCGGACGCACCAAGGCCACGGCGATCTTCTACCGCGCGCTGACCCGCTACATGGTGTCCACCACCGACTTCCACGACGCGCGCCTCGCGACGCTGAAGGCCGCGGCGGACCTCTACGGCGCGAACAGCACGGCGTACAAGACCGTCGACCAGGCCTGGGCCGCCGTGAACGTCACGGTCGCCAACACCCCTGCCGCCAGGCACTGACGACCGTCCGGGTGCCCTGCCACGAGCGGGGCACCCGGACGCCCGGCCTCGGCCCGCCGCTTGTCGACCTCCTCAGATCCACTGCTTCTCGACCTCCTCGGACACCGTGAACACGGCCCCGCAGGAAGGACAACTGGCCTTTCCGAAGACATACCTCAACGCCGTCGCGACCTCCGTCTGCCCGAACCGGACCGCCTCGCCGTGCAGCCGCGCCCCGATGCCGTCGAGCCCGTCGGGCGTCGCCGGTATCAGCTCGGTCCGCCCCTCCGCGGCCTCCTTGTCGGCGCCGGACACATAGTCGCCGGCCGAGGTGAAGACGCCGTACGAGCCGAACGCGACGAACAGGCCCTCCTCGCACTCGGGGCACTCCAGGTCGTACTCCTCGGCGTTGATCCTCTCCAGCGCCTCGGCCCACACCCCGTCGTCGCCCTCGAAGGCGAGCACGGCCATCTGCAGATAGACGAAGGTGTGCGCGTCCTGCCCCGGATCGGCGCGCAACACCCGTGCCACATCCAGCAGTTGGCCTATCTCGTGTGCGTACCGCGCGCGGCACTCCTCGTCCGGGTCCGTGGTGATCAGCCCGGCCATCGTGACCGCCTGTATCGGCCCGCCCGGTGCCCGGCCCAGCGCGATGTCGGTGAGCACGGGCAGCGCCGCCCAGCTCGCGTCGTACACCGAGCCCTGGTGGCACAGCGAGCTCCACAACTCCTGCCACACGGCGTCGTCCTCGGTGCCGCCGAGGCGCGCGAACAGGCCCGGGACGTCCTCGGCGCTGCCGTAGGCGTGGGTCAGCTCGGACCAATCGATCGTCGTCATACGGCGATTGTGCCGCCCGCCACTGACAACGAGGCCCCGGCAGACATCAGCTCCGCTCAGCCGACTCACAACTTCGCTTCGACAAATCCTGCTTCTTTCATTGACGACGTAAATAAAGGGACCTAGGTTCCCGCCATGCGCTCGATCCCCCGCACCGAGTCGTTCCCGGCACACACGCCGGCCGCCTCACAGGTCTTCACGACCGTGCTGTCCCACGGCCCCCTCACCCGTCTTGAGGTGGCCCGCCGGGCGGGGCTGTCGGCGGCCGCCGTGACCAAGGCGGTCCGGCCGCTGATGGAGGCCGGGTACCTGGCGGAGGGCGCCGACCAGGACGCGCCCCCGGCACTCGGGCGGCCCGCGAACCTCGTACGGGTCGACGGCGGGCGGGCGTTGTTCATCGGGGTCAAGGTGACCGGCGACGAGATCATCGGCGTCCTCGCCGACCTGTGCTGCCGCATCCGCGTCGCCCGCCATGTGCCGCTGACCGACCACGACCCCAAGGCGGTGCTGTCGTCGATCGCGGACCTGGCCCAGGAACTCCGCACCGAGGCGGACGACTTGGGCATCCCGGTGCTCGGCCTCGGGCTCGCGGTCTCCGGCGATGTGGACCGCGGCGAAGGGGTCGTCCGCTACTCGCCTTTCCTGGAGTGGCGTGACGTACGCCTGGCCGAACTGGCCGCCCTGACAACGGGATTGCCGGTCACCGTCGACAACGACGTGCGCGCGCTGACCGTCGCCGAGCAGTGGTTCGGCGCCGGCGCGGGGCTCACGGACTTCGCCGTGGTGACCGTCGGCGCGGGCATCGGCTGCGGACTGGTCGTGCACGGCCGGGTCGTCGCGGGCGCCCACGGGGTGGCCGGTGAGATCGGGCACGTGGTCGTCGATCCCGCCGGGCCGCTGTGCCACTGCGGCAACCGCGGCTGCGTCGAGGCGATCGCCGGCGACGCCGCGATCGTCGCCCGCGTCCGCGAGGTCACCGGCGTCCAAGTCGCCGACACCGCCGAGGCGTTGGCCCTCGCCCACCGGGGCGACGCCGGAGCGCGCGAGGTGTACGCGCGGGCCGGTGAGGCGATCGGCCGGGGCATCGCGACCGTGGTCAACCTGTTCGGCCCCGAACGCGTGATCATCTCGGGCGAGGGCCTGGCCGCCTACGACCTGTTCGCCGAGCAGATCCGCGACTCCTTCACCGCCGCCGCCTTCGGCTCCGCCGCCCGGTGCGACGTCCACACCCGTCCCCTGCCCTTCGACGAATGGGCGCGCGGGGCCGCCGCGACCGCGATCCAGTCCTTCATCCGATCGGACACCTAGCCGCACGATCACCCCCCAACCCCACCCGCGCACTCCCCGCCCCACACACTCCTACCCGCACGAGGAGCCCGACGATGTACTCCCTCACGCCTGTCCGCGCCCTGAGAGCCATGGTGGTCCTGGCCCTCACCGCCGGCTTCGCCACCCACTTCCCCGCCGCGCACGCGGCCACCCCCGCGGCGGACACGTCCGCGACCGTCGCGGCCAAGCCCTTCATGGGCTGGTCGAGTTGGAGCATGCAGTCGTCCAAGTACCCCGGCCTCAACCCGGACGGCGACTACAGCTACCTGACCGAGGCGAACGTCGACAAGCAGACCGACGCGCTGGCGAGCAAGTTGAAGCAGTACGGGTACAACTACGTCAACATCGACGCCGGTTGGTGGCGCGACAACGGCTGGGCGCCCGAGTACGACCAGTACGGCCGCCAGAAGGCCGACCCGAAACGTTTCCCCAGCGGGATGAAGGCCGTCGCCGACCGCATCCACTCCAAGGGCCTCAAGGCCGGCATCTATCTCCCGGCGGGCCTGGAGAAGGAGGCCTACAACAGCGGCAAGACGCCGATCTGGAACGCCGACGGCTGCACCACCGCCGACATCGTCTACAGCGACCTGCGCACCACGAACGGCTGGGACAGCTCGTACAAGCTGGACTTCTCGCGGCCCTGCACCCAGAAGTACATCGATTCGCAGGCCCAGTTGATCGCCGACTGGGGTTACGACTTCCTCAAGCTCGACGGTGTCGGCCCGGGTTCCGGAAAGAGCGGCGACCAGTACGACAACGTTGCCGACGTGGCCGCCTGGAACAAGGCCATCACCGCCGTCGGACGCCCCGTCCACCTGGAGCTGTCCTGGTCCCTGGACTACGGACACGCCGCCGACTGGAAGAAGTACTCCAACGGCTGGCGCATCGACACCGACGTCGAGTGCTACTGCAACACCCTTGTCAGCTGGGAGAATTCGGTCGACGACCGCTGGGACGACGCCCCCGCGTGGACCGGCCAGGCAGGCCCCGGCGGCTGGAACGACCTCGACTCCCTCGACGTCGGCAGCGGCGCGATGGACGGCCTGACCAAGGCGGAGCGCCAGAGCTACGCGACCCTCTGGGCCGTGGCCAAGTCCCCGCTCTTCACCGGTGACGACCTCACCCGCCTCGACGACTACGGCCTCTCGCTGCTCACCAACCGCGAGGTCATCGGCGTGGACCAGAGCGACGCGCCGCCCGCGCGCCCGGTCACCCCGTCCGACGCCCAGCAGGTGTGGGCCGCGAAGAACCCCAACGGCAGTTACACGGTCGCCCTGTTCAACCTCGCCGACGCCCCCGCCGCCGTCTCCGCGAACTGGACGACCCTCGGCTTCACCGGCAAGGCCGCCGTCCGTGACCTCTGGAACCACGAGGACCTCGGCACCTTCACCAACAAGGTGACCGAGGCCCTGCCCGCCCACGGCTCCCGCCTCTTCACCGT
The DNA here is from genome assembly GCF_035982055.1 of Streptomyces sp. NBC_01288. Lineage (NCBI taxonomy): Bacteria > Bacillati > Actinomycetota > Actinomycetes > Kitasatosporales > Streptomycetaceae > Streptomyces > Streptomyces sp. NBC_01288. Next base: position 9,879,622 of record NZ_CP108427.1, read on the forward strand.
CACCCCGCACGGCAGCGCCGTCACCACGACCGCCTACGAGGCCGAGGCGACCACCAACACGCTCAGCGGCAACGCCAACATTGCCGACTGCTCGGCCTGCTCCGGGGGCAAGAAGGTGGGCAACCTCTACGTCGGCGGCAAGCTCACCATCAACAACGTCGTCGCCGCGAAGGCCGGCACCTACCAGGTGAAGATCGCCTACGTCAGCGGTGACTCCCGCCCGGCGAGCATCTCCGCGAACGGCAACGGCGCCACCAGCCACAAGTTCCCGTCCACCGGCGACTGGGGGACCGTCGGGACGGTCAGCGTGCCGGTGACCCTGAAGGCGGGCGCCAACACGATCACCTTCGACAGCGGTTCGGGCTACGCGCCGGACATCGACCGGATCGACGTGCCCACCTCCTCCTCCTGAGCCGACCCTTTCGGAGACCGCCATGTCCAGTGCACTGCCCGACCTGCCCAGGCGCAATCTGCTCGCCCTCGCCGCGGCCACCGGCGCCCTCGCCGGCCTGCCCGCCGTCACCGCCTCGGCGACGCCGCAGCGACCCGCCAACACCTCGTACGGCACCGGCACTTCACGCCACACCCTGTGGTGGCAGGCCCCGGCCGACGACAACTCGATGATCGAGCAGGGCCTCCCGATCGGCAACGGCCGCCTCGGCGCCCTCGCGAGCAACGACCCCGGCCACGAGGTCCTCCTCGTCACCGACGCCACCCTGTGGACCGGCGGCCTCAACGACACGCTCGACTCGGACGGCCAATTCCCCTACGGCCGCGCCGACTTCGGCTCCCTCACGCTGCTCGCCCGGCTCACCGTCGACATCCCCGACCACGACCTGGGCGCGGTCTCCGGCTACCGCCGCACCCTCGACCTGGAACAGGGCGTGGTGAGCGCCTCGTACGTCCGCTCCGGAGTGACGTACAAGCGGCAGTTGTTCGCCAGCCGCCCCGACGACGTGATCGTCCTGCACCTCACCCAGAGCGGCGGCGGACGCTACACCGGCACCGTCGACCTGGCGGGCACGCACGGTGAACCGGCCGGTGACGCACGCTCGTTCGGCGCCACCCTCGCCAACGGCCTGCGCTACGGCGCCGCCGTCACGGCGTACGGCACCGGCGGCAGCGTCACGGTGACCGGCTCGCGCGTCGCCTTCTCCGGCTGCAAGGACGTCACCGTCGTGGTGAGCGGCGGCACCAACTACGCGCCCAACGCGGCGGCCCACTACCGCGATCCGTCCCTCGACCCGCAGAAGCTGGCCCGCACCAAGGTGAGCGCGGCTGCCAAGCACTCGGCGGACACCCTGCTGCGCACTCATGTCGCCGACCACGGCGCGTTGTTCGGGCAGTTGGACATCTCGCTCGGCACCTCGACCGCCGACCAGCGTGCGCTGGACACCTGGGAGCGCATCCAGGTCCGCGCCCGGGACGGCGAGCCGGACCCGGAACTCGAAGCCTCCTACCTCCAGTTCGGCCGGTATCTGATGATCGCCGGCTCCCGGGGGAGTCTGCCGATGGGCCTCCAGGGAAACTGGCTCGACGGCAACGACCCCGACTGGATGGGGGATTACCACACCGACATCAACATCCAGATGAACTACTGGATGGCGGACCGCGCCGGACTGTCCCAGTGCTTCGACGCGTTCACCGACTACTGCGTCGCCCAGCTCCCGGACTGGACCGACCTCACGCGCAGGCTCTTCAACGACTCCCGCAACCGCTACCGCAACTCCAGCGGCAAGAACGCCGGTTGGACCGTCGCGATCTCCACCAACCCGTACGGCGGCGGGGGTTGGTGGTGGCACCCGGCCGGTAACGCCTGGCTGAGCAACACCCTCTGGGAGCACTACGAGTTCACGGGCTCGCGCGCCCACCTCGCGAAGATCTACCCGCTGCTCAAGGGCGCCGTCGAGTTCTGGGAGGCCCGGCTGCTCACCACCACCCTGCCCGGCACCTCGAAGGAGGTGCTCATCGCCGACAGCGACTGGTCGCCCGAACAGGGTCCGCTCGACGCGAAGGGCATCACCTACGCCCAGGAACTGGTGTGGGCACTGTTCGGCAACTACTGCGTAGCGGCAGCGGAGTTGAAGAAGGACACCGGCTACGCGGGCACGATCGCGGGCCTTCGCAAGAAGCTGTACCTCCCGGTGGTGAGCCCCAAGACGGGCTGGCTGGAGGAGTGGATGTCCCCGGACAACCTGGGGGAGACCACCCACCGGCACCTGTCGCCGCTCATCGGACTCTTCCCCGGCGACCGCATCCGCCCCGACGGCTCCACCCCGAAGGACATCGTGGACGGCGCCACCGCCCTGCTCACGGCCCGGGGCATGGACAGCTTCGGCTGGGCCAACGCCTGGCGCAGCCTGTGCTGGTCCCGACTCAAGAACGCCGAGAAGGCCTACCAGTTGGTCGTCAACAACCTCCGCCCGTCGACCGACGGCAGTAACGGCACCGCCTCCAACCTCTTCGACATCTACCAGGTCGAGGTGGGCCGCGGCATCTTCCAGATCGAGGCCAACTTCGGCACCCCCGCCGCGATCATCGAGATGCTGCTCTACTCCCGCCCGGGCCACCTGGAACTCCTCCCCGCCCTCCCAGACGCCTGGGCCGCGTCCGGCTCCGTCACGGGGGTCGGCGCCCGCGGCGGCTTCGTCGTCGACCTCCACTGGCGCGACGGGAAACCGACCGAGGTGAAGATCCGCAGCATCAACGGCCGGACCACGACGGTGGCCTTCGGCGACACCACACGGACGGTGCGCCTGACACCGGGCGCGTCCGTCACGCTGCGGGACTTCGCCCGGTGACGGCCCGACGGGCACGACTGCGCCGTACGGCCGCACTTCTCCTGCTCGTCGCCGCCTTCCAGTCAGGACCCGCGCACGCACAACCCCAGCCACCGGCGCAGGTGAAGGCATTGAAGAACCCGACATCCGTCATCACGTGGGGAGCGAGCGCCGACCACCTGGGCGACGGCGTCGTCGACCGCGGCTACCGGCTGATCGTGCACACCAGCGTGGCCGGCAGCGATCTTCGGATCCGGCTCTCCAACGCCTTCGGCGACCGGCCGCTGACCTTCGACGACGTCTACGCCGGTGTGCAGCGGACGGGCGCCGCGCTGGTGCCCGGCTCCAACCGGCGGCTCACCTTCGGTGGCGCGAAGTCGGTCACGATCCCGGCGGGCGCGGTCGCCTACAGCGACCCGCTCTCCGGCAGGCTGCCCGCCGCGACCAACCTGGTGGTCAGCATCCACTCCCCGGACGCGGCGGGCCCGGCGACCGGCCACGGCATGGCCATGCAGACGTCGTACGTCACCCAGGGCGACCACACCGGCGAGGAGGGCGCCGCCGCCTGGACGGGCACCACCGGCTCCTGGTACTACCTCGACGCCGTCGACGTACGGCCCAGCGCGGGCGTCGGTGCCGTGGTCACGCTCGGCGACTCCATCACGGACGGCTGGGCGTCCACGTCGGACCTCAACCGGCGCTGGCCGGACTACCTGGCCCGGCGGCTCGCGCGCGCCGACACGGCCGTCAAGGGCGTGGCCAACGAAGGGATCTCGGGCAACAAGGTCCTCGCCGACGGCGCCGGGCAGAGCGCCCGCAACCGGCTGCAACGCGATGTGCTGTCCCAGCCCGGCGTCCGCACCGTGTTCCTCTTCGAGGGCGTCAACGACATCAAGGCCCACTCCGGCGTCACCGCCCAGGACATGATCACGGGCTACCGCGAGATCATCGAACGGGCGCACGCGGCCGGGAAGTGCGTCGTCGGCGCCACGGTCGGCCCGTTCAAGGGCTGGTCCGAATGGGACGAGGCAGGCGAGGCGGTACGCCAGGAGGTCAACCAATTCATCAGAAGCAGCGGGGAGTTGGACGCCGTCACCGACTTCGACCACATCCTCCGCAGCCCCTACGACCAGGAGAGGATGCTCCCCTTCTTGGACAGCGGTGACCATCTCCACCCCAACGACAAGGGGATGGCGGCGATGGCCGACGCCGTCGACCTCAAGAGTCTCGACTGCGCGAAGTGAATGTCGGCGTCAGCCGGACGTCGTCGCCTCCGGGGTGATCAGCCCCTGGCGATAGGCGATCGCCACCGCCTCCGTACGGCTCGCGGCGCCCAGTTTCGCGAGGATGTTGGAGACGTGGACGCTCGCCGTCTTGCCGGTGATGAACAGTTCCTCGCCGATCTGGCGGTTGCTGCGCCCGAGGGCGAGCAGTCGCAGCACGTCCCGCTCGCGGGCCGTCAGCGGCGAGGAGCGGTTCCCGGTGTCCGGTGCCGGGTCGCCCAGGCGGCCACGGCGGATCAGCGTGTCCAGCCGCGCGAGCAGGGGCGCGGCACCGAGCCGGGCGGCGGTCTCCCGTGCCGCACGGGCCTGGGCGGCCGCCTCCTCACGGCGGTCGGCCGCCAACAGGGCCTCGGCGAAACGGAATTGGCAGCGCGCCCGTTCGTAGACATCGCCGTAGCCGAACGCGGCCACCGCCTTCTCCCAGGCCTCCGCGTCCGGTCCCGTGGCGGCTCGTATCCACTCCGCCTCGGCGCGGGCCAGCCACGCCTGTCCTTCCGGACCCTGAGGTCGGGCCTCGCCGCCCGCGTGGGCCACGGACCGGGCCAGCTCGACCAGTTCCGTCCCGGTGTCCGTCCAGCGGCGCACGCCCGCCTCGTCACCGGTCAGCCGGAGCGCGGTGGCCCGGTCGGCGACCGCGGCCAGGGCGAGGGCGACGAGCCGGACCGTGAGGTCGGGACGCCGGTCGGAGTCGTCGGTGAGGGCCGTGACGGCGGCCCGCATCCGCTCCACGGCCGCCTCCGGGTCGCCCTCGAAGACAGCCGCGTCGGTGAGCACGATGCCCGCCACCATCGCGGCCATCCAGTCGAACGGACCCTCCAGCAGGAAACGAGCCCGCTCCACGGCCGCCAAGTCGCCGCGCGCCAGCGCCACATACAGCGCGGGCCCCATCGTGAAGCCGCCCGCGTGCGGCAGCACGTCCGCGTCGCTCGCGGCCACCTTCACGCACTCGTCCCAGCGGCCCAGCGTGTACAGCACCAGGAGCTGGAGGTAGCGCATCTCCAGCGGATACGGAGACGAGAGCAGTCCGGCGCGGCGGGCCCGGTCCAGGCCCTCGGCGAGCCAGGGCAGCGACTCCTCCAGGTCCCCGGACTCGAAACTGCCGATCGCGAGATGGAACAGGGCGCGCATCTCCACCGGGGAGTGCCCGGCCTGCCGGGCCAGCTCGCGTGCCTGCGCGAGCCGTTCGCGACCCTCCCGGGTGCGCCGGCCGCCCTTTTCGAGCGTGGCCAGCGAGATCAGCAAGTCGGCCCGGGCGTCGGTAAGTTGGAGTTCCTCGGCGGTGCGCAGAGCCTGGCGGGCGATCCGCAGCGCGATCTCGTCCTCGCCGACCTGACGCGCCGCCAGGACATGCGTGGCCGCCGCCCACACCCAGGTCCGGGAGGGCGGTTCGGCGGGGATCATCGCCAGGGCCTCGCTGCTGTAGGCGAACGCGGCGGTGAGGCTGTCGACGCCCATGAGATTGCCGGCCAGCGTGTAGCGGACCCGGGCGGCCAGCTCGGAGTCGGTGTCCTGGCCGATCCCGGCGAGCGCGGACCGGGTGAGGGAGACCGCGCGGTGCGCGTCCCCGGCGTGGGCGGCCGCCGCCGACGCGCGCAGGGTGAGCGTCACACTGCCGATGCCCTCGCCCGAGGGCCGGGCCGCGGGGTCGACCGACGACCACAGATCGAGGACGGTTTCGAGATGCCGTAGCTCCTCGGCGGGTGCGCCGACGCGCTGGGCGTGGTCGGCGGCCTCCAGGGAGGCGGCCAGCGCCTCGGCCACGTCGTGGCTCTCGCGGTAGTGGTGGGCTCGCTCCGCCGCGCTCTCGGCCGGGTGACCGCGCGAGGCGAGGAGGCAGGCGAACGCGCCGTGCTGCCGGGAGCGCTCGCCGGGGAGCAGGTCGGCGTACACGGCCTCGCGGGCGAGGGCGTGCCGGAAGGAGTACGTGTCTCCGTGCCCGGGGACCAGGAGCTGTCGCTCGACGGCCTCGCGCAGCGCCGACTCCAGCTCGTCCTCGGGGAGTTGGACCGCGTCCCGCAGTAGGTCGTACTCGACCCGGCGCCCGGCGACGGCGGCGGTGCGCAGCACCTGCTGGGCGGTGTCGGAGAGTTGCTCGAAACGGATCAGCAGGACGTCGGCCAGGCCGCTCGGCACCCCGCCCGCCTCCATGTCGCTCGCCGCGAGCAACTCCTCGGCGTAGAAGGCGTTTCCCTCGGCGCGCTCGACGATCCGGCGGACCGTGCCGTCCGGCACCGGGCCCGTGCGCAGCGCGCGCACCAGCCGGGCGACCTCCGCGTCCCCCATGGGCCGCAGCTCCAGGCGCTCCACGGCGGGCAGCCGGACCAGCTCGGCCAGCAGCGGCCGTAGGGGATGGCGGCGGTGGAGGTCGTCCGCGCGGTACGACGCGAACACCGCGAGACGGTGGGTGGGCGCGCCGCCCGCCGGGCGCTGGAGGATGCCGCGGCTGAGCAGGAAGCGGAGCAGGTCGCGGGAGGACTGGTCGGCCCAGTGCAGATCCTCCAGGACCAGGAGCAGGGGAGCGATGTCGGAGAGGTCGGCCAGCAGCCCGGCGATGCCCTCGAAGAGCCGCAGCCGGCCGCCCGCGTCCCGTGCCGCGTCCGAACCGGCGCCCAGCAGCCGGTCGACCGCGGGATGCGCGGCCAGAGCGGCGGCGAAGCGTTCGTCGTCGGCGAGGACGCCGAGGATCTCGGTGAAGGGGAGGTACGGCAGACCGACGTCACCCAGGTCGACGCAGTGCCCGGTGAGGACCGTCATCCCGGCGGTCGCGGCCCGCCCCGCGATCTCGTCCAGGACCCGGGTCTTGCCGACGCCCGCGTCCCCGGCGATCAGCACCGCTCCGGCCGTACCCGCGCGGGCGCGCTCCAGCACACCGGCGAGGCGGGCGAGTTCCTCGTCCCGGCCGATGAGCGGTGCTGCTGCCACGGATGACGTCACGCCCCCATCCTGGCACGCGTCACTGACAACGCACCTGGCCACCGGGCGGGAGACGGTCCCCGCCCGGGACGCCGGGGTTCAGCGCAGGGTCTCGGCCCAGTTCGCCGGAACGCGTCCCGCGGGACCCGGCACCGGCTGGTCCTTCGGGTGACTCACCGGGGCGGTGAGGTCGGGACCGGAGTCGTACAGCTCGGAGGTGGTGAAGTTCCAGAACCAGTCCTCGCCGGGCTCGTAGCTCTGGATGAACGGGTGCCCCGTGGACTGGAAGTGGGCCGTGGCGTGCTTGGCGGGGGAGTCGTCGCAACAGCCGACGTGACCGCACTGCGCGCACCGCCGGAGATGGAACCACCAGCCCTGGTCCGCGTCGCACTCCACGCAACCGGCACCGCTCGGCGGGACGGTGGGGTCGATTCCGGTGATGTCGCTCATGCGGACTCCTCGGGCGTCTCGTTGTCGACGGCGGTGAGGGGGAGCAGGACCTGGAAGCGGGTGTCGCCCGGCACCGACTCCACCTGGAGGGTGCCGTGGTGCTTGTTGACGACGATCCGCCAGGAGATGTCCAGACCCAGCCCCGTGCCCTCGCCCACCGGCTTGGTGGTGAAGAACGGATCGAAGATACGGCTGCGGATCTCCTGCGGCACACCGGGCCCCGTGTCACGGAACTCCACCATCAACTGGTCGCGCTCCAGCGCCGTCCGCACCGTCAACGTGCCTTCCCCGCCCGAACTGTTCATGGCGGAGACCGCGTTGTCGATCAGGTTGGTCCACACCTGGTTCAACTCGGCCGGATAGGCAGGGATCTTGGGGAGCGTACGGTCGTACTCCTTGACGACCTTGATCCGGTCGCCGAACTTGCCCGCGAGCATCAGCAGGGTGCTGTCGAGGAGTTCGTGGACGTCGGCCACCTGATACGGCGCGCGGTCCAGTTGCGAGTACTGCTTGGCGGCGCCGACCAGGTTCGAGACCCGGGTCGTGGAGTCCTCGATCTCCGACATCAACAGCTCTGTCTCGACCGTGTAGTTGAGCCAGCCGATCGCGCTCGGCAGGATCTCCGCGTCCACGGCCGCCGCGACCTGGTCCAGCCACTCGATGTCGAGACCGGCCTGCACGAACGTCGGCGCGATCTGCCAGGACTCCGTGATGTCGTGGTCGTCGAGCCAGTCGGTGAGGGCGTCCTCGCGGTCCGAGGCCTCCAGAGGGCTCAACGAGGGTGCCTTGGCGACCCGTTCGGCCGTGCGCTCCTGGATGTCGATGAGGTTGGCCAGAGCCTCGCGCGGATAGCGGCCCGCGGAGATGACCCGCAGCTTGTGCCGCATCTTCGCCACCCGCTCGCGCAGCGCCGAGGTGGCCCGGACGGCAGCGGCGGCCGGGTTGTTCAGCTCGTGCGTCAGTCCGGCCGACAACGAGCCCAGCGCCAGCAGCCGTTCACGCTGGCTGATCGCCAACTGGCTGCTCTTCTGGCCGAAGAAGAGCCCTTCCAGCAGATGGACCGCCATCGGGAACCACTCGCTCATGATGGCCGCGAACGTCTCGGCGGGCAGCACGAAGAACCGCGTCGTCTCCGTCACCCGCATCGAGTTCAGGTACACCTGCTGCACCCGGTCCCCGATGTAGGCCTGCATCGCGCCCGTGTACACCCCGCGCTGCGAGGTCCGGGTGACCTCCACGTCGTCGCCGCCGACCCGCCGCGACAGCACGACGGTGCCCTCGATCATGACGTAGAAGCAGGTCGCGGGGTCGCCCTCGGTGTAGACGGGCCCGGCCTCGAACTGCTCCACCTGCCCGTCGCAGCACAGCCGGCCGAGCTGCTCCGGCGTCAGTTTCTCGAACAGGAACAGCGTGCCGATCTCCTGCGGGCTGCACGGCAGCACCTGCCCGCTCATGACTGCTCCAGGTAGCGGTGGACGAGCATCACGGCCATGGCTCCCTCTCCGACGGCGGACGCGACGCGTTTCGCGGACTCGGCGCGCGCGTCGCCCGCCACGAACACGCCGGGAATGTTGGTCTCCAGGTGGTACGGCGCCCGGTCCAACTCCCAGCTCGCGGGCGGCTTCCCGTCCGCGCTGAGGTCCGGCCCGGACAGGATGAACCCGCGCTCGTCCCGCAGCACCGACCCGTCCAGCCAGTCGGTCAGCGGGGCCGCGCCGATGAACACGAACATCCACTGCGCGTCGACGAGTTCGGTCGTGCCGCTCTCGGTGTCGCGCAGGGTGAGCTGCTCCAGATGGTCGGAGCCGTGCGCCGCGTCGACCACCGTGCCGGTGCGCACGGAGATGTTCTCCGCCTCGTTGATCTGCTGGATCAGGTAGTACGACATCGACGCGGCCAACGAGGGCCCGCGCACCAGCAGCGTCACGGACTTGGCGCCCTTGGACAGGTACATCGCCGCCTGGCCCGCCGAGTTGGCGCCGCCGACGATGTACACGTCGTGCCCCTGGCAGGAGGTCGCCTCGGTCAGCGCCGAGCCGTAGTAGACCCCGCAGCCCGTCAGATCGGGCATGCCGGGCGCCTCCAGCTGCCGGTACGACACACCGGTCGCCAGGATCACGGCGTGCGCGGCGACCGCCGAGCCGTCGGCGAACCGTACGACGCGTGCGGAGCCGCTGACCTCAAGTCCCGTGACCTCGCGGGCGGTCAGGATCTCGGCGCCGAATTTTCCGGCCTGCCGCCGTGCCCTGTCGGTGAGTTGGGCCCCGGACACCCCGTCGGGGAACCCGAGGTAGTTCTCGATGCGCGAACTCTGCCCGGCCTGCCCACCGGTCGCCGACCGCTCCACGAGAACCGTCCGCAGCCCTTCCGAAGCCCCGTACACGGCCGCGCCGAGCCCGGCCGGGCCGCCGCCGATGACGACGAGGTCGTAGAAGTCCGCCGTCGGCGTGGTCGCGAGCCCGACCTCGGCGGCCAGCTCGGTCGCCTCCGGCTCGACCAGCACGTTCCCCTCGGCGGTGATGACGAGCGGCAGCCGCTGCCCGTCCTGCCCCGCGGCCGACAGCAGCCGCAGGCCCTCCGGGGTGTCGGCCGAGTACCAGCGGTACGGCACCTGGTTGCGGGCCAGGAACTCCCGCACGTCCGAGGAACGCGCCGACCAGCGGTGCCCGACCACCTTCGTGGCGGGCACGGGCCGGTAGTCGCTGTTCCGCCAGGCCTCCAGGAGGTCGTCCAGGACCGGGTAGAGCTTCTCCTCCGGCGGGTCCCAGGGCTTCAGCAGATAGTGGTCGAGGTCCACGACGTTGATCGCGTCGATCGCCGCGTCCGTGTCCGCGTACGCGGTCAGCAGCACCCGGCGCGCGCCCGGGTAGACGTCGAGGGCCTGCTCCAGGAACTCGATGCCGTTCATCTGCGGCATGCGGTAGTCGGCGAGGATCACGGCCACGAGATCGCCGCGCAGCTTCAGCTCGCGCAACGCGTCCAGCGCGGACTCGCCGGACTCCGCGCGCACGATGCGGTACGACTCGCCGTAGCGTCGCCGCAGGTCACGGGCGACGGCACGGGACACTCCCGGATCGTCGTCAACGGTCATGATGACGGTCCGCGCGGCTTCGGCGGCCTGTGCCATACGTCTCCCACCCCGAGTGGTCGGCTTCACGGCACGGCGGCGCCGTTGTCACCGCGCCGGCTCCCCACCATCGTATGGTCGATCGCCGTGTCGCGCTCCGCTACACCCGAGACGGGGGCCTCAGGGGCGCCGGGAGCGCAACACGCAGAACTCGTTCCCCTCCGGGTCCATCAGCACCACCCACGACTCCTCGCCCTGCCCGACGTCCGCGGTCCGCGCCCCCAGGGCCAGCAGCCGGATCACCTCGGCCTCCTGGTCGTCGGGCCGGAAGTCCAGATGCAGCCGGTTCTTGGCGGTCTTGCCCTCGGGCACCGGCACGAAGAGGAGCCCCGGCAGCCGCTCCGGCTCCGGCCGGATCTCGAACTCGTCCGGCGCCTCGCCGACCACCACCCACCCGAGGGCCTCGGTCCACCAGCGTCCCAGCGCGACGGGATCGGCCGCGTCCACCACTACCTGCTCCCACTCCAAGGTCATGCGGGCACCGTAGTGAAGACTGGGCCCGACCCACGTGACCGCACCACCGGGAGGCCACCGCATGACACGACCGATCACCGCAGGCGTCGACGGATCGGCGGAGAGTCTCGCCGCACTCGCCTGGGCGGGCCGGGAGGCCGTACGGCGGGGGCTGGCGCTGCGTGTCGTGCATGTCTGGCGGTACGAGGAGCACCAGGACCTTGATGCCGGGGACCGGGAGATTCAGGAGCGATGGGTGCGGGACGCGGCCGACGAGGCCGCCCGGGAGGTTGCCGAACGCCACCCCCGTCTGGACATCACCACCGACGTCCTGGAGGGCGACCCCGTCGACGCGCTGACCGCCGCCGCTGCCGACGCCGAACTCCTGGTCCTCGGCTCACGCGGCCACGGGCCCGTCGTCGGCTTCCTGCTCGGTTCCGTCGGCCAGCAGGTGATCGCCGATTCCCTACGGCCCGTCGTGCTCGTGCGCGCCGGGGACGAAGCCGCCGGGGAGGCCGCCGGGCGCGAGATCGTCGTGGGCCAGCACGGGGACCCCGAGGACAGCGCCGCCGCGCTGGGCTTCGCCTTCGAGACGGCGGCGGCGCGGGGAGCTACGGTCCGTGCCGTGCGGGCGTGGACCCTGCCGCCGGTGTTCGCCTACAGCCCGGGCTCCATGCGGCTCCTCGACGAGGCCGGCGGCCTGGAACCGTACGAGAAGAAGGGCCTCGCCGAGGCGCTGGAGCCGTGGCGGAAGCGCTTCCCCGACGTGCCCGTGGTCGAGCACGTGGAGATCGGCAGCGCGGGGCAGGTGCTGCTGTCGGTCGCGGGGCGCGCCCAGTTGATGGTCGTCGGGCGGCGCGCCCACCGTACGGCGGTGGGCGCGCGGATCGGCTCGGTCGCGCACGGGGTGCTGCATCACGCGGAGTGCCCGGTCGCCGTGGTGCCGACGTCCTGAACCCTCAGGAGAAGTCGGTCAGTTGGCCTCGGGGCGGATTTCCTCGATGCGCACCGGGACCCCCTTCTCCACCGACCGGATCGCCGCCAGCGCGATCGTCAGCGCGGCGCGCGCGTCCTCGCCGGTGGCCGACGGGGTGCGGGCGGTGCGGACGGTCTCGGCGAAGTCGGCGAGCTCGGCGACGTACGCCTCGTGGAACAGGTCCTGGTCGTAGGTGACGGTCTCGGCCGTGATGCCGTCCGCGCCGTAGGACGTCAGATGGGTGCGCCGGATGTCGCCCATCGTCAGCATGCCCGCCGAGCCGAAGACCTCGCCGCGTACGTCATAGCCGTACACCGCCTGGAAGTTGGCCTCGGCGGTGGCGAGGGCGCCGTTGTCGAAGCGGATCGTGACGACCGCCGTGTCGAGCAGGCCGCGGTCCTTGAAGTCGGGGCGGACCAGGGCGTCGGCCATGGCGAAGACCTCGACCGGTTCGCAACCGGGGTTGAGGAAGCGCAGGGTGTCGAAGTCGTGGATGAGGGTTTCGAGGAAGATCGTCCACGGCGGGATCGGGGCCGGGTCGGCCAGCTTCGGGTCGCGGGTGAGCGAACGCAGCAACTGCGGGGTGCCGATCGCGCCCGCCGCCACCTTGTCGTGCGCGGCCCGGAACCCGGCGTCGTAGCGGCGGTTGAAGCCGACCTGGAGCGGTACGCCCGCCTCGGCGGCGGCCACGATGGCGCGGTCGGCGTCCGCGAGGGTGGTCGCCATCGGCTTCTCGCAGTAGACCGCCTTGCCCGCGCGGGCCGCCGCCACGACCAGGTCGGCGTGGGTGCGGGCCGGCGTCGAGATCACCACCGCGTCGACGTCCGGATCCGCGAACAGGTCGCCGATCTCCGTGTACGCCGTGGGGCAGTCGAGCCGGTCGGCCAGGCGCCGTGCGGCGCCCGGGGCCGGGTCGGCGACGGCGGCGAGATGGACGCCGGGCAGGCGGCGGGCGAGGGTCTCGGCATGGAAGGAGCCCATGCGGCCCGCGCCCACCAGGCCGATGGCGAGGGGCAGTTGGGTGGTCATGGGGGTTCTCCCTGGTGCCGTGTGAATGTGCCGTGTGATTCCGGGGCGGGTCAGACCGTGAACGCGGTGCGGAAGCGGTCCAGGGCGCGCTCGCTCTCGCTCTCCGAGGCCCACGCCTCCATCGCGACCGTGCCGTCGTAGCCGATGTCGGCGAGGGCGCGGGCGATCGCCGGGTAGTTGATCTCGCCGGTGCCGGGCTCTTGGCGGCCGGGTACGTCCGCCACCTGGATCTCGCCGATGAGGTCCAACTCGTGGGCCTTGCGGACGAGTTCGATGAGGTTCCCCTCGCCGATCTGCGCGTGGTAGAGGTCCAGGTTCATCCGCAGGCCGGGCCGGTCCACCGCCTTGACCAGGGCCAGGGTGTCGGCGGCCGTCGCGAACGGTACGCCCGGGTGGTCGACCGCGGCGTTGAGGTTCTCCAGCGTGAAGGTGACGCCCGCGCTCTCGCCCAGCTCGGCGAGGCGGGTCAGGGTGCGGTGGGCGGCGATCCACATCGCGCCGGTGGGCTCGCCGGTCACCGGAACCACCGGCAGGCCCTCGGAGTCGAGGCCGGTGCCGTGCAAGTTCAGCCGGGGGCAGCCCAGTTGATCGGCGGCCTTCACCGACTCCTCGGCGGTGCGCAGGAGTTCGGCGGCGCCCGCCTCGTCGGTGAGGCTGCCCCGGATGTAGCCCGTCATCGACGAGAATTCGGCCGGGGTCCGCGTGAGCGCGTCCAGATCGTGCCGGGTCCAGTCCCAGATCTCGACCTGGAAACCGGCCTCGTGGATGCGCCGGGCCCGCTCGTGGATCGGGAGGTCCCGGAAGACCATCTCGGCACAGACCGCCAACGTGTACATGACTGCTCGCCCTCTTCTAGAACGTTCTAGATGGCAGTAGTACCCCACTACTGGATTCCCGTGTCAAGCCCTCGCCGGGCATGTTTCTAGAACGTTGCAGTACCTTCGGAGCAGCGACGTCGCACACCTTTCGGAGCGGCTACGATCCCGAGACGCGACGACACCTCGACCGGAAGGACCACCGTGCCGACCACCCCCGCGGTCCCCGACGGAAAGCGGCCCACGCTGGCCCATGTCGCGGCCCGGGCGGGCGTGTCCGTCGCGCTCGTCTCCATCGTGATGCGCGGGGCCTACGGCGCGAGCGCCACCACCCGCGAGCGGGTGCTCAAGGCCGCCGAGGAGATCGGCTACCGGCCCGACACCCGGGCCAGGGTGCTGCGCAGCAACCGCTCACGCCTGCTCGGCGTGCAGTTCGGGCTGCGCCATCCCTTCCACACCGACCTGGTGGAGGGCATCTACGCCGCCGCCGAACCCGCCGGCTACCAGGTCGCGCTCAGCGCGGTCGCGCCCACGCGCGGTGAGCGGCAGGCCGTGGAGGCGCTGCTCGCCGACCGCTGCGAGGCCCTCGTCCTGCTCGGCCCCGAGGTCCCGGCCGCCCGCCTCGCGCACCTCGCGACCCAGGTCCCGGTCGTCTCGGTGGCCCGGCGGCTACGGCCCGCCCCACCTGCCGTGGACGTCGTCCGCACCGCCGACGACGAGGGCGCCCGCCAGGCCGTGGACCACCTGGTCGCGCTCGGTCACCGCGCCATCGCCCACATCGACGGCGGCCGGGCACCCGGCGCCGCCGACCGCCGCCGCGGCTACCGCACCGCGATGCACCGCCACGGCCTCGACGACCACGTCCGCGTGTTGCCCGGCGGTCTCACCGAGGACGACGGCGCGCGGGCCGCCCGCACCCTGCTGGCGGAGAAACGCCGGCCCAGCTCGGTCCTCGCCTTCAACGACCGCTGCGCCACCGGCGTCCTCGACACCTTCCTGCGGGCCGGGGTGTCCGTCCCCGGCGACATCTCCGTGGTCGGCTTCGACGACACCAGCCTGTCCCGGCTCGCGCACATCGACCTCACCACCGTCGCCCAGGACGTCCCGCGCCTCGCGGAACTCGCCGTGGGCCGCGCCATCGCCCGCCTGGACGGCGAGGCCGTAGCGGACGGGGAGCAGGTCGTCCCGCCCCACCTCGTCGTCCGCGGCACCACAGCTCCGCCTGCTACGGGCTGACCCGGGTCACTCCGGGGTAGTCGGCTCCAGGGTCTCGCGGGCCTTCGGCAGGATGTTCTTGAGGTAGTCGTCGACCGCCGTGTCCAGGCCGATGTCGTGCTGGGCGTGCTCGGACATGTACCAGCGGTGTTCGAGCAGCTCGTGGTAGATCTCGGCCGGGTCCATCGCGCCGCGCAGTTCCAGCGGTACGGCCCGCACGGTCGGCCGGAACACGTCCCGCACCCACCGGTGCGCGAGCACCTCGGGCCGGGCGGCGAGCGGGTCGCCCGGGGCGTAGTCGTCCTGGGTGGCCATCCAGGACTCCAGGTCGTTGAGCAGCCGCCGCGCCTGGTTCTCCTCGGCGTCCAGGCCGGTCAGGCGCAGCAGTTGACGCTGGTGGTGGCCCGCGTCGACGACCTTCGGCACGAAGGTGACCGTGTCGCCGTTGGAGGAGTGCTCGATCTGCATCTCGGCCACGTCGAAGCCGAGTTCGTTCAGTCGCCGGATCCGGCGTTCGATGAAGTGGTACTTGCCCGCCGGGTACACCGAGACGCGGGTCAGCTCCTCCCACAGACTCTGGTACCGGGCGCAGATCTCCATGCCGAACTCGATCGGGTCGACGGAGGGGTGCAGCGCCCCGGACGCCTCCAGGTCGAGCAGTTCCCCGCTGATGTTCACGCGGGCGAGGTCGAGGTCGTAGTCGCGCTGCCCGTTGCTCAGCGCCGGGTGCAGATCGCCGGTCTCCGCGTCCACCAGATACGCGGCGTACGCGCCCGCGTCCCGCCGGAACAGCGTGTTGGACAGCGAGCAGTCGCCCCACGCGAACCCGGCCAGGTGCAGCCGCACCAGCAGCACCGCGAGCGCGTCCATCAGCCGGTGCATGGTGGCCGGCCGCAGCGTCGTCTCGAACATCGAGCGGTACGGCATCGAGCCGCCCAGGTGCCGAGTGATCAGCACCGGCTCCAGCGGCTCGCCGGCGGCGTCGGCGCGTCCGGTGACCACGGCGAGGGGGTCGACCGCCGGGATGCCGAGCCGGTCCAGGTCGCGCAGCAGCTCGTACTCGCGCAGCGCGGGGCGTTCCGCCAGTTCCTTGACGGCTATAACCTCGCTGCCGGCGCGGGCGTAGCGCACGACGTGGCGGGAGATACCGCGCGGCAGCGGCACCAGGTACTCGTCCGGCCACTCCTCCAGGGGGACGTCCCAGGGCAGTTCCAGCAGGAGGACCGGATGCTCCGGGTTCGTCGCGTTGATTTGCAGTGCCATGGGGTGACCTTAGATCGCGTGCTCGCGGGCGCGCCGCGCCGCCTCACGGACCGGACCGGTGTGCAGCGGGCCGTGGCCGGGCAGCAGGGTCTCGGCGTCGAGCGCTTCGAGGACGTCCAGCGAGGCCACGGCACGCTCGCGCTCGTGATGGAACATGTCGGGCAGCAGCTGCGGGCCCTTGATCCGGGAGGTCGGGTGGCCGCTCACCAGGGCGTCCCCGGAGATCACGATCCCGCTGTCCGGGAGATGGAACACGCAGTGCCCGCTCGTATGGCCGGGGGTGTGCACGGGGACGGGCCGGCCGGGCAGGTCGAGCGGGCCGTCCGCGCCCGGGAACGCCTCGGCCGCGGCGACGGGATGCTGCTCGGTGCCGCCGACGCGGATCGTGTGCACCATCCACGGCAGCACTCCGGGACGCCAGACGTTCTTCAGTACGTCCCCGACGGTCACCTGCTGGAGGAACTCCCGCCGTGCGTGCGGTACTTCGGCCTCGTGCAGGTACACCGGCGTGCCGTAGGTGTCGCGCAGGTACTCCGCCGAACCGAGGTGGTCGTTGTGCGCGTGGGTGATCAGCACCGCCGTGACGGCTTTCGGTGAACTCCCCACCTGCTCAAGGGAGTCGAGCACGAGCTGCCGGTCCCCGGGGTACCCGGTGTCCACCAGCGTGACCGCGTCGCCGTCCGTGAGGATCACCCAGTTGGTGTTGCTGCCGTGCACCAGGTAGGTGCCGTCGGCGACTTGGCGTACATCTGCCCGCATGATCGTCCCTCGTGAGGTGGTGCCCCGTACGGGAACAGCCAACCAGACGCGGATGACCTCGGCTCGCGCGGGGGAAGCCGCCTCCGACGCCGTCCGTCGGGGGGGGGGGCGACCCCCGCGCGCATCCGAAGCGGCCGCCTCTCCGCCTCAGTGCACGCCGTGCGGGCGGAACTGCACGCTGATGCGCGGTCCCGCGGCGCGGGTGGTCTTGGGGACGCAGTGCTCCCAGGTCCGCTGACAGGAGCCGCCCATCACGATCAGGTCGCCGTGCCCGAGCGGGCGCCGCACCGACTCGCCGCCGCGCACGGGCCGTAGCAGCAGGTCGCGGGGCGCGCCCACGGAGAGGATCGCCACCATCGTGTCCTCGCGGGCACCCCGCCCGATCCGGTCGCCGTGCCAGGCGACACTGTCCCGGCCGTCGCGGTAGTAGCAGAGCCCGGACGTGGAGAACGGTTCGCCCAACTCCCGCGCGTAGTACGCCGAGAGAGCGTCTCGGGCCTCGGTGAGCACCGGGTGGGGGAGCGTGTCGTCGGCGCCGTAGTAGGCGAGCAGTCGCGGTACGGCGACGACCTGGTCGTACATCTGACGGCGCTCCGCGCGCCACGGCACCTCGGTGGCCAACTCCTCGAAGAGGGTGTCGGCGCCGCCGAGCCACCCGGGCAGCACGTCGATCCAGGCGCCGAGTCCCAGTGCCGTACGGCGGATCCCGTGGAGGGGGCCGGGGCGGAGCTGGTCGGTCTGGTCGAAGAGGGAGCCCTGGAGGTGGTGCGCGGTCATGGGACCAGCGTACTCTTTATTCGAATAGCTGTTCCCATCCGAAGTGGACCCCTTTGGATACATCGACGTATCGGATACATTCACGTATCGAACGAAGGATGCGGAGGTCCGGACATGGCGGTGGAGGCGACGGCCAAACGTGTGACCAGGCGCCGGGTGCGCACGCGCGCCAAGCTGCTGGACGCCGCGTTCGCCGTGTTCGCGGCGAAGGGGTTCGGGCGGGTCTCCATCGAGGAGGTCTGCGAGGCCGCCGGTTACAGCCGGGGCGCGTTCTACTCGAACTTCGGCAGCCTGGACGAGCTGTTCTTCGCGCTCTACCGGGACCGGGCCGAGCTGATCGCCGACCAGGTGGCCGGCGCGTTCGCGCTCGACGGGCCCGACCTCGATGTGCCCGCGGCGGTGGACCGGGTCACCGACGTGCTGCTCCTCGACCTGGACTGGCTGCTGGTGAAGACCGACTTCCTGGTGCACGCGGCCCGGGACCCGGCCGTCGCCCAGACCCTCCTCGACCACCGAGCACGGCTGCGCGGCGCGATCGCCGACCGGCTCATCCGGGCACGCGGACACACTCAACTGCCCGCCGTACTGGGCGACATCGAGGGCGCCGCCCACGCGGTGATCGCCGCGTACGACGGAGTCACCACCCAGCTGCTGCTCGACAAGGACGCCGAGCGGGCGCGCTCCTGGCTCAAGCAGTTGCTCACCGCGCTGCTGACCGACGGCAGCAACACCCCTGAATGACAACCCACTTGAGAAGGGCAACGTCGCCATGGATGCGGACGTCATCGTCGTCGGAGCCGGGCTGGCCGGTCTGGTCGCGGCCCATGAACTGACCAGCCGGGGACGCCGGGTCGCGCTCGTCGACCAGGAGAACGCCAACAACCTCGGCGGGCAGGCGTTCTGGTCCTTCGGCGGACTGTTCCTCGTCGACTCGCCGGAACAGCGCCGTCTCGGCATCAAGGACTCCTTCGACCTGGCCTGGAGTGACTGGCAGGGCAGCGCCGGTTTTGACCGCGTCGACGACGAGGACTCGTGGGCGGTGCGCTGGGCGCGCGCCTACGTCGAGTTCGCGGCCGGCGAGAAGCGGACCTGGCTCGACGGGCACGGCATCAAGCTGCTGCCCACGGTCGGGTGGGCGGAACGCGGCGACCTGCGCGCCCACGGCCACGGCAACTCCGTCCCGCGCTTCCACGTCACCTGGGGCACCGGCACCGGAGTCGTCGAACCCTTCGTGAACTACGCCAGGCAGGCCGCCCGTGACGGACTGCTCACCTTCTACTACCGTCACCAGGTCGACGAGTTGGTGGTCGAGGAGGGCGAGGCGCGCGGCGTCCGCGGCACGGTCCTCGCCGAGGACAACGCGGCCCGGGGCGTCTCCTCCAGCCGCGAGGCGATCGGCGACTTCGAACTCACCGCGCAGGCCGTCGTCGTCACCACCGGCGGCATCGGTGCCAACCATGACATCGTCCGCGAGTACTGGCCCGAGCGCCTCGGCACTCCGCCTGCGGAGATGGTCACCGGCGTACCGGCCTACGTCGACGGCCGGATGCTCGACATCAGCGCCGAAGCGGGCGTACGACTCGTCAACCGCGACCGCATGTGGCACTACACCGAGGGCCTCCAGAACTGGGACCCGGTCTGGCCCGGCCACGGCATCCGCATCCTGCCCGGCCCGTCGTCCCTGTGGTTCGACGCCCTCGGCCGCCGCCTGCCCGACCCGTGCCTGCCGGGCTACGACACCCTCAACACCCTCAAGTACCTGCGCACCACCGAGGACTTGGCGGAGCACGACCACTCCTGGTTCATCCTCACCCAGAAGATCATCGAGAAGGAGTTCGCGCTGTCGGGCTCCGAGCAGAACCCCGACATCACCGCCAAGGACAAGAAGGCGGTCCTGCGCGACCGGCTCCTCGGCAAGGGCGCCCCGGGCCCGGTGGACGCCTTCCTGCGCAAGGGCGCGGACTTCGTGACCGCCGGCAATCTGGAGCAACTGGTCGAGAAGATGAACCAGTTGACCGACAAGCCTCTTCTGGACGCGGCCGTCGTGCGGCGCCAGATCGAGGCCCGCGACCTCCAGATGGCCAACCCCTACAGCAAGGACTCCCAGGTCCAGGGCATCCGCAACGCCCGCCGCTACATCGGCGACCGCCTGGGCCGCGTGGCCACCCCGCACCGCATCCTGGACCCGGCGGCCGGGCCCCTGATCGGCGTCAAACTGCACGTCCTGACCCGCAAGACCCTCGGCGGCATCCAGACGGACCTCGACTCACGCGCGCTGGCCGCCGACGGAAAGCCGATCGGCGGGTTGTACGCGGCGGGCGAGGTCGCGGGCTTCGGTGGTGGTGGGGTCCACGGCTACAACGCGCTCGAAGGCAC
Source organism: Streptomyces sp. NBC_01288 (assembly GCF_035982055.1). Classification (NCBI taxonomy): domain Bacteria; kingdom Bacillati; phylum Actinomycetota; class Actinomycetes; order Kitasatosporales; family Streptomycetaceae; genus Streptomyces; species Streptomyces sp. NBC_01288. The sequence goes on from NZ_CP108427.1 coordinate 9,899,838, forward strand.
GTTCCTGGGTGGCTGCCTCTTCTCGGGCCGGGCGGCGGGACGCGCGGCGGCGAAGCAGACGGCCTAGCGGTACGTGGCCAGACCTGCGGCCCGCCTCCAGGAGGTTCACCCCTCCAGGAGGCGGGCCAGCACCGAGGCGTGACTCCGCTCCGGCGACCTGACCGCCGTCACCAGGGTCACCGGTCCCATACGGACCAAGTTCCGCAGGGTGTGCAGGAGTTGAGCCGCCTCGGATTCGGCGAGCTCGGCCTCGAAACGGCTGCTGAACTCGTCGAAGTCGCCCTCGCCCGCGTGATACCAGCGGCGCAGTTCGGTCGACGGGGTGATCCCCTTGGGCCACTCGTCGACCCGGGCCGCGTCCTTGGACAGGCCACGCGGCCACAGCCGATCGACCATGACGCGCACACCGTCCTCCGGCTCGGGCGGATCGTAGACACGACGCACGCGGACGGTCACGGGCGGACTCCCTCGGGTGGCGGTGGTGCGGTGAGCCTACGGTGTGCGTCCAGAAGCCGCGTCCGTCACTACGTCGTCCGGCGCAACCGCCATGTCGACGACCTGCGCCCACGCGCCGTCGTCGACATGGCGGTCGTCGCCCGATGCGGCACGGGCCGCCCGGTTCAGAAGGCGTGGGCCATCAGCTCGGCGAACAGGGCGTGCTCGTCGACATCGAGGCCCCGGGAACGGAACCAGCCGCAGATGTTGGCGCAGTCGCGCTGGAGGTAGGTCATCCCGTTGAGGTTGCCGACCAGGTCGACGATCTGTGGCAGGTCGATGATGACCAGCCGTTCGCCTGCCGCCAGGATGTTGTACGCCGAGAGGTCGCCGTGCACGAGGCCGTTCTGCACCATCACCGCGAGCGCGTCGGTGAGTTGCTCGAAGTACGCCGCCAGCAGGTCGGGTGAGGGGCGGGTCTGGGCGAGCCGGGGCGCTGTCTGGACGGTGCCGTCCTCGTCGACGACGGTGATCCACTCCATCAGGATCTCGGTGCCGTCGATCTGGACCGGATAGGGGACCGGCAGCCCGAGGTTCCAGAGCCGTACCAGCGCGGCCCATTCGGACACCGCCCACTCGCCGGCCGCGACCTGCCGGCCGAAGGTGCTCTTCCGTTTCAGGGCACGCTCGTCGCGTGAGCGCTTCACCGAGCGGCCCTCGGTGTAGGACGCGGTGCGGTGGAAGGTCCGGTGCTCGGGGGAGCGGTACCGCTTGGCCGCCATGACGACCCCGGGGGCGGGGTCGCGCGGGTCGGCGCGCTCGACGAGGTGGACGTCCGCCTCCTTGCCGGTCTTGAGGACGCCGAGTTCGGTGTCGATCGCGCCCTGCGAGGTCACCACCCAGTCCGGGAGCGGCTCGGGGCCCCGGCTCAGGGGTTCGACGCGGAGCCAGGTCGACCAGCGCTGGCCGTCGGCGAGGTCGTCGTAGGGGCGGAATTCGAAGACGAACCGGTCGTCGATGTCGTCCGGTACCGCGTTGCCCGGCGGCGGGCCGTGGCGGTAGGGGGCGGTGCCGAAGTCGTCAGGAAACGCCGGGAGTCGAGAGTGCTGGGGGTGTTGCGGGAAGTCGTTGCGAGACATCGCTGAGGGTGCTCCATGAGGTGAGAGGGAGGCGGTCGGCGGGCAGGCCGAGGACAGTCGTGTTCACGGTCGCGCCTCCTCTCGTGGAGCACCGGGCGGCTCCCGGTCGCCCGCCCATGGTGAGGGGCGGGTGCGGGGAGCGGCAACCGAATTAAGTCGGCCCACGTTGAACGGCCCCACCGGTGCAGCAGGTTTCCGGCGTGCTCCTCCGTACCGGGCTCGTCTCGGCGCTGGTGTGCCGGCGGAAGTCGGGTTGGCGATCGCCGGACCCAGGCGCTCGTCGCTGTCCGGCAGCCGTGCGGTCATCGCCCGAGGCGACTCGCGCCGCCCATCCGGCGTCAACCTGCTTACGCGGCAAGAGAGTTCTGCTAGCGGCCCTTCCGCACGAGGTCGGTGATGCGCTCGCCCTCGCCGATCGTGAGGGGGCCGGTTGCCTCCGTGGGGTCGCCGACGCCCAGCGCGACCGCCAGCGTGCGGCCGTGCAGGTCGAGGGTGGCCTCGGTCAGCGTGGTGAGATCGGCTACGGCGGAGCGGGCGCGGGCCCAACCGGTCAGGCCGATGCCCGCGGCGATCAAAACGGCCGGCCACCACACCACGGTGAGTGCGAGGTAGGGCAGGGCCCAGGTTCCGGTGGCGACCGCGGCGGCGAACGCCGAGTGCGCGGCGGTGAGTTCGGTGCGTGCGGCGTCGGGAAGGACCAGCCAGAGCCGGGACCAGCCGTAGGCCAGGTCGAGTCCGTAGCGGTGGTGTGCGATCGACTCCACGGCGTGGATCCGGTCGCCCATCCAGGTCGGCCTGCCCGGTTCGGCCATGGCCAGCCGGGTGACGCGGTCGGCCACGGCATCGATCCGGTCCTGCTGCTCGCGGGTGGGTGTGCCCGGACTCCCTGCTTCGAGTGCCCGGCGTTCCTCCACGAGTTGGTGCCACCGGGCACGCCGACGCGCCGTCCGTGCCGCCGCGACCGCGAGGAACGGGCGGGGCCACGGCCCGAGCCAGACGCGCCGGGTGACTCCGGCCAGCGCCTGCACGACGAAGCCCACACCGGAAGCGGCCGCCAGTACGGCCACGACGAGCAGCGCCTGCGCCCCGCTCGGCAGGTCCCTGACCGTGTCGGCGGTGTTCTCTACCCGCCGGGCGGCCAACACGACGTTCCACGCGTCGGCATGGCCGAGGTTGACGGACAGCCACACCGCGCCGAGGAAGAACGCGCCGGGCAGCACCAGCAGACTGATCCACCGGTCGGCGAGCGTCTTGGCCAACTGCTCGAAGAAACCGCCCACTTGAGCTACCCCCGTTCCAGGGGCCGACCCATGACGGCGCAGCGCGGGATGGCACCCGCCGGGAGCGGTACCGCCGTCCGGTCGCAGGCGCCGTCCGGGCAGCGGAAGGTCTCCTGACGGGCGAAGCCCGGCCCGGATCCCGGCAGCCCCGTCGAGAGTGTGCGCAGGGTGGTCTCACGGTCGGTGTTGAGCAACTGGCCCAGCAGGGCGAGCACCGGACGCCGGGCCCGTGCTTCGGCCACGATCCGTCGCAGCAGTTCCTGACGTTCCGCGGAGTGGAGCCCGGTCTCGCCGATCAGCGCCTCGAACTCCTGACACAGCGTGGTCAGTGCCGATCGTTCGGCGTCCACCAGGGCTCCTCCTTCAGCCGGTCGGCCGATAGTCTCATGGGTGATGTCCTCCTACCACCAAGCCGATCCGGAGCTGCTGAACCAGCAGGCTGTCGACCTGTTGAACCGGGCCAGCAGGGCCGGTGACACAGCACAACTGGGCACCTGCGTCTCGTGGTTCCAGCGCATCGTCGCCCTGACACCGCATCACCATCCACGCCGAGCCGTCCGCCTGTACAACCTCGCCGAGTCGCATCGGGCGCTGTACGCGCTGACGGGCCGGGAGTTCGACGCCGACCGGTCGATCGGCATCGGGCGAGAGGCCGTGGCCGCCCTCCACCACGGCGACCCGAACTCCGCGCTGATCCTGGGCAACCTCAGCGCCACCCACCTCCTGCGGTTCCAGCGGGTCGGGCACCCGCACGACCTGGACGGGGTCGTCGAGTTCGGGGAAGGGGCCGTCGGCGTGCCCGGCGCCAACCCGAACATCGCGTTCCACCTGACCACCCTCGGCACGGGTTACCTGCTGCGATTCCAGAGAACAGGGCAACTCGCGGATCTGGACCGGTCCATCGACATCGGTGAACGGGTGATGACTGTCGCCCCCGCCGATTCGCCCAACCGGACGACAGCCTTGTCCGATCTCGCCTCCGGCTACTTGCTGCGCTTCGATCGGACGGGGCAGTCCTCGGATCTGGACCGTTCCATCGACAGAGGCGAGCAGGTGATCGTTGTCGCCTCCGCCGACTTTCCCAATCGGCCGACAACCTTGACCAACCTGGCCACGGGTTACTTGCTGCGGTTCGTGCGGACCGGGAACACCTCGGACCTGGACCGTTCCATCGACAGAGGCGAGCAGGTCATGGCTGTCGTCTCCGCAGATTTTCCGCACCGCCCGACCGCCCTGACCAACCTCGGCAACGGCTACTTGCTGCGGTTCGAGCAGACAGGGCACCTCTCGGACCTGGACCGTGCCGTCGGCCACGGTGAGCAGGCGATGGCTGCCAGTCCCGCTGACTCCCCGCACCGGCCGACCATCCTGTCCAACCTCGCCATGGGCTACCTGCGGCGGTTCGAGGGAACCGGGCACGTCTCGGATCTGGACCGTTCCATCGACCTCGGTGAGCAGGCGATGGCTGTCACTCTCGTCGACTCCCCTCAGCGGTCGACGACCCTGACCAACCTCGCCACCTCCTACTGGGCACGGTTCGGACGGGCGGGCCGTCAGGCGGACCTGGAGCGCTCCATCGGCTTCGGGGAACAGGCCACCGCCGACACCGCCAGTCCGCACCGAGCCACCGCCCTGTCCAACCTCGCCGCCGCCTACGCCGACCGCTTCGAGCGGACGGGGAACCCGGCCGACCTGGAGCGGGCGATCGGCCACTACGAACGGGCGGTGGCCGTGGCTCCGGACAACGCCGTGGACGGCGGCACCTACGTGTCCAATCTCGGTATGGCGTACCACGCGCGGTTCGAGCGGCTGGGGGAGGTCGCCGACCTGGACCGGGCGATCGGCCACCTTGATCGTGCCGCTGCCGTGGTGCCCCGCGGACACCTCCAGTTCGCGACGATCCTGTCCAACCTCGGCATCGTGTACCGGGCGCGGTTCGACCGGCGGGGGGACGTGGCCGACCTGGACCGGACGGTCGTACATCACGAACAGGCTGTGGCCGCGACGCCAGAGGGCCACCCGGATCTCGCCCTCCGTCTGTCCAACCTGGGCACCGCGTACGACGCGCGGTCGGACCGGAAGGGAGACCTCGCCGACCTGCACCGCGCCGCAGCGAGCCTGGAACGCGCCGTCCTCGCCACACCGGCCGATCACCCCTTCCGCGCGAGGGCCCGGTCCAATCTGGCGGCGACCCTGCGCGGGCGGTTCGACCGGCTGGGGGACGTGGCCGATCTGGACCGGGCGATCGCGCTTCACGAAGAGGCCGTGGCCGCCACCCCCGAGGACCACCCGAACCTGGCGATCCACCTGTCCAACCTCAGCGTCGCCCTCTGGTCCCGGCTCACCCGCACCGGAGACATGTCCGACCTCGACGCGGGCATCGACGCCGGCAGACGCGCGGTGGCCGCCACGCCGGACGGTCACCCGGACCGTGCGATGCGCCTGTCCAACCTTGCCACCGCCCTCCATCAACGGTTTGAGCACAGCGGCAGCATTCACGACCTGGACCGTGCCGTCGCGCTTCACGAAGAGGCCGTGGCCGCCACGCCTGACGACCACCCGAACAGGGCGATGCACCTGTCCAACCTCGGAACCGCCTACCAGTCGCGGTCCGACCGGACCGCCGGCGGCGCCGACCTCGACAGCGCCATCGACCGCACGCTCCTGGCGCTCGCGGCCACCCCCGCCGACCACCCCAACCGACTGCTGCGCCTTTACAACCTGGGACGGTCCTATCAGGCGCGGTACGAGCGCTCGGGCGATCCGGCCGACCTGGACCGCGCGGTCGACCTGGCGCGGGAGGCGGCCGACGCCGTCCCAGCGGACGATCCGCTCCGCGCGCAGCATCTGTTCAACCTCAGTAACACCCACCGGCTGCGGTTCCAGCGGACCGGCGACACGTCCGACCTCGACCGCGCCGTCGACGCCGCGGAACGGACCGTCGCGGCGACCCCCGTCGACCATCCCCGGCGGGCCTCACGCATCTACCTCCTCGCGGTCTGTCACACGAGGAGGTGGGACAGCGGCAGAGCGTTCGACCGGCCGCGGATCATGCGGCTCGCGGAGGAGACGCTCGCGGCCACGACGTCGCCCCCGTTCGAAAGGCTTCGCGCCTGCTGGGCGGTCGGCCGACTCGCCTACGTACTGGACGAACCGCACACCGCCCGGCTGCTGTTCGACACGGCGGTGGAGCTGCTGCCGTTGGTCGCGGCACGGGAGACCTCGTCGGCGGACCACGAGTACCGTCTCGGCGCGAACAGCGGACTGGTCGGCGAGACGATCGCCGTGCACTGTGCCCTCGACGATCCGGGCGGCGCGGTCCAGACCGCCGAGCTGGGACGGTCGATCCTGCTGACGTCCCGGCTGGCGCTGCGGACACCCATCGCCGACCTCGAAGCCGAGCACCCGGCACTGGCCGGCCGGCTGAGCCGGGTCCGCGATGCCCTCAACGCGGCGGATCCCCCGGCCATGGCCACGCCCGACGGCCAGGACGTCGACCACGTCGACCACATCGACCGGCGTAAACGGCTGTGGGCCGAGCACGACGCCGTACTCACGGAGATCCGCCGGCTGCCGGGCCTGGACCGGTTCCTGCTCCCGCAGAGATGGACCCGGCTGCGGCCGACCGGCGCCGGTGAGGCGGTCGTGCTGCTCAACGCCGGCCGTCAGCGGTGCGACGCCGTCGTCGTCACCGCAGACGGGCCCCTGCTGCCGGTGCCGCTGCCCGAACTGCGGTTGTCCGACGTCGAGTTGTGGGCAGCCGAGCTGACGGAAGCGACGCACGACGCCGGCTCGTTCACGGGCGAGCTGCGCTGCCAACGGGTGCTGACGGAACTGCTCGGCCGACTCTGGGACACGACGGTCGAGCCGGTCCTCGACGCGATCGAGGACCGGCTCCGCCTGGACGACGGAGTACTGCCCCGCGTGTGGTGGATGCCGACCGGACCGCTCGCGCTGCTGCCACTGCACGCGGCAGGACACCCCGGCGCCACCGGAGCGCTCGACCGGGTGATCTCGTCGTACACACCCACCATGCGCACCCTGGCCCGTGCGCAAGGACGCCCGGCCGCTACGGCCCAGCGCCGGCTCACGGTGGCCCTCGACCGGACCCCGGGTCTGCCGGACCTGCCGGCCACCGCCGCCGAGGCGGCGAACCTGCACGCCGCCCACCCCGACATGCCGCTCCTCACCAACGAGCAGGCCACCGCCGGCAGTGTGACCGGCGCGCTCCCCAGGGCGAGTTGGGCCCACTTCGCCTGCCACGCGGGCACCGACCCCGACGCGCCGTCCGAGGGCGGGCTCCACCTCCACGACGGCGTGCTGTCCATCGCGGAGATCGGCCGCCTCGACCTCCACGAGGCCGAACTGGCCTACCTGTCCGCGTGCTCCACCGGCCACGTCGGCCGACGGCACGCGGACGAGTCCATCCACCTCGCCTCCGCCTTCCAACTGGCCGGCTTCCGCCACGTCGTAGCGAGCCTCTGGCCGTTGGCCGACCACGTGGCGGCAGCCGCGGCCGACCACTTCTACCGACTGATGCCGGACACGGCGTCCGCCGACGACGCGGCGATCGCGCTCCACCGCGTCATCCGGCATCTGCGCACCGAACACTCCGGCCGACCGCACCTGTGGGCGTCCCTGATCCACAGCGGGCCGTAGCCCGGACCGAGCCTGAACTCAGCGGCGGCTACGAGGTGTTCACCACCGTGCCCGTGATCGCGTCCTGGTTCTCCCGTGGCGCCAGGCTCCGCACCACATCGAACTCGTTGCCCTCGGGATCGGCCATGACCACCCAGCTCCGATCCGCACCCTGGCCCACATCAGCCGTGGTGGCGCCGAGGCCGAGCAGCCTGGTCACCTCGTCCGCCGTGCTGCCGTCGATCGGGCTGACGTCGAGGTGGAGCCGGTTCTTGACGGTCTTGTCCTCGGGCACCTGGATGAACTGCAGGGTGGGCGGCATCTGGCGGGCCCGGACCTCCTCGACGGTCGGCACCCAGGAGCCGATCTCGACCCTGCCCTCGCCCCGGTCGATCACCTTGAAGTCCAGGACCTCGCACCAGAAGGCCGCGAGCCGCTCCGGATCACGGCAGTCGACGACCAACTCGGTGAACCTGCTTGTCATGACTCTCCTGAATCGACATCGGGCGACGGGCTTTGCGAGGGTTTCCCCATGCCGTTGAAGAGGGCGTGGAGGACACGGTCGACGTACTCGTGGGTCAAGGGCTCCTGCGTGATCAGGAACTGGAAGTAGAGCGGGCCGGAAAGGACCGCCATGGCCAGGCTCAGGTCGAAGGCGGGCGACAACTGCCCTGCATCTCGTGCCTTTTTCAGGCGGGCCACGGTCATGGCGGCCTGCGGGGCGATGAAGCGCTCGTTGAGGGCGGCGGCGACCTGCGGGTCGTACTGGGCCTCTCCGACCAGGGCCTGGTACAGCGGGCCGAAGGGCGGGTTGCCCAGAAGGTCGACGGCCGCGTGGATCTGGGTGCGCAGATCGGTGACGATGTCGCCCGTGTCGGGGTAGTCCAGGTCGGACTGGTGCAGCGAGAGCAGGGAGTCCAGGAACAGGGCGCCCTTCGACGGCCATCTGCGGTAGATGGTGTGCTTGCCCGCGCCGGCCCGGGCCGCGATCGCCTCGATGCTGAGCCTGGCGTAACCGATCTCCTGGCCCAGCTCCAGAGTGGTCCGCATGATGGCCTCGGTCCGGTCGGCGCCACGAGGGGGATCTGTCATACCGACATGCTAGCGGCACGGCACGTGCCGTTCTTGACGAAGTGCCGGTTCATGAACTCTCCTTGACGGCGCGGCATTCGGCACGTGCCGTGCTGCCGTAGGGGGAGGTCGCATGGATACCGACGTGATCGTCGTGGGAGCCGGTCCGACCGGGCTGATGCTGGCGTGCGAACTGCGCCTGGCCGGGGTGCGCCCGCTGGTGCTGGAGCGCCAGTCGCACCGCCGGGACACCGCGAAGGCCGGTGGCCTCGGCGGACGGATCCTGGAACTGCTGCGCCACCGGGGCCTGTTGGAGCGATGCGAGGCCGCCTGCACCGGCCCCGTCCCGGCGCCCCGGTTCCCGTTCGGCGGCATCCATCTCGATCTCACCCGGCTCGCCGATCCTCCGCTGCACGCCCTGCCGCTTCCGCAACAGCGGCTCGAAGACGTGCTCGCCGAACGCGCCGGTGAACTCGGTGCCGAGATCCGCCGCGGGCACCAGGTGTCCGGGGTCGTCCAGGACACGGCGGCGGTGACCGCGGAGGTGCTCGGCCCGGACGGGCCGTACCGCGTGACGGCCCGGTACCTGGCGGGCTGCGACGGCGCCCGCAGCCGGATCCGCGACGGGGCGGGCATCGCCTTCCCCGGCACCGCCTATCCGGAGGTCAACCGGCTGGCCCAGGTCACCTTTCCCGACACGGTGACCGTGCTCGGCAACGGGGATCTCGACGTCGCCGGACACGGCACGGTCCCCGGCGGCTTCACGCGAACGGACCGCGGTCTCCTGGGCGTCGGCGCATCGCCCGACTCACCCGTGGTCTCCCTCTTCACCACCGAGGACGAGGCCGAGGAGTACGACGACGTCCCGATGCCCCTGACCGAGTTCCAGGACAGCCTCCGTCGCGTCCTGGGCACGGATCTCCCCGTGCGCGAGGCGATCCGGCTGTCGCGGTTCACCTTCAAGGCCCGGCAGGCCGAGCAGTACCGAAAAGGGCGGATCCTGCTGGCCGGTGACGCGGCGCACCTGTTCCCGGCGACCGGTGTGGCCATCAACGCCGGCATGCTCGACGCGGTCAACCTGGCCTGGAAGCTGGCCGCCGACATCCACGGTCGGGCACCCGACGGTCTGCTGGACACCTACCACGACGAACGGCACCTCGCCGGCGCGCGCACCATGCTGCACACCCAGGCCCAAGTGGCGCTGCGGCGCGGCACCGACCCGGCCGCCGAGGCACTCCGCGAGGTCTTCCAGGAACTGCTCGCCGACGAGCAGCCGCAGCGCCGCTTGGGTTCCCTTCTCGCCGGCACCGACATCCGCTACCCGATGCCCGGATCATCCGGCCACCACCCGCTGGCCGGAGCGTTCGTCCCCGACCTCACCCTGCACAGCGACGGGGGAGTGACCGACGTCGGCGAACTCCTGCACACCGCACGCCCGTTGCTCCTGGACCTCGCCGACCGCGAGGATCTCCGCCGGGCGGCCGGAGACTGGCACTCCCGCGTCGACGTCCACACCGCCAAGACCGACGACCGCCCCGCCGACGCCCTCCTGATCCGCCCCGACGCGCACATCGCCTGGGCCGCGGCCGCCGACGAGAGCCCCGACGACGCCGTACCGGCACTGCGCGAGGCACTCACCCGCTGGTTCGGCGCCCCCGAGGGCGACGTCTGACCGCCCCCTGCTGAAGAGAAAGCGATCACAGATGCCGCCCGTTCCCGCCGACCCGACCCTCCTGCATCCGATGCCGGACCAGCCTCGGGTCGTACTCCTCAAGCCACTGGTGACCTCACCGCTGATCGAGGTCGGGGAGTTCACGTACTACGACGATCCCGAGGACCCGACGGCCTTCGAGACCCGCAACGTCCTCTATCACTACGGGCCCGAGAAGCTCGTCATCGGGAAGTTCTGCGCGCTGGGCGAGGGCGTGCGGTTCATCATGAACGGCGCCAACCACCGGATGGACGGCCCCTCGACGTTCCCCTTCCCGATCATGGGCGGTTCCTGGTCCGACCACTTCGACCTCATCACCGGTCTGCCCGGACGGGGCGACACCACGGTGGGCAACGACGTCTGGTTCGGCTACGGGACCATGGTGATGCCCGGCGTCCGCATCGGCCACGGAGCGATCATCGCCTCCGGCTCCGTCGTCGTCGACGACATCCCCGACTACGGCATCGTCGGCGGCAACCCCGCGAGACTGCTGCGCCGCCGCCACACCGACGCCGACATCGAGCGCCTTCTCGCACTGGCCTGGTGGGACTGGCCGCTGCCGCATCTCACCGAACATCTCCGCACGGTCATGTCCGGCACCGTCGACGACCTGGAGGCCGTAGCACCCGGCCCCCTCCCGCACTGAGAATCGAGCCGTCAGCATGACCCGTTCATCCCCCGGCACCCCGTTCGCCGACTGGCTTCGCGAACATGCCGTGCCACTCACCCACCTCGACCCCGAGGCACCGCTCGACGACCTGACACCGCTGCGCGGCATCATCGGGGACGCCCGTGTCGTCGCGATCGGCGAACACTCCCATTTCATCGAGGAGTTCGCACTGCTGCGCCGCCGCATCCTGCGGTTCCTCGTCGAACGCTGCGGCTTCACCGTCCTGGCCTTCGAGTACGGCTTCAGCGAAGGCTTCCCCCTGGACGCCTGGGCCGGGGGAGAGGGAACCGAGGAGGACCTGGCGGCCCATCTCGCCACGGCGGTGCCCGTGGGCCTCACCGAGCCCCTGCGATGGGTCCGCCGGCACAACCGCACCGCCGCCTCATCACCGGTGCGCTTCGTCGGGGTCGACATCCCGGCGGCGGGCGGTTCCCTGCTGCCCGCCCTGGCCCCGGTCGCCGACTACCTGAGCCGTGTCGACCCCGAGACCGTGCCGGCCGTCGAGACGGCGATGCGGATCGCCGCATCATTCGCCGGAGGCTCCGCGGCCGTCGCCGCACCCGCCTGGGCACGCCTGTCCGCCGCCGAACAGGACGCCCTCACCGCGATCCTGGCGCGCCTGCTCGTCCGGTTCCGCGCGCTCGAACCGCTCTACGCCACCCACGACGACCGGCACGACTACGACCTCGCCCTGCACCGCCTCGAAGGCGCCTGCCACGCCGACTACACCTTCCGCGCCATGGCCGGCCTGTTCGCGGGGGACGGCCTCACCGCCGACACCTCGGCCCGCGACGCCTACATGGCCAGATCGGTCCTCTGGCACCTGGAACGCCTCCATCCCGGCGCCCGTCTCGTCCTGGTCGCCCACAATGCCCACATCCAGACGACACCCATCTCCTTCGACGGGCACCTCACCGGGCTCCCCATGGGACAGCAACTCCAACGCGCCCTCGGCGACGACTACTTCGCCCTCGGCCTGACCAGCGTCACCGGACACACCGCGGACATGCAACGCGACGAGACGGCACCCTTCGGTTTCACCCTCGCGGACAGTCCACTGGATTCACCCGACTCCGGAAGCATCGAAGCCGCCTTCGGGGACGTCGGCCTCGGACTCGGAATCGCCGATCTCCGCAGCGCCCGCACGGAGGCTTCCGACGGCCCCGACCGCGTCCGGCTGCAGGGGACGTACGTGCGGACTCCTGTCATCGATGCGTTCGATGCCGTACTGAGCACCCCTGCCTCCACTGTCACAAAGGACCTGCGCATCTGACGCGGGGCGTCACGCCGCCGGCCGGGGCAGTTTGGCGGCCACGGCGTCGAGGACCCAGTCCAGGCCGGTCGTGAAGGATGTCTCGGCGTCCACGTCCGTACCGTCGTGCACCGCTTTGGCCAGCGCCGGGAAGCGGCCCGTGGCCAACATGCTCGTCACATGCGGGCCGTGGGCGCGCTGCCAGTCGCGCTTGGACAGGCCCGTGGCGCGCTCGGCCCGCAGGTTCGCGATCTCGCGCCTGATCGCGCCGGTGGAGTAGGCGCTGACGGTCTCCACGGCACGCATGACGGTGTCGATGTCGGCGAGACCGTCGAGGGCGGACAACGTCGCCTCGGTCACGGCGAGGCCGTTCGGGCCCAGGGCCGGGCGGCCGCCGAGCAGATCGGCCAGCCATACGTGACGGAGCGCGGTCTGCCTGGTGCGGTGGGCGAGGACGCGCAGCGCCTCCCGCCAGTCACCGGGCTGCTCCTCGGGGAGGATCTCGGCCTGGACCTCGTCCACCATGAGGTCGAACAGCTCCTCCTTGGTGGCGATATAGCCGTACAGCCGCATCGGGCCGGCCTCCAGCCGGGCGGCGACCTTGCGCAACGACACCGCTTCCAGCCCGCCCTCGTCGGCCAGCGCGATCGCGGCGGCGACGATCCGCTCCCGGTCCAGCGGCACGGGGCGAGTCGGCGGCTCCGGCCTGTCCCACACAGTCATGCCCACATCGTACTGTTGCGATGCGTCGTATCGAGTCAATACAGTGTATCGACATGAGACAACGCATCGCCGTGGTCGGGAGCGGCCCCGCCGGCCTTACCTTCGCCCGTGTCCTGCACCGCCATGGCCACTCTGTCGCCGTCCTCGAACACGATCCTGGCCCCGACGCCCGCCCACCGGGCGGCACGCTGGACCTGCACGAAGGGCTGGGCCGGCTCGCGCTGGACAAGGCGGGGCTACGGGCGGAGTTCGAGGCACTGTCCCGTCCAGAGGGGCAGGCCATGCGCATCCTGGACACCGACGGGACCGTGCTGCGCGACTGGCGACCCCGCCCGGATGACCGGGCCAATCCCGAGATCGACCGCGGGCAACTCCGTGACCTGCTGCTCGGCCCTCTCGACGTCCAGTGGGGCCGGGGCGTGACGCGGGTGGTGCCGGGCGTTCGGGACGGCGTACAGGTCCATTTCGCGGACGGGCGACAGGAGACGTACGACCTCGTGGTCGGCGCGGACGGCGCCTGGTCCCGGGTCCGACCGGCCCTCTCGCCGGCGACGCCGCACTACACCGGCGTCACCTCGGTCGAGACCTCTCTCGACGACGTCGACACCCGCCACCCCGATCTCGCCCGGTTGATCGGCGACGGTTCCGTGGCTGTGTACGGCGTGAACCGAAGCCTCGTCGCCCAGCGGAACAGCGGCGGTCACGTGAAGGTGTACACGAAATTCCGCGCGCCGCTGGACTGGCACACGGACCTGGACCTGGCCGACGCCGAGGCCGTGCGGGCGAGCCTGCTGGCACTGTTCGACGGCTGGGCCGCTCCCGTCCTCGACCTCCTCCGCCACGGCACCGCGTTCGTCCACCGCCCCTTCCACGTCCTGCCCGTGTCCCACACCTGGACCCACGTTCCCGGGGTGACGCTGCTGGGCGACGCCGCCCATCTGATGCCCCCCTTGGGCGCGGGCGCGAACCTCGCAATGCTGGAAGGCGCCGAACTCGCCGAGTCCATCGCCGCCGCCCCCGGCCGTGGAGATCTGGACGAGGCCGTCCGCGCCTTCGAAGAACAGATGTGGGCACGGGCCGGCAGGTGGGCGAAGATCACGACGGCCGGTCTGGAACGCCTCGTGAGCCCGGACCCCGCCGAAGCCATCGCCGTCTTCGACCAGGTCCAGCCGTCCTGACCGCCCAGCGCGCGCGAGCACCGGCACCCGGCACTTCATCGTCCGTGGCGCGACACGGTGCGAGGTGAAGTGGCGGGCGCCTGCGGGCGATTGCGCCGGCGCCTGGGTAGTGTCCGCCCCGATGCACCGGACCCGCGGTAGCGCGGTCCGCCAGAGGGAGGATCACCATGGCCGAGCGTGGGAACGGGGCCGTAGCGGACGAAGGGTCCACGGCGGGGCCGCCGGAGGCTCGTCCCGCGAGCATGCGGGACACGGTGCGGCTCGCGGTGGTGATCGGGGCTCTCGGGGTGGTCTTCGGTGACATCGGGACCAGCCCGATCTACACCCTCCAGACCGTGTTCAGCCCGAGCGACCCGCACCCGGTCCCGGTCAGCACGCAGAACGTGTACGGGGTGGTGTCACTGGTCTTCTGGTCGGTGATGGTCATCGTCACGGTCACCTACGTGCTGCTGGCGATGCGCGCCGACAACGAGGGTGAGGGCGGCATCATGGCGCTCATCACGCTGGTGCGGCAATGGAGTTCACAGCGGGGGCGGCGCGCTGCCGTCGTACTGACCGGGCTGGGTATTTTCGGTGCCTCGCTGTTCTTCGGCGACAGCATGATCACCCCTGCCATCTCGGTGCTGTCCGCGGTCGAGGGGCTCAAGGTCGTCGAACCGTCGCTGGACGACGCGGTCGTGCCCATCACCGCCGTGATCATTGTTCTGTTGTTCCTGGTGCAGCGGCGAGGAACTGCGGCCGTGGGGCGGGTGTTCGGGCCGATCATGATCCTGTGGTTCGTGGCCATCGGCGCGTGCGGCGTCGTAGCCATCGCCGATCACCCGGCCATCCTCCGCGCGCTGTGGCCGAGTTACGCCCTGGGCTTCCTCTTCGGCCACTTCGGCACCGCCTTCTTCGCACTCGCCGCGGTCGTGCTCGCGGTCACCGGCGCGGAGGCCCTCTACGCGGACATGGGGCACTTCGGCCGCCGGGCCATCACCCGCGCCTGGCTGCTCCTCGTCTTCCCCGCCTGCGTCCTCAGCTACTTCGGCCAGGGCGCGCTGATCCTCGACGACCCGGCCAACATCAGCAGCCCGTTCTTCCTGCTCGTGCCGCACTGGGGACGCTGGCCGATGGTCCTGCTGGCCACGGCGGCCACGGTGATCGCCTCCCAGGCCGTGATCACCGGCGCGTACTCGGTCGCCTCCCAGGCGGCCCAACTCGGCTATCTCCCGAGGCTGCGGATCGCCCACACCTCCGAATCCACCATCGGCCAGATCTACGTCCCCTGGATCAACTGGCTGCTCATGGTCTCCGTCCTCACCCTCGTCTTCGCGTTCCGCAGCTCCGCCGCGCTGGCCTTCGCGTTCGGCATGGCGGTCACCGGCACCATCACCATCACCACCCTGCTGTTCTTCTACGTCGCCCGCGCGAAATGGGGCACGCCCCTGTGGCTCATCGCGACCGGCGCGACCCTGCTGCTCTCCGTGGACCTGCTGTTCGTGGCGGCGAACCTGACCAAGCTCGTGCACGGCGCGTGGCTGCCGCTGCTGATCGGCATCACCGCGTTCACCGTCATGACGACCTGGCAGCGCGGCCGCGAGGTCGTCACCGCGGAACGCGCGGAACACGAGGGCTCGTTGCGCGAGTTCGTCGACCAACTCCGCAGCGGGGAACGGCCGGTGCTCCAGGTCCCCGGTACGGCGGTGTTCCTCAACCGGAGCAAGCAGACGGCGCCCCTGGCCATGCGCGCCAACGTGGAACACAACCACGTACGGCACGAGCAGGTCGTCATCCTGTCCATCGAGACCGAACCCGTGCCCCGTATCCCGGCCGACCGGCGGATCGTCGTCGACGGCCTCGGCTACGCCGACGACGGGATCATCCACGTCACCGCCCGGTTCGGCTACATGGAGACACCGGACGTGCCCGCCACGCTGGCGATGCTCGACCCGGCCGACACGGAGGGGCCGTTGCTGCTCGACCAGGCGTCCTACTTCCTGTCGACGATCGACCTCCGGCGCGGCCCGGCCCCGACGATGGCCCCCTGGCGTAAACGGCTGTTCATCGCCACCTCCCACATCACGGCCGACGCCGCCGAGCACTTCGGCCTGCCCCGAGACCGGACGATCATCATGGGCTGGCACATCGAGGTGTAGACAGGCCTGTGGTCTACGGCTCGTCGCACCGCGGGAGTTGAGCGCGGGCGACGCCGTTCATGGCCGCGGCGCACACGCGCCGCGGCCATGAACGGCTCATGGTTCCCGGTGGCCGGTGTTCCGTCAGCCGGGTTCTAGAACGGTGCGCAGAGGCCCGCCTGGCTGGTGCAGGAGCGGAGGTTCGGGTCCCAGGTGGTGTTGGAGCTGGAGAAGTACACCTCCGGTACCCAGCCCCAGTTGCCGTTGTCCGCCTCGGTGAAGGCCCAGGCGTTGTTGCAGTAGCTGCCGGAACAGAACGTGGAACTCAGGGTGTCGCCGCGGAACCAGTTGATGTTGGCGCTGTTGACGGTGCCCACGAGGGTGCTGGACCCGGGTGCCGAGCGCACCCCGATGCTGCCGCCCCACAGACTGCAGTAGTTCACCTCGCCGGCACCGTGGTGGGAACCGGCCGAGATGTAGGAGTAGGTGACGTTGCAGGCCGTGTCGTACTGCGCCCCGGAAGGCGCGGCGGAGGCCGGGGCGGCGATGACGCCGACGGCCGTGACGACGGTCGCCGCCATGACGGCGAGCGTCGCGGCCAGCGATTTCGCGGTGTTTCTCACTGCTGTCTCCTCGTGGTCGTGGGCATGTTCTGTGGCTGTGGTGTGGGGTGACGTCTCAGCCGCGCAGGGCGAACGTTCCCGGGCCCTGCCCGAGCGCGAGATCGCGGCGTCCTATCCGGTCGGCGAGTCGCGCGAGGCGGTCGTCGGACGGCGGAACGTCGATCTGGAAGTGGGCCTCATAGGGGGTGCTGAAGGTGCCGCCCCACCGCACGACCCCCGCGCAGTCGGCCACGATGTCGGCGATCGCGGCGCGTTGCGCGGGGAAGAGGGTGCCGGTCGTGCCCGGCGGATGGGCGCCCGGGCGGAGGGCGACGGCGGTGCCGGAGGCGTAGTTGGTCCGGAAACCGGTCAGGCCCCGGGGCGCCTGGAAGCCCTGGACGTCGACCGGTTCGAGCGCCTCGATCTCGTAGTGGTAGCGGCTGATCACATGGACGAGCACGGCGGAGGCGGCGCCGAGCCGCAGCGCGACGGTGGCGCCGGTGCCCGGTACGGCTCTGGTCCATACGGCGCCCCCGATGTCGGTGCCCTTCTCCATGGGCCAGCCGTTCGCGCTGGTGCCGCCCGTGCGCGGGTCGACTCGGGAAGACGGGTCAACTGCGAGGCCGGGCGCGTCCGTTGCCGCAGCGGCGGCGGTGGCGAGTCCGGGTACCGCCACGGCGGCGGCGAGTCCGGTGGCCGTGCGCAGCAGCACGCGCCGGGTCGGGGCAGGGCTGGGTAGGGACATGGCGTGGCTCCGGGGAGAGAGGGTGAAGTACGTGAGTGGGGGAGGCGCGGTCAGTCGCGCATGAGGCTGTTGTACTTCTCGAAGACGGCGTAGAGGCCGATCATCGCGTTCCCGTAGCGTTCGGCTCCGTCGCCGGTTCCGTTGTACCGGCCCATGATCCTTCGGCTGTCGTCGTCGCCGCTGGCGACGGACGGACGGGCGACGCCGACGAGGGCGGCTCCCTGGACGAGTACGGCCGGAACGGTGCTCACGTTGTAGACGTCGTCGTCGTGGAGGTTGTGCCACATCGTGGAGAGGTCGTCGGCGTTGTCGGCGTTCATGATGCGGCCGGTGATGATGCCCGCGTCCACGCAGTAGTTGCGGGCACCGATGCCGGTGTGCGCCCGGATCTGGCCGAGGCCGGTGCTGCTCTCGTCGCTCAGGCCGGCCTCGACGGCGTCGTCCGCGGCCTTGTCGGCGATGTTGTAGGCCCTGATCTCCCACAGCAGCGGGCACTGGATCAGGGCCTTGCGCATGCCGTACGTACGGGAGACGGAGGTGATCAGCCAGTCGAGGTCCATCACCGCCTGGAACGACTGGGTGGTGGTGCGGGTGCTGTAGGCCATGGTGCCCTCACCGCCCTGCTCAGGCACGCCCATGGAGTTGACGAAGTAGTTCTGCACGTCGGCGAGCAGCACGTCCCGGAAGAACGTGTCGAACCGGCCGTCCAGGTGGCTGTCGTCGTTCTCCTCCAGGAAGCCGCTCTGCCCCTCGTCACGGCCCGACGCGATGTCGTTGTCGATGGAGATCGCGCCGGAGCCGCTGCCGGCGGAGATCGTGGCGATCTGGTCGAACGACCAGTCGGCGGGATGCGGGTAACCGAGGTTTCCCGAGAATCCCGTCGACATGTCGGACAGGAAACTGGCCGAGGTCAGTCCCTCCGCCCCGACCCTGCTGCACACGTTGCGCGGGGCGTAGATGCCGATCCGGTACTCGGGGCCGTACTCGTCGATCGTGGCCTTGATGCCGCGGAAGTGCGGCAGGACGCTGTCGGTCACCTCGTAGTCGAGGGCGTCGAAGTCGACGGCGAAATAGATGCGGGTGCCCGCCTTGAAGCCGTAGTGGCGGGCGCGCTCGATCGCGGCGTGGGCGTCGGCGATGCCCTGCTCACGACGGAAGTACGCCGCCTCGCCGCCGTAGGTCTGGTAGATCGGGAAGACGTTGAGCCCGTGCGCGGCGACGACCGTCAACTCCCCGGGCTGGAGCTGCTTGTTGAGGGTGGAGCCCGGGACGTTGGAGAGGTAGCGGCCGACGTACCGGTAGCCGGCCGAGTACAGGGCCGTGGCGCGGGCGGCGGTGAGTTCGGTGACGGTGTCGCAGGCGGTGCCGGCGCGGGTGTTGTCGCCCGTGGACACCAACAGGGAGGCCCAGGTGGGGAAGTCGCCCTGACCGTTCACGGTGAGCCGTACGAAACTCTGGAAGTCCCGCACCCTGGAGGCGAGTCCGGCGTCGAAGGTCGTGGTGAAGGAGCTTCCTGGTCGCCGGTTGAAGAGCATCGCCGCGCTGAACAGGGCGACCCAGGCGCCGGTGGAGCCCTGGGCCACGGTGTGGTCGCGCAGCCCTTGTTTCGTGGCGGGACCGAGCGCACCCGTGGCCACGTCGTCGCTCATGCCGATCTCGTACTGGATGGCGTAGATCAGCGCCTTCTGCACGTCCCTGGAGAAGTTGCCGTCGCAGGGGATCACGAAGAAGTCCCGGCGGCCGACGTAACGGCTGTTGAGCCACTGCTCGACGGAGCGGATGGCGTCCGTGCCGCCCTCGACGAGCACGTACGCGTCCATCGTCAGCAGGGCCTTGAACACCTTGGGGGTCAGGCTGTCCCCGGGGTAGGCGGCGTCGACGCCCATGTTCCGCTTGAGGCTGGTGACGGACGCGGAGACGCGTTCCGTGTAGTCGCCGTTGATCTGGTCGCCGTCGTACCCCTTGCAGTACAGGCCGGACTGCACGATCCGGTAGATGTTGCCGTTGCGGGTGTTGGCGTCGATGACGGGGAAGCGGGACTGGAGAGCCGCCAGCGTGGCCGGTCCGAAACTGTCGGCCAGGGTGGTCATGCCCAACTCGTGCTGAAGCGCCCGTGTGAGCGCGAACATCACCGTCCAGCTGGTCCTGCCGTCCACCTCCACCTTCGGGATGCCGTCGACGTCATAGCTGTTGATGAATCTCTGAGCCTGTTCCACCATCGCGTCGGCCACGGCCGGCTCTCCCCCTGCACCGTGCTCGGTCGGCTGACGGTGCACCGACAGACTTCGCGACAGGCGGTGGGCTCGCAATGAATTCGAACACGCTCTAATACTCCAGTCGTACGTCCACGCCGGCCGCCCTGCGCGATCCGCTGCGCCGGCCTGCTCCGATGGGCTCACAGAGGCGCCGGCCCGAGCTGGATCACGGGGTGAATGGGTGGGTGGACGAACGCACGGTCAGGCTCGACGAGTTGGCGCAGGGACTGCGTCCGCTGGTAGCCCGCCACCTCTCGGCGAGATCACCCGTCCGGCCCCGCCCTGCTGCGAGCGACCACCCCGCGCCCGACCCTGGGGAAGCCGACCGCACGCCGGTGAAGTGCCTGTGCCTCCGCCCGGGCCGCCCGTGGTCGTGGCATCGAGGAGGGACGGCGT
The DNA here is from genome assembly GCF_035982055.1 of Streptomyces sp. NBC_01288. Taxonomy (NCBI): domain Bacteria; kingdom Bacillati; phylum Actinomycetota; class Actinomycetes; order Kitasatosporales; family Streptomycetaceae; genus Streptomyces; species Streptomyces sp. NBC_01288. Next base: position 9,920,050 of record NZ_CP108427.1, read on the forward strand.
TCATGGCGAAGGCTTACCTGGTGGGAAGCGGTGTCGCGGCCTTGTCGGCGGCGGCGTTCCTGATCCGTGAGGGTGGGTTCCTGGGATCGGACATCCTGCTGCTTGAGGAGCAGGACAAGGAGGGTGGCAGCCTTGACGCGGCCGGGTCGCCCGAGGCCGGGTACACGATGCGCGGTGGCCGGATGTTCGAGATCCACTTCGACTGCACGTACGACCTGCTGGGCTCGATCCCGTCGCTGGACGACCCGTCGAAGTCGGTGACCGAGGACACCTTCGCCTTCCACGAGGACTTCGCCTGGGACGACCACGCCCGGCTCGTCGACGCGGCGGGCAAGGTGGTCGACACGCACTCCATGGGCTTCTCCGAGCGCGACCGGCTGGAGCTGGTGAAGTGCGTGGGCACCCCGGAGGGGCTGCTGGACGGCAAGCGCATCACGGACTGCTTCAGCGAGGGCTTCTTCCGTACCAACTTCTGGTGGATGTGGTGCACGACGTTCGCCTTCGAGCCGTGGCACAGCGCGATCGAGTTCCGCCGCTACCTCAACCGCTTCGTGCACCTCTTCAAGACCTTCGACTCCATGTCGGGGATCTACCGGACCCGCTTCAACCAGTACGACTCCATCGTGCGGCCTCTGTCGAAGTGGCTGACCGAGCAGGGGGTGATCGTCCAACTCGGCACCCGGGTAACCGACTTGCGTCTCGCCGACGGGGACGCCCTCACCGTCGAGGCCCTCGCCTGGACGCGGGAGGGCCGTAGCGAGGAGACGGAACTCGGCCCAGGTGACCTGGTGTTGGTCACCAACGGCTCGATGACCGCCGACTCCACGCTCGGTTCCACCGACACCGCGCCCGTACTGGACACCTCCGGTGACGCGGGATCCTGGCGGCTGTGGGAGACGCTCGCGGCGAAGCGACCGGGTCGGTCGGACCGGTCGGGTCTGCTGGGGGACCCGTCGGTCTTCAACTCCTCCATCGCCGACTCCACTTGGGCGTCCTTCACGGTCACGACGAAGGATCCGACCTTCTTCGAGCTGATGGAGAAGTTCAGCGGCAGCGAGGCCGGCAAGGGCGGGCTGATCACGTTCAAGGACTCCAACTGGCTGCTCACCATCGTCCTCAACCACCAGCCGCACTTCCGCGAACAGCCCGAGGACACCTTCGTGTGGTGGGGCTACGGCCTCTTCCCGGACAGGGAGGGCGACTTCGTCCGCAAGCCGATGCGCGAGTGCACGGGCCGGGAGATCCTGGACGAGGTCCTGCACCACCTCCGCTTCGAGGAGGGTCCGCGGATCCTCGACCACTCGATCGTCATCCCGGCGCTGATGCCGTACATCACCAGCCAGTTCCTGGTGCGCAGTTCGGGAGACCGGCCGCAGGTCGTCCCGGAGGGCTCCACCAACCTTGGTTTCATCGGCCAGTACGCCGAGGTCCCCGACGACGTCGTCTTCACCGTCGAGTACTCGGTACGCACCGCCTGGACCGCCGTAGCCCAACTCCTGGACCTGGACCGGCAACCACCGCCGGTCTACAAGGGCGGCCACGACCCGAAAGTGCTGGTCGAGGCACTCCAGACGATGCACCGCCGCTGACCTGCGCCGAACGAGCGGAGGAGCGGAGGAGCGGAGAGGCTCACAGCGTGCGGGCCTCGGCGGCGGTCACCGGCTGCCCGGCCCGCACCCCGTGCAGGACATGGCCAGCACCTCCGCACCGCGCACCACTCGTGGCCCCGGACGGTTGAAGTAGGACGGTCCGTCCACCACCCAGACCCGGCCGTCGCGTACGGCGGGCAGCTCCGCCCAGCCCGGCAGTCCGGTCAGCAACTCGGCCTCGCGCAGGGTCTGTTCGGGTGGGAAGCGGCACGGCAGGACCAGCATCACGTCCGGTCGCGCGGCCCGCACCGCCTCCCAGGTCATCGGCTTGGTGTGTTCGCCCGGCGAGGAGGAACTCGCCTACGCCATGGAGCAGTTGGCGATCCCGCCCGCGACCAGGCGTAAACGCGTCGAGGAGACCCTGGACCTGCTCGGCCTCGCCGACCTGCGCCACCGCGCCCTGCACGAACTCTCCGGCGGCCAGCAACAACGCGTCGCCATCGGCTCCGTCCTCACCGCACACCCCCGGGTCCTCGTCTTCGACGAACCCACCTCCGCCCTCGACCCCACGGCCGCCGAGGAAGTCCTCGCCGCCGTCACCCGCCTCGTCCACGACCTCGGCGTCACCGTCCTCATGGCCGAGCACCGCCTCGAACGGGTCGTCCAGTACGCCGACCGGATCATCCACCTCCCCGGCGACGGCCGCGCGGTGATCGGCACACCGGCCGACATCCTGCGTACGTCCACGATCGCGCCGCCGATCGTGGAACTCGGCCGGGCCGCAGGCTGGTCCCCGCTGCCGCTGTCCATCCGCGACGCCCGCCGCGCCGCCGCGCCCCTGCGCACCCGGCTGACCGGACGCACACCCGGCCCCGTCCGCTCGGTCCAAGTCGCCCTCGGTCCACGGCTGTTGACCGCGCGCGGAGTGACGGTGACCTACCACGGCGTGCCGGCCGTCCGAGAAGTCGACCTCGACCTGCACGGCGGCCGGGTCACCGCGCTCATGGGCCGCAACGGCTCCGGCAAGTCCTCCCCGCTGTGGGCCCTCCAGGGATCCGGCCCGCGCCGCGCCGGAACCGTCGAGGTCGCCGACGCCCCGGGCGATCAGCGCGAACTGTCCGCCGCCGACGCGCGAAAGGCCGTAGGCCTGGTTCCGTAGACACCCGCCGACCTGCTCTACCTCGAAAGCGTCAAACAGGAACTCGGCCAGGCCGACATCGAGTCGGCCTCCGGGGAATCCGCTCGCGCCATCCTGGACAGGCTCGCGCCCGGTATCCCCGAGGACACGCATCCACGCGACCTGTCCGAGGGGCAGCGGCTGGCGCTCTTCCTGGCCATCCAACTCTCCGCCGCGCCAAGGGTGTTGCTCCTCGACGAACCGACCCGCGGCCTGGACTACCGCGCCAAGACGGAACTCGTCCGGATCGTCGACGCACTCGCCGCCGAAGGGCGTGCCGTCGTCATCGCCACGCACGACGTCGAGTTCGTGGCCCGCGCCGCCGACCGGGTCGTCGTCATGGCCGAGGGCGACATCGTCGCCGACGGACCCACCACCGAAGTCATCGTCGCCTCACCGGTGTTCGCCCCGCAGACGGCCAAGATCCTCGCCCCACTGCCCCTCCTGACGGTTGATCAGGCGCGACCGTTGCTGGACGGGGAGCCGCGCTCATGACCGCCCCTGCCATCCGGCTCACCCTGCGTGTCGGCGTCGTGATGGTGCTCGCCGCGTTCCTCGGACTGGTCGCGTTCTTCTGGCCGTTCGTCGTCGCACCGGGCACGTTCGGCTCGAACTACGCGCCCCCGCTCATCTTCGGCGTGCTCCTGGTGCTCGTCCTGTGCGTCGTCCTCTCCGAGATCGCCGAGGGCGGCATCGACTCCAAGGCGCTCGCGATGCTCGGCATGCTGTCCGCCGTCAACGCGGCGCTGCGCCCGCTGGGCGCCGGTACCGCGGGCATCGAGACCGTCTTCTTCGTCCTCGTCGTCGCGGGCCGTGTCTACGGGCCCGGCTTCGGCTTCGTCCTCGGCTGCACCTCGCTGTTCGCCTCCGCGCTCATCACGGGCGGGGTCGGGCCCTGGATGCCGTACGAGATGTTCGGCTGCGCCTTCGTCGGCATGCTCGCCGGGTTCCTGCCGCGGACGCGAGGCCGGTACGAGGTGCTGATGCTGGCGGTCTACGGATCGCTCTCCGGCTATCTGTTCGGGTTCCTGCTCAACCTCTCCTTCTGGCCGTTCTCCCTCGATCCGAACAGTTCCATCGCCTACTTGCCCGGTCTGCCGTTCACCGAGCAGTGGCACCGCTATCTCGTCTTCGACCTCGCCACGTCCCTGGGCTGGGACACCGGCCGTGCGGTCACGAATTTCGTCTGCGTCCTGCTGGCCGGGCCCGCGGTTCTGACCACCTTCCGCCGGGCCGCCCGCAAGGCCCGCTTCCGGGCGCCTGTGTGCTTCACGGCACCCGCACCGGTTGCTGATCCGGACGGTTCCCGAGCACCCGGCCGCCCCGCCAAGTCGCCCTGGACGGCGTCAGGTTGACTGCCGATCGCCGATCGCCGATCGCCGACCGCCGACCGCCGACCGCCGACCGGCTGCTCGGCCCCGAGGGCGAGGACTTCTGCATCGCTCTGTGCGCGCTCAACGGCGGCCGTCTCGACATCGCCGACCGCGCCCTCCAGCTCCGTGGCGGCCACGGCCACCTGAGCGCATACGGTAGCGAGAAGATCGTCCGCGACCAGCGGGTCCACCAGATCCTGGAAGGAACCAACGAGATCATGCGCGTCATCGTGGCCCGCGGCCTGACAGAGGTGTTCGGATGAACGGCACCGACGACTCCGTGCTCGTACGTGTCGAGGGGCGCGCCGCGTACCTCACCCTCAACCGGCCCCAGGCCCTCAACGCCCTGACCCACACCATGGTCCGCCGTATCGACGAGGCGCTGACGGCCTGGGAGCACGACCCGGCCGTGGAGACCGTCGTCCTCACCGGCGCGGGGGAGCGGGGCCTGTGCGCAGGCGGCGACATCCGCGCCATCCACAACGACGCGCGGGACGGGGACGGCTCGGCGTCGGCGGCCTTCTGGCGCGACGAGTACCGGCTCAACGCCCGTATCGCCCGCTACCCGAAGCCCTACGTGGCCGTCATGGACGGCATCGTCATGGGTGGCGGCGTCGGCGTCTCCGCGCACGGCGGCTTCCGGATCGTCACCGAGCGGTCGCGGGTCGCCATGCCGGAGACGGGTATCGGCTTCGTACCGGACGTGGGCGGTACCCATCTCCTCGCCCGCGTGCCCGGCGAACTAGGCACCCATCTGGCGCTGACCGGAGTCGCGGTGGGCGCGTCCGACGCCCTGCACTGCGACCTCGCCGACCACTACATCCCTTCCGCGTCCCTGCCTCAACTCCACGACGCCTTCGCCCACATGCCGGTACGCGAGGTTCTCGGCCGCTATGCGCGCGAGGCGCCTCCCGGTGAACTGGCGGAGGCGCGGGCCTGGATCGACGCCTGCTACGTGGCCCACACCGTCGAGGAGATCATCGAGCGCCTGCTCGACCACGGCGACAGCGTGGCGAAGCAGACCGCCGAAACCCTGCTGACCAAGTCGCCCACCGCGCTGAAGGTCACCCTTGTCGCGCTCCGCCGGGCCCGCCGACTCGGCCCGCTGGAGAACGTGTTGAACCAGGAGTACCGCGTCTCCTGCGCTGCCCTGGCCACCCCTGACCTGGTGGAAGGCATCCGCGCCCAGGTCATCGACAAGGACCGCACCCCGCACTGGTCGCCGCCGACGCTCGCCGAGGTCGGCGACGCGGACGTCGAGCGGTTCTTCGCACCCCTCGGCGAGCGCGAACTCGGCCTCGCCGTACCGGACATCACCCGGTAGTTGTCGGGGCGAGCAGGACCGTGGCGTGCAACGGGCCGGGGCACATGGGCGGCTCCGCCCTGGAGACGGAGACCGAACACCCGGCCAGGAGCATCCCCGCCCCGAGCAGGATCGCCCGACCTCCCCGTATTTCAGGGGCGTTGCCTGCCACCGGTCCCGTCGTCGCCGTTCGTGCCGTACGAGCGCCTCGACCTGGGCGACGGGGAGGGGCGGGGAGGGGCGGGGACTTCGGCGGAACCACGTAGACAGCCGCGTATGACGCCTGCTCGTGGCTCAGCGGTGTGCCGCCGCCAGCGCCGCGCGGATCTCGGCGGCGGACGCGGGCGCGGCCGGCTGGTTCCTGTACCGGTCGTCCTTGGTCACCGAGTACGGCGCGCAGAAGACCGGAGTGCCCACCTGTGAGCGCCAGCCTTCGGCGAGCGGTCCCATGTCCAGGGCGTCGAAGCCGAGCAGCGAGAGCAACTCGGCGGCGTGCCGCTTCGCGGCCGGGTCGTCGCCGGCGATCGGCAGGGAGGTGCGGTCGGGCGCGTGCTCGGGGCGCGGCAACGCCCTGAGGTGTTGGTAGTTGATGTTGTTGAACGCCTTCACGACGTGCGCCTCGGGCAGGTGTCGTTGGAGCAGTTCGCTGTCGGTGAGTTCTCGCGCTTCGAGTTCCGGGATGGTGCCGTCACGCGGGGCGAAGTAGTTGCCGGTGTCGATGACCGTCCTGCCGACGAGGGGCTCCCGGGGAACCGCCGCCACGGCGCCGACCGGGATCGTCACGACGACCCAGTCCCCATCTGCCGCCGCCTGCGCGGGAGTTGCCGCGCGGGCTCGCGGCCCCAGTTCGTCCACGAGGCCGGAAAGTGTCTGCGGCGCCCGTGAGTTGCTGAGCACGACGTCCAGTCCGGCGTCGACCGCCAGCCGGGCGAGTGTGCTGCCGATGTTTCCACTGCCGATGAGTCCAAGTGTCGCCATGCCGGGGAGAACCTCCCGATCGAGTGCCGAGCCGCGGTGGTCGCTGAAGGGGTGCAGCCCGCCGTACGAGTGCCGGGGCGGGCTGCAAGGGGCCCCGTCGAGCGGTCAGTAGACGTACGGGATGTCGTGGATGACGTCCTGGTGCCGGATGCGCCACACGCCGTCGGTCCGGCGGAAGGCGAAGCGGTAGTACCCGGACTCGATGGGCTTGATGGTGCCCTGGGCGCCGAAGGTGCCCTCGGGCCAGCCGCCCTCGGGCTTCTTGATTCCGACGACGTCGAAGGTGATGAACTGGGTCTCGATGGCGGCCTCGTCGCCGTCGACGGACACCAGGTGGTCGTAGGTGGTGTGGTGGCTCCAGCCCAGCGGCGGGTGCGGTGCCATGGCCGTGGACATGGCCTCCGCGATCTGCGCTCCGCCGGAGAGCTTGCCCAGCAGCTCCGTCCCGTCGGGTCCGCGGTGGTAGTGGACCTCGACGACCGCGTCGGCCTCGTAGAGCTGTGCCAACGCCTCGCCGTCGCGCTGGTCCGCGGCCCGGGTGTAGCGGGAGACGATCTGCCTGATCTCGGTCTCGGTGCTCATGACGTTCTCCAGTTCACTTTCTCTCGGACGGGCGCCTTGGGCGGCCGCAATCTGCATGTGTGAAAAGTACATATCCTTCGACGGAAGTGCAACTGTAAGAGTTGCTAATATGGAGGCGTCGGGGCTCACCCGGACCGAGCGGCGGAAGAAGCGGAAGAAAAGGGGTACGACCATGCTGGACGTGCGGTTCTCCAGCGCGCTGAAGGCCATGCTCCTGCTGGGCCATGCCGAGGAGTCGGGCAGTCCCGTCCTCAGTTCGACCCAGCTCGCCAGGAGTCTGGACACGAACCCGAGCCTGGTGCGCAAGCTGATGGTGCCGTTGGTGCAGGACGGTCTCGTCGCGTCCATCAAGGGCCGCAGCGGAGGCGTCCGCCTCGGCCGGCCCGCGGACCGGATCACGCTGGAGGAGATCTACCGCTCGTCCATCGGTGACAAGCCGCTGTGGGCCCCCCGGCCGGAGGGGCCCCGGGAGTGCCTGGTCACCAACCACTCGGCCGAGTACTTCCTGAGGCTCACCGACGAGACCGAGGCGGCGGTCCTGCACGCCTTGGCGGGCCGCACCCTCGCCGACAGCCTGGACGAACTGCGCGCCATCGACCGGGCCGCCCCCACGCCCGCTCCGGAACCGCCGCTCCTCGCGCGCAGCCACTAGGCAGTGTCCGCAAAGTCCCTCCCCCACTGCCTTAAAGGCGTGGGAGGTGCCCCCAGCCCCGGCACGCCCTCTCGCCACACCGCACTCGGCGGCCAGCCACCCATCACCCGCGTCAACAACCCTGCGGGCCAATACACCTAGCCGCTCACCAAGTGCCGAACAAGTTTGCACTAACAAGAGGGATCGGGAGGGAGTCGGCGGCCTAGTCTCTGAGGCGGATGATCAACCCCCCTCACCCGCTAGGAGCGCATGTGACGCAACTCCGGCAGCAGTCCACAAGACGCACCGCTGTCCTCCGCCGCAGCGCAGTCGTGGCCACCGTCCCCGTCGCCCTCACCGCCCTGCTCGCGGCCGCCGCACCCGCGGGCGCCACCACGATCGGTTCGGCCGGCGCGGGAGACCCGTACTTCCCGCTCTCCGGCAACGGCGGCTACCACGTCGCCCACTACGACCTGACGCTCCGCTACGACCCGACGAGCCGCCGGCTCGACGGCAAGGCGGTCCTCACCGCCCGCGCCACCGAGAAGCTCACCCGCTTCGACCTCGACTTCAAGGGCCTCAAGGTCACCGGACTCACCGTCGACCGCGCCAAGGCGGACTTCCGCCGCGACGGGCAGGAACTCGTCGTCACCCCGCGCCGGGCCGTCCGCAAGGGGCAGCGGTTCCAGGTCACCGTCACCTACAACGGCGTCCCCCAGCAGGTCACCGACCCGGACGGCTCGGCCGACGGCTGGATCGCCACCGACGACGGCGCCTTCGTGGCCGGCGAGCCGCAGGGCGCGATGACGTGGTTCCCGGCGAACAGCCACCCCAAGGACAAGTCGTCGTACGACTTCACGATCACGGTCCCGCAGGGGCGTACCGCGGTCGCCAACGGTGTGCTCCTCGGGCAGAAGACCGCGCACGGGAAGACCACGTTCCGCTGGCACGCGCCGGAGCCGATGGCCGCCTACCTCGCCACCGCGACGGTCGGGAAGTTCAAGGTCGAGCAGTACACCACCCGCGACGGGGTCAAGGTGTACAACGCCGTCGACCCGCGTGAAGTCGCCGCCGCGGCGCCCGTGTTGAAGAAACTGCCCGCCGTCCTGGAGTGGGAGAGCAAGCTGTTCGGGCCGTACCCGTTCCGCTCGGCCGGGTCGATCGTCGACCACGCCCCGGACGTCGGGTACGCGCTGGAGACGCAGGGGCGGCCGATCTACGACTCGGCGCCGGACCTCAGCACCCTCGTGCACGAGAACGCCCACCAGTGGTTCGGCGACTCCGTGTCGCTGACCTCCTGGAAGGACATCTGGCTCAACGAGGGTTTCGCGACCTACGCGGAGTGGCTCTACAGCGAGCAGCACGGCGGCAAGACCGCCCAGCAGACCTTCGACGCGCTGTACGCCCGCAAGGCGACCGACGACCTGTGGTCGTTCCCGCCCGGCGACCCGGGCAGCGGCGCGAACATCTTCGGCACGCCGGTCTACGACCGCGGCGCCATGGCCCTGCACGAACTGCGCCTGGCCGTCGGCGACAAGACCTTCTTCGCGATCCTGCGGGCCTGGGCGGGCGCACACCGCCACGGCCACGGAACCACCGCGCAGTTCGTCAGCCTGGCGGAGCAAAAATCGGGCACAAGCCTCGATGCCCTCTTCCACACCTGGCTCTACACGAAAGGCAAGCCGACCCAGCCGTAGGAACTGACGAGTTCCTCACATGTGTCGGTCATCGTCGACTCATGATCACTCGTATTCCCTCGGTCGTACTCGTCGCCGCATCCGTTCTCCTCACGGGATGCGGCGGCGGTGCGCTGGCGGCGACGGACCACACGTCCGCCCCCACTCCCGCCTCCTCGTCCGCGCCCTCGCCCTCGTCGGAGGTGTCCGCCGAGGCGGCTCCCCGCCAACTCCCGGGCGTGGGGCCGAAGACGCTGGCCCGAATACCCGCGGCCACCGAACAGGTCGTCCTGGTGACCGGCCGGGGCGAGGACTCGCCCCTCTCCACCCTCGCCCTGTACGAGCGCACCGACGACGGCTGGGAGCGGACCGCCAGTTGGGCCGCGCACAACGCGCTCAAGGGCTGGTCCAGCCACCACATGGCCGGTGACCTGCGCTCGCCGATCGGTGTCTATTCGCTCACCGACGCCGGCGGACTGCTCAAGGACCCCGGCACCAAGCTGTCGTACGACCAGGGGAGGGGCTTCGTCTCGCCCGGCACCGGCTTCGAGGGCGAACCACTCGCCGGGTCCTTCGACTACGTGATCGCCATCAACTACAACCGGCAGCCCGGCACTTCACCCCTCGACTGGACCCGCCCCCTCGGCTCCTCGCGCGGCGGCGGCATCTGGATCCACGTCGACCACGGCGGCCCCACCCACGGCTGCGTCAGCATCGCCGAGGACCACATGAAGGAACTCCTGCGCACCCTGGACCCGGCACGGCACCCCGTCGTCGTCATGGGCGACGCCGCCGCACTCGACCACTGACGGCTTAGGATCCGCCACGTGTGCGCACATGTGCTGGTCGCCGAGGACGACGAGATGCAGGCCGAGCTGATACGACGCTCCCTGCTGACGGAAGGGCACACCGCGACCGTGGTCCACGACGGGGCCGCCGCCATCGCGGCGGCCCGGAAACTGAGACCCGACCTCGTGGTGCTCGACCTCATGCTGCCGGTGATCGACGGCTTCGGGGTGTGCAGGGTGCTGCGCGGCGAGGACGACATCCCCGTCCTGATGCTCACCGCCCGCTCCACCGAGGACGACGTACTGCTCGGCCTCGAACTCGGCGCCGACGACTACATGACCAAGCCCTACAGCCCGCGCGAGCTGATGGCCCGCATCCGCACGGTCCTGCGGCGCAGCGGCCGCACCACCGAGGAGCGCCAGGAGGAAACCGTCGTACGGGCCGCGGGACTGTCCGTCGACGCGGTACGGCACGAAGTGCGCTGCGACGGGGTGCCCGTCGACTGCACACCGGCCGAGTTCGAGATCCTCCTCGCCATGACCGCCGAACCCGAACGGGTCTTCTCCCGGCGGCAGTTGCTCCAGTACACCCGGGGCCTAGACCGGGCGTCCACGGAACGGGCCGTCGACGTCCACATCATGAACCTGCGCAAGAAGATCGAGGCCGACCCGCGACGGCCGGTCCGGCTGCTGACCGTGTTCGGCGTCGGCTACAAGCTGCGCGGCGGTCGCGCGTGAGGCCCCGGATACCGTTGCGCAAGCGGCTGTTGGTCCGGCTGCTCGTCGCCACCGTGCTGATCGCCCTCTGTTCCGTCGGGGCGACCGCCTGGCTCGCGGTGGAGACCACCACCCGGGCCATCCAGGAGGAACAGGGCCAGGACCTCGCGGACGACATGCGCATCCTCGCGCAGCTCAGCGGTTACGCGGCGACCCACCCCGAGTGGAAGGGCGTCGCGCCCACCGTCCGCGCCCTGTCGAAGAAGATGGGCCGCCGCATCGCCCTCACGACCACCGACCGCGTCCTCATCGCCGACTCCGCACCACACGGCACCTCCCTGCCGCCCCGGGCCGCCGCGAGCGTCGACCCCCTGCACACCGACACGTACACGGAACCCGGCGCACAGCTCAGCGGCCTCGACCCCCGGGTCGTCGGACCGTACCGGCTGACCGCGAAGGAGCGGGTCCGGCTGGCGAAGCTGGCCAAGGACCGTCAGGCGTGCTTCAAACAGAGCGGAATCGACACGACCATCACGATGACGCCGAGCGGCCGTCCCGTTCTCACCGACGCGGACGGCAACGACGCCAATGGTTCCGTGCCGGAGCCGTGCGCCGACGGGAGGCTCAACACCCCGACCACCACCGAGAGCAAGGCGTTGAAGAGCCTGATCGTGCGCGCCCAGCCCTGCCTGACGCAGGGAGGCGTGAGCTTCAAGGTCCCGTACTTCGGCGTCGACGTCTTCGACAAGAGCCTCGGCTCCCGCTACGTCACGGGCGAGTACACCAAGCTGGGCTCCGCGGCCGCCATCCGAACGGCGGAGGCCTGCACCGACAGCGCCCGCCGCGCCCAACTCGACCCCTACGTAGCGCCGGTGGCCGAACTCTTCCTGGGCGGCGGGGACACCACCGCACCCCGCTTCGCCGTCTCTCCGGCGAACAAGGCCAAGGTCGTCGGCGCGGCGGCGGCCGTACTGGCGCTCACGGTCCTGGTGACGGCGGTCGTCGCCACGAGACTCGTACGACCCCTGCGCGCGCTGACCGAAGCGGCCCAGCAGCCACCGGAGTTGCATGTCCGGGTACCGGTGAGGACGAGGGACGAGACCGGCATCCTGGCCGAGGCGTTCAACGACCTCACCGAACGCCGGGAACGCATGGAGGCCCAGCGCAAGGCCATGGTCAGCGACATCGCCCATGAACTGCGCAGCCCCCTCACCAACATCCGCGGCTGGCTGGAGGTCACCCGCGACGGCTTCGTCGAACCCGACCCGGCCCTGCTCGGCTCCCTGCACGAGGAGGCCATGGTCCTCCAGCGGGTCATCGACGACCTCCAGGACCTCGCCGCCGCCGACGCCGGCACCCTGCGCCTGCACCGCGAACCCGTGCGCGTCGAGGACCTCGTCGACCAGGTCGTCGCCGCGTACCGCGTCTCCGCGGACACGGCCGGGGTCGCCCTCACCGGCAAGACGGACAACTCCCTCTGGCTGGAGGCGGATCCGGTCCGCATGCGCCAGGTCCTAGGCAACCTCGTCTCCAACGCCCTGCGCCACACCCCGGCCGACGGCACCGTCACCGTGACCGCGTGGCGCGACGGCGACGACATCGTCCTGACCGTCGCCGACACCGGCGTCGGCATCGCGCCCGAGAGCCTCCCGCACGTCTTCGAACGCTTCTGGCGCGCCGACCAGTCCCGCAGCCGCCGCACCGGAGGCAGCGGCCTGGGCCTGTCCATCGTCCGCGACCTCGTCGCCGCCCACGACGGCACGGTCGAGGCGACGAGCGAACCCGGCGCGGGGTCCGTGTTCACGCTGCGCCTGCCCAACTCCTCGGCGCCGGAAGGGGATTAGCGGCTGCCCAACTCCGCGCCACTGCAAGGGGATTAGCGGCGGCTCGGCTCGTGTTCGCCGGGCTGGGGTTGGTGACGGTTCGGCTCGTGTTCGCCGGGCCGGGTTGGTGACGGCTGGACTCGCGTCCACTGGGCAGGTGTTGGTGACGGCTCGACTCGCCTCCACCGGGCGGAGATTGACGACGGCTCAACCCATGTCCACCAGAAGGGAATTGGCGCCCGTCCAGCTCCCTGCCACTGGAGGGGGGATTCACGACCGGCCAACTTCAGGCCCACTGGAGGGGGATTCGCGTCCGACCAACCCGCGTCCAGCGGAGGAGATTGGCTCCCGTCTGACTCCCGTCCAGTGGAGGGGGATTGGCGACGTCCAACTCCCAGTCACCCGGGGGCGATCGACGCCCCCTCTAACTCCCCGCCGCCCCCGGTGATCGAGCGCGATCACTGCTCCCGCAACCCCCACGGCGCCCCGTACGTCGTCAGCAGCTCCAGGAACGGCCCGGCCGGAAACGCCTCCGGACCCAGCACACCCGAGCCGCTCCACGCCCCCGTGGCCAGCAACTCCAGCGCGATCACCGGGTTGATCGCCGTCTGCCAGACCACGGCCTGGGAGCCGTACTCCGCCATCGACCACTGGTTGTCGACCACGTGGTACAGGTACACCTCGCGCGGCGCCCCGTCCTTCGTTCCGCGCACCCACGTGCCCGCACACGTCTTGCCGTGCATACGGTCGCCCAGCGTCGCCGGGTCGGGCAGGCAGGCGGCGACAACATCCCTCGGCGATACGGCAGTTGGACCCGCGGCACTCAGGACCGTGACCGGCTCGGTGCGGTCCAGGCCGAGCAGGTGCAGGGTCTTCAGGGTCTCGATGAACTCGTTGCCGAGCCCGTACTTGAAGGTGACCCGCTTCGCATCGACCCAGCGCGGGACCAGCAGCACCTCCTCGTGCTCCACGTTCACGCACTCCACCGGCCCGATGCCCTCGGGGAAGTCGAACACCTCGGGCTCACTGAACGGTTCGGTCGTGAACCAGCCCCGGTCCGCCTCGTAGACCACCGGCGGGTTCAGGCACTCCTCGATCGTCGTCCAGATACTGAAGGAGGGGGCGAAGTCGTAGCCGTCGACGGTGAGGTTCGCCCCGTCGCGGATGCCGATCTCCTCGATCTCGTCGAAGAGTTCGTCGGCCGCGTACCGCGCGAACACGTCCGAGAGCCCCGGCTCCACACCCATCCCGACGAGCGCCAGCGCACCCGCCTTCTCCCAGTCGCCCGCGTCGGCGAACTGCGCGTCCCCGAGCTTGACCCCGCACTCCTCGTACGGCCGCTCGGGATGCGGCCGGGACAACGACATGGCCATATCAAGGTAGTTGGCCCCGGCGGCACGCGCCGCACGGAACAGGGGCAGGACGAAACGCGGGTCGGTCGCGTTGAGCAGCACATCGCACTCGTGCGCACGCAGCGCCGCTACGACCGCTTCCTCGTCGCTCGCGTCCAGCCGCTGGGCACGGAACCGGGCGCCGTCCGCCCCGAGCGCGGCGACCGCGGCCTCCGCCCGGGACAGGTCGTAGTCGGCGACCACCATCGCGTCGAAGAACGGACGCCGGGCCGCGATCCGGGTGACCGCGGTCCCCACACCACCGGCTCCCACGAGCAGTACACGCATGACAAGAACTCCTTCACTGCCGAACCACGAACGTCAGCGGGCCCTGACCGAGATACAACGCCGGTCACGCGGATAAGGTCAATGGCGTTGGCATAAGGAGCACGAGAGAGCACAGGGAGGCCGTGATGCCGAAACCGGTGGTGTCGGAGGAGAAGCGGCGACGGCGCCGCCCCACCAAGAGCGGCACGGTCCTGTCCGAGCAGTTGATCGTCGACACGGCCCTGCGCATGCTGCGCGAACACGGCAGCGCGGGCCTCACCGCCCGCCGCCTGGGTTTGGCCTTGGACGCCGACCCCAGCACGCTCTACCGCTACTTCCGAGGCATGGACGAACTGACCCTGGCCATCGGCGACGCCCTGGTCGGGCGGGCACTCCGGGGCTGGGAACCGACGGGGGAGTGGCGGGCCGACCTGCGCGCGATCGGCCTGCGCATCCACGCCGCGTACGTCGCCCACCCACAGGCCGCCCAACTGACGACGAGCCGAGTCACCGGCCGCCCCAACGAACTGGCCGCCGACGAGGCCGTGTTGGAGGTCCTGCGCACGGCCGGCTTCCCTCTGCCGGACACCGTGCGGATCTACCACGCGTTCATCGACCAGACCCTGGCCTTCGCCGCGTTGGACGCCGCGTCCCTGGCCCTCCCGACCGCGGCCCTCCACGCCGACGAGGCCATGTGGCGCTCGACCTACGCCCGCCTGCCCCGCACCACCCACCCCCGCATCGCCGAGGCGGCCCCGCTGCTGGCGGCCCGCATGGTCGACAGCGCGTATCCGACGGCCCTGGAGATGCTCCTGGACAGCGCAGCCGCCCAACTGAAGCCCACGCGTCCCTGAGCAGCCCGAGCGAAATCCATTGCGATGCGGGAGCGCCCTATAGGGGTGCGGGGCTGTGTCGATATGCGGCTCCGCCGCGCGGGCGCGACCAGCGACGACGGCGCCGCACCGGGCCGCGCGTCCCCTGACCAGCCGCCACGAGGTCTGTCGCGATGCGGGAGCGCCCTATAGGGGTGCGGGGCTGTGTCGATATGTGCCTCCGCCGCGTGGGCGCGACCAGCGACGACGGCGCCACCGGACCGCGCGTCCGCTGAGCAGCCCGCACGAGGTCCTCCGCGATGCGGGAGCGCCTCATAGGGGCGCGGGGAACTGCGCGACCAGCCACGACGGCGCCGCACCAGAACAACAGCACACAGACCCCCCCGCGGCGGAGCCGCACATCGACACGACCGATGGCCCGCTCAGCCCCGCAACGCCCCCTCCGCCGCCCCCACGACCGCCCCGGCCACCCCCGCCAACGCAGGCGAGTCCAACTTCCACTGCTGCCAGTACAGCGGAACATCGACCGACCGCGACGGCGCGAAGTTCACCAGCCGCCCGGCACCCAGCAGCGGAGCGGCCTGCATCTCCGGCACCATGCCCCACCCCAGCCCCGCGGCGACGGCCTCGACGAACCCCTCCGAGGTCGGCACGAGATGCCGTACCGCACTCGCACCGCCCTGCCCCCGCCGCAGCCGCCGTACGAAGGAGTCCTGGAAGTCGTCCCGCCGGTCGAAGGTGATCACCGGTGCCTCGGCCAGCGCGTCCCGCAGCGGACCGGCGCCCAGATATGTCTCCCTGAACTCCGGGCTCGCCACCGGCAGATAGCGCATCCGCCCCAACGCCCGCACCGAGCAGCCCGGCACCGCGTCCGGCGACGACGTAACCGCCGCCATCACCAGGCCCTCGCGGAGCAGCGCCGCCGTATGGTCCTCGTCCTCGCGACGCAGCTCGAAGCAGACGCGGAGTTCGCGCGGGACGCGGGTGAGGGCGGGCAGGAACCAGGTGGCCAGGGAGTCGGCGTTCACGGCGACCGACACCCGGGTCGGCTCACCGGCGTCGCTCATGCCCAGCTCGGCGCGCGCGTCCCGTTCCAGGCGGGCCAGTTGGCGGGCGAAGCGCACGACCACCTCGCCGGACTCGGTCGTCCGGACCGGTTTGGTGCGGAGCAGGAGGACCCTGCCCGTGCGCTGTTCCAGGGCCTTCACGCGCTGGCTCACCGCCGAGGGCGTCACATGCAGCGCGGAGGCCGCCGCGTCGAACGTGCCCTCGTCCACCACCGCGAGCAGCGTCCGTACCTGGTCGAGGGGAAGCTCCGAAACCATCACGAGCGCTAATGTTACGTAAGAATCTTTAGCTGTACTCCAGCAGCTGGTATCCCTAGCGTCGAGGCGTGACCAACGCTCTCTCCGCGGCGGCCGCCGGCTTCGGCACGGGCCTCTCGCTCATCGTCGCCATCGGCGCCCAGAACGCCTTCGTCCTGCGCCAGGGCATCCGCCGTGACGCCGTCCTCGCCGTGGTCGGCATCTGCGCCCTCTCGGACGCGGTCCTCATCGCCCTGGGCGTCGGCGGGGTCGGCGCGGTCGTGGTCGCCTGGCCGGGCGCGCTGACGGCGGTCGGCCTCATCGGCGGCGCCTTCCTGCTCTGCTACGGCGTCCTCGCCGCCCGCCGGGTCTTCCGCCCCGCCGCCGCCCTGCACGCCGAGGGCGAGTCGACCGGCTCGCGCCGCCGGGCCGTCCTCACCTGTCTGGCGATGACCTGGCTCAACCCGCACGTCTACCTGGACACCGTGTTCCTGCTCGGCTCCATCGCCGCCGCCCGCGGCCCGCTGCGCTGGACCTTCGGACTCGGCGCCGTCTGCGCCAGCCTGTGCTGGTTCACCGCGCTCGGCTTCGGCGCCCGCCTGCTCAGCCGCTTCCTCGCCAAGCCCTCCGCCTGGCGGGTGCTGGACGGCCTGGTCGCCGCGACGATGATCGGTCTCGGCGCAACGCTGGTGGCCGGAGCGTGAGATGGCGGATTCGGCAGCCACAGCCGGTGCTGCGATAGTGAACCCTGGTCGATTAGATGTAGCGAGCAACCAGGAAGCCAGTGGACACGAGCGAGAGCACCGACAGCGGCACGGAACCCGAGTCTCAGAAAGAGTCGCAGAAGGACCGGGAACCGGCGACGGGCCCCCGGCGCGGCTGGCGCCGCTGGGCGATGGACACCCGCCCCCTGCAGATCCCCGCCTACCGCCGCCTGTGGTCCTCGACCATCGTCACGGCCGTCGGCAGCCAGCTCACCGCCGTCGCCGTACCCAAGCAGATCTACGACATCACCGGCTCCTCCGCCTGGGTCGGCGCCGCCAGCATGGCCGGCCTGGTGCCGCTCATCGTGTTCGCGCTGTGGGGCGGCTCGCTCGCCGACAGCATGGACCGCCGCAAACTGCTGCTGATCACCAACAGCGGCATAGCCGTGACCTCGGTGCTGTTCTGGGTCCAGGCCGCCATCGGGCTCAACTCGGTGACCGCGCTGATGGTGCTGCTCGCCATGCAGCAGGCCTTCTGGGGTCTCAACGCGCCCGCCCGCAACGCCTCCATCGCCCGCCTGGTCCCCGCCGAGCAGCTGCCCGCGGCCAACGCCCTCGGCTCGACCGTCATGCAGACAGGGCAGGTCCTCGGACCGCTCCTCGCGGGCGCCCTCATCCCGGTCATCGGCCTGCCCGAGCTGTATCTCATCGACGCGCTGGCCCTGTGCGTCACGCTCTGGGCGGTCGTCAAGCTGCCCTCGCTGCCACCCCTGGAGTCCGCGACCCCGCGCCGCGCGGGCTGGCGGGAGATCGTCGCGGGCTTCCGCTACATCTCGCTGCACAAGGTGCTGCTGCTCTCCTTCCTCGCCGACATCATCGCGATGGTCTTCGGCATGCCCCGCGCCCTGTTCCCACAGCTCGCCGCCCAGACCTACGCGCCCTACGGCGAGGGTCTCGCCCTCGGCATGCTGTTCGCGGCGATCCCGATCGGGGCGGTGGTCGGCGGACTGTTCTCCGGCACGTTCTCGCGGGCGCGGCGGCACGGCTGGATGGTGATCGGCGCGGTCGTCGCCTGGGGCGCGGCCATCACCGGCTTCGGGCTGAGCAGCAATCTGTGGATCGGCGTGGTCTTCCTGGCCGCGGCAGGGGTCGCCGACATGGTCTCCATGGTGTTCCGCGGGGCGATCCTGCTGTCCGCCGCCACCGACGAGATGCGCGGCCGTATGCAGGGCGTCTTCACCGTCGTGGTGGCCGGTGGCCCGCGCCTCGCCGACGTGCTGCACGGCACGGCCGGTTCGGCCCTCGGCCCGCGTACGGCGGTCGCCGGCGGCGGCATCCTGGTCATCGTCATCATGCTGGCGCTGGCCGCCGCCGTCCCGGCGCTGCGCCGCTACCGCATCTGACCTCAGACCGGCCGATGGATCGCGTAGTGCTCCATCAGCTTGCTCCGGGTCATCGCCAGCCGGTGCGCGAGGATCTCCGCGACGATGCGGACCAGGGAGAGCCCGAGCAGCGGATCCTCCACGCTCAGCGCGAGGACGGCCGCCGCGTCGAACTCGTAAGCCCGCACGGCGCTGAACGCCTCCGCGCCGAAGTCCCACTCGTACGGCGGGAACAGCCACGACCAGCCGAGCAGGTCGCCCGCGCCGAGCGTGGCCACGGTGACCCGCTGCTGCGCGGTGACCCGCTGGTCGAGCGAGACGGCACCGGAGCGGACGACCCAGAAGCGGTCGGCCGTGCCGCCCGCCTCGAAGATCCTGGAGTCCTCGGCGAACGAGACCTCCTGCGCGACCTCCATCAGCCGTTCGCGCTGGGCCTGGGGCAGGGCGGTCAGCAGTTTTATCGCTTTGGTCATGGCACAGGGCTCCTCGCCGGCAGCGGATCCGGAATTCTCCCTACGCCCATTTCAGCCTCTGCCGACGTCCTGGGCACCTCGGGGGACGGAATCGGGCATGAAAAAGCCCTGGCTGGACGGGGGAGACCAGCCAGGGCCGTTAAGCGGTGGCGCCGGAGGACGGTTCGGTCGACTCCGGGACCACGTATGAATGAACCGTAAACCATCCACGGGCATTTCGTACCCACTTCAACCGGTCGCGTGACCGGTTTCACTTCGTCGCATGCCGACCGGGGGCCACGATCTCGTCCAGCACCCGCAGCACGACCTCGTAGGCCACTTCCCTTACGGCGTCGCCCTGTTGAGACCACGTCTGTACCTCCTGGGCGGCGAAGGCCCGGGCCCGCCGGATGCGCCGCAACAGTTCGTCCGAGTCCACGACATCAGTCATGGCCGTCGCCTACCCAGGCGCGCGGAGTTCACTTCACCGGCGCCGCGATCGGCACGTCGAGCGGCCGGGCCAGGCCGGTCACGGCCTCGTCGAGACGTTGCAGATGCCGCAGCACACGGTCCGTGACGCGCCCGTAGCGCGGTGTCCCCGGTGTCCCGGGCCGCAGCAGGGACGCGATGCTCGGCCCGGTCTCGATCTCGCCGACGGCGTCCCCGTCGGAGACATGGGCGCCGATCACCCCGATGTTGTGCACGATCCGGCGCCCCGCCTCACGCAGCCGGGGATCGGCCGCTATCGACGGATGCGTGGGCAGCAGTTCGGCGGTCGCCGCCAGATACCGCGCGTGATACGCGCAGGTCTCCAGGAGCGCGACGACGTACCGCGCCGTGTCCCGCCGCGCCCGCAACGGCGTGATCGGGTGCGTCAACGGCTGCGTGGACGCGCTCAGATCGGCCAGCGCCTGGTCCAAGTCCCGTGCCTTGTCGAGCAGTTCGGCCGGGGCCCCGCCGCTGAGCTGGTCGACGGCGGCCTCGGTGACATCCGTGAGCCGCTCCAGCACGGTGCCGAGCAGCTCGTTCGTACGGCGGTCCGTGTGCACCGGCAGCACCAGCGCCGCCGCGACCACCCCGCAGGCCGCGCCGAGCGCCGTCTCCTCGATCCGCAGCAGCAGCACCGACGCGCTGTAGGTGTGCAGCAGCGTGTAGAGCAGGCCCAGCATCGCGGTGACGAAGAAGGACATCAGGGTGTACGACAGCGGTGCCGTGTAGAACATCGCGAAGATGAACAGCAGCACCAGCGCGAACGCCGTCCAGGTGTGATGCCCGACCAGGCCCGCGAGACCGATACCGGCCACGACACCCAGGACCGTGCCCAGCAGCCGCCGGTAGCCCTTGACGAGGATCTCGCCCGTGGACGAGGTGTTGATGAACACGATCCAGCAGGTCAGCACCGCCCAGTACCAGCGCTGACTGGACAGGAACTCGCCGCCGATGATGGCCAGCGAGGATCCGACCGCGACCTGAACGGCCGCCCGCGTCGTCGGCCGCCGTAGCCCCGTGCGCTCCGCGTCCTCCTGCTCGGCCTCCTCGCTGCCCGCGATGGCGACGTCCTCCGCGTCCAGCTCCTCGCGGGAGCGGGTCGTCGCGGGCGTGTCCTCCGACTCGTCCTGCGGCCCGTCCACGGCGATCCGCAGCCCCAGCACCGCACGCCCGGCCTCACCGATGCCCCGGAACACGTCCTGCACGGCGTCCGAGGCGGGCGGCAGGTTCTCCTCCTCGCGATAGCCCAGCAGCCGGTTGCGCACATGCGCCAGCCCGGTGCCCGAGTCCGTCCCCGCCGGCCGCAGGACCAGCAGACGCAGCGCCTCCAGATCGCGGCGCAGCGTGTCGGTCACCTCGTCCTGCCGGGGCAGCGGATCACCGGCGGGCACGGGCGCGCCCGGCAGATGCAGGGTCAGCGTGTGGCCCCGCTCGGCGCTCCGGGCGGTGAGCAGCAGGAGACCGAGCCGTTCGGCGGCCACCTCGGCGTCCGCGATACGGCGCTGCACGAGCCGCGCCACCGTCTCGTCGGCGGTCCCGTCCTCCAGCCGCCCCTGGATCAGCAGCGCCGTCTCGTGCAGGCGCGCGGTGCCCTCCCGTACGTCGGTGAGGGCCTTCTCCATGTCGTCGGGACCGGCGTCGAGCAACGCGAGCTGCGCGGTGACGAGTTGGGCGAACCGCGCCCGGAACGCCCGCCGCAGCCGGTCAAGCGTCCCGGTGGGCGTCTCCGGCACCAGCGCGAACCGCACCAGCGCACTGCACGCGAAGGCGACGCCGAGCACGCCGTAGAGCCGCGGCAGTGCGGAGACGGTCGCGCCGACGAACAGGGACAGGAAGTAGATCTGGAAGCCGATCAGACCGAGGGCCGTGCCGCGGTCGCCGAACCGGCGGCTGTAGACCGCGCCGAAGATCAGCAGGACGAAGAAGACGTCACCGGCGATGACCCGCGAGTTCAGCAGCGCGCTCAGCGACACCGAGGCCAGCGCCACCGGCAGCCCCAGCGCGAGCGTCACCGCCTGCTGGGTGCGCTGCTTCTCGCGGATGGCGAACGTGGAGACCATCGCCGCCATCGCCCCGGCGACCAGATGCGGTACCGAGGCCCGCACCAGGGAGAGCACGGTCAGCGTGAGGGCGATCGAGGCCACCGTCCGCAGCCCGGCCGTCAGCCGCAGCAGTCCGGGATCGGACGCCGCGACGCGATACCGCACCCGTGCCCACGCCGCCCGTCCCACTGCCCTCACGCCGCCGTACTCTCCCCAGGTTCACATCAAGATCCGTACCACCGATGCTACGGCTCCTGGATCCCGGACCCTTCGACGCGGTCCCGTACCTGCTCCGCCGACAGATACGAGTCGGTGTACTCGAAGTCCTTCAGCGTGGCCGGTTTGCGGGCCTGGAAGCCGGTGCGCACGAAGTCGTCGCCGGCCAGCGCGTTGAGCGTCCAGTTCGTCGCGACCCGGACCTTGGCGACGTTCGTGCGCAGCGCCGACCAGTGATAGCCGCGGGCCACGACCTGGGCGGGGAAACCGCGCAGCTCGATGCCGAGCGGCTTGGACACCGCGTCCTTGCCGCCGAGGTCCACGACCAGCCCGAGGTCCTTGTGGACGTACTGCTTCAGGGGCTGGTTGCGGAGCGTCGCGATCACGTTCTCGGCGACCACCTTGCCCTGCCGCATGGCGTGCTGCGCGGTCGGCGGGCAGATCGCGCCGTCCCCGCCCTTGGCCTCGTCCGGCACCGCGCCTGCGTCACCGAGCGCGAACACACCGTCGTGTCCGGGCAGGTTCATGTCGGCGGTGACCGCGAGCCGACCCCGCACCGTCTCCGCGCCCAGCGTGGCGATGAGCGGGCTGGCGACCACACCGGCCGTCCAGATCAGCGTGCGGGTCGGCACCACGCGCCCGTCCGTGAAGGTGACCTCCTCCGGCCCCGCCTTCGCGATCGAGACACCCAGGGAGATGTCGATGCCGCGCTTGGTGAGGATCTCCTGCGCGCTCTTGCCGAGCTTGTCGCCCAGCTCAGGCATGAGCTTCGGCGCGATGTCGATCAGGTGCCACTTGATCAGACCCGGGTCGATCCGCGGGTAGCGCTTGACCGCGGCATGCGTCAGCTTCTGCAGACAGGCGGCCGTCTCCGTACCGGCGTAACCACCGCCCACGACCACGAACTGGAGCCGCGACGCCTTCTCCGCCGGGTCGTCGCTCGCGTCCGCGAGGTCCAACTGCGTGATCACGTGGTCGCGGATGTAGGCGGCCTCCGCGAGGGTCTTCATCCCGAAGGCGTGATCCGTCAGCCCGGGGATGTCGAAGGTGCGGGTGATGCTGCCGGGGGAGAGCACGATGTAGTCGTAGGGCTCGTTCACGATCTCGTCGTTGATCGTGCGGATCACACAGACCTTGGCCTTGATGTCCACACCGATCGCGCCGCCCGGGATGATCCGCGTCCGGTACTTCTTGCTGCGGCGCAGCGAGACGGCGATCGACTGCGGGGTCAGGACGCCGGAGGCGACCTGGGGCAGCAGGGGCAGATAGAGCTGGTAGGAGAACGGCGTCACCAGCGTGACGTCGGCTTCCTCCGGGGTCAGTTTCCTCTCCAAGCGGCGAACGCACTCCACTCCTGCGAAGCCTGCGCCAACCACCAGGATCCTCGGTCGTGTCACGGTGTTCATCCCTTCTGCGGCTCCAGGCGGTCTGCCTCGACGCCGTACGCCTGCCCCTGGATCGCTGCCTCGCACCACATCGATCCCACCGTGCCGGGAGCCGTTCCGCCAGCTGAGCGCGGCAGGCAGACGAACGCGTGGGCACCAGCATGCCCCGCCGAGGCCCGCCGTACGCCGCGGACACATGAACAAATGCCGTACCTGAATGACCTTTGACCCGCCTGTGGACGATCACTTCGGACCGTAGAGTGCACGCCATGTCGCACACTCAGCCCGATCCGGGGTCAGGCTTCCGCACCCAGAACATCGACGCCGGCAACGTGACGCGGCTGGTGGCCGCGCTCGACATCCAGGAAGCCAATCCAGGCGTACGACGACTGCGCGCATGGGCGCACGAGGCACTCGCCCCGGGCAACGGGGAACGCGTTCTCGACGTCGGGGCCGGCACCGGCTCGACCACCCGTGAACTGGCCGCGGCCGTGGGCCCGGACGGATCGGCGCTCGGCGTCGAGCCCAACCCCGGGCTGCGTGCCGTCGCCGAGGAACGCGCCGCGTCGGACGGGAACCCGGCCCGTTTCACGGACGGCGACGCGCTGTCCCTGCCCGTGCCCGACGCCTCCGTGGACGTCGTCTGGTGCGAACGGGTGCTCCAGCACCTCGCGGAACCGGACAAGGCCGTCGCCGAGATGGCCCGCGTCCTGCGCCCCGGCGGACGCGTGGCGCTGCTCGACACCGACTGGGCGACCACGATCCTGCACCCGGGCGACCCCGAGGTCACGGCCGCGTTCACCTCCGGCGCCCTCACCGGGGCGGCCAATCCCTACTCGGGACGCCGGCTCGTCGGCCAGCTCAGCGCCGCCGGACTCGTCGTCGACGACCGCGGCTCGCAGGCACTGCTCCAGGACCACCGGTCGGTGGCCTGGCCGCTGATCCGCATGCTCGGCGAGTCCGCGGTCCGCCGCGGCGCCCTGACCGAGGCCCAGCGCGACCGCGCCTACGCCGACCTCACCGAGGCCGCGGAGCGCGGCGCGCTGCACATGTCCGTCACGATGTTCGCGGTCGTGGCCCACCGCCCGGAGTGAGCCCTGGCCGGTGACGTCAGCGGAACACGTTGTCCGCGTCGTCCCAGCCCGCGAGTTGTTCCTCCGCCGACTGCTGCGGGGCACGCGCGCGTGCCTGGTACATCGCGTCGATCTCGAACGCGTAGTGCCGCACGATCGCGTCCCTGCGCAGCTTCATCGACGGCGTCAGCAGCCCGCCCGCGACGTCGAACGGATGCGGGAGCACCCGGAACACCCGGATCGACTCGGCGCGCCCCACAGGGCTGTTGGCGGCCGCCACAGCCCGCGTGATCTCCTCCCGCAGCGCGTTCTCCTCCCGCGCCTCCCGGCCCCGCGCGTCGCTCTGGAGCGCGAGACCGGCCCGCCAGTGCGCCACGAACTCCGGGTCCAGCGTGAGCAGTGCCCCCACACAGGGACGGTCGTCGCCGACGACCACCGCCTGATGGATCAGCGGGTGCATCCGCAGCCGGTTCTCCAGCGCGGCGGGCGCGACACTCTTGCCGCTGCTGGTGATGATGATGTCCTTCTTGCGGCCGGTGATCGTCAGATACCCCTCGGTGTCCAGCCGCCCGATGTCCCCGGTGGCCAGCCAGCCCGCGTGCATCACGGCCCGGGTCGCCCGCTCGTCGTTGATGTAGCCCTGGAACACCGAGGGCCCGTGCACCAGGATCTCCCCGTCCTCCGCGACCCGGATCTCCGTGCCCGGCAGCGCCTGCCCCACCGTGCCGATCTTCTCCCGGCCCAGCGGCTGCATCGTGATCCCGCCGGCGGTCTCCGTGAGGCCGTAGCCGTCGTGCACGAGGATGCCGATACCCGAGTAGAACAAGGACAGTTCACGGTTCAGGGGAGAACCGCCCGACGTCGCGCGGACCACCCGGCCGCCCAGTGCCGACCGCAGCTTGCGGTACACCGTCCGCTCGAACACGGCGTGCTGGAGTCGCAGATCGAAACCGGGGCCCGAACCCCGGCCGAGTCTCTGTCTCTCCTCGGCCGCGGCGAAGTCCCGCGCGGTCGAGGCGGCACGCTCGAACAGGGCGCCGCGGCCCGTCTGTTGGGCCGTACGGAGAAAGTTCTTGTAGATCTTCTCGAAGATCGACGGCACCGCGTACAGATAGGTCGGCCGGAAGGTGCGCAGCGCCGACACCAGCGCCGCCTCGGTCATCTCCGGCTCGTGCGCCATCAGCCAGCCGCCGCGCATGCACAGCCCCTGGATCATCAGCCCGTACACGTGCGAGAAGGGCAGGAAGGCCAGCACGGCCGGCTGTTCCCCGGGCGGCGCCGCCGTGTGCGACCAGCCCGCGAGCAGCGTGTCGCAGGGGTTGGCCAGACTGCGGTGGCTCAGCGCGCAGCCCATGGGGCGGCCCGAGGTGCCCGAGGTGTAGGCGATGACCGCGGTCGAGTCCGGCATCACGATCCGGCGCAGCGAGTCGACCGTGGTCTGCGGGATGTACGTGCCCCGCTCCATGATCTGGGCCAGCGCCCCGGAGTCCAGCTGCCAGACGTGCCGCAGCAGCGGCAGCGCGGCACACACCGTGCCGACGGTCATGATGCCCTGCTCGTCCTCCACGACCACGGCCACACAGTTGGCGTCCCGGAGTATCCACTCGACCTGCTCGCGCGAGGACGTCGGATGCACCGGCACCACCTCGGCGCCGACCGCCCACAGGGCGTGGCTGAGCACGGTCCACTCGTAACGGGTACGGGCCATGATCGCGACCCGGCTGCCCGGCGATATCCCGGAGGCGATCAACCCCTTTGCCAGATCGACGACTTCGTCCCGCAGCTCCACGGCCGTCACCTCCTCCCACTCGGTGGAGGACGGGTCCTGCTTGCGTGCGATCAGGGGGAGGGTGGGATGGAGGACCGCGGTCTCGAAGATGCTGTCGGCGAGGCCGCCGTTGAGGGTGGTGGAGGTGGGGGGTGGAGCGACGGCGAAGTCGCGCATGCGCTGCTCCTGGGTTGTACGGGGCGTGACTCTGCCGATCATTGCTGTTATCGACGGTGCTCGAATGTAGCCCAGGTGTGAGCGTTTGGTGAGGGGAACCGGGAAGTGCCCTTGCCGAGTTTGATGGTTGAGTGGGACCGATCTGACAAAGCGGGGGGTACGAGGACATGAACGCGGTGGATCTCGGCGAGTTGAGGGCGCGGGACTTCGGTTACCTGGACGCCGAAGGGCACACCTATCTCGACTACACGGGCGCCGGACTCGCCCCGACCTCCTTGGTCCGGGCCAGTGCCGAGCGCATCACCGGAGGAGTCTTCGGCAACCCCCACTCGGAGAGCCCCGCCTCCCGCGCCTCGGGCGACCTGCTCGCCCGGGCCCGCGCCGCGGTGCTCCGGCACTTCCACGCGGACCCGGCCGAGTACACGGTGGTGTTCACCGCGAACGCGACGGCCGCGCTGCGCCTGATCGGCGAGTCGTACCCGTTCGCCCCCGGCGGCCGGCTCGTGATGCTCCTCGACAACCACAACTCCGTGAACGGATTACGGGAGTACGCGCGAGCGGGCGGCGCGAAAACGGAGTATGTCCCGGTCCACGGCCAGGAGTTGGCGATCGACGAGCAGCGCCTGCACACCGCGCTGACGGCCCGCAGGCGCCGCCACGGACGCGGACTCCTCGCCTACCCGGCACAGAGCAACTTCACCGGCGTACGGCACTCCCTGGACTGGATCGACACAGCCCACGAACGCGGCTACGACGTCCTGTTGGACGCCGCCGCCTTCGTGCCGACGAACCCCCTGGACCTGTCCCGCCACCACCCGGACTTCACCGTGGTCAGCTGGTACAAGGTGTTCGGCTACCCCACCGGCATAGGCAGCCTCGTCGTCCGCCGCGAGGCCCTCGCCCGACTCCGCCGCCCCTGGTTCTCCGGCGGCACCATCTACGCCGCGAGCGCCCAGGCACAGTGGCACGTCCTCGCGGACGGCGAGGCCGCCTTCGAGGACGGCACCGTCAACTTCCTCTCCATACCCGACATCACGGCCGGCCTGGAGTGGATCGACACCATCGGCATGGACCGCGTCCACGACCACGTGACCCGCCTGACCGCCCAACTCCTCTCGGGCGTCGCCGAGTTACGCCACACCGACGGCACCCCGATGACCCGCGTCTACGGCCCCACCGACACCGGCCCCACCCGCGGCGGCACCGTCGCCCTCAACCTCCTCGACGCGGCCGGCCGCGTGATCGACGAACGCGTCGTCTCCCAGGACAGCGCCGACCACCGCATCTCGCTCCGCTACGGCTGCTTCTGCAACCCGGGCGCGGGGGAGGCGGCGTTCGCGCTGCCGTTGCGCAGCCTGCGCTCGGCGGCCCGCAAGCCGCTGGGCTCCCTGGAGGAGTACCTGGACGTACTGGGGCTGCCGTCGGCAGGTGCGGTACGGGTCTCAGTGGGCGTCTCCTCGCAGCCAAGGGATGTGGAAACGTTTCTGGACTTCGTCGCGAGCACGTACCGGGACCGGGTGCCGACGGTGGCCGGCCTCGCGGACAGGGCGGGCTGCTGAGTGACTGGTCCTGGAGCGGGGGGCTTTCACCGCCCGGAGCGCGCCGCAGCCACCCCCTGACGGCACTTGCGCACCAGCACCGCCCACGTCGCCGCCAGGAACAGCACGGCGAACCCCGCGAGGATCAGCCAGCCACGCTCCGCCGGATGCGCGAACGAGTCGCCGTACGAGTGCAACAGCGGTGGTCCCGCAGGGGAGTTGCCGTCGCGCCACAGGCTCTCCAGGCCGATCGCGCTGCCCAGTGCCTCGAAGGCCCAGCGGTTGGTCATCGCCCAGCTGATCGCCTGCCCGGCGGACGCCATCCGCGGCACCGGCACGAACGCCCCCGAGAACAGCACCTGGGGGAAGCAGAGCAGCGGGAGCATCAGGGTCGCCTGTCCCGGGTCCGTGACCGCCGCCGAGGTGAGCAGCCCGAGGGCGAGCGCGGCGGCCGAGGCCAGCACACTGGTGAGGAACAGCGAGGCATACGTGTCCCAGCCCGCCGCCGGCAACCGGTCCAGCGCGCGCAGCACCGTCAGCAACAGGGCGTCCGCCGCGGCCAGTACCGGCAGGACGGTGGTCAACTTCGAGGCGACATACGGTCCGATGCGCAACCCGGCCAGCCACTCACGGCGCAGCACCGCCAACTCCGTGCAGATCTGAAGCAGTCCGTATGTCAGCCCGAAGAAGAACGCCCCGAACGCGATCCAGAACATGATCATCGCCGTGGACCCCGGATCGGGCGCCGCCGCATCGAACGCCCCCGCCCGGAACAACACTGCGAACATCGCCACGATCATCACCGGCGACCCCACGAACACGGCGACGGACAGCCGGTTGTGCACCAACAGCGCCGTCGTACGGCGGGTCAGCAGCGCCCACTGACGTACGGCGCCGACGCGTGGCGGACGGTGGGCGGGAGGTGCCGGGACCCGCTCCGCAGGCTGGGCCGGGGTGGCCCTCTCCGCACGCTTCCCTTCCGCCACCGCCGCGTACACGTCCTCCGCCGTCTCCGCCCTGAACGCCCCGAGCAGCGCGTCCGGTGCCCCCGCGAAGGCGACCGCCCCGCCCGGCGACAGGAACACGACCTGATCGCAGCGCGGCAGATCGGCCAGCACGTGGGTGGTGAGGACGACGGTGGTCCCGGACTCGGCCAGCCCGCGCAGGGTCGCCAGCAGCGCGGCGCCCGTCACCGGATCGAGGCCGGACGTGGGCTCGTCGAGGAACAGCACCCGGGGTCGGGTCAGCAACTCGGCGGCGATACCCGCCCGTTTGCGTTCCCCGCCGCTCAGCGCCCGCACCGGAGTGTCGGCGCGCTGGGCAAGGCCGAGGACGTCGAGCACCTCCGTCACCCGCGCCGACACCGTCCCGCCCGGCATCCGCAACCGCCCCGCGTACTCCAGCGTGCGCCGCAACGGCAGCTCGCGGTGGATCACGTCCTCCTGCGGTACGAACCCGAACTCCGGCCCGGGCGGCCCCGGTTGGGCGCCGTCGTGCAGTACGTCCCCCGAGGTCGGGGGCTGGAGTCCCGCGAGGGTCTGCAACAGCACCGTCTTGCCCGCGCCGCTGCTCCCCGCGATGACCACCAGCCGCCCGGCCTCGACCTCGAAGGACACGTCGTCCAACACCCGTCCGGCGCCCCGCACGTCCTGCGTGACGTCCCGCAACTCCAGGTGCAGGCCGGTTAATTGGACGGTGTCAGAGTGGATCGGCGTCGGCATACGAGCAGGATGTCACCCCGGTGTCAGCCACACCGTCGCGAGGGGCGGGAGCGTGAGCCGGATATGGCCGTCCTCCGGTTTGACCGGGTCGGGGTTCCTGACATCGCTGCCGCCGTAGAGCGCGGAGTCCGTGTTGAGGGTCTCCTGCCAGGCGGGGATCTCGTCGGAGACAGCGAGGCGGTAGCCATGGCGCACGACGGGGGAGAAGTTGCTGACGGCGAGGAGCGGTGAGCCCTCCGCGTCGAACCTCAGGAACGCGAAGACGTTGTCCTCGTCCGCGTCGCCCATCACCCATCGGAAGCCGCCGGGGTCGGTGTCGCGCTGCCAGAGGGCGGGGGTCGCGCGGTAGGCGGTGTTGAGGTCACGGACGAGGTCCTGGACGCCCCGGTGGTCCGGGGCCGCGTCGTAGGCCGGGTCGAGGAGCCACCAGTCCGGGCCGTGGGATTCGGACCACTCCGCGCCCTGGGCGAACTCCTGGCCCATGAAGAGGAGTTGCTTGCCGGGGTGGGCCCACATGAATCCCAGATACGCGCGGTGGTCGGCGCGCTGCTGCCACCAGTCGCCCGGCATCTTCGACACCAACGACCGCTTCCCGTGGACTACTTCGTCGTGGGAGATCGGGAGGACGTAGTTCTCGCTGTACGCGTACACCATGGAGAACGTCATCTCGTTGTGGTGGAACCTGCGGTGCACGGGCTCGTGCGACATGTAGTCGAGCGAGTCGTGCATCCAGCCCATGTTCCACTTGAACCCGAAGCCGAGACCGCCGGTGTCGGTCGGCCGCGTCACTCCGTCCCAGGCGGTCGACTCCTCGGCGATCGTCACGACACCGGGCACCCTGCGGTACACGGTCGCGTTCATCTCCTGGAGGAAGGCCATCGCGTCCAGGTCCTCGCGCCCGCCATGGACGTTCGGGGTCCACTGGCCCGAGTCGCGCGAGTAGTCGAGGTAGAGCATCGAGGCGACCGCGTCGACGCGCAGGCCGTCGATGTGGAACTCCTGGCACCAGTAGACGGCGTTCGCCACAAGGAAGTTGCGGACCTCGGTGCGCCCGAGGTCGAACTCGTACGTCCCCCAGTCCGGATGCTCGGCCCGCCGCGCGTCCCCGGGTTCGTACAGCGGCTCCCCGTCGAACCGGGCCAACGCCCAGTCGTCCTTCGGGAAGTGCGCCGGAACCCAGTCCATGATCACGCCGATACCGGCCTGGTGGCATGCGTCGACGAGGAACTTGAAGTCGTCCGGGGTGCCCATGCGGGAGGTCGGCGCGTAGAAGCCGGTTACCTGGTAGCCCCAGGAACCGCCGAAGGGGTGCTCGGTCACCGGCATGAACTCGACGTGGGTGAAGCCCAGTTCGTTCACGTAGGCGGGGAGTTCGACGGCGAGCTGACGGTACGTCAAGCCCTGGCGCCAGGAGGCGAGATGGACCTCGTAGACCGAGAAGGGCGCCTCGTGGACCGGGGTTTCCGTCCGCCGCGCGAGCCAGTCCTCGTCGCCCCACTCGTAGTGCGAGGCCGTCACGATGGACGCCGTGGCGGGCGGCACCTCCGTACGGCGGGCCATCGGGTCGGCCTTGAGGAAGCGCTCGCCGTTCCGCGAGGTGATCTCGAACTTGTAGCGGGCTTCCTCGCCCACACCCGGCAGGAACAGCTCCCACACGCCCGACGAACCGAGCGAGCGCATTGGGAAGGCCGTACCGTCCCAGGAGCTGAACTCCCCGGCGACGCGCACCCCTTGGGCGTTCGGCGCCCACACGGTGAAGCGGGTGCCGGTCACCCCGCCGTGCGTCATCGGCTCCGCGCCGAGCGCCTTCCACAGCTCCTCGTGCCGCCCCTCCTTGATGAGGTGCAGGTCGAGTTCACCGAGGGCGGGCAGGAAGGCGTACGGGTCGTGGACCTCGTGCTCGTCGCCCTCCGTGTACGACACCAGCAGCGTGTACGCGGGGAGTCGGTCGAGCGGGAGCACGCCGGAGAAGAGGCCGCCGCCCTCCGAGGTGAGCGGGCTGCGCGTCCCGTCGATCAGGACGCTCACGGCACGGGCGTACGGACGCAGCGCCCGGAAGGCGATCCCGCCCGGCACCGGATGCGCGCCGAGCAGCGCGTGCGGGTCGTGGTGGGCGCCGGCGAGGAGACGGTCGCGGTCGGCGGGGGCCGGCGGAGAGGCTGCCGTGGAACCGCCCGCGCCCAGGGGGACCGGAACGGTCGAGGGTGAGGCGGCTGAGGACGGGGAGGCGGTCGCGGGCGGGTCCTCGTACGCCGGGCCGGCGGTCGTGGGTGAGCCGTTCGTCTCGGGCGCTTCGGTCATGGTCCGGTCGGTGGTCTCCGGTGGGCTGGGTAGGGCCGGGCTGGAGGCGTCCGGTGTGGCGGGTCCGCTCGGTTCACCCGTTGCCGGGCCGGCGGTCGCGGGCGGGACGTTCGTCTCCGGTGCTTCGGTCACGGTCCGGTCGGCGGTCTCCGGCAAGCCGGGTACGGCCGGGCCGTAGGCGTCCGGTGCGGCGGGCCCGGTCGGTTCGCCCGTCTCCGCGTCGCCGGGTGTGGACGGACCGCCCGTCTCCTGAGGTGAAGTGTCGCGCAGGGCCACGGAGTTCAGCCTCCTCGGACGGCGAGTCGCTCGATCGCCGCCATGGGTACGGGAAGCCAGTCCGGACGGTGTCTGGCCTCGTACAGCACTTCATACACGGCGCGGTCCGTCTCGTACGCGCGCAGCAGGGCGTGCTTGGTGCGGGGGTCCCAGCCGGCCCGGGCCGCGTAGCCCGCGCAGAAGGCATCCCGGCAGCGGCGCGCCCACTCCGGGCGCCAGGGCCGGCGCTGCCGGGCCGCGTAGTCGAAGGACCGCAGCATGCCGGCGATGTCCCGCACCGGGGACTGCGCGCTGCGGCGTTCCGCGAGCGGCTTGGACGGCTCGCCCTCGAAGTCGATGACGAACCAGTCGCGGCCGGCCCGCAGCACCTGCCCGAGGTGCAGATCGCCGTGGATGCGCTGGGCGGGCGGCCCGGCATCCCGGCCGACGAGCGCCCCGAACGCGGTCCGCAGCCCCGGCACGAACGGCCGTAGCGCGGGCACCGAGTGCGCGGCCGCCTCCAGGTGCTCGGTCATGGCCGCCGCCGTACGGTCGTTCTCGGCGAGAGGGTGGCCGCCGGACGGAAAGGCCGCGGCCAGCGCGAGATGGATATCCGCGGTGGCCTGCCCCAACTCATGGGCCTCGGTGGTGAATTCGTCGCCGGTGGCGAGTGCGCGCAGTGCGAGAGCCCAGCCGTCGGAGGCGTCCGGAAGGAACGGCTGGAGCACACCCAGCGTCGCGGCCCGCGGCTCCGCCGTCCGGAACCACGCCACCGGCGCCGGGACCCGCTTGCAGCCCTGCGCGGCCAGCGCTCCCGGCAGCTCCAGGTCCGGATTGACGCCGGGCTGGATACGCCGGAACACCTTCAGGATGAACCGATCGCCGTACACCAGCGAGGAGTTGGACTGTTCGGCACCCAGCAGCCGAGGCGTGAGTCCGGCGGGCACGGACGCCGACGGGTCCGCCTCGAAGCGCAGGGGACCCGTCGCACCCGGGTGCCGCAACCGCTCCAGCAACAGCTCCGCCGACCGCGGATCCTGGAGCGCGTCGTAGACCGCGAGCCCGGCCAACGGACCTTCCTGCACCCGGCCGATGTAGGCCCGGGCGAGGCGCGGGGAGACGTGTTCCCGTACGCCGAGCAGGAGTTGATAGCAGTCGCCGGGCGGGGGAGTGCCGCCCGGCGAGGGCACCGGCGTATGCGAGGCGTGGACCAGCAAGTGCAGGCAGCCCGGGAAGAGTTCGGTCGTGGACAGCACATCGAGGTCGGCCACCGGCCGGTCCTTGCCGGCGAACCAGCGCTGCCCGGGCAGCCATTCGCGCAGCAGCCCGGCGAGCGTGGCCGGAGGCCGGTCGACGCCGGGGCTGCTCAGTCGAAGCGGTGCGGTCTTCGGCATGGTGACGCGTCCTTTCGCCGGCACATCCTCAAAGTCGTCGGCCGATGCGGGGAGCGGCTCGCGGGAGCCGGAACCAGTAGAAGCCGTGCCCCGCGAGCGTCAGCAGATACGGCAGTTCACCGATGGCCGGGAACCGCACCCCGCCGATCAGCTCCACGGGATGCCGGCCGTCGAACTCCCGCAGATCGAGCATGGTGGGCTGCGCGAACCGGGAGAAGTTGTGCACACACAGGACGAGGTCGTCCTCGTACTCGCGCAGGAACGCGATCACCGCCGGGTTCGACGACTGGAGCTCCGTGTACGAGCCGAGGCCGAACGCCGGGTTCTGCTTGCGGATCTCGATCATGCGGCGGGTCCAGTGCAGCAGCGAGGAGGGCGAAGACATCGACGCCTCGACGTTGGTGACTTGATAGCCGTAGACGGGGTCCATGATGGCCGGCAGGAAGAGTCGCCCCGGGTCGCAGGACGAGAAGCCCGCGTTCCGGTCGGGGGTCCACTGCATCGGGGTGCGGACGGCGTCGCGGTCACCGAGCCAGATGTTGTCGCCCATGCCGATCTCGTCGCCGTAGTAGAGGATCGGCGAGCCGGGGAGCGAGAGAAGCAGGGCGGTGAAGAGTTCGATCTGGTTGCGGTCGTTGTCCAGCAGGGTTGCGAGGCGTCGCCGGATGCCGATGTTGGCGCGCATGCGGGGGTCCTTGGCGTACTCGGCCCACATGTAGTCGCGTTCCTCGTCGGTGACCATTTCCAGGGTCAACTCGTCGTGGTTGCGCAGGAAGATGCCCCACTGACAACCCGTGGGAATCGACGGGGTCTTGGCGAGAATTTCCGACACGGGGTAGCGGGACTCTCGGCGTACGGCCATGAAGATGCGGGGCATGACGGGGAAGTGGAATGCCATGTGGCACTCGTCCCCGCCGTTCTGGTAATCGCCGAAGTAGTCGACGACGTCCTCGGGCCACTGGTTCGCCTCCGCCAGCAGCACGGTGTCCGGATACATCGCGTCGATCTCGCGGCGGACGCGCTTCAGGAAGTCGTGACTGGCGGGCAGGTTCTCGCAGTTGGTGCCCTCGGCCGCATAGAGATAGGGGACGGCATCGAGGCGGAAGCCGTCGATGCCGAGGTCCAGCCAGAAGCGGAGGGCGGCCAGGATCTCCTCCTGGACGGCCGGGTTCTCGTAGTTGAGGTCCGGTTGGTGGGAGAAGAAGCGGTGCCAGAAGTACTGCTTGCGGACGGGGTCGAAGGTCCAGTTGGAGGCTTCGGTGTCGACGAAGATGATGCGGGCGTCGGGGTACTGCTTGTCGTCGTCGGCCCACATGTAGTAGTCGCCGTAGGGGCCGTCGGGGTCTTTGCGGGACTCCTGGAACCACGGGTGCTGGTCGCTGGTGTGGTTCATGACGAAGTCGATGATGACGCGCATGCCGCGTTGGTGGGCGGAGTCGACGAACTCGACGAAGTCGGCGAGGTCGCCGAATTCGGGGAGTACGGCGGTGTAGTCCGAGACGTCGTAACCGCCGTCGCGCAGGGGGGATTTGAAGAACGGTGGCAGCCAGAGGCAGTCGACGCCGAGCCACTGGAGGTAGTCGAGTTTGGCGGTGATGCCCTTGAGGTCACCGACGCCGTCGCCGTTGCTGTCCTGGAAGGAGCGGACCAGGACCTCGTAGAAGACGGCGCGTTTGAACCACTCGGGGTCCCGGTCCTTGGCGGGAGTGTCCTCGAAGGTGTCGTGGACCGGTTCGTTGACAGTCATGAAGCTCTTGACCCTCCGCTCTCTGTGGACCGCCGGACGTGGAACACGTGCGCGGGAGCCCGGCCGGGTTCGAGACGCACATAGTTGGTCCTGCCCCACTGATAGGACTCACCCGTCAGTTCGTCGTACACCGACATGGATTCGTTTGATTCCAGGCCGAGTTGCGGCATGTCCAACGAGACCGTGGCCTCCTGGGTATGGTGCGGATCCAGGTTGACGACCACCAGAACCGTGTCCACACCCGTGGTCTTGCTGTACGCGATCAGCGCGTCGTTGTCCGTCCGGTGGAAGCGGAGATTCCTGAGCTGGTGCAGCGAGGGGTGACGGCGCCGGATGTCGTTGAGCTCGCCCAGCAATGGCGCGATGCTACGTCCTTCCCGCTCGGCGGACTCCCAGTCACGCGGGCGGAGTTGGTACTTCTCCGAGTCGAGATACTCCTCGCTCCCCGGCCGGAGAGCGGCGTTCTCACCTAGTTCGTAGCCACTGTAGACACCCCATGTCGGGGCGAGGGTGGCGGCGAGTACCGCGCGCAGTTCGAAGGCCGGGCGGCCGCCGTCCTGGAGGAACTCGTGCAGGATGTCCGGGGTGTTCACGAAAAAGTTCGGCCGCATGTAGGCAGCCGCCTCGCCGGACAACTCGCTCAGGTACTCGGTGAGTTCCTGCTTCGTGTTGCGCCAGGTGAAGTAGGTGTACGACTGCTGGAAACCGACCTGCGCGAGCGTGGCCATCATCGCGGGACGGGTGAAGGCCTCGGCCAGGAAGATGATGTCCGGGTCGGTGCCGTTGATCTCGGCGATCACCCGTTCCCAGAACACGACCGGCTTGGTGTGCGGGTTGTCCACGCGGAAGATCCGTACCCCGTGGTCCATCCAGTGCCGCAGCACGCGGACGGTCTCGGTGATCAGTCCGTCCAGGTCGCGGTCGAAGGCGATCGGGTAGATGTCCTGGTACTTCTTCGGCGGGTTCTCCGCGTACGCGATCGTCCCGTCGGGGCGGTGGTGGAACCACTCCGGGTGCTTCTCCACCCACGGATGGTCAGGGGAGCACTGGAGCGCGAAGTCGAGCGCGATCTCCATGCCCAGCTCGGCGGCCCGCGCGACGAACGCGTCGAAGTCCTCCAGCGTGCCCAGCTGCGGATGGATCGCGTCGTGCCCGCCCTCGGGGGAGCCGATCGCCCACGGGACGCCGACATCCTCACGGCCTGCGGAGAGGGTGTTGTTCGGGCCCTTGCGGAAGGTGCTCCCGATGGGGTGGATCGGGGGCAGGTAGACGACGTCGAAGCCCATCGCCGCGATGCCGTCCAGGCGTTTCGCCGCCGTGCGGAAGGTGCCGTGTGGCTGGGCCGCAGTGCCCTCGGAGCGCGGGAAGAACTCGTACCAGGCGCCGTACAACGCCCGCTCCCGCTCGACCACCAGAGACCTGGGATCGGAGACCGTCACCAACTCCCGCAACGGATACCGCTCCAGCACCCCGTCCACACTCGGAGTCAACGCGGCCACGAACCGCGTTCCCACCGGCAGCGTGTCGTCGCGCAACGTCTCCGCGGCGGCCAGCATCGTGGCGCGGGCCGGTCCCTCGGGGACCCCGTTGGCGGCTCGGGCGTACAGCTCCGCGCCCTCCTCCAGCATCAGGCCGATGTCGATGCCGGCCGGGATCTTGATGCGGGCGGCCCGGCGCCAGGTCGCGATGGGGTCGCCCCAGGCCTCCACGACGTAGGACCAACGGCCTGTCGCGGTCGGGGTGACCTCGGCGCCCCAGCGGTCGCTGCCGGGGGCGAGTTCGCGCATCGGGGTCCAGGGACCCGGGCGGCCGTCCGGGTCGTAGAGCACGACGTCGGCGCCGATCGTGTCGTGGCCCTCGCGGAAGACGGTGGCGGTGACCTGGAACGTCTCGCCGACCACCGCCTTCGCCGGGCGCGCGCCGCTGTCCACGGACGGGCGTACGTCACGTACCGGAATGCGGCCGATGGCTGCCGGGGTCGCGTTCATGGGTCTCACCTCCGTCGTGCCGGAGGCCGGGCTGTTCGCCGGGCCGTGGGTGCAAGCTGCGCCGGAAGGGGGACTACCTTCCCGCCGGGGAACGCTGATCGACCGCGACGGGCGGCCCGCGGTGCACGACGGCCGCCGTACGCGGGCGGGCGTTCTGCTCCTGCTGGTACGTGCCTTGGCCGCCGCGCAGAAAGCGTTCGGCGGCTTCCGCGGCCTCGCGCGCGCAGCGTTTCCCCATCAGCACGCACAAGGTGTAGCCCGAGTCCTCGAAGGTGGCCCGTACCGTCCGGTCGCCCGGCGATGCGAGCATCACGCGTTCCCACGCCCGGTAGCGCCGCAGTTGGCGGGCCACTTCGGCTTTTGCGGGTAGCAGCATGGCGCTGTTCACCTTTCGCCTCGGCGGACCGCGGTTCCCGACCGTCGGGTGGCGGCCGTACCCGGAGCGGCATGGCTCCGTCACGGCAGTCGAGGCTTTCACTCATGGTGCACAGGTGATGACCCAGCGTCTTGTTGGCTCTTCAACTACCTCACCCGTCGCTCGTGTTGCACGAATGGCCTAGCGCTCGCACTCTGGAGCTGACTCAGAAGCGATCATTGCTCACGCTTCGTGTTCGGGGCCCCGGCCCCGCAGGGCGAGGGGAAGCGTGAGCTTCGCCGGTAGGGAGCCAACGACGATGAAGACCGCAGTGCCCTGCTACTACCACCTCGATGTGGACGTCAGCCAGGAACGGGTCGGGCAGGTCAGGCGCATCCTGGCCGCCCACCTCCGACTCTGGGACCTGGAGACTCTCGTGGAGCCCGTCTGCCGCGGCGCCGAGCTGCTGCTGCGGGCCATCGACGAGCACGCCACGGACAAGCACACGTCGATAGAGCTGTGGTGGAACGGCCAGCACCTGATCACCGCCATCGGCGACAACGACCGCGATCTGCGCCCGGACCAGGACCTGCGCGCCTGCCTGGCCCGCATCGCCGTGATGAGCGACGGCTGGGGCTGCTGCGCCACCGACACCGGAAGCAAGGTCATCTGGTTCTCGCAGCGCGCCCGCAGCGGCGAACGCGTCCCCCGGGTCCCCAGGACACCCGCGCCGCGCCTGCGGGAGATGCTCCAGCTTCCCCGCGAGGTACCGGCCGCCCTGCCGGCCCGCCCGGCACACGGCGTCCTGGAGGACGCCAAGTGACCGCGAGCCCGTCCCGGAAAGGGGTGCCCGTCTGGAACGGGCACCCCTTTCCCTTGGGGGCCGCATACGACGGGACGGGCACCAACTTCGCCCTGTTCAGCGAGGTCGCCGAACGCGTCGACCTCGTCCTCGTCGGCGACGACGGCCGACACCGCGACATTCGCCTCACCGAGGCCGACGGATTCGTGTGGCACTGCTATCTGCCGGGCGTCGGGCCGGGTCAGCGCTACGGCTACCGGGTGCACGGTCCGTGGGCTCCGGCCGTCGGACATCGCTGCAACCCGGCGAAACTGCTCCTCGATCCGTACGCCCGGGCGGTGGACGGCCAGATCGACAACGACCCCTCGCTGTACGAGCGTTCTGCCGGACCCGCCCCCGGGGACAGCGCCGGGCACGGCATGCTCGGCGTGGTCACCGACCCGGCCTTCGACTGGGGCGACGACCGCCCGCCCCGGCGCTCGTACGCCGACACCGTGATCTACGAGGCCCATGTGAAGGGGCTGACCCGCACCCACCCGGAGGTCCCCGAGGAACTCCGGGGGACGTACGCGGGACTCGCGCATCCGGCGGTCGTCGAGCATCTCGTCCAACTCGGGGTGACCGCCGTCGAGTTGATGCCGGTGCACCAGTTCGTGCAGGACGGCGTGCTCCAGGACCGGGGCCTGTCCAACTACTGGGGCTACAACACCATCGGCTTCTTCGCGCCCCACAACGCCTACGCCGCACACCGCGAACGCGGGCGCCAGGTCACCGAGTTCAAGTCCATGGTGAAGGCGCTGCACGCGGCCGGGCTCGAAGTCATCCTCGACGTCGTCTACAACCACACCGCCGAGGGCAACGAGAAGGGCCCCACCCTGTCCTTCCGGGGCATCGACAACGCCTCCTACTACCGCCTGGTGGACGGTGACTGGGGCCACTACTACGACACGACGGGCACCGGGAACAGCCTGCTGATGCGGCACCCCTACGTCCTGCAACTCATCATGGACTCGCTGCGCTACTGGGTCACCGAGATGCATGTCGACGGCTTCCGCTTCGACCTCGCGGCCACGCTGGCCCGGCAGTTCCACGAGGTGGACCGGCTGTCGGCCTTCTTCGACCTCATCCAGCAGGACCCGGTGATCAGCCGCGTCAAGCTCATCGCCGAGCCGTGGGACGTGGGCGAGGGCGGCTACCAGGTGGGCAACTTCCCGCCCCTGTGGTCGGAGTGGAACGGCAAGTACCGTGACGCCGTACGGGACTTCTGGCGGGGCGGCGAGCACACGCTCGGCGAGTTCGCGTCCCGGCTCACCGGCTCCTCCGACCTGTACCAGCACAGCCGTAGGCGTCCGCGTGCCAGCGTCAACTTCGTCACCGCGCACGACGGGTTGACCCTGCGCGACCTCGTCTCGTACAACGACAAGCACAACGAGGCCAACGGGGAAGGGAATCGGGACGGTGAGAGCACCAACCGGTCCTGGAACTGCGGGGTCGAGGGCGAGACCGACGACCCGGCCGTGCTTGAGTTGCGCGCGCGTCAGCAGCGCAACTTCCTTGCCACGCTGCTCCTTTCGCAGGGCATCCCCATGCTCGGCTACGGCGACGAACTGGGCCGCAGCCAAGGCGGCAACAACAACGCCTACTGCCAGGACAACGAAGTCTCCTGGATCGACTGGGAGTTGACCGACGAGCAGCGGGAACTCGCCGACTTCACGCGGTACGTCATCGGGCTGCGCGCCGCGCATCCGGTGCTGAGGCGGCGGCGGTTCTTCCGCGGTGAGACCGCCGTGCACGCGGGTCAGCCGTTGCCCGACCTGGTGTGGCTGCTGCCCGACGCGCGCGAGATGGCCGACCTGGACTGGCAGCGCTCCGACGCGCACTGCGTGGGCGTGTTCCTCAACGGTGACGCCATCGCCGAACGCGACCCGCACGGCGGGCCCGTCGTCGACGACTCGTTCCTGCTCCTGCTGAACAGCTACTGGGAGCCCGTCGACTTTCGCCTGCCCGACGTCGCCTACGGCGAGCGCTGGACGACCCTGATCGACACCGCCGAGCCGCAGGGCACCCCGGACGAGACGGAACACAAGGCCGGCACCGAGATGGCCGTAGCGGCGCGCAGTCTCGTGCTGTTGTCGCGGCCCGCCCGGGAGGAGGGCAGGGTCAGGGGGCGTCGCGGGAGGTGACCGTGAAGCGGGCGCCGTCGGGGTCGCGCAGGACGGCCTCGGTGGTGCTCTCCCGCAGGATGCTGCCGCCGTGCGCCTCGGCGACCCGGGCGCAGGACCTGATGTCCGAGACCGAGAAGTGGACCTGCCAGTGCGGGCGGACGGTCGGGTCGGGGGCCGCCTCCAGGGCGCCCGACTCGATGCGGGCCACCACGTTCCCGCCGCTGCGCAGGACGACCTCGCCGCCCTCGTACTGCACGTCGCAGCTCGCCGGGTCCGCCGAGGCCCAGTCGAGGACCTCGCCGTAGAAGATCGCCGCGTCGAAGGCGTCGCGGGTGCGCAGCCGGACGAAGGCGGGGGCCGAACGGCGCCAGGTCTCCCAGCCGCGGACGAGATCGCCCTCCCAGATGCCGAAGGTCGCGCCGTCCCGGTCGCCGAGCAGAGCAGCGCGGCCGGGCGGGAAGGAGAGGGGTCCCACGGCGACCGTGCCGCCGCGCTCCCGGACCCGGGCCGCGGCCACATCCGCGTCGGGTACGGCGAAGTACGGCGTCCACGCCACCGCGACCTGCCACATCGAGGCCACCGCGGCCAGACCGGCCACCGGGATGTCGTTCGCCGTGGCGATCCGGAAGCGCTCACCGAGGCTGGCGGAGCGCCACTTCCAGCCGAAGACGGCCTCGTAGAAGGCCTCCGTGCTCTCCACGTCGCGGCTCGTGAGACTCACCCAGCAGGGGGCGCCGAACACCGAACGGGTGGAGACGGAGTCCGGTTCTCCGGAGGACGGTTTCCAGTCGTGGTTCATGGCAGTCGCGTTCCGATCTCGTGGACCGGCGGCCACCGGTCTCCACCAGTGTCCAACCGGAACCGGTCCCGCTGCCTCCCGAGCAGGTGTCTTGACCATCCTTTTGGGTTAGTTACCTCTGCTAAAGAGGTAATCTCCGAGTGTGGAGACGGAGAACTTCCCGGAAGAGCTGGCCGACGCGCTCGTCGGTGTCCAGCGGCTGATCCGCAGGCGACTGCGCAGCGAGATGACCATGCCGCGACTGCGCGGCGCCGACGTGGAGCTGCTGCGCCTGGTCGAGGTCCGGCCCGGCATCGGCATCTCGGACGCGGCCAAGGAGCTGTTCCTCGCGAGCAACTCGGTGTCGACGCTCGTCAACCAGCTCGTCCGGGACGGCTTCATGATCCGCGAGACGGACCCCGCCGACCGGCGGGCCGCCCGCCTCCAGCTCACCGAGACGGCCAAGACCCGCCTCAGCGACTGGCACGCGCGGCGCGCGGCTCTCGTCCGCGGCCAGGTGGACCGTCTCGACCAGGCGGACCGGGACGCGCTGCGCGCGGCGCTCCCGGCCCTGCGCCAACTGGCCGTCAACCTGCACGAGGAGGCCGAGGAGTCATGACGCCGGACAGCGACACCGACATAGACACCGCCACTGCCACCGTGACCGCCGCCGGGCGGTCCGCGGCCGTCAGCTGCACCCGGCTCGCCTATTCCTTCGGCGAGACGACCGCGGTCGACGGGCTCGACCTGTCCGTGGGGGAGGGCGAGGTCTTCGGACTGCTCGGCCCCAACGGCGCCGGAAAAACCACGGCCATCCGCTGTATCACCACCCTCCTGCCGGTCCCGGCGGGCATGGTCCACGTCTTCGGCCACGACACGGCCAAGGAACAGATGTCGGTGCGCCGCATGCTCGGCTACGTCCCGCAGCAACTGTCCGCCGACAGCGGGCTCACCGGCCGCGAGAACGTCGCTCTCTTCGCCCGCGTCTTCGACGTCCCGCGCAAAGAACGCGCCGCACGCGTCGCCCAGGCGCTACGGGCGGTCGACCTCACCGACGCCGCCGACCGGCTCGCCAACACCTACTCCGGCGGCATGGTCCGCCGCCTCGAACTCGCGCAGGCCCTGGTCAGCGCGCCCCGCCTGCTCATCCTCGACGAGCCCACCATCGGCCTCGACCCGATCGCCCGCACCAGCGTGTGGGAACACATCAACGCCGTACGTGAGGCCACCGGCATGACCGTCCTGGTCACCACCCACTACATGGACGAGGCCGACCAGTACTGCGACCGCGTCGGCCTCATGCACCGCGGCCGCATCCGCGCCCTGGGCACCCCCGAGCAGCTCCGCGAAGGGCTCGGCGAACGCCGCCGCGCCGACGGAGCGCCCGCCAC
This sequence comes from Streptomyces sp. NBC_01288, assembly GCF_035982055.1. NCBI lineage: Bacteria > Bacillati > Actinomycetota > Actinomycetes > Kitasatosporales > Streptomycetaceae > Streptomyces > Streptomyces sp. NBC_01288. Next base: position 9,962,605 of record NZ_CP108427.1, read on the forward strand.
CGATCCGCTGCCCACCCTTGAGGACGTCTTCCGGGACATAGCCGGCAGCGGTCTCGAAGACCAGTCAGGAGGTTTCCGCGATGTCCGAAGCACCCGCCGCACCGCGAACCGCGTCGGCTGACCCAGCCCTTGAGAACGACCTGAACCTTCTCCTGACCCCGCCCCGACCCCGGTCCGGCTGGCGACTGATTCCGGCCCGCGTCATCGCGATGTGCGCGGTCGAACTCCAGAAACTCCGCCACGACCGCACCGAGTTGTACACCCGCGCCGTCCAACCCGCCCTGTGGCTGCTGATCTTCGGCCAGACCTTCACCCGCATCAAGGCGATACCGACCGGCGGCATCCCCTACATCGACTACCTCGCCCCGGGCATCATCGCCCAGTCCGCGATGTTCATCGCCATCTTCTACGGCATCCAGATCATCTGGGAACGCGACGCGGGCATCCTCAACAAGCTCCTCGTCACCCCCACCCCGCGCTCGGCGCTGATCACCGGCAAGGCCTTCGCGGCCGGGGTGAAGTCGCTGATCCAGGCCGTCGTCGTGATCGTCATCGCGGCGGTCCTCGGAGTCGCGCTGACCTGGAACCCGCTGAAGCTGATCGGCGTCGGGGCGATCGTGATCCTCGGCTCGGCCTTCTTCTCCTGTCTGTCGATGACCATCGCCGGCATCGTGCTCAGCAGGGACCGGCTGATGGGTTTCGGCCAGGCGATCACCATGCCGCTGTTCTTCGGGTCCAACGCCCTCTACCCGGTGGCGATCATGCCGGGATGGCTCCAGGCGGTGAGCAAGGTGAACCCGCTGAGCTACGAAGTGGACGCGCTGCGCGGGCTGCTGCTCGGCACCCCGTCCCATGTGGGCACCGACTTCGCCGTGTTGCTGGTGGCCGCCGCACTGGGCATCGCGGCCGCCTCCTCGTTGCTCGGACGGCTCGCCCGCTGATCTTGTCCGGGACGTGATGTGCGGCACGCTCCTGACCAGGATTCGACGGCCGGAAAGCGAATTCTTCCTGCGCACGGCTTGATCAGTGATCAAGCGGTCGAAAACGCTGGCCACAGCGCATTCTGCTCATTTGACAGTGCGCTGAGCACACAGATAGGAAGCAGCTCTCTGAGGTCGAGAGGGTGCACCGTGTACGAGCCGAACGTGGTCGGGGACTGGCAGGAGTACGACGAACACGCCGGTCTGCGTGTCCGCGTCCACAGCCTGGCCGCCGCCGAGCCGCCACGCGGACGCGACGACGCGGCCGAAGGGCTGACCTACTTCACGCTCCGTGTCACCGTCGAGAACCGCGGCGCGCGGCACTACGGCATCCACCTGGAGGACGGCCAGATCGACGTCAGGGTCGGCCCGGACGGCGAGAGTGCCTTCATCGACTGGCGCAGCTCGCAGTTCATCGAGGGCTTCGACGTCCATCCGCTGCGCCGCGCCACCGCCGTCGTCTACGCGGCCGGTCCCGAGGCCGCCCTGAAGCAGGTGGACGTACAGGTCCAGCTGCGGGTGGAGGAGGAGTGGACCGAACGGCGGCTGTGGGCGGGCGGCATCGGTCTGTGCGAGGCGGCCGTCGCCGCCGGCGTGGGGCGGGACGGCCTGGCCCACCAGGTGAGCAACTTCCTCCGGGACCAGGCGGAACCCGGAACTCCCTGAGCCTCCGGGACCAGGCGTGGCCCGCCCCCCTGAGACTCCCGGGTCAGTGTGGGATGCCGTCGATGATCTCCCGGGCACCCTGCCGCAGCAGCGCCACGGCCACCGATGTGCCGAGCGTCGCCGGGTCCAGTCGGCCCGCCCACTCGTGCGCGTTGAGCCGGGTCTTGCCGTCCGGGGTGAACACACAGGCGCGCAGCGACAGTTCACCGCTCCGGTCGACCTGCGCGTACCCGGAGATCGGGCTGTTGCAGTGCCCCTGGAGGACGTGCAGGAACATGCGCTCCGCGGTCGCCTCCCGATGCGTCTCCGGGTGACCGAGCCCGCTGACCGTGTCGATGACCTCGGTGTCGCCCTCACGGCACTGCAGGGCGAGGATGCCCGCGCCGATCGGCGGCATCATCACCTCGGGGGACAGCACCTCGCTGATCACGTCGAGCCGGTCGATGCGGTGCAGGCCGGACATCGCGACCAGCAGCGCGTCGGCCTCGCCCGCCGCGAGCTTCTCCAGCCGCCGGTTCACGTTGCCGCGGAACGGTACGCACTCCAACTCCGGGTGCGTGGCGGCGAGTTGCGCGACCCGCCGGACCGACGAGGTGCCGATCCGGGTACCCGGCGGCAACTCGTCGAGGGTCAGCCCGCCCGGGTGGACCAGGGCGTCGCGGATGTCGTCCCGCTTCAGGAACGCGGCGAACGTCGTACCGGCCGGCAGCGGACGGTCGGCGGGCACGTCCTTCACGCAGTGCACCGCGAGATCCGCCACCCCGGCGAGCAGTGCGGCGTCCACCTCCTTGGTGAACGCCCCCTTGCCCTCGACCAGGGCCAGATCGCCCATCCACTTGTCGCCGGTCGTCTTGACCGGCACGACCTCGGTGCGCACCTGCGGATGAAGGAGGGCCAACTCGGCGCGCACACGCTCCACTTGGGCCAGCGCCATGGGCGAGTCGCGGGAGACGATACGGATCAGTTCGGGCACGGACATGCGGACACGATAGACCGTCCGGCATGCCGCCGTTGACCGATGGGCGCACCTGGCAACAGGATCAGGCCCGCCCCCGCACAAGGGGCTCACTGATCTCCACGGCCCGCAGCGCGGCGGCGAGAGCCCGCTCGTCCCCGACATCCAGGGCCGTGTCCGTCAACTTGATCACGTGCTCGTCCCCATGCTCCAGGGCCCGCTCCATCACCTCTTCGGCCGTAAGCCGCACGTGCGGAACGAAGTCGATCGCCTCCTCCGGGGCGTACATCGCGGTGACGGCAGCGGACGCCGTCCACGCCGCGTGCAGACTCGGTACCCACAGCTCACGAGGGAGCGCGTCCAGGGCACGCAGCACGGCGTTGGGCGCGGTAGCCGCATGCACCAGCATGGTCGGCTCACCGTGCCCGTGGGTCGCGTAACGATGTGTGGCCGCGCGCACCAGCTCACCGAGCCGCTCCCGCGCCACGTCCGGATCGCTCACCTCGCCCGCCCAACCGGGCAGTTGCCGCACGGCGGCAAGCCGCGCCCGGAACCCGACCACGCCTCCCGAGATGGGCGGCACGGAGTCAAGGGCACTGGCCGCGCTGTGACTGCCGGCCAACTCCGCGATGCCGTCCACGGGTTGATGCCGCGCCGCCCAATACCCCAGCCCGTGGGCGAGTTCGGTAAGCCGAGGCTCGTTCTCCTCCACACCAAGGGCGCGTACGGCATGCCCGACGCGGATGACCGGATGGGTGGCGCCCGCGGCGATCCCGGGCAGCAGCCGCGGCCACCACCCGCCGAGCACATCCCGCCAGGGCCGCTCGCCGAGAGCCCGGGAGAAGTAGCCGATCCAGTCGGCGGCCCGACGCGAATCCCCCAGCGCGGCAGCCCAGTTGGCGTCCGTGACAGCGGCCACCGGCTCGGGAAACTCCTCCAGCTTGTCCCGATAGAGATCGAGCCAACGATGAACGGCCCCCGCCTGCCCACGCGCGGCAAGCGCCTCGGCAACCATCGGCGCGTGATTACTGAGCCACCCCTCCCGCTCGGGCCCGGTGGAGTGCAGCCGCCCGAATGCCTCTTCCAACGTTCCGCTCGTATCCATACCCAGCACGCTAGGCGCGGGGCTGCGTCCGCAGAACGGCCCGAAGGCGGAAGACCCGCCCACCTCCGGACCTAGTCCCGAGGACCGAAGCGGGCCGGGCTCGGGGTTGTGTCGTTTTGCGGGGCGAAGCCGGCCGCGCTTCGGCAACCCCCTGATCTAAAAGCGGCGCTGGGCCGTGTCGATATGCGGCTCCGCCGCGCAGGCGCGACCAGCTACGCAGGCGGGGCTGGGCGAAGCCGCCCGCACCTCGAAAGCACCCTGGTCTTAAAGGGGCGCGGGGAACTGCGCGACCAGCCACGACGGCGCGGCAGCCGAACGACTACCCATCAAGGCCCCGCGGCGGAGCCGCACATCACCCCCCCCCCGACCAGCGGATCGCTCACTCCGCCAGCACGATCGAGATCACCCGACGCCCCCGCCCACCCGCAGCCACGACCGGCGAACCCGAAGCCCCGTCCACCGTGCACGACTTCACCCGGCTCCCACCCCCGCTCAGCGTCACATCGACCGACATCCCCCGATACGGCAGCCCACGCAGACTCACCGCCCCCCAGTTCGCCGGCAGGCACGGGCTCAGCCGTAGGGAGTCGTCCGTGAAGGTCAGCCCGAACAGGCCGTCGTGGATCAGGCGGAGGTACGCCGTCGCCGACCAGGTCTGGTCGGGCTGGGAGACGAAGTGGTCGGCGTGCCCGCTCGCGTCGCCCTGCCAGCCGCCGTCCACCGCCCCGGAAACGGAGTTGTACAGCTCGTAGAAGCCGCCGCTCGCCGTGACCAGGTCCGCGAGGGTGTCGACGGCGAGGGCGAACGGTTCGGCGCGGCCCGCGTCGGCGGCGGCCTGGCCGTACAGCCCGTGGACCATCGGCCAGACCATCACGTTGTGCCGTCCGGGGTGCCCGTCGTCGAAGCGCGGGAAGTGCGGCCAGACGTTGACGATGCCGTACGGCTGCCAGTGCGTGGAGTCGAGGATCCGGACGGCGCGTTCGGGGTCGGCGACGCCGAGGAGGATCGCGAGGGCCAGGCCCGCGCCCTCCTGCGACGTGTCGACGTGCCCGGCACGCGTGCCCTCGCCGTGCACGAGATAGGCGTAGGTGCCGGCGTCCGCGCGCCACAGGTGCTTGTCGATCGCCGTGCGCAGATGCTCCGCGTCCGAGCGGAACGAGGCGGCCTGCACGGGGTGGCCGAGAGCCTCGGACATGGCGGCGAGGGCGAGTTGGGCGCCGTAGTAGAGGGAGTTGGTCGACAGGCACATCAGCTTGTCGGCGTGTGGATGGTCCAGGACGAAGGACGAGTGCACGGATGTCGAGGCGGGCGGGCTGGGGTAGCCGGAGATGCCGTCGTTCATGAAGCCGGGGCCCTCGAAGAGGCCGAACGACGAGTTGAAGTGTTGGGCGCGGCGGGCCGCGAGGGTGTGCGCGGACGTGTCGTAGGCCCGGGTGAGGAAGTCGCGGTCGCCGGTGACCAGGTAGTGGTGGTGCGCGGCCAGGACCCACACGATCTGGTCCCACCACTGGTTGTCCTGCTGGACCACGAGGCCGTCCCGCGTGCGGTCGACCACGGACCACAGCGTGTTGCGGCCGACGTCCGGTGCCAGCAGACTCACCCCGCTCCACGCGTTGACGGCCGCGTCCCGCGTCCACCGCTGCGGCGAGGGATACCCGCCGCCCGCCCGGACGACGGTGCCGGGCGGATAGGACAGCAGGCCGGAACGGTCGTACACCGAGCGGTCGGCGCCGATGGTGTTGGCGCCGGAGACGGATCTGAGCGCCGAGGCGTAGACGGTGCCGAGGCGGCGTTGGACGGCCTGGTCGTCGAAGGCGAGGGTGGGCATGGTGTATCCGTTCCCGGGAGCCGGGCCCTGCGCACCCGCCGGGACCGCCGTCGCCCCGGCGATGCCCAGCGCGATCAGGAGAGCCCGCCGCGAGATCCCGCGTTCAGCTGCCACGTTCCGTCCTCTCGGGCTCCCGGGGTCGAGATGACTCCGGGAGCCCTGAGAACGATGGTGCCCCCTGGACGGTTCGGTCAGGCGGCCGGGTCGAACGTGATTCCGGACGGTTTGGCCGACGTCAGGTGGGCCACGAAGTTCGCGTCCTTGAGACCGAAGTTGGCACTGCCGAAGTCGTACGCGCTCAACTTGTCGCGCAGGCCCGCCGGGTAGCCGTTCCAGCCGACGAGCGGCGGGTACTGCCAGGTGTGCTTGTCGTTCTCCGGAGGCTCGTCGTTCGCGTTCCCCAGCCGGAAGTCGTGCGTGCCGATGCCGTCCTTGTGGTAGACGATCTTGGCGTGCGTGCCGTCGAAGCGGACGTCGGACGCCGCGTGCACGGTGAACGAACCGTGGTTGGACGTCGAGACGTACTGGATCGTGCCGTTCTGCACCCACACCACGACGTGTTCCCAGTCGTTGCGATGTCCGCCGATGCTGCTGTTGGCGACGGCCTGGTCCTTCTCGAAGTAGAGGCCGTACATGTACGCGCACCAGCCGTTGTTGCACTTGTAGCGCGAGTAGCTGTTGGTGTTGTCGAGGTCCGAGGCGTCGTGGCACTCGCCGCTGAGCGAACCCGTCGGGTTCAGGCCGCCGTTGATCGTCCCGTCGGGGCCGATCGCGGGCGTCGGGTAGCAGCCGTCCGTGTCGTAGTCGAAGGCGGGCAGATACGTCTGTTCGGCGGCTTCGGCGTTCGCGGGCAGCGCCGTGGGCGGGGCGGCGAAGGCCGCGGAGGGGAAGGCGATGACGAGCGCGGCGGCACCGCCGAGGCCGACGAGCCACCTGCCACGACGGGTGCGGGACTTCTGGGACGACACTGCGTCCTCCTCTTGGGTGCAGCCCAACGGCTCTGGGGGGAAAGGGCTTTCATGGTGCCGACTTTCCATGTACGCGCCAAGGGGGTGGGGTGTCACTTCGGTAACGGGCGACCCAATACTTGATCTACGCAACTTCATTGACGCTCGGGCAGATCCGCCGCCGACTCCTCCGGCGCGAGGTCCGGGCGCAGCCGCAGCCAGGACGGCTGGCGCAGCATCCCGGCCCGGGTACGGGTGCTGTAGCGGACCTCGCCGACCAGCCGGGGCACCACCCAACGCGCGCCGGCCACCCGCGGTACGGGGTCGAAGGGGCATGTGTCGGTCCCGGCCGCCCGCAGGAGTACGGCGAGTTCGGCACGCTCGGCCTCGCTCCAGCCGGTGCCGACATTGCCGACGTACCGCAGCCGGCCGCCCGCTCGCTGCCCCACCAGCACCGCGCCGGGCAGGCCTGTCAGGCGCCCCTTGCCCGGCACCCAGCCGCCGACCAGCACGTCCTCGCTGCGCAGGTTGCGGATCTTGATCCAGGCGCGGGAACGGACCCCGGGTTCGTACACCGAGTCCAGCCGCTTGCAGACCAGGCCTTCCAGTCCGTGCTCGCGGGTGGCCCGCAGGGCTTCTGCGCCATGTCCGGTGAGGGCGGCGGGAGTTGACCAGTAAGGGCCGTCGAGGTCGAGGTGCTCCAGCGTGGTGCGTCGATGGGCGTAGGGGAGGGTGAGGAGCGGTTGTCCGAGGTGGGGGATGTCGAACAGCACGAGATGGACAGGTGTTTCGGCGGCTCGGCGCGCCGCCTGCGCCGGTGACCCGGCCAGGCCCATCCGGCCCTGGAGCAACTGGAAGTCGGCGCGGCCTTGTTGATCCAGGGCGAGCACCTCGCCGTCGAGGATGGCCGGGGTGGTGCCCAACTCCCGGGCCAGGGCGAGTAGTTCGGGGTAGGCGGCGGTGATGTCCTCGCCGGAGCGGGCGCGCAGGAGGACGCTGCCGTCGCCGGGGAGGTGGACGAGTACGCGCTGGCCGTCCTGTTTGGTCTCGTAGGCCCACTGGGCGTCCTGTGCGGTCGGCGGGAGGGGGCCGGGGGTGGCGAGCATGGGCGGGATGCGGGGGAGGGGTGGTGGCGGGGTCACGGCAGAGGTGTCGACGGGCTTGGGCGGTGGCACGCGTGTTTCGGGGTGGGTTCGCCTGAACGGGGGCGGTTCGGCGCGAGGGGCGCCGGGTGTGCCTACGTGCCGCCGCCCGTGTCATCCCCGGGTGCGAAGAGCGGCGGCCCGTGCGTCACACGTTCTGGAGGTAGGCCAGTACCGCCAGCACCCGGCGGTGCCCGCTGTCGCTCTGCGGCAGGCTCAGCTTCAGGAACACATTGCCGATGTGCTTGCTGACAGCGCGTTCCGTGACGACCAGGGTCTTGGCGATCGTCGTGTTGTCGTGCCCCTCCGCCATCAGCTTCAGCACCTCGCGCTCGCGCGGGGTCAGCGAGTCCAGCGGTGAGTTGCGGCGCCGGGTGAGCAGCTCGGTCACCACCTCGGGGTCGAGCGCCGTACCGCCGGCCGCCACCCGGTCCAGCGCGTCGAGGAACTCGTCCACGCGGCCGATCCGGTCCTTGAGCAGATAGCCGACCCCGCTCGCCCCGACGCCCAACAGCTCGGCGGCGTACGACTCCTCGACGTACTGCGACAGCACCAGCACCGGCAGCCCCGGGATCTTCTCCCGTGCCTCCAACGCGGCCCGCAGACCCTCGTCGCGGAAACCGGGCGGCATCCGCACATCCAGCACGGCCACGTCCGGCCGGTGTTCGAGCAGCGCGGGCAGCACCTCGGGCCCGCTGCCCGCGACGGCCACCACCTCGTGGCCTGCCGATGTCAGCAGCAGGACCAGCCCCTCCCTGAGCAGGGCGTTGTCCTCGGCGAGCACCACTCTCACGACAGTTCCGCCTCAACCACACTCACCAGACGCACGGCAGCTCCACTTCGATCACGGTAGGTCCCCCCACGGGGCTGGTCACAGTCACACCGCCGTCGAGCGCGGCGACCCGGCGCCGCATGCCCAGCAGCCCCGTTCCGCCCGCTTCGTCGGCTCCGCCCCGGCCCTCGTCGCGCACCCGGACGCGCAGTCCGGTGCGGGCGCGGGCGAGGTGGACGTCGGCGCGGTCGGCGCCGCTGTACTTGGCCGCGTTGGTCAGCGACTCGGCGATCACGAAGTACGCGGCCGCCTCCACCGCCGCGGGCGCGCGCGGCCCGTCGTGCCCGTCGGTCAGCCCGTCCACGGTCACGGTGACGGTCAGCGCGCTGCTGGCGGCGAGCGCGCGCACCGCGCCGACCAGGCCGCGGTCGGTGAGGATCGGCGGATGGATCGCGCGCACCACGTGCCGCAGATCCGTCAACGCCTCCTCGGCCAGCGTCTGCGCGTCGTCGAGCATCCTGCGCGCCGCCGCCGGGTCCTGGTCGTAGGCCCGTTTGGCGAGCCCGATCCGCATCGACAGCGAGACCAGCCGGGCCTGGGTGCCGTCGTGCAGGTCGCGTTCGATCCGACGCAGCTCGGCGCCGTGTGCGGCGATCGCGCCCGCCCGGGTCTGCACCAACTCCTCCACCCTGACGGCCAGTTGGGCCTTGGGTGAGGGCTTCAGCAGGACGGTGGACCAGTACGCGTCGAGATCCGCGAGCCGGCTGATCAACGGCAGGACGACGGCCCGGCGGCGCAGCAGCCCGCACCACACCCCGTCGACGACCAGTCCCAGCGGCCACAACGGCAGCATCAGCACGGGCAGCGTGCCGTAGGCGTAGTAGGCGACCATCCAACGGAAGTCGGTCAGCGTGCCCGGGTCGCGGACCGCCGTGCGCACCCGCTCCCGCACGGTGCCGGTGAGCGGCTGGTACGCCTCGGGGATCTTCCGGCCCGTCCAGGCGCCCGCCTGCTGCCGCTTGGCCCCGGCGATCCGCCGTATCAGCAGCACCGTCTCGGGCAGCATGAACGCGCCGACCACGGCGGCCGTGGCCACCGCGGTGAGCAGCAGCACGGTGATGAAGATGTACGACCCGAAGGCCATCGCGGCGGAGACGACCAGCTGGACTGTCGCCCGGGCGGCCTCCCGCACGGTTGCGCGCATGAAGATCAGGTTAGGCGCATCCGTCCGGGCGCGGGGGAGCGGGCGGAGGAATCGTCGAGGCAACACGTCAGCCAAGATCCAAGTCTGCTCGATCGGGAGGAAACCGCACATGAGCCGGTGGGCGGCACCCGTGAAGCCGCTGTCCGCGTCGGGGTCTGTGTGGCCGGAACGCGACGTTGTTTAAGTCAGTTGCTTGACCTGAATGAGGGATTCCGGTTGTCTGGGGCGCGTGTCCAGGAGAACGGCGGTGGCCGCGATGGCGGACGGGACGACAGTGCGGACCGAAGTGGTCGCCGGTACCCGGGAGTTGATCCTCACGACGGCGGAGCGGTTGTTCGCCGAACTCGGCGTCCACGCCGTCTCCAACCGCCGGGTCAGCGAAGCCGCCGGCCAGGGCAACAACGCGGCCGTCGGCTACCACTTCGGCACCAAGGCCGACCTGGTACGGGCCATCGCCCGCAAGCACGCCGAACGGGTCGAGGGGAACCGGGTCCGCCTGCTCGCCGAGATCGGTGACTCCGCGGACGTACGGGACTGGGTGTCCTGTCTGGTCCGCCCGAACACCGAGCATCTGGCGGCCCTCGGCAGCCCCACCTGGCACGCCCGGTTCTGTGCCCAGGTCATGACCGACCCCGCCCTCCACCGGATCATGGTCGAGGAGTCCCTCAACTCCCCGTCCCTGCGGCAGCTCGTCGACGGACTGTGGCGGTGCCTGCCCCGGCTGCCCGACGAGGTGCGCGCCGAACGCGCCTCCATGGCACGCCACTTGATCCTCCACGCCTGCGCCGAACGCGAGCGTGCCCTCGCCGAGAACACCCCTACGCCCAGGGCGAGTTGGCATGACGCCGCCACCGGCCTCGTCGACGCGATCGTCGGCCTGTTGCAGGCCCCCGCCACCTGACCCCCCACCCGAACCACCCGACCGTACGAGCAGAGAAGCGGTGAACCGATGCCCCCCACACCGAACGCTGTCGACCAACTCCCCACCGACATCGCCCCGTTCCCGATGCCCAGGGCCGCGGCCTGTCCCTTCGACCCGCCGCCCCGGCTGCGCGCCGAACAGCAGGAGCGACCGCTCACCCGGGTCCGCCTGTGGGACGGCAGCACCCCCTGGCTGGTGACCCGGTACGCCGACCAGCGCACGCTGCTCCTGGACCCGAGGGTCAGCGCCGACGTCACCCGGCCCGGCTACCCGGGCCAGATCGCGTTCACCGGCGAGAACACCGCCAGTTTCATCCTCATGGACGACCCCGAGCACGCCCGGCTGCGCCGGATGGTCACCGCGCCGTTCGCCATCAAACGGATGGACGCCCTGCGCCCCGCCGTCCAGAAGATCGTGGACAACCTGATCGACGACCTGCTGGCCGGCCCCAACCCGGTTGATCTGGTCCAGGCGTTCGCGCTGCCCGTGCCCTCGCTGGTGATCTGTGAACTGCTCGGAGTGCCGTACGGCGACCACGACTTCTTCCAGGAGAACAGCAGCACCCTCATCAGGCGGGACGCGTCCACCGAGGAGCGGATGGCCGCCAGCGCACGGCTGATCGAGTACCTCGACGGCCTGTTGGGCACGAAGGCGACCAACCCCGCCCAGGATCTGCTGTCCGGGCTGGTCGCGCGGATCGAGTCGGGCGAGCTGACCAGCTCGGAGGCGGCCCGCATGGGCGTGCTGCTCCTGGTGGCCGGGCATGAGACGACCGCCAACATGATCGCCCTTGGCACCCTCGCCCTGCTCGAACACCCCGACCAGCTCGCCCTGTTGCGGGACACGGACGATCCCAAGCTGGTCGTCTCGGCGGTCGAGGAACTCCTGCGGTACCTCAACATCCCGCACAACGGACGGCGCCGAGTGGCCCTGGAGGACATCGAGTTCGCGGGCGAGACGATCCGCGCGGGCGAGGGCATCATCCTGCCCAACGACATCGCCAACCGGGACCCCGACGCCTTCACCGACCCCGACCGCCTCGACCTCACCAGGCCCGAGGCCCGCCGCCACGTCGCCTTCGGCTTCGGCGTCCACCAGTGCCTGGGCCAGCCGCTGGCCAGGATGGAACTCCAGGTCGTCTACAGCACGTTGTACCGCCGCATCCCCACCCTCCGCAGGGCCACCGACCTCGACAGGATCCCGTTCAAACACGACGGCTCCGTCTACGGCGTCCACGAACTGCCCGTCGCGTGGTGACAGTCGGGCCGTCCTGACCCGACCGAGGTGATGGCCCGGCGCGCCGGTCATACGGCGCACCGGCCGTCGTCGACGGGCAGCACGGCTCCGTTGATGTGCCGGGCGGCGTCGGAGGCCAGGAAGACGAGCGCCGCCGCCTGCTCCTCCGGGAAGGCGATCCGGTCGGAGTCCACGAGCCCGGGGCCGATCACCCCGGGGCCGTGGGCCCGCGCGTCGACGTCGTAGGTGATGCCCGTCGCGGTGGCCCCGGGGGCGATCGCGTTCACGCGGATTCCCCGCCCCCGGTACGTCACGGCGAGAGACCTCACCAGGCCCACGATCCCGTGCTTGGCGGCGGTGCAGGCGGCGCCCGCCGCGCTGCCGCGCAGGCCGGCCTCGGCGGCGGTGAAGACGATCGTGCCCCGCCCGGCGGCCAGCATGTGCGGCAGCGCGGCCCGGGTCAGCAGGAAGGGTGCCGTCAGATTGATCCGTACGACCCGCTCCCACTCGGCGTCGCCGGTGTCCGCGAGGGCCGACATCCGGTCCGTGATCCCGGCGTTGTTGATCAGCACGTCCAGCCCGCCGAACGCGTCGACGGCGGTGGCGACGACCTCGTCCACTACCGCTCGCTCGCTCAGATCACCGACGACACGCACGGCGGAACCGCCGTCGTGCTCGATCTCCTTGACCGTCCGCTCGGCGCCCACCCGGTCCTGGTCCGCCACCACGACCTCGGCACCCGCGAGCGCGAACCGCAGCGCGGCGGCCCGCCCGATCCCGGACCCCGCCCCGGTGACGACGACACTGCGCCCGTCAAGACCGATGCCGTGCATGGCGTACTCCTTGGTTCTGCGCGCGTCCGCCGCGGTCGTCCCGAGGTGGGGGAGAGGGTTCGTCCGCGGACCCGGCGCCGATCCGGGGGGAGTGGCCGGCGACCGGGTCCGGGACGGCGCCGACCCCCGTCCCCACGGGTTCGGCGCGGGGGCCGCCTTCCGCTCAAGACGGCCCCGGCTCTGGTGAGCGAGGGCTCAGCTGTGCTCCCGACTCCTGTCGGCCCGCGCTCGGGGCGGGCTTCCTTGAGTTAGGCAAGCGTATCTGACTTACTTGAGTCAAGCAATCGAATGTATATTGCTTGAGTCAGGCAAGCAGGACGGTAGGGTGACGCTCATGTCCACGTACGACAGCATCAGTGAGACACGATCACTCGCCCGCGGTGGCGGGCAGCATCTGCTCGTCGCCGTGGACGAGCCGGACAACGCCGAACTCCTCTCCACGACACTGGAGTTGGCGGGCTACCACATCAGGACGGCCGGCAACGGCACCGAGGTGGTGTCCCGGCTCGCGGAGCAGCGGTTCGAACTGGTCGTCATAGACGCGGAGTTGCCCGAGATGGACGCCCTCGCGCAGGGCCGCCGGCTCGTCACGCACCGCCCGCCCGTCCTCCTGCTCACCGGCTGGGACGCCCTCGACAAGCTGCTGCCCGAACTGGGCGCGGGGGAGCGGGACTACGTCACCAAGCCCTTCCGGATCGCCGAAGTCCTCGCCCGCATCCAGGTGTTACTGCGCGGCCGGGGCGGCGGACGCGACGGCGCGCTGCACTACGCCGACCTCGTCCTGGACGACACCACCTGCCAGGCGCGGCGCGGTCGACGTACCCTCGATCTCACGCCCGCGGAGTACCGGCTGCTGCGCCACCTCCTCGTCAACGCGCACAAGGTGCTGTCCAAGGAGCAGATCAGCCGCTACGTCTGGGGCGACTTCCGCGGCGACAACGCGATGGAGCAGCTCGTCTCCCGCCTCCGCCGCAAGGTTGACCAGGAGGGTGCGCCCCTGATCCACACGCGCCGGGGTTTCGGCTACTGGCTCGGGCGGTCGGCCGACGAGCGGTGAGGGCCCTGCCGGGGGAATTGCACGGGATGCGCGGAGCAAATATGGACACCCTGTGAAGCCGGGGTGTCGGGCGGTGTCACGGTGACGTGGTGCCGCCCGTTTTTCGTTACGTTCGCGAGTCGATGTCGTCGCATCACGTCCAGTCAACTCCCATGCAATTCAGCTGAGTTGACCCTCCATGGCATCTCTGTCCGGTTCATGGCAACAGCGTCGACATGTGATCTGGGCCACGTCAGGTTGTTGTCAGGAAACTGACCGGAAGGCGTCAGCCCGCTCTGTTTGCATGTGCTCATCGAGGCCTCGATCCCAGTACCCCGGCGCTCCGCCCCCACACGGAGCCCCCCACCACCGAGGAGAGACATGGCCGACACCCTGACCGACACCGCGCCCGACACGGCGGCGGCGGTCCCCGAATACCCGATGCAGCGGGACGCGCGCTGCCCCCTCGCCCCGCCGCCCGCCGTGCACGGACTGCGCGACGGGAAACCGATCAGCCGGGTCCGCATCTGGAACGGCACCACGCCCTGGCTGATCACCCGCCACGCCGACCAGCGCGCCCTGCTCACCGACCCCCGCGTCAGCGACGACGACCTGGAAGCCGGCTTCCCCTACGTCAACGCGCACCGCGCCGACATCGCCCCGCACACCCCGCGGATGATCACCAACACCGACGCGCCCGAGCACACCCGGCTGCGCCGCACGGTCAACGCGCCGTTCGTCGTCAAGCGGATCGAGGCCATGCGGGCCCCCATCCAGAAGATCGTCGACGAGCTGATCGACGACATGCTGGCCGGCCCCAACCCGGCCGACCTGCTCACCGCGCTCGCCCTGCCCGTCCCCTCACTGGTCATCGCCGAACTGCTCGGAGTGCCGTACGAGGACCACGACTTCTTCCAGCACAACAGCAGCATCTCGCTCGACAGCGCCTCGACCCCCGAGGAGGCGCGGGCGGCGAGCGGCGCGCTGGGCGCCTACCTGGACAAGCTCATCGGGCTGAGGCTGGAGAACCCGGCCGAGGGCGTCCTGTCCGAGATGGCCGGGCGCGTCAACAACGGCGAGATGACCCGCACCGAGGCCGTCCACATGGGCGTCGCCATGCTCATCGCCGGGCACGAGACCACCGCCACGATGATCAGCCTCGGCACGCTCGCCCTGCTCCAGAACCCCGACCAACTCGCCCTGGTGCGCGACACGGACGACCCGAAGGTCATCGGCGGCGCGGTCGACGAACTGCTCCGCTACCTCACCATCGTGCAGACCGGCGTCCGCCGCGTCGCCAAGGAGGACATCGAGATCGGCGGCGTCACCATCCGCGCCGGCGAGGGCATGATCTTCGACCTGCACGCCGCGAACTGGGACCCCGAGGCGTTCCCCGAGGCCGACCGCCTCGACATCACCCGGCCCGCCCGCCAGCACCAGGGCTTCGGCTACGGCCCCCACCAGTGCCTCGGCCAGAACCTCGCCCGCCTCGAACTCCAGGTCGTCTACGGCACCCTCTACCGCCGCATCCCGACCCTCCGACTGGCCGCCCCCGTCGAGCAGTTGGCCTTCGACCGCACCGGCACGACCTACGGCGTGGCCTGTCTGCCCGTCACCTGGTGACCACCCCCTTACGAACGAACACGAACGAACAGAGAGCAGAGGACACAGCCATGAAGGTCGAACTCGACGAACCGAAATGCGTCGCCTCCGGGCAGTGCGTGGTCGCCGCCCCCGACGTCTTCGACCAGCGTGACGACGACGGCGTGGCGATCCTCCTGGAGGAGCAGCCCGGCACCGAACTCCTCGACGACGTAAGGGAAGCCGTGGCGGTCTGCCCGGCCGCGGCCATCCGACTGGTGGAGCAGTGACACGGATCGTCGTCGTCGGAGCCTCGGCCGCCGGACTCGCGGCGGCCGAGACTCTCCGCCGCGAGGGCTACACCGGCACGCTCACCCTCGTAGGGGAGGAACCGCACGCGCCCTACGACCGGCCGCCGCTCTCCAAGCAGGTCCTCGCCGCCGAGTGGGAACCCGACCGGGTGGCTCTGCGGACCCCGGCCGACCTGAGCGGGCTCGACCTCGACCTGCGGCTCGGGGTCGCCGCGACCGCGCTCGACCTCGCCGCGCAGGAGGTGTGGCTGTCGGACGGCGCGCAGGTGTCGTACGACCGGCTCGTCATCGCCACCGGGGTGCGTCCGCGCAGGCTGCCGGGCGAGGGTGCGCATGTGCTGCGCACGCTCGACGACGCGCTCACACTGCGCGAACGGCTCAGTCCTGGGCGGAAGTTGGTGGTGGTCGGCGCCGGGTTCCTCGGCGCGGAGGCCGCCGCCGTGGCCTGGCGGCTGGGCGCCGAGGTCACCCTGCTGGAACCGGCCCCCGTGCCGCTGGCGCACGCCGTCGGCGAGCAGGTCGGGCAGGTGCTGGCGCAGGCGCACGTGGACCACGGCGTGAAGCTGCGCACCGGAGTCTCCGTCACCGAGGTGACCGACGAAGGCGTACGGCTCGGGACCGGCGAGGAGATCGAGGCCGACGAGGTGCTCGTCGCGATCGGCTCACTGCCCAACACCGAGTGGCTTGCCGACAGCGGACTCTCCGTCGGCGACGGCGTGGTGTGCGACGAGTACTGCGAGGCCGCCAAGAACGTCTACGCGGCCGGTGACGTCGCCCGCTGGTACAACCCGCTCTTCGGCACCTCGATGCGCATCGAGCACCGCACCAACGCGGCCGAACAGGGCATGGCCGCCGCGCGCAACCTCCTCAACCCGGAGGCGCGCAAGGCGTTCTCGCCGGTGCCGTACTTCTGGTCCGACCAGTACGACATGAAGATCCAGGCCTACGGCTATCTGCGCGGCCACGACGAAGTCGCCGTGGTGGACGGGGACTTGGGCGAGCGGCGGTTCGTGGCCGCCTACCGCACCGGCGACCGGCTCACCGGCGCCCTCGCGGTCGGCATGCCGCCCAAGGCGATCCGCGTATGGCGACAGGCCATCGTGGCAGGAGCGAGTTGGCAGGAGGCCGTCCATGGCGCAACGACCGTCTGAGGAACCCCGCGACGTCGTCGTGGTCACCGGTGCCGGAGGCATGGGGACGGCGATCGCACGCCGTATCGGCAGCGGCCGCACCCTGTTCCTCGCCGACGCCTCACGCGGCCAACTCGACCGCACCGTGGCCGCGTTGACCGCCGAGGGCTACGCGGCACACGGCGTCCTCACCGACATCTCCGACCGTGCGGCCGTGGACAAGCTGGCCCAGACTGCGGCCGGCGAGGGCCGGGTCGTCGCCGTGGCGCACACGGCCGGGGTCTCCGCCTCGATCGCCTCGGCGCGGACGGTCCTGGAGGTCGACCTGCTGGGCACGGTCCACGTGATCGACGCCTTTGAGGCGGTGGCGGGCCGCGGTACCGCGCTCGTCGCCGTCTCCAGCATGGCCGGGCACTACGCCTCGCTCAGCCCCGAGGACGAAGCCGCTCTGGCGACCGCACCGGCGGAGGAACTGCTCTCCCTGCCCGTCGTCACCGCCGTGGGCGACGACTCGCTGCGCGCCTACATGGTCGCCAAGCGCGCCAACCACGTGCGCGTGGAGGCCGCCGCGCTCGCCTGGAACCTGCGCGGCGCCCGCATCAACACCGTGAGCCCCGGCGTCATCTCGACCGCGATGTCGAAGGCCGAGGCCGAGTCGCCGCACGGCGGGCACATGCTCAAGATGATCGACGACTGCGGAGCGCGCCGCACCGGGACACCCGGCGAGATCGCCGACGCGGTGGCCTTCCTCACCGGCCCGCAGGCCCAGTTCATCACCGGCACCGACCTGCTCGTCGACGGCGGACAGGCCGCCTGGGTCCGACGGCACATGCGGCACTGACCGTCCCGCCCGGACGCCGGTCACCCCACGGACACCGGCGTCCGGCCCCGTCGTACCGCATCGCACCCCTCGACGACTGAGAGGACCAGCATGTCCGTCACCCCCCACACCGACCCCGGCTTCGACCCGGAGGCGCTGCGCGCCAAGTACCGGGCCGAGCGCGACCGGCGTATCCGGCCGGACGGCAGCGCCCAATACCTGGGCGCCACCGGCGAGTTCGGCTACTACGCGGACGACCCCTACGCCGACACCGGCCTCACCCGCGAACCGCTCGACGACCGGGTCGAGGTCGCGATCGTCGGCGGCGGATTCGGCGGTCTGCTCGCCGCCGCACGGCTGCGCCAGGCCGGCGTCCAGGACATCCGGGTGATCGAGAAGGGCGGTGATTTCGGGGGCACTTGGTACTGGAACCGCTACCCCGGCATCCACTGCGACATCGAGTCCTACATCTACATGCCGCTGCTGGAGGAGGTCGGCCAGGTCCCCGGGTGGAAGTACGCGCCGGGGGAGGAGATCCGCCAGCACGCGCGGGCGATCGGCCGCCACTTCGACCTCTACCGGGACGCCTGCTTCCAGACCCAGGTCACCGAACTCGCCTGGGACGAGGGTGAGTCGGAGTGGCTCGTCGCGACCGATCGGGGCGACCGCATCAGGGCCCGGTACGTGATCGTCGCGCTCGGCACCCTCAGCCGTCCGAAGCTGCCCGGCATCCCGGGGATGGAGACCTTCCGGGGTCACACCTTCCACACCAGCCGCTGGGACTACGGCTACACCGGCGGCGACGCGGACGGCGGCCTGACCGGCCTCGCCGACAAGCGGGTCGGACTCATCGGCACCGGCGCGACCGCGATCCAGGTGGTGCCCCATCTCGGGCGCGACGCCCAGCAGTTGTACGTGTTCCAGCGCACCCCGTCCTCCGTCGACGTACGCGGCAACCGGCGCACAGATCCGGAGTTCGCCCGGACGCTCACCCCCGGCTGGCAGCAGCGTCGTAGGGACAACTTCCTCGCTCACGTGGCCGGTGGAGGTGCGGCCGAGGACCTGATCGACGACGGCTGGACCACAAGTGCCGCGCTGCTGCGGACGTTTCTGTCGGGCAGCGGTGAAACGGGCTCGGCGGACACGGCCGAGGTCGCCGACTTCCGGAAGATGAACGAGCTGCGCGCCCGGGTGGACGCGCTCGTCGAGGACCCGGCGACCGCCGAGGCGCTCAAGCCCTGGTACCGGTACATGTGCAAGAGGCCGACGTTCAGCGACAGTTACCTCCAGACCTTCAACCGGCCCAACGTCACGCTCGTCGACACGGCCGACCAGGGCGGTGTCGAGAAGGTCACCGAGAACGCGGTCGTGGTGGGCGGCGTGGCGCACGAGGTGGACTGCCTGATCTTCGCCACCGGCTTCGACCTCAGCGTCGGGTCCGCCCAGCGCATGGGGATCGACATCCGGGGCCGGGGCGGGGTGACCCTCGCGGAGAGCTGGGCGGACGGGCCACGGACGCTGCACGGGGTGACCGTGCACGGCTTCCCGAACCTGTTCCAGTTCAACTCGATCCAGAGCGCCTCCGCCGTGAACATGGTCCACATCCTCGACGAACGCGCCGCACATGTCGCCGGGGTCGTCACCGAGGCCCGCAAGCGCCAGGCCCGGTACGTCGAGCCGACCGCCGACGCGGAGACGGCGTGGATCGCCACGATCCGCGAAAAGGCGCAGGACACCTACGCGTTCCTCGCCGAGTGCACGCCCGGCTACTACAACAACGAGGGCAAGCCCTCCGAGCGCAGCGAGTCGTACGGTGGCGGACCCATCGAGTTCCACGCACTGCTCAAGGACTGGCGGGAGAACAGCGACATGGGCGACATCCTCGCCGAGTGACGTGACGGCGGAGGGGCGGGAGTCTCAGTCCCGAGTGGTGAGAATGCTCAGCGCGTTCGCGGCCACGACGGCACCGATGCCCGCCCACTCCGCCCAGCCCAGCCGCTGCCCGAGGCCGATCCACCCGACCACGGCGGCGAGCACGGGATTGACGCTCATGAACAGCCCGAAGGCCGGAGCCGGCACCCGGCGCAGCGTGAACAGATCGGCCAGATACGGCACCGCCGACGACAGCACCCCGGCCGCCACCGCGCACGCGGCCGCAGTGAGGGTCGGCGGCTGCCGGACCGCGACGACGATCCCGACCGGCAGGAACATCAGCGCGGACACCCCGGCCGCCGCGGCCGACCCCTGCGCTCCGGGTATGCGCCTGCCGACGGTCCGGTTGAGCAGGATGTACGACGCCCAGCACACGGCGGCCAGCAGCCCGAGCCCCATGCCCAGGTAGTCGGCCGAGGGGCGCGGCCGCATCAGTGTCACCACGCCCGCCACCGCGATCACCGCACAACAGGCGTCCACGCGGCGCCGGGTCGCGGCCAGCGCGATGGACAGCGGACCCAGGAACTCCAGCGTCACCGCCAGACCGAGGCCGACCCGGTCGATGGCGGTGTACAGGGACAGGTTCATCGTCCCGAACACCACGGCCAGCAGCAGCACCGGCCACCACTGCCGCCGACTGAACTCCCGCAACCGGGGCCTGCCCACGGCGAACAGGACGGTGGCGGCGACGTACTGGCGCACCGCGACGACCCCCACCGGCCCGATGACCGGGAAGGCGAGGGAACCGATCGCCGCGCCGAGCTGGTTGGACAGCCCGCTCCCGGCCATGGTGGCGACCCCGACGAGGCCCACCCGCGACGGCTGCGGGGTGTCAAGGTCCTTGGCGGGCAGGGGAGTTGAGGCGGCGGCGCGCGCGGGGGCGACTTCAGGCATGCTCCGATCGTGCGCCCGTTTGACACTTGCGCAAAATGCAACAGCGGGACGATCTATACGCTTGAGTCATGGATACGGAGCTGAGGCAGCTGCGGTGTCTCGTCGCGATCGTCGACGAGGGCACCTTCACCGACGCCGCCGCCGTGCTCGGCGTCTCCCAGGCCGCCGTCTCCCGCACCCTCGCCTCGCTCGAACAGACCCTGGGCGTACGGCTGTTGCGGCGCACCTCCCGATCGGTGACCCCGACGAGCACCGGGCTGCGGGTGGTCGCGCACGCCCGGCGGGTGCTCGCCGAGGTCGACGACCTGGTCCGTGAGGCCACCTCGGGCCACGCCCATCTGCGCATCGGCTACGCCTGGTCGGCGCTCGGCCGGCACACGCTGCCCTTCCAGCGCCGCTGGAGCCGGGCGCACCCGGAGACCGACCTGCACCTGGTCCGCGTCAACTCGGCCACTTCCGGTCTCGGGGAGGGCACCTGCGAACTCGCCGTGGTCCGCAGGCCGTTGGACGACCGGCGGTTCGAGTCGGCCATCGTCGGGCTGGAGCGGCGGCTGTGCGCGATGGCCTCCGACGACCCGCTCGCCCGGCGCCGCTCGGTCCGGCTGGCCGACCTCGCGGGGCGTACCCTCCTCGTCGACCGCCGGACCGGTACCACGACCGCCGATCTGTGGCCGCCCGACTCCCGCCCGGCCACCGAGGACACCCACGACGTGGACGACTGGCTCACCGTCATCGCCACCGGCCGCAGCGTCGGCATGACCGCGGAGTCGACCGCCAACCAGTACCCGAGGCCCGGAGTCGTCTACCGCCCGGTGCGCGACGGCGAGCCCATCGCCGTACGGCTCGCCTGGTGGAAGGACGACCCGCACCCCGCCACCCAGGCCGTACTGGAACTGCTCACCGCGCTCTACCGCGAGGCCTGAGCCTGTCACCCGGGTGGCCCACGGCGGTGGCCTCCGCCGGGGGCCGACTCGACGCTGACAGCATGAGCCCTGGTCATGCCCATTCGTCGAAGCGGACGAGGATCGTCATCCTGGTGGCCGTCGTCGTCGCGGCCCTCGTCACCGGCCTCGCGCTGCTGCCCGACACGTTCTCGGCGGACGCCGACGCGAGCGCGAGCGTCACGAAGGTGTCCACCAGTCCCACCGCGAGTGGTGACGTGGGCAAGAACCTACCGGTCACCCGACCGAAGATCTCCTGCACCGACCTGCTGCGGAAGGACTTCGGCACGCTCGACGACGCGGCGACCTCCGTCGCCTCCGCGAGCGTGGTGGCCAAGAGCGGCTCGAACGCGTACGAGTACTGCGACGTCAAGGGCACCGTCGCCCCGCAGATCCAGTACGAACTGCGGCTGCCGACCAAGACGTACCGGCAGCGCTACCTCCAGGAGGGCTGCGGCGGCTACTGCGGCATGGTCGGCGTCAGCGCCCAGCCCGCCGCCTCCACCGGCTGCGCCCCCGTCACCGACGGCTCCTTCGCCCTCGGCCAGGACAACCAGGGCCACGTCTCCACCTCCGGCACGGGCGGCGGCTCCGCCGAGGTCTGGGCGACGAACCCCCAGCTCAAGGTGGACTTCGGCTACCGATCCGAGCACGCCTTCGCGACCGCCGCCAAGGCGATCACCAAGGCGTTCTACGGCGCCGAGCCGACGTACTCCTACTACGACGGCTGCTCGGACGGCGGTCGCGAGACGCTGATGGAGGTGCAGCGCTACCCCCGCGACTTCAGTGCCGCCCTGGTCGGCGCCCCGGCCTTCAACCAGACCGCGCTCAACGCGATGCAGGAGGCCTACCTCTCCACGATCGACTTCCGCGCGGACGGCTCGACGATCCTGCCCGCCTCGAAGCTCGGCACGCTGCACAAGGCCGTCATGGCGAAGTGCGCCGACCCCAAGTTGAACAACGACCTCATCCAGGACCCGGCGACCTGCACCTTCGACCCGGCGAGCCTCAAGTGCGCCGACAACAAAGACACTTCGAGCTGTCTCACCTCCGAACAGGTCGACGTCGTACGCAAGGCCTACGCGGGTGCGACCGCTCCGGACGGCACCCATCTCTACACGGGTGGCCAGCCCTACGGTTCCGAGGCCGCCTGGGAGGGGCTGTTCATCCCCAGGGCCGGCCAGGGGCAGAGTTCGGTGCAGCTGTACGGGATCGGGCTCGGATTCCTGCGCTGGGTCGGGAAGTGGGAGGCCGATCCCACGCTGAGGCTCGACGCGTCCCTGTTCACCGTAGACACCTTCAAGGCCTACCAGCGCGAGGTCTCCGGGATCTACGACGCCACCGACCCCGACCTCACCAAGTTCCATGAGGCGGGCGGCAAGTTGATCCAGTGGCACGGGCTGACCGACCCCAACATCCCGCCCACCGGCACCCGCGCCTACCGCCAGGCCGTGATCGACACCATGGGACAGGACAAGGCCGACGACTTCTACCGCCTGTATCTGTTCCCCGGCGTCAACCACTGCGGAGGCGGTGACGGGCCCGACAGCTTCGACCTGCTGAGCCGGCTGATCTCCTGGCGGGAGACCGGCAGGACCCCCGGCGCCGTCATCGCGTCCAAGACCAGCGGCGGCGACGAGCCCGGGGGACCGGCGGGCGGTCGGCTCGGAGGGGGAGGTGCGAAGGCTTCCGCGAGTGCCGACAGCACCGCGCCCACCGTCGAGTACACGCGGCCCGTCTACCCGTACCCGCAACTCGTCGCCTACGACGGCTCGGGCGACAAGAAGGACGCGGCCAACTACCGCGCCTACACGCCCGACAAGCTGCCCGACGACCACTACAAGTGGGCCGGCTCCTTCACCTCGGGCTACCAGGAGTGGTGCGAGACGAAGGACGACAAGTCGATGAGCTGCGGCCGGCACGAGCCGTAGGCAAGCATGAGAAGGTCGTAGAAATACGCTGTCCACTGCCCGTCCATGGCCGGTCCATGGGCGGGCAGTGGCGTGTCTGCGGTAAGTATGGGCGGAAGCATGCGTGCAATACGGCGGACAAAATTGTTGACAATCTTGTTTGGCTAGATTTAGGTTCGACAGGCACTCACTCAGGGAGGGCAACGATGCCGAAAGAAGCCCGTCCGAGCACCGGGGAGCAGGCCAAGCAGCATGCGCTCACGCAGCTGCGGCAGGCGATCCTGCAGGGCGACATGGCACCGGCGCAGCGGTTGGTGGAGAACGAACTCGCCGAGCAGTTCGATGTGACGCGGGCCAGCATCCGGGCGGCGCTGATCGATCTGGCGGCCGAGGGGCTGGTGGAGCGGATCCGCAACCGGGGTTCCCGGGTGCGGGTGGTGACCGTGGAGGAAGCGGTCGCCATCACCGAGTGCCGCATGGTCCTGGAGGGACTGTGCGCGGCCAAGGCGGCCGTCGCGGCCAGCGACGAGCAGCTGACCGAACTGACGGATCTGGGCCGGGCCATGACCAAGGCCGTGGCCGACGGCGAGCCGGTGACCTACTCCGAGCTCAACAGCGAACTCCACTACAAGGTACGGGAGTTCTCCGGCCAGCAGACGGCCGTGGCCCTGCTGGAGCGGCTCAACGCCCAACTGGTGCGTCACCGCTTCCAGTTGGCGCTGCGACCGGGGCGTCCGCAGCAGTCCCTGAGTCAGCATCTGGCGATGATCGAGGCGATCACGGCCAGGGACCCCCAGGCGGCCGAGGCGGCCGTCCGCGCCCATCTCACCAGTGTGATCGAGGCGTTGCGCGACTGACGCGCGGCGCAGCGGCACACCGGGGGCGGGCGCACACCTGTCCATCAAGGAGATTCGAGTCATGACGCACGGCAACGCGCCCGCCACCCCACGATCGACACTCGTCGTCACGGCGCATGCCGGGGACTTCGTCTGGCGGGCGGGCGGAGCCATCGCCCTGTCCGCCGCCCGCGGCGAGAAGGTCACCATCGCCTGTCTGACCTTCGGCGAGCGCGGTGAGTCCGCGAAGGCCTGGCGCGAGGGCAAGAAGCTGGACGAGATCAAGGCGATACGCCGGGACGAGGCCGAGCGTGCCGCGGCCGCCCTCGGCGCCGAGGTCCGTTTCTTCGACGCGGGCGACTATCCCCTGGTCGCCACCGCCGAGTTGACCGACAAGCTCGTCGAGGTCTACCGGGCCACGCAGCCCGACGTCGTGCTCACCCACCCCACCGAGGACCCGTACAACGGCGACCACCCGGCCGCCAACCGGATGGCGCTGGAGGCCCGCGTCCTCGCGCAGGCCATCGGCTATCCCGGCGAGGGCGAGATCATCGGCGCCCCGCCGGTCTTCTACTTCGAGCCGCACCAGCCCGAGATGAGCGGCTTCAAGCCCGAGGTCCTCCTCGACATCACCGAGGTCTGGGACACCAAGCGCAAGGCGATGGAGTGCCTCGGCGCCCAGCAGCACCTGTGGGACTACTACACCGACCTGGCCGTACGCCGAGGCGTCCAGCTCAAGCGCAACGCCGGCCCGAACCTGGGCCTCGCCCACAAGACGATGGCCGAGGCGTTCATGCGCCCGTACCCGCAGATCGCGAAGGAGCTGGCATAACCATGGGCGGCGTGATCGTCACCAACCCCCCGAAGGCGGACGCGAAGGACGTCGAGGCGCTGGCCGCCTTCGGCGTGGCCACCGTCAGCGAGGCCATGGGGCGTACGGGCCTGCTCGGGCCGTCGATTCGCCCTGTCCAGCAGGGAGTTCGGGTCGCGGGCACCGCCGTGACCGTGCTCAGCTGGCCCGGCGACAACCTCATGATCCACGCGGCCGTCGAGCAGTGCGGCGAGGGCGACATCCTGGTCGTCACCACCACCTCCCCGTGCACGGACGGCCTGTTCGGCGAGCTCTTCGCCACCGCGCTCCAGAAGCGCGGGGTGCGCGGAGTCGTCCTCAACACCGGCATCCGCGACACCCAGGAACTGCGCGACATGGGCTTCGCCGCCTGGTCCCGCGCCGTCTCCTCCCAGGGCACCGTCAAGGCCACCGGCGGCTCGGTCAACGTGCCCATCGCCATCGACGGCCAGG
The DNA here is from genome assembly GCF_035982055.1 of Streptomyces sp. NBC_01288. Lineage (NCBI taxonomy): Bacteria > Bacillati > Actinomycetota > Actinomycetes > Kitasatosporales > Streptomycetaceae > Streptomyces > Streptomyces sp. NBC_01288. Next base: position 9,987,889 of record NZ_CP108427.1, read on the forward strand.
TCGTCCGCCCCGGTGACGTGATCGTCGCCGACGACGACGGCGTGGTGGTCGTCCCGCGCGAGAAGGCACGCGAGACCGCCGAGAGGTCCGAGGCCCGCGAGGCCAAGGAGGCCGCCACTCGCGCCGCCTTCCTGGCGGGCCAACTCGGCCTGGACCGCTACGGATTGCGCGACACCCTCAAGCGACTCGGCGTCGAGTACCAGTCGTACGAGGAGTACACCGGAGCCGGGTCGTGACAGGGCCCTCGGAGGTCCGCTGCATGCTGATGCGCGGCGGCACCTCCAAGGGCGCCTACTTCCTGGCCGAGGACCTCCCCGCCGACCCGGCCGAACGCGACGACCTGCTGCTGCGCGTCATGGGCAGCCCCGACCCGCGCCAGATCGACGGCCTGGGCGGCGCCCACCCGCTCACCAGCAAGGTCGGCGTGGTCTCCGCCTCGACCGACCCCGAGGCCGACGTCGACTACCTGTTCCTGCAAGTCGCCGTCGACCGCCCTGAGGTGACGGACCGTCAGAACTGCGGCAACATTCTCGCCGGAATAGGCCCGTTCGCCGTGGAGCGGGGGCTCGTGGCCCCCGATGACGGCGAGACCTCCGTCCGCATCCGGATGCTCAACACCGGGGAACTGGCGATCGCCAGCTTCCCGACTCCGGGCGGGCGGGTCGACTACACCGGCACCGCGGAGATCTCCGGCGTCCCCGGCACCGCGGCACCGGTGGTGATCGAATTCCCGCAGGGCGCGAACCCGCTGCTGCCGACCGGCCGTGTCCGCGACGTGATCGCCGGCACCGAGGTGACATGCGTCGACAACGGCATGCCGGTCGTCCTGATCCCGGCCGCCGCACTGGACGTCACGGGGTACGAGACGCCCGCCGACCTGGAGGAGAACGCCACTCTCGCCGCCCGCCTACGGGAGATCCGCCTGGCCGCCGGAAAGCTGATGGGCCTCGGTGACGTCGAGCACACCACGATCCCCAAGCTCAGCCTGCTCGCACCGCCCGCGGACGGCGGCGCGGTGATGACCCGCACCTTCATCCCGGTGCGCTGCCACACCTCCATCGGTGTCCTGGGCGCCGCGAGCGTGGCGGCGGGGCTCCTTGTCCCCGGCGGGGTGGGGGAGGGCATCGCGGAGGTACCCGCACAAAGTGACCGAATTCGCATCGAGCATCCCAGCGGATTCCTAGACATCGAAACTAGCGTGGACGCCGGATCCGCGGGCTCCGCTCCCGTGGTCCGCAGAACCGCGGTCGTCCGCACCGCACGCAAGATCTTCGACGGCACGGTCTTCCCCCGGCCCGCCGACATCGAACCGACCGACACCGCTCCGACTCCCGCACCCGCACGCCCCCTTGGAGGCAACGATGGCTCCGCCGCTCGGTGACATCGCCCATATCGGCCACGCCCAGCTCTTCACCCCGGACCTGGACGCCAGTGTCGCCTTCTTCACCGACTACCTGGGCCTCACCGTGAACGGCCAGGACGGCGACACCGTCCACCTCCGGACCTACGACGACTACGAGCACCACAGCCTGGTCCTCACCGCCCGCGAACAGCCCGGCCTCGGCCGGCTCGCCCTGCGCACCTCCAGCGAGGAGGCCCTCCAGCGCCGTATCAAGGCGATCGAGGAGGCGGGCGGCACCGGCAGGTGGGTCGAGGACGAGCCCGGCCTCGGCAAGCTCTACGTCACCACCGACCCGGACGGCCACGAGCACGCCCTGTACTGGGAGAGCGAGTACTACCAGGCCCCCGACGAGCTGAAGCCCGCACTGAAGAACCAGCCACAGGCCAAGCCCAACAAGGGCGTCGGCGTACGGCGGTTGGACCACATCAACTTCCTTGCCGCGGACGTGCTTTCGAGCGCCGAGTTCCAGCAACAGGTGCTGGGCGCAAGGCCGACGGAGCAGATCCGGCTCAACAGCGGGCGGATCGCGGCGCGTTGGCTGACGTACACGAACAAGTCGTACGACGTCGTCTACACCGAGGACTGGACCGGTTCGACCGGCCGGCTGCACCACATCGCCTTCGCGACCGACACCCGCGAGGACATCCTGCGCGCGGCCGATCTCGCCATCGACACCGGTGTGTTCATCGAGACGGGCCCGCACAAGCACGCCATCCAGCAGACGTTCTTCCTCTACGTCTACGAGCCCGGCGGCAACCGTATCGAGCTGTGCAACCCGCTCACACGGCTCGTCCTGGCGCCCGACTGGCCGCTGATCACCTGGACCGAGGAGGAGCGGAAGAAGGGGCAGGCCTGGGGCCTGAAGACCATCGAGTCCTTCCATACGCACGGGACTCCGCCGGTCGGCTGAGCGGTGCGCGGAAGCCACTGAGCGGTGCGCGCGAGAGCCGTCCTCCCTGGATTGTCGATGAGATTGTTGACAAAAACGTTGACTATCCAGCGGGTGGCTCTTTAGCGTCTAGCGCACCAAGTACGAGAGGTAACCAACGATGTCTTCCTCCCCCTCGCCGTCCCCCGCGCCCGCCCTGTCCGCGCGCGTCAGCAGGCTGGCCCTCCTGGTCGTCGGTCTGTGCTGGCTGGCCGTTCTCTTCGACGGCCTCGACATGTTCATCTACGGCTCGGTGCTGCCGCACCTGCTGGAGACGAAGACCTTCGGTCTCACCGCGGACAAGGCCGGTGACCTTGGCAGCTACGCCACCTTCGGCATGCTGGTGGGCGCTCTCACCGCGGGTACGGTCGCGGACCGGATCGGCCGCAAGCAGCTGATGATCGGCTGCGTGACGCTCTTCTCGCTCGCCTCCGCCATCTGTGCGGTCTCGGGCAGCGTCGAGGTCTTCGGCCTCGGCCGCACCCTCGCCGGTGTCGGCCTCGGCGGTCTGCTGCCGACCGCGATCAGCATGGTCTCCGACTACGCCCCGCGCGGCCGGACCGCCCTCACCATCGGCATGCTGATGACCGCCCACCACGCCGGCGGCATCCTCTCCGCCTATGTGGCCAAGTGGCTGGTGGAGCCGGTCGGTTGGCGCGCCGCCTTCTGGGTCTGCGTCCTCCCGCTGCTCTTCGTCCCGGTGCTCCTGAAGTTCCTGCCCGAGTCGCTGAGCTTCCTCGTCGCCAAGGGCCGCACCGACGAGGCCCACGCCCTCGCCGAACGCTTCGAGGTCCAACTGCCCGCAGCGGCGGGCAAGAAGACGGCGGCCGATCGCTGGGACGCCCTGCTCGCCCTCTTCCGCGGCGGCGAACGGCTCCAGACCCTGCTGTACTGGCTGGCCTCCTTCGGTGGCCTGCTCCTCGTCTACGGCGTCGCCACCTGGCTGCCCACCCTGATGCGCGCCGAGGGCTACGAACTGGCCAACGCCCTCACGTTCGTGGTCGTGTTCAACCTCGGCGGCATCGTGGGCATGCTCGTCGCCGGCCGCGCCGCCGACCGCTTCGGCGCCCCGCGCATCTCGGCGATCTGGTTCGCGCTCACCGCCGTCGGCGTCTTCCTGCTCGGTGTCCACATGAACCAGGCCGTCACGATGCTGGTCGTCTTCCTCACCGGCGTCTTCCTCAACAGCGCCCAGACGATGATCTACGCGACGGTCTCCATCCGGTCCACTCCGGACAACCGCGCCACCGCGGTCGGTTGGACCTCCGGCATGGGCCGCTTCGGCGCGGTCTTCGGCCCGTGGCTCGGCGGCCAGCTCCTCGCCTCGGGCAACGGCGACTGGGGTTTCACGTCCTTCGCGATCGCCGGTCTGTCGTCGATGGTGTTCATCGGCATCGCGGCGCTGCGCAGCTCGAAGCAGGGCGAACAGGCCAACGCCCCGCAGGAGCTGGTCGGTTCGCACTGACCAGGCAGGGCACACACGGACAGGACCGGACGCCGGCCACCGCGGGGGATGCGGGGGTCGGCGTCGGTCCGTGTGGGCCGTCTATGGTTCCGGGATGAGCAACTCCGCTGCGGCTGCTGTCCTGACGACCGCGGACCTGTCCGAAGCGATACGTGCCGTGCGTACCTTGCTGGAGATGGCGGACGTCGACCCGGGAGAGGTCGACTTCGAAGCCGTGATCAGGTCGCCGGACGTCCTGGCGCGCGTACGTCACGTACTGCCCGACCTCGAATGGTGGGCGTCGGCCGGCAAGGAGCACGGTTCGTCGGAGGCCGGCGACGACCCCGCGGACTGCCTGCCTGCCCAGGTCTTCGACTGGGGCCGTCCGCTGGACCGCGCTGAGCCCTTCATCGCCGCTCTGGGGCCGGACCCCGCGGCTGTCCGGTGGGATCTGGACGCATGGCCCGCGGTTCCGGAAGCGGGACTGGAGGCGATCTCGCAGAAGTACGCGTACCTCACGTTGACCGTGAATTCCCGGGATCTCTACCAGGACGAGCCGTCGCAGGACCACACCGTCCATGTGCACGTCCGGAACCGGAACGGCTTCCAGACCGCCCGCGCCCATTGGCTCGCCGATCAAGTGGGTGGTCGATTCACCGGCAGAGTGGAGTCGGCACCTCTGTGACCCGGCACAGCGGCCGGAACGCGTCTCCATCCGCCTGAGTCACCTCGTCGGCCGGACAGGTCCTAGTCGTCCGAGCCCATCTGGTCCTCCGCCGACAGGTGTTCCACCGTCCTGCCCGTCTCGGTGAACGTGCGCGTGACGTACCCCGACGAGTACACCCACAGGATGCGCAGCGGGGTGTCGCCGATGTTCCGGAACAGGTGGGGGATCGGGGAGGGCACGTATGTGGTGTCGTACCGCTCCAGCTTCGTCACCTCGCCGTCGACCACCACCTCCGCCCGGCCCTCCAGGATCGTCACGTGCTCGTCGCAGTTGTGCGAGTGCAACGGCGCCCCGGAGCCGACCGGATACACGCTCATCCCACTGGTGATCCGGTTCTCCCCGCCCGCTGACGGCGTCGTGACGAGAGGTGTCGTGACGACGGCACCGCCCCGGTCGAGCACGGGCACGGACGCGACCTTGATGATCGTGGTCATCCGGATTTCCTTTCCGTTCACACGCTTCTGCGTCGCACGACGTTAGGCCCCGCGTGAAGGAATGGGTGCCCTCTGGCGTGCAGCTTTACCTTGCATTTCCAGGGGGGTGAGCTTCCCGGACCCGGCTGTACCGTCGGCACGCATCGCACGGATTCACGAACCGTGCACGTAACGCGCCGGAAAGAAAAGGCAGGTAAAGGCCCCATGAGGCTCCCCGTTCTCACCGAAGAGGAAATGGACCCGCGCCAGCAGGAACTGGCCGCCCGCATCGCCGGCCGGCGCGGCGGAGTCCGCGGTCCCTTCCGGGTCTGGCTGCACAGCCCGGAGATGTGCGAAAGGGCCGAATCCCTCGGCGCCTTCGCCCGGTTCGACTCCAGCCTCCCCAGGCACCTGAGCGAACTCACGCTGCTGATGGCCGCCCGCAACTGGGACGCGCAGTACTCCTGGAACGCCCATGTGCACCAGGCGATCGAGGCCGGCATCCCGGAGGCCGCCGTCAAGGCCATCGCCGAGAAGCGCGAGGCCGTCTTCGACAACGAGGCGGACCAGGCCTTCTACCGGTTCTGCCGCGAGATCCTCGACGAGCACTTCGTCACCGACGAGACCTTCGCCGCCGCACTGGAACACTTCGGCTCCAAGGGCCTGGTCGACACCATCGGCGCACTCGGCAACTTCACCATGCTCGGCATGTGCCTGAACACCTTCCAGGTGGACCTCCAGGCCGACAGGGAACCCCCGTTCCCGGACATCCGCGGCTACGGCCGTGTCGCCCCGGACGGCGCCGACGGCACCGAGTCACGGCCGTGACAACTCCGGGGGGAGGCGCGGTACTTCGCGTCCGGGGGGTCACCAAGAGCTTCGGTGGCGCTGCCGCGCTCAAGGGCGTGGACCTCGACCTGTACCCGGGCGAGGTCCACGCGCTGATGGGCATGAACGGCGCCGGCAAGTCGACGCTGGTGCAGGTCCTTTCGGGGGTTCATCAGGCCGACGCGGGCACCGTCGAGGTCAACGGGCGGGCGCAGCACGGACTTACGGTCCGCAAGGCACGCCGGCTCGGTATCGCGTCGGTGCCACAGCGCCGGGAGCTGGCAATGGGGCTCACCGTCGCCGAGAACGTGATGCTCGGCGACCTGCCGACGCGCGGCGGTGCCGTGCGCTGGAAGGCGGTCGACTCCGAGGCCCGCAAGGCCTTGGAGGGGCTCGGCATCGACATCGACGTGACACGGACCGCGGGGTCGCTCACCGTCGCCGAACAGACCATGGTCGAGGTGGCCCGCGAGGTCCGCCGCGGCGGCCGCATCCTCGTCCTCGACGAACCGACCGCCTGTCTGAGCGCCGAAGCGGCGCACCAGATAAGGGAGTTGGTCCGCACCCTGCGCGACGAGGGCGTCTCCGTCGTCTACATCTCGCACTACATCGACGAGGTGCTGGCCGTCGCCGACCGGGTCACGGTGCTGCGGGACGGAGCGGTCGTCCGCAGCGCCCCGGCCGCCGAGTTCGACGCCGCCGGTCTCGTCCGCAGCATGGTCGGCCGCGATGTCGTGTCGCAGCGATCTCAACGGCCCGCTCCCAAGGACGAGATCGGGCTCACGGTACGCGGGCTCACCGACGGCCGGGCCGTACGGGACTTCACCGTCGAGGTGCGCAAGGGCGAGATCGTCGCCGTGCTCGGACCCGCCGGGGACGCGCAGTCGCGCCTCTTCGACCTGCTCTCCGGGCGCCGCCGTCCCGACACCGGCCGACTCGCGGTGGACGGAACTCCGGTGCCGTTCGGCCGAGTTCACGCCTCCCTCTCCAGTGGTCTGCGCTGCGTCACCGGCGACCGCCGTGCGCTGGGCCTGGTCCCGGAGCTGTCCCTGGACGAGAACCTGATGCTGGCCGGCGACCGCTTCGCCCGCCGTCGGACGCACCGACGGGCCCAACTCGCCCGCCGGGCAGCCCCGTTGCGCCGCAGCTACGGAGTGGTCGCGCTCGCCGGGAACCCGCCGGTGGGCGCGCTGTCCGGGGGCAACCAGCAGAAGGTGCTGCTCGCCAAGTGGCTCCAGACCGAGCCGGTCGCCTGCTTCCTGGAGGACCCCACCAACGGGGTCGACATCGCGGCCATGGCCGACATCCACGCCCTCGTCGACGACCTCGCCTCGCGCGGTGTCGCCGTACTCCTCGCCTCCTCGTCCGCCGAGGAGGTCATGCGCCTCGCCGACCGGGTCGTCGTCGTCAGCGCCGGCCGGACGGTCGCCGAGCACGACATCGACGCCATCACCCACGACGAACTCGTCGCCACCGCTCTCGGAGGTCAACCGCAGTGAGCGTCAAGACACTTCCCGAAGCCCCCGGCGTCGACGACCCACCCGGGAAAGCCCGTTCCCGCTTCTCGCCGGCGGCCTTGCGCGGGGCCCCGCACACCGGGCTGATCGCCGTCCTGATCGTCGTGATCGTGGCCACCTCGATGCGGACCGACTCGTTCGCCACCGACACGAACGTCATCAACATCCTGCGCCAGGTCAGCGTCGTCGCCGTGATCGCGGCGGGACTCACGCTGCTGATGACCGCGGGCGGCATGGACTTCTCGATGGGCAGCAACGTCGCCGTGACGACCGCGGTCGGGGCGCAGTTGCTGGCCCACGGCCACTCCACCGCGTTCACCGTCGTCGTCTCACTCGTACTGGCCACGCTGATCGGTCTGGTCAACGGGGTGGTCGTGACGTTCACGAACGTCGCCCCCTTCGTCGCGACCCTGGCGACGGCCACCCTGCTGGACGGCGTCGCCCTGCTCGTGCTCGACAGCGTCAGCGTCTCCATCGGCACCAAGATGTTCGCCCTCGGCAACAACAAGATCCTCGGGGTGCCGTACCTGCTGGTCGTGGCGATCCTCGTGCTGGTGGCGACCGCCCTGGTCATGCGGTTCACCGTGTTCGGCCGCGACGCCTTCGCCATCGGCGGCAACGAGCACGTCGCCCGGCTCAGCGGCATCAATGTCACCGCCCGCAAGCTCTCGCTCTACGCCCTCACCGGCGCCCTGTCCGGCCTCGCGGGCCTGATGCTGCTGTCCCGGCTCAGCGGCAGCAGCCCCGGCACCGGCGGACTCTCCCTCCAGCTCCAGGCCGTCGCGGCGGTCGTCATCGGCGGCACCGCCCTGGCCGGCGGCCACGGCACGGTCGTAGGCACCGCGCTCGGTGTGGTCCTCCTCGGCGTGGTCGCCAACGCGCTGAACCTGCTCCAGGTCTCCAGCAACTACCAGTCGGTCTCCGTCGGCGCGGTGCTGCTCATCGCGGCCGTCGCCAACGAGATGCACAAGGCACGTTCCGCACGGCATTGACCGGCTCTACTCACTCCCTCCTTTCGCTCCCTCCTTGAATGGCGGTTCACCATGAGAATCTCGTTCCGTTCCCGCAGAGCCATGCTCGCCGCGTTCGCCGGCACCACTCTCGTACTGAGCGGTTGCGGCACGAGCGACGACAGCGGCAGTTCCGGCGATGTCACCCTCGGGTTCGTCAACGGCGGCGACACCGAGTTCCACAGCTGTCTCCAGAAAGCGGTCGAGCAGGAGGCGAAGACGGAGAACGCCAAGGTCTTCACCGCCAACTCGCACCAGAATTCCACCACCGAGCTGTCCAACATCGAGGACATGACCTCGCGCAACGTGAGCGCGCTGATCGTGCAGACGGTCAACGTGGACGCGCTGAAGGGCGACATCGCCAAGGCGAAGGCCGCGGACATACCGATCTATCTGACCTCCGTTGCCACCAGCGACGTGAACGACATCCTCGGCGCGGCCGTCGTGGACCTCACGAAGGTCGGCGCCCTGGACGCGGGCTGGGTCGCGACCGACGCGGGCGGCAAGAGCGTCGAGGTCGGCGTCATCGCGGGTGCGCCCGGCGCCGCCTCCGACCTCCTCGTGGGCGGTTTCACCAAGGCGCTGCCCAGCACCGCGAAGGTGGTCGCGAACCAGCCGGGCATGTTCAACCCGGTGAAGGCGCAGGACGTCGCGGAGAACATGATCCAGGCGCATCCGAACCTGGAGTACGCGTTCGTCGCCTCCGAGGACATGGCGCTGGCCGCCCGCAAGGCGTTCGACGCGGCCGGCAAGAAGGACGTGAAGATCGTGACCGTCAACGGCACGGACGAGGGCCTGGCCGCCGTCAAGGACGGACGGCTCTCCGCCACCGTGGCCAACTCGGCCATGGCGATCGGACAGACCGCCGTGAAGAACGCGGTCGGTCTGCTGGCCGAGAAAAAGGTTGACAAAATTGCCAACATTCCTCTTTTGTTGGTGACCAAGGACAACCTGAGCAAGGCCCCCCAGTACTGCCCGAAGTAACGAGCACCGCTCGAAGCGACGAGCACCGCTTCGAGCAGCGGAGTCCGGTGCCGGGAGCGACACCTGTCTCATTGTTGTCCGAGCCGCCTGTCCGCCACATCGCCGGAATGTCCAAGTGGAGCCGCCACCAGGACACCCCGGCAGGGGTCGGACCCATCAGTACGACCGGCACCGCCGCCGGGGCCCACCCCTGGCACACGTGGGCCTCCGGAGGAATCATGGATCGACTGCTCCTCATGCACAGCTTCGTCACCGTCGCGCAGGCCGGCAGCTTCAGCGGCGCGGCGAAGAAGCTGGGCTCGTCGGGCTCGCTGGTGTCGCGCCACGTCGCCGAGCTGGAACGACAGGTGGGCGTCCGCCTGGTCAACCGCACCGCCCGCTCGGTCAGCCTCACCGAACCGGGGCTGAAGTACGCCGAGTTCGCGGCCCGCATCCTCGACGAGATAGAGGCCGAGGACGCTGTCATCTCGCACCTCCACGACCGCGCCGAGGGCACCCTGAGCATCATCTGCCCGAAGTGGATAGGCAGCCTGGACCTCGGGGACGCGATCGCCGCCTTCTCCGCCGCCCACCCCAAGATCCACGTCCGCTTCGAGCTCGGCGGTATGTCGGACCGTACGTACGACTTCCTGGACAGCGGCTTCGACGTCGCCTTCCACACCCGCGACCTGCGCGACTCCAGCGTCCGCCTCAAGAAGATCGCCTCACTGCCCTTCGTCCTCTGCGCCGCCGAGAAGTACCTGGAGCGCGGCGGCCCCCTCACCGAGCCCAACGGCCTCGCCCACCACGACTGCCTCGTCCACGTCAACGACCCGGTCTGGCGCATCGGCCACGGCCACGCCTCCACCCTGCACAAGATCCGCAACATCGCCTTCTCGTCGAACTCGTACATCGCCCTCCAGAAGGCCGCCGTCCACGGCCGCGGCATCGCCCTGCTGCCCCAGCGTCCCGCCTACGACGACCTGATGACCGGCGCCCTCCAGGTCCTGCTCCCCGAGCTGGCGGTCCCCGACCGCCCCCTGTTCGCGATCTACGGCCCCGGCCAGGCCACCCCGCGCAAGGTCAGCGTGTTCCTGGACTTCCTCGCCGAATGGTTCTCGCAGAATCCCATTCCGGCCATCGAGTCGTAGCCGCAAGAAACGATTGCGAATTCAGACGAGCCCGGACCATTGAGGCCTTCACGCCCCGAAATCTAGGCTCGCCGGGCGACCCGCGAAACGAGGCATCCATGGGAATCCAGAGAATCGAATCCGTCACCTACGGGATCGACGACGTAGACGAATGTGTCCGTTTCTTCGGCGACTTCGGGCTGTTCCTGCTGGAACGGACCGAGGAGCACGCGGTCTTCGAGACCCTCACCGGGCAGACCCTCCACCTGGACACCGTGCCCGGCCCCCTGCTGCCGCCGCCGGTGGAGGCAGGCCCGACCATCCGTGAGGTGGTCTGGGGCGTCGACACCCCGGAGGAACTCGCCCGCCTGGTCGCCGAGTTGGGCCGCGATCGCAAGGTCCACGCGAGCGCCGACGGCGTCCACCACACCGTCGACGAGAGCGGCTTCGGCGTCGGACTCACCCTGGCCCGCCCGAAGAACGCGGACGTCACCCCGCGCCCCGCCAACGCGCTGGGCAGCGTGGCCCGTTGGAACACCGCCCTGGACCCGCTCACCCGGGCGTTCCCGCTGCGCATGTGCCATGTCGCGCTGAACATCGTCAAGGCCGGGCGAGAGGAAGCCGTCGCGTTCTACACCGAGCGGCTCGGCTTCCGGCCCACCGACATCGTCGAACCGATGGGCGTCTTCATGCAGGCACCGGGCGACGACGACCAGCACACCATGCTGCTCTGCCACCGCCCCGACCGCGCCGGCGTCAACCACATCGCCTACGAGGTCCCCGGCTTCGACGACGTCATCGAGGGCGGCAACCACATGATCGAGCGCGGCTGGCGGGAGGCCCGCAAGCTCGGCCGCCACACCGTCGGTTCGAACGTCTTCCGCTTCCTGCACGCCCCGTGCGGCGGCCGCGTCGAGTACGCGGCGGACATGGACCGCGTCGACGACACCTACGAGACCCGCGTCCACGAGACCACCCCGCCGCACCACATCTGGGCGCTGCGCTCCAACCGCGACCAGCAGGACGCCCCCGCCACCTGACTCTCCTCCCCAGCCTGAGAGGGCACCCACTCATGACCTCCGACCACGGCTACCCCGCCGTCCGCATGTACATCGCGGGCGAGTGGTGCCAGGGCGGCACCGGACGGACCGCCCCGATCGTGAACCCGGCCACCGAGAAGGTGATCGGCGACGTACCCCTCGCCACCACCGCCGACCTCGACCGCGCCCTCGACGCGGCCACCGAGGGCTTCCGCATCTGGCGCGACACCCCGATAGGAAAGCGCTCCGCGATCCTGCACGCCGCCGCCGACCTGATCACCGAACGCGCCCCCGACATCGGCCGCATCATGGCCCAGGAACAGGGCAAGCCCCTCCGCGAGGGCGCCACCGAGGCCCTGCGCACCGCCGACACCCTGCGCTGGCACATCGAGGACGCCCGCCGCGCCTACGGCCGGATCATCCCGTCCGCACCCGGCACCGTCCTCACCGTCCGCCGCGAACCGGTCGGCCCCGTCGCCGCGTTCGTGCCGTGGAACTTCCCCGTCGGCGGCCCCAACCGCAAGCTGTCCTCGGCCCTGTCGGCCGGTTGCTCGATCGTCATCAAGGCGTCCGAGGAAACTCCCGGGACCGCCGCCGCGCTCGTCGCCTGCTACGCCGACGCCGGACTCCCGGCCGGTGTCCTCAACCTCGTCTTCGGCGAACCGGCCGAAATATCAGCCCACTTGATCCCCTCGCCGCGGATCCGCCTGGTCGCCTTCACCGGCTCGGTCCCGGTCGGCAAGCTCCTCGCCGCCCAGGCCGGCGAGGTCATGAAGCCCACCCTGATGGAACTCGGCGGCCACGCCCCGGTCATCGTCTGCGCCGACGCCGACCCGGTGAAGTCCGCCCGCAAGGCGGCCCAGGCGAAGTTCTTCAACGCGGGCCAGGTGTGCACCTCGCCGAGCCGCTTCTTCGTCCACGCGAGCATCGTCGAGGCCTTCACCGCCGAGTTCGTGAAGGCCGCCCAGGAAGTCACCGTAGGAGACGGCCTCGACGCCGACACCACCATGGGCCCGCTGGCCAACGAGCGCCGACTGCAGGCCATGGAGAACCTGGTTTCCGACGCCGTCGAACGCGGCGCCAAGGTGCTCACCGGCGGCCAACGCCTGAGCCGCGACGGCTACTTCTACGCCCCGACCGTCCTCACCGACGTACCGGCGGACGCAAAGGTGATGCACGAGGAACCCTTCGGCCCGCTCGCGCCGATCGTCCCGTTCACCGACTTGGATGAGACCCTGGCCGTCGCCAACTCCCTTCCCTACGGCCTCGCCGCCTACGGCTTCACCGAGTCCGCGGCCACCGCGGAGAAGCTCTCGGACGCGCTGGAGGCCGGCATCCTCTCCATCAACCACTGCGGCGGCTCCGTCGCGGAAGCCCCCTCCGGTGGCGTGAAGGAGAGCGGCTACGGCAGGGAGGGCGGCCCCGAAGCCCTCGACGCCTACCTCATCACCAAGCGCGTCTCGCACCTGCTGGCGGGCTGAACCGCCATGAGGTACACGCGAGTTGCGGTCGGCGGCCGGGCGGTGTGGGGCCGCGTGGGGGAGTCGCGCGTCGAGCTGCTGTCCGAGTCCCCTCTCGATGGGGACCCGACCGTGATCGGCACGGTGCCGATCGCAGACGCCCACTGGCTGCCCGTCGTAGTCCCGCCCGTGTTCTACGCCGTCGGCATGAACTACCCGCGGCACATCGCGCATGCCCACGCCGAGACCCCCACCCGTCCCGAGGTCGGCTACCGAGCCAACAACGCGCTCACCGGCCACCGTTCACCCATCGTCAAGCCGGCCGAGGTCGAGGGACGCTTCGAGGCCGAGCCCGAACTCGTCGCGGTCATCGGCCGCACCCTGAAGCACGCCTCCTACGACGAGGCCCGCAAGTCGGTCTTCGGCTGGACGATCGGCAACGACGTGAGCGCCCGCGCCTGGCAGCACCAGGACCGCTCCTTCTGGCGCAGCAAGAACAGCGACACGTTCAAGCCGATGGGCCCGTGGATCGAAACCGATGTCGACGCGCTCGCGCAGACCACGACACTCCGTGTGAACGGTGAGGTCCGCGCCTCGTTCGCCACCGGCGACATGGTCTTCGACCCGTTCGACCACATCGTCGAGCTGACCAAGCACATCACCATGCACCCGGGGGACGTGCTGTGGATGGGTGCCGAGTCCACCTGCCAACTCGAACCCGGGGACACCGTGGACATCGAGATCAGCGGCATCGGCGTCCTGTCCAACCCCGTACACAGCGAAGGGAATCCGTCATGAGCAGCGCACCCCGCTACATCCACCACGTCAACTTCCCCACCACCGACCCCGACCGCACCGCCGAGTGGTACACGAAGGTCTTCGGGATGAAGCGCATCATGCCCAAGTCCAACACCCGTGTGGTGCTGATGACCCGAGGCAACTTCGACCTCCACTTCACCCCGGTCGAGGAGATGGAGCGCATGGCGCCCTATCACTTCGCCGTCGAGGTCGACGACTGGGACGACTTCCTCGCCCACCTCAAGGAGCTGGGCATCCGGCACACCCGGCCGATCGAACGGCCCGAGAACCAGTCGAAGTTCTGCTACATCCACGACCCCGACCACACCATGATCGAGCTCGTCTTCCACGGCCGCCGCCCCAACTAGCCACCCGCGTACAGGAGTTCACCCCCATGCCCATCGCCGACTCCGACGGCACCTCCATCTACTACGAGCGCCACGGCAGCGGCCCGGCGATCCTGTTCGTGCACGGCAGCGGCGGCCACCACGCCGCCTGGTGGCAGCAAGTGGCCGCACTCCGCGAGGAGTTCACGATCGTCACCGTGGACCTGCGCGGCTTCGGCAAGTCCGACTCGTCGATGCCTGAGTTCGACGGCCAGGACTTCCCCGGTGACGTGGTCGCGGTACTGGACCAAGAGGACCTGACCGACGCGATGTTGGTCGGCCAGTCCATCGGCTCCGTCGCCGCGCTCCGGGCCGGACTGCTCCGCCCCGAGCGCGTGGGCTCCGTCGTGCTCGGCCACTCGCTGGGCGGCATCAGCCACCCCGAGCTGAAGGAACTCGCCGCCGCCGACCGCGCCGAGGCCGTCAAACTGCCGGTCATCGACCGCCTGTTGACCAAGAGATTCCAGCAGGAACGCGCCGATCTCACCTTCCTCTTCCAGCAGATGGGCACGTTCAACGTCGCCAGGATGCAGGATCTGCGCAACCTCGACACCGACGGCCCGACCCTGGACGACATCCAGAACTCCGGCGTGAGAGTCGCCTTCCTGGCCGGCGAGAAGGACGCGGTGCTCAGCGTGAAGACCGTGACCCGCGCCCACGAACTGCTGCCCGGCTCGCACCTGGAGATCGTCCCGGACGCCCCGCACTCCATGTACTGGGAGACACCCGCGAAGTACAACGCCGCCGTCGCCCACCTGCGCCGCACCCTCACCGCACCGAAGGAAGCAGCATGAGCAGCCTCACCCTGGACGCCGCCGAGGAGATCATCGACGCCGCCCACAAGCGCGCCCAGTCGATCGGGAAGGCGGTCAGCGTCGCCGTCGTGGACGCCGGCGGTTTCCCCATCGCCATCCGCCGCCCGGACGGCGCCCGCCCGCTCACCCCCGACATCGCCCGCGCCAAGGCGTACACGGCCGCCATCATGCAGCGGCCCGGCAAGATGCTGAAGAAGTGGCAGGAGAGCCAGCCCGTGTTCTTCGCCCAGCTCTCCCAACTCCCCGGCGCCGCCATGCCGATCATGGCCACCGAAGGCAGCCTCACCATCAAGAAAGACGGCGAGATCATCGGCGGCCTCGGTATCGCGGGCGGCACAGCGGACGAGGACCAGCAGATCGCCGAGGAGGTGCTCGCCTCCCTCGGGTATGAACTGGAGTTCGCCGCTTGGGGCGTCGCGGGCAAGCCGGCCTCGACCGGAAAGGACGCATGACCCATGGCGGACACGTTCAACTACCGCATCGACCACCACGGCAGCCTGGTCCGCCCCGCTGAGCTGGCAGCGGCCCGCGCCGCAGCCGCCCCCGAGACCCTGAAGGAGGCAGAGCTCCAGGCGGTCAAGGACGCGGTCGCCTTCCAGCGTAAGCTCCGCTCCACCGTCGTCACCGACGGCGACTTCCCCCGAGAAGACTTCCGCAGCGCGGTCCTTGACGGAGTGTCAGGATTCCGGCGTACGGACGAGACGGACGCCGACGGCCTCACCCACTGGGTCGCGGAGTCCCTCCCGAAGGCCAACGGCCCACTCCTCGCGGACTGGGCGGCACGCCTCACCGACCTGACGGTGATCGCCCCGAAGGCCTCGCTGCCCTCACCCGCGTACCTCGCCGCCACCACCTTCCGACCGGGCCACGGCCCGTCCTCCGCAAGGGAGTTGGGGGAGGCGCTCGCGGAGATCGTCCTCGCCGAGATAGAGCTGCTGGTCTCCAAGGGCGTCCGCCTGATCCAGCTCAACAACCCCCTTCTGCTGGGGCAGTTGGGAACCGACCCGGCCGACCCCGGCGCGCTCTCCTTCGAGGACGCGCTCGCCGTCGACGCGCTGGCGGTACGCCTGGACGAGCGCCCCGAGGGAGTTCGGATCGCGGTGGCTCCCGGCGCGGTGGCCCCTGCCGCAGTGGATTGGGCCCGCGCCGAGCAGCTCTACGGCGTGATCGGCGCCGACCGCTGGGTCCTCCCGTTCGATCAGGGCACCCCGGCCGAACTCGCCCTGGTCAAGGCGCTGCCGGAGGACCGGGACTTCTGCCTGGGTGTCGTCGACGCGACCGTGCCCGAGCTGGAGGACATCGACACGGTGATGGCCAGGCTCGACGCGGTGGGGGAGTTCAAGGACCTGGAGGACGGGGCCGTAGCTCCGTCGCGAGGCTTCGCCGACGTGGCGAGCCGGCCGTTGCTGAGCACTGAGCAGCAGCGCCGCAAGATCGAGCTGGTAGAGACCGTGGCGCGGTACGTCTGGGGCAACGAGTTCTGACGCACGGGCCGGGAAGCGCGTGCCCACGCTTCCCGGCAAGGCTCCCTCAGAGCACCTCGGCGAACGTCACCCTGCGGTCGGTCAGCAGCGGCCAAATCGCCTCTACGATCAGCTCGTTGAAGTGCTCGGCCGCCTTGTGCGCGTCGAAACCGGCCCGGTCGGCGTATTGCTCGTACAGCACGAAACTCCCCGGAACGTCGGCCTCGGCGTGCACCTCGTACGCCAGGTTCGCCGGTTCGGCACGGGTGTGTTCGCGCACCTTCAGCAACGCGGCACGCACCGTGGCCTCGTCGGCGGGCTCGCAGAAGTAGTGGGCGATGACGGCGTAGGCCATGTCGTGTCTCTCCTCGTCGAAATCCTCGGCGGGTCCTCGAATCCTCAGTGGATCCTCGGCTGCCGACGGAGTGTCGGCAGTTGCCGTGCGGCCCGCCGATTCCAGCACGGATCAACCCTCCGCCGACCTGCGCCCCGCGCAAGCAATGCCTGCCTCCGCGGGGCTGGTGGCACCGCCCCCACATGGTGTGTTGTCGCATCCGGCCCACTGCGGCCGCTGACTGTGCAGACCGCGGACCCGCACCGCGGCGGACGAAGGAAGTGATCTTCATGCGAAGCCTGGAAACCCTCTCCGGTGGAGAGTGGGTGACGACCGGCGAGTGGATCGAGGTGCAGAACCCCGCCGACATCCGCACCCCCCTCGCGCGCATCCCCGCCCTCGCCGCCAAGGACGTCACCCGCGCCTACGACCACGCCGAGCGCGGCTTCGCCGTATGGAAGCGCACCAGCCCCTTCGAGCGCGCCCGGATCTTCACCGAGGCGGCCAGGCTGATCCGCGACCGGGTCGACGAGATCGCCGCCGACGTCACCGCCGAGAACGGCAAGACCGGCGCCGAGGCCCGCGGCGAGACCCTTAAGGCCGCCGACTTCCTCGACTACTACGCGGGCCTGGCCCGCCAGGGCTACGGCACCCTCCTGCACGACGCCCGCCCGGACACCCGCGTGCACACCCAGCGCGAGCCGATCGGCGTGATCCTCGTGATCAGCCCTTGGAACGATCCACTGATCACCCCGGCCCGCAAGCTGGCCCCGCTGCTGGCCACCGGTAACGCGGCCGTGTTCAAGCCGGCCACCGAGACACCGTTGTCGGGCCTGCACTTCGCCCGCGCCCTGCACGACGCGGGCCTGCCCGCCGGTGTCCTGAACGTCGTCACCGGCCGCACCGCCGAGATCGAGGAGGCGCTCCTCGACGACCCGCGCATCGTCGCCATCACTTTCACCGGCTCCAACGAGGTCGGAGGCCGCATCCGCCGCCGTCTCGCCGACCGCAACGTCCGCTTCCAGGGCGAACTCGGCGGCAAGAACGCCTCGGTGGTCCTCAAGGACGCCGACCTGCCGTTCGCCGCGAGGACCGTCGTAGCGGCGTCGTTCGGCCAGGCCGGACAGCGCTGCACCGCCACCAGTCGGGTCGTCGTAGAACGGCCCGTGTACGACGAGTTCACGCGCCTCCTGGTCGCCGAGGTCGAGGCGCTGAAGGTCGGCCCGGGCAGCGATCCGGCGACCACCCTGTGCCCGTTGTCCAGCCCGAAGCAGCGCGACAGCGTCCTCGCCCACCTCGCGGGGGCCGTGGAACAAGGCGCCACCGTCCTCACCGGCGGTCACGCGGACACCGACGGCGACCGCGCGCACGGCTGCTTCGTCCAGCCGACCGTGCTCGCCGGCGTCACCGCCGAGACGGCGATCTGGCGCGAGGAGGTGTTTGGACCGGTCCTCGCCGTGCGCGCCGTGGACGACTTCACGCAGGCCGTCGACGCGGTCAACGACTCCGAATTCGGCCTCGCCGCCGCCGTGTTCACCCGCGACCTCACCTCCGCGTACCGCTTCGCCGACGAGGCCGAGTGCGGGCAGATCGCCGTCAACGCCACCACGCCGGGCTGGGACGTCCACCTGCCCTTCGGCGGCTTCCACGACTCCGGCACCGGCTACAAGGAGCAGGGTGACGAGGTCCTGCGCTTCTCCACCCGGGTCAAGACGGTTGCCATCCACTTCGGCGTCTGAGCAAGTCGGTACGACAGAGATTCGGTACGACAGAGAGGAGGATGCCGATGGCTGACGAGACGATCGGCATCGTCGGCGCCGGCATCGTGGGCCTGGCCACCGCCCGCGAGATCGCCCTGCGCCGCCCTGGCACCCGGGTCGTGGTCCTGGAGAAGGAACACGAGGTCGCCGTCCACCAGACCGGCCACAACTCCGGGGTCGTACACGCCGGCATCTACTACGCGCCGGGCAGCCTCAAGGCCGACCTGTGCGTGCGCGGCGTATCGATCCTGCGCGAGTACTGCCAGGAGCGCGGGCTGCCGTACGACGAGATCGGCAAGCTCGTAGTGGCCGTACGCCAGGACGAGTTGGGCCGGATGGAGAACCTCTACGAGCGGGCCAGGAACAACCACGTGCCCGAACTCCGCAGGATCTCCCAGGAGGAGATCAAGGAGCTGGAGCCGCACGCCGGCGGCATCGCGGCGCTGCACTCGCCACGCACCGCGATCACCGACTACCCGGCGATCGCAAGGGAGTTCGCCAAGGACATCGAGGCCTCCGGCGGCGAGGTGAAGCTCGGATTCCCGGTCACGTCCATCACCAATGTGCCCGGCGGCATCGAGGTCGCCTCGGGTCAACTACGCGTCCGCGTCGACCGGTTGATCCTCTGCGCCGGCCTCCACTCGGACGCCGTGGCGAAGCTGGCGCAGGACACGAGGGAACCGAGGATCGTCCCGTTCCGGGGCGAGTACATGCTCCTCAGGCCGGAGCGCACGAACCTCGTGCGCGGGCTCATCTACCCGGTGCCGGACCCCCGTTACCCCTTCCTCGGCGTGCACTTCACCCCGCGGGTCGACGGCAGCGTCGAGGTCGGCCCGAACGCCGTCCTGGCCCTGGCCAGGGAGGGTTACAAGCTCAGCCGTTTCTCCCTGAAGGACCTCGCCGGACTCGCCGCGTACCCGGGCTCCTGGAAGATGGCCGCCCAGCACTGGCGGACCGGCATCAAGGAGTACCGCGGCTCGCTGTCCGCGAAGGCCTTCATGAAGGACGCCAAGCTGTACGTCCCCGGTGTCGGCGTCTCCGACGTCGTACGCGGCGGGGCAGGCGTCCGCGCCCAGGCACTGGACCCCGACGGCACCCTCGTGGACGACTTCCGCATCCATCAGGTGGGCCGGATCACCGCCGTGCGCAACGCGCCCTCGCCGGCCGCAACGGCGTCCATGGCGATCGCCGAGCACATCGTGGGCGCCGTGTTCGACACCCCGTCCGCACACTGAGAATGCCCTGCGTACAGCGGTGTTTCGCGCAACTACTGCTTGCGCTCCCAGGGCTCGGCAAGGCCCTCTCGCCCGCCTAGCGTTCCTTCCGTAAAGACCTTCGAGAGAAAGAGCTCACGACATGTTCGTTGTCGACACGCAGATCCACATCTGGAAGGAAGAGACCCCGGACCGCCCCTGGGTCCCGGGCGCGCGGGAGCGCATCCGCCTCAACGGACACCGCGAGGACCCCTTCTCCTACGAAGAGGCCCTGGAGCTGATGGACGAGGCCGGCGTCAACCGGGCCCTGATCCTGCCGCCGTCCTGGGAGGGCGACCGCATCGACTACGCCCTGGAGGCCTGCGAGGCGCACCCGGACCGCTTCGGCATCATGGCGCGCATCCCGCAGAACAAGCCCGAAGAGGGCAAGGCGATGCTGGCGGACTTCGCGCAGAACCCGCATGTGAAGGGCACGCGCCTCACCTTCCACCGGCCGCAGGACCGCAACTGGATGATCGACGGCACCAACGACTGGTACTGGCCGATCGCCGAGGAGCTGCGCGTCCCGACGATGGTCCACGCGCCCATCTGGAAGCGGGAGTTGGGCGAGATCGCCGCCAAGCACCCCGAGCTGAAGATCATCATCGACCACATGGGCATCATGGCCCGCTGCGTCGACGACGCGATCGGCTACTGGGTCTCGGAGACCGCCGACCTGGCCGCGCACCCGAACATCTACGTGAAGCTCTCGGCGCTCCCGGGCTACTCCACTCAGCCGTTCCCGAACAACAACATCCAGAAGTACGTCCGCGAGATGGTCGACAAGATGGGCCCGCAGCGCTGCTTCTACGGCACCGACATCACCCGCCTGCTCGGCCACGGCATCACCTACACCGACACGATCGAGCAGTTCACCAAGCACTGGGACTTCACGCCCGAGGAGCTTGAATGGATCATGGGCCGCGGTATCTCCGAGGTCCTGAACTGGCCGATCGAGGGCTGAGGAAACACGAGAGATGACCGACACCAACAACACCCCCGGCGCCGACGGCGGCGACGCTCTCGTCACCGCCTTCAACGCCGTCGGCGCCGACTACATCTTCTGTTCGTCGGGATCCGAGTGGGCCCCCGTCTGGGAGTCCCTGGCCCGCCGCCACCGCGACGGACTGCCCTGCCCGCAGTACCTGGACCTGACCCACGAGACCGTCGCCGTCGGCATGGCCACCGGCTACGGACTCGTCAAGCGCCGCCCGCAGGGCGTACTCCTGCACGCGGCCCCCGGTCTGCTCCAGGGCTCGATGGCCGTGCACGGGGCGCTGCTCGCGGGCGTCCCGATGGTGGTCAGCTCCTCGGAGTCCACCACCTACGGCGACGGCCCCGGCCAGGACCCCGGCGGCCAGTGGTACCGCAACCTCTCCGTCGTGGGCGGCCCGCACCAGATCGCCCAGCCCTTCACCAAGTGGTCCAACGAGGCCGCCAGCGTCCACACCCTTCCCACGATGGTGACGCGGGCGGCGGAACTGGCCTGGCGGGCCCCGGCGGGACCGGCGTACCTGAACGTCCCGCTGGAGATCCTGCTGGAGGAGTGGGACGGGCGCGAGGCCAAGCCGATCGTGCGGCCCGGCTCGACGCACAGTTCGCCCGAAGAGGTCGACCCTGTCGCCCAGTTGATCCGCGAGGCGACGAACCCGGTCATCGTCACGGAGACGGCGGGCCGTGAGGCGGGCGGTTTCGAGGCGCTCGTCGCCTTCGCCGAGGCGTGGAACATCCCGGTCGTCGAGCCCGACTCGGCGGTCTGCGGCAACTTCCCGCGCACCCACCCGCTGCACGCCGGCAGCGACATCGGCCCGTGGATGGACGAGGCGGACCTGATTCTTCTGGTCAACTGCCGTGCTCCCTTCTACCCGCCGTCGCGCCGGCCCTCCAAGGCGACGATCGTCGTCATCGACGAGGTGCCGCAGCGCCCGCACGTCGTCTACCAAGTCCTGTTCGCCGACACGTACTTGGAAGGCAACGTCACCAACACCCTGCGCCAACTGACCAAGCGGGCAAAGGACGTTGACGCGGGAGCCGTAGCGGTACGCCGTGCGGCCCAGGAACAGCGGCACGCCGACGAGCAGGCCGCCATCGCCACCGCGGAGGCAAAGGCGGCGCAGGCGGAGGGCGTTGACCCGGTCCTCGTCGCCGCGACTCTGCGCAGACTGCTGGACGGCCAGGGCGGAATCGTCGTCGACGAGACCATCACGCACAGCCGTGTCGTCAAGCGCCATGTCCAGACCGCCGACCCCGACTCGTACTTCTACGTCCAGGGCGGTCTCGGTCAGGGCATCGCGGTCGCGCTCGGCGTCAAACTCGCCGCGCGGGAACGCCCGGTGGTGCTCACCATCGGCGACGGCGCGTTCACCTACAACCCGGTGATCCCGTCGTACGACGCGTCCAACGCCTACGAACTCCCGTTGCTGATCGTGGTGTTCAACAACCGCGTCTACAAGTCGATGAACATGAACCACCGCAGGTTCTACCCCGAGGGCGCCGCCGCCGACACCGGTGAGTGGCTCGGCACCGATCTGCACCGGCTGCCCCGACTCGCCGCGTTCGCCGAGCCGTTCGGGATGCACACCGAGACCGTCGACGCACCCGAGGCCCTCGCCCCCGCGCTGGAGCGTGCGCTCAAGGCCGTGGCGGAGGGCACCACCGCCGTCGTCGACGTGCTCGTCACCCGCTGAACCAGGAAGGCACCCGCCACCATGTCCGACACCGCAACGCCCAAGCCGGGCAAGGTACTTGTCGCCGCCGACGACCTGCGCACCTTCTCCGCCGCACTCCTGGAGAAGGGCGGCCTGAACGCCGAGCAGGCGCGCACCACCGCCGACGTGTTCGTGTGGGCCGCGCTGCGCGGCGTCGACTCGCACGGCATCGCCCGCGTCCCCGCCTACCTGGAGCTGCTCGCCAAGGGCGTGGCCAACGCCGACGCCGACATCAGCATCGAGTCGACTGCCCCGGCCGCGGCCGTCCTCGACGCCGACCGTGCCCCCGGCCCGGTGGCCCTCAGCGCCGCCGCCGACGAGGCGGTCACCCGGGCCAGGATCAGCGGAGTCGCCGCCGTCGGGGTCCGCCGCACCGTCCACACCGGTGCCATCGGCTACTACGTGTCGAAGATCGCCGAGCAGGGACTCGTCGGCATCGGCTATGTCTCCGGGATGCCCAACATGGGGTACACCGGCGTCAAGGGCGCCGCCGTGGCGACCAGCCCGCTCGCCATCGCCGTACCGGCCGAGTCGCATGCCCCGCTGCTCCTCGACATGGCCACGGCGACCATCGCCCTGGGCAAGATCCGCCAGGCGAAGGCGAGCGGCACCCCGCTGCCCGAGGGCGCGGCGGCCACCGCGGACGGTACCCCGACCACCGACCCCGAACTGGCCGTCATGCCCCTGCCGTTGGGCGGGGCCAAGGGCTCCGGCATGTCCCTGGCCTTCGAGTTGCTCACCAGCGTGCTGGTCGGTGCGCCGATCTTCGCCGCGTTCCACTCGGACGACCCCCAGGGCCGCAAACACCGCCAGAACGCCCTGCTCATCGCCCTCGACCCGGCGGCCTTCGGCGACCCGGCCGCCTTCACCTCGGCGGTCGACGAAACGCTGGCGACCCTGAAGCGGCTGCCGCCGGCGGACGGTGCCGAGGGCGTCTTCTACCCCGGCGAGCGCAGCGCGACGGTCGCCGAGGGGCGGGGTGCGAAGGGCATCCCCGTCGCGCCCAAGGTCTGGCGTGAACTGGCCGAGGCGGCAGAGAAGTTCGGCCTCACACCGCCGGAGCCGGTGCCGTCGGCCTGACCCGGAGCCCTTTCGCCGACCGTCCGAGGGGGACGGTCGGCGAGTGCGTTGTCCGGGAAGGGAGTTCAGGCGTTGCCGACGGCATCCCGCAGCTGACGGGCGATCAGGGCATAGGTGTGCAGGGCCCGTTCGTCGTCCTTGCCGTCGTAGCCGTGGTCGGCTCCGGCGACGTCGACGTGCCCGGCCAGGGAGCCCGCCGTCCGTAGCCGGTCGGCGTAGGCGATGCCCTCCGCCTTGAGGAGGTCGTACTCCGCCGTGATGATCAGGGCCGGGGCGATGCCCTTCAGGTCCGCGGTGTCCGAGGGATGTGCGGGTGACACCAGCCGGTCGGCCCGTACCTTCGGATCCGGGACGTACGACGTGTCGAAGATTTCGGCCATCCAGGGCTTCAACACGGGCTTCGCGATGGCGGAGCGCTTGTTCTTGGCGCTGGTCGCCAGGTCCAGCGGCGGATAGTGCAGCACCTGGAGGGCGATCGAGGGCCCGCCCTCCTCCAGCGCCTGCCGGGCCACCGCCGCAGCGAGCCCACCCCCGGCACTCTGCCCGCCCACGGTGAGCCGCTCCCCGTCCCAGCCCTGCTCACCGCCGTGCTCGGCGATCCACCGGACGACCTCGAAGGCCTGCCGGGTCGGCGCCGGGAACGGGTGCTGCGGCGCGACGACGTAGTCGACGTTGATCACGACGACGCCTGCCTCCGCCGCGAGGAAACGGCACAGCGGGTCGTCGAGTTCCGTCAGCGGGACGACGTAGCCGCCGCCGTGGAAGTTCACGTGCACCGGCGGAGGCGGCCCTTCGCCGGCCGGCAGGTACACCGTGGCCCGCGCCGGGGCGATGCTGGTCGGGATCGTCAACTCCCGTGTCCGGCGCGGGAATTCAGGAAGCCGCTGATGCGAGGAGGCGGCGGAACCCCGCCCGCTCGGGCGCCGGTCGGCCATCACGGCGAGACGCTGGAAGGACTTGGCGGCGAGGGCGGCCACCGCAGGCCGGGCCAGAACAGTCATGCCGTTCCATTCGTGGGGTGCGCGCGAAGGGGGTGGGGATTTCCGTCCGATCGCCGGGATCGATCAACAGGATTCCTGGCGATGAGTAGGGCGACGATAACACGGGCGTATTTCGGGTGGATGGTGGGATCGGCGCTGTTCAGGGGTGGCGGGCAGGGTGGGGTGAGGGATGGGCCGACGGCGCTGTCATGGAGCCGCCTGAGTCGCCTGGTGGTCAGCGGTGCCGGACGGGCCCGTCCGGTTCTCCGTGTTCGCCGCACACCCCGTGCGGTGGGGTCGGCAGGGTCGGCGGCGTCGACGTGGCCGCCGCCTGAGCCGTCACGCACGCCGCCCGCTGCGCCGTCTCGATCATGTCCTCGCTGTCGGTCGCGGCGTCGGCCAGGCTCACGCAGCACACGACGAGCAGCGCGGCGCCCGCGACGAACGGCAGGGCCCGGCGCGGGGGAGGAGGGGCGAGCAGCGCCCGGACCCGCTGCGGCACCGCTCCGCCGGTCGCGGCGAGCACCGGGCGGGAACGGTTCGCCGAGGTGGCGAGCGCGGCCCGGCCCACGGCATGGGCGACGACCGTACGATCGCCGACGCGCATCGCGGCCTCCTCGTCGGCCCAGCGCTCCAGGACGAAGCCGCCCGCGTTGGACAGCGGTCGTAGGAGCGGATTCACGGCGGCGGAGAGGCGCCAGAGGGTCTGGAAGAGATGGTGGCGGTCGCGCAGGTGTGCCCGCTCGTGGGCGAGAAGTGCCTCGCGTTCGCGGTCGCCGAGGCAGCGCAGCATCCCGCTCGACACCACGATCCGTCCGGGTGCTCCCGGTAGTGCGAACGCCTCCGGCGACTCGGTGTCCAGGACGGCCAACTCCGTGTCGCCGGGCAGGAGTCGGCATTCGCGGCGGGCCCAGCGCAGGTGCCGTAGCTGACGTGTCGCGGCGACGGTGAGGCCCGTGACGGACGCGAGGAGGGCGAGGGCGGCGGCCCCGGCGACGGTGAGGTAGACCGGGTCGGAGGCGCGCACGGCCGCGACCGACCACCGGCCCTCCTCGGCGACCTCGGGGATCTGGACCAGTCCGGCGAACGCGAGCAGCGCCAGTGAACCCAGCCAGCCGAGCGACGCCACCAGCGCGGCGGAGGCCAGGGACCAGGCGGCCGGGCGCGGAGCGAGCAGGCGGGCGGCGCGGGGTGCGAACACCGCGAGGACCATGGTGGTCAGAAGGGGGACGTACACGCTGATCAGCACCGGCTCACGGTCCTTCGTCGGTGTGGCCGGTGGGGTGCGGCCCGTCGTGCCCGGAGAGCAGTCGCTGTAGCAATTGCTCGTCCTGCTCGGAGAGTTCGGAGACGAAGCGGGTGAGTACCGCCTCGCGGTCGGTGCCGTGCTCCAGCAGTGAGCGCATCCGTTCCGCGGTGTGGGTCGCCTCGTCGCGGGCCGGCGCGTACGCGTACCCGCGGCCCGCGCGCTGCCGGACGAGCATCCCCTTGTCGTGCAGGCGGGACAGGATCGTCAGCACGGTCGTGTACGCGAGGTCCCCGGGCAGCCGGTCCTTGACCTGGCGTGCGGTCTGCGGTTCGTCGGCCCCGTAGAGGGCGGCGAGAACGCCGCTCTCCAGCTCACCGCGCGCCCGCCTGCCGGACGTCGCGCCGGGCTCGTCGATCTTCCGGTCGTGCACTGTTCACCCCACCGCCTTTCACCGCTCGGCGTCACAGCCTACCCGCGCACCTACTACGGCCTGTAGGAAGTGCGCCAAGGGCTCGACAGGATGGACCGAGGGGTCGGAAAAGATCGACCAGGGCGTCGATCGAGGGCTTTGCGGACGCGATCTACTACATGTCGTACGAGCTTACCTACTACATGTTGTAGAGTTTCGCCGCTCCACTCCACCTGCGGAGGAAGAAGCCCATGCCCCACCTCGGAAACACGGTGCGCCGTCCGTCGTCGGCCGAGCGTGTCGTGATCGTCTCGGCGAGCGTCGGCGCCGGTCACGACGGCGCCGCCGCCGAACTGGAGCGGCGGCTGGTGGCGGCCGGTCTCACGGTCGACCGGTTCGACCTGCTGGACGTGCTGCCCGCCCGGCTCGGCCGGCTCGTGCGGGACGGCTACCACCGCATGCTCGTCCGGGCGCCGTGGGCCTACCAGCGGATCTACAGCAGCACCGAGCGCGCAGGGGGCGGCGGCGCTGTCGCGAGGGCGCTGCTCCGCTCCGCCGAGGAACGGCTGCTGCGCGCCCTGCCCGCCGACACGGGCGCCGTCGTGTCGACCTACCCGGGCTCGAGCCGGGTCCTGGGCAACCTGCGGCTCGACGGCCGACTGGCCGTGCCCGTCCTCACCTACCTCACCGACTTCTCGGTGCACCCGCTGTGGGTGGCCGACGGCGTCGACGTCCACCTCGCGCTGCACGCCGTGCCCGCCGCACAGGCCCGGGCCGCCGGTGCGCGCGACGTCCGCGTCTGCGGCCCGGTCGCCGACCCGCGCTTCCGTCCCGCGGACGCGCCGGAACGCGCCGCGGCCCGGGCCCGCTTCGGTCTGCCGCCAACTGCCGCACTGGCTTTGCTGGTTGCCGGTTCCTGGGGCGTGGGACCGGTCCGGGAGGTCGCCCGGGACCTGCGCGACTGCGGCGCGGCCGTACCGCTCGTGGTCTGCGGCCGCAACGAGACACTGGCCGACCAGCTCCGCGCGGACGGCATCGAACACGTCCACGGCTGGGTCGACGACATGCCCGGCCTGATGCACGCCGCCGACGTCCTGGTGCAGAACGCCGGCGGCCTGACCTCCCTGGAGGCCTTCGCCACCGGCCTGCCCGTCGCCAGCTACGGCTGCATACCCGGCCACGGGCTGACCAACGCGGCCGCCCTGGACGAGGCGGGCGTCGCCGCGTGGATCCGGGACCCGGCCCAACTCAAGCACGAGCTGGGCGAGTTGATCGACGGCCCGCGAGGGTTGCTGCAACGGGAGGCGGGTCTCACCCTGTTCGCGGACGAGTCGCTCGGCCCACACCGGGGCCCGGCCGAGGAGACGGCCAGGATCTGCCGGGCGGGCATCGGGCCCGCCGCCCCGACCACCACTCGGTCGACCGCGCGACTCACCGCGCAGCCCGCCACCCCGCCTTCCGCGCCACTCACCGTGCCGCCCATCGCCCGGCGGGTCGGCCGACCGGCCGCCGTGCGGCTCGCGACCACCACCGTCCTGGCGTGCGCGGTCTGGGCGGGCGCCGTCGGCACGGCGGTCGCCACGACCGAGGGCGGCCCACGCCTGATGCACGCCATCGGACACGGCCTCGACCTCGACGACCTGGGCCACGCACACCACGCGGATCACGTCTCCCACGGGGGTTACGCGAAAGGGCGCCACGCGTGAGAACCGCAGGCCCCCTCCGCGTGACCGCGTGTGCCGCGCCGCGCATCCTCGACCCCGCGCACACCGGGTCCGCCGCGCGCCGCACGAAGGGGCGCCGCCCATGACTGTCGTACACCTTCTTCATGCGGCCGCCTGCGCCGCGTCGCGCAACTTCCCCTCCCCATCTGCCATTTCCGTCGAGGGCTACGTGGAGGGGCGCCACGCATGACCCCAGTAGGCCTTCTCTCTACGACCGCCTGTGCCGAGCCGCGCCCTCCCGGCGCGGCGCGCATCGCGCCCCTCACAGGCCGCACGAAGGGCCGCCTCCCATGACAGCCACCCGCCTCCTCCGCACGACCGCCCGCGTCGCGCTCCCCGCACTCCCGATCCTCGCCGCCGCGTACGCCGCCCCCGTCCTCTCCACCTACGGCCCGCTGCGCAACCGCGTCATGCCCCGCCTCGCCGGTCGCGGTCGGCCGGACCACGTGGCGCTCACCTTCGACGACGGGCCGGACCCGCTGTCAACTCCGTTGTTCCTACGGCTGCTTGACGAGCGCCGGGTCCACGCCACGTTCTTCCTCCTCGGCAACCAAGCCGTACGCGCCCCCGGCCTGGTACGCGAGATGGCCGCCGCCGGACACGAGATCGCCGTTCACGGCTGGCTGCACCGGCCGCTGCTGCTGCGCGGTCCCCGCGCCACCCACGACGATCTGACCCGCGCCCGCGACACCGTCGGCGACCTCATCGGGCGCGCGCCACGGCTCTTCCGGCCGCCCTACGGCGTGATGTCGACCGCCGCCCACCTCGCGGCCCGCCGCCTGGAGCTCACGCCGGTGCTGTGGACGGCCTGGGGCGAGGACTGGCGGGCGCGTGCCACACCCGAGTCGGTCCACCGGACGGTCACCGAGGACCTGCGCGGCGGCGGCACCGTCCTGCTGCACGACTCCGACTGCACCTCGGCGCCCGGCAGTTGGCGCGCCACCCTCGGCGCGGTGCCCCGCATCCTCGACACCTGCGCGCAGCGGGGCCTGTTCGTGGGCCCACTGCGGGAGCATGCTGTGGATCCGCTCTGAAGTTGACAATAGTGTTGGCAATCCTGGTCGGCGGAATTTACGTTCGCGAGTACCTAGACCAGGGAGCCCCCCATGCTTTCGAACGCCATGAACCGTCGGACCTTCCTCAACGGGTCGCTGACCGTCGCCGCGACGGCCGCACTCGTCGGTGCGGGAACGAGCGCCGACGCGGCGGACCCCACGACCTCAGGAACCCCACTCACCGGCCCGCTCCGCATCGACACCGGCCGCGTGTCCGGCGTGGCCTCCCTCGTCCCCGGCGTCACCGTGTTCAAGGGGCTGCCGTACGCGGCGACCACGGCGGGCGCCAACCGCTGGCGTCCGCCGCAGCGGGCGACATCCTGGACCGGCGTGCGCGTCGCGGACACCTTCGGGGACATCTGCCCCCAGCAGCTGATGGGTTCGGCCTCGGTCACCATGAGCGAGGACTGCCTCAACCTCAACGTCTGGACCGGCGCGGCGAGTTCACGCGAGAAGCGCCCGGTCCTGGTCTGGATCTACGGCGGCCGGTTCACCGGCGGCTACGCCTCCGACCCGGGCTTCGACGGCGCGGGCCTCGCCGCCAAGGGCCTGGTCGTGGTGACCCTCAACTACCGCACCGGCGTGTTCGGTTTCCTCTCCACCCCCGAACTCAGCGCGGAGTCCGGACACCAGGCGTCCGGCAACTACGGTCTACTGGACCAGATTTCGGCCCTGCGCTGGGTACGGCGCAACATCTCCGCGTTCGGCGGCGACCCGGACCGCGTGACGATCGCAGGCCAGTCCGCGGGCGGCGCCTCGGTGATGCACCTCATCTACTCCCCGCTCGCCAAGGGCCTGTTCCAGGGCGCGATCTCCGAGAGCGGCGGCGCCCGAGCCACCGGCGACCCCGAGATCGCGGCGCTGGCAGCGTCGTACCGCACGCCGGAAACGGCGGAGAGCCAGGGCACCGCGTACGCCGAAGCACTCGGCACCACTTCGCTGACCGCTCTCCGGGCCCTGGACAGCACCAAGTTGATGGCGGGTCAGAACGCGAGCGACACCACGGTCAGCGGACCGGTGAACGGCAACCCGCCGGAGTTCCGCCCGGTCCTTGACGGCTGGGTCAAGCCGTGGACGTACGAACAGGCCCTGGCGGGCGGCCACTTGAACGACGTGCCCGTATTGGCCGGCGGCAACAAGGACGAGAACGGCGCCTCCCCGGCCCCGACCGTGAAGCTCGCGGACTATCTGAGCACCGCGGAGAAGGAGTACGGCACGCTCGCCGACGAGTTCCTGAAGCTCTACCCCGCCACCACCGACACGGAGGCGGGCCAGGCCCGCAACGCCTCCGCCCGCGAGGGCTCGCGCGTCTCCGCGAACCTGTGGGCGGCGGAGTGGGGTGAGACGGCCAAGAGCCCGGTGTTCACGTACTACTGGGAACACGTCCCGCCGACCGCGACCGGCGCCAACTCCCGTGGGGCATACCACGGTTCGGAGATCAACTACGTCTTCGACAACCTCTACGCCACGAACCTGCCCTGGACCGACGCGGACCGCACGGTCGCCGACACCCTGTCCGACTACGTGGTGAACTTCGTGACCCACGGCGACCCGAACAGCCGCGGCCTCACCCGCTGGCCCGCGGCGAACCACCGCTTCGCGACCACGATGGAACTCGGCGACCGGTTCGGCCCGCTCGCCCTCGCGGACGCGGCCAAGGTGGACTTCTTCGAGCGGTTCTTCGCGAGCCAGAAGCCCTGGTGAGGCTTCGCTGAGGTGGGCGCGGAGGCGGGAACGGGGCGAGGTGTGGGGGCGGCGGAGCGGCGGAACGCCCGGCAAGTACTCTCTCCGCAGTACGCGCGCCAAACGGATGCGGTAACTTACTTGAGTTACGCAACAATATGGTAAAGTGGGTCCCATGTCCACACCACCGATCCCCGAAGCCCCCGCCTCCCCGGAGGTGACCGAGATCGAGCGAGCCCTCACTCGGATCACCTACCTGAGCACGCGCGCCCGCCAGCACGACCGGCTGATGGCCCTCGCCGGTGTGCCCCTGGACCGCGCGGCGGTGGCGTTGCTGCGCCAGGTCGCCGACTCCGACCCGCTGCGCCCCGGGGAGCTGGCCCATCGCCTCGGGGTCGAGGCCTCGCATGTGACGCGTACGGTGCAGCAACTCCAGAAGTCCGGCTACGTCACCCGCGTGCCCGACCCCGACGACCGCCGCGCCCAGCGGATCGAGCTGACCGAGGCCGGCCGGAAGGCCGTGAGCAGTGTCCGGGACGCCGGTGCGCGCGGCATGCAAATGGCCCTCTCGGAGTGGTCGACGGACGAACTGCAGCAACTGGCAACGCTGTTCCACCGCATGGTCGACGATTTCCTGAAGTACTCGATCGACGAGGACGGAGAGCCCGAGGTCGTGGCACCGGCCGGCACGGTCTGAGTTCCAGGCGCAGGTCGACTCGGTGCCGGTTGAGGGCCGTCCGGGTTCCGTGCGGCCCGTCCGGGTTCCGGGCCCGGTCGCGCCGGCGTCACCCGAGGTCGGCGACGATCTGCGGAAGGTCGGCCGTGGTGCGGATTCCGGGGGCCGCCGCGCAGACGAACGGCACGGCGTTCACCGCACGGTTCGCGGTGTACGACGGGGACATCGCCGCCATCCGGTCGAGCGGCACCGGGAACCGCAGGTCGACGTCGAGCGGCGCGTCCCCCTCGACCGCGACATGCCAGCCGGTCGCGCGGAGATCCCAGCCGGGGTCGAGGTCGGTGGTGCAGTACCAGTTGGCGCGGAACCGCAGCAGGGGTTGGCCTTCGCGTAGGCCGGACACGGTGATCCGCTGCGCGGCTACGGTGCCCGCGGGCAGTGTGCCCGCGGCGATTCGGGTGGTATGGCGGGCAGTTGCTACCTCGCCGACCGCCTCCACCGAGTCGAGCGGTGTCGAGAGGGCCTCGGCGAGCAGCCGCAACGACGGGCCGAAGCTGTCGCGCAGTCCGGCCAGGCGCTGTTCGCCGAATGCGGCAGGGGGTCGGCCGAAGCCCATCACCTCGAACAGCAGCCCGGGGGAGTCCCGTTGGGAGAGATCCGCGAACTCGTCGATCGTCAGCGCGTCGAGCCGCCGCTGGATCGAGGTGAGCGTGAGTGGCAGCGCCTCCGTGATGAACCCGGGACTGCTGCCCGTGCTGTACACCGAGGTCCCGCCCCGCTCGCACGCGTCCTCGATCCGCTTCCGTGTGACCGGGTCCAGGCTGGGCGGGTGATGGAACTCGCCGCGCGTGGACACGACGTTCACGCCTGACGAGAGCAGCGCGCACACCTCGTCGAAGTCGCAGGTGCGTGGGGTGTAGAGGACGCAGTCGGCGCCGAGCGCCAGGATCTCGTCGATGTCGTGCGTTGCGAGGATCCCCGTGGCGCCGAGCCTGTCCGCGCTCAACTCGCCTGCGTCCAGACCTGCTTTGGCCGGGGTGTGGACATACACCCCGGCCAAGGTCAGGTTCGGATGCTCCAGTACGGCACGCATCGTGCGGGCGCCGATGTTCCCGGTGGCCCACTGCACGACCCGGTAGCGCTGCACTCCATGCCGTAGCGGCTCGGTCATCGCCCACCCCTCGTTCCAGTGGGCGAGAACCGTACTCTCCGCTGTGGAGAGCGTCAATTACGTCGTCGACTGCCCGTCGTATACCCGTCAGCCGTCCGTCAGTTGTGCACCGGGACGCCCGAGAGGCCGCCGAGACAGAACTGCCAGACCTCCTCGGCGGTGACCGGGGCCGCATGGCTGCCGGCCGGAACTCCGTTGCCCTGCGCGACGAACATGACCGTCTGCATCAGGATCGAGGCCTGACGGCGAGGCTTTCCGGCGGGGATGACGCCGGCGTCCTCGGCCTGCTCGACCAACTCCGTGAACACCTGGTGCAGGGGGAGGTGAGCGGTCGCCACCTGCGCGGGGTGCTTCACGAGGAGTTGGAGTGCGAAGTCGCTGAACAGGGGGCGCTCCACACCGGGGTTGGACAGCGACTGCTCGAACAGCATCGTCACCCCGAGCTGTAGGGCCTGGAGCGGATCCGACAGGGAGCCTGCCGATTCGCGGATCTCCGCCGCCGACTTGGACAACGCGTCCTCGAACAGGGCGAGCAGCAGCTCGTGTTTGCCGTCGAAGTGCTGGTAGAAGCTGCGCAGTGACTGTTTGGAGCGGTCCACGACCTCCTGGACGGTGAAGTCCGTCGTCCGCTTCTCCGCGATGAGTCCCTGCGCCGCGTCGAGGAAGCGCTGCACACGTTGTTCGGCGCGGAGCTTGGCGGCACGGGTGGAACGCTCAACGGCGCGCTGGCGCCAGGCTGGTTGTTCTTCGGGGACAGCTGTCACTTGAAGAACGATACTCCACTTCAGCGGTAACACCCCGGCTTCCCCTACCGAAGGGCGCACTGCAAGTTTCGAGACCCTTACTTGCGTGAGATGAGAATGATATTCTCATCGCCATCCGTCCGGGTTGGCAGGAGGTTCGTCTGACATGGCATGGGACTTTTCCACCGAGCCGGAGTTCGAGGAGAAACTGGAGTGGATCCGGCGATTCCGCTCCGAGCGCGTGGAGCCGCTCGACCTGCTCTATCCGGACCGGGCGTACCATCCGCTCGACGACGAACTCGGCCCCACAGTCCGGGCGTTGAAGC
This sequence comes from Streptomyces sp. NBC_01288, assembly GCF_035982055.1. Classification (NCBI taxonomy): domain Bacteria; kingdom Bacillati; phylum Actinomycetota; class Actinomycetes; order Kitasatosporales; family Streptomycetaceae; genus Streptomyces; species Streptomyces sp. NBC_01288. The sequence goes on from NZ_CP108427.1 coordinate 10,021,364, forward strand.
AACGGGTCCGCGACGAGGGCCTGTGGGCACCGCACCTCGGACCCGAACTCGGCGGGCGCGGCTTCGGCCAGGTCAAGCTCGCGCTCATCAACGAGATCCTGGGCCAGTCGAGTTGGGCCCCCGTCATCTTCGGCACGGCCGCACCCGACACCGGCAACGCCGAGATCATCGCCCGCTACGGCACCGAAGAACAGAAGGAGCGCTACCTCCGGCCGCTGCTGGAAGGCGAGTGCTTCTCCTGCTTCTCCATGACCGAGCCACAGGCCGGCGCCGACCCCACGATGTTCACCACCCGCGCCGAACGCGACGGCGACGACTGGGTCATCACCGGCCGCAAGTTCTTCTCCTCCAACGCCCGCACCTCGAAGTTCGTCATCGTGATGGCCGTGACGAACCCCGACGTCGGCCCCTACAAGGGCATGTCGATGTTCCTCGTACCCAGCGACACCCCCGGCGTCCGCATCGAGCGCCACCTCGGCATCATGGGCGAGGCCACCGACGAGGGCATGCACGCACTCATCGCCTACGACGGCGTCCGCGTCCCCGCCGACGCCCTGCTCGGCGGTGAGGGCCAGGCCTTCGCGATCGCCCAGACCCGGCTCGGCGGTGGCCGCGTCCACCACGCGATGCGGGTCGTGGGCCAGAGCCAGAAGGCGCTCGACATGATGGCCGAGCGGGCCCTGTCCCGCGAGACCCAGGGCGAGCGGCTCGCGGACAAGCAGCTCGTCCGCGCCGACCTCGCCGACTCCTACGCCCAACTCGCCCAGTTCCGGCTCTTCGTGCTCTACACCGCCTGGCAGATCGACCGGTACCAGGACTACAAGCGGGTCCGTAAGGACATCGCCGCCATCAAGTTCCTCACCCCGAAGGTGCTGCACGACGTCGTGTACCGCTCGATGCATCTGCACGGCGCCCTCGGTGTGTCGAACGAGATGCCGTTCGCGGACATGTGGAACGGCGCTGCCGTCATGGCGGTCGTCGACGGCCCCACCGAGGTCCACAAGATCACCGTCGCCCGTGACGTCCTGCGCGGCTACGAAGCGGCCCCCGGCCTCTGGCCCACCCAGCACCTGCCCACCCGCCGCGAATGGGCCCGGAAGCAGTTGGAGGACCTGCTGTGACGCTCGCGAACACGGAATCACTCACCCGCTGGCTGGACGACCAGGGCATCGCCCCCGGCGAACCCGTCGAGACGTCGTACATCTCCGGCGGAACCTCCAACGACATCTACGGCATCCGGCGCGGCGACCGCAGCATGGTGCTGCGCAAACCGCCGGAGAAGGTTCCGCCGGGGCGCAACGAGACCATGCTCCGTGAATACCGCGTTCTCAACGCGCTCAACGGCACGGACGTCCCGCACCCCGAGGCGATCGCCGTGTGCGACGACACGAGCGTGCTCGGTTCCTGCTTCTATCTCATGGCACACGTCGACGGCTGGTCGCCGATGAACACCGACGGCTGGCCCGAGCCGTTCCTCGGCGACCTGTCCCTGCGTTCGGGCCTTGCGTACCAACTCGTCGAGGGCATCGCCAAGTTGGGCAACGTGGATTGGCGGGCCCAGGGTCTTGAAGGCTTCGGCCGGCCTGACGGCTTCCACGACCGGCAGGTCGACCGCTGGCTCGCCCACCTGGCCGAGTTCAGGTTCCGCGAGATACCCGGACTGGAGAACGCCGCTGCCTGGCTGCGGGAACACCGTCCCGCCCACTGGGAACCCGGCATCATCCACGGCGACTACCAGTTCGCCAACGTCATGTTCCAGCACGGCGCGCCCGCCAAGCTCGCGGCCCTCGTCGACTTCGAAATGGCCACCGTGGGCGACCCGTTGCTCGACCTCGGCTGGGTCATCATGGGCTGGCCGGACGCCGACGAGGACCGCACCCAGAAGGGCTACGTCGACTACACCGGCATGCCCGACCGCGCCGACCTGCTGGAGCACTACGCCAAGGTCAGCGGGCGCGACGTCAGCGAGATCGACTACTACGTGATCCTCGCCCGGTTCAAGATGGCCATCGTCCTCGAAGGCGGCTACGCCCGTCACGTCAGGGGCGAGGGCGGCAACCCGAAGATGGCCCACTACGGCGACGTCGTGCTCCAGATGGCGGCCCAGGCGGCCGAACTCGCCGCGACGACCCGGCTATGAGAGCCGCCCGCTGCAACGCCGTCGGCGGCCCGGTGGTCGTCGAGGACATCCCCGAACCGGTCGTACCTGAAGGGGAGTCGGCCGGGCCGGAGGGTGGCATCCCGGTCGACGTGCACTACGCCGCCGTCAACTTCGCCGACGTCCTCGTCATCGACGGCGCCTACCAGGTGAAGGCGGAGCCGCCCTTCACCCCCGGCAGCGAGTTCGCCGGTGTGGTCGCCGCCTCCGCGAACGGATTCGAGAAGGGCGAGCGGGTCTTCGGGTCGATGTTCGTCGGCGCCTTCGCCGAACGCGTCACCGCACGGTCGGCCGGCTTGAGCCGTATCCCCGAGGGAATCCCCACCGAGCGCGCGGCGGCCTTCGGGGTCAGCCACGCCACCGCCTTCGACGCCCTCCGCCTGGTCGCCGACGTACAGCCGGGTGAGCGGGTCGCCGTTCTCGGTGCGGCCGGCGGGGTCGGGCTCGCGACCGTCGAACTCGCCGCGCTGCTCGGCGCGGAGGTCGTCGCCGTCGCCTCGACGGAGGAGAAGCGAAGGGCGTGCGCCGAGCAGGGCGCGCGGCTGACCCTGCCGTACGACGATCTGAAGCGGAGCCTGCGGGACGCGGGCGGTGCCGATGTCGTGATCGACCCCGTCGGCGGGCCGTACGCGGAGGAGGCGTTGCGGGCGATGCGCTGGGGCGGACGGTTCGTGAGCGTGGGGTTCGCGAGCGGGGAGATCCCGCGTATCCCGCTCAACCTCCCGATGCTCAAAGGTGTCACCCTGCACGGCTTCGACCTCGGCGGCTGGGCGCGGCACCGGCGGGACGACCTGGTCGCCGCCCGCACCGAACTCCACGGACTGTTCGCCGCCGGGACGATCCGGCCCCGCGTCCACGCCGTGTATCCGCTCGCCGACGTCGCCGAGGCTCTCAGCTTGGGCCGCCGCGCCATCGGCAAGGTCCTTCTGGAGGTCGCGCATGGAGTTTGAGTTCGACGACGAACAGCGGCTGCTCCAGCGAGTGGTCCGCGAAACGGTCACCAAGTCACGGTCCCTGCCCGAGAAGCAACTCTGGGACACCTATCTGGAGTTGGGCTGGCTCGAAGCCCCGCCGGTGGAACTGGCCATCGTTCTGGAGGAGTTGGGTTACGTAGCCGATCCGACGCCCTTCCTCGCCACGGCGACCTGGTTCGCGCCGCTGGCCGGGCGGCTTCCGCGCGGCTCGGGCACCGGTGTCTTCGACGGGGAGGGAAAGTTCGTCCTCGACGCCGACCGCGCGGACGAGATCGCGATTCTCACCTCCGAGGGCGTGGTCGTACGGGACGGAAAGGACCTGGCGGCCGAGCGGCTTTCGGTGTTCGACCCGACCCTGCACATCGCCCGGGTGGACGTGCCTGACCTGGTCGCCGGCGTACCGGACCTGGCCCTGATGGGCCTGGCGGTGAGCACCGTGGGCAGTTGCCGGCGCATCCTCGACCTGGTCGTCGCCCATGTGAAGCAACGGCACCAATTCGGCGTCCCCATCGGCTCGTTCCAGGCGGTCAAGCACAAGGCCGCCGACATGTACGTCGCGATCGAACGCGCCAAGGTGCTCGCCTACTTTTCCGCGCTCACCATCGCCGAGGACGACCCACGCCGCGGCCGGGCCGCAGCGATGGCCAAAGCCGCCGCCGGAGACTGCCAACGGGTCTGTTTCCAGAACGGGTTCCAGCTCTTCGGGGCCATGGGCTACACGTGGGAGAACGAGCTGCAGATCCATCTCAAGCGGGCCAAGGCCGGGGACCTGCTCCTCGGTACGGCGTCCGAGCACAGGAAGGCGCTGCTGGTATGAGGCTGGCCCCCGACCCCGAGGTCGAGAAGTTCCGCGCCGATTTCAGCGACTTCCTCGACGCCCACCTGCCCGCACCCGAAGAGGCCACGGTCCGCTCCAAGTCCAGTGCGGACATACCCGATTGGGCCCGGCACTGGCAGCGCAAGCTCTTCGACGCGGGCTGGCTGCTGCCCGCCCAGCCGCCCGAGTACGGCGGCCGCAACGCCACCCTGCCTCAAGTCGTCGCCCACCTGGAGGAGTTGTCCCGGCGGCGGATCTACCACAGCTTCAACCCGCAGGGCCTCAACATCATCGCGGCCTCGCTGCTCACCTTCGGTACCGAGCAACAGAAACGCGACTGGGCCGTACCCCTGCTGCGCGCCGAGATCACCGCGTCGCTCGGCATGAGCGAACCCGGAGCCGGCTCCGACCTGGCCGGGCTGCGCACCCGCGCGGCCCTTGAAGGCGACCACTTCGTCGTCAACGGACAGAAGGTGTGGACCTCGGGCGCGCACGACGCCGACGTCCTGCTCACCTTCGTCCGCACCGACCCCGAGGCCCCCAAGCACAAGGGGATCAGCGTCCTGCTCATCCCCACCGACTCCGAGGGCCTGGTCCGGCGGCCGTTCGGGTCGATCGCCGCGCCGGACGACCTCGACTTCAACGAGGTGTTCTTCACCGACGTCCACGTCCCGAAGGAGAACCTCGTCGGCCCCCTCAACGAGGGCTGGCGCGTGGCCAACGGCTCGCTCGGCCACGAACGGACCCTGCTGTGGGTGCACTACGCCGAGCGGATGGACGCCCTGATCAATGACGCGGCCTGCGACGAGGAGTGGCACGCCACCCTCCAAATGGACGTCCAGGCACTGCGGTTGCTCGGCTACCGGCTCCTCGGCCCCGACCGGAATCCGGTGGAGATCTCGGTGCTCAAACTGCTCGGCTCCGAGGCCGCGCAGAGCGCCGAACTGCACGCCCTCGAACAGCACGGCGCCGAGGCGCTGTTGCACCCGGTGCAGACAGGGCCGTACACCCATATGAACTTGGAGACGTTCAACGCCAGTTGGTTCGAAAGGTACGCGCGCAGCTTCGGCGGGACGATCGCCGGCGGCACGTCCGAGATCCAGCGCAACATCATCGCCGAGCGCATCCTCGGCCTGCCCCGCTAGAGCCGTCAGCCCAGAGAGCCGACACACCAGAGCCGACAGAGGACAAGACGCATGGACGAGATCCTGTACGAGGTCGACGGCCGGGTGGGGATCATCACCCTCAACCGGCCCGAGGTCGCCAACGCGCAGAACAGTGAACTCCTCGACGCCCTGGACGCGGCCTGGAGCCGGGCCGCGGCCGACGAGGACGTGAAGGTCATTCTCCTGAAGGCCAACGGCAAGCACTTCTCCTCGGGACACGACCTGAAGGACCGCTGGCCGGCGCCGAAGGAGATCACCCTGGAGTGGATCTACAGCGCCGAGACCCGCCGGTACCTGGAGTACACCCTGCGCTGGCGCAACGTGCCCAAGCCGACGATCGCGGCCGTGCAGGGCAAGTGCATCGCGGGTGGACTGATGCTCTGCTGGCCCTGCGACCTGATCGTGGCCGCCGAGAACGCCGAATTCTCCGACCCCGTCGTCCACATGGGCATCGGGGGAGTCGAATACCACGGCCACACCTGGGAGTTGGGCCCGCGCAAGGCGAAGGAGATCCTCTTCACCGGACGGGCCGTGACCGCCGAGGAGGCGGAGCGGGTCGGCATGGTGAACAAGGTCGTCCCGCTCGACCAACTGGTCACCGAGGCCCTGGAGTTGGCCCACCAGATTGCCCGGATGCCGTCCTTCGGACTGCGCCAGGCGAAGCGGGCCGTCAACCAGAGTCTCGACGTCCAGGGCTTCTACGCCGCCATCCAGTCCGTGTTCGACATCCACGAGACGGGACACGGGAACGCACTGAGCGTGAGCGGATATCCCATTCTCACGCAGCTCGACGCCATGAAGGAACGCATCAAGGGCCAGTAGGCCGGGCCGCCGGGTCGGTGGACCGGGCCGAGACCGTCACTGTTCCTTGTGCGCGGTCGCGCCCCGGCTCATCGCCAGGACCGCGTCTCGGCGGCTCAACGCCCCGAACGGTGAACCGCCGGTCGGGGTGGGGCTGCCGCAGATCCAGGTCGGACCGTCGGAGAGATGGTCGAGCGCCTCGGCGGCCACATCGTCGGGATCGGCCAAGTCGCCGCCGTAGGAGCCCCCTTGGACGCCTTCGGTCCGGCGCAGGGACGGGGTGTCGGTCCTGCCGAGCACCAGCCCGAGGACGTCCACCCCGCTGCCCTGCCACTCCGCCCACAGGCTCTCCGCGAGGATGAGGTCGAAGGCCTTCGACGCGCCGTAGGCGGCGAGTGTGGCGCCACCCGCCCATGCGGCGCCCGAGGTCACCAGGACCACGGCTCCCCGCTTGCGCGCCACCATCGGGCCGCCGAAGCGGTAGGCCGCTTCGAGTACGGCGGTGCAGTTGCGCCGCACCAGCCCGAGGTGGGTGTCGAGGTCCTTGTCGAGGAACGGGACGCTGCGGTCGTCGCTGCCCGCGTTGTACACGAAGAGGCCGACCTCCAGCCCGGCGGTCGCCTCCTCCAGCTCCGCCAGGGCAGTTGAGGAGGTGAGGTCGAGGGCGACGGTCCGGACCTCGACGCCGTAGCGTGCGCGGATCTCGTCGGCGGACGCCTCCAGCACGGGCAGGCGCCGGGCCACCAGCACCACGTTCATCCCCTGGGCGGCCAGCCGGTGGGCGAACGCGGCACCCACCCCGTCCGACCCGCCGGCGACGACACCCCACGGCCCGTACTTGCTCGCGAGAGATTCAGCCACTTCGCACTCCTCATTCAGGTAATCGAAATTCGGGTAGTCGCAGCAAAAGCGTCAACAGGGCAGCATTGGCGCGGAGTTCGCATGCCTGCGTCATGACGGCGGCCGTTGGAGAACCTTCTTCTCGACCGCGTCCGACGACAGCACCGTCCCGATGATCCCAAGGTCGGCACCGGTGCTGCGCGCGACCTCGCGTACCACGGCGACGTCCTTGCTCATCAGGTCCGCGAGCCGCACCGCGACCGAGTCGACCGACCCGCCACTCGCGACGACACCGAGCGCCCGACTGGCACCGCTGCCGTGTTGCAGGGCCGCGAGAATCACCTTCTCGTCGATGCCCAGCGACCCCGCCACCCGCACCGCGTCGACCGCGAGCCCGACCTGTGCCACGAACAGGGCGTTGTTGACGAGCTTGACCCGCTGACCGTTGCCGGCCGGTCCCACGAACATGACCGGCGAGGCATACGTCTCCAACAGCGGGCGGATCTGTTCCAGTTGGGCCTCGTCCCCGCCTACCCACAGGGTGAGGCGGCCCGCGGCGATGTCGTGCGGTCCGCCCGAGAGTGCGGCGTCCAGCACTCGGACATCGCGCTCCGCGCCCGCTTCGGCGAGCAGGCGGGCGGTTCCGGGGGCGGAGGTGGTGTGCTGGACGAGCGTCGCCCCCGCCGCCATGGCCGCGATGGCACCGTGAGGGCCGAGGCACACCGATCGCACCTGCTCGTCCGTCAGTACGACGACGAACACCGCGTCGGCGTCGCGCACAGTCGCTTCGATTGTGTCGGCCGAACTCGGCCCGTCCGCCTCGGCGTCGGCGTGCGTCTCCGGGTGGCGTGAGTGGACGGTGACGTCATGTCCCGCGGCCACGAGGCGCTCGACGATCGGCCGCCCCATGCGGCCCGACCCGATGATCCCGATCTTCAACTCTCCTCCAGGTGGAGCGAGTTGGAGGACGGTGCCAGCATCGCGCGCGGTCCCTCGGTGCCGTCGAGGTTGGCGTTGACCCGCTCGGCTATCCGCCAGCCCTCCGAAGTGCGCACCCAGCGCCAGGTGTTGGCGGAGACCTGAAACACCCAGAACCGTCCGGCGTCGGCGTCCCAGCGCAGGTGCAGCGCGTGGCTACGGCCGGTGGCGTGGTCGCCGTCGACGACGACGTGCGGCGCGGTCAGCACGTGACCGCAGCCGTTGTGGATCACGCTCTGGTGGTTGGGTCCGTGGACCATGCCGGCGATGCCGTCGTGGCCCTCCATCCGCAGATGGGGGACCGCGTCGAAGACGCCGTCCTCGGTCCACAGCCCCGCCGCGGCATCTCCGGAGCCGCTGTCGACCGCGGGTCCGTACTGGGCGACGAGCTGGGTGATCTCGACCTGGTCCTCCAAGGCACGCACCTTCGCCGCCAACGATTCGACGGTGGCGCGCAGTTGGGCAAGTTCGTCGGTCTCGCTCATGAGTGTTCAGCTCCCTGGTACGACGATGATGCGGGCCGGCCCGTCGGCGTCCCGTGCGGCGTCGAGCGCGGCCGGCACCCCGTCGAGCCCGACGGTGTGGCCGAGCATCGGCCCGACATCGAGGCCGCCGGAGCAGACCGCCCGGAACGCCTCGTCCCAGTGGTCCATCGACGGGCCGCCCCCGAACTGGATGTTGAGCCCCTTCCGCTTCGCGGTCAGGGTGTGCAGATGGTCGCCCTCCGGCGGACCGCCGACGGAGAAGATCCGGGTTCCGCGCTCGCAGCCCTTGATGATCGAGTCGAGAACGCCGGGGACGCCGACGCACTCGAACACGACACAACTCGCCTGTGGACCGGCCGCGTTGCGCCACGCCTCGTACGGCGAGACCTCGGCCGGGTCGACGACCACGTCGGCGCCCATCGCCAGCGCGGTCGCACGACGTGACGCCACGAGGTCGGCCGCCACGATCGGGCCGACACCGAGGTTCTTGAGCCGGCCGATCGCCGAGAGGGCGATGGCCCCGCAGCCGATGACCAACGCCGCCTCTTTCACGGTCAGTTGGGCGCGGGACGCGGTCGACCAGCCCACCGAGATCGCGTCGGCGACACACACGATCTCGCTCGGTAGGTCCGACACCACGACCCGGGTGATGGCCTCGGTCAGCAGGAACAACTCCCCGAACCCGCCCGGTGCTTCGGGGCTCTGGCCGATGATCCTGCGGCCGGCCGGGGTGGCCAGCACGGGCAGCGAACTCACCCGCGTCCCGACCGGGATCCGCCGCTCGGTACCGGGGCCGTAGTCCACGACCTCGGCGCAGTACTCGTGACCCATCACGATGTCGACGTCCTGGTCGTACGTCGACATCCCGCTGTCGTCGTCGGCGCCCGCCTCCGGATGGTCCATGAAGTGCAGATCCGACGCGCAGATCCCGCACGCCAGCGAGCGGACGAGGAGTTGGCCCGGTCCGGGGACCGGATCGTCGACGGTCCGCGCCTCGACGCTCCCGCCCCGCAGTACAGCAGCACGCATCAGACTCTCCTCCGCACTCCGAAGTCCGTCCCCTTCGGACTGTAGCCACACAGAGGCAATTACAGAAGACAGTCTCCTATAATTAAGAACGCGGAACACCGCCCGGTCACTACAATCACGGCATGGCAGAACCGCGCCGCGCCCCGGGCCGTCCACGGGACACGAGCATCAACGAACGGGCCCTCGCGGCAACGCGCGAACTCCTCGTCCAGCGCGGCTTCGACGCGACGACGATCCAGGCGGTCGCGGAACACTCCGGTGTGCACGCCTCCGCCATCTACCGCCGCTGGCCGTCCCGGATCGAGCTGATCGAAGAGGCCACGTTCCCCGGACTCAGCCCGTTGAGCGTCCAACCGACGGGGGACCTGCGACGCGACCTCCGCCGGTTCGTGCGTGCCTACTTGGCGGCCTTCGGCGCGCCCGCGGCCCGTGCCGCCGCGGCCGGCCTCTTCGCGCACTCCCAGACGTCGAACACGCCCCGGCCGCCGGAGATGCTGCTGCGCGTGTCGGCGCGACCGCAGTTCCAGGACATCCTGCGCGCCGCGCCGACCGGGACCGTCGACCCCGCCGTGGACCCGGACGACGTCTTCGACATGCTCCTCGGCGCCGTACTGACCCGCACCCTCCTGTCCACGGTCACGGCCCGCAACCGTCCCGTCGAGCGCACGGTCGACATGATCGTGCGGATGCTACGACCCTTCGACGGGCCGGTGTGATCAACTCCCGCCGCTGGCATGGGCGTTGGAGTCAGCGGCGTTCGTCGCGGAACACCTTCCCGCCCTTCATCACGAACCGGACGTCCGCCATCACGGAGACGTCCTCCAGCGGATTGCCCGGCACCGCGATCAGATCGGCGAGCAGGCCCTCCGCTATACGGCCCCGGTCGTCGGCGTCGATCAGCTCCGCCGCGTTGACGGTCGCCGCCCGGAGCGCCTCCAGGGGAGTCATCCCTCGGTCGACCAGGGCGATCAGCTCCTGGGCGCCGCGACCGTGCGGGATCGCCGGTGCGTCCGTGCCCAGCGCCATCCGGACACCCGCCTTGCCGGCCCTGGCCACCACCGTCTTCGCCCGGGGGAAGATCTCGGCGGCCTTCTCCTTCAGCTCGGGCGCGGCATGGGACATGTCCATCCCGTCGATGAGAGCGGTGGTCGGCACCAGGAAAGTGCCCCTCTCCGCCATCAGCGCGATGGTGTCGTCGTCGAGCAGGAAGCCGTGCTCGATGCAGTCGATGCCCGCCTCCACCGCGGACCGGACGGCGTCGGCCCCATGGGTGTGGGCCGCCACCTTCAGTCCGCGCCGGTGGGCCTCGTCGACGATGGCGCGCAGTTCCTCGTCGGAGTAGTGCTGCGCGCCGGGGGTGCCGGTGTGGGACATGACGCCCCCGGACGCGCAGACCTTGATCAGCCGTGCCCCGTGCTTGATCTGGTAGCGGACGGCCTTCCGCACCTCGTCGACACCGTTGGCAATGCCCTCTTCCAAGGAGAGAGGCATGATTCCGGGGGCGTACGCGGCGAACATCGTGGGGTCGAGATGGCCGCCGGTGGGGGTGATGGCGTGTCCGGCGGGCACGATGCGCGGGCCGTCGATCCAGCCGGCGTCGATGGCCTTGGCCAGCGCGACGTCCAGCAGATAGCCGCCCGTCTTCACGAACAGGCCGAGGTTACGGACCGTGGTGAACCCCGCGCGCAGGGTCCGCCGGGCGTTGCCCACCGCGCGGAGCATCCGCAGCGGGGGATCGTCCTGGACGGGGGAGAACGCGAGCGTCTCTCCCCGGCCGCCCATCAGGAGGTTGACCTCCATGTCCATGAGACCGGGCAGGAGAGTCACGTCGCCGAGGTCGAGAACCTCGTTCTCACCGGACCCCTCACCGGACCCCTCGCCGGTGTGCGTGATGCGGTCGCCCTCGACCGTGATCAGGCCCGGCGACTCGAACTCGCCCGTCTCCACGTGCAGTACACGCGCCGCTTTGAGCGTGAGCACGACCGGTCAGACCTTCGGCTCGACGACGAGGTCCATATAGGCGGCCCCGCTGTCCGGCACCCGGGCCTGCTTCCAGACCTCGACCGGGAACGACACGTTCACCAGGGAGAACATCAGGAGCAGCAAGTTGCGCTCCTGCTCCGGGAGTTCGGAGAGCGGGAACTTGTCGAGGTGGTCGGAGGCCTGTTCCAGCAGCGGGAACGCGGCGTCGTAGAACGTCTGCATCTCCTCCATGGAGCTGGCCAGGCGCTTGCTGTAGCGGTCGCGCTCGGACTCCAGGACCCACGCGTTGAACGGCTCGAGTGCCGCGAACTCACTGGGCAGCATCGGTGTGCTCCTTGACGTAGTCGGCGACCGTCTTGTGCAGATGGCGGAGCAGCAACTCCTGGTCGCAGAGCGGGAATTCGGTGACGACCCGGCTCTTGAGCATCGTCTGGGTGGCCTCCAGCGTGTTGCCGTCCTGGAGCGCGTACTCCTTGAACGTCACCGCCGCCAGCTCCTGCTTCAGCCGCTCGCGTGCCGTCTTGGCGGGCACGAAGTACAGGTTGGCCTCGAAGATGTGCTTGTCCACCGCCGTCGGCCAGTAGTGGTACGTCAGGTACCAGCCGGGCTTCCAGATCAGCAGGGTCATGTTGGGGAAGAACTCGAAGGAGTCGTTGCCCCAGGCGCGGTGCCGGCCCGGGTTGAGGCCCGTCGGCAGGTTTTCCAGGCCCTCGATGTCGGGCGCCTCCCACGGCCCGAACAGGCCGCTGCGCAGGACGCGTTCGATGGGCTTGACGATGGTCAGGTCCTTGGGCGGGGACATGCCTCCCCAGGAGGAGATCATCGAGTGCGGGGAGTGGATCTCGTAGTGCAGCGCCTCGTACCCGACGTTGAAGAGCTTGTCGGCCTCGTCCTTGACGGCCTGCTTCATGTGCAGGACGGGCGCGTGGTAGAACTCCGCGAACGCGTCGATGAACAGCTTCCAGTTGCTGCCGATCTCGGCCTTGTACGTGAAGACCTCGGTCATCTCGTGGAAGGGATAGCCCTCCAGGCCCTTCGCGAACTCGCCCAAGTACTCCTTGAGCGGCTGGGCTTCGGGGTCGAGGTTGACGAAGACGAACCCCTCCCAGACCTCGCAGCGGACCAGCTTGAGGCCGTAGTCCGCCTTGTCCAGGTCGAAGAACTCCTTCTCCTGCTGGACGAAGGTCAGATCGCCGTCGAGGCTGTAGCGCCAGGCGTGGTACTTGCAGGTGAACTGGCGGCAGGTGCCCTTGACCTCCTCGCCCGGGAAGTCGTTCCACACGAGCTTGTTGCCGCGGTGGCGGCAGACGTTGTGGAAGGCGCGGATCTCCTTGTCCTTGCCCCGCACGATCACCAGTGAGGTGTCGGCGACGGCCAGCTCCTTCGTGAAGTAGCTGCCGACCTTGGGCACTTGCTCGACCCGGCCGACGTTCAGCCAGGTCTTCTTGAAGATCGCTTCCTTCTCGGCCTCGTAGTACGCGGGGTCGATGGAGTCCTCGTAGTTCACCGGGCTGGTGCCCAGCTCGGGGTAGTTCTCGGTCCAGCTCCCGGCCTCGGGCTTGGTGAAGTGTGGCATGGGATCACCCCTCTCGTTTGTGAGAATACCATTCTCGTTTTGGGAAACTGAAGTTCTCTTCCGAGATCACTGGGTCGAGTTCCACGCCGAAGGTGTTGAGGGCCATCGTGAGCATCGTGTAGGCGCCGATCGTGAACACCAGGTCCATCAGCTGGTGTTCGTCCAGGTCGGCGGCGAGCGCGGCGTAGGTCGCGTCCGACAGGCCCGAGTCGGTGTCCAGTTCGTCCACCGCCCGGTTGAGCAACGTGTCGGCCCCCGTGCGGACTTCGTCGATCTCGGCCTCGGTCACCCCGGCCTTCCGGGCGATCAGGACATGGCTCGCCCACTCGTACCTGCTGCCCCGCCGCCAGGCCACCCGCAGGACGGCCAGCTCACGGACGCGCACCGGCAGGGTCGTGGTGTTGAGGTGCATGTTGAACGTCAGGAACGCCCGGGCCAGGGCCGGATGACGCTGGAAGATCCCCAGGACGTTGGCCTGCGGCAGCTTCCGGGGATGGTTGATGACCGAGAACAGCTCGTGGTCCCAGTCGTCGTACGGCACCGGGGCGATGCGAACGTCGTTCTCGGCGGCGGTGTCGGCGGCGGTGCCGTGGTGCAAGCCGTGCTCTCCGTGCCCGCTGCGCTCGGTGGCCGTCTCGCCGGGGCCGTGGTTCTGGCCGTGCTCGCTCTGCTCGCTCACGTGTTCCGCCCGCCGTTGACGCCCAGGATCTGGCCGGTGATGTAGCCGGCCTCCTCGGAGGCGAGGAAGGCGCAGGCCGCGGCGATGTCCTCCGGGCGGCCGACCCGCCGTACCGGAGTGCGCTGGATGTGCTCCTCGACCGTCCCGCCGAGGAGTTGGCGCTCCTCCGAGCGGCGCAGCATCGGCGTGTCGATGAAGCCGGGCGGCACCGCGTTGACGGTGATGCCCTGCGGACCCAGCTCCAGGGCCAGCGCCTTGGTCAGCCCGTTGACCGCCGACTTGGCGGCCACGTAGTGCGTCATGAACGGCTGGCCGGACTGCGCGCTGGACGAGGAGATGTTGACTATCCGGCCCCAGCCGGCCTCCACCATGTCCGGCAGAACCGCCTGGACGCAGTGGAAGACGCCGTGGAGGTTGACGTCGATGACCCGCTGCCAGGCCTCGAAGGTGAGGTTGGCGAAGCGCTTGTAGCCCTCCATCCCGGCCGCGTTGACCAGGACCGTGACCGGGCCGAGCTGCTCCCGGATCTCGGTCAGTGCCTCGTCCACCTGGGCCCGGTCGGAGACGTCGGCCTTCCGGGAGAAGCCCCTGTCGGACGGGTTGAGGTCGAGGGTGGCGACCTGGAGACCGTCGGCCTCCAGGCGCTGTGCGATGGCCTGTCCGATGCCGGAGCCGCCGCCTGTGACGAGCGCTGTCCTCACGCCGGAACCCCCTTCGTCTCGATCATGAAAATCTCCCTTCCAGATCTGAGAAGCGTATTCTCGTCTCTGGTGCTTCCGGAAGTCCCGCGCAGGCGGGGGCTGTTCGCCGAGCTCCGCGGGGCTGTCAGCAAGTCGTCAGGATGACATTCTCGCTGCCGGATGGTTGATTCGCGTATAAGGAGAATGTAGTTTCCGCTTCATTGGAGCAAGCCGCCCATCCATGCGAGGAGAACAGGATGCGGTTCCAGGACAAGGTGGCGATCGTCACCGGAGCGGGACAGGGAATCGGCGAGGACTACGCCCGGGCGCTGGCCGCCGAGGGAGCACGGGTCGTGGTCGCCGACATCAACGAGGAGCAGGGACAGCGGGTCGCCAAGGAACTGGACTCCGCGCTCTTCGTCAAGGTCGACGTCGGAGACCCCGCCTCGGCCGACGCGCTGGCCGCGGCCACCGTCGCCGAGTTCGGCCGCATCGACTACCTGATCAACAACGCCGCGATCTACCACAGCATGCGGCGCGAGGGCCTGACCACCGTCGACCTCGACTACCTCAACCGCTTCATCCAGGTGAACCTGATGGGCGCCCTGTACGTCACGCGGGCCGTCGTCCCGCACCTGACCGAGGGCGCCGCGATCGTCAACCAGTCGTCCGCCGCCGCCTACATGGCGAGCGGCTACTACGGCCTGGCCAAGATCGGCATCAACCACCTCACCGCGTCCCTCGCCGCCGAACTCGGCGGCCGGGGCATCCGCGTCAACGGCATCGCCCCCGGCCCCACCGACACCGAGGCCACGGCCACCGTCGTACCGGTCGAGTTCCAGGAGCGGATGACCCAGGCCCTGGCCCTCAAACGGATGGGCACGCCCGGCGACCTGACCCCCACCGTGCTGTTCCTGCTCTCCGACGACGCGGGCTGGCTCACCGGCCAGACCATCAGCGTGGACGGCGGACAGGTGGTGCGGCTGTGACCCGCCTGCTCATCGACGGCCAACTCGTCGACGGGGAGCGGACGTTCCCCTCCCTCAACCCCGCGACCGGCGAGGTGTACGGCCACGCGCCCGACGCCACGACCGCCCAGGCCGAGGCCGCCGTAGCCGCCGCGCGCACGGCCTTCGACACCACCGCCTGGTCGACGGACGTACAACTGCGCATCCGCTGTCTGGACCAGCTGCACCAGGCGCTCACCGACCATGTCGAGGAGCTGCGCGAGCTGACGATCGCCGAGGTCGGCGCGCCTCGCATGCTCACCTACGGCCCCCAACTCGACGATCCCGTCAAGCTGGTGCGCTACTACGCGGACCTGCTGCGCAAGTACCCGCTGACCGAGGAACTCGGCGAGTCCGAGAGCCGCGGCCAGCGTCACCGGCGCTGGGTGGAAAAGGAGGCCGCCGGGGTCGTCGCGGCGATCATCGCCTACAACTACCCCAACCAACTCGCCCTGGCCAAGCTCGCCCCCGCGCTCGCGGCCGGCTGCACGGTCGTCCTCAAGGGCGCCCCGGACACCCCGCTGACCACCCTGTTCCTCGGCCAACTCATCGCCGAGCACACGGACATACCGCCCGGCGTGGTCAACGTCCTCACGTCCTCCGGTGCCGATGTCGGCGAGACGCTCACCACGCATCCCGACGTCGACATGATCACGTTCACCGGGTCCACCGCGACCGGCCGCCGCATCATGGAGGCGGCGAGCCGTACGGTGAAGAAGGTCTTCCTGGAACTCGGCGGCAAGTCCGCCATGATCATCCTCGACGACGCCGACCTCGCCACCGCCGCCATGTTCGCGGCCGGCACCATCTGCTCCCACTCCGGGCAGGGTTGCGCGCTCACCTCACGGCTGCTCGTGCCCAGGGAGCGCCACGACGAGATCGTCGCCATGGTGGCGGCGGGCCTCGCCCGTATCCCGCTCGGCGACCCGGCCGACCCGAAGACCTTCGCGGGCCCGCTCATCAGCGAGCGCCAGCGCGAGAAGGTCGACGGCATGGTCGAGAGGGCCGTAGCCGCCGGTGCGAACCTCGTTGTCGGAGGCGAGAAGATCGATCCCGGCTTCTTCTACAAGCCGACGCTCCTCAGCAACGTCGACCCGGACAGCGAGATCGCCCAGGACGAGGTCTTCGGCCCGGTCCTCGTGGTGATTCCGTACGACGACGATGACGACGCCGTCCGCATCGCCAACAACTCCATCTTCGGCCTCTCCGGCGGCATCCAGAGCGCCGACGACGAGCGGGCCATCGCGCTCGCCCGCCGTATCCGTACCGGCACCTTCAGCATCAACGGCGGCAACTACTTCGCCGCGGACGTGCCGTTCGGCGGCTACAAGCAGTCGGGCATCGGCCGCGAGAGCGGTGTGGCCGGCCTTGAGGAGTTCCTGGAGTACAAGGCGTTCGCGGTCGTGGTCCGGTCATGATGCCGCTCGAAGGCATCCGCGTCCTCGAAGTCGCCATGTACGGCTTCGTGCCCTCGGCGGGAGCCGTCCTCTCCGACTGGGGAGCGGACGTCATCAAGGTCGAGCACGCCGTTACCGGCGACCCGCAACGCGGTCTTCGCCAGACCGGCTCGATGCGCGTCGAAGGCGACCCGAATCCCAACGTCGAGCACGCCAACCGCGGCAAGCGCAGCCTCGGCCTCGACATCTCCCGCCCCGAGGGAAAGGACGTTCTCTACGACCTCGCCCGCCGCTCGGACGTGTTCCTGACCAGCTTCCTGCCCGGTCACCGGGAGCGGTTCGGCATCGACGTCGACGACATCCGTGCCGTCAACCCCCGGATCATCTACGCCCGGGGCAGCGCCTTCGGCCCGCGCGGAGCGGAAGCGCGCAAGGGCGGCTACGACATGACGGCGTTCTGGGCCCGCGCCGGCACCGCCGCGAGCATCACCCCGGAAGGCACCGACGGCATCATCAACCCGCCCGCACCGGCCTACGGCGACACCATCTCCGGCACCAACCTCGCCGGCGGCATCGCGGCCGCGCTCCTGAAACGCGAACGCACCGGCGAACCGTCGGTCGTGGACGTCTCGTTGCTCGGCAGCGGACTGTGGGCGATGGGTCACGCCACCGCGCTCTCCCTGCACCTCGGCAAGCCCTGGCTCCCGCCGCCCGTCGGCACCCACGGCTCCGTGACCAACCCCCTGTCCGGGCTGTACGAGACCTCCGACGGCCACCATCTGGCGTTCGTCATGATGCAGCCCGGCAAGTTCTGGGCCGATGTGTGCCGGCACATCGACCGCCCCGAACTCGCCGACGACCCCCGCTTCGACACGGCCGAGAACATCGCGGCCAACACGGCGGAGGCCGTCAAGATCCTGCGCGAGGTCATCGCCACCCGCACCCTCGCGGAGTGGAGCAGGCGCTTCACCACCCTGGCCGGGCCGTGGGCCCCGGTGCAGGACTCACTGCAAGTGGGCGACGACCCGCAGATCAGAGCGAACGAGTACCTCCTGCAAGCAGGAGAGCTCGAACTGGTCGCCAGCCCCGTGCAGTTCGACGTGCACGCCCCACAACTCGGGCCCGCACCCGAGTTCGCCGCCCAGACCGAGGAGATCCTCCTCGAACTGGGCCTGGACTGGGACCGCATCATCGCGCTCAAGGCGGCGGGCGCGGTCACCTGATCACTTGCCGGCGGGATTCATTCTCAACGAGGAGAACCGATGAGACGCTTGCTCATCCCCGCGCTAGTCCTGGCCCTCGCGGCCGCTGCCGGATGCTCCGGCCGCACCAAGTCCGCGGACACCAGCAGCCCTTCCACCACCGGAGCCGCCGACACGGCCACCGCTGACTTCGGCACGCTGAAGTCCGTGTGCGGGAAGGGGACGGCCAAGTCCGTCACCAGTCAGGGCGTCACCAGCTCAGAGATCAAGGTCGGCGTCTTCAGCGACGTCGGGTTCACCAAGAACCCGGAGTTCGAGAACGCGGCGAAGGTCTTCACCTCCTGGTGCAACGCCGCCGGCGGCATCAACGGACGCAAGATCACGCCCGAGACGCACGACGCCCAGCTCATGCAGGTCAACCAGCAGATGATCTCGGCCTGCCGCACCGACTTCTTCGAGGTCGGCGGCGGCGCCGCCCTCGACGGCCTCGGCGTCAAGACCCGGCTGAAGTGCCTGCTCCCCGAGTTCCCGGCACAGGTCACCTCCGAGGTCGGCGCCGACCTCCAGGTGATGACGCAGGGGGCCTCCTCCGGGTACGCGCCCTACACGGGTTACTACTCCTGGCTGTTGAAGGAGGCGTACCCGTCGTCGGCGAGCGGCGTCGGCATCATCGCCGGAGACGTGGCCGTCACCAAGGGCATCGGCGCGCAGGACAAGGAAGTCCTCACGGCGCTGGGCGGCAAGGTCAACTACTTCGACCTCTACCCCGCGCAGGGCGTCTCCGACTGGACGCCGTACGCCCAGTCGATCAAGACGAAGAAGGTCAAGGGCCTTGTGTTCCTGGGGGACTTCACCCAGTTGGCGAAGCTGGAGCAGGCGCTGACCAACATCGACTACAAGCTCGACTGGGTCGACGCCAACAACAACGCCTACGGCCCCGCGTTCCTCAAGCTGGCCGACACCGCGCTGAGCTCGCAGACCAACTTCGCGAGCATCGACGGGACTTACCCGCTGGAGAAGGCGGACGACAACCCGGCGACCAAGGAGATGGTCGCGCTGTTCAAGAAGTTCGCGCCCGACGCGCAGATCACCCTGCCCGCCGTGCACGCCTTCTCCGCCTGGCTGCTGTTCGCCACCTCGGCCCGTGACTGCGCTGAACTGACCCGGAGTTGTGTCCTGGCGAACGCCAAGAAGCAGACCGAGTGGACCGGGGGAGGGCTCCAGGCCCCGGTGAACCTGACCAGGCCCGACGAACCCGTGAAGTGCTTCAACGTCGAGAAGGCCACCACCAGCGGCTGGGTCCCCGCCGACTTCAAGCCGACCGACGGCGCCTACCGCTGCGACGCGCCCGTCTACAAGTACAAGGGCAACTACGGCGAGCCGCCGACGCTGGCCGATGTCGGCAAGTCGCTCGCCGACCTCAAGTAGGCACGAGAGAAACCCCGTTCACCACGGCAGGAAGGAAGGACCGTGAAGGTACGAGTCGACCCGGAGCGCTGCCAGGGCCACACGCTCTGCGCGATGCGCGCTCCGGACACCTTCGAACTCAGCGAGATCGACGGGCACTCCTCGGTCGTCGAGGAAGAGGTCCCGGCCGACCAGGAGGCGGCCGTCCGCGAGGCGGTCCTGTCCTGTCCGGAGCGGGCGATCTCCCTCATCTCCTGACCCCCACCTCATCCACCGAGCAGGAGAGGACTCCGCATGACCACGGAAGACGCGGCCGTCGACGACGACGGTGGCCGTAAGCACCCCCAGGTGCACTTCGACCGGCACACACCCGACTACCGCGACCGGTTCGAGGACATCACCCACGAGCTGCACGGGCAGTGCCCGATCGCCTGGACGGAGACCCACGGCGGCCACTGGGTCGCCAGCGGCAACCGTGAGGTCTTCGAACTCGCGAGGTCCGCAGAGTTCCTCTCCAACGACCATGACGTGAAAGGGGAACGGCGCGGCTACAAGGGCATCTCCATCCCCCCGCCGCCGCGCGCCAGCGAGGCCCAGGGCGGCTTCCTGGAGATGGACCCGCCGGACCAGCGCTACTACCGGCAGACCCTCAACCCGTATCTGTCGCCGGCGGCCATCCAGCGCTGGATCCCGTTCGTCGACGAGGTCGTGCGCGCCAGCATCGACGAGAAGATCGAGTCCGGGCGCATCGACTTCGTCGACGACCTCGCCAACATCGTCCCCGCCGTCCTCACGTTGGCGATGATGGGCATCCCGATCGAGCGCTGGACCATCTACAACGAACCCGCCCACGCCTCCGTCTACACACCGCCCAACTCCCCGGACCGGCAACGGGTGTTGGAGCTGAGCCGCAAGATGGGCATGGACCTCATGGGTCAGCTCATGGAGATCCGCAAGGCGCCCCGCCCGGGTCTGGTGGACGCGCTGGTCCGCGCCGACCTGAACGGCCGCACCCCGGACGACGGCGAACTCCTGGGCGTACTCGCCCTGTTGATCGGCGGCGGCTTCGACACCACCACCGCCCTCACCGCCCACGCCCTCGAATGGCTCTCGCAGAACCCCGGGGAACGCGACCGGCTCAGCCATGACCGGAAGACCCTGCTGGACTCCGCCACTGAGGAGTTCCTGCGCTTCTACACCCCGGCCCCCGGCGACGGACGTACCTTCTCCGCCGACTGCGAGATCGCCGGCACCGAGTTCAAGGAGGGCGAACGTCTCTGGCTCTCCTGGGCGATGGCCAACCGCGACCCCTCGGTCTTCCCCGAACCCGACACGATCGACATGGAACGCAAGGGCAACCGGCACAGCAGCTTCGGCCTCGGCATCCACCGCTGCATCGGCTCCAACGTGGCCCGCACGGTGTTCAAGCGGATGGTGACGGCCGTCCTCGACCGGATGCCCGACTACGCCTGCGACCCCGAAGGCGCCGTGCACTACGAGACCATCGGCGTCATCCAGGGCATGCGCCACCTCCCCGCGACCTTCACCCCGGGCGAGCGGCTCGGCGCCGGACTCGACGAGACCCTCGCCGGACTCCAGAAGGTCTGCGACGAACAGCGCCTCGCCGAACCGGTCACCGTCCGCACGGCGAAGGCACGGATCGGCACATGAACTCCCCAACCCGCCCGGGGCCGTTGGTCACAGAGGAGAACGCGTTCTTCTGGGCCTCCGGCGCGGACGGCCGACTGCGGCTGGCGGAGTGCGGGTCCTGCGCGGCCCTCATCCACCCGCCGCAGCCGGTCTGCCGGTACTGCCACGGGCACGACATCGGCGTCCGGGCCGTCTCCGGCCGTGCGACGCTGATCGGCTTCACCGTCAACCACCGCTTCGCCCTGCCCGGCCTGCCCGCGCCCTACGTCGTGGCCCAGGTCGCCATCGAGGAGGACCCCCGGGTCCGGCTCACCACCAACGCCGTCCAATGCGCCCCGGACGAGCTGGAGTTGGGCATGCGGATGGAGGTCGTCTTCGAACAGGTCGAGGACGCCTGGCTGCCCCTGTTCCGCCCGGCTCGCGAACACCCGGCCCTGGACCCGCTGCCGCTCGCCGAGGTCGAGACCCGCCAACTCTCCCGCCGGGTAAGGCCGATGGTGACCACGGAGAAGTTCGAGGACAAGGTCGCGATCACCGGCATCGGCATGTCGGAGATCGGCCGCCGCCTGATGGTCCCGCCGGTGTCGCTGACCGTGCAGGCCTGCGAACGCGCGATCGCCGACGCAGGCCTCACCATCGCCGACATCGACGGCCTCGCGACCTACCCCGGCGCCGGCGCCTACGGCGGCTTCGGCGAAGGCGGAGTGACCGCCCTGGAATCCGCCCTGGGCCTGGAACCGACCTGGTACAACGGCGGCGGCGAGACCTTCGGCCCCGGCGGCTCCCTCATCTCCGCGATGCTCGCCGTCGCGGGCGGCCTGGCCCGCCATGTGCTGTGCTTCCGCACGGTCTGGGAGGCGTCGTACGGCGAACTCGTGCGCCGCGGCCGGATCGCGCAGAACGCGCCGCGCCAACTGGACGGCTGGATGAAGCCGTTCGGGGCGATCTCGGCCGCCCACACCCTCGCCCAGAACGCCCAACGCCACTTCCACCGCTACGGCACCACCCGCGAGACCCTCGGCTGGATCGCCCTCAACCAGCGGGCCAACGCGGCACTCAACCCCACGGCGGTCTACCGCGATCCGATGACGATGGACGACTACCTCAACGCCCGTCCCATCACCACTCCGTTCGGCCTCTACGACTGTGACGTTCCCTGCGACGGAGCGGTCGCCGTGATCGTGTCGGCGGTGGACGCGGCCCAGGACCTCGCCCAACCGCCCGTCTACGTCGAGGCAGTTGGCACACAGATCCTGGAACGGCTCGAATGGGACCAGAGCACACTCACACACGAACCCCAAGTCCTCGGCCAGTCCGCCCACTTGTGGTCCCGCACCGCGCTGCGCCCCGAAGACGTCGACGTGGCCGAGCTGTACGACGGCTTCACCTTCAACTGCCTTTCCTGGCTGGAGGGGTTGGGGTTCTGCGGCATCGGCGAGGCCAAGGACTTCCTGGACGGAGGCAAGAACATCGCACGGGACGGCGTACTGCCCCTGAACACCCACGGCGGACAGCTCTCCCACGGCCGCACCCACGGCATGGGACTGGTCCACGAGGCCATCACCCAACTGCGCGGCGCGGCCGGAGCACGCCAGATACCCGGCGCGCGGGTCGCGGTGGCGAGCAGCGGCGGACTCACCCCGAGCGGCGTCATCCTCTTCCGGGCGGACGGATGAACTCCCGTACCGCGGAGGTGGTTTCGCGCGTCGTCGACGTCGACGGCATCCCCATGTCGGGGCTGCTGTGCGAGGTCCGCGAGCCGCGCGCGGTCGTCGTCGCCCTGCACGGGGGAGCGGTGACGTCGGGCTACTTCGACTACCCGGACCAGCCCCGGCTGTCCCTCCTGCGCACCGCGGCGGCCCTGGGCTTCACCGTCGTCGCCATCGACCGCCCGGGATACGGCAGTTCGGCTCCGCACGGCGAGACCATGGCGTCGCCCGCGCGGCGCGTCGACCTCGCCTACGCGGCGGTGGACCGGCTGCTGGCCTCGCGTCCGCGCGGAGCGGGACTGTTCCTCTGGGCGCACTCGATCGGCTGCGCCCTGGGTGTGCACATGGCCGGCGACGAACGCCGGAACGACCTTCTCGGCCTGGAGATCGCCGGTACCGGACGCCACCACGCGCCCGGCGCCGTCGAGATCCTCGACTTCCGACGGCGTGACCCGGCCGTGCCGCGACGGTCCGGTCCCGGGCTGCGCGACCTGCTGTGGGAACCGGCGCGCCTGTACCCGGACGAGGTCATCGGCGCGCCCCGGATCCAGTCACCGGGTCCGCCGTACGAGTCGACCGTCGCCCGGCGCTGGCCACGGGAGTTCGCCGAAGTCGCCGCCCGCGTACGGATTCCCGTCCACTACACGCTCGGCGACCACGAACGCGTGTGGAGTTCCGGGCCCGAGGCCATGGCCGATATCGCGAGCCTGTTCACCGACTCCCCGCGGGTCGTCACCGACGAACAGGCCGACAGCGGCCACAACTTGAGCATCGGGCACACCGCGACCGGATACCACCTGAAGATCCTCTCGTTCGTCGAGGAGTGCGTTCTCGCATCCGAGAACCGTGGATACGACAACGACGGGATCGACCGTCTCCCGAGGAGGGCCGGATGAGTGACGCCGACGTCGCGGTACTGCTGCTCGTACGCGTGGTCGTAGGACTGATCATGATCATGCACGGGCTGAACCACTGGCGCGGCGGCGGCCGCATCGAGGGCACGGCCCGCTGGTTCACCGGACTCGGCCTGAGACAGGGCGTGTTGCAGGCCTGGGCGAGCGTGCTCACCGAGGTCGGCGCGGGCGTTCTCCTCGTCCTGGGCCTGCTCACCCCGCTGGCCTGCGCGGCCGTGATCTCCGTGATGCTGGTCGCGGGGCTGCTCGCCCACCGGCCCAACGGCTTCTTCGTCTTCAAGGACGGCTACGAGTACGTCCTCACGCTCGCGGTCGTCGCCCTGGCCCTCGCGGTACTGGGCCCCGGGCGTTGGTCCGTCGACCACGCGGCTGGCATCGACCTCACCGGCTGGACCGGCGGCGGCATCGCGCTGGGCGCGGCCGTGGTGGCGACCGGGGGACTGCTGGGCACGTTCTGGCGACCGGAGCCGAAGGGTGACGCCGAACCCGAGGCGGGCGCGGAGGTGGGAGCCGAGCCGGAGGCCGGCGCCGAGATCACGTCGCGCGCCGGGTCGAAGGCTGCCGCCGAGCCTCAGAGCGTGGCCGAGCCGGACCCCGACGTGGCGCCGTCGCCGCCGGAGTCCGGGAACACCCCCGAGTCGGTCGATCAGGAGGCCCGCTGATGCGTGTCGGATTCATCGGGCTGGGCAGCCAGGGCGCTCCCATGGCGCGCCGGATCGTCGAGGCGGGTTTCGCCACGACGCTCTGGGCACGCCGCCCGGCCACGCTCGCCGCGTTCGCGGACACGGCCGCTCAGCGGGCCACGTCGCCCGTCGAACTGGCCGCCGCCAGCGACCTGGTGTGCGTCTGTGTCGTGGACGACGCCGATGTCGAGCAGGTCGTCACGGGCGAGCAGGGCGTGCTCAGAGGTCTGCGCCGGGGCGGGGTGATCGCCGTACACAGCACCGTCCACCCCGACACGTGCCGGCGGCTCGCCGAGCGGGCCAAGGTGCACGGCGTCTCCGTGGTCGACGCACCCGTCAGCGGCGGCGGAAAGGCCGCCGCCGAGGGCCGGCTGCTGGTGATGGCGGGCGGCGAGTCCGGCACGGTCGCGTACTGCCGCAAGGTGTTCGAGACGTTCGGCGATCCCGTCGTCCACATGGGGTCGCTCGGATCGGGACAGATCGCCAAACTTCTCAACAACCTGCTGTTCACCGCGAACTTGGCGACCGCGGCTGACACACTCGCTCTGGCGCCGGGGTTCGGCATCGACCGTGGCGCCCTCGCCGAAGTCGTCCTGCACGGCAGCGGATCGAGTTTCGCGCTCGACCGGGTGAAGGCCGCGGGCGGCACGCTGGACCGGCTCGCCGAGCGCGCCGGACCGCTGCTGCGCAAGGACGTGCGGCTGCTCGCCGACCTCGCCGACTCGGCCGGCGCCCCGACGGGCACCGTGCTGACGGCGGCCGACGCGGCCCTCGACCACATGGGCCAAGGGCGCCTGGCGACATCCTCAACTCCCGCTCCACGAAAGTGAAAACGAGCTTCTCGCCACCGGAGAACATTGATATCGTCGCTCGTCGTCAGACTGGTGACGGAAGGGAACCGTGCACACCGTGAAGGACTTCGAGGCGATCGACTTCTTCCAGGACGACGAAGTCGTCGCGGACCCCTACCCCTACTTGGCGGCCCTGCGCGGGAAGTGCCCGGTGCAACGCGAGAGCCACCACGACGTGACGATGGTGACCGGGTACGACGAGGCGATCCAGGTCCTCAACGACTCCGACACCTTCTCGTCCTGCATCTCGGTGACCGGCCCCTTCCCCGGGTTCCCGGTCCCGCTCGTCGGCGACGACGTCAGCGCGCTGATCGAGCAGTACCGCGACCAGCTCCCGATGAGCGACCAGTTGCCGACGCTCGACGCCCCCATGCACACGGACCACCGCGGACTGCTGATGCGGCTGATCACCCCGCGCCGCCTCAAGGAGAACGAGGCGTCGATGTGGCACCTCGCCGACGCCCAGCTGGACGCGTATCTCGCCACCGGCGAGGGCGACTTCATCAGCGGGTTCGCCGGTCCCTTCACCCTGCGGGTCATCGCCGATCTGCTCGGCGTGCCCGACGAGGACCGCAACACGTTCGTGGAGGGCCTTGAGCACCAGCCGCGGGGCGGCATCGGGAGCACGGACGGCGAGGTGGCGCACTCGCCGCTGGAGTACCTGTACGGGCAGTTCTCGGCCTATGTCGAGGACCGACGCCGCGAACCGCGCGAGGACGTGATCACGGGTCTCGCCACCGCGAAGTTCCCCGACGGCTCGACCCCCGACGTCGCCGACGTGGCGCGCGTCGCCACCAACCTCTTCGCGGCCGGCCAGGAGACCACCGTCCGGCTGCTGAGCAACGCGCTCAAGATGATCGCCGAAGACCCCGATCTTCAGCACCTGCTGCGCACCGAGCGCGACCGCATCCCCAACTTCGTCGAAGAGGTGCTGCGCACGGAGAGCCCCATCAAGGGCGACTTCCGGCTCTCTCGCGTACCGTCCACGGTCGGCGGCGTCGACATCCCCGCCGGCACCACCGTCATGGTCCTCAACGGCGCCGCGAACCGCGATCCGCGCCACTTCGAGGACCCGGAGGTCTTCGACCCGGCCCGCGCCAACGCCCGCCACCACCTGGCCTTCGGCCGCGGTCCGCACACCTGCCCCGGCGCCCCGCTGGCCCGCGCCGAGGGCCGGGTGGGCATCGAGCGCATGCTCGACCGCACGACGGACATCAGGATCTCGGAGAACGTGCACGGCCCTGCCGACGCGCGGAACTTCCGTTACCTGCCGACGTACATCCTGCGCGGACTCACCCATCTCAACCTGGAGTTCACGCTCGCCGAGGAGTCCGAGAGGTCCGAGGGCTCTGCGGGGTCCGAGGGGGCCACCCGATGAAAGCCGTCGTCGACACGGACCGTTGCCGGGGCCACGGGATCTGCTGGTCCATCTGCCCCGAGGTGTTCGACCTGACCGACGACGGTTACGCCGAGGTGCTGACCCCCGAGGTCCCCGCCGAGTACGAGGACCAGGTCCGCACGGCCATCGGCAGCTGTCCCGAGCGCGCGATCACAGTGAGCTGAGGAGAACCGGATGCCCAAGGGGTACGTCATCCTGACCGAGTCCATCAACGACCCGGCCGGGATGGACGCCTACAGCCGGGCGGCCGGTGCGTCGATGGCCGAGGGCGGAGCCTCCGTCCTCGCGGTCGACGGCCGGCCGGAGCTCCTCGAAGGCGAGTGGCACGGCGACCGGACCGTCGTTCTCGAATTCGAGAGCGCCGAAGCCGCGCGTGCGTGGTACGAGTCGGAGGCGTACGAGCGGGCGAAGCCCCTGCGGCAGGCCGCGGCCGACACGAACGTCGTGATCATCGCGGGCTTCGAGCCGCCGTCCCGGGGTGCGTGAGAGGGCACCGTCCGGAGTGTTGTCACCGGGCCCCGGCTGCTGCCGGCGGCCCGGTCCGCGTACACCCGCCCTCCCGACACCCTCCCGACCGCGACGACCGGCCCCGGCGCCGCCGTACGGTCAATGGTTCCGCTATGGCCGGAAGGGTCGCCCGATCGCGACGGCAACCGTAATGTCACATGGGTGTTGCCGGGGTGGAAGGGGTGCTCAATGACGACGGCCCGACACGAGGAGATTCTTGTCGCCGCGCTGGGGGTGTTCGCCGAGCGGGGCTACAAGAAGGCATCCATCGACGCCGTGGCCGAGCGCGCCGGCCTGACCCGACAGGGCGTACTGCACTACTTCCCCAGCAAGAAGCGGCTTCTCCTCGCCCTCGTCCAGCTCCGCGAGGACCTCGCCCGCGAGCACCTGGCCGCCCTGCACACGGACACCGGCGACGATCTGCCCGGGCTGCTCGCCGAGGTCATCACCTACGACCACAAGAATCCCGGTCTCGCCCAGATACACAGCGTTCTCGTGGCCGAGGGCGTCACCGGCAGCGACGAGGCACAGCGGTTCTGCCACGACTACTACCGGGCGATCCAGGACCACACCGTCGAGCACCTCACCGCGCTCTACGGCGACCGCGTACCCAGCGGCCTGACCCCCCGAGCCGCCGCCACCGCCGTGGTGGCGATGCTCGAAGGGGTCCAGCAGCAGTGGATGCTCGACGAGGAGCAGACCGACTACCCCGAGATCATCCGCGATGTCATGGGCGTGCTGCTCGGGCCCACGCCTGTATGAAATCCGCCATCGCCGTGACGCTCTCGGGATGCAGACTCACCGCGTCCGGCCGCACCCGGAGATCCACCGTGACACCGGAGTGCGCCGCACGGGCCGCGAACGACAGCGAGTCGTCCAGCAGCGGATCGGTACCGGCGACCAGAAGCTGGATCGGCGGCAGCCCGTGCAGGTTGGCGTGCAGCGGGCTGAGCAGCGGGTTGGTCCGGTCGGCGCCGCCCGCGAACCGGGCCGCGTGCAACCGGAGTTCGTCGATGTCGAAGCCCGGATCGGCCGCCGCGTTGAACAGCAGACTCGGCGCGTCCAACGTCAGATCGAGCAGCGCCGAGATCAGCACCGCACAGTCCGGCTCCGGCGCCCCCATGTCCCGCAGCCGCACCAGCAGCGAGGCCGCGAGCCCGGCCCCCAACCGCTCACCGGCCAGCGCGACCGGACCACGCGCCTGACACGAGCTGTATACGGCGTGCACGTCGTCCAGCGCCCCCGGGAACGACGACCGATAGCGCGGGCACACCACAACTGCCCCTGTCCGCAGAGCGAGTCGCTCGGCCAGGTCCACCGCCGACTCCGGCGAACCCGACAACTGCCGGTCCCCGTGCAGATACAGGATCACGAGATCGCTCGCGTCCGACGGCCGTACGATCGGCCCCACCGGACTCGACTCGACCCGCACCCGCCCGTCACCGGCCGCCGCACGGTCCGTGTCCGCGCGTACGTCGGTCAGGTCGGTGCCGCTCAGGTCGGCGCTCGCTCCGGTCGCCCCAACTCGTGTGTCACCCACGGGACATCACCCTCTCCGCTGCCTGCCAGTGCTCGTCGGACACCCAGAGGCGGGCGAAGGCGCGGGCCGCCTCCTCCTCCGGGACGGCTCCGCTCATCACGCGTTTGATCTCCCGCGCCGGATTGGTCGCCAGCGATCTGGCCAGGGTGCGCCAGCCCTCGGCGAACTCGGCGCGCGGCAGCACCAGTTCGAGCAGTCCCACGCGCTGGGCCTCGGCCGCGTCGAGCACGGTCCCGGCGCCCGCGAGCATCAACGCCCGTCCCTTGCCGACGAGTTGGGCAAGCCGCTCGGCGCCGCCCCACGCGGGCATGATGGCCAGGGCCACCTGGTTGAAGCCGATCCTGATGTCGTCGGCGGCGACCCGGATGTCGGCGGCCACCGCGACCTCGGCGCCGCCGCCGAACGCGTGGCCGTTCAACGCGGCGATCACCGGACCGGGGAAGGCCGCGATGCGATCGCAGATCCCCCTCATCCGCAGGGCCATGGCCATCGCGTCCTCCTCGGTCCGGATCGCACTCAGCTGTTTCAGGTCCCCGCCGGAGACGAACGCCCGGTCGCCGGCGCCCGTGATGACCAGCGCCTTGGCGCCCGCGGCCGCGTCGAGCGCCTTGTCCAGTTCGTCCATCGTGCTCGGGGCGATGGCGTTGCGGGCGTGCGGTCGGTCGATGGTGACGACCGCCAGGCCCTCGTCGAGTTCGAGATCTACGTCCATGGCCTCAGTCCTCGTATTCCACAGTGACGTGCGGTGTGGTCGGCTCGCCCTGGCAGGTCAGGACCCAGCCATCGGCGATCTCGTCGTCGTCGAGCGCGTTGTTGACGCGCATCTTGGCCTCGCCCTCGGTGACTTGGGCGATGCAGGTGGCGCAGTTCCCGGCCTCGCAGGAGAACGGCGGCGCCAGACCCGCGCGACGCGCGCTCTCCAGGAACGTCTCGCCGGAGCGCTGCGCGAGCGTGTGCCGCTTGCCGGAGAGCACGAGCGTGAGGGTGCCCTCCTGCTCGGGCGGCTCCTCGGGTTCCTGCTCGGGGTTCTCGTGGAGCGGGCGATCGGTGGCGGCCTGCGCGAACCGCTCGACGAAGATCCGCTCCGGGGCGACTCCGTGGGCGAGAAGCGCGTTCTCCACCAACTCCATGAAGGGCGCGGGCCCGCAGAGGTAGAAATCCGCCTCCCTGGTGTCGCCCGCGAACTCCCGGACCTGGTCCGCGGTGACGAACCCCTCCCGGTCGTCGAGGTGGTGCCGGACCTCGAACCGGTGCGGATACCGCTCGGCCAACTCGCCCAGCGCGGCGGCGAAGATGACGGAACCGGCGTCCCGGTCGGCGGCCAGGACCCGCACCCGGCGCCCGCTGCCGGCCAGCGCCGACTTGGCGAGCGACAGGATCGGCGTGATCCCGCTGCCCCCGCAGAACGCCACCACCGGAGCCGCCAACTCCCGTGCCCCGCCCGCCTCGTCGCCCTCCCGCAGACAGAACACCCCTGCTGGAAGCGTGGTTTCGACGACGTCGCCGGGCGCGAGATGGTCGTGCATCCAGTTGGACACCAGACCCCCCGGAACCCGCTTCACCGTCGTCATCAGCTCGGCGTCCGTCTCCGGCGAACTGGACATGGAGTAACTGCGCAGCGTGCCACAGGCCTTGATCGTCACGAACTGGCCCGCCCGGTACGGGAAGGGCGCGTCGAGTACGTACGTCCGTGTGTCGGGCGTCTCCTGGATGATCCGTGTGATCCGCACCGGGTGGAACCCGTGGTCTCGTCCCATGTATGGAATTTACCTTCTCGCTCTGAGAGAGTGCAATTCTCAAAGACGAGAGGAAGTTCCTGTCGTGCGAACGATCCCCGTTGAACTCGTCAACCGCTATGAGGCGGAGGGCTGGTGGACCAGTGAGACGATCGGTGACCTGCTGACGCGGGGACTGGCGGCCGCCCCGGGGGCCGCGTTCCGCGTGCACTCGGCGGTAAGACCCTGGGAAGGGACCTTCGCCGAGGTCGAGTCGACGGCCCGCAGACTGGCCGCGGGACTGCGCGAGCGGGGCATCGGCCCCGGTGACGTCGTGGCCCTCCAACTACCCAACTGGATGGAGGCGGCGGCGGTCTTCTGGGCGTCGGCGTTCCTCGGTGCGGTCGTGGTGCCGATCGTCCACTTCTACGGACGCAGGGAAGTCGGCTACATCCTGGACACGGTCCAGCCCAAGGCCTTCGTCACCGCCGAACGGTTCGGGCACCTGCGCCACGACCCCGAGCTGAGCGCGAAGATCCCCCTGGTCGGCGTCGTAGGGCGGGACTTCGACGACCTGCTCGCCGACGAACCACTGTCCGGCGTCCTGCCGACGGACCCGTCCGGACCCGCACTGATCGCCTTCACATCGGGAACGACCCGCGACCCCAAGGGAGTTGTGCACAGCCACCGCACCCTGGGCTTCGAGACCCGCCAACTGGCCGGCCGTTACCCGCCCGACCGGGGTGACCAGCTCACCTCCGCGCCCGTCGGCCACTTCATCGGCATGGTGAACGCCTTCCTGATCCCCGTCCTGGACGGCTCCGCGGTGAACCTCGCCGACACCTGGGACCCGGGCCTCGCCCTGGAGTTGATGGCCAGCGACGGTCTCACGGTCGGAGGCGGCGCCGCCTACTACATGACGAGCCTCCTCGACCACCCCGACTTCACGCCCGCCCACCTGACCCGCATGAAGTACGCGGGCCTCGGCGGCGCGGCCGTGCCGAACGCGGTGACCAGACGCCTCGCCGACCTCGGCATCACGGTCTTCCGGGCCTACGGCAGCACCGAGCACCCCTCGATCACCGCCTCGGCCCACACCGCGCCCGAGGACAAACGGCTCTACACCGACGGCGACGCGCTGGCCGGAGTGGAGATCCGGCTCGCCGAGGACGGCGAGATCCTCAGCCGCGGCCCGGACCTGTGCCTCGGCTATACCGACCCGGCCCTCACCGAGCGGGCCTTCGACGCGGACGGCTGGTACCGAACCGGCGACATCGGCGAGTTCGACGAGGACGGCTACCTGACCATCACCGACCGCAAGGCGGACATCATCATCCGCGGCGGCGAGAACATCGGCGCGCTGGAGGTGGAGGAGGTTCTCCTCGCCCTGCCGGCCGTCGCCGAGGCCGCGGTCGTGGCCGCCCCGGACGCCCGCCTCGGCGAGCACGCGGCAGCCGTCGTACGACTGCGGCCCGGCCACCCCGACCCCACCCTCGACGACCTGCGCGCCCACTTCGCCGCGGCGGGCCTGGCCCGTCAGAAGTGGCCGGAGGAACTGCACTTCGTCGAGGACTTCCCACGGACCGCCAGCGGCAAGGTTCAGAAGTTCGTTCTCCGCAAGGACATTGCCGCCCATCAAGAGTGAGAATATGATTCTCGCAATCTGCGAAGGAGGATCTCATGCCATCGCGTGTGCCGCCGTATCCACTGTTCGACGCGGACAACCACCTGTACGAGACGGAGGATGCGCTCACCCGGTACCTGCCCAAGCAGTACGCGAGCGCCATCCAGTACGTGCAGGTGAAGGGCCGTACGAAGATCGCCATCCGCGGTCAGATCAGCGACTACATCCCCAACCCCACCTTCGAGGTCGTCGCCCGGCCCGGCGCGTGGGAGGACTACTTCCGCGAGGGGAACCCGGAGGGCAAGTCCCACCGGGAGCTGTTCGGCGAGCCGATGCGGTCGATCCCCGCGTTCCGTGAACCCGGGCCGCGCATGGCGCTCATGGACGACCTGGGCATCCACCAGACGCTGATGTTCCCGACCCTCGCCAGCCTGGTCGAGGAACGCATGCGGGACGACCCGGAGCTGATCCACGTCGTCGTGCACGCCCTCAACCAATGGCTGCACGAGACCTGGCAGTTCAACTACAAGAACCGCATTTTCACCACCCCGGTGATCAGCCTGCCGATCCTGGACAAGGCGATCGCCGAGCTGGAGTGGTGCCTGGAGCGCGGCGCGAGGGCGATTCTCATCCGGCCCGCCCCGGTCCCCGGCTACGGCGGCTCGCGGTCCTTCGCGCTGCCGGAGTTCGACCCCTTCTGGAAGCGGGTCGAGGAGGCGGGCGTGCTGGTGGCCATGCACTCCTCCGACAGCGGCTACTCGCGCTACTCCAGCGACTGGGAGGGCAAGAGCCAGGAGATGACGCCGTTCCAGGCACAGGTCTTCCGGATGATGTCCGAGTGGCGCCCAGTCACCGACGCGGTCGCGTCCTGGGTCTGCCACGGAGCCCTGTTCCGCTTCCCGGAACTCAAGGTCTCGGTCATCGAGAACGGCTCTTCCTGGCTGCTGCCGCTGCTCGACCAACTGGGCAGCACCTACAAGAAGCAGCCGAAGGGCTTCCTGGGCGACCCGGTCGAAGAGGTCAGGAAGCGGATCCACATCAGCCCGTTCTGGGAGGAGGACATGGCCGCGCTCTCCGAGGTCGTCGGAGTCGAGCGGGTCCTGTTCGGGTCCGACTACCCGCACCCCGAGGGGCTGGCCGACCCGGTCTCCTACATCGACGCGCTCCAGGGCATGAAGGAGGCCGACCAGGCCAAGATCATGGGCGGCAACCTCGCCCGGTTGATCGGCGTATGACCTGGGAGAGCATCCCGCAGATGGTGCTGAGCGCGGCCGACCGCTTCGGTGATGCCGAAGCCGTGGTGGACGGCCCGCTCCGCCTCACGTTCACCGAGCTGGTCGAGCGGGTGCGTGTGGCTGCGGGTGCGTTCGTGTCGGCCGGGGTGGAGCAGGGCGACCGGGTCGCGATCTGGGCGCCCAACTCCGCCGAGTGGATCGTCGCCGCCTTCGGTCTGATGACCGCGGGCGGTGTGGTGGTGCCGGTGAACACCCGGTTCAAGGCGGACGAGGCGCACGACATCATCGTGCGCAGCGGTGCGAAGGCCGTTCTCGTCCAGGAGGGCTTCCTCGGCCTGGACTTCAAAGCGCCGCCAGGCGTGCCCGTGATCGACCTCAAGTCCGGTTTCCTGGCGAGCGGTTCACCCTTCGAGCGGAAGGTGACCGGCGACCAGGTCAGCGACATCGTCTTCACCTCGGGCACCACCGGCCGGCCCAAGGGCGTCCTGATGACCCACGCCCAGACGCTCCGGCTGTACGCGGAGTGGTGCGACCTGGCCGGGGTCAGGGAGGGCGACCGCTATCTGATCGTCAACCCGTTCTTCCACATCTTCGGCTTCAAGGCGGGCATGGTCGCGTCGCTCATCCGCGGCATGACCATCCTGCCCGTGCCCGTCTTCGACGTGGACACCGTCCTCGACCTGGTCGAGCGCGAGAGGGTGACGGTCCTGCCCGGCCCGCCGACGCTCTACCACTCGCTGCTCACCGACCGCGGCACAAGAGACCTGTCCTCACTGCGAGTTGCGGTGACCGGGGCCGCCGACATCCCGGTCGAACTGATCCGCCGCGTGCTGACCGAACTGCCCTTCACCTCGATCATGACGGGCTACGGCCTGACCGAGGCGGGGACAGCGACTGCCACCCGGCCCGGCGACTCCTTCGAGGACATCGCCACCACCGTCGGCACTCCTTGCGACGGCGTAGAGGTCGAAATCGCCGACGACGGCGAGGTGTTGGTCCGCGGCTACAGCGTGATGCGCGGCTACTTCAACGACCCCGACGCGACCGCCGAAGCCATCGACGAGGACGGCTGGCTGCACACCGGGGACCTCGGCACGCTCGACGAGCGCGGCTACCTGAGGATCGTCGGCCGCAAGAAGGACATGTTCATCGTCGGCGGCTTCAACGCCTACCCGGCCGAGATCGAGGGCTTCCTGATGGAACACCCGGCGGTCGCCCAGGCCGCCGTGATCGGCGTCCCGGACGAACGGATGGGACAGGTCGGCAAGGCCTTCGTCGTCCTCCGACAGCCGCTGACCGCCGACGAGTTGATCGAGTGGAGCCGGCTCCGCATGGCCGGGTTCAAGGTGCCCCGGACCGTGGAGTTCCTCACGGAACTGCCGCTGAACGCCACCGGAAAAGTGATGAAGGACCTCCTGCGATGACGCCTCCCACACCGCCCCAGGGCGACGACCTCGTCCGGACCGCGTCCGGCCTGCCCCTCAAACCGGTCTACGGCCCCGACGACGTCGGCACCGCACCGCCCGCGCCGGGCAACTTCCCCTTCACGCGCGGCAATTACGCCACCGGCTACCGGGGACGGCTGTGGACGCTGCGCCAGTACTCCGGCTTCGGCACCGCCGAATCCTCCAACCTCCGTTACCACTACCTTCTCCAACAGGGCGGCACGGGACTCTCCGTGGCACTCGACCTGCCCACGCAGTGCGGCTACGACTCCGACGACCCCGAAGTGACCGAGGAGGTCGGCCGGGTGGGCGTCGCCGTCGACACTCTCGCCGACGCCGAGGTCCTCTTCGAGGGCATCCCGCTGGACAGGATCAGCACCAGCTTCACCATCAACGGAACGGCCGCGATCCTGCTCGCCTTCTACGTCGCCGCGGCCGAACGGGCTGGTGTGCCCAGGGCGAAACTCACCGGGACGATCCAGAACGACATCCTCAAGGAGTACGCGTCCAGGGGCACTTGGATCTGGCCGGCCGAGCCGTCGCTGCGCCTCATCGCCGACACCATCGAGTTCTGCGCGGCCGAAGTGCCGCGCTTCAACGCCATCTCGGTCGCCGGCTCGCACTTCCGCGACGCCGGCGCCAACGCCGTACAGGAGATGGCCTTCACGCTCGCGGACGGGGTCACCTACTGCGACACGGTGCTGGCCCGCGGCCGTATGACGATCGATCAGTTCGCCCCGCAGGTCTCCTTCTTCTTCTACACGCACGGCGACTTCTTCGAGGAGGTCGCCAAGTACCGTGCCGGACGCAGGCGTTGGGCGACCATCGTGCGCGAGCGGTACGGGGCGGACAGCGACAAGGCCGCCATGTTCCGCTTCGGCTGCGTCGCCGGAGGCGCCTCGCTGTACGCGCCGCAGGCGCAGAACAACACCGTCCGCGTCGCCTACGAGGCGCTCGCCTCGGTCCTCGGCGGCGTCCAGTCGATGTTCACGGCGGCCTGGGACGAGCCGTTCGCCCTGCCCAGCGAGGAGTC
The DNA here is from genome assembly GCF_035982055.1 of Streptomyces sp. NBC_01288. Taxonomy (NCBI): domain Bacteria; kingdom Bacillati; phylum Actinomycetota; class Actinomycetes; order Kitasatosporales; family Streptomycetaceae; genus Streptomyces; species Streptomyces sp. NBC_01288. The sequence goes on from NZ_CP108427.1 coordinate 10,056,848, forward strand.
GGCGACACTCGCCCTGCGCACCCAGCAGATCCTCGCCCACGAGACCGGCGTCACCCGGGTCGCGGACCCGCTCGGCGGCTCGTACTTCGTCGAGGCACTCACCGACGCCACCGAGGCCCGGATCGTCGAGATCATGGACGACCTGGAGCGCTACGGCGGCATGGTCCGGGCCATCGAGGACGGCTACCTCCAGACCCTCATCGCCGACGAGGCCTACCAGTCGCACCGCGAGGTCGAGGCGGGCACCCGGCCGGTCGTCGGCGTCAACCGCTTCGTCTCCGAGGAACCCCCGCCCGACCTCGCCACGTACGAACTCGACGCGGAAGGCCGCGACCGGCAGCTGAAACGGCTCGCCGACGTCAAGGCCACCCGCGACGCGGCTCTCGTACGGCAACGCCTCGCCGAACTGACCCGCGCCGCGGAAGGTACCGAGAACCTCATGCCCATCCTGATCGACTGCGCCAACGCCTACTGCACGGTCGGCGAGATGGTCGCCGCGCTCAAGGCGGTCTGGGGCGAGTTCCAGCAGCCGGTGGTGTTCTGATGAAAGCCCGCGTACTGGTCGCCAAACCGGGACTCGACGGACACGACCGCGGCGCCAAGATCGTCGCACGGACCCTGCGCGACGCGGGCTTCGAGGTCATCTTCACCGGGATCCGGCAGCGCGTCGACGACATCGTGGCCGTCGCCGTCCAGGAGGACGTGGCGGTGGTCGGACTCAGCATCCTCTCCGGCGCGCACCTCGCGCTGACCACCCGGGTGATCGAGGGGCTGCGCGCCACGGGGTCCGAGGACATCGCCGTCGTGGTGGGCGGCACCATCCCACCTGCCGACGTGCCGAAGCTGCTCACCGCGGGAGCCGCCGCGGTCTTCCCGACGGGCACGCCGCTCGACGCCCTCGTGGCCCAGATGCGCGCTCTGACATCCGTCACCTCGCCATGACCCGGCGGCGACCCGAAAACCTGGAGGCAGCGTGCGTATCGGAGTGATGATCGGGCCCGAACGCGGGGACTCGGTCCGCAAGGTCACACGGATGATCGACGACGTGACATGGGCCGAGAAGGCGGGCTTCGACACCGTGTGGGTGCCACAGATCCCGACCGACTTCGACGCGCTCACCGCGATCGCGCTGATGGGCGCGCGCACCGAGCGGATCGAACTCGGCACCGCCGTCGTGCCGTTGCAGGCCCAGCACCCCATCGCCCTTGCCCGGCAGGCGATTTCGGCCCAGGCGGCCGCGGGAGGACGCTTGGCGCTCGGCCTCGGACCGTCCCACCACTGGATCATCCGGGACATGCTGGGGCTGCCGTACGAGAAACCGGCCGCCTTCACCCGCGACTACCTGGACGTCCTGGACGCCGCGTTCGGCGGAACGGACATGGTCGATGTCGAGAACGACACTTTCACCGTCCACAACCCGCTCACCCTCGCCCCGGTCTCCCCGCTGCCGGTCCTGATCGCGGCCCTCGGCCCGGTCATGCTGCGGCTCGCCGGAGAACGTGCCGACGGGACCGTGCTCTGGATGGCCGACGAACGCGCCGTCGCCGAACACGTCGTCCCCCGCATCACCAAGGCCGCCGAGAGCGCCGGACGCCCGGCACCGCGGATCGTCGCGGGCATCCCGGTCTGCCTGTGCAGCCCCGACCGCGTCGACGAGGCCCGCGAGCGCGCCAACCGCATCCTCGGCGAGGCCGAGATCTCGCCCAACTACCAACGCGTTCTCGAATACGGCGACGCCCGCGACGTCGGCGACCTGTGCGCGGCGGGCGACGAGAACGCCATTGCCGCCCGCTTCAAGCGGTTCGCGGACGCAGGGGTCACCGATCTCTCCGTACGGCTGCTGCCCATCGGCGACAACCGCGACGAGCTGGTCGCCTCCAAGTACCGCACCCGCGACATGCTCGCCGCCCTCGCCGCGGACCTGCGATGACCGCCGGACCGCTCGACGGCATCCGCATCCTGGAGGTCGGCCACATGCTGGCCGGCCCCTACGCCACGATGATGCTCGCCGACCTCGGCGCCGAGGTCACCAAGATCGAACCGCCGGGCGGTGACATCTCCCGCCAGGTGAGCGACGCCTACTTCGCGAGCCTCAACCGCGGCAAACGCAGCGTCCGCCTCGACCTCACGACCGACGACGGACAGGCCCGCCTCGGTGAACTCCTCGCCGACGCCCACGCGTTGCTCGTCAACCTCAAACCGTCGGCCATCCACCGACTGGGCCTGACCTACGACGTGCTGCGCAAGTGGAACGACCGGATCGTGTGCGTCGCGCTCACCGGATACGGCCTGGATGCGGGCGACGAGCCCGCCTTCGACTATGTGGTGCAGGCGGCCACGGGAGTCGCCGCCCTCACCGGCCACCCGGACGACCCGCCGACGCTGCCCGGTTACTCCTCGGCCGACAACTCCTCAGGCCTGACAGCCGCGTTGGGGCTCCTCGCCCAGATCGTCTCCGGGCGCGGCGGCCAAGTGGAGGTGTCGCTGAGGGATGTGATGCTGTCTCAGCTCAACTACCGCGCCTCCGCCTACCTGAACGAGGGTGTCGAACCACGCCGGCTGCCGCTCGGCGCGCACTCCTACTACGTACCGGCCCAGCTCTTTCCCACCGCCGAAGGCTACTTGGCGCTCTTCATCACCCACGACGGCTTCTGGAAGTCCTTCGCCACCGAGGCCGGCGTCCAGGGATTCCCCACCATGGCCGAACGCGCGGAGCGGCGCGAGGAGGTGCTGGCCGCCGTGACGGAGGCCCTGGCCGGGGACACCGCCGCGGCCTGGGAGGCGCGGCTGCGTCCGCTCGGGGTGCCGGCGGCTGCCGTACGGACGCTGCCGCAGGCGCTGGCGGCGACACCGGAGGCCGTGGTGACGGCCGGGGACTTCCGGCTGGTGCGCAGTTCCGTGCGGGTCGAGGGGTACGAGCCGGAGTACGGGCCGCCGCCCCGACTGGGCGAGCATGACGTTTCCGGGGTGGTGGGGGAGTCGTGAGAGCGGAGGACCAGTTCCATCTCGGGTTTGTCGTCGAGGACTTCGAGGGGACGCTGGCCGAGTTCACGGCCGCGTTCGGGTACGAGTGGTGCGCCGAGATCGGCGGGGCGGTACCGCTGACGCTGCCGACCGGAAACGCCGTTCTCGACATCAGCTGCGCCTACTCCCGGACGCAGCCCCGGCTGGAGATCGTCCGCCGTATCCCGGGAACACTGTGGGAACCGGTGGCCGGCGGGGGTGTGCACCACGTCGGCTACTGGTCCGACGACGTCGCCGCGGACGCGGCCGAACTCACCCGGCAGGGCTTCACGACCGAGGCGACCCGAGCCGGTTCCGGCGGCGCGCCCTTCGCCTTCCTGCGCGCCCCGAGCGGGCTGCTCGTGGAACTCGTGGACCGGGTGGCGCGGCCGGGGCTGGAAAAGCTTTGGAGCCACGGAGGAGAGGGCGCATGACGACCGTAGGCATCGCGACCGGCGCCGGGCGCGGCATGGGACTGGCCTGCGCGCGGCGGCTCACGGACCTGGTGGACACGCTGCTGCTGGTGGACCGGGACGAGCTGGCCGTGACCGCCGCGGCGAAGGAACTGGCCGCCGCGGACGAGGAGATCGAGGTCGAACCCTTCGTCCTCGACATCACGGACAGGGCCGGTCTGTCCCGACTCGCCGCCCGCGTCGCCGAGTTGGGCCCATTGAGGGCCGTGTCGCACGCCGCCGGGATCTCGCCCACCATGGCCGACTGGCGGCGCATCTTCGAGGTCGACCTCGTCGGCACCGCACTCCTGGCCGAGGCACTCCGCCCGCTCGCCACCGAGGGGACCGCGATGGTGTGCTTCGCCTCGATGGCCCCGCTCCTCGGCAACCTGGAGGCCGATCCCGCCGTGGCGGCGATCCTCGACGATCCGCTGCGGGACGACTTCCTCGACCGGCTGCGTGAGGCCCTCGGACCTGCCGTGGAGAACACCGGTCTCGCGTACGCGTGGGCCAAGCACGGGGTGCACCGGTTCGTCCGGCGGGAGGCGGTGCGGCTCGGACCGTACGGCGCCCGGGTGTGTTCCGTCTCGCCGGGCGTCATCGACACCCCTCAGGGGCAGCAGGAGGCCTCGGCCCAGCCCGCCATGGCCGCTCTGGTGGAGCAGACGCCGCTCGGGCGGGTGGGCCGGGCCGAGGACGTCGCGGCTGCGGTGGCGTTTCTGTTGTCGGACGAGGCCGCTTTCGTTTCCGGGATCGACGTTCTCGTCGACGGTGGGGTCTGTGCGGCGGTGCGAGAACGCGCCGGGCGGTGACCGGTCAGCGGCTGTCGGAGGCGGGGCGCGCCATGGACGGAGCGCGCCGCTTCCTCAGCGTCGACGGCCGCTGCTGCGCCGGGCGGACCAGCCGGAGCCCACGCCGGCCGAGTGCGCGGCGAGGAAGGCGAGCCCGAGAAGCATGAGGCTCGTCGAGCTGAAGACGATCTGGGTCGACGTCTCGGTGATTCTGATGATGAAGGCGATGAAGAAGAGTGCGGCCGCCACGAATGCAAGCATCTGTTAACCCCTATGGATAGACGGCGAGCCACCGGTGATCCCGGTGGCTGCGCCGTTGTCTCCCGAGTGCCCCGGAAGATGCCGAACAGTCATGCGCGTCCCGCGTCGCCCGCAGGCCAACTGCCTTTCAGGCAAGGGATTCCGAGCGCTGGACGGTTCCCGTGAGGCCGGTCGCGTCCTGGCCCGCGAGGAGCACGGCGGCCCGCGCCATGGCCTCCGGCGGCTCCACCATCTCCGGCGGGATCTCCCGGCCTCCGCCACCCGCCTGCCACCCCTCCGTGAGCACCACCCGTGACGGAGCGAGGCAGTTGACCGCGATGTTGTCCTTCCTCAGGTCGGCGGCGAGCCCCAAGTAGAGGCGCTCTACTGCCGCTTTGGACACCCAGTACGCGTTCGCACCCCGGTCCGTCATGCCCACCCCGCCGGTCGTCACGGCCACCAACGAACCACCGCCACGCGCCCGTACGTGCGGAATCACCGCCCGGGTCACCAGGAACACCCCGGTCAGATTGACGTCCAGCGACAACTGCCAGCGCTTGAGCGGTGTCGACTCGACCGGGCCGAGCCACAGCACCCCGGCATTGGCGATGAGAATATCGATCCCGCCGAACTCCGCGACCGTGGCGGCGACAGCCGCGTCGACCGACGCCTCGTCGCTCACGTCACAGGGCACCGGTAGCGCACGTCCGCCCGCCGCGGTGATCCGGTCCGCGACCGAGTGGATCGTCCCGGGAAGCCGGCCCTCCTGCTCGGAACGCGCGGCCACGGCGACCGAGGCGCCCGCCTCCGCGAGCGCCACCGCGACCGTACGGCCGATGCCGCGGCTGGCCCCCGCGACGAACGCGACCTTGCCCTTCAACTGCCCGCCCGCACCCGTCATTTGACTCATGCCGGTTACTTCGGCGGGAACCGGAGGGCGCCGTCGAGACGTACGACCTCGCCGTTGAGATAGTCGTTCTCGACGATGTGCTGCACGAGACCCGCGTACTCGACCGGCAGCCCCATGCGCTTCGGATACGGGATCTGCGGCCCCCAGTAGGCCTCCAACTGGTCGCCCGCCTTGCCGTAGGCCGGTGTGTTGAAGGTGCCCGGCGCGATCGTGACGACCCGGATGCCGAGCGGGGAGAGGTCGCGGGCGGCGACCAGGGTCATGCTGACGACCCCGCCTTTGGCCGCCGCGTAAGGGAGTTGACCGATCTGGCCCTCGTACGCGGCGATCGAGGCCGTGCTGACGATGACGCCCCGGCCGCCCTCGGCGGGCTCCTGGCGGGCGATGGCGGCCGCGGCCAGCCGCATCACGTTGAACACGCCGGTGAGATACACGTCGATCGTCGTACGGAAGCCCGCGAGGTCGAGGGGCGAGCCGTCCTTGCCGACGAGCCGGCCACCGCTCGCCGGACCGCCGTGCGCGTCCACCGAGATGCGGAGCGGCCCCGCCGACTCCGCCTCGGCCAGGGCCGCTTGGACGTCGTCCTCGGAGGTGGCGTCGGTACGCACATAGCGCACCCCCAGCTCCTGCTCCAGGGCCTTGCCCTTCTCGTCGGCCAGATCGGCGACGACGACCTTCGCTCCCGCCGCGTGCAACCGACGGACGGTGGCCTCGCCCAGGCCGCCCGCCCCGCCGACGACCACCGCGGAGCTCCCACTGATCTGCATCAAGGATTTCCTCTCTTGCGAACAGCGCTCTAGTGAGACGAGAATAGCATTCTCATGAATATAACCATGATTCTGGAGATGGTGGCCTCGGGCGGCGACCGACCGGTGGTCACGGCGAACGGCCGCTCCCTGACCGCCTCGGACCTGCTCGCCCGCGCCCGCGCCGCCGCGCACCGCTTCCGGGGCCGCCCGGCCGTGCTCTATCTGAGCCCCAGTCACCTCGCCTACCCGGTGGCCCTGTTCGGCGCCGCCCTGGCGGGCATCCCGTTCATCCCCCTCAACTACCGCCTCGGCGAACACCAGTTGGCCCGCCTCCTGGCCCGCCACCCCGGAGCCCTCGTCCTGCGCCCCGCCGACCTCGACGCCCTGCTGAGCGCCGAAGAGGACGCCGAAGACGGCGTCGACGCACCGGAGTTGGCCCAGGACCAGGACGCCGTGGCCGTGGTCCTCTACACGAGCGGCACGACCGCCGAGCCCAAAGCGGCACTGCTGCGCCATCGGCACCTGCTGGCCTACGTCCTCAACACCCAGGAGTTCGCCTCCGCGGAGGAAGGCGACGCGGCACTCGTGGCCGTACCGCCGTACCACGTGGCCGGGTTGATGAACCTGCTCACGAACCTCTACTCCGGCCGCCGCCTGGTGTACCTGTCCGCCTTCGACGCGGGGGAGTGGCTGGAGACCGCGCGCCGCGAACAGGTCACCCACGCACTCGTCGTCCCCACCATGCTGGCCCGCATCGTCGCGGAGGTCCCCGCCGACGACGCAGGCACGCCCACACTCCGGAGCCTCGCCTACGGCGGCGCCAGGACCCCGCGACCCGTGGTGGAACGGGCGTTGCGGATCTTTCCGGGCACGGGGTTCGTCAACGCGTACGGCCTGACGGAGACGGCCTCCTCGGTCGCGGTCCTCGGACCCGACGACCACCGCGAGGCGCTGGCGGCCTCCGACCCGGCCGTACGGGACCGACTCGGTTCCGTGGGACGGCCGTTGCCCGGTGTCGAGATCGAGATCCGTGACGACGACGGAAAGCCGGCCGGTGCCGGGGAGACCGGGCTCGTGTTCGTGCGCGGGGAGCAGATCTCCGGCGAGTACGGCGGACGCAGCGCCCTGGACGCGGACGGCTGGTTCCCCACCCGGGACCGGGGCCGACTGGACGCCGACGGCTATCTGTTCATCGAGGGACGCGCCGACGACACCATCATTCGCGGCGGCGAGAACATCGCTCCCGCCGAGATAGAGGACGTTCTCGTCGCCCACCCCGGGATCGTCGAGGCGGCGGTGATCGGCGTGCCCGACCCCGAGTGGGGGCAGCGGATCGTGGCCGTCGTGGTCGGCGAGGGCGACCCGGCCGAGGTCCGCCAGTGGGTCAAGGACCGGCTGCGCTCCTCCAAGACGCCCGACGCGATCGTGTTCCGCGCCGAACTCCCCAAGACCGAGACCGGAAAACTGCTGCGCCGCACCCTGCTGGCCGAGTTGGAGACCACCCATGCCTGAAGCAGTCCTCGTGTCCGCCCTGCGCACCCCCGTCGGCACCGCCGTCAAGGGCACCCTGCGCGACACCACCGCGTTCGACCTGGCCCACCACATCGTCGCCGCCGCGGCCGCCACGGACGACCTCGACCCGGACGCGATCGACGACGTGATCCTCGGCGAAGGCCTGTACGGCGGCGGGGTCGTGGCCCGGCACGCGGCACTGACCGTCGGCCTCACCTCCGTACCGGGCCTCGCCCACAACCGCCACTGCGCCGCCGGACTCGCCGCCGTGCAGAGCGCGGCGGCGAGCATCCGCGCGGGCATGGACGAACTCGTCATCGCCGGCGGCGTCAACTCGGCTTCCACATCCCCGAAACAGCGTTTCCGCGTCGACGGGGAGTGGGTCGAACCATGGAGCCCGCCCACGCACCCCGACCGCCCCGACGCCCCCAACCTGGACATGTCGATCACGGTCGGCTGGAACACCGCCGTACGGGCCGGCCTCAGCCGCGCCGACATGGACGCATGGGCGCTGCGCTCCCACCAGAACGCCATTCGCGCCATCGACGAAGGCCGTTTCGACGCCGAGTTGGTGCCCATCGACACACCGCACGGACTGTTCTCCGTCGACGAACACCCCCGCCGCACCACGAGCCTGGAGAAGCTGGCCTCGCTCAAGCCGCTCCACCCGGAGATAGACGGCTTCTCCATCACGGCCGGCAACGCGGGCGGCGCCAACGACGGTGCCGCCGCCCTGGTGGTGGCCAGCGACCGGCTCGGCCTGCCCGCCCTCGCCGTCGTCCGCTCGTGGGCCTCGGTCGGCGCCGACCCCGCCGAGACGGGCCTCACCCCCGTGAAGGTGATCCCCAAAGCCCTTGCCCGCGCCGGACTTTCGACGTCCGACGTGGACCTCTTCGAGATCAACGAGGCTTTCGCCGCCGTGCCCGTCGCCGCGGTGAAACTGCTCGGCCTCGACCCCGACCGCGTGAACGTCAACGGCAGCGGCTGCTCCCTCGGCCACCCGGTCGCCGCGACCGGCGCCCGGATGCTCGTCACGCTCGTGCACGAACTGCGTCGGCGCGGAGGCGGCATCGGAGTCGCCGCGATGTGCGCGGGCGGCGGCATGGGCTCGGCGACGGTCATCGAGGTACTCGCGCCATAGTCCGTCCCCTGTTGGTCGGTCGCGGTGGTGGAGAGCGTCGACGACGTGAAGGGAACAGTGTGGAGGGCTTGAAGGAGAAGGTCGTTCTCGTCGCCGGCGCGGCCACCGGGCTGGGGGCCGCCTCCGCCCGGCGGCTGGCCGACGAGGGCGCGCGGGTCGTCGTCGGCGATCTCGATCTCGACGGAGCCCGACGGACCGCCACGGCCATCGGCGACGCCGGTGGCCAGGCGGTCGCGGTGGGTTTCGACATCGCCGACGAGACCTCGGTCGGCGAACTCGTGCGGACCACCGTGCGGACGTACGGCGGTCTCGACGCCGTGCACATCAACGCGGGCGACATGAACGCGGTCTCCCAGGACACCGACGTCGTCGACATGGACCTCGCGGTGTGGGACCGGACGTTCGCCGTCAATCTGCGCGGCCACATGCTCGTCACCCGCTACGCCGTTCCCGAACTCCTGGCCCGCGGCGGCGGCGCGATCGTCTACACCTCGTCCATCGCGGCCTTCACCGGCGAGGCCGCGCGCCCCTCCTACTCGGCGACCAAGGCGGGCATCAACGCCCTCGCCCGCCACGTCGCCTCCCGCTGGGGCCGGGAGGGCATCCGGGCCAACGCGGTCGCCCCGGGCCTGATCCTGACGCAGGCCATCCAAGAGGGCGCGGCGCCTGACCTGTTGGAGGCGCTGCTCGCCCGGACCCGCAGCACCCGGCACGGTCGGGCCGACGATGTCGCCGGCATGGTGGCCTACCTCATGTCCGACGAGGGGGCCTGGATCAACGGGCAGGTCATCAATGTCGACGGTGGCACGGTGATGCGCTGAACGCGCCGCGTGGACGGCCCGTTGTGTGCCGAGAACCCCTGCGGATACGGGCCGTTACGCGATCGCACGGAAGCGCAGCAGTGCCTCCTGCGCGAACGACGCGACCAGAGACCCCTGCGCGGTGAGCACATCGCCCCGGCCGTAACAGCGGCCGTGGGCGAGAACCGGGCTCCGGTGGCGCAGGAGAAGCCAGTCGTCCGTGGTGAAAGGGCGGTGGAACCACACCGTGTGGGCGGTGACGGCAGAAGAGAACGCCGTTCCCGAATCGTGCTGGGTGACCCCTTCGAGCGGCCGAAGCGCCGTACCGATCAGACTCAGATCGCTCGCGTACGCCGTCAACGCCGGGGCCAGCTCCGGGGCGACGGTCGGTGTGCGCATCCACAGGTCGTACTCGGGAGGCTCCGACTTCGGCGAGTCCACGTCGACGGTGGCCCGGGTGTCCCAGGGAAGCAGCGAGAGAACGACGTCGTGCTCCGCCCCCGGCACCGCGGGCATCGGGAACGCGATCTGCTGGTCGGGACCGTCCTCGTGGGAGTGCAGCGATACGGCGGCCACGGCCGCGACGCCCTGCGTCTGCCGCGCCACGACCGTCAACGTGGCGAAGGAGCCGCCCTCATGATGGCGCGTCACCTCGTACCGCACCGGTTCCTGCGGCCGCCCCGCGCGCGCGAACTGCACGTGAAGGCTCTTGACCGCCTTCTCCGGGCAGGCCAGTCGGGCGGCCCGGACGCTCTGGGCGAGCAACTGCCCGCCGAAGATGCGGTGGTAGCCGAGTCGCTGGTTGGCACCTTCGAACACGTCACGGGGTTGGGCGTCGAGGTCCAGGCAGGCGAGCAGGTCGCTCCACAGATCGGTCACTGATTCACTCCTCGGTCGATCACAGGTGGACGAGCCGTGGCGCGGACCCGCCGGCCCGCAGCAGTGCCCCGGCCTCGCGCGTCAACTCCCGCGCGCTGCCCAGCAGTCCGTCGAGCACCATGGCCCGCCGGACGTGCCGGTGCAGATCGTGCTCGGCGGTGAAACCGATCCCGCCGAGGACCTGCTGGCAGTGCCGGGCCGCCGTCAGTGCGGCCTTTCCGGCCGCCGCCTTGGCCAGCAACGCGCCCAACTCGTCCGTCGCGGCCACCAGGGTGGCCTCGGCACCGTCCAGCGCCACGAGGGTCTCGGCGAGCCGGTGCCGTACGGCTTGGAAGGAGGCGAGCGGACGGCCGAACTGCACGCGGTCCACGGCGTGTTGGCGGGCCAACGTGAGCATGGCGCGGCCGGTCCCGAGCAGCCACCAGCCGAGCGCGACACGGCCGGCGGCGAGGGGGACGGACGCTCCAATGGGCACGGAACGCAGGGGGAGTTCGGCGTCCAGGGCCGTCCCGACAGCCGCGTCGTCGCGCTCCCAGACGATCCACGCACCACCCGTGAACGGCAGCGGCAGTGTGCCTCCGACCGGACGGTCCGCCGCTTGTAGCAGCACGTCGTTGAGAAGCGGCGCGTGGGCGCCCGTCTCGCCCAGCAGGCGGAAGGTGAGCGGGACGGCTATGTCCGGTTGCTCCACGAGGAGTTCGGCCCAGCCGAGGTCGGTCAGGGCGGCGTCCAGTGCCTGTCCCGAGGCCGCCGTCATCGTCTTGCGGAGTGTCTCGGCGAGCAGGTGCTCTTCGGCGGCGTCCACGGCTACTCCCTCCCCAGGTCGAGCAGTCGGCGCGCGATGATGTTCCGCTGGATCTCGGCCGTACCGCCGTAGATCGTCGCCGCCTTCGCGTACAGGTACTCCGAGCGCCACGGCGTGTCCGTCAACTCCAGTACGCCGGGCAGCAGATCGCGCACGGTCTCGAAGAGCTGTTGCTCGGCGGTGGCCAGCAGCACCTTGTCGACCGACGTCTCCGCGCCCAGACGCTCACCCGCGGCCAGGCGCCGTTGGGTGGCGTGGGAGCGGCAGCGGACGGTGTGCAACGCCAGGTAGGCGGCGCCGAGTTCGGCGTCGTCGGGGACGCTCGTCTCGGCCAGCAGGCGGTCAAGTCGCGTGTAGAGATGGGCGATCCGGTGCCAGAAGCAGGTGGAGCGCTCGTGCGGGAGCAGGTCCATCGCCAGGCGCCAGCCGTCGCCGGGGCGGCCCAGCATCCGGTCGGCGGGCACCATCACATCGTCGAAGAACACCTCGGCGAACTCGTCCACGCCGTGCATCGTGCGCAGTGGCCGGACCGTGATGCCGGGGGTGTCCATGTCGACGAAGAACGCGGTGATCCCGTTGTGACCAGGCGCGGTGCGGGTCAACAGGACGCAACGGGCGGCGAATTGGGCCAGGCTCGTCCACACCTTCTGGCCGCTGATCTCCCAGTGGTCGCCGCGCGGAACCGCCCGGGTGGTGAGGGAGGCGAGGTCGCTGCCGGAGCCGGGTTCGGAGAAGCCCTGGCACCACTGCTCACGCCCGCTCAGTAGCCGCGGGACCATCTCGGCGGCCAGCGCCGGAGGGGCGTAGGAGATCATCGTCGGGGCGAGGACCTCGATCATCGAGTAGATCCCGGGCTCGGCCAACTCCCTCGTGGCGACCTCCTCGCCGAGCACAGCCCTCAGCACCGCGGGCCCGCCGAGCCCCCTCACCTCGGCGGGCCAGCCGTACCGCATCCAGTCCGCGTCGAACAACGCCCGGCGGACCCGGGCCAGTTGAGCGACCTGGGCGTCCAGGGAGTGGTCGGGGCCGGAGGACAGGTCGTGCTCGTCCAGCCAGACGCGCAGGCCCGAGCGGAAGTCGGCGACGTTCATGTACCCGGGCGCCGAGGCCACTTTCATGTACCCGGGCGCTGATAGGCGTGCGGGCGGCCCGAGTCGTGCGCTCCGCTGCGGCGGATGAACGTCATCGCCCGCGTGCGCAGCCGCCAACCCCCGTCCGTGCGGACGTAGGTGTCGTCGTAGTAGCCGATCCGCAGGTCGTGCGTGGCGTGGTCGACGAAGCAGAGCGGCTGGGTGCCGGTCGCCGTGTCGCCGGACAGGTCGACGGCCGGCGTCCCCGTGAGGAACAGACCCTTGGGCGCGGCGGCCACGAGCGCCGGGAACTCGTCGAGGCCGTAGGAGTCCCCGAAGGCGCTGTACGTGCCGTCGGGCGTGAAGACGCCCAGCACCCCGTCCAGGTCACCGCGGGTGATGCACACCGCGTAGCGGGCGAGGAGCTGCTGGATCTCCATCAGGTCGTCGGTCGGACCAGGGGGAGGAGCCGGAACGGGCAAGGAGGACAAGGACTTCCACCCTTCACCATGAGTGAGAATGGCATTCTCTCAGATGAGTGGCAGATTTCCATGGTGGGTGAGGCGACGTCAACAGTCTCTGTCTGAATGGTTGATTCTCCGTAGATGAGAAGCTAGTTTCCAGCGATGGAGAGGGGAGATCCGACGCGATGGACCAGTTCCTCACCTTCGGGATCGTCGGCCTGAGCACGGCCGCGATCTATGCCGTCATCGGCAGTGGGCTCGTGCTCACCTACACCACCACCGGCGTGTTCAACTTCGCGCACGGCGCGGCCGGCATGCTGTCCGCGTTCATGTACTGGCAGCTGACCGTCGGCTGGGGCATGCCCGTTCCGGTCGCCCTGGTCGTGGTGCTGCTCGTGCTCGCCCCGGGCTTCGGGCTGCTCGTCGAGCGGTTCGTACTGCGGCCCGTCCAGGCCCTCGGCGAAGCCGAACGGCTCGTCATGACGGTCGCGCTGCTCAGCGGTCTCATCGCGGCAGCGCGCTGGATCTGGGACCCGAACGTGGCGCGGCCCCTGCCGATGTTCTTCGCCGCCCGCAAGCCCATCCACCTCGGCCCGGCCGTCATCACCTGGCACCAGGCGATCACCATGGCGGTGGCCGTCGCCGTCGCCGTCGGCCTGCGCATCCTGCTCTACCGCACCCGCGCCGGAGCCGAGATGCGCGCGGCCGTCGACGACCGGGCACTCGTCGGTCTCACCGGCGCCGACCCGGTCAGGGCGGGCCGTGTCTCCTGGATCCTCGGCACCCAACTGGCCGCGATCGGCGGCATCCTGATCGCCCCGACCGTCACCCTCGACGCCGCCCAGCTCTCCCTGCTGATCGTCAGCGCCTACACCGCGGCCGTCTTCGGCAGGCTGCGCAGCCTGCCGCTCACCTTCCTCGGCGCCGTCGTCGTCGGCTGCATGGAGAGCTACCTGACCGGCTACCTCCCGCAGAACGAATACCTCCCCGGACTACGGCTCGCCGCCCCCGCCCTGCTGCTCCTCCTCGCCCTGCTGGTCTTCCCGCACCGACGCCTGCGCGGCCGTGAACGACGGCTGGCCCGCGTCCCGGTACCGAGCGCGCGCGGCACTCTCGTGTTCGCCGCGGTCGTCGTCGCCTTCGGCGCGGTACTGGCCTCTCTCCTCGGAGAAGCCGACCTGATCACCTATGGAGCGATCTTCTCGCTGGGCGTAGTGGCGCTCTCGTACGTCCCGCTCGCCGGGTACGCCGGACAGGTCTCCCTCTGCCAGCTGAGCATGGCCGGCATCGGCGCGGTCGTCTGGGCACACCTCGGCGCGCACGGCGAACTGTGGGCGCTCGGCGCCACGATCCTTGTCTCGGCGGTGGCCGGAGCTCTGGTCGCACTGCCCGCGCTGCGGCTCTCCGGCGTGTATCTCGCCCTGGGCACCGCCGCGTTCGCCGTGATCCTCGACCGGTGGATCTTCACCCTGCCGGCCTTCCACATCCTCGGCCTGCGGATCGCCCTGTTCGACCAGGGCTCGGTCGACGCCACCGGACCCGACCTGTTCGGCCTCCGGCTCGACAGCGGACGGGAGTTGATGGTGTTCGCCGCCGTCTGCCTCGCGCTCGCCTCGATCGGCGTGGCGGCCCTGCGCCGCAGCCGCTTCGGCCGACGGCTGATCGCCCTGCGCGACAGCGAGGCCGCGTACGCCACCCTCGGCGGCAACCTGCTGGTCGCCAAGGTCGCCGTGTTCGCCCTCGCCTCCGGCATCGCCGGACTCGGCGGAGCACTCTACGGAATGCAGCAACGCACCGTCACCGCCGACCAGTTCAGCCTCATCGCGGGCCTGCCCATCTTCCTCGTCGCCGTGGTCGGCGGACTCGGCGCCGTCGGCAACGGGCTCTTCGCCGGCACCGCCTTCGTCGGCCCGACGAACGCCCTGATCGCCGTCGTCCCGGGCACCGCCAACCTGGTCGCCCTCCTCCCGGGCCTGGCCGGCGTCGGACTCGGTCACAACCCCGACGGCATCGTCCCCCGCTTCCGCCGCCAGTGGGAGCCCCTCGCCCGCGACCGCATCGCCCTGTCCACCCTGCTCTGCGCCCTCGCCCTGGCCTGGGCCCTGCGCTTCACCGACGTCATCAACGACTGGACGTACTACGGCGGTTCACTCGTCCTCGCCGCCGCCCTCCGCGCCTGGGCGAGCGCCCGGCAGACCGCTCCGGCCGAGCCGGAGATCCCCGTCGAGTGGTGGGGCCTACGGCGTGACTGGCGCCCCGAGGACAAGGAGGTGCTGGCCCGTGGCGTCGCTGCAGGTTAGTGGAGTGACCGTCTCCTTCGGTGGGAACCGCGCTCTCGACGGGGTCGCCCTGACCGCCGAGGCGGGCCGGGTCACCGGACTCATCGGACCCAACGGGGCAGGGAAGAGCACCCTGTTCGACGTCGCCTCCGGACTGCGCAGGCCGTCCTCCGGGCAGGTCAGGCTGGATGGCCGGGACGTCACCCGGGCCCGGCCCTCCGCCCGCGCCCGGCACGGACTCGCCCGCACCTTCCAGCGCCTCGAACTCTTCGGCCGGCTCAGCGTGCGCGACAACCTCCTCGTCGCCGCCGAACTCGGACCCGAACGCCGCCGCGCCGACCAGGTCGTCACCGAGATCCTGCACCGGCTCGGTCTCGCCGACCTCGCCGACACCTCACCCGACGCCCTCCCCACCGGAGTAGGCCGCCTCGTCGAGGTGGGAAGGGCGCTCGCGATCCGCCCGAAGGTGCTTCTCCTCGACGAACCCGCCGCAGGACAGGACGCGGAGGAGACCGAACGCTTCGCGGAACTCCTGCGCGCCCTCACCGAAGACGGCACCGCAGTCGTCCTCGTCGAGCACGACATGAGCCTCGTGATGGCCGTCTGTGACGAGGTGTACGTCCTCGACCTCGGCAAGATCATCGCCGTCGGCCCGCCCGAGGTGATCCGCAGAGACGAAACGGTTCTCGCCGCCTACCTGGGGGACGCGTGAGCGCACTTCTCGAACTGCGCGGCATCCGCGCCGCCCACGAACGCATCACCGTCCTGCACGGCGTCGACCTCGATGTCGCCGCCGGACAGGTGGTGGCACTGCTCGGTCCGAACGGCGCCGGAAAGACCACCACCCTGCGCGTCGCCGCCGGAGTCCACCCCGTCGAGTCGGGCCAACTCGTCCTCGGCGGACGGGACATGACCGGCGCCGACCCCCGCGACCTGGCCCGCGCCGGAGTCTGCCTTATCCCCGAGGGGCGAGGCGTCTTCCCGAACCTGTCCGTCCGCGACAACCTCCTGATGATGACCTTCACCGGCCGCAGCCGGGAGGAGATCGAGGAGATCGCGTTCGCCCGTTTCCCTGTCCTGGCCCGGTGCGCCGGTCAGGCGGCGGGCACTCTCTCCGGCGGCGAACAGCAGATGCTCGCCCTCGCCCGCGGCCTCGCCACCGACCCCGCCGTCCTGCTGCTCGACGAACTCTCCATGGGGCTCGCCCCGTTGGTCGTCGGCCGGCTCTACGAACAGGTCGGCGAGATCGCCCGCCAGGGCGTCGCCGTGCTCGTCGTCGAGCAGTTCGCCGCCGCGGTACTCGACATCTGCGACCACGCCGCCGTCCTCGTACGCGGCCGGGTCGAACGGCAGGGCCACCCCGACGGCGGGTTGCGTGCCGAACTGTCCGCTCTCTACCTGGGGAGTTCCACATGACGTCCACCGAGACGCGAGCGGACCGCTTCGTCCGCGAACTCACCGTCCTGAAAATCCCCGACCCGGCGGCCGGAAGGGCCGTTCTCTGGCTGCGCGCGGGCGCCGCCCTGATGACGATCGGCGTCGTCCTCGGCGTGTGCGCCTACTTCATCTCGCACGACACCAGCGATCCGCTGGTGCAGAACGACGCTCTCACCCTCGGCCTGGCCGCGGTCGCCGGGAGCGTCGTCGGTTCCGCGCTCTTCCTGCGGTACTCGCTCACCGGCTTCCTGCGGTACTGGATGGCCCGTCAGTCCTACGACGTGGAACTCCTCGCCGACCGCCTGCTCGAAAGGGAACTCCGCCATGACCCCACCGGCACCGACGCCGCGTCCCGGTGACCAACTCGCCAGCACCGTCTGCGGCACCCGCGTGGTCGTCATCCGCGCACCCGGCGCCGCCCAGCCGCAGCCCCAACTGGCGTGCGGTGGCAGCCCGTTGATCCGTGCGGCCGACGCGCCCCCGGTGAAGCCCGGACCGGCCGGCACCACCACCCTCATCGGCAAGCGGTACGTCGACACCACCGGGACGCTCGAACTCCTCTGCACCGCCTCGGGCGCGGGCGAACTCACCTGTGACGGCGCCCCCATGGCCCTGAAGGCGGCCAAGCCGCTGCCCGCTTCCGACTGACCGACCCACCCCCGTAAGGAGCCGTCATGGACCGCGACGACCTCATCCTCATCAGCGTCGACGACCACATCATCGAACCCCCCGACATGTTCGTGAACCACCTTCCCGAGCGGTACAAGAAAGAAGCGCCTCAGCTGGTGCACCGGGACGACGGCACCGACGTCTGGCAGTTCGGCGGCGCGACCATCACCAACTCGGCGCTCAACGCGGTGGCCGGTCGGCCCAAGGAGGAGTACGGCGTCGAACCGCAGGGCCTCGACGAGATCCGCCCCGGCTGTTATGACGTGCACGAGCGCATCAAGGACATGAACGCGGGCGGCATCCTCGCCCAGATGAACTTCCCGTCCTTCCCCGGCTTCTCGGCCCGTCTGTTCGCCACAAAGGATGTGGACTTCTCCCTCGCGCTTGTCCGGGCGTACAACGACTGGCACATCGACGAGTGGTGCGCCGCGTACCCGGGCCGTTTCATCCCGATGGCGCTGCCCGCCATCTGGGACGCGGAGTTGTGCGCGGCGGAGGTCCGCCGGGTCGCCGAGAAGGGCGTTCACTCCCTCACCTTCACCGAGAACCCCGCTGTTCTCGGCTACCCGAGCTTCCATGACCCGTACTGGAACCCGCTGTGGCGCGCGCTGTCCGACACGGACACCGTCATGTCGGTGCACATCGGCTCCTCCGGCAGGCTCGCCGTGCCGGCCGCCGACTCGCCGCCCGACGTGATGATCACGCTCCAGCCGATGAACATCGTCTCCGCCGCCGCCGACCTGCTCTGGTCGCCTCCGATCAAGCAGTTCCCGAATCTGAAAATCGCCCTCTCGGAAGGCGGAACGGGCTGGATCCCGTACTTCCTGGAGCGCCTCGACCGCACCTTCGAGATGCACTCGACCTGGACCCTCCAGGACTTCGGCGGCAAGCTGCCCTCCGAGGTCTTCCGGGAGCACTTCCTGACCTGCTTCATCACCGACAAGCTGGGCGTACGGCTGCGCCACGACATCGGCATCGACAACATCTGCTGGGAGGGCGACTACCCGCACAGCGACTCGCTGTGGCCGGACGCTCCTGAGCAGCTGCACGACGTGCTGTCGAGTTGCGACGTCCCGGACGACGAGGCCAGGAAGATCACCTACGAGAACGCGATGCGCTGGTACTCCTTCGACCCCTTCGCGCACATCCCGCGCGAACAGGCCACCGTGGGCGCGCTGCGCAAGGCGGCCGAGGGCCACGACGTCAGCACCCGCTCCCGCAGCCACCAACTCATCGAGCCCGCCGAGAAGTTGGAGGCGTTCCGGTCCAAGGCCCGGGCGGCTGTGGCGGCGGCTGCCCGATGAGCGACCTGGTCCTGACGGAGCGGATCGGCGCCGTCCTCGTGGCGACGCTGAACCGTCCGGAGGCCCGAAACGCCCTCAACCCGGAGCTGATCGACGAACTGTCAGCCGTGCTCCGGGAGGCGGACACCGACCCGGCGGTCCGGGTGATCGTCCTCACGGGCGCCGGAACGGTCTTCTGCGCCGGCATGGACCTCAAGGCGTTCGCGAAGGGCGGCGGCAAGTTCGACGGCCTGGTGTGGTTCTTCCGCGAGGGCGTCACCACACCGGTGATCGCCGCCCTCAACGGCTCGGCACTCGCCGGCGGCTTCGAACTCGCCCTGGCCTGCGACCTGGTGGTCGCCGCGGAGGACGCCAAGCTGGGCATCGCGGAGGTGAAGCGGGGCCTGTTCGCGGCCGGAGGCGGTACGACCCTCGCCGACCGGGTCCCGCTGGCCGTCGCCCTGGAGATGGGCCTGACCGGCGACCTCGTCACCGCGGCGGACGCCAAGCGGTTCGGCCTGGTCAACCGCGCCGTCCCGGCCGGAGAGGTGCGGGAGACGGCACTGACCCTGGCCGGACGCATCGCCGAGAACGGCCCTCTCGGCGTCGCGATGACCAAGAGGCTGATGCGAGAACGCCGTTGGGCCGAACCGGCAGAGGTCGACTCGGTGTTCAGAAGCGCCGACGCGGTGGAGGGGGCACGGGCCTTCGCCGAACGCCGCGAACCGGTGTGGACCGGGAAGTGACCGAACTCCGGTGTCCCCGAGACCGCGGGATGGTCTCGGGGACACCGGTGCGAAGCGCGCGGTGCCTCAGTGTTGGAAGGCTCGCTGAGGGTCCGTAGCCGCGTCGTCCAACTCGCTGATCTCGTCGACGAGCCCCCAGCACAACGCCTCCTCGGCACTCAACTCCATCCCGGACAGGGCGAGATACGCCGTTCGCTCCGGACCGACCCGGACCGGGATGCTCGCCGTACCGCCCGCGCCCGGAATGAGCCCCATCCCGATCTCCGGCAACCGGATCACCGTGTCCGGCGCGGCGACCACCCGCCCCGCGAACGCCGCGAGTTCGATCCCCGCGCCGACACACGCGCCGTGCAGATGCGCGGTCACCCGGGGAGCGCAACGGTGCAGCAGCGCACCCGGGCTCCGATGAACCCGCACGAGATGAGCCCGCGCCGGATCACGCGACGTACCGAACTCGGCGAGGTCGCCGCCGCTACAGAAGGCCGGGCCATTGCCGTACAGATCGACCCGGCTGATCGACGGATCGGCCACGGCCACCTGGAGCGCCTCGCACAGCGCGTCCCGCGTCGCCGCGTCGAACGCGTTGCGCACCCAGGGCCGGTCCAGCGTGATGGACAACCGGGGACCGTCACGGCCGAGCCGTACGGGAGTCTCGGCGGGACGGTGGGTGCGCCGGGGCGCGGCGGCCAGCCAAGCCCGGAAGTCCACTCCACCCTGAAGCGTCGAGTACGCGAGAGATTCGAGAACCAGCCTGTCGGGGATCGAGAGCCCGCCACCCATCCGCAGCACCTGCACGAGCGCGACGCACGCGGCGGGCCGGTTCTCGACGAGGTCACCCAGCTGCCGGGCCGTGGCATGCGGGTCCGCGCACCCCACCCACGGCCTGGGCGGATCGGGAACCCCGGTGAGCAGGATGTCGAAGCCCTCGACCGGCTCCCTGGGTTCCGCCGCCACGCCGATCACGACGCGGTCCCGGTCACGCGGTTCCGTTTCCTGTGCGTGGGCGCGCTCCTCGGGCGCGTGGTCCAGGTCGACGATCACGAAGGGCGACTCCACAGTGATCTCCCTCCAGGCGTGGACCGGAGTGTAATTTGAGATCACCTCGGGAGAGAAGGGGGTTCGACTCATGGAGAATCATGTTCTCCGCGACTGGATGCGCTCCGTCGAGCCGTTCCTGGATCCCCTCGTCGACGTCGCCCGCTTGTTCACGGATCTGACGGGCGTGCCGGTCGACCTCCCGACCGCTCTGTTCCTACGGGCCCAACTGGCCGGCCTGGAACGCCCGGGCAGGACATCCGCCAACGGTTCCTGCCACCTTCTTAAAGCCACCGACGGCTGGGCTGCCGTGAACCTGGCCCGCCCCGACGACCTGGCCGTCGTACCCGCACTGCTGGCGCTTCTCGGCTCACCGGACGAACCCGAGGGCCTGCGGGCCGCGGTTAGACGGGCTACCGCCGCCGAGGCCGTAGAGAGTGCGCGGCTGCTCGGCATCGCCGCTGCGGTACCGGGATCGGCTCAAGGTGCACGGCCTGCGGTGCACGCCGAGCGGTTCGGGGAACGGAGTAGCCGCGCGATGACGGAGATACGGATCGTCGACTTCTCCGCGCTCTGGGCGGGGCCCTTGTCCGCGCGGCTGTTGGGGCTGGCGGGCGCCCGGGTGCTGAAGGTGGAGAGCGCGACCCGACCCGATGGAGCGCGCTTCGGGACGCCCGCCTTCTATCGCTGGCTGCACGACGGACACGACAACCTGGTCGTGGATTTTGCCCCGGGTGCGCTGGACGAGATCGTCGCCGAGGCCGACGTCGTCATCGAGGCGTCACGCCCGCGCGCGCTGCGCCGACTCGGCCTCCGTGCCGAGGAGTTCCTTGCCGCCCGTCCCGGCCGGGTGTGGGTGGGCATCACCGGATATGGACGCGAGAGCGACCGTATCGCTTTCGGAGACGACGCTTCCGTCGCCGGCGGACTGACGGGTTGCGACCCGAACGGCGACCCCGTCTTCCTCGGTGACGCGCTCGCTGATCCCGTCACCGGAGTCTTCGCCGCTCAGGCCGTAGCCCGTTCACTCGCGGCGGGGGGCGGAGAACTGCTCTGCGTCTCCATGGCGGCCTGCGCCGCGACACTCGCGGATTCACGACCCCGGGTCCAACCGCCGTGCTGATCAGGAACGTTGAGGTCGAGGGTCACGCGGAGGCGGTGGACGTACGGATCGACGGCGGGCGGATCGCCGAGATCGGGCCTGGGCTGACGGGCGCGGGTGACGTGGACGGTCGGGGCGGTGCGTTGCTGCCGGGCCTGCATGATCACCATGTACACCTCGCGGCGCTGGCCGCCGACGCCGCCTCTGTGCGCGTCGGGCCGACGGATGTCCATGACCGTACGGCGTTTTCGGCGGCCCTGGTGAGCGGTCCGCCGGGGGAGTGGGTGCGGGCGGTCGGCTATCACGAGAGCGTCGCGGGGGAGTTGGACCGGTGGGTGCTGGACGCGCTCGCGCCGGATCGGCCGGTGCGGGTGCAGCATCGGACCGGTGCGCTGTGGGTGTGGAACAGTGCCGCGCTTCGGGCGGTCGGGCTGGACGGCGACGGGCGGTTCTGGCGCGAGGACGAGCGGCTGCGCGGGTTCGTGCCGCCAATTCGCTTGGATCTGGAGGGTGTTGGGCGGCGGGCGGCGGCGCTCGGCGTCACGGGGTTCACCAACGCCGACCCGCATCCCGCGAGCGGACTCACCCAGATGCTGTCGGCCCTCCCGCAACGGCTCCTGGTGATGGGCGTCGACGAACCGGTGAAGCTGATGCTCGACGATCCGACACTCCCCACTCCCGCCCAACTCGCTCGCACCATAGGGGAGATCAGACCCCGGCCGGTCGCCGTGCACTGCGTGACCCGGGTGCAGCTGCTGGTGACGTTGCTCGCCCTGGACGAGGTGGGACCGGCCGACGGCGACCGGATCGAGCACGGGTCGGTGATCCCGGCCGAGACGATTCCGTGGCTACGACGGCTCGGAGTGACGGTCGTGACCCAGCCCCACTTCCCGGTCGAGCGGGGCGCCGCGTACGCCACCGACGTGGACCCCGACGACCGCCCCCACCTCTACCGTTGCCGGACCCTGATCGAGGCGGGCGTCCCGCTCGCCGCCGGCACCGACGCGCCGTACGGCACCGCCGACCCTTGGGCGGTCATGCGGGCCGCGACCGAACGCGACGACGCGGAACGACTCCAACCCCGGGTTGCTCTGCGGCTGTTCACCGGTGAGCCCCAACACCCGGCGCGGGCACGCCGGTTGACGGTCGGGTCGGCCGCCGACCTGTGCCTGCTCCACGTACCGTTGCGCGAGGTCCTCCGCACGCTGTCCGGGGAACTGGTCCGTGCCGCCTACGTGGCCGGCCGGCGCATCGACGCCCTGTGACCTACACGCTGTACCCGCCGTCAACTCCCAACGCCTGCCCGGTGATGAACCCGGCCCGGTCCGAGGCGAGGAACGCGACCGCCTCCGCGATGTCGGTCGCATCGCCGAAGCGGCGCATGGGGATGTTGCGCCGGGTCACAGCGAGGGCGGCCTCGTCCAGCTCGCCGGAGCTGATCAGACGGCCGGCGATACCGTCGTTGAGCATCCCTGGTGCCACACAGTTCACGCGGACGCCGTAGCGGCCCTCCTCGGCGGCGAGCGCCCGGGCCACCGCCTCGACCGCGCCCTTCGCGCCCGACGACAGCCCGTCCCGTACCGGGAAGCGGCGGGTGGCGACGGTCGTCACGGCGACGATGTTGCCCCGGCTTTCGCGCAGCGGCGGCAGCGCGGGATGCACCAGGTTGAAGAACGCCACGGCGTCGCCTTCGAGTTGGGCGCGGTACTCGCTCGGCGTCACCTTGCTCAGGTGCCGCATCGGCACGTGCGGGCCCGCCGCGTACACGAGGGTGTGGATGCCACCGCCCACCTCCGACACGGCCTCGGCTGTGGCGGACTCGTCGGTCAAGTCCACTCGCAGCGAACGGACTTGACGGCCCAGCTTCGTGACCTCGGTGGCCACCGTGTCCGCCGCCTCCTGGTTGGCCCGGTAGGTGAACACGATGTCGCTGCCGCGCTCGGCGAGGAGTCGGACGATCGCCGCCCCGATCCCGCCCGAGCCGCCCGCGACGAACGCGACACCTGGTCTGCTGGAGAAGTCCGGCACCGTAACCGCCTCACAATCCGAGGGACTTGGCGATGATGACCTTCATGACCTCGCTGGTCCCGGCGTAGATGCGGGTGATGCGTGCGTCCGCGTAGAGCCGGGCGATGGGGTATTCCAGCATGTAGCCGTAGCCGCCGAACAGTTGCAGGCAGCGGTCGACCGCGCGGGCCTGCATCTCGGTGCAGAACAATTTGACCTTGGCGGCGTCGGGTCCGCTCAGTTCACCGGCGACGAGTTCGAGCACCGCGCGGTCCAGCATCGCCTGGGCGGCCTCGATCTCGGCTGCCACGGCGGCGAGTTCGAACTTGGTGTTCTGGAAGGAGGCGACCGTCTTTCCGAACGCCTTGCGTTCCTTGACGTACGAGATCGTCGTGTCCAGCGCCGCCCGTGCCTGCGCGACCGAGCCGACCGCCACCGTCATGCGCTCCTGCGGCAGGTTGTTGCCCAGATAGCCGAACGCGGCGCCCTCCTCGCCGAGCCGGTTGGCGACCGGGACCCGTACGTCGTCGAAGGCCAACTCCACTGTGTCCTGCACCTTGATGCCCATCTTGTGCAGCACCCGGCCGCGCGTGAACCCGGGCATGCCGTCCTCGACGACCAGCAGGGTGAGCCCGGCGCGGCGGTTGTCCGGGTCGGTCGCGGTACGCGCCACTACGATCACCAGGTCGGCGAGGAGTCCGCCGGTGATGAACGTCTTCGCACCGTTGAGAACGTACGAGTCCCCGTCGCGCACGGCGGTCGTGCGGATCCCCGCGAGGTCGGACCCCGTCCCCGGCTCGGTCATCGCGATGGCGGTCAGCAACGTCCCGGAGGCAAGGCCGGGGAACCAGCGCTCGCGCTGATCCCGGTCGGCGTAGGTGAGGAAGTACGGCAGCACGACGTCGAGTTGGGTGCGCACGGTGCCCAACGTCACCAGGGCGCGGGCCGATTCCTCTTGGAGGACGACGTTGTAGCGGTAGTCGGCGAGACCCGCGCCGCCGTACTCCTCGGGAACGGCCGTACCCAACAGGCCCAGCGAGCCGAGCTGTTCGAAGAGTGCGCGGGGGAGTCGGCCGGCCTCCTCCCACTCGGCGTAGTGGGGGACCACCTCTTTGGCGATGAAGTCCCGCGCGAGCCGGCGGAACGCCTCGTGGTCGTCGGTGAAGACGTCTCGGCGCACAACATCCCCTGTCAGGAAGCGAGTTCGACGACGGTGGCGTTGGCGGTGCCGCCGCCCTCGCACATGGTCTGGAGTCCGTAGCGGATTCCGTGGTCCCGCATGTGGTGGATCATGCGGGTCATCAGGACGGCGCCCGACGCGCCGAGCGGGTGCCCGAGGGCGATGGCGCCGCCGAGCGGGTTGAGCAGCGCCGGGTCCGCGCCGGTCTCGGCCAGCCAGGCGAGCGGGATCGGTGCGAAGGCCTCGTTGACCTCGAAGACGCCCACCTCGGAGAGCCCCACTCCAGCCTTGCGCAGCACCTTCTCGGTCGCCGGGATCGGGCCGGTCAGCATGAGGACGGGATCGGAGCCGGTGACCACGCCGGCGCGGTAGCGGACGATCGGTGTCAGCCCCAACTCGCGTGCTTTTTCAGGGGTGGTGACCAACAGTGCGGCGGCCCCGTCGGAGATCTGGGAGGAGTTGCCGGCATGGATCACCCCGTCCTCCTGGAAGGACGGTTTCAGCCTCGCGAGAGTGTCGACGCCGGTACCGCGCCGTATGCCCTCGTCGGCGGTCACCGTCCTCGCGCCGTCGGCCACCGGCACGATCTGTGCGTCGAACGCCCCGCCGTCCTGCGCGACCGCCGCCCGCTCGTGCGACAGCGCGGCGAACTCGTCGAGGACACCCCGGCCCAGCCCCCACTTCTGCGCGATCTTCTCGGCCGAGACGCCCTGGTTGAAGGAGAACCCCTCGTAACGGGCGAGGACTTGGGGTCCGTACGGCGTTCCGCCGGCCCGCGAGGCGCCGAGCGGTATCCGGCTCATGACCTCGACGCCGCCCGCCACCACGACGTCCTGCTGACCCGACATGACCGCCTGGGCGGCGAAGTCCAGTGCCTGCTGGCTCGATCCACAGGCCCGGTTGACCGTGGTCCCCGGGATGGTCTCGGGCCAGCCCGCGGCCAGCACCGCGTAGCGGCCGATGTTGCTCGACTGGTCGCCCAACTGGCCGACGCAGCCCCAGACCACGTCGTCGACGATCTCGGGGTCTAGACCCGTGCGGTCGACAAGGGCCTGAAGGACGACGGCGGAGAGGTCGGCCGCGTGCACACCTGCGAGCCCGCCGTTCCGCTTGCCGACGGCGGTACGGACGGCCTCCACCACCACTGCCTCGCGCATCACATGTCCTCCGTAGCTGTCGGCACGGCCGTTCCTGGCGCCGCTGTTCCCGGCACCGCCCAGCTCCCCGTGTAGCGAGGCGGGCGCTTCTCCACGAAGGCGGCGTACGCCTCCGGGACGTCTGCCGTGGCGAAGTTCATGGCCTGCGCCCGTGCCTCGCCGGCAAGGGCCTCGCGCAGGGTGCGATCGGCGTTCTCGTTGAGGAGCGCCTTGTTCTGCGCGAGTGCGACCGGCGCTCCGGCCACCAGCCGGGCGGCGAGGTCGTCCACGAAAGCGTCGATCTTGTCGGCGTCCTCGACCCACGTCACCAGGTTCATGGCCCGGGCCTCCTCCGCGTCGATCGTCTCGGCCAGCAGCACGAGCCGCTTCGCCTGCTGCAACCCCACCAGCTTCGGCAGCAGCCACGAGCCGCCGCAGTCCAGGGACAGGGCGCGGCGCGCGAAGATCTGCGAGAACGTGCTGTCCGGAGTCGCCACGACGAAGTCGCAGCCCAGGGCGAGGTTCCAACCCGCCCCGACCGCAGCGCCGTTCACCTTGGCGATGGTGGGGATCGGCAGCTCGTGCAGCAGCAGCGTGACCTCGCTCAGGGTCCGCATCCGGTACAGGGGATGTTCGCTGCTGACGCCGTTGCGGATGTCGGCCCCGGAGCAGAACGCGCCGTCGGCACCGGTCAGGACCAACGCACGCACCGTACGATCGCTGCCGACGGCGGAGAGCGCCGTTCTCAGGGCGTCCCACAGCTCGGCGTCGATCGCGTTCTTGCGGTGAGGGCGGTTCAGGGTGAGTGTGCGCACTCCCTCGGCGTCGCTCGTCAGCAGGACCGGCCACTCACTCATCGCACCGCTCCCTGCGCTCGGAGAACGGTGATCTCCTCTTCCGCCAGCCCGAGTTCGGCCAGTACGGCGTCCGTGTGCTGGCCGAGAGCGGGAATCGCGCCCATCGGCGGGTCGTACCCGGCGATGACCGGAGGCGGCAGCAGCGCCGGGACCGGACCCGACGGGGTGTCGATCTCGCGCCAGCGGTCGCGGGCCTGTAGATGAGGGTGGGCGATGACGTCGCTGGGCGTGTTGTAGCGGGAGTTGCCGATCCCGGCCGCGTCCGCACGCTCCTGCACGTAGGCGAGGTCATGCCGTGCGCACCAGGCGCTGATCTCCGGCTCCAGCTCGGCGCGGTGTTCCACCCGCCCGGCGTTGCTCGCGAAGCGCGGGTCGTCCGCCAGATCCGGCCGGTCGATCAACTCCCGTGCCAGGCGCTGCCATTCACGGTCGTTCGTCGTGCCGAGGACCACGGTGTGGCCGTCGGCCGTGGGGTGGGCGCCGTACGGTGCCACGGCGGGGGAGCTCATGCCGAGCGGCTGTTGCTCGATGCCGGAGTGGCGGGTGTAGGTGAGGGGATAGCCCATCAGCTCCGTCATCGTGTCGAACAGACTCACCGCGACGGACGAGGCCGCGGGCCCCGGCCCCACCCCGCGTTCCCTGCCGCACAGCAGCGCGACGATCGACAGGGCGGCGTAGAGACCACTGCACACGTCGGCCATCGGCGGGCCCGGTTTGGCGGGTGCCCCGGGGTGGCCCGTCACCGCGCAGGCGCCCGACTCGGCCTGTACGAGAAGGTCGTAGGCGCGCTTGTGGGAGAGAGGGCCGCCGGGGCCGTAACCGTCGATCTCGACGGCGATGAGATCGGGGTGACGGGTCTTCAAGTCCTCGGGGGAGACGCCGAGTTTGGCCGTGGTGCCTGGCGTGAGGTTGGAGACGAGGACGTCGGCGCGCTCCAGCAGGCGGTGCAGTACGCCCATGCCGCCGGGTGTCTTCAGGTCCAGGGCCACCGACTCCTTGCCCCGGTTGACCCAGACGAAGTGCGCTCCCAGGCCCTTGACCACATCGTCGTAGTGGCGGGCGAAGTCGCCGCCCTTGGGGTTCTCCACCTTGATCACGCGGGCGCCGAAGTCGCCGAGCGTGCGGGTGCACATGGGGGCCGAGATCGCCTGCTCCAACGCGACCACGGTGATTCCGGCCAGCGGCCCTGTTGTTGTCGTCATCTCAGATCGTCGCGTCTCGGCTCGCGGACGTGAACTGGGCCCGGAGGTCGTCCTTCAGTACCTTCTGGCTCGCGTTGCGCGGGAGTTGGTCGACGAAGCGGACATGCCGGGGGACCTTGAAGTTGGCCATGTGCTCGCGGGCCCAGGCGATGACCTCGGCCTCGGTCGGCGTCCGCCCAGGGGGCGCGACCACGAAGGCGCAGCCGACCTCGCCGAGCCGTTCGTCGGGAACCCCGATCACGGCGACCTGCTGGACGTTCTCGCAGCCGAGAAGCAGCTTCTCTATCTCCGCCGGATAGGCGTTGAAGCCGCCGACGATGTACAGCTCCTTCTTGCGGTCGACGATGGCGAGGTTGCCGTCGTCGTCCAACCGCCCGATGTCCCCGGTGTGCAGCCAGCCCTCGGCGTCGATCGTCGCTGCGGTGGCGTCGGGGTCGTCCCAGTAGCCGCGGGTGACGTTGTAGCCGCGGACGAGGATCTCGCCGTCGAGGCCGATCGGGACGTCGAGACCGTCGGCGGCGACGATGCGGACCTGGACACCGGGAATGGCGCTTCCGGTGGTGCGAGCGACCGTCTCCTCGGAGTCGCCGACGCGGGTCGTGGTCACCAGCGCCGTCGACTCGGTCAGGCCGTAGGCGCTCATCACGATGTCGAACGACAGCTCCGTTTTCACGGCGCGGATCAGTGATTCCGGGATCGTCGTGCCGCCTGTCATGGAGATCCGCAGCGACGACAGGTCGTGCGCGGCACGGTCCGGGTGGTTGACCAGGTCGTGGAAGATCGTCGGCGGTCCGAGGAGGATGCTCACCCCTTCCCTCGCGATGAGGTCCAGCGCCCGACCGGCGTCGAAGACGGGCATCGGGATGACGGTGACCCCGTGCATGAGCGATGCCAGCCAGCCCGCCTTGTAGCCGAAGCAGTGGAAGAACGGCGGGATCACCAGGAAGGTGTCGGACGCCTCGAAGGTGTACTCCTTCGCCATCCACCCGTAGGCGCGCAGGGACTGGCCGTGGGTGAGCATCACGCCCTTCGGGTGGCCGGTCGTGCCGGACGTGAACATCACGTCGGACACGTTGTCCGGCGTCAACCGGTCGATCGACTCATGGGCCGCGGACGCGGAAACGCCCTCTCCCGCGCCGAGAAAGTTGTTCCAGGTCACCTCGGCCGCTCCCTGGGGGCCGAGCACGGACACCGTCTTCTGTAGGGCCGGCAGTCCCGGATCGGCCTTCCGTAGTTCGCCGATGTAGTCGTTGCCGAGGAAGGGCGACGCGAACACGGCCGCCGCCTCCGACTTCCGCAGGATGTACGAGATCTCCTGCGCCTTGAACCGCGTGTTGAGCGGAACGAGGATGGCTCCGGCGCCGTGGATGCCCAGCGCGGCGAAGATCCACTCCGCCGAGTTGGGGGCGCACAGCCCGACCCGGTCGCCCGGCTTGACGCCGAGTGCCATGACGGCGCGGACCGAGTCGACCATCTGCTCCTCCAACTCCAGGAACGTCCACCGGCGGTCACCGTCGATGAGCGCCGTGGCGTCCCCGAAACGCCTGGCCGCCAGCCTGATGACGTTCGGGATGCTCAGGAATTCGTCGTCGTAGCGCATCAGTTGGCTCCAGGGCTAGCCGTTCGAGGGCAGATGCAGGATCCGCTTGGCGATGATGTTCCGCTGGATCTGGGAGGTGCCGCCGTAGACGGAGGCCGCACGGGAGTAGAGGTAGTCGCCGAACAACTCGCCGCCCTCTCCGGACAGTTCGGCCGGGAACACCTCAAGTGCCGTGTCGTAGAGCCGCTGTTCGGTCCTCGTCATCAGGAGTTTGTCCACGGACGACTCCGGGCCGGCGACCTGCCCGGCGAGCCGTTCGGCGGTACGGCGACGGGCGTGCGCCACCAGGACCTCGTAGTCCACGACACACCGGCCGATCCGGGACAACAGCCCGTCGGGCAGGCCGCCTTGGTGCTCGGCGGCATGGCGCCGCAGCCGTTCGACGAGCAGCCCGTACTTCGAGATGTGCCCGGTGTCGAGGGCGTTGCGCTCGTACGACACCGTCGTCATCGCCAGCGCCCAGCCGACGCCCTCGGCGCCGATGCGTTCGGACTCCTCGATGCGGACGTCGTCCAGGAACAGCTCGCAGAACTCGTCGTCGCCGTTGGCCGCGCGCAGCGGTCGTACCGTCACGCCGGGCCGGTCCAGGGGCAGCACGAACGCCGAGATGGACTTGTGCGCCGGTGCCGCGCGGTCGGTGCGGGCCAGCAGCAGGCACAGGCCGGAGTACTGGGCGTAGCTCGTCCACAGCTTCTGCCCGCGCACCGTGTAGTGGTCGTCGTGCCGCTCGGCGAAGGTGCTCATGCCCGCCAGGTCCGAACCGGCACCCGGCTCGCTGAAGCCCTGGCACCACACCTCGTCACCGGCCAACATCCTGGGCAGGAACCGCAGTCGCTGCTCCTCCGACCCGAACTCCAGGAGTGCGTGGGCGAGATAGCCGATCCGGGGGACGCCCGGGGCCCGGCAGGCGCCCAGTTCGTCACTGATCGCCACCTGGTGCAGCGCGGTCAGGCCCCGGCCGCCGTAGCGCTCCGGGACGTCGAGGCCGACCCAGCCGCCCGAGTGCAGCAAACGGTGCCAGCGGCGCAGGAAGACCGGTACCGGTTCGCCCGACTGCCGCTCGGGGAGCGGGTGTTCGGCCAGCCAGGCACGGAACTCCCGCCGCAGCCGGTCCAGATCGGCCGGGTCGCCGAAGTCCAGCGGGGTGTCGGTCATCGCGTCACCTCCGGTACGGCCAGCGCGGCGAGCAACTCGTCCGTCGTGGCCAGCAGCGTCGCGCCAAGGCGCACCTTGCGCAGATACAGGTGCGCGATGTGCTCCCACGTCTGGGCGATACCGCCGAAGACCTGCATCCCCGCGTAAACCGCCTCCAGCGCCGAGGAGTTGACCTCCGCCTTGGCGACACGCGCCGCCGTCAAGGCCCGCTCCGGCGGCTCGTTGTCGAGACACCAGGCCGCGTACCGCGTGACACTGGTGCACGCCTCCACCAGGACGGTCGCGTCCGCGAGGAGGTGCTGCACCGCCTGGAAGGAGCCGATCGCCTGTCCGTACTGGCGTCGGACGCGGGCGTATTCGACCGCCTGCTCCACGAACGAGCCCGCCGCGCCGACCAGTTCGGCCGTCACGACGACAAGTGCGTAAGCCTGCCAACGGAGTAGGTCCGGTGGGTCGAGACGGCCGACGACCTCCACGGGAGCATCCGACGGCACCGCGCGCACCGAGCGCACGAGGTCCGTGCTCGGTGCCGCCGAACCCAACCGGACCCGGGTGACCGCCCCTTCGGCGGTGACGCGGAGCGCGCTGTCGGCTCCCTCGCTGTCCCAGGCGACGAGATCTGGCGGCGTCCGTCCGGGGAAGCGGAGTTCGCGGGTGAGCGCGATGGTGGGGGTCGACCGCGAGGTGTCGTCGCCGAGCAGGCGGAGCAGCTCGGGAGCCAGCAGGACCGTGCCGAGCAGGGACGTCGTGAGCGGGTGGCGGCCGTGTTCCTCCGCGAGCAGCGCGCACTCCTGTGCGGTCGCGGCCGGGGGTGAGGTGCGTCGTAGATCAGCCAAACCCAGTTCGTCCAGGGCCTGTTGGGCTGCCGTCCGGGTCGACGGTTTCACCTCGTCCGCCGATGTCACGCCGAACCGGGTCGCCAGTGAGCGCACCATGTCGCGGACCAGGACGAACTCCTCGCGGTCCACGCTCAGTTCTCCTCGGGGGGGTTGGCGCGCCGTTCGGCGCGGGCCGCGAGTTCGGTGATGATGCGGATGTGGTCCGGGCTGGTCATCGTGGCCCGCTCGGCCATCAGCGCGGCCTCCATGCCGCCGCGCGACACCTGCTCGACGACCGCCGCGAGGGCCAGCTTGGTGGCCCGGAGGGCCTCGGCGGGCTGGGCCGCGAGCCGGTGGGCCAGGGCGAGTGCCTCCCGCATCAGGTCACCGGGCGGGACCGTGCGGTTGGCGAGGCCGAGTTCGACCGCCTTGGGGGCCGGGATGCGGTCCCCGGTGAAGAGGTACTCCTTCACGCGCAGCAGGCTGGTCAGCATCGGCCACAGGGTGACCCCGCCGTCGCCGGCCACCAGGCCCACCGAGATGTGCGGGTCCGCGAAGTAGGCGTCCTCGGAGATCAGCACCAGGTCGCAGGCCAGGGCGAGGCTGCAACCCAGGCCCACCGCTGGGCCGTTGACGGCGGCGATCACCGGCAGCGGGAAGCGGATCATCTCGGTCTGGATGGTGCGGTCGAGGCGGATCGACCGCTCCCGCAGCTCCGGGTCGGTGTGGTGCCGTAGGAGATGGTCGAAGTCGCCGCCGGCGCTGAACGCGCGGCCCGCGCCCGTGAGGACGACGGCCCGGGCCAACGCGTCGTCCGCGAGTTCGCGCCACACCTCCGACAGTCGGCGGTGCAGTTCCTCGGACACGCCGTTCAGCCGGTCGGGGCGGTTCAGGGTGACGATGCGGACGTCTCCGTCGGCGGCCACGGTCAGCACGGGAGTCACCTTGCTCATACCGGGATGGTATTAAAGGTCAGACCGATACTGTCAATGGTGTTGCACGAAGAAGAGAATCACATTCTCGTCTTCGGTTGAGTCAGTTCTCCGGTCGGGTCAGTTCTCCGGATCGACGAGCTCCACGCCGTCCCGGCGGTCCACCTCGGCCGCCGCCCGGGCGAAGCCGCACACATGGCGTGTCATCCGGCGCATCGCCGCCTCGCTGTCACGGTCCCGGATCGCCTCGGTGATCCGGGCGTGCGCACGGGCGGTGAGCTTGCGGATGTCCGCGTCCATGAACTGCTCGATGTTGGTGGCCGCGTGGATCGACTGGGAGAGAGCGCTCATGAACCCGATGAGAAGCTCGTTCTCACCGGCCCTCGCCACGGCGTTGTGCCATTGGATGTTGGCGCGCAGGAAGCGCTGGATGTCCTCGCCCGCCGCCACGAGGTCCGTGTGGGCGTCGTCCAGCTCGGCGAGATCGGCGTCCGTACGGCGCCTGGCCGCCAGCGCCGCGCACGCGGGCTCGATCGCCTCCCGGGTCTCGTGCAGGTCCTCCAGCCGGATCCGCTGCCCCCGGATCACCAACCGCACGGTGTTCGCGAGGGATTCACGCCCCGGCCGGTGCACGAAGGCGCCGCCCCCGCGCCCCGGCCGGATCTCCAGCAGCCGTTCGACCTCCAGGATGCGCAGTGCCTCGCGCACCGTCGCGCGGCTCAGCCCGGTCTGCTCGACCAGTTGCCGTTCCGGCGGCAGCGCCGTGCCCTCCGTGAACTCCCCGGAGAGAATCCGCTCGCGCACCTCCGCCGCCAGCACGTCCGACGCCTTCGGTACGGTGAGCGTGTCGAAGCGCGGCCGGGGCTCGCCGGCCGTGGCGCGCCCCCGAAGGGCGCGGGAAGAGTGCTCGGCGCTCTGCACAGGTTCAGGCCTCTCGTCGGAAGCCGCGCTCTTCGGCCTCTTTGGCTGAACCATTCAACACAGCACGCGCGCCGCCTGTCACATCACCGTGCCGCGCAGCGCGCACGTCGCCCGTCACATGACCATGCCGCCGTCCACCGGCAGGACCTGCCCGGTGATGAAGGAGGCGGCGTCCGAGGCGAGGAACACGAAACTGCCCGCGATCTCCGCCGGCTCGGCCCATCGGCCCAGTGGAATGCGGGCGAGCATCTGGGCCGAGAACTTCTCGTTGGTGCGGATGGTCTCCGTCATGGGCGTGGCGGCCAGCGGCGCAAGGGCGTTGACCAGCACGCGCCGGCGCGCCAGTTCGCGGGCCAGGGACTTCGTCAGCCCGATGATCCCCGCCTTGGCGGCCGAGTAGTTGACCTGCCCGAGCGTGCCGACCAGGCCCGCCGACGAGGTGACGTTGATGATCCGACCCCTGCCGTCCTCCGGCAGGAACGGCAGCGCGGCCTGCGCGCAGTGGAAGGTGCCCATCACATGGATGTCGAGGACGCGCCGGAACGCCTCCTCCTCCAGCTTGTCGAACATGGCCGGCGCGATGACCCCGGCGTTGTTCACGAGGATGTGCAGCGTCCCGTCGGCGAGCGCCGCCGCGCGGGCCACCGCCGCGTCGGCGGCGGACCGGTCCCGTACGTCGAGTACGGCGCTGTCCGCCGTCAGCCCCGCCGCGTTGATCTTCCCCGCGACGGCCGCGGCGGCCGACTCGTCGACGTCGGTCACCAGCACCGCGGCACCGGCGCGCGCCAGCGCCTCGGCGACGGCGGAACCGATGCCGCCCCCGGCTCCGGTGACCAGCGCCGACCGGCCCGTGAGGTCGAACAGCCCTGTGCTGTCGGTCATTCAGTAGCTCCTCGGGAGTCCCAGCGTGTGTGATCCCAGGTAGTTCAGGATCATTTCCTGACTGATCGGTGCGATGCGCATGAGGCGGGCCTCGCGGAAGTAGCGGGCCACGGCGTACTCCTCGGAGTAGCCCATGCCGCCGTGCGTCTGCACGGCCCGGTCGGCGGCCGTGAACCCGGCGTCGGCGCACAGGTACTTGGCGGTGTTCGCCTCCCGCCCGCAGGGCCTCCCGTTGTCGTACAGCCACGTCGCTTTGCGCAGCACGAGTTCCGCCGCGTCGAGGTGCGCCAGGGAGTCCGCGAGGGGGAACTGGATGGCCTGGTTCATGCCGATCGGGCGGCCGAAGACGACGCGGTCCCTGCCGTACTGCACGGCCTTGTCGAGCGAGGCCCGGCCGATGCCGAGGGCCTCTGCGGCGATCAGCATGCGCTCGGGGTTGAGGCCGTCGAGGAGGTAGCGGAAGCCCTGGCCCTCCTCGCCGACGCGGTCCTCGACCGGGATGCGCAGGTCGTCGATGAAGAGTTCGTTCGAGGTGACGGCGTTGCGGCCCATCTTCGGGATGGGGCGGACGTCGATCCGGTCGCGGTCGATGTCCGTCAGGAACAGGGTCATCCCGTCGGTCTTCTTGGCGACCTCGTCGGGCTTGCTGGTTCGGGTCAGCAGCAGGATCTTCTCGGACTCCATGGCCTTGGAGATCCACACCTTGCGGCCGTTGACGACGTAGTGGTCGCCGTCCCGTCGTGCGTACGTCGTGATGCTCGCGGTGTCGAGTCCCGCGCCCGGCTCGGTGACGCCGAAACAGACGTGCAGGTCGCCGTCGGCGATGCGCGGGAGTGTGCGGCGCTTCAACTCCTCGGAGCCGTGCACCACCACCGGATGCATGCCGAAGATGGAGAGATGGATCGCGCTGGCCGCGTTCATCCCGCCGCCCGACCGCGCCACCTCCTCCAGCAGCAGGCTGGCCTCGGTGATGCCGAGGCCGTGGCCGCCGTACGCCTCCGGGATCGTGATCCCGAGCCAGCCGCCGCCCGCGACGGTGTCGTAGAACTCCGTCGGGAACTCGTGCGCCTGGTCCTTCTCCATCCAGTACTGGTCGTCGAAGTCGCGCAGCAGTCCGGCGACGGACTTGCGGATCGTTTCCTGGTCCTCGGTCAGCTCAAAGTCCATGGAATGCGGACCCTTCTCCGGTTCCGGTTCCGAAACATATCAAAGGTCAGACCAAAATTGTAGGGTCCAGATGTGCGGCGATCCGCGCGACCGTGCCGGCGTTGTCCTCGAACAGGTGCGCCCGCATCCCGGCGGCGCGGGCGGCCTCGACGTTGGGGGCGAAGTCGTCGACGAACAGGCAGTCGTCGGGCCGCACTTGGAGCCGGGCGCAGGTGACGGCGAAGGCGCGGGGGTCGGGCTTGCGGACGCCGATCTCGTGCGAGTAGACGATCTCGTCGACCAGCCGGTCGAAGCCGTACGCCGCCGTCTCCAGTTCTCGGGCGCCCACGAAACTGTTGCTGAGGATGCCCAGTCGGCAGTGCGGGCGCAGCCCTGCCACGTAGTCGATGAGTTCGGTGTTCGGGGTGCCCAGGTACTCGTCCCACAGGTCGGCCAGGAAGGACTCGGTGTCCACCGGGTCGAGTCCGAGCCGGGCGGCGACCTGCTCGCGCACCTCGTTCTCGGTGACGGTGCCGATCTCCCCGGCCTCCCAGACGTCGGCGAGGCGTCGGTCCGCCGTGCCCGGCGGGAGGCCGAGGCGCTCGTCCCAGCGGGCGAGCCAGCCGGTCCTGGGCGTGAGCTCCAGGACACCGCCGATGTCGAGGATCAGGCAGCGCGCGTTCATGCGGGTTCCTCTCGTTCGTCTCCGCACGACCGTCGGGCCTCACCTTTGGGCAAGGTCAACCGTCGCCGCCCGTCTACCGTGGAGTAACATCGCGCGGCAGGTCATCAGAGGAGGAACCGTGCCACGGTCCGAACGCTCGTCGCTGCTGCTCGCCGGTCTGTTGGCGACCGCGGGAGTCGCCCATCTCGCCTCGCCGAAACAGTTCGACGCGACGATCCCGCGCGCTCTGCCGGGGTCGCCCCGCACCTGGACGTACGCGAGCGGTGTCGTCGAACTGGCGCTGGCCGCGGGGATCGCGGCGCCGCGTACCCGGCGTATGGCCGCACTGGCCGCGGCGGGGTTCTTCGTCGGCGTGTTCCCCGCCAACGTGAAGATGGCGCTGGACTGGCGGGACCGCCCGACCCCGCAGAAGGCGGCGGCCCTCGGGCGGCTGCCGTTGCAGGTACCCCTCGTACTGTGGGCCCGTAGTGTCGCGAAGAATGGGGAGGGACGGTCATGACGGGACGCCTGAACGTCGGTGACAAGGTCGAGGACTTCACGCTGCCGGACGAGACCGGCGCCGAGCGCAGCCTCACGGAACTGCTCACCGAGGGGCCGGTGGTGCTGTTCTTCTATCCGGCCGCCCTGTCCGCCGGGTGCACCGCCGAGGCCTGCCACTTCCGGGATCTGGCCGCCGAGTTCGCGGCCGTCGGCGCGCGGCCCGTGGGCATCAGCGGCGACTCCGTCGACAAGCAGCAGGAGTTCGCCGGGAAGCACACCCTCGGCATGCCGCTCCTCTCGGACACCGACGGGACGATCCGGGAGCGGTTCGGGGTGAAGCGCGGGTTCTCGCTCGCGCCGACCAAGCGGGCCACGTTCGTCATCGGCGAGGACCGCACGATCCTGGAGGTCGTCTCCAGCGAACTGCGGATGAACACCCACGCCGACCGCGCCCTCGCCGCCCTCCGCGCCCATCGGAAGTGACACAGGGGCCACAAATGCCGTATCGCGGTTGTTGCGGCGCGGTATAGGGACCATCCTGGACGATATGGAGCAGGCCTCCGCCGCGGCGGTCATCAGTGCCCGAGGCATCGTGACGGGGTGGAGCGACGGTGCCCGGTCACTGACGGGATACCCGGCCGAGGAGGCCGTGGGCCGGTCGGTGGCGGCACTGCTCGCCGAACCTCCCTCCACCACGGCCCTGGCCGCGCTGACGGGAACCCTGGTCCTACGACACCGGGACGGAACCCCGCTCCCGCTCACCGTGCGGGCGTGCCCGGTGCTCGGAGCGGACGGCGCACCGGACGGATACGTCCTCACCGCCGAACCCCCCGCCGAACCGGCGCCCGCACCCGAGCCCACCTTGGCGGAGCAGGCTTTCCAGCAGGCGTCGATGTCGCTCTCCGTCTTCGACACCGAGCAGCGCTACCTCCGCCTCAACGACGTCGCCTGCCGGGTGATGGGAGTGCCCGAGGACGTCCTGATCGGCCGGTTCTTCCCGGAGAGCGTCGAGGACGCCGAGCACAGCCACAGCTTCCTGAGCAACCTGCGCCTGGTCGCCGAGACGGGCAGGCCGGTCCGCTACAACAGCTGGGCGGGCGCTCCCGCCCTGAACCGGGAGCACGCCTGGAGCATCGAGATGTGGCCCCTCAAGGACGACTCCGGCGACGTGACCGGGGTCGCCCTCGCCGCGTTCGACAGCACCGAGCAGTATCTCGCCCAGCAGCGGCTGGCCCTGCTGAACGAGGCGGCGGCCGGCATCGGCACCACCCTCGACGTGGTCCGCACCGCCGAGGAACTGGTGGAGATCCTCGTACCGCGCTACGCCGACTTCGCGAGCGTGGACCTGCTCCCGTGGGTGCTCGGCGCGGACGAACAACCACCGGCCCCGGACGGCGAGATCGTGCTGCGGCGCGTCGCCCACGGCTCCGTCACCGAGGGGGCGCCGGACGCCGCCGTACCCCTGGGGCAGACGGACGTCTACCCGCCGTTCTCGCCACCCGTGCGGGCCCTGCGCGAGGGCCGGGCGGTGCGCAGTCAGGCCGGTGAACCCGACTTCGTCCGCTGGGTCGACGACCGCAACGCCCGTTCCCCCGAGGGGATTTCGCACCGCAAGGGAGTCCACTCGATGATCGCGGTGCCGCTGCGGGCCCGGGGCACCACGCTCGGCGTCGCGGTGGGCGTCCGCATGGCCCACCCGGACGACTACGCCGCCGACGACGCCGTACTCGCCGAGGAGTTGGCCAGCCGGGCCGCCGTCTGCATCGACAACGCGCGCCGCTTCGCCCGCGAGCGCTCCACCGCGCTCGCCCTCCAACACAGCCTGCTGCCCAGGGACTTGCCCGGGCAGGCGGCGGTCGAGGTGGCCCACCGCTATCTGCCCTCCGGGTCGCTCGCGGGCATCGGCGGCGACTGGTTCGACGTGATCCCGCTGTCCGGCAGCCGCGTCGCGCTGGTCGTCGGCGACGTCGTCGGACACGGCATCGCGTCCTCGGCGACCATGGGCCGCCTCTGCACGGCCGTCCGCACCCTCGCCGACGTGGACCTGCCACCCGATGAACTCCTCACCCACCTCGACGACCTGGTCACCCACCTCGCGACGGACGACACCGGCGACGAGGTCGCGGAACTCGGCGCCACCTGCCTCTACGCCGTCTACGACCCGGTCTCGCGCCGCCTCACGACGGCCGCGGCCGGGCATCCGCCGCCGGCCGTCGTCCTGCCCGACGGGACCGCGAGCCTCGTCCCCATGACCGCGGGACCACCGCTCGGCGTCGGCGGACTCCCTTTCGAGGCGGTGGAGTTGGAGCTTCCCGAGGGAGCCACCGTCGCCCTCTACACGGACGGCCTGATCGAGGACCGCGACCGCGACGTCGACCACGCCACCGCGGAACTGTGCCGCGCGCTCACCACGTCCGCCGAGTCGCTGGACGCGCTGTGCGACGTGGTGCTGAAGGCCGTGATGCCGGAGGAACCCAGCGACGACGTGGCCCTGTTGCTGGTGCGCACCCGGGCACTGGGCGCCGACCGGGTCGCCACCTGGGACATCGAACCAGACCCCGCGCGCGTGGCCGGGGCCCGGCAGGCCGCCACCGAGCAACTCGCCGCCTGGGGACTGGACGAGGAGTCCTTCGTCACCGAGCTCGTCGTCAGCGAACTCGTCACCAACGCGATCCGGTACGGCGAACCGCCCATCCAGCTCCGCCTGATCCGGGACCGCGCCCTCATCTGCGAGGTCTCCGACGGCAGTTCGACCTCACCGCATCTGCGCCGCGCCCACGCCAACGACGAGGGCGGACGCGGACTCCTCCTCGTCGCCCAGCTCACCCAGCGCTGGGGAAGCCGGCAGACCGGCAGCGGCAAGACGATCTGGGCGGAACAGCCGCTGCCGACCGATTGACTGACGGCTCGGCTCGGCTCACTCGAAGGGGCAACCCGGGTTCGGCGCGTCCTCCGAGAACGGCGATCCGTGCGGCAGGACGTACAGCACGTCGAGGACGAGAGGGACGTTCCCCAGATTGCGGCCGATGTGCACGTTGCCCGAACCGGCCGGTTCCTGGATGGGGCTGCCCGCCCGGTACACGCCGTCGGAGGCGCAGCTGGAGTCGAAGTGGCTGAGCGTGCCCTGCTTGACGATGCCGTAGAGGGGACCGTCGTGGTAGTGCCAGCCGGTGGCCTGGCCGGGCGGAATGGTGATCTCGCGCAGGGTGTAGTCGGTGTCGCCGATCGTGGTCTGGCTGATCAGCTTGGCGGTGACTCCGGGGCCTGCCGGGGTCGCCTGGGCGGTGCCGCCGACGAGCAGAGCGGCGGCGGCCACCGACCCGGTCACGGCCGTACGGAACGCGGTGCGCATACGAGAACCTTCCGATGAGATCCTGAGCATCCGCCGTGAACATAGAGGCAGGGAAGGCGAGTTGGGGGCAGAAACGCCGACTTCCATCCCGGGAACTCTCAGACTTCCGGAAGTCCCGGAACTCCCGGGCTTCTCAGAACTCCTCGTGCGTCTCCGGGTCCCCGCCCAGCCGCTGCGGCGTGTGGTCGGCGATGGCGGCCAGTTGGGCCGGGCCGAGTTCGAAGCCGAAGATGTCGAGGTTCGCGCGCTGCCGGTCGGGGTCCGCCGACTTGGGGATCGGGATGGCCCCGAGCTGGGTGTGCCAGCGCAGCACCACCTGGGCCGGGGTCACGCCGAAGGCCTCGGCGACCGTCACCACAGCCGGGTCGTTCAACAGCTCGGAACCGCGTCCGAGAGGACTCCAGCTCTCCGTGAGAACACCCTTCTCGGCATCGAAAGCGCGCAGTTCGTCCTGCGGGAACAGCGGGTGCAGCTCGATCTGGTTGACGGAGGGCAGGACGCCGGTCTCCTTCTCCAACTGCTCGATGTGCCCGGGGGTGAAGTTCGAGACGCCGATCGACCGGACGAGACCCTCCTCGCGGAGCTTGATCATCGCCTTCCAGGAATCGACGAACTTGCCGACGCGCGGCAGCGGCCAGTGGATCAGATACAGGTCCACGTACTCCACGCCGAGCCGCGCCCGGGACTCCTCGAAGGAGGCGAGGGTCTCCTCGTAACCGTGGTGGCGACCCGGCAGCTTCGTCGTCACGAGGATCTCCTCGCGCGGTACGCCACTGCGGGCGATGCCACGGCCGACGCCGGTCTCGTTGCGGTAGTTCGTCGCCGTGTCCACCAGGCGATAGCCCATGCGCAACGCACCGGCGACCGCCTCCTCGGCCGTCGCGTCGTCCATCGGCCAGGTGCCCAGGCCGATGGCGGGGATCTTCGTGCCGTCGTTGAGCGTATGCGTCGGGATGCTGATCACGGTCGGACCTTCCCTTGACTGTGCGGCCCACCCAGTATGGGCGACCTGAACCCCGGTCGCCCTGTGCGGGGATCGCTGACACGATCTTCCTTGGAACCCGTACGACCTGGGTACGACCCCGGTAGGGAGGACCTGGTACGGACGACCGGCCGGGCACGTACGACGACGGAGCGGGCATGACCACGGACAGCAGCAGCGGTACGACTACGGACGAGACGGTGCGCGTGGACGGCATGGAGGTGCGGCCGGCCTCCGGGCACATCGGGGCCGAGATCACCGGTGTCGACCTGGCCGGTGAACTCGACGACGCCGTGGTCGCCGCGATCCGGGCGGCGGTGCTGCGCTGGAAGGTCGTGTTCTTCCGGGAGCAACGGCTCGACCACACCGGGCATGTGGCGTTCGCGCGCCGCTTCGGGGAACCGGTGGTGCTCGGGCGGCGCGGCAGCGCGTCACCGGCAGGCTTCCCCGAGGTCGAAACGACCGCCGACCGGCTGGAGTTGGGCGGCCGGTTCGGCATGGAGCACGAGGAGTGGCTGGAGCGACGCAGGCACACCCTTCTGCGCGGCTGGCACTGCGACCACGGCGCCCGCGTCGACCCGCCCGCCGCGACGATCCTGCGCGCGGAGACCGTCCCGCCGTACGGCGGCGACACCACCTGGTCGAATCTGGCGGCCGCGTACGCCGGACTGTCGCAGCCGGTAAGGGAGTTCGTGGACGGACTGCGGGCCGAGCACCGGCTCGGCGTCGGCTACCAGCCGCGGCCCGGCGACGACGCGTACGTACGCCACCTCCTGGACCACCAGATCGCCTCCGTGCACCCGCTGGTACGGGTGCACCCCGAGACGGGGGAGCGGGTGCTGTTCGTCAACGGCTACTACCTGGAGCGGATCACCGACATCTCCCGTGCGGAGAGCGCCGCGATCCTGGAGATGCTGCTCGCGCAGGCGACCCGGCCCGAGTACACGGTCCGGTTCCGCTGGGAGCCGGGCAGCGTGGCCTTCTGGGACAACCGGGCCACCATCCACCTCGCCCCCAGCGACAACGCCCACCTCGGCTTCCCGCGCACCATGCACCGGGTGATGCTCACCGGCGACATACCGGTCGGCGTGGACGGCAAGCCGTCGGACCCGATCGTCGGCACCGAGCCGGGCCGCTGGTGACACCGAGGTCAGACGGTGGGCTTCCACCCGAGTGCCGGCCCCAGCTTCGTCGCCATGTCCGTGAGGATCTGCACGTAGTCCTCGTGCTCGAACGTGAACGGCAGCGCGAACGCCACCTCGTCGATCTCCCTGAACGCGGCGTGCGCGTGCAGGAGTTCGGCGATCTCGTCGGAGGTGCCGACGATGTCCGGCGCGAACATCAACCGGGCCGGCCCCTGCGGTGACGTCGTACGGGGAGTGCGCTTGCGGGCGAACTCCTCGTACTTCGCGCGCTGTTCGGGCGACGCGGAGTCGGTCGGGATGACCACCAGGCCCTGGGAGACGCGGGCCGCGTCTCCGTCGGGGTGGTGGGCGCGGAACGTGCGGACGTGGGAGAGCTGGATCTCAGCGAAGTCCCTTGACTCGTCCGGCCCTTCGGCCTTGACGACACTGCTCGTGAGGAAGTTCATGCCGTGCTCGCCCGCCCACTTCGCCGAGCTTGCGCTGCCGCCGCCGTACCAGAGGCGACGGCCCAGACCGGGGGAGTGCGGCTGGACCCGGTCGGAGCTGTATTCGATTTGCGGCTGCCGCCGCGTGGCCTCGAACCCCTCGACCCCGCTGAAGTCGGTGGCCGATTTGCCCCGCACGAAGTCCAGCAGCCGGCGCACCCGCTCGTAGCCGAAGTCCTCGACGTCGGCCGTGTCGGGGTACAGCGCCTCCTTGAGCTGCTCGAAATGCATCGGCGGGCCGACGCTCACGCCCGGGTTGATACGGCCCCCGGACAGGATGTCGACGGTCGCCAGGTCCTCCGCCAGCCGCAGCGGGTTCTCCCAGCCGAGCGGGATCACCGCCGTGCCGAGTTCGATACGGCTGGTGCGCTGCGAGGCCGCCGCCATCACGGCGACGGGGGAGGAGATGCCGTACTGGAGGTGGCGGTGGCGCAGCCACGCACTGTCGAAGCCGAGGCGCTCGCCCAGTTCGATGATCTCCAGCGTCGACTCGTGGCCCCGGCGTGGATCGGCCTCGTCGAAGAGGCCGATCGTGAGGAAGCCCAGCTTGCGCAGCGGGCGTGAGGTGGGCGGCACGGGCTCCTCCGGCGGTCGTACGTCGGTTCTGTTCTGTCCTGATGGTGAC
Organism: Streptomyces sp. NBC_01288; assembly: GCF_035982055.1. NCBI lineage: Bacteria > Bacillati > Actinomycetota > Actinomycetes > Kitasatosporales > Streptomycetaceae > Streptomyces > Streptomyces sp. NBC_01288. The sequence continues at coordinate 10,099,805 of NZ_CP108427.1, forward strand.
AGGCGAACGTTGCGGGCGTGTGATCAGTGCAGCGGGATGGTGATCTCGTCCTCGACCGGCGGGTCGATCTCCTGTGCGTGGTTGCCGGTGGCCGCGAAGCAGCGCAGGCGGATCGCGTCCGGGGTGACGTCCAGCCGCAGGAAGCACTTGAAGAACGGTGGGCTGTACGTCACCGAGCTGGGCGAGAAGAGCTGCGTGTAGATCTTGCGCACCGGAAGGCGGAAGCGCGAGCGGCGGTCGGGACGGCTCCCGGCGCCCAGCAGACTCGCGACCAGGCGGATGCGGCGGGTGATCCGGACGGGCGGGCCCGGGGTACGGGTCGGTGGGATGCCGAGCCGCTTGCAGATCACGGCCGACGCCTCGGCCTCGGTCAGGGTGAAGAAGCGGCGCAGATGCAGGCGGCGCCCGTACAGCCTGCTGTAGAAGGCCAGGGAGTCGCCGCGCAGCGGGTAGCAGCGGAAATTCTGCTCGGTCACGTCCGCGATGTCGACGCGCGGCACGGTGTGCGTCGCGTGCATGAACGCGCCGCCGCCGCCCGAGACCACGTACTGGAGCGTGCGGCCGTCCGCCAACTGCACCGGATACCGCTGGTAGTTGTGGATGTCGCCGCCGATCGCCGCGACGAAGTGGTGGGCCGGATCGCTGACGATGTCGTCGACCGTGCCGCCGCCCTCGATGGCGCACGGGTGGTGCTCGCCGTCCACGTACAGGGGCGAACCGGTGATGAGGATCTTCGGCGTGGTTCCCTTCGCCACCTCGCGCAGCCAGGCGCCCTGTTCGGCGTCGATCGTGCCCAACAGGCCCGTGTCGATACCGATGATGCGCACCGGACCCGCGTCGATCGCCCAGTACGGGCCCGGCTGCACGGCCTGTTGGACCGGCGAGGAACGCAACTCCCTTGCCTTGTCCAGGCGTTCGCCGTCGGAGGGGCTGGGCCGGTGCCACAGCAGCGAGCGCAACCAGGCGCGCGTCAGCGGGCGCGGCGCCTTCGGTGCGGGCAGCGCGGGCGCGTCGTCGCAGAAGACGCGCATGAAACCGCCGAGGCCCTCGTACCAGTCGTGGTTGCCGGGTATCGCGTAGATGGGCGCCGGATAGCCCTGGTACGGGCGGAAGAACTTCGTCTCGTAGTCGTCCGCGGTGCCGACGGGATAGATGACGTCACTGGCGACGACCGCGAACGCCGTGTCCTGACCGGCCTTCAGAAAGCCCGGCACGACGGCGTATTGGGGATCGTCGCCCTCGCCCGTGTCACCGATGACCATGAAGGAGAAGGTGTCCGGATCGTCGCGCCGGATCACCTTGTCGGCGGCAGCGCCGGCCTCCGCGCGCTGCGCCACCCAACGGCCGCGGGTGGAGCCGGTCGGGTCCCCGAACCAGGAGGCCAACACGCCGTTGCGCGCGGCCCAGAGAGTCTTCGGGCTGAGCCACGAGACCTTCTCGACATGGGACGGCATGAGCTGCTGATACGCGCCGCGCTCCGCGGTGCCCCAACCGGCGCCCTCGGGAGTATCGCGTGAAGATTCAGACACCGGTGAACCGTAACAACGAGCCAACGCGGTACGAGAGGCAGGGGCCTGGCAACATCAACTCGACGTTGCTCAACCGAAAGGCCCCCGTATGCCCGGCGAAGCCGACTTCATCGACCTCATCCCCGACCCCGAACTCCGTTCGGACAGGCTGCTGTTGGGCATCCGCCGCTTCGACGAACCCTTCCTCCTCACCGTCTCGCTCTCCCAGGGGCTGGGCTCCAGCGACCTGTGGCTGGACCGGGGGAAGGCGGGCCGGACCTGGCTCGCGGAGTTCCGCCGGGTCGGCGACCGGGTCCTGTTCGCCGTCCGCAACAAGCACTTCCTGACCTCCGGCGACGCGGCCGCCGTACGGGCCGGGGACGAGTCGTTCGCACTGTCCGTGCTGTGGAGCGGGCCCGTGCTGCGCGAGGAGAACGGCGCGGCGGTCGTCGACGCCACCGGGCTCGTCCTCGCCGACCACGACGGAATCGCCGAGCACCTGTACGCACGCGAGCAGGGCGACTACGCGATCGACACGTCCACGAGCCTCCCGCTGGTCGCCGACAGCCGCACCGGACCCACCGCCGTCCGGCTGCCCGCGCTGCTCACCTTCCGGGGCCCCGGCCGCGGTTCGGCGGTCCGTGCCGTCGCCGCCGACCCGCGCGCCCTCACCGTCGTGCAGCAGCTGAACCTGCTGCGACTGCCCGCCTCCCCGCTGCCCGTCCGGCGCTACCACCCCGCCTCGGGCGGCTACGGCATCGGCCACGCCGACCACGGCCGCGTCGGCCGGGCGAGCACCCAGGTCAAGCTCCAGCCCCGCTTCCGCGCGGAACCCGGCGGCGCCCCGATCGTCTTCCAGATCGACCCGGCCGTCCCCGAACCCTTCCGCTCGGCGGTCGTCGAGGGCGGCAACTGGTGGCGGCAGGCCTTCGCCCGGATCGGACTCCCCGACGCCTACCGGGTCGAGCCCGGCGGTGACGGCTTCGACCCGTACGACGTTGACGTCAACGGGGTGGTCTGGGTGCACCGGGCGGGCCGCGGCTGGTCCCTCGGCCAGGGCCTGACCGACCCGCGCACCGGCGAGATCCTGCACGCCCGGGTCCGCCTCGGCTCCCAGCGCGTCGAACAGGTCCGCGCGCTCGGTGAGTCCCTCCTCGCCCCCTACGGCCGCCCGGACGAGGCCGAACGGCTCGCCGCCGTCGAGGAGTTGGTGCTCGCCCGGCTGCGTCAGCTCGCCGCGCACGAGATCGGCCACGCGCTCGGCTTCATGCACAACTTCGCCAGTACGGGACACCCCGAGCCGTCCGTCATGGACTACCCGCACGCCCGCGTCCAGGTCACGGAGGAGGGTGATCTCGACCTGTCCGCCGCGTACGGCACGGGACTCGGGCCGTGGGACCATTTCCTGGTCGCGCACGGCTACGGCCGGTTCGACGACGGCGCGGAGGAGACCGCGCTCGCCCAACTGCGCCGCGAGGCGGCCGAGTCGGGCCTGATCTACCTCTCCGACGAGGACGCCCAGGGCCCGAACGCCGCCCACGCCGACGCCGTGACCTGGGTGACCGGGCCGGACGCCGTCGAGGCGCTGGAGGCGATGCTGCGGGTCCGCCGTATCGCCCTGGACGGGTTCTCCCTCGGGGTGCTGCCGCCCGACCGGCAGACCGGTGAACTGGAGGAACGGGCCGTCCTGTTGCACCTCCTGCACCGGCACGAGGTGGCAGCCGTGGCCCGGCTGGTGGGCGGGGTGCGCTACGCGTACGGTCTCGCGGGCGAGGACGGCCGAGGTGTGCGGGCCGTCGACGCGGCCACCCAGCACACGGCACTGACCCGGCTCGCCGAACTGTTGCGCGCCGAGCAACTGGCCCTTCCCCGCGCGGTGTTGGACACGCTCACCCCGCCCGCGATCCGCTACGACCGGACGGAGCAGTACCTCGACACGGGTGCCGGGCGGATCTTCGACCCCTTCGAGGCCGTACGGGTCGCGACCGCACTGGTCACGGAGCAGCTGCTGGACCCGGCCCGGCTCAACCGGGCGGCCTGGCAGCATGCCGCCGACCCCGCGGCGCCCGGTGTCACCGACATCGTCGACGCGCTCCTCGCCACCACCTGGCGCCGTACCGACCCGGTACCCGGCGAACTGCCCGGCGGGGCCGCCGTGCAGCACGCGGCGGACTGGACCCTCCTGAACCACCTGCTGACCCTGCTCGACGACACGGCTCTCCACGCGCCGGTACGCATGGCACTGCGCGGCGCCGTGCGACGGTTCGGCACGGAGCTGCGGTGCCAGGGCGACGAACAGGCGGGTGAGGCGGGTGAGTTGATCCGGGCGTTCCTCGCCGACGCCGGATCGGTGCGGGTCGACCCGCTGCCCCGGGTGCCGCCGGGCGCGCCCAACTGAGCCTGCCGTAGGGCCACGTGACGGCTACGGCGATGGGCCGCTCAAGTCGGGCTGTGGCGCGCGGTGTTGGTCACCACTCCCCGGGGCGTGGCGGGGTGCCGTACGGATCGGGGCGCCCGCGTCGGGGAGCGGCAGGGGTGTTGTGGGCGCCGCGGGGATTGGGCGGCGACGGGATGGCGGGGCCGCCGTACGGGGCCGGTCGGCCCGGTGCCGGGGCGGCGGGGTTTCTGCGGGTGGTCCGGCTTCGGCTCCGGCGGCTGCCCGGTGGGGCGGGCGGGCTCTCGTACCCGCCTGGTCGGCCGGCCGCCGGGCGGTCCTGCGTGTCGAAAAGGGAGTCGGGGCGCTGGGCGGGCCGCTTGCCGCCGGTGTCCGGGCCGACCGGGTGGCGGGCGAAGGAGCGGTCCCAGTCGCCCTCGCCCATCACCAGCAGCGGATCGAACATCACGACGACCCCGGCCAGCAGCAGGAAGATCGCCGGTCCCAACAGCATGGGCAGCAGAATGGAGTTGGCGGAGTCGCCCGTCCACGCCCCGCCGGTGCCGTGCAGATGGACGCTCACGGCGGCCATGCCCGTGTAGTGCATCCCGGACACGGCCACGCCCATCACCAGGCTGGCGCCCAGGCTCGCCAGGAAGCCCCGGATGGAGACGGCCGCCCACAGGGCCGCCGTGGCGGCGACGATCGCGATCACCACGGAGAGCGCGACCGTGCTGGTCCGGTACTCGATGTCGCCGTTCAACTTCAGGGCCGCCATGCCCAGATAGTGCATGGCGGCGACTCCTAATCCGGTGATGACGCCGGCCGCGGAGAGCGTCCCAGCGGTCGCGCCGCGGTAGCCCACGGCGAACACGCCGATGCCGACCACGACGATCGCCACGGCCAGACTCAGCACCGTGAGGCCGACGTCGTAGCCGATCCGGGTCTCCTCGACCTGGAAGCCGATCATCGCGATGAAGTGCATCGTCCAGATGCCGCTGCCGATCGACGTCGCGCCGAGCGCGAGCCAACCCGCCTTCCATGACTGTCTGTTGTGCAGGGACCGCACCACACAGCGCAGCCCCAGAGCCCCTCCCAGGCAGGCCATCAGATAGGCCGCCACCGGGGTCACCGCACCGTAGCGGAACCCGTCGATCGTGCCTTGCATGAGCCAACTCCCCCCAGAGTTGTGGCTTCTTGTGGGGGGAGTATGTACGGATCGGGCCCGGGGCGCGCAAGGCTTTCACATCAGCAGTCGATTAACTCTGTGGTTTCCGGGGTGCACTTGGGTCGCATCGAGGTCGATACGGGGACAGAAGCGGTCAGGGCTGTTGCGGCTTCTCGCGGTCGATGAAGTCATTGGCCTTGTCCTGGGCCGTGTCGACCTGCTTGGCGTGCTTGCCGCCCGTGCGCTTGTCGACCATGTCTCCCGCCCGTTCCACGCCTTGCTTGGCCTGGTCGGGGTGTTGGCCCAGCATTCCCTTGACCTTGTCCATGAACGACATGGCTGTCCTCCTTCGGACGTGCGTTGGCCCTCCCAGCATCCCCCGGCTTCCGGTGGGGCGCATGTCGGGCACCGGCCGTGTGCTCAGGCCCGTACGAGAGGCTCGACCCCGTCGGTGTCGCGGGCCTCCCGGGTCCGGGACACGGCGAGCAGGAGTGCCTGGAGGACCGCCCCGGACAGGCCCACCCACAGGGCGAACCGATAGCCGACCCGGTCGGCGAGGAGGCCGCCCAGGGGTGCGCCGATCGCGACCGTGCCCCAGTTGAAGGAGCGGATCGTGGCGTTCATCCGTCCCCGCAGCCGCTCGGGCGTGACCGCCTGGCGGTAGCTCATCTCGACCGGGCTTTCGAGCGAGATGGCGCCGGAGACCACGAAGAAGGCCAGCGAGACGGAGACCAGGGCCCACGGTCCCCGGTGGGCGAGGACCAGGGGCAGCCAGCCGACGGCGGCGACGAGACGGCCCGCGATCAGGACGGCGGCGACGTCGAACCTCCGCGCCGCGCGTGCGGAGAACGCGCCGCCGATCACTCCGCCGAGGCCCGCGCAGGCGTACGTCACGCCCAGACCGAAGTCCCCGATCCTCAGGTCACGCAGTGCGAAGACCACGAAGACCGTGCTGACGACGGTGTTGAAGAGGAGCATCAGGTGCGAGGTCAGCGCGATGGAGGCCAGGGTCCGATGGCGGTAGACCCAGGCCACGCCCTCGCGCAGTTCGGTCACGAGACTGCGCCGGGCGCCTCGGTCGGGAACCGGGTCGTAGGCCCGCACCGAGGTGAGCAACAGGCCGGACACCAGATAGCTGACCGCGTCCACGAGCACGGCCAGCGGCGCGCCGACCACCCTGATCAGCACTCCGGCGATCAGCGGCCCGGTCGATCCGGCCGCCGCGTCGGCCTGCCCCACCCGGGCATAGCCCGCGTTGAGGAGTTCCTTGGGGACCAGCTGCGGTACGTAGGAGTGGTTGGCCGCGTCGAAGAACAGACAGAGCACCCCGAAGGCGAAGACACACGCGCACAGCGCGGCGATGCTGAGCCGGTCCAGGGCGTACAGCAGCGGGATCGCGCCGAGGAGGACGGCCCGGCCGAGGTCCATGGCCACCATGACCGGCCTGCGCCGGCAGCGGTCCACCAGTACCCCGGCCACGAGCCCGAAGAGCAGATAGGGCGCCCAGCGGGCCGCGCTGACCAGACCCACCTCCGTGGCGGACGCGCTGAGCGTGACGGCGGTGAGGATCTGTAGCGCCAGTCCGGTGATCTGCGAGCCGAACGACGAGATCGCGGAGGCGGTCCAGAAGCGTACGTACCCAGGGACATCCACCAGGCGCGGCATGATCGGATCGTATCAAGTGACCGTTCTGCCACGGCAGTTGTGCCCCCGGTCACGGCAGCACCGACGACGCCACCGCCCTCCCCGCCAGCAACGCGGCGACCGGATCGGCCGCCTCGTCCAGTTCGATGAGCACCGTGTCGGCGCCGGGTGTACGGGACATCACGTCGGCCCAGCCCTTCCAGTCGACGATGCCCGAGCCCAACTCGGCCATGTAGGGCTGCTGTTGGGCGAAGACCGTCTCGTCGATCGTGAGCTCCACGTCGATGGGCCTGACCGCGTCCTTCCAGTGCGCCAGGGCGACACGCCGCGCGTGACGACGTGCCACGGCCACCGGATCACCACCGCCGAGCGCGATGTGGCAGGAGTCGGGGCACAGCCAGACGTAGCGCGGATCGGTGAAGGCCATGAACAGGTCGATGTCGCGCTCGTACCAGAGCGTGCTGTTGGACTCCGTATGGAAGGCGAGCCGCACGCCCTGCCGGGAGACGGCCTCGCCCACCGCGTGGGCGATGTCGGCCATGCGGGTCATGAACGGGGCGTCGACGAAGAGGGGCGGCCGGGTTCCGAACGTCGTGCGCATGGGGAGTCCTGCGACGAGGAGTTCGGCCCCCACATCGACGAGGAAGGCCGCGCGTCGTTCGGCGTCGGAGACGATCGCGGGCAGGTTGTCGGCGTCCCGCCAGTCGGGGCTGTCGTCCCCGGCGACGAACGCGCTCACGACGGCCAGCCCCCGGGACACCAGCTCGCGGCGGAAGCCCTGCGCGCTGCCGAAGGCCCGCAGCGCCGACTCGATGTCGCCCGGCGCGAAGGTGAGTTCGATGCCCGTGACGCCTGCCTCGTCCAGCGCGTCCATCACCCGTTCCCAGAAACGCTCGGGATGAGCCAGCGCCCACGCGCGTACGGCGTCCGCGGAGGGGAGATCCCAGAAGTCCGGGTGGTAGAAGGTGACGACATCGGTCGCGAAACGCGGGGTCACTCGGCACCTCCGCGCGCGTTGTAGACGACGACACCGTCCGCCTCGTCGACGGCCTCGCGGTAGTTCCGGAACACCGTCAGCGCCTCCTCCCGGAGAACGTCTCCTACGACCTCGATGCCCCGCGCCTCGAACTGCTCGGCCCAGTCCGCGCCGAGCGGGCCCTCGTCGAACGTGGTGATCTCCTCCAGCTCCAGGCCCTCGCCCGCGACCACCAGACCGCGCACCCCGGACCACAAGGTGGCGCCGTAACACTGGACGCAGGGGCGCCAGTTGACGACCAGCTCGTGGGTCGGGAGGCCGGTGGCGCCCAAGTCCCAGCCTCCGGTGGCCATTTGGGCCAGGCCGAGGGCCATGACCTCCGCGTGGGCGCTGGAGACTCCGGAGGCGAGCACGATGTTCACGCCGACCGAGACGATCCGGCCGGAGTCGCGCTCGGCGACGAGAGCCGCGAACGGACCGCCGTTCCCCTCCCGCCAGTTGCGGTCCGCGAGCCGGTGCACGAGGCGCATCCGGTCCTCGCGGCCGGGGACGACGGCGGGCACGTCGGTCAGCTCGTCGTCGATCCACGCGGGCAGCGCCACGCGGTATTCCTTCACGATGTCGATCACGTTCGGGCTTCCTTCACGTTCGGGCTTCCTCTCAGCGCGCGGCGAGCGGCGCGGTGCGGGTGGTCACCGCACGGGCGGTCCGTACGGCGGTCACCGCGCCGGTGAGCGTCACGTTGGCGGCCATCGGAGTGGGGATCACGCCGGTGCCGGCGACGTACAGGTTGTCGAAGCCCCACACCCGGCCGTCCGGGTCGCACACGCTGGTGCCGTCGTCGGCGGTGCCCGAGCGGACGGTACCGGTCAGGTGCAGGGACGAGCCGGGCGGGAGCAGGGCGAGTTCGGTCGCGGGGTCGAAGGGGCCGAACTCCTCCGCCAGCGACCGGACTTCGGCGAGCCCCCGGTCGATCAGCGCACGGTCCGTGTCCGTGTACGCGAACTCGACACCGATACGCGGCAGTCCAGCCAGGTCGGTCTCCAACTCGGAGAAGACGAGCCGGTGTTCGGGGCGCGACTCGACAGGGACGAGCAGCGACAGACCCACGGCGTGGGCGAGCGGGCGGCCGTCCTCGTCGACGTACGTCCGGTTCATGATCTGGCCGTGGAACGGCTGTGCCGACCCGTTCTGCGGCACCCACAGTGAGTCCGTGCTGAACTCGCCGGTGCGCGCGAGCGGCAGATCGTCCAGGGCGATCCCGAACCGGTCCAGGTCCAGGAGCACTTGGGCGGTGATGAACGCGTGCTCGTTGAGGTAACGGCCCAGCGCGCCGGGGCGGATGCCCGAGGCGAACAGCAGTTGGGGGGTGCGCAGCGCGTCGGCGCACACGATCACGGTGTCCGCGTGGAGCGCGGACTCGGTGCCGTCGGCGACGCGGCGCAGTCGGGCTCCGGTGGTCCGGCCGTCCGAGATGAGCAACCGGGTCGCAAGGGTCCCCGTCAGCAGCGTGAACGCCGGGTCGTCGTCCGCCGCGATCGCCGGGAAGATCGTCCCCGGCGCCGTGCGCGGCATGGGGCCCGAGTCCGTCGGCGTGACGGCCATGGGCATCGGCTGCGGGCGCCGGTCGGCGGGTGAGGTGTCGTCGTAGCGGCGGCGCAGGACGTCGAGGACGGTCCGGCCGACCTCGGTCGGGCCGATGGGGGAGGGGGAGACGGCGAGCAGGCGGCGCGCGGTGTCCAGGTCGGCCTCCCAGCGGGCCGGGTCGCCGAAGTCGAAGACCTCGGGTCCGGCCGGCCACGGAGTCGCGGCGGTCCAGTGGACGCCCATGCCGCCGGCGTTCCACGCCAGCGCGGTCGCCGGCATCGCCTCGGCGTCCTCGCCGAAGGCCAGCGCGTGGAACATGCCGGGCGTCAGTCCGGCGAGGCTGTCCGCGACCTCGCGCACCACCTCGGCGCCGGTGTACATGCCCTGGATGCCGGATGCGACCCGCTCGTTGTACCGCGACCAGACGTCCGGGTCGGCGACGTCGTGCAGATGCAGCCCGGGCGCCTCGCCGATCGCGCTGCCGCCGTCGACCATCGTGATGCCCAGCCCCGGATCGCTCTCCCGCAGCAGCCGGGCCACCACGGAACCCATGATGCCGCTGCCCACGATGAGGACGTCGGTGTGCGGGGTGTCGGTCACAGGGAGACTCCAAGATCGGTTGCTGTGGGGGGAGTTAGGGACTGAGGACGAGCGGGCCGAACAACTCGGTGTCCATGCGGTCGAGTGCCAGCTTTACGGCCCCGATCAGCGCGGCGTCGCGGCCCAGGCCGGTGGCGCGCAGTTCGATCGCGGGGGTACGGGCGGCGCGCATCGCCTCGCGCACCCGGGGGAGCAGCACATCGGCCGCGTCCTCCAGACCACCGCCCAGCACGATGAGCGAGGGCGCGACCGTCCACGACAGGGTGGTGAGGATGGAGGTGATGTTCTCGACGAACTCGTCGACCTCGGCGAGCGCTTCGGCGTCCCCGGCCCGGGCGGCCTCGAACCTGGCCCGCGCCACTGTGCGTTGGGCCGCCTCCGGTGAACTCAGCAACGCCACCGGGCGGTCCTGGACCGTGCCGGTCGGGATCGACCGCGCCTCGACGATCTCACCCGCCGCGCCGTCCAGGCCCCGGTGTACGGCCCCGCGGATCAGGATGCCGAGACCGGTCCGGTTGCCGAGGATCGCCCACACGACATTGTCGTGATCACCGGCCACACCGCGCCAACGCTCCGCCAGCGCACCGAGGTTGGAGTCGTTGTCCGCGAACCAGGGCATCCGGACGCGCTGTTCGAGCTCCTTGGGCAGATGCACACCTTCCCAGCGCGTGGTGTGCACCAGGCGTCGTACGACACCCTCGTCGTCGATGGCGCCACCGGCCGCCACCGCGCCCGCGCGCAGCCGCTCCGGTGATCCGCCCGCGTCGTCGAGCGCCTCCCGTACCAGGGCCGCCGCGTCGTCGAGCGTGACCCGCGGGTCCTGGTAGGCGCGCAGCGGGCGGTGCGCCCGGCCGACGATACGGCCGCGTACGTCGGCGATCACGGCCGAGGCGTCAGCGGTGTTGATGTAGACGGCGGCCAACAGGGCGTGTTCCGCGCGCAGTTCGTACCGCCGGGCCGGTCGCCCGGCAGAGCCGCTGATCGGTATCCGCTCCAACTCGGCCACCCAGCCCGCCTCGACGAGGGAGTCCAGGATCAGCTCGATGGTACGGCGGGACAGTCCGGCCCGCTCGGCGAGCGCGGTCAGTGTCGTGGGCCCCGCGGACACCGCGAGCGCGCGCAGGACGACCGAGGTGTTGACGCGCCGCACGGCGCTCTGGTTCATCCCCGACATCAACACCCCTCCGCCTCCTCGGACCTGCCCCGTGGGACGGGCGTGAACCCACAGGTCTCGGTCACATGCGTCACCGCATCCCAGATCCGGCGATGCCCTGCACGAAGTACCGCTGGAGGAACAGGAAGAGCACGAGGACCGGCAGCATCACGACGATCGCGCCGGCGAGGACCAGTCCGTAGTCGGTGACGTGCTGGGCCGCCTGGCTGGTGGCGGCGAGGCCGACCGGGAGGGTGTAACTCGCCGTGCTCTGGGCGACGATGAGCGGCCAGATGAAGTTGTTCCACGAGTTCAGGAACGACATGATCGTGATCGTCGCGACCGCGGGACCGGCCAGCGGCAGGAAGACCCGGAAGAAGATCCGGAACTCGCCCGCGCCGTCGATGCGCGCCGCCTCCAGCAACTCGTCGGGCACCGACTGCGCGTACTGCCGCATGATGAACACCGAGAGCGGCAGCGCAACACCGGGCAGCGCGATGCCGGTGAGCGTGTCGGCGAGGCCCATGTCGACGGTGATCACGAACTGGGTGACGAACACCGTCGTGAACGGCACCATCATCGCCGCCATCACCGCCCCGAACGCGAGCCGCTTGCCCGCGAACTCCAGCTTGGCCAGGGCGTATCCGGCCGCCGAGGCCGCCACGATGTTGCCGATCACCACCATGAGGGCGACCAGGACACTGTTGGTGAGGAAGCGCCCGAAGCCCTCGGTCCGGAACAGCCGCCCGAAGTTGTCGAGCGTGACGTGCCGCGGCAGCCACGCGCCCGGGTCGGAGCGGAACTCGTCGAGTCCGCGCAGCGAACCGCTGACCACCCAGAAGAAGGGCAGCAGCGTGAGCAGCGCGCACAGCACCAACGCGCCGTACAGGAGGGGTCGGCCAACGGACGGTGTGCGTAGGGCGATTGGGGCCTCGGCGGCTGTGGCGATCAGGTCGGCGTCGGCGTCGTTCAACGACGCGGCTACGGCGGTCATGTGCGGGGCCTCAGCAGTCGGAACTGGACAACACTCACCAGCAGCACGAGCAGCAGCATCACGAAGGACGCGGCCGAGGACATGCCCAGTTGACCGGATCCGAACTGGTGGTAGGTGTACAGCGACACGGACTCGGTGGAGCCCAACGGTCCGCCGTCCGTGAGGAGATAGGGCTCGTCGAAGACCTGGAGGTAGAAGACGGTCAGCAGCACCGACACCATGAGGGTGGTCGGCAGCAGCAGCGGCAGGGTGATGTGCCTCAACTGCCGCCATCTGCCCGCCCCGTCGAGCGCCGCGGCCTCGTACACGTCCTCCGGCACGGCCTGAAGTCCGGCGAGGAACAGGACCATCGCGGTGCCGAAGTTGCGCCAGACGCCGAGCAGGATCACCACGGGCATCGCTAGGTGCGGATCGTCCAGCCAGTTCGGTCCGGCGAGACCGATGTAGCCCAGCGCCTTGTTGACGGTGCCGCCCGCGTTGAAGGCGTACTGCCAGATCAGGGCGACCGCGACGACGTTGGTGACGACCGGCGCGAAGAAGACCGTACGGAACACGCCACGCAGCCGCCGGATCCCGGAGTTCAGCGCGACGGCCAGCGCGAAGCCGATCACCATCGTCGACGGGACGCCGACGGCGACGAAGACGCCGGTGTTCAGGATGTCCCGCAGGAAGGTCGGGTCCTGGAACAGGCGCAGGTAGTTGTCCAGGCCGGTGAAGTCGACCGCGAGGGGGTGGCGCAGGTCGGAGCCGCGCAGGTCGGTCAGGCTGAAGCCGAGCGCGGCCACCGTGGGGACCGCGGTGTAGAGAAGGAACACGACGGCGAACGGCGCGAGGAACAGCCAAGCGACCGCCGTACGACGGGAGTTGCGTGCCCGGCGCCGCGCTCCCGGGACGAGCGTGGTGGTCATCCGCGGCTCACTCCGCGCCCGTGCCGAGGCTCTTGGCGTACGCCTGGATGCTCGCGGCGGCCTTCTCCGCGGTCTGTGTGCCCTTCGCGACGGTCTCCGTCTCCTTGCCCAGCCGGGTGGCCACCTGCTGCCAAGTGCCCACCTGCGGAAGGGCCTTGGTGTTCTTCAGCTGGGTGAGGAAGGCGTCGAGGAGGGGCTGCTTCTTGACGGCCGGAGCGTCCCAGGCGGAGATCACCGCGGGCAGCGAGCCGTACGCCGAGTACTGCGCGACCTGCGTGCTCGGCTTCGCGACGTGGCGGACGAACTTCCACGACGCCTCCGTGTTCCCGCTGTCGGCGAGGACGCCCCAAGTCCCCCCGGCGGAGAAGGAGACGCTGCCCGAGGCACCGGCCGGCAGCGGTGCCGTGGCGACATGGGCCGCCGTCCAGCCGGTCTTCTTCGCGGCGGTGTCGAGCTGCCCGAGCACCCAGGGACCGGTGATCATCGTGGCCGTCCTGCCGGACACGAAGTACGGCTGCGCGTCGAGGAAGGTGGGGGTCGCGGTGTCGGCCGAACCCGAGGTGAAGAACGACGCGTTGTACTTGAGGGCGTCGACCATCTCGGGTGTGTCGAGCGTCCAACTGCCGCTGGACGAGAGAAGGTTGCCGCCCGCCTGCCAGGCGTACATCGCGACGTCCTGGCCGTTGAAGATGTCCCAGCCGTTGTCCGCGCCGAGGCCGTGCACGGCTCCGGCGCTCTTCAACGCCTTGAAGAACGGCACCATTTCGGCCCAGGTCGTGGGTGCCTCGACGCCCGCCTTCCTGGCGAGGTCGGCGCGGTAGACGAGGGCGTACGTGTACGCGTACCAGGGCACCGTGTAGGCGACGTCCTTGACCAGCCCCGCGTCCCAGAGGCTTTTGAAGAAGGCGCCGGAGTCGACGAGTCCGTCCGGCACGGGCCGGAGGATCGACGGGTCGAGGAACTGCGCCTGCGACTCGGGGAAGAACTGGGCCACATCGGGGCCCTTGCCCGCCGCGATCGCCGCCTGGAGTTTCGTGTAGTACTCGGAGTTCGGTATCAGCGTGAACTTGACGGTGACGTCCGGGTTCGCCGCCTTGAAGGGCTTGATCACCTTGTCGAGGACGTCGGCGTCGCCCTGCGCGGCCCAGACGTTGACGGTGCCGGTGGCCGGTCTGTCGTCGATCGGCTTGGCCGTGGCTTTCGCGGTGGCGGTCGCGGTGTCGCCGCGTCCACAGCCCGCGAGGGCGAGGGTGCCGAGCAGGGCGGTGCCGGCGGACAGTCTGAGGACGCCGCGGCGGGAGGGATCGGACACTCGGGGGCTCCTGTCTCATGGGGCGCTGAGGACAGTGAAGGGAATTCCGGAGCCCCGCCCTTTTCGGGTTCCGGGATTTTCGGGGAAAGCAGCGTTATCGGTCCGACGGCCGTAATGCGGCTGATGGGACCTCTGTGGCTGACTGCGACGTTAGGAAGGGTCTGTTTCGCCGGCGTGGCTCAGCCGTCACGAATAATTTCGGAACTTGTAGCGAAATCCCTGACAGAGGGAAAACCCTTGAGTGCCCCTGACCTGGGTGACATGGACGGGTCAAGACTGTCATCCTCCACCCAGCCACCCCCACGGATCCTCCACGGATTGGTCAAAGTTCGTACCGGTCCCGCACAGCTCGGCTCTTCCCGGACAGCAGACCCGGCTGCCCGGTCTGTCACCGGCCGCGTCCGCGGTCGTCGCAGTAGGAGTTAAGAGTGAGACGCATCCCCCGCAAGCGGATGGCGGTAGGAGCCCTGGTCTCCACCGCCGCCTTCCTGGCCGTCGGCATCCAGTCGGTGCCCGCGACCGCGAAGCCCGCATCCCCCCACCCGAGCCCGTTGCTCACCGGCAGCCTGGAGGCGAAGCTCACCCCGGCCCAGCGCACCGCCCTGGTGAGGAGCGCCACCGCGAACAGCGCGACGACCGCCCGCACCCTCGGCCTCGGCGCCAAGGAGAAGCTGGTCGTCCGGGACGTCGTCAAGGACAACGACGGCACGGTCCACACCCGCTACGAGCGCACCTACGCGGGCCTCCCGGTCCTCGGCGGCGACCTCGTCGTGCACACCCCGCCCGCCTCCGTTGCGACGGGCACCGTGAGCGCCACGTTCAACAACAAGCGCACCGTCGCGGTCGCCTCCACCACCGCGTCCCTCTCCAAGTCGGCAGCCGAGACCAAGGCGCTCACCACCGCCAAGACCCTCGACGCCAAGAGCCCCTCCACCGACAGCGCCCGCAAGGTCATCTGGGCCGGCAGCGGCACCCCGAAGCTCGCCTGGGAGACCGTGATCGGCGGTTTCCAGGACGACGGCACGCCCAGCCAGCTGCACGTCGTCACGGACGCCTCCAGCGGCAAGGAGCTCTACCGCTACCAGGGCATCAAGACGGGCACCGGCAACACCCAGTACAGCGGTACCGTGACCCTCAACACCACGCTCTCCGGCTCCACTTACCAGCTCTACGACACCACGCGCGGCGGCCACAAGACGTACAGCCTCAGCAACGGCACGTCCGGCACCGGCACGCTGATGACCGACTCCGACGACGTGTGGGGTACGGGCGCCGGCTCCAACACCCAGACCGCCGGCGCGGACGCGGCCTACGGCGCGCAGATGACGTGGGACTTCTACAAGAACACCTTCGGCCGCAGCGGCATCAAGAACGACGGCGTCGCCGCCTACTCGCGCGTCCACTACAGCACGGCGTACGTCAACGCCTTCTGGGACGACGACTGCTTCTGCATGACGTACGGCGACGGCACCAGCAGCACCCACGCGCTGACCTCGCTGGACGTGGCGGGCCACGAGATGAGCCACGGCGTCACCTCCAACACCGCCGGGCTCGACTACAGCGGTGAGTCCGGCGGCCTGAACGAGGCGACCTCCGACATCTTCGGCACGGGCGTCGAGTTCTACGCGGCGAACTCCACCGACGTCGGCGACTACCTCATCGGCGAGAAGATCGACATCAACGGCGACGGCACGCCGCTGCGTTACATGGACGAGCCCGACAAGGACGGCGGCTCCGCCGACAGCTGGTACTCCGGCGTCGGCAACCTCGACGTGCACTACTCCTCGGGCCCGGCGAACCACATGTTCTACCTGCTCTCCGAGGGCAGCGGCAGCAAGACCATCAACGGCGTCACCTACAACAGCCCGACCTCCGACGGCGTCGCCGTCGCCGGCATCGGCCGGGCCGCGGCACTGCAGATCTGGTACAAGGCGCTGACGACGTACATGACGTCCAGCACCAACTACGCCGGAGCGCGCACCGCCGCACTCAGCGCCGCCGCGTCGCTGTACGGCTCAAGTTCCGCCCAGTACGCGGGAGTCGGCAACGCCTTCGCCGGTATCAACGTCGGCAGCCACATCACCGTGCCGACCACCGGCGTCACGGTCACCAACCCGGGCAGCCAGTCCTCCACCGTCGGCACCGCGGTGAGCCTCGCCGTCACGGCCAGCAGCACCAACAGCGGCACCCTGACGTACGCCGCTACCGGACTGCCGACCGGACTGTCGATCAGCAGCTCCACGGGCGCCATCACCGGCACCCCGACGACCGCGGGCACCTACAGCTCCACCGTCACGGTGACCGACTCCACCGGCGCGACCGGCACAGCGTCCTTCACCTGGACAGTGAGCGCCACCGGCGGCGGCAGTTGCACCTCGACCCAGCTCCTGGGCAACGCGGGCTTCGAGTCGGGAGCCACCACCTGGACCGCGACCAGCGGCGTCATCACCAGCTCCACCAGCCAGGCGGCCCGTACCGGTTCGTACAAGGCCTGGCTCGACGGCTACGGCTCGACCCACACCGACACGCTGTCCCAGTCGGTGACGGTCCCGAGCGGCTGCACGGGGACGACGTTCACCTTCTACGTCCACATCGACACGGCGGAGACGACCACCAGCACGGCTTACGACAAGCTGACGGTCACCGCCGGATCGACCACCCTGGCCACCTACTCCAACCTCAACGCGGCCAGCGGTTACGTCGCGAAGTCCTTCAGCCTGTCGGCCTTCGCGGGGACCACGGTCGCCCTGAAGTTCAGCGGCGTCGAGGACTCCTCGCTCCAGACCAGCTTCGTCATCGACGACACCGCCGTCACGACCAGCTGATCCGCCTGTAGGTCCGGCACCCCGCACGCGCCCCCAGGCGTGCGGGGTGTTCCGGTGTCCTCAGCTCAGCGGGTCCAGCGTCAGGTAGGCCTGCTGCGGGTTCCCGTCGTTCACCAGGGACTCCTGGGCGCCGACGTCGTCGAACGCGAACGCGTACGCCTTGCCGTCGGCCATCTGCGCGTGGATCTTGCGGGCGTAGTGGTTGGTCACCACGTCCTGGTAGAAGTTCGCCGTCGAGGTGTCCGGCTGGTTGGGGTTGACCAGGAGCGTGGAGCGGTTGAAGCCCGCGCACAGCGTGCGTGAGATCGGGCCGCGCACCAGGTCGTTGGGGGCGTCCAGGTACTTGGAGCAGCCGAAGATGCTGGCCGCGTCCGGCTTCTGGAAGGTCGTGACGACCGCCCCGGAACTGTTGGTGAAGTTCATGACGTTGCCCGACACCCGGCCGAAGTACTTGGTGTTCGGCTGGTTGGCGAACGGCGTCACGGTCAGCGTCGACGACGAGTACTTCGACCAGACCCGGTTGATGTAGTCGTCCATCACGGTGCTCGGCAGAGCGCCCGTCTCGATCCCGTACGTCGGTGAGAGCGCTCGCAGAACCGTTCCGTCGGACCGGGTCTGGATCAGGTTGGCCCAGCCGCCCGGCTGCCCGCGCAGCGCGTTGAAGAACCCGGTGTAACCACCCGACTTGAGATGCCCGGTGGTTGCCGTGGACCCGTCGGACCGCTGCACCCCGACCGCGTACGGCGCGGAGAACATGTCCACCTGGGTGCTGTTGATCCACAGCCCGGAGTCGTTCAGCGTGTACTCGGACCAGTTGAAGAGGATGTTGCGGTTCGGGTCCGTCGGGTTCTGCACGGCCGGCTGCACCAGACCGCCGGTCGTCAGCTTGAACACCAGTTTCTGGCCGTACGAGAAGTAGATGCGGCCCGAGAACTTGGGGATCCGGATGGTGGTGGACTGCCCGGCCGCCGGGCCCGCGATCGACGCGTCCGGCGCCGGGGTGGGCGGGTTGCCACCGGCCGGCCAGGCGTGGAACGTGCCGTTGGCGTCGGCCCAACCCTGCTGGCCGGTGGCCAGGTTGGTGCCCAGGTCGTAGATGTAGACCGCGTCGCCGCGGCCCGAGTTGTTGGTGATCTTCAGTGGGATCGTGGCGGGCACCGCGGCGTCCGCCGTCACCGGTGTGGCCAGCGCGACCATCGTGGCCACCGCGGTCGCGGCACCCAGTCGACGCATGAGTCTGGCGAGCACTACTCACCTCCGTGTGGGGGGTGTACGAAAAATTGGTCCGTACCTGTGTGAGAGCGCTCTCAGAGTCGCGCCGAGCCGCGAGCATGTCAACAAGTTGAACGAAAGGTGCCCACGGCAACTCGCGCCGTGGGCACCCGGATTGAATCAGTGAAAGCCGTCTGTCGATCAGAACGTACGGTCGAGCAGGTCGAGCAGCGCGACCCAGTGACGCTCGTCGGCCTTCGCGTCGTACGACGAGGTGTCGGCCTGCGTGTAGCCGTGCCGCGCACCCGGGTACACCTCGCAGCGGTGCCGGACGCCCGCTGCTGTGAGCGCGTCCTCGAACCGCTTGATCTGCTCCTCGGGCAGCGAGGGGTCCTGGTCGGCGTGGCCGAAGTACAGCTCGGCGGTGATGTGTTCGGCGGCCAGGTGCGGGCTGTCCGGGTCGTCGGTGGCCAGCCGTCCGCCGTGGAAGCCGGCCGCGGCCGCCACCCGGTCCGGGTAGGCGCCGGCGGTGTACAGCGCGAGTCGGGCGCCCATGCAGTACCCGGTGATCGCGATCGGTCCGTCGACGACCGACGGCGACTCGGCCAGCCAGCGCAGATAGGCCCCGGCGTCCCGCTCGATCAGTTCGGGATGCCGGGCCAGGCCCATGATCAGCGGGCCGACCTTCTCGAAGATCTCCGGACGCCCGTCGTGATCGATGAACTCGGGCAGTTCGACCACGGGCGCGCGCCCCTGCCGGTAGAACACGTTCGGCACGAGGACCGCGTAACCGGCCCCGGCCAGCCGGTCGGCCATCGACTTGAGGTGGGGGCGCAGTCCGAACGCGTCCTGGTAGAGCAGCACGGCCGGACGGGGACGCTCGTCGCCGGGATGCACCCAATAGGCGTCGGCGACGCCGTCCTCGGTGGGGATGTCCACGGCTGTGCCCTGTACGGCGGTCATGGCGGGGGTGCCTCCCAGCGGATCGGCGCCGGGCCACCTGCCGGCCCGGCGCGGCGTGTTCCGATCATCGTGGCACGCCCGGCTACGGCCCTTCCGGCGGGGTCACTCGAAGCGGGAGACGTCACCCGCGCCCTTGCGGACGATCTCGGCCTCGCCGCTGGAGAAGTCGATGACGGTCGTCGGTTCCGTGCCGCAGTCCCCGGAGTCGACCACCGCGTCCACCACGTGGTCGAGCCGGTCCTTGATCTCCCAGCCCTGGGTCATCGGCTCCTCCTCGTCGGGCAGGAGCAGGGTGCTGGACAGCAGCGGCTCGCCCAGCTCGGCCAGCAGGGCCTGGGTGACGACGTGGTCGGGGATGCGCACGCCCACGGTCTTCTTCTTCGCGTGCAGCAACTGGCGCGGCACCTCCTTCGTCGCCGGCAGGATGAACGTGTAACTGCCGGGCGTGGAGGCCTTGATGGCGCGGAACACGTCGTTGTCGATGTGCACGAACTGGCCCAACTGGGCGAAGTTCTGGCACACCAGCGTGAAGTGGTGCCGGTCGTTCAGCTGCCGGATCGTCTTGATCCGCTCCATGCCGTCACGGTTGCCCAGCTGGCTGCCCAGCGCGTAGCAGGAGTCGGTCGGGTACGCGATCAGCGCACCCGATCGCACACTGTCCGCGATCTGGGAGATGGTGCGGGGCTGCGGGTTGTCCGGATGCACGTCGAAGTACTTGGCCACCCGCCGAGCTTATGCCGTGCCCGCGCGGGTCGCCGCGCGGGCCCGTTGTCACCCGTCGGTCCGGTGGGTGTGTACCCCGCCGAATCAGGGGAAGCCGACGAGAGCGCCCGGGTCTCTCCCCCGAACCCGGGCAGGACCGGCTCCGCCCGCGGCCTCCCCCCGTGGCCGCGGCGGGGCGGTTCCACCGCCGTCGGGTACACGGGCGGTGCGGGGGCGCGCGGCTCAGCCGTGCAGCCGTACCGGCACCTGCTGCCAGCCGAAGGCGATGAACGACGGCACCTGGCGCAGCTCGTCCGCCGCCACGGCGAGGCGGGCGTCCGGGAAGCGGTCGAAGAACGCGGGCAGCGCGGTCAGGGCCTCCACACGGGCGAGCGGCGCCCCGATGCAGCGGTGCACACCGATGCCGAACGACAGGTGGTCGTCGGCTCCGCGGGCCGCGTCGAAGACGTCCGCGTCGGGGCCGTAGTGCGCGGGGTCGAACCCGGCCGCGGCGAATGTGGTGATGATCGCGTCCCCGGCCGGGACCGTGACCTCGCCGACAGTGAGGTCACTCACCGCGAACCGCAGCGGCAGCGAGGCGATGGACGGGTGGACGCGCAGGGTCTCGTCGACGACGGCGTCCCAGCCGATCTTTCCGGCGCGCACCTCCGCCAGCTGCTCGGGGCGCTTGAGCAGCGCGACGATCGCGTTGCCTATGAGGTTGACCGTCGTCTCGAAGCCCGCGCCGATCACCAGCAGCAGGGTGTACAGGAGTTCCTCGTCGCTGAGCCGGTCGCCGTCCTCGTCGCGGACCCGGATCAGTTCGGTGGTGAGGTCGTCGCCGGGGTGCTCGGTGCGGTGGGCGATCAGCGCGGGCAGCACCGTGCCGATCTGCCGCTGCACGGACGCGGCGTGCTCCGGGGACGGGTCCGAGGTGTCCATGATGGCCGCGATCAGCCGGCCCGTGTCGTCCACCAACTCGTCGGGCACACCGAACAGTTCGCAGATGATCCGCATCGGCAGCGGACGGGCGAACGCCGCCCTGACATCGACCACCTCGGCGTCGTCGGCAGCCATCGCGTCGAGCAGTTCCACGGTGATCGTCTCGACCCGGGCGCGCATCGCCTCGGTGCGCCGGTGCGTGAAGCTGGGCGCGACGAGTTTGCGCAGGCGGGCGTGGTCGGTGCCGTAGGTGGAGAGCATGTTGATGACACCGATCCAGCCCAACACCCAGCCCCAGGACGGGTGTTCGCCCATCTCCGACCACAGGTTCCAGTGCAGCCGGGGGTCCTTGCTGACCTGCGGGTCGAGGATCAGTTCCTTGAGGGTGTCGTAGCCGGTGGGGGCCCAGGCGGGGATGCCGCCGGGCAACTCGACGGGCACGATCGGGCCGAGGGCACGCAACTTGGCGCTCTCGGCGGCCATGTCGGCGCCGAACGGGTCGAGGGCGATGCGGTCGGACACGGTCACGACAGGTCTCCTGGCTGGTCGGGGGAGCGGGGGCTGAACCGCACGGGCAGCGACGTGAGCGAGCGATGGAAGGGACCCGGCCGCCAGGTCAACTCCGCGCGCGGTACGACGGGTTCGAGGTCCGGCAGCCACAGGGTGAGCCGCTCGATCGCCTCCGTCGCGATCAGCAGCGTGTGCTGTTTGACCGGGCAGGCGTGCGGGCCCGCCGACCACGACAGGTGCGAGGCGTCCTTGGGATGCCGGCCGGTGACGACCTCCTGCTCGGCGAAGTGCGCGAGCGCGCCGTACGAGACGACGACCGGGATCGCGGGCCTGATCCACGCGCCGTGGAACGTCACGGGCGAACGGGCGTAGTGGATGCCGTAGTTGGCGAGCGGCGTCTCGTGGTGCAGGACCTCCACCACGGCGTCCATGACCGGTCGGGCACCACTGGTCAGCGTGGAGTAGTAGACCGAGGTGCCGAGGATGCGGGACAGGGCGTTGGACACCAGGTTCGCGGTCGGCTCGTGGCCCGCGCCGAGCGTGAGGAACACCTGCCAGGTGACCTCCTCCGGGGTGAGTCCGGCCGGATGGTCGAGCAGCCAGCTGGGGAGGTCGTCGCCGCGCGCCTGCGCCTTGGCGGCGATGAGTTCGAGGACGTAACCGCCGAACTCGGCCTCGCCCTCGGCCGCTTGGGCGCCGCCCTCCATCATCTTGCCCAGCGCCCGGTCCAGCCGCTCGCTCTGGCTGTCGGGCAGCCCGAACAGGCTGTTGAACACCAGCGCCATCAGCGGCCTGGCGAACTCGCCCACCAGATCGGCCTCTCCGCGCGGCCCGATCCGGCTCACCAGCACATGCACCGCCCGGTGCACCCGGGCGCGCAGGTCGTGCGGCTCGATCCGGTCGAAGGTGTCGATCAGCGAGGCACGGTAGCGGACGTGCTCGGTGCCGTCCGAGAACAGGGAGTTGGGCCGCCAGCGCATCATCCCGAGGACCGGCGAGTCCTCGGCGACCGTCGTCTCCCACGGCCGGGGATCGTGCGAGAACGCGTCGGTGTCGCGCAGCAACTCCAGCGCGGCCCGCCGTTCGGTGACGACGTACGCCGGTACGCCCGGGGCGAGTTCGGCCCAGCCGACCGGGCCCTGGGCGCGCAGGGCGGCGTAGTAGCCGTAGGGATCCAGCGCGAAGCCGTCCTCCCACAGGCGGACGGGCCGGGTGGGGCCGACGGGGGAAATGGTGGTCACCGGTGCTCCGGAGGGTCGCGGTCGATCAGATGCTGGACCAGGGCGAGCAGCGCGTCGAGGGACGAGTCCGCGTCCCGGGCGTCACAGGTCACCAGCGGCGTTCCGGGCTCCAAGTCCAGTGCGGCGCGCAGCTGTTGCTCGGTGTGGTGACGGGGCGCGTCCGGAAAGGTGTTGAAGGCGACGGCGTACGGCAGCCCGCTCTCCTCCACCATCCCGAGCACGTCGAACGAGGCGTCGACGCGCCGGCTGTCGACCAGGACGAGCGCCCCGAGCGCGCCGTACGCGATGTCCTCCCACAGCGCCCGGAACCGCTCCTGCCCGGGCGTGCCGAACAGGTACAGCACGATCCCGCCCGGCAGGCTGATCCGGCCGAAGTCGATCGCGACGGTCGTCGTCGACTTCTCCCGCACCCCGTCGAGATCGTCCACCGCGACGGACGCCTCGCTGATCCGCTCCTCGGTGTGCAGCGGCCGGATCTCCGACACGGAGTCGATGAGCGTCGTCTTGCCCACCCCGAAGGGACCCGCGACCAGGATCTTGACCAACTCGCGGGCGGTGTCCGGCAGATGGACGCCACCGGTCGTGCTGCCGCTAGTGGTGCTTGAGGGCGCGTAGGCCATCTGCGACTCTCTTCAGCAGGTCGGGTTCGAAGCGTTCGGCGGGCGGGATCGGAGCGCGGGCGAGCACCAGGCTCCGGTCGAGGAGACCGGCGGCCAGGACCCGCACCGCGGACACCGGCAGCTCCAGCAGGGCCGCCGCCTCCAGCACCGTCAGCGAACCGCCGTACAGGGCGTCCAGCAGGGCGAGTTGAGCCGCGGGCAGGTCGGCCGGGGCGGGCTCGCCGCTGCCACTGAGTACCGTCAGCCGCTCCAGATGCGGGCGGCTGGGCCGGGCCACACCCCCGGTCGACAGATACGCGGGAACCAGAGGACGGCCGCCGCGGCGGCCGGTCATGCCGGCGCGCCGCCGTCAACTCCCCGCGGAGCGGCGGCCATCGCCTTCTCACCCAGCCGCGCCACCTGCGAGTGCACCCGGTGCGCCAGCAGATCCAGCCGTACCTCGCTGTCGCCGTAGGCCGCCACACAAGTCCCGTGATCCGTAGGGACGATGAGCACATAGCCGTGGTCCGACTCGATGACCACCTGCCGAATCTCGGCCCCCTCCCGGTCGGCGAACGCCGCCGCGGCGGTACGGCACGCCCCCTGCACCGTGCTGGTGATCGCGGCGACCCGCTCGCCCGAGGCCTGGGACAGCGCGTCGGTGTACCCCCGCACCAGCCCGTCCCGGGTCAACAGCACCGCCGCCACCACATGCGGCACCTCCAGGATCGGATCGAGCGCCCATGCCGTGTCGCCCCCATCGCGGCTGATCATCTAGCCGCTCCCCCTTCGTAGTCGGTCTGCTGTGTCTCGTGCGCTGTCACTGCTTCGGCCGCCGCGGCCTGCTTTCCTGCGGCGGTTCCGGCGTCGTCGTGCGCGGCGCGCGCGGCGGCGGTGCCGGACTGGAGGGCGCCGAGCGCGGCGGCGGCCTGCTCCGGGCTGCGCTCCGGCTGGTGTGTCTCGCGGGCGGCCGGTGCGACCGACGCGGCCGGTGCGGTGGCCGCGGTGCGGCGACGGCGTCGCGGGAGGCCGCCCGCATCGGGTACGGCCTGATGCCCGGACGCGTCGACTCCGGCCGGTTCGGCGTGCTCGGAGCCGTAGGAGTGGGCCGGTGCGGGAGCGGGTGCGCGAGTGGGGGCGGGAGCCCGGCGGGTCGAACGCGGGGCACCGGCCGCGGGCGGCTGCCGCTCGGGGTCGATACGGCTGAGGAGATGGCTGTCGATGCGCAGGACCGCGCGGACGCCACCGTACGGGGAGGGCGAGGACACGTCGACGCTGAGGTCGAACTGCCGGGTCAGGCGGCCGATCGCGGCGAACCCCATGCGCGGCGGATCGCCCAGGTCGGTGAGCAGGATCGGGTCGGAACCGGCCACCATTCGCCGCGCGTGGTCGCGTTCGTCCTGGGTCATGCCGAGCCCCGCGTCGTCGACGGTGACGCAGGCACCGTGGTGCACGTGTTCCAGGTTGACCACGACGTCGGTGTCCGGCGCGGAGTGCCGCAGCGCGTTGTCGATGAGTTCGGCGACGATGATCGCGACCGGTTCCACGGCGTGCGAGACGAGCGCGGTACCGGCTTCGAGGTGGTTGTGCACGCGCACCCGGTGGTACCCGGCGAGCCGGGCCTGCCCGCCGGTGACGGCCTCGACGAGGTGCGACTCCTCACGCGCGAGCCCGACCCACGCCCCGCACACCACGGCCGCGACCTGCGCACGGCGCAGCGACTGCTCGTTCTCGTGGTCCAGCATGAACAGGGTCTGCGCCAACTCGGGGTCGTCGTACCGCTGTTGGAGCGAACGCAGGGCATCCTGCAACCGGTACAGCGCGGCCTGGATCTCACGGGTCGCCCCGCGCATCCCGGCCTGCGCGGCGGCGTCGATGCGGGTGCGCTGCGCGGCGAGTTCCGAACGCGCCGCGTTCAGCACGCTTTCGAGGGCGATCCCGAGGGGCGAGCCGATGAACTGCGGCTGCCCGGGCCCCGGAACGGCGACCCGGGGATGCGTGAGATGCCGGGCGGCGGCCGGAATCCGCTGCACGGCGAGATGCTCGACCTCGGCCGCCAACTCCGACTGAACACCGTCCAGTCGGTCCCGCAGCGCGGCGATCTCCGCACGCTGTAGGGCACGTTGACGCCGCGACCGCAGCAGCCCGGCACCGAGCGCCAGCGCGGACAGCGTGCCGGCGGCGAGCGCACCGGCCACCAGGTCCGGTAATTCGGTCATCGAATCGAGTCCAAGCGAAGTCGGGCAGGGCGGAGTCGGGGCCCATGAGGCTCAGTTCCGGTCCCTCAGGCGGGGCGCCCGGAGCACAGTACACACCGTCATCGACCGCTCTCGCACGGTGTAACAGGAGTTCCCTTCGAAACTGACAGGCCTCTGTTCGCTTCTGTGGCAAGTGTCTGAAATGGCCGGTGGGGAAAGAGAGTTGAGTCGCCAAGGTCGGTGCATCACGCACGAAGGGGGAGCGGTGTGACGGGCGTGGCGCGCTGGCTGGACGGCATCGAGGAACAGGCGGCCGGTGTCCTTCCGCCGGAGATCCACGCCTACTTCCGCCGGGGTGCGGGCCAGGGCCTCAGCGTTGCCGAAGCCGCCCCCGCCTGGGACCGGTTCCGCCTGCGACCGCACATCCTGCGTGACGTGTCCCGGTGCGACACCTCGACGACCGTACTGGGCACGGCGGTCGACACACCGGTCCTCATCGCCCCGAGCACTCTGCAACGCCGCGCCCATCCCGACGGCGAGGCGGCCACCGCGCTCGGCGCGGCCGGTGCGGGCTCGCTGCTCGCGGTGACCTCGAACACGGCGGTCCCGTTCTCCGCCCTCGAACCCTCGGGCGCGCCGTGGTGGGTGCAGGTGTACGTGGCCCGCGACCGGTCCCTGACCGAGGAGACGCTCCGGCGAGCCGTGGCGGCCGGCGCCCGGGCGGTCGTCCTGACCGCCGACACCCCCGTCATCGGCTCGCACGGCAGACCCGGCGCACATGTCGCCGACTTCGTGGGACCGGAGGACCTGTACGGCAACGTCACCGGCACCCCCGACCGAGAGGCCGCCGAACACGCTCCCGACCTCACGCCGGACGTCATCGCCTGGCTGCGCGGCCTGACCGGGCTCCCGGTCGTCGTCAAGGGCGTCCTGCGCGGCGACGACGCCCGCGCCTTCGTGGACGCGGGCGCCGCCGGGCTGATCGTCTCCAACCACGGCGGCCGCCAGCTCGACGGCCTGGTCCCGACCGCCTGGGCGTTGCCGGAGGTGGTCGACGCGGTCGCCGGGACGGGCGCCGAGGTCTATGTGGACGGCGGACTGCGCCGAGGCACCCACATCGTCACGGCGCTCGCCCTCGGGGCCCGGGCGGTGTTCGTCGGCCGCCCCGCGCTGTGGGCGCTGTCCCTGGCCGGTGCGGAGGGTGTGACCCGCCTGATCGGGGAGCTGACGGCGGAACTCGTGGAGACGATGCGGCTGACCGGCGCGGCGGAACTCCGGGCGATCGGGCGGGACTTGCTGCACTTCCCGGCGGACGTCAGCCGTTCGTTGGGATCACCGCACGGCCGTTGATCTTGCTGGCGCGTCACCGCTGGTACGTGAGAGGGGCACCGTCCGCCCCGCATGTCTCCGTGTGGGGCGACGTCCCGAAGCGGAGGAGGTCGAAGCCGAAGCCCATGGGCGGGGCGCCGACGCATGATTCGACTGCCCGAACAGCTGATTCAGTCGTCACCTCTTGCCCCTGCACCCCTTTCGGTCATAGCGTCCGGACATTCCGTCGCCGACACCACCGAGGAATCCCATGGACCGCACTCGCCTGAAGGACCTCCTCGCCCGTGAGAGCGCCGACGCCGAGCGGCTCAACCCGCGCTCGAAGGCCGCCTACGCCCGTGCCGAGCATCTCTTCGGGCGGGTGCCGATGACCTGGATGAACAAGACCGCGGGAGCCTTCCCTCGCTATCTCGACACCGCCCGGGGCGCCCGCGTCACCGACATCGACGGCCACGAGTACATCGACTTCAGCCTCGGCGACACCGGAGCGATGGCCGGCCACTCGCCCGCCGTCGTCGCGGAGGCGGTGCGGCGGCGGTTCGCCGAGCAGGGCGGCGCCACGGCGATGCTGCCCACGGAGGACGCCGAGTGGGTCGGCGCGGAACTCGCCCGCCGCTTCGGGCTGGCCCGCTGGAGCTTCGCGCTGACCGCGACCGACGCCAACCGCTGGGCGATCCGGCTCGCCCGCGCCGTCACCGAGCGCCCCAAGATCCTGGTGAACAGCTACAGCTACCACGGCAGTGTCGACGAGTCGCTCATCGTCGTCGGACCTGACGGCCACGGCACCGCCCGCCCCGGCAACGTCGGCGCCCCCTGCGACGTCACGCTCACCAGCCGCGTCGCCGAGTTCAACGATCCGGCCCAGCTGGAACGGGAGTTGGCGCACGGCGACGTCGCCGCCGTCCTCATGGAACCCGCGCTCACCAACATCGGCATCGTGCTGCCCGAGCCCGGGTACCTGGCCGCCGTACGCGAACTGACCAGGAAACACGGCACGTTGCTCATCAACGACGAGACCCACACGTTCTCCGCGGGACCGGGCGGCTGCACCGCCGCCTGGGATCTCGAACCCGATCTGCTCACCATCGGCAAGGCGATCGGCGGCGGCATCCCGGCCGGTGCCTACGGCCTCTCCGCCGAACTCGCCGACCGGTTGCTCGGCCGGGCCGATCTGGACCTGGTCGACATGGGCGGGGTCGGGGGCACCCTCGCGGGCAACGCACTGTCCGTCGCCGCGATGCGCGCCACGCTCGAACACGTCCTGACCGACGAGGCGTTCGCCCACATGGCGAAACTGTCCGAACGCTTCGCGGCGGGGGTGCGGGAGGGCATCGACGCCCACGCGCTGCCCTGGACGGTGAGCCGTCTCGGCGCCCGCAGCGAGTACCGCTTCGCCTCCCCGGCACCGCGCACCGGCACCGAGTCCGAGGCCGCCGGAGACCCGGAGCTGGAGGACTTCCTCCACCTCTACCTCGCCAACCGGGGCATCCTGCTCACCCCGTTCCACAGCATGGCGCTCATGTGCCCCGACACCACCGAGCAGGACGTAGACATCCACACCCGGGTCTTCGCCGACGCGCTCGCCGAACTGGCGCTCTGACACAGGGAGTTGGAGGCAAGTACGTGGACGACATCGACCGGGCCATCCTGCGCGAGCTCCAGACCGACGGACGTATCGCCTACGCCGACCTCGGACCCAAGGTCGGCCTGTCCGCCTCGGCCGCCCGGCAGCGGCTCCAACGCCTGTTGGATTCCAAGGCGGTTCAGGTCGTCGGGGTGACGGACCCGATGGCCATGGGCGGGCAGGCCATGGCGATGCTCGGCATCGAGGTGGACGGCGACCCGCGTGCCGTGGCCGACCAACTCGCCCTGCGCGACGAGGTGGTGTACTCCGTGCTCACCTCCGGCGGCTTCGATCTGTTCGCCGAGGTGGTCACTCCCGGACCACGGGATCTGCTCGACTTCGTCAACGACGTGGTGCGGCCGATCGAAGGGGTGCGGAGCGTCCGGTCGTTCCCGTACTTCGGCATCCACACGCACCGGTTCCTGTGGGACGTCGGCTGACCCCTGCCCGAAACACCGATATGCCCGAGATGCCGGTGTGATCCAAGGGGCGTCTAATGGGGATGTCGGATGTGTCCCCCGCGGAAAAGGCCGAGGCCATGGCGCCCACGGAAGCCAGTGCAGGGGGCAGCGGAACCACTGCGAAGGGCATGCTGCGGCGCCTGGGGGAGTGGTGCGCCCGGCACTTCGTGATCGTCATCGTCGCCTGGCTCGTCGCGCTCGCCGCGCTCCAGATCCTCAACAGGTCTTTCGGGGGCGACTATTCGGACGACTTCTCGCTGTCCGGGGTCCAGTCCCAGCACGGTCTCCAGGTCCTCAAGGAACACGACCCGGCGGCCGGGGGCTACAGCAGCCAGATCGTCCTGCACGACAAGGACAAGCAGCTCACCTCCCTGAACTCGCAGATGTCCGAGACGGTCGGCGACCTTCAGAAACTCCCGCACGTCCTGTCGGTGCAGAACCCGCTGCCCCAGCCCGGCACGCAGCCACCGGCGTCCACCGGCCCGAACGTCGGCCCGCTCTCCTCCGACGCGAAGACCGCGTACATCACCATCCGTTTCGACGTACAGCCGTCCACCCTCGGCGACGGCTACCTGCACGGCGTGGACACCTCGGTGAAGCCGCTGCGCACCGCCGGCGCCCAGGTCGAGTACGGCGGACCGCTCGGCGAACTGGCCCGGCCCGCCGCCGACGACCGGGTCAGCGAACTCATCGGGTTCGCCGTGGCGATCGTCGTCCTCCTGATCGGCTTCGGCAGCGTGGTCGCCGCCGCGATGCCCCTGGTGACCGCGCTGATCAGCGTGATCGGGGGACTCGCGTGCCTCGGCCTGCTGGCGGCGGCGTTCACCTTCGCGACGGTGTCACCGACCCTCGCGACGATGATCGGTATCGGCGTCGGCATCGACTACGCCCTGTTCCTGATCACCCGGCACCGGCAGAACCTCATGAACGGCTCCGATCCCGTGCGCGCCGCCGGACAGGCCACGGCGACCAGCGGCCGCGCGGTACTCGTCTCGGGCTGCACCGTGATCATCGCGCTCGGCGGACTGTTCGTGTCCGGCGTGCCCTTCATCGGCAAACTCGGGCTCGCGGCCGCCGTGACGGTCGTATCGGCGGTCATCGGCGCGCTCACCCTCGTGCCCGCGCTGCTCGGGCTCCTCGGCAAGCGGATCGACCGCTACCGGGTGCGCCGCCCGGTCGCCGAGACCGACGCCGCACCGGGCGCCGAACCCACGGGCACCTGGCACCGGTACGCGCAGCGCGTGGAACACCGGCCGTGGACGTTCCTCGCGGCGGGCGTCGCGGCCGTCGTCGTCCTGGCGATCCCGGTGTTCTCGCTCCAACTCGGCCACATCGGCGACGGCGCCGACCCCACCTCGTTCACGGACCGCCGCGCCTTCGACCTGATGACCGACGCCTTCGGCCCCGGCTCCAACGGCCCGCTCACCATCGTCATCGACCAGACGGGCGTCCCGACCTCCCAGCGCTCGGACCTCTCCAGCCAGGCCCAGAAGACCCTCGACGGGGTGCAGGGCGCCGCCAAGGTCACCCCGCTGACGACCACCAAGGACGGTGACGTCCTCGTCGGCACCGTCTACTCCAAGCAGTCCCCCCAGAGCGCCGACACCACCGACCTCACCAACCGCCTGGTCCACGACACGCTGCCCGACGCGGTCTCCGGCACCTCCGCCAAGGGCTATGTCACCGGCACCACGGCCGCCCAGGTCGACTTCCGCGACATCGTGTCGAGCCGGCTACCTCTGATCATCGGCGTGGTCGTCGCGCTCGCCTTCCTGATCATCCTCGCCGTCTTCCGCGGCCTCCTCGTCGCCCTGAAGGCCGCCGTCCTCAACGTGCTCTCCATCGCGGCCTCCTACGGCGTCGTCGTCGCCGTCTTCCAGTGGGGCTGGGGCGGCCCCGCGCTGGGCGTCTCCGGCAAGGTCCCCATCGAGAGCTACGTCCCGATGATGATGTTCGCGATCATCTTCGGCCTGAGCATGGACTACGAGATCTTCCTGCTCTCCCGCGTCCACGAGGCCTGGCTGCGCACCGGCGACGCCGAGGCCTCGGTCGCCCACGCCCTGGAGATCACCGCACGCGTCATCACCTGCGCCGCACTGATCATGGCCAGCGTCTTCGCGGCCTTCGTCCTCAGCGACAACATCGTGGTCAAGATGCTCGGCCTCGGCCTGGCCGTCAGCGTGCTCATCGACGCGACCGTCGTACGGCTGCTGATGGTGCCCGCGGTCATGACCCTGCTGGGCCGGCACGCCTGGTGGACACCACGCTTCCTGGACCGGATCCTGCCGCACATCGACGCGGAGGGCGACCACGAGCAGCAGGCGTGAGCCTCAACTCCCGTACTACGCCTGGGGCGTGAGCACGAGCATCGTCACATCGTCCCGGATCTCCGGCGAGTGCCGCAGCAGGTCGGCCCACACCCGCTCGGCCATCAAGGCCGGTTCGTCGTCGGCGAGTTGGGCCAGCCGCTCGACGAGGGGATAGAATGCACCGCCCGTGTCCCGTGCCTCCGACACCCCGTCGGAGGCGAGGAACAGCCGGTCCCCGGGCCGCAGTTGGACGGTCACCCCGCTCAGCGGACCGGCGTCGGACAGCCCGAGACCCAGCGGCGTCCACGCCTCGACGTCGATCTCGGTGACCCGTCCCGCGCGCAACAGCACGGGGGAGGGATGCCCGCAGGCCACGATCCGCACCGCGTCCGCGTCCGCCGTGAACTCCAGCAGCACCGCCGTGGCGAACAGCTCCGCGTGCGCCGACCGAGCCGAGTCCACCACCAGCCGCCGGTCCAGCCGCGCCGCGACCGCCTCCAGGCCCGGCAGATCGAGCACCGCCTCCCGGAACGCCCCCAGCAGCGACGCCACCGTCGCCACGGCCGACAGCCCGTGCCCCTGCACATCGCCCATGACCGCCCGTACGCCGTACGGCCCGTCCCGCACGTCGAAGAAGTCCCCGCCGACCAGCGTCCCGCGCTGCGCCGCCCGGTACAGCCCCGCACACCCCACAGGCCCCACCCGCTCCGGCAACGGCGGCACGACGGCCCGCTGCGCCGCCTCGGCGACCGTACGCTCCAGATCCAGCTGGGCGTCGCGACGACTGCGCACGAAGGACACGAACACGCTCAGCACCGCGACGAACAGGACCGTCAGCAGATCGGTCTCACCGGGATCGTTGAGATGGAACGCCGGCACGGTCAGCAGCCCGATCGTGGCCCCGCCCATCAGCGCGGTCGCGAGCGGCCCGTACGACAGCCCCGCCAGCGGCGGAATGGCGCCCAGCAGAAAGCCGATGTCGAGCGAGTGCGGGCTCACCAGCGTCGCCACACCCACCCCGCAGACCAGCGCCCCCGGCAGCACCCGCACCCACCGCGGCGCCGGCGCGCCCCGAAGCCACCCCCGCCGGGCCGGCTCCCGAACCCGGCGGAACGACGGCACGCGCACCTTTCCCACACCACCACGCTCCTACGGCGGGACCGGCCCCGCACGCCGAGCGCCTGGGCCGTGTCCGCAAAGTCCCTCCCCCACTGCCTTAAGGGCGTGGGAGGTGCCCCCACTCGCCGCACCGGGCGAAAGCCCAAGTACGTCCAGTACGAGGGCTTCCGCCCGGCACTCCCCCAGCCTCCGGCCGGGGGGACCCCCAGAGCACGCACCGGACGTCGCGGGGCCCGCCCTTCGGGCGGACGACGGGACTTTGCGGACACGACCTAGAACGGCGTGAGCGTCAGCCGTATCCCCGTCGGCGCCGTGTCCTGGACGTACGACGCGAAGTCCGCCACGTCGTCGAAGGCGAAGCCGTACGCCTTGCCGTCGGCGGTGGCCGCGTGGATCGCCTTCGCGTAGTGGTTCGTGAGGTCGGTGGCGTAGAAGCTCGATGCGTCGGTGGTCGGCTGGGCGGGGTTCGACAGGAGCGTCGAGCGGTTGAAACCGGCGCCGAGCACGGCCGCGACCGGGCCCGTGGTGCCGTCGTTCGGGGCGGCCAGGTTGCCGTCGCAGAACAGCACGTCCCGGGTCGACGGCTTGGCGAACGAGACCGAGGCCGGGCCGGTGAAGGTGAATTGCCCGGCGCGCACCCGCCCGGTGAAGGCACCCGCGTTCGTGGTGACGGTGAGGTCCTTGCCGGTGTACGTGCTCCACACCTCGTCGATGTACGGCGCGAAGTAGTCCGCCGCGAACAGGCCCGCGTCCAGCCCGTGCCCCGGCGCGATGACCCGCGTGTCGTCCACGATCAGCGGGGCGAACGCCTCGACCTTCCGTACGGCGTCGAACACCGACGCCCGGCCGCCGTCGCGCAGGGTGCCCGTCGTCTGGTCCTGGGCGCCGGTCAGCCGGATGCTCAGGGGCACGCTGAACATGTCGACCATCGTCGTGTTGCAGAACATGCCGGACGCGTTGTGCGTGAACTCCGCACAGTCGTGCAGCACCCCGTAGTTGGGGTCGGACGTCACCCAGCCGGCCGGGTACTGGAGTGCCGGGTTGCCGTTGCCGTCCGCCACGGCCTTGAACTTGAGCTTCGCGCCGAGCGACACATAGATGCGGCCCGACAGGTACGGGAGCGAAATGGTCGTCTCCGCACCGGAGTCGAGGCTGATCGCGTAGTCGGTGAAACCGTCCGCGCCGTTGTCCGAGAGCGCGATCGGCGCGATCGCCCCGTCGGGAGTGACCCGCACCTGCTTGCCGTCCACGTTTCCCACGACGTAGACGTGCACGTTGGCGTTGTCGAACGAGCCGCTGTTGTTGACCAGCGTCAGCGGGAGGGCGCCCGCCTGAGCGGCGCTGGTCTCCATGGACTTGGTGTCCGCGAGGGCGTGCGGTGCGAGCGCCGCGACGGCGGGGGCGGCCACCGCCGCACCGCCGAGGGCGAAGAGGAGCTTGCGGCGGCCGAGCGTGCGCTGGTGACGGGGAGTCATGTGGGGGGACCTCCGGGCGAGTCGGACTGTTCGGAGCGACGGTGCCGACGCATTGAGAGCGCTCTCACAGCGAGCGTCGACACCGCCGCCGAGGCCCGATGTTACGCACGGCCAGGGGCTGAGCCAACAGTTCTGCGGGAACTCGTCACCGCGCTGACCTGCACAGACGTGGCGAGATGAGTGACTTAACCCCCACTTAAGGATCACTTAAGCGCCCGGCGAAGCGTTCACCCGTACTTCACCACCCGTACCCGTGCGCCTCTTCCCTCCCATCGCGCGGCCTCCTAGCCTCACGACGCCCCCTGTCTCCTCGGCCCCATGTGCCTTCCTGTATCTCTCCCCATGTCCCTTCCCCGAAAGGCGACTTGACGCATGCGTCACCAACTCCTGGGCACGGCAAGACGGTTCGGCGTCGGAGCCGCGGCCGTGGCGGTCACGACCGCGCTCGCCGCAGCCGCGCCCTTCCCCGCGCTCGCCTCGGCGACCGGGCCGTCCGAGCGGCCGTCCGCGCTCGTCGACCCGCTGATCGGCTCCTCCAACGGCGGCAACACCTACCCCGGCGCCACCCTCCCGTACGGCATGATCGCCTGGTCCCCGACCAGCACCACCGGCGACCAGACCAGCACGGGCGCCGCCAACGGATACGAGTACGGCGCCACCCGCATCCGCGGCCTGAGCCTCACCCACGTCAACGGCGCCGGCTGCAACCCCGGCGCGGCGGGTGACGTACCGATCATGCCGTTCGTCGGCGACGTCACCTCGTCCCCCTCGGCCGACACCAAGGACGCCGTGTACGCGTCGAACTTCTCGCACGCCGACGAGAAGGCCACCCCAGGCCGCTACACCCTCGGCCTCGCCTCCGGCGCCACCGCCGACCTCGCCGTCAGCAAGCGCGCCGGAGTCGCCGACTTCACCTTCCCCGCCGAGCGCCCGGCGAGCCTGCTCTTCCGCGTCTCCAACTCCCTCAACGGCAGCCAGGACGCACACGTCGACATCGACACCGCCCACCAGAAGGTGACCGGCTGGGTGTACACCGGAGCCTTCTGCGGGCGCCGCGCCAACGGCGGCGTCAACAACCGCAAGAGCTACTACAAGCTCTACTTCAGCGCCTCCTTCGACCGCGCCTTCTCCTCCGTCGGCACCTGGCACGACAGCACCGTGTCGCCTGGGTCGACGACGGCCTCCGGAGGGGAGGGTTACGCCACCGGCGCCGACCGCGCGGGACGCGGTTCCGGCGGCTGGGTCGGCTTCGACACCGCCTCTGACAACGATGTCCGCATGCGGATCGGCATCTCCTACGTCAGCCTCGGGGGAGCCGAGTCCAACCTCCGCCAGGAGATCGCCCCGCACGCGCGCGTGGCCGACGTCGCCGAAGCCGGCGCCCGCGTGTGGGACCGCGAACTGAGCACCGTACGCGTCGACGGCGGCACCCCCGCCCGCCGCCAGACCTTCTACACGGCGCTCTACCACGCCCTCATGCAGCCCAACCTGATCAGCGACGAGGACGGCCGCTACTGGGGCATGGACCAGGCCGTGCACCGACTCGCGCGCGGGCAGCGGGCGCAGTACAGCAACTTCTCCGGCTGGGACCAGTACCGCGCCCAGATCCAGTTGCTCGCCCTCCTGAAGCCCACCGTCGCGGGCGACTTCGCCCAATCGCTCTACAACTTCGCGCAGCAGAACGGCGGGATCTGGGACCGCTGGGTCCACATCAGCGGCGCCACCCACGTCATGACGGGCGACCCGACCGCCGCGACCCTGGCCACCTTCTACGCCATGGGCGTCCGCAACTTCGACTACAAGGGCGCCTTCGACTCCCTCGTCCACCAGGCCACCGTCCCCAACCCGGACGAACTCTCGGACGCCGGCTGCCCCGGCCAGTGCGTGGGTCAACGCCCCAACCTGGCCCAGTACATGACCTCCCACTACGCGGCCCAGGATGCCTGCCACTGCTGGGGTGGCGCCGCCGAGACCCTGGAGGACGCCGTCGCGGACTCCGCCCTCGGACAGTGGGCCGAACTGCTCGGCCGTACCGCCGAGGCGAAGACCTTCACGGAACGCGGCGCCTACTGGCGCAACGTCTTCAACCCCGCCACCGGCTACATCCAGGCCCGCAACCTCGACGGCTCCTGGGTGGGCCCGTTCAACCCCGCGAGCGATCTCGGCTTCGCACAGGGCTCGGCCGCCGCGTACGTCTGGATGGTCCCGCAGGACGTACGGGGACTGGCCGAGGCGATGGGCGGCCGCGAGGCGGCGGCCACCCGGCTCGACGGCTTCTTCCACACCGCCGACGGTGCGTGGTCGGTCAGGGGCGGCGACGCACTGCGCTACGACCCGACCAACGAGCCCGACATCCACGCCCCCTGGCTCTACAACTCCCTCGGCCAGCCCTGGAAGACCCAGGCGACGGTCCGTCAGATCCTCGACACGGCCTACGGCACCGGCCCCAAGGGCCTGCCCGGCAACGACGACCTCGGCACCATGTCCGCCTGGTACGTCCTCTCCGCCCTCGGGATCTATCCGCGCACCCCGGGCAGCGCCGACCTGCTGCTCGGCGCACCGCTCTTCCCGAAGGCGGTCGTCGACCGGCCCGGCCGCACGGACCTCGTCATCACCGCCCCCGACGCCGACGACACCCACCAGTACGTCGACACCGTACGCCTCGACGGCCGTGACCTCACGCGCGCGTGGACCGGCGCCGGCCTGACGCTCAAGGGCGGCAGGCTGGACTTCCGGCTCGCCACCGAACCGAACACGAGCTGGGGGACCGACCCGGGACAACTGCCGAAGTGATGCGCATCGGGTGACGCACTCCAGGTGACGCGCACCGGCCCGGCGGAGTACCGCTCCGCCGGGCCGGCCCGAAAATACGTTGGACGGGTGGGAGATCATCGCCTAACGTGTGCGTGCACGCCCTGAGACCAGCGGAAGGAGGCGAGTGCCATGAGGTTCACAACACCCCAGCGCTCCCTCCCCGTTGCCCCGGCGTGGCACGACTGACCTGACCGGGAGCGCTCCACGCAGTACCCCTCCCGGAGGAAACCCATGACCGATCTGGTCATCCGCGCGCTCGACGAGAGCGACGCCCATCTTTTCGACACCCTTCCCGACTCCCTCGGCGCCCGAGCCGCGCACCGCCTGACGGCCTGGCGGCCCGACTGGCAGCGGGTGGCACTGCGCGACGGCACGGTCGTCGCGCGCGCCGCCTGGTGGGGCGGCCCGAACGACACCGAACCCCTCACCATCGACTGCTTCGACGTGATCGAGGGCGAGGAGGAGGCGGGGGCCGAACTCCTGCGCAGCGCGCCCTGGCATGTCGGCGCGGAACTGAACCTCCCCGCCGGCTGGCGCGACAACCCCGAGATCCGTGCCGCCGCCGAGACACGCTTCACCGCCCTGCGCGCGGCCGGGTACGACCTCCTGGTCGAGCGTTTCATCTACCGGTGGACCCCGGAGTGCGGACTGCCCGAGCGCCCCGGCCGCCTCGTCTTCGCCCCCGAACCGGACGACGCCGTCTTCTTCGACGCCCTGCGCCGCATCCACTCCGTCACCCTCGACGCCCATGCCCAACTGGCCATCCGACAAGGGGGAGTCGAGAAGGCCGCACAGGAGGAGATCGACTTCTTCCGCTGGTGCCCGTCCCCGCGCGAGTGGTGGCAGATCGCCCGCACCCCCGAGGGAGACC
The DNA here is from genome assembly GCF_035982055.1 of Streptomyces sp. NBC_01288. NCBI lineage: Bacteria > Bacillati > Actinomycetota > Actinomycetes > Kitasatosporales > Streptomycetaceae > Streptomyces > Streptomyces sp. NBC_01288. The sequence goes on from NZ_CP108427.1 coordinate 10,137,223, forward strand.
TCGCGGGAATCCACATCCCGGCCCACAACCCGTCGGGCCCCTGCATCGGCTTCATCGGCGTCGTACCGGAACAGCGCGGCCACGGCTACGCCCGCGACCTGCTGGCCGAGTGCACGCACTATCTCGCCGAGCGGGGCGCCGAGTTCATCGCGGCGGCGACGGACCAGGGCAACTTCCCGATGGCCGCGCACTTCGCCAAGGTCGGCTATCCGGTCATCCGGGAGCGGGCCAACTTCCATGTCGTCGAGTAGGCGCGACGGAACGTAGGCGGACAGGACAGTCGCTCCGGCCCGCGCGACGCGGGCCGGGGCGACTGTCAGTGCCGGGTGCCATGCTGGCGGCAGGTCGATCCACGGCGGGATGGAGGCGGGCATGGGGTTCGTCGGCGAGGTCTGGCAGGTGCGCAGGGGCGAGGAGTCGGTCGGGGAGATCCTGATCGACGACGCCGACTTCCCCTGGCTGTCGGGCAAGTTCACCGCCGGTGCGGCGTTCGGTGACGTAGAGGAGCTGTTCGCGCGGGAACTGGCCTTGACGAAGGTGGACGACGACGGGCACTGGGCACGGTGGGAGGAGGCCTACGACGAGATCAGCCGACAGGTGACGCTGACCTCGCCGGACGGTCCCGTGCCCGAGTTCCTGCTGCATATCGAGGGGGAGCGGGCCTGGTTCCGGTGGAGTGACGAGCCGTTCGACGAGGACGAGGAGGCGCCCGGTGGCGAGTGATCAGGCGACTGACCAGGCAGGCTCGCTGTCCACCATCGCCTCGGCCTCGGCCAGGATCTCGGTGACCCGCTGCCCGAAGACCGCGTCGCACGCGTGCGGCTGCCCTGTGCGTACGGCCTCGCTCAGCGCGTCGGCGGCCCGCCCCAGGGCGGACACCGCGTCGCCCGAGCTGTCCGGAAGGCTGGTCACCCCTGCCGCCCCGCGCAGCTCGACCGTGGCTCCCGCCGCCGCGGTCGGCGCGGTGAGACTCAGCGTCAGCGTGCTGGACGCACCGCCGACGTGGTCCAGAACCAGCACGACCGTGTCGCCGGGACCCCGCACGGCGGCGGCCACCCGCCGTACATCACCGAGGACGGGCAGCAACACGGACAGGGCATGCGGGCCCACGTCCCACAGTGCGCCCTTCTCCTGCCGCCAGGGCGAGGCCGCGAACGGGCTGTCGGTGGTGAACACCGAGCCGAGCCACTCGGCCCGAGCCGTGAACCAGCCCTCCGCCGCTGCCTGTTCGGTGATCCAGACCTCCGTCTCAGGCTGGAAGCGGGTGGTGAAGAACACGACCGACGCGACCCCGGCCTCCCGCACCGCGTCGACCACGGCCCGCCCCTGCTCCACCGTCGGCGCGAGGGGCTTGTCCAGCAGCAGATGCCGTCCCGCCCGCGCGGCCCGCACCGCCAACTCGGCCTGGATCGACGGCGGCAGTGCCACGGCGACGGCGTCCACGTCCGCGAGCAGGGCGTCGACATCGTCGTAGGCCGGTACCCCGTACTGGTCGGCCAGCTCCTTGGCGGCGTCGGGGCGGCGACCCCACACGCCCGCGAAGTCCCACGCGCCGTGCCCACTGAGGGCGGGGGCGTGAGCCATCTGCGCCCAGGGGCCGGTGCCGAGCAGTCCGATGCGCATAGCGGTGCCTTTCCACGGTCGAACCTGGTGACGAGCCCCGACCCGATGCGATCGGCCGGTCGCCGGTGAGCGTGCCACATGAACGGGGCGGGTGCGCAAGCCCCTACCGCGACCGGGGCTGCTGACCGATGCGACGACACGTGCGTGGACCTGCTGGTGGGACGTGTCGTGTGCCTGATTCCCGTCGGGCAGTTCTTCGTCTTTGCGGCGGCGTGAGAGGGTCAGCGGGCGGTGTAGCCGCCGTCGACGGGAAGCGCGATGCCGGTGACGTAGCTGGATCGCTCCGAGCACAACCACACGATGGCGTCGGCGATCTCCTCCGGTTCCGCTATCCGGCCGAGCGGGTGAGCGGCTGCCAGTTCGGCGTGCAGCTCGGGATTGTCGTCGACCATGCCGGCGACGAGCGGGGTGTTGACCAGGCCGGGGCACACGGCGTTGACGCGGATGCCTACGCCGGCGTAGTCGAGCGCGGCACTCTTGGTCAGGCCGATCTCGGCGTGCTTGGAGGCGACGTAGCCCGCGTACCCGCCGACGCCGACCAGTCCGGCGCCCGAGGATATGTTCACGATGGCACCGCTGGAGTACGGCACCATGCGGGCCAGTTCGTGCTTCAGGGAGTAGAACATCCCACGCACGTTCGTCGCGAGCATCAGGTCGAGAGTCTCAACGGGGTAGTCGGCCAGGGCGGAGGCGCTGTTGCCGCCGTCGACGCCGGCGCTGTTGACGGCCATGTGAAGCTGTCCCGCGGGTGACGCGGCGGCCTTCACCGCCTGTTCCACGGCGTCTTCGTCGTGGACGTCGGCGACGACGTACCGGGCGGTTCCACCTGCGTCGGTGATGAGCTTGACGGTCTGCTCCAGGGTCGCGGCGGTGCGGCCGGCCACCGTGACGGTGCACCCCTGCGCGGCCAGCGCCACGGCCGCGGCGCGGCCGATTCCACTGCCGCCTCCCGTGACGAGTACGTACGCGCCGTCGAACTGCCTGTCGGTCCTGGCTGCCATGGTGCTGTCCTCACGTGAGTGGTCGAATCGGTGCCCGTCACTCGCGGGCACTGGTCCAGCAGACGCCGTTCTGCCTGGTCGGGCCGCGTGTCCTGTCGCGGTCCGCCGAGAATCGGCTGCTTCCCCTTGAGTCAAACACCGCAGGCGGCGGGGGCGGGAGACCCATCTGGTCCGGGGGTCCGACGGACCCCCTTTCGCGTAGCCGCGACGGCACGTCGCCGGTCTACGGTCGGCGCCATGGCGGAGGAGCCCGACACCGAACCGCGGGACTTCCCGCGCTCACGCCGTGCCAGGGTCACCCCCTGAGGAGGCGGGACTGCGGTCCGCTCCAGGTGCGCGGCGCATACCGGGCCCGCGACGCGCGGAGGCCGCCCTACCGGCACCATTACGTGCGCCTGGAACGCGGCCGCAACCCGCACATGTCCACCTCCGTGCTGGATGCGATCGCCCGCGCGCTGTGACTGTTCGACGCGGAGCGCACCCATCTGCTGCGGCTGAGGCCGAGTTCGGCAGGTCGGCCCAGCACGATGGCAAGGCCCTGCGGGCGGCGGAGCACTCGCCGCCCGCAACGGGTGGTTCCCGGCCCGGGAACGGCGGTCGGGCGGCGAGGAATGCCGCTGGTCCTGCGGAACCGCCTCGAAGTCCCGCTCGCGTTCGCCCAGTTGAGCCGCAGTGCAACCGCGATCCTGCTCAGCCGACCTCAGCCGACCTCAGCCGACCTCAGCTGGTCCGGGGTCCGGTCCCGGTTGCGAAAGCGCCGCCCTCGCCGAACACCAACCGCCCGAAGTTCTCCGCGATACGCCGATGTCCCGCCGGATCGGGATGGACCTGGTCGGGGAGCGGCAGTTCGGCGTAGTCCTCCTCGCCGTAGAGGGAACGGCCGTCGAGGTAGTGCAGGTTCGGGTCGTCGGCCGCTCGCTGCTCGACGACGTCGGCGAGTGCCTCGCGGATGACGGTGAGTGTCAGGCGCCCGAGGGCGCGTTCCGCCGGGTCGCCCGTCGCACGGAACCGTGGGGTCCCGCCGTCGAAGTCGGGCATGAGAGGGCCGGGCGTGTCCTCCTGGACCGGGCAGAGGATCGCGGACACGACCAGCAGCGGTGTCGTCGGGTGGCCCTCGCGGATGGTGTCGAGGAAGCCGTGGACCGCAGGGGTGAAGGCGCGCAGGCGCATCGAGTCGGCGTTGACGATGTTGATGCCGATTTTGACGCTGATCAGGTCCGCCGGGGTGTCCCGCATCGCGCGGGCGGTGAACGGGTCGAGCAGGGCGCTGCCGCTGAACCCCAGGTTGACGAGCTCCACTTGACCGCGGGCGGCGGCCAGGGCGGGCCAAGTCGCCGTCGGATGCGTGGCGTTCGAGCCGTGGCTGATGGAACTGCCGTGGTGCAGCCACACCTTGCGTCCGTTGTCCGGTGCCTTCTCGACGGGGGCGTCGGTGCGCAGGGCGATCAGCTCGGTGACCTCTGTGTGCGGGAGCCAGATCTCGATGTCCTTGTCACCGGCCGGCAGGTCGGCGAACCGGGCGGTGCCGGGCCGCCCCTCCGTCAGCTCGAAGGACTGGGTCACCATGTCCGTGATCGTGCGCACGTTGCCGCCGGCCACCGTGGTCTGGGCGGTGAGGCGGCCGTCGACGAGGAGGTCGTACACACCGTCCGCGGGGGCCGGGAACCCCTGGTAGACGCGCTTGGTGGGAAGCGTCTCCAACTCGATCGTGGTGGCCCGGGTGCGGAAGACCAGCCGTATACCGGAGGGCTGTGCCTCGGCCATGGCCAGTTGGTCGTCGGGGATCTGGCGGCGCGCCCGGGCGGGCAGCCGATGCGGCAGCAGACCGTGCGCGGTCCGCTCCACGTCGAGGAAGCCGCGCAGCATGTCGGTGGTGACGGGGGTGGTGATCATGTCGTGCTCGGTGCTCATCGCCTCAGCCTGTTGATCAAGATGTCCGGGATGGGTGGTCAGGCCCTGAACCGGAACAGGTCGGACCCGGAATCGGAGTACGTCGGATCCGGAAGCGGGATGTGCCGGATCAGGACTACGTCAGTCGTGGGGCGCGGCCCGGTTCCGCAGCAGCTCGTCGAGGGAATCCACGACCCAGGCCCAGGATTCGCGCGCGTCCGGCGCGCTGTGGTCGAAGCCCCCGGCCAGCTCCAGGCTGACGTAGCCGTGGAAGACGCCGCCCAGCATCCGGACCGCGTGCGTCTGGTCCGGCTCCGCCAGGTCGTAGCCGCGCAGGATCGCCCGGGTCATCTGGGAGTGCCGCACCCCGGCACTGGCGGCCGCCGTCTCGGGGTCGAGCCGGAGCCGCGCGGCCGCGTACCGGCCGGGGTGCTCCCGGGCGTAGTCCCGGTAGGCCTCCGCGACGGCGGCCAGGGCGTCCTTGCCGGCCCGCCCGGCCACCGCGTCGGAGACCCGGTCGGCGAGTTCCTCCAGGGCGAACAGGGCGATCCTGGTCTTCAGTTCCTGGGAGTTCTTCAGGTGCGAGTACAAGCTGGCGACCTTGACGTCAAACCGTCGGGCGAGCGCCGAGACGGTCACCTGGTCGAAGCCGACCTCGTCGGCCAGCTCCGCCCCCGCCAGGGTCAGCCGCTCCGGCGTCAGTCCTACTCTGGCCATAACCATCCTTCCGATCGACGATAGCCATTATGTATTTGCCTAAAGGTTTTAGGCAAACTAGCGTGCCGTTCATGAGACCACTGACCGAGCGGGAGATCCGCGCCGCCTTCGTGAACTGCACCAAGGGCGAGGCCAAGCGCCTGTCCGTGCCCCGGGATCTGGCCGAACGGCCGTGGGACGACCTGGACTTCCTCGGCTGGCGGGACCCCCAGGCTCCGGGCCGGGCCTACCTCGCCATCGAGCTGGGCGACCAACTGACGGCGATCGCGCTGCGCAGCCCCGGTGTCACCTCCTGGCAGACGCGGCGCAGCATGTGCTCGATGTGCATGACGACCCATACCGGAGGCGTCTCGCTGATGGCCGCCGCGAGGGCGGGCAAGGCCGGGCAGCAGGGCAACTCCGTGGGCGCCTACATATGCAGCGACCTCGCCTGTCCGCTGTACGTGCGCGGCAAGAAGGACGCGGGCGTCGGCGCGCGGATGCCCGAGTCGCTCACCCTGGAGGAGAAGATCCAGCGGACCGTCACCAACGTCACGGCGTTCATCGCCAAGATCGCAGCTCGTTGAGCGGTCCCGACCAAAGCAGTGCCGACTGACGCGGTCCCGACCGGACGCTCTCGATTGAGCAGTCCCGCTGCTGGATGCGTTCGATTTCTTCTATTGGACCTGTGGACCCGGGCCGGACAGGCTGGAGGACGCGTCCTGCCCGTCGTGACCCCGATCCGAGAACCGGGTTCGGGCTCCAGCGGTGTGGGACGGCACGTTTCCGCGTGACAGCCGGAGGAGGAGCACCCGCATGGACACCCGCCGTATCGGTGACGTCGAGGTCAGTGCGATCGGCCTGGGCGGTATGCCCATGTCGATCGAGGGGCGGCCGGACGAGGCACGCTCCCTCGCGACCATCCACGCCGCACTCGACGCGGGCGTGACGCTGATCGACACCGCCGACGCCTACCACCTGCACGCCGACGATGTCGGGCACAACGAGACCCTGATCGCCAAGGCCCTCGCCTCCCACGACCGGGGCGCGGACGTCCTCGTCGCGACCAAGGGCGGCCATCTCCGCCCCGGGGACGGCAGTTGGACCCTGAACGGCAGCCCCGCGTACCTTAAGGAGGCCTGCGAGGCATCCCTGCGCCGGCTCGGCGTGGAGGCCATCGGGCTCTACCAGTTCCACCGCCCCGACCCGAGGGTCCCGTACGCCGAGTCCGTGGGCGCGGTACGGGAGTTGCTCGACGAGGGCAAGATCCGCCTGGCCGGCGTCTCCAACGCCGACCCGGAGCAGATCCGGCTGGCGAACGAGATCCTGGACGGCCGACTGGTCTCCGTACAGAACCAGTTCTCCCCGGCCTTCCGCTCCAGCGAACCGGAGTTGGACCTCTGCGACGAACTGGGCATCGCGTTCCTGCCCTGGAGCCCCCTCGGCGGCATCACCCGCGCCGGTGAACTCGGCTCCGCCTACGCCCCGTTCGCCCGCATCGCCGAGAAGCACGGCGTCAGCCCGCAGCGCGTCTGCCTGGCCTGGATGCTCGCCAAGTCCCCGGTCGTCGTGCCGATCCCGGGCGCCAGCCGCCCGGAGACGATCCGTGACTCGGCCGCCGCACCCGAACTCGCCCTCTCCGCCGACGAGATCGCGGAGCTGGACGCCGTTTGAGAAGACCCTGATGTCTGAGGTGTAGTAGGTGGCGGGCAAGGGCGGAAAGCGCTTGCCCGCCACCTGGCCGCAGGTGGCCAGCCGGTCACAGGGGGAGCAGGGGGAGGACCACCACCGATGGCATCGTCCACGGAGAAACCGCTCGACCACCGCTACCGCGGCGAACACCCGATCCGCACCCTCGCCTACCTCTTCCGCGCCGACCGAAGGCGACTGTCCCTGGCCGTAGCCGTGTTCACGGTCAAGCACAGCCCCATCTGGCTGCTCCCGCTGATCACCGCGTCCATCATCGACACCGTCGTCCAGCACCAGCCGGTCAGCCGCCTCTGGACGAGCACCGGCATCATCCTGTTCATCCTGCTGATCAACTACCCCCTCCACGTGCTCTACGTCCGCCTCCTCTACGGCAGCGTCCGCCGCATGGGCACCGACCTGCGCTCCGCACTGTGCACCCGCATGCAGCAGCTCTCCATCGGCTACCACTCCCGGGTCAGCGCCGGAGTCCTCCAGGCCAAGGTCGTGCGGGACGTGGAGACGGTCGAGCAGATGGTCCAGCAGACCGCGGAGACCGGCCTCGGCGCGATCACCGTGCTCACCGGCGGCCTGGTCATCATCGCCTTCCGCACACCGGAGTTCGTGCCCGTCTTCATCGTCGTCGTACCGGTCGCCGCGCTCCTCGTGTCCCGGCTGCGGGCCCGACTGCGCACCCACAACGAGCACTTCCGCCACGAGGTGGAGACCCTGTCCTCACGCGTGACGGAGATGACCCGCCTCATCCCGGTCACCCGCGCCCACGGCCTGGAGGGCAAGGCCCTGCGCCGCATGGACGGCACCCTGCGCCGCCTGCTCACCTCCGGAAACCGTCTCGACCTCCTCAACGGCCGCTTCGGCTCGCTCGCCTGGGTCGTCCTCAACGTCGTCGGCGTCCTGGTCCTCGCCGGCGCGGCCCTGGTGTCGTACTACGGCGTCTGGGGAGTCACCGCCGGAGACGTCGTCATGCTGAGCGCCTTCCTGACCACCCTCACCAACTCCACCACGTCCCTCACGACCCTGGCCCCGGTCATCACCAAGGGCCTGGAATCGGTCCGATCGGTCGGCGAGGTGCTCCAGGCCCCCGAGTTGGAGGACAACGAGGGCAAGGCGGAGGTCACCGAGGTACGCGGAGCCGTCACTTTCCAGAGCGTCGGCCACACCTACGACAACGACCAACTCCGGCCCGCAGTGCACGACTTCACCCTCACCGTCGCCCCGGGCGAGACGGTCGCCCTCGTCGGCGCGTCCGGCGCCGGCAAGTCCACCGTGCTCAACCTCGTCATCGGCTTCATCCGCCCCACCACCGGCCAACTCCTCCTCGACGGCACCGACATGAACACCCTCGACCTGCGCACCTACCGCCGCTTCGTCTCGGTCGTCCCCCAGGAGTCGATCCTCTTCGACGGCACGATCCACGACAACGTGGCCTACGGCATGGACGACGCCGACGAGGAGTCGGTGCGCGCGGCCCTGCGCGACGCCAACGCCCTTGAGTTCGTGGAGAAGTTGCCGCAAGGGCTGGAGACCCTGGTCGGCGAACGCGGGGCCCGACTCTCCGGCGGCCAGCGTCAACGCCTCGCCATCGCACGGGCGTTGATCCGCGACCCCAAGGTGCTCATCCTGGACGAGGCGACCTCGGCCCTGGACACCCGCTCGGAAGCCCTCGTTCAACAGGCCCTCGCCCGGCTGCTGCGCGGCCGTACGACCTTCGTGGTCGCCCACCGGCTGTCCACCGTCCGGGGCGCCGACCGGATCGTCGTGATGGGCGACGGGGAGATCCTGGAGGTCGGCACGCACGACGAACTCCTGCGCCGGGGCGGGGCGTACACGGCTCTGCACAGCGGGCAGGTCGCCTGACCGGATCTCGCGGCCGGTTGGTTGGATCGGCGCGGGCTGGGCACACGGAGCGAAAAGCGAGAGAGGGGCGTTTCGTGCTGGTGCCGGACCCGAAGGCCGTCAGAAAACTGCTCACCCGATACGCGGTGCTGCGCATTTCCCAGGCGGAGCGCCACCGACCGCAGGCGGCCACCGAGTTGAACGACGTCGTCTACACCCTCTGCGTGATGATGGGCACCACCGGCATCCGGGAAGCCATCGTCAAGGCGGACGCCCTGCTGGCGGCGGCGCGCAGTACACCGGGAGGCGTGGTCGCGGACGGCCGCGCCGCGGCGTAGAGCCGTCGGTAGATCCGTCAGGAGAACGCCACTTCGGGGACCGCCCTGCCGTGGAACGCCGAGCGGTACGCCTGCGGGCTGGTGCCGACGACCCGGCGGAAGCGCTCGCGGAACGCGGTGGGGGAGCCGAACCCGGCCTGCTGGGCGATGCGTTCGATGGTGTGGTCGCTGTTCTCCAGCAGGTACTGGGCGCGTCGTACGCGGGCCCGCAGGAGCCACTGAAGTGGTGTGCTGCCCGTCTGTTCGCGGAATCGGCGGCTGAACGTCCGCTCGCTCATACCCGATCGCGTCGCCAGCGCCCCCAGGGTGATCTCGTGGGAGAGGTTGTCCTCGATCCACTGGAGAAGCGGTTCGAGGGTCGAGCCCTGCGGGACCGGCGGGTGCTGGTGGACGATGAACTGCGCCTGCCCGCCCTCGCGTTCGAGCGGCATGACCGACAGCCGGGCCGCGTCCGCGGCGACCGCCGAGCCGTAGTCCCGCCGGATGAGATGCAGACACAGGTCGAGCCCGGCGGCGGCCCCGGCCGAGGTCAGGATCTGCCCGTTGTCGACGTACAGCACGTCCGGCCGCACCTCGACCAGAGGGTAGGACCGGGCCAGCGCGTCGGCGGCGACCCAGTGCGTGGTGGCGCGCAGTCCGTCCAGCAGCCCTGCCTCGGCCAGTACGAAGGCGCCCACGCAGATGGACACGATGCGGGTACCCGCCGCTGCCGCCTCCCGCAGCGCCGCCAGCACCCGGGCGGAGGGTGGCGCGGCCCGCTCCGAGCGGCCCGGGACGATGATGGTGTCGGCGTCCACCAGGGCTTCGAGCCCATGGTCGACCCGCAGCGCGAACCCGTCCGTCCGCACGTCCGGCGTCTCGCCGCACACCCGCACCCGATAGGCGTTCCGACCGTCCGGCAGCCGGGTGCGGCCGAACACCTCCATCGGTGTCGCCATGTCGAACGGCACCACATGATCGAGAGCCAGGATCGCGACGGTGTGCATGAACACCACGATAGACGGATTCCCGCCAGCGTCATGACATGGTCTTTTGCGGCGACAGACTGGTGAGAGGGAATGGCGAGAATCCGTTGGAACCTGTCGTTTCAGCCTCTGTGCTCCCGCGCCGGACGTCCCTAATCTGGGCCGGTGACCAAGATCCTTCTCACTCTGCACGTCCTGGCCGCCATCGTCGCGGTCGGTCCCGTGACCGTCGCCGCCAGCATGTTCCCACCGGCGGCCCGCCGCGCTCTCACAGGCCCGGACGGACCCGACGCGGGCGTGACGACCGTACGACTGCTGCATCGCATCTGCCGTGTCTACGGCGCCGTCGGACTGGCGGTGCCCCTCTTCGGCTTCGCGACCGCATCCGCGATGGGTGTTCTGGGCAGCGGCTGGCTCATCGCCTCCATCACCCTCACCGCGGTGGCGGCCGGCATTCTGATCGCCTTCGTACTGCCCCGCCAGGACGAGCTCCTGGAGCAACTCGGCGCACAGCGGGCCGTGGAGCGTTCCGGGACCGCTCAACTCGCCATGTTCACCGGCATCTTCAACCTGCTGTGGGCGACCGTCACCGTCCTCATGATCATCCGCCCGGGATCGACCACGGGCGCCTGACCGGAGAGGTCAACCGGTGACGCGGACGAGGAGCAGCGCCACGTCGTCGTCGGGCTCCGGGCGCAGCGCGTTGAGGAGCATGTCGCTCGTCTGCTCCAGGGGGCGGCGGGAACTCTGCAACAGCCGTGTCAGCGCGTGCAGTCCCACATCGATGTTCTCGCCGCGGTTCTCCACCAGCCCGTCGGAGTAGAGGGCGAGCAACGCCCCTGTGGTGAAGGCGACTTCGGTGGTTCCGAAGTCCACGCCGCCGACGCCGAGCGGGACTCCGCCGGGGATGTCGAGGAGTTCCGCGGCGCCGTCGGGGTGGATCAGGACGGGCGGCAGATGCCCGGCGCTGGACAGTTCGCAGGTGCCGCGTCCGAGGTCGACGACGCCGTACGCGCAGGTGGCGATCGCGTCGCCGAGGGAACCGGTGAGGTCGTCGAGGTGGTGCAGCAACTCGGCGGGCGGGAGGTCGAGCCGGGCCAGTGCGCGGGTCGCGGTGCTCAACTGGCCCATGATGGCGGCGGCTTGGACGCCCTTGCCCATCACGTCGCCCACGACGAGCCCGGTGCGGCCCGGGCCCAGCGGCAGCACGTCGTACCAGTCGCCCCCGACCTCGCTCAGCGCCGGGAGGTAGCGGGCGGCGATGTCGAGGCCCTCCTGCCTGGCCGGGGCCGGTGGCAGCAGGCTGCGTTGGAGGGTCAGCGCGGTGGTGCGTTCGCGGCCGTAGAGGCGGGCGTTGTCGATGCAGATCGCGGCGCGTGCGGCGAGTTCCGTGGCGAGGACGCGGTCCTGTTCGTCGAAGGGGCGCTCGTTGACGGTGCGGTAGAGGCTCAGCGTGCCGAGGACCTCGCCGCGGGCCATCAGCGGGACGGCCAGGTAGGAGTGGACGCCCGCCGTGCGCAGGGTCTGGGCGGCGCGGCCGTCCCGGGCGATGCGGCGCATCATCGGCGGGTCGACCCGCTCGACCAGGATCGGGCCGGCCTCGCGGACGCACTGGGTGATGATGCGGTGGGGGCCGTAGGTGGCCAACTCGCCCACCGGGTCCGCCGCGTGGATCGCGTCGGTCAGGTAGCCGGCGGCGACGGCCAGTGCCCGGAACTCGACCTGCGAGTCCTCCGTCACCGGGGTGATCGTGCCGTCCGTGACGACCGATTCCAGTACGTCGACGGCGGCCAGGTCGGCCACGTGCGGGACCGCCACGTCGGCCAGTTCCCGGGCGGTCTGCTGGAGGTCCAGCGTCGTGCCGATCCGCACCCCGGCCTCCGCCACGACGGAGAGGTGCTGGCGCGCCTGCGCGACCTCGGCGGCCGCCTGCTCCCGCTCGGTCACGTCCAGGACGGCCATCGCCAGCCCGAGGACCCGGCCCTGCGCGTCCTCGATGCGGTGGTACGACTCCGAGTACGCCCGGTCCACCACGTCGGCCGCCGTCCGGCCCACGGTCTGCTGGTCGAGCAGCGGCTTGCCGGTGATCAGCACGTGCCGCATCCGTGACTCGATGGCAGCCACGTCCAGACCGGGCAGCACCTCGCCGACCCGGCGCCCGACGACCTCGTCCTCCGGGACGCCGTTGATGCGCTCCAGGGCCGGGTTGACGCCGACCCACCGCAGATCGGTGTCGAACACCGCGATGCCCACCGGCGTCTGACGGACCAGGCTGTGGGACAGGGCCAGGTCCCGCTCCACGCCCCGTACGGTCGTGGCGTCCGCCGCGAGGCCCAGCAGATGCGGCTGACCGTGGCTGTCGCGCAGGCGCATCGTGCGGAACTCGACGAGCCGCTCCGTGCCGTCCCGGTGCAGCAGCGGGAACACCCCGGCCCAGCGGGCGCCCGTACCGACCTGGGCGAACAGTTCACGTGCCCGGACCCGTTCGTCGGGCGACACCAGCAGCCGGTCCGCGCGCTGGGTCAGCGCCTCCTCGGGCGAGTAGCCGAGCAACTGCTCCGCCTCGGGACTCCACAGCCCGATGTACCCGCCGGCGTCCAGCACCACCGCCGCGACCCGCAACAGGTCCAGCAGCCCTCCCGGGGCGGCCGAGACACCGTCCCCGGCACCGTAAGCGTCCATCCCAGCCGCTCCTTCCGGCGCGGCACGGCACCGCCAAGATCCGAACCACGGGTCATCCGATTACGGCACAGCACGCCCCGCGGGGCAACACCGCGCGAGGTGAACAGGGGAAGGGGGCCGTATGGAGCACGCGCCCGCGCGGACGCCCACGGACCCCCGGATTCTGGTCGTGCCCCGACCCCACAGCCCCCAGGACACTCCATGCCCCTGCCGCTCCGCCTTGTCTCCCTGCTGGTCGCCACCTGCGTGGGCGCCCTCGTGCCCGCGTCGCCCGCCGCGGCCGACGACCACTCCCTCCAGCGCGGCCTCGACGACCTGGTCGCCGCCCCCGACGGCCCGCCCGGTGTGATCGTCGTCCTCCGCGACGGCGACCGACAACGCGTCCTGCGCGCCGGAACCGCCGACATCGCCACCGGCCGCCCGCTCGAACCGAACGACCACACCCGGACCGCGAGCACCAGCAAGGCGTTCAGCGGAGCGGTGGCCCTGCAACTCGTACGACAGCACCGGCTCACCCTCGACGACACGATCGGCACCCGGCTGCCCCACCAGCCCCGGGCCTGGCGGAAGGTGACCCTGCGCCAGCTGCTCCAACACACCAGCGGCCTGCCGGACTTCAGCGAGAGCACCCGCTTCCGCAGCCTCATCCAGGCCGACCCGCACCGGCACTTCGACTCGCGGCGCCTGCTCGACTTCGTGGCGGGCGAGCCGCTGCGGTTCACGCCGGGCTCGCAGTACCGCTACTCCAACTCGGACAACATCGCCGTAGCGCTGATGGCGGAGGCGGCCACCGGCACGCGCTACGAGGACCTGCTGCGCCACGACGTGTACCAGCCGCTGGGTCTGCGCGACACGAGCCTGCCGCAGGGGTACCGGATGCCGGAGCCGTACATGCACGGATACGCCGTCGGCGGAGCGTCCGGACCGGAGGACGTCAGCGAGGCGATCGGCATGTCGGGCGTGTGGGCCTCGGGCGGGATCACCTCCTCGCCCCGCGACCTGACCGCGTTCATCAGCGGCTACGCCGCCGGGGCGCTCACCTCGAAGGCGGCCGTGCGGGAACAGCGGCACTGGATCCCCGGCGCCTCCGAACCGGCCGGCCCCGGCCGCAACAGCGCCGGACTCGCGCTCTTCCGCTACGACACCCGGTGCGGGGTGGTCCTCGGACATACCGGGAACACCCTTGGTTACACACAGTTGATCGCGGCGACCCCCGACGGCCGACGCTCGCTCACTTTCTCATTGACAACTCAGGTGAACCAGGCGGGGAACCCGGAACTGCTGCGCAAGGTGCGCGCGGTCGAGGAGGACGCGGTGTGCAGCCTGTTGGGGACATACGGGGCAGAGCGCCACTCCTGACCGAGGACGCTCGCCCCTTCCGCCTCAGGCGAACCGTTACTGCTCAACCGACCGCACTGTCCGAGCCGTTCACGAGGCCCTCCAGTTCCGAGGCGGCGGGCAGGGCCAGCCACTCCGCGATGGTCCGGGCGATCGGCTGACCGGTCTCCGCCTCGACGAAGCCGAACTGGCCCGACTGGTTGCACTCCAGGAACCACCAGGTCCCGTCGCCGTCCTCCGCGAAGTCGAAGGCGCCGTAGGCCAGTTCGGCCTCGCGCATGTAGGTGAGGACGGCCTCGGCGATGCGCGGCGGGACCTCGGTGGGGCACCACGGCTGCGCGGACACGGCGAAACGGACGTCGACCTCGACGGGGTCGGGGTCGGGGGCGGTCGCCGTACGGGCGGCGAGCATCCGGTCGCCCACCACGGTGAGCCGGATGTCCGCACGCTTGGCGACCCGGCGTTGCAGCAGCGTCGGGCCGAACGCGACGGCGGCGAAGTCGGTGTCCGGCGCGACCCGGCTCGTCGGCACCGCCCGGGGCGGGTCCTGCGGATGGGCTCCGGAGATCGGCTTGACCACCAGGTCCGGGAAGCGCCGCGAGAACTCGCGCGCGGCCTGCGGGAACGTGGTGATCAGGGTGGCCGGCACGGGCAGCCCGCTGCGCTGCGCGAGACGCAGCTGCCAGGGCTTGTGCCGGGCGCGGCGGGACGCGTCGGGGTGGTTCATCCAGCGGGCGCCGGAGCCGCGGAGCATGCCGTAGAGCGCCTGTGAGGCCTCCTCGGTCAGCCACGCGGAGGGCTGGGGTGCGCGGGTCGCCGGGGAGCCCGGTCTGCGCACCCAGATGGACCGCAGTCCGCTCACGCTCACCAGCCGCCCCCCGGCGGACAGATGGCCGCGGAAGGCTCCGTGCACGTACTCACCGGACAGCGCGACCCCGCCCGTGAGGTCGGCGGGATCGATCCGGACCACGGGGACGCCGGACGCGTGCAGGTGGACCACCACCATGTCCGCCGTGACGTCCTCTTCGCAGGTAAGGACCAGGACGGTCATTTTCGTCGTTCCGTGTTCAGTCGTCGAAGTGAGTCTTCGATCCCGCGGTGGACGTCGTGGTCCCCAGTTCTCTCAGCAGAGCGAGATCATGGGCGGCGACCCGTCCGTCGGCGAGCACGTTCAACTGCAGTCCGGAGTCGTAGCTGTACGGAGCGCTGAGCTCCAACTGTGCTGCCGGGCGAGCGTAGTTGAGCGCGAACGGTTGCATCGTCTCTCCCTCGTCGGTACTGCCTCGTGCAAGCGGTGGCCACCCTGCGAGGTCGCTTGGCCCGCTGACTTCCGTCTGCTTCCAGAGACTTATACGAATCGAACGAGTGAATGGTTTCCTTACTCTGCGTAGTCAGAGTAAGGAGCGCGCCACGCGTACCGGGGTCAGTCGAGCTCGCCCGGCAGCCCCTTCTCCTGCTCGCCGAGGGAGTTGCGCATCGTGCGAAGAGCGAGGAGAAGTACGGCGATGTCGTCCAGATACACGGGATCGGGCATCAGATCGGTCGGCAGTACGAAGTAGAGGACGGCACCCCAGAAAACCCATTTGGGGCCGGTCGGAAGCCCTGCGCGCCGCATGGAACGCCGCATGCGGACGAGCCGCACCAGCACTCCGACGGCCACGGCGAGCAGCACCACCGCGAGCACCGCGACGATGACGATCACGGTCGTGGTCGAGTCCACTGGCGCCCCTTTTTCCGGTACGGCGGCACGGCATGTGCCCTATCCGGATGCCCGGTTACGGCCCCGGTATGGCCGACGAGGGGAACATCACACCCGAACGCTTCGAAGAGCCTTGACAGCCGTTGACCCCTTGTCGGGCACTGGTACGTTTTCACCGTGAGCGCGACCAACGGCACCGGAACCCATGTACGGATCGGCCTCGACGCCCCACCACGCGTGGCCAGCCTCGGCGTCGGCGTGCACGGGACGGTGAGCCCGCGCGACGTGTTCCGGCTCCCCGACCTCTGGCAGCTCCATCTGTACCGCTACGAGGCCGAGTTGACCGTCGACGGCGTGGCACACGAGATCAGGCCCGGCCATGTGAGCCTGGTGCCGCCCGGCGCGCTGGTGCGGTTCCACTACCGGGGCCGCTCCGAGCACCTCTTCGCCCACCTGGAACTCCCGTCGGCCGGCGAGCGGTTGACCGTGCCCGTGATGCAGGACGCCGGTACGCAGACGCCGGTGCTGACCGACCTGATGCATCGGGCGCTCGCGGCGGCACCGCGCAACTCCGCCCGCGCGGCAGCCGAGTTGTGGACCGTGCTGTGGCGCGTGGCGGACCTGGCGACCCCGGCCGCGGGCGGAACCACCGGTCCCCACCCGGCATTCGCCCTCGCGGTGGCCCACATCGAGTCGAACCTGGCCGCCCAACTCACCGTCCCCGACGTGGCGCACGCGGCCGGCATCTCGCACAACCACCTCATCCGCCTGTTCCGCGCCGAGACCGGCACCACGGTCGTCGCCCACCTCCGACACCGCCGCATGGAACGCGCCCGGCACCTGCTGCGCGAGTCGACCCTGTCCATCCCGGCGATCGCGGCCGCCGTCGGCATCGGCGATCTACAGGCATTCAACAAGGCGTGCCGACGCGAACTGGGGGCTTCACCCAGGGCGGTTCGCGCCGGCACCTCGTGACTCAATCCCGGCCGGCACCCCTGTAGAGGTCCAACTCCCCGTCCAGCTCGACCGCCAGGACCGTCGCCGACTCGTCGACGTCGGCCGCGCCCGGGGCGTCGATCCACGTCACGCCCGGCACGTCGCCGAGACCGCCGGTGACGTCGTGGCCGAGTTCGGCGCCGGTGCCGAGGACCGTGACGCGCTTGACGGGCGTACGCAGGCCGCGCACCGACACCGACTCGCGCGGCGGATCGAAACACACCAGGTACAGCGTGCGGCGGTCGGCGGAGAGGGTGCTGGGGCCGTAGTGGTGCCCGGCGGGCAGACCGGCGACCGTGCCGTACACGGCCTCGGAGTGCCGGGCGATCCACGCGCCGAGACCCTCAAGTCGCTCCGTCTGCGCGGGCGTTATCGTCCCGTCCTCCCTCGGGCCCACGTCGAGCAGCAGATTGCCGCCCATCCCGATCGTCTCCGCGAAGTAACGCACCAGCTGCCGCACCGACTTGTGGTGCTCGTCCCCGTGCTGGAAACCCCACGAGTCGTTCACCGTCAGGCACAACTCCCAAGGCCCGTCCGGCGCTTGCAACGGCACCCCCTGCTCGGGCGTCGCGTAGTCGCCGTAGCTGAGCATGCGGGCGTTGAGGACGGTGTCGGGGTTCCCGGCGAGGATCAGCTCGGCCAACTCCCGCATGCCCCACTGCTCTTCGCTGCGCTCCCACTCGCCGTCGAACCACAACAGGTCGGGCCGGAAGCGGTCGACCAACTCGCCGACCTGGCCGTTGCGGTACGCCAGGTAGCGCGCCCACGCGGCCGGGTCCTCGTGGCCGGGCCGTGCGGAGGCGTACGGGTTGGCGCGGATCTCCTCGTCGAACGGCTGGGGGTGCGCCGTGCTGGCGTAGTCGGGGTGGTTCCAGTCCGAATGGGAGTAGTACAGGCCGACGTTGAGACCCTCCTCGCGCAGCGCCTCCGCGTACGGCCCGATCAGATCGCGGCCCGCCGGGGTGCGGCGGACCACGTCCAGGTCGCCGTGGGCCGTGTCCCACAGGGCCACGCCGTCGTGGTGACGTGCGGTCAGCACCGCGTACTTGGCACCCGCCCGCGCGAACAGCCGTGCCCAGGCCCGCGGTTCGTAGCGTGCGGCGGTGAAGCCGTCGAGCTGCCGCATGTACTGGTCGTGCGGGACCTGGCCCGAGTAGAAGGACCAGGACTCCGGTACACCGTCGACGGCGTAGATCCCGTAGTGGACGAAGATGCCCAACTTGGCATCGCGGAACCAGGGTTGCATCGGCATGCCCCCAAGCTAGGACGGAGGGCTCGGGAGGCGCGTGGGCGGTGATCACCACTGGTGGTCGATTCTCACCATCCGCGTTGCGCTGCGTAGGCCTTCGACGCGACCGAGGGGCCAGGACGTCATCTGCGTGACGACGTTTGTCCTGGCCCCGAGGCCGACTGTCTACCGCTCCTCGGCCGAGCGGCCACTGTCACTCGGCGGATCGGCCTGCTCGCTGTCGGTCGGCGGTGCGGGGCGCAGCGCCTTCGTCGCGCCCCGCAACCGACCGAACGTCCGCTGGAACGGGGACCCGCCCGGCTGGGACGGGGCCCCGGGCATGGCGGCACCGGCGGAGTCGCGCAGTGCGGCCAGTGCCTCGTTGGCCCGGTCCGCGGACTCCCGGTACAGGTCCCGGGACTTCGTCATCGCTTCGAGCGCCTCGGCGTACATGGCCACGAGCCTGCGCTCCCGGGCCAGTTCCTCGTCCATCGTCATCAGCTTCCACTGCTCGCGCAGCGCGGTGACGGCCTCCTGGCCGCCGTCCGGCAGGGGGCGCGCGGAGGCGGCGTAGCGACAGAGGACGTCGACGAGTTCCGTGGGCTCGGAGCCGTCGAGGAAGACGCTGCGCACGGAGAACTCGCGCACGTCGTAGGAGGGAGCCACCGGACTGGTGGGCAGCACCACGGCACCGCCGCGCGGCACCTGAAAGTCGAACTCGCGCAGCAACGCCCAGTTGACGGACCGTAGTTGATCGGGTGTGGCCCGGTGCTCCACCACGCGGTGCCGGAGGCTCGCGGGCAGCAGCCGGGCCAGGGGTTCCCGGCCGTGCGCGTCCGGGGTCATGGCCTCGTGCACGACGACGTGGATGCTCCAGCCGTCCTGCGCGCAGCTACGGAACAGGCGCCGCAGCTCCTTCTCGTCGGACGGCAGCGGATTGACCTGCCCGAAGCGCAGCCCCGGAACCGTCACCTGGTCCCAGCCGGCGTCGGCGCTCCCGGGGTCCTCGGGCCAGAACATGGTCGCGGGGGAGGGCCACCGGGGATCCCAGACCCGCTCGGCCTCCGCGACCAGGACCCACTCCTGACCCTCCGCCGAGACGGAGGCGGCGGAGGCGGAACCGGTGCCGGGCTCGGGGACATGCGGAAGCGTCAGCCGTGCCCGTACGGTCACCGTCCCCTCGACCCGCCATCGCGCCTCGAAGACCTGGTCGAGCGGATCATGGACCTGACCGTGAACCTGATCCTGACCGGGGTCGGGTTGCCGATCCTGGTCCTCGTCGGGTTCCAGGTGGTCGTCGATGACCTCGCGGTCCTTGAGCCGTTGCAGCTGTCGCCGTACGACATCCGCGGCGTCGGCGGACCCGACGTGGCGGCCGCGAGCCAGCCACACCGTGTGGGGGATCGTGGGCGAAGCTGTGGAGGAGTTCGACATAGGCCAATCTGCGGGCGGGGGCGGTGCTGACCCACCAGTATCACCGTCGGAGATCTTGGCGGGTCAAGCGGGGGGTCGAGCAAGGGTCGTAGAGTCTCGTATGCCCGTTTTTCCTGGGATACCGCGTGAGCTTACGCGCGGGGTGTGATCGGTTCACTCCGGGCGGGCGGGTTTCACGCGTGCCTCTGACGTGGACCTGTCCGCAGAATGGTGGGGCGGACGGGACCCGCCCACCATCCGCTCGGGGCGGGTCCCTTCCGTGTGCCACCGGAATTCACCGTTCCCGACGCCTGGTCGCGGCACCCGGCCGGGACGCGGCGCCCGGTTCGGGCGGGGGCGCGCTGAACCCGGCCGGTACCGACCGGGCGCTCGTCGGGGGCGGCGCCTGAAGGGGTACGACCGTCTCCTCGCGCGGCGGCCGGGTGCGCGGCAGCGGCTTGCCGACGACGCGGGTGTGCGTCATCAGCGAGGCGCAGGCCGCGCAGACCTCGGCCAGGGTCCACACCTGGCCGACCGCGGGATCGTGGCGCAGCACGAGCAGTACCGAGCCCGAGCAGTCGACCCGGGTCCCCTCGTGGGCCGCGCACCGCTGCCGACGGCAGCCGCAGGCCGCGTCGGGGCGTACGGTCGCCGCTCTGACGTGGGCCGCCGCATGGGCTTCGGCGAAGCGGCGCAGGGCCGCGATGTCGCGCGACCGGGCGGGCATGCCGCACCCGGAGGAGCAGCTGACCGAGGCGGTACGGTCGCGGTGACCTGTGATGCGAATAGTCCAGGTACGCCCGGGTCGACGGGCTGACGGGGCGTCAGGGTACGCGAGAGCCAAGACCACAGTTCCTTTGAGTGGAGGTGTTCACGCGGAAGAGGCGCTGAGTTAAGGGCTAGCTGAGTTAAGAACTACCCGTCGTGGGGCAGTTCACATCATTTGCGGACCCCAAGTATTCGTTCGACACCGCGATACGGTCGGCGCATGTCTGACGCGCGGCTGACCACCTCCTCCTTCCTCGTCCTCGGCATCATCGACAAACTCGGCGAGGCGAGCCCGTACGACGTGAAGACGGAGGCCGCGCGGACCGTCGCGCCGTTCTGGTCGGTGCCGCACGCGCAGGTGTACGCCCAGTGCGACCGGCTGCTGGAGGCGGGCCTGCTGTCCCAGGTACGGCAGGAAAGCGGCCGTAACCGCCGGGTGTTGACCCTCACCGGCCAGGGCAGGTCCATCTTCCGGAGCTGGCTGGACGACCCGGAGTTCGTTCCGGTCGAGGCCAGGGAGCGCGGCATTCTCAAGCTGTGGTTCGGCGGCCGGCCCGACGTCCTCGCCCCGGTCCAGCTCGGCGAGCACGAGAAGACCCTGCGCGGCTACGAGGAACTCGCCGACGGCGTGGGTGAGTTGCTGACCCCGGGACAGACCGAGGCGCTGGAGTTCGGCATCCGGTACGAGCGGATGATGGTCGACTTCTGGCAGTGGGTGCGGCACCGCGACGAACGCGCGCAGGACCGTTGACCCCGACGACGGCCGCCTCTACCGTCTCGATAGTCCAGACGAGACCATCGAGGGCCGGGCCGAGGCCCTGAGCCGGCAGGGGGCCGCCGTGCGCCGTCCGACGAACAGCACCTGGCGCCGCGCCACGATGATCGCGGTCACGGTCGTGTGCCTGGCCTACGCGCCGATCGCCATGACCGAACTCTGGCCGTACGCCCGCCCCGGCGCCCCCGCCCTCGGCGAATGGGTCATGGGCCACGTCGTCTCCCCGCACTACGTCACCGACGCCCTCGCGGGCCGCATCGCGCCCTACCGCCACAGCCTCGTACCGATGATCGTGCACTCGGTCCTCGGCGGCGCCCTCATACTCCTCGGCCCCGCCCAACTCCTCACCGCCGCCCGCCGACGCACCCGCCTCCACCGCGCGCTGGGCGTGGTCTTCGCGGTCACGGTGTACGTCTCGATGGCCGGCGCCGGTATCTACCTCGCGCGCACGGCCCCCGAGGACGCGTTCAGCGGCCCCGCGTTCTGGATCGTGCTCGCCACCCTCCTGGTCGGCACCGTCCTGAGCGTGACCTTCGGCATCCTCGCCGCGATCGGCGGACTCCCCGACCTGCACCAGCGCTGGATGCTCCTCTGCTACGGCTTCCTCCTCACCGCACCACTGCTGCGCCTCGAATGGGGCTTCCTGCCCCGGCTGTTGCCCGGCCTGACCATGGAACAGATCAACCGGGTGGCGATCACGCACCTGGGCTCGGTGGTCGTGTTCGGCGCGCTGATCGCCTCGCGTACGCGGGACCGCCGTACGACGGTGGAGGGAGTGTCGGGTTCCTGGGCACCGCTGCCCGTGCTCGTCGTCGCGCAACTCGCCGGTGCGGTCGCCCTGTTGTGGATCGGGCGTTCATATCTCGACTTCGGTGCGACTGGGCGGCGACTGCTGTGGGCCTATCTCCTTCCCTACACGGTCAGTTACGCCGTGATGGCGGTCAACGCCCGACGCGCCGGACGTCAGGGGCGGCTCTGGGCGCGGGAGGAATGGCGGCTGCACCTGACTGCCTTGTGCCTGGCGCCGGTGTTGTCGGTCGGTGCGGCTCCGGTCTTTCAACACGCCCTGGGACTCGACCGGTTGACGGCGCTCTCCGCCGGGGTCGCCATCGGCTGCGGCATGCTCGCGTTCACCGCGACGACTGTCGTGAGCCTGCGCGTGATGTACGGCCGTGAACTGCTGAAGCGGAGTGCGCTCGCGGACTCCGCCCCAACGCCCCCTCTGCCCGCGCCGGTTGCGCAGGGCCGCACATGACGAAAACACTGGTGGGCGGACGTCCGCTCACGGCCGGAGTCGCCATGCTGGCCACCGCCGTTGCGGTAGTCAGCCTCCTCATCGGCGGACTCCTGGCAGCCGTGAGTCTCACCGGCCATGTCTTCGGTGCGTGACCCTCGCCCGAGTCCGTGAGCCCGGGGCTGATCGGCGCGGCGATGCTGGGCACCGCGCCGGGTCTGTTCACGGTCGGCAGGGCACGCCGGTGGGAGGAAGTGCGTACGCCGGTCTACCCGTTGGGGATCGTGCTCATCAGGCTGTTCGCCGTGACGCTGCTCAACGCAGACCGGCTGTACATCGCGCGCGGCGGCTCGATCGTCCCCGTCCTGTTCAGCCTCGGCTGGCTGTTCACGTTGGGGCTCCTGTGCGTGGCCGTGCTGGTCACCCTGACCTGTCAGCACCTCACGCAGGCCGACCCACCGCCGCCGCGTCCGACTCCGCTGGGCGTCGGTGTCCTCGGTGCCCTGGCCGAGGGTGACCTCGACCGAACTCGCCCCGCCCTGCTCGCACTTCCGGGTACGGCGATCGCCACGGCCGTAGTGCTGGCCTTCCGCGCGTCCGGCGTGAACTGGTCGTCTGGACCCGCCCTCGGCCTCCTCTGCATGCTGACCGGCCTGCTCCTCGCGGGCACGGGCGGACGCCTGTTGCTCGGTTCGGTCAGTGGGGATAGGCGCGCGGTGGCCGCTGCCGGGGCAGTTCGTCGCGGAACTCCTCGATGAGCGAACTCACTTGGCGGATGAGGGCGGTCCGCTCCAATCGGTCGAGGTAGAGGTTCCGGCGTGCGAGCCCCGGTGCGTCCACGCGGAAGTACAGCGCCATCAGCGGATTGATGAACAGCTCGGCGCCGCGCGTGCGTTCGGTGAAACGGACGTCACCGAAGTCACCGCGTACGGCCGCGGCGACGGAGCCGTTGACGATGCTCGGACGGTCCGGCGTGGACTCCTGGGCGTGCGCCACCGCATCGAGGTACAGCTGCCCCTCACGGCTCTCGCGCGGGAGCGAGAACGCGCCGAGACAGGCACCCTCACGATCGAGCGCGGCCAGATTCTCTAGCACCAGCGAGTGGTTGACCCCGTGATACGCGTCCACACCGAACCCGAGGCACGCCACCAGCCGCACCGGCACCTCGTCCAGCCCGTTCACCGCCGCGAGGCTGACCATGTCCTCCTCCGGCGTGCCCAGCCCGTGCTCGTCGCCCCGCATCAGGATGTCGGTGCCGCCGTCCACCAGCACGACGGCGTCGACACCGCCGACATGCCCGATCAGCGTGCGGTACGCGTCGCGCAACGGCCCCACACCGGTCAGCGGGAACGCGTACACCGTGGACGACATGTCGTGCAGGTCGAGCCAGCGGGCGAGGGACCGCTCGGGGAAGTAGTCGCCCCGGGCCTCCGTGTCCGGGCGTACGGCGGCGACATCCTGGTCCACCCACACATCCTGGTCGAGGCCGTACAGATCGGCGAAGGACAGGTTCGCGAGGTGCACCTCCTTGCCGGCCGAACGCAGCGCGAGGGCCAGCGGCAGCCCGGCGTAGACGTCGAAGCCGCCGCCCGCGCCGGCGACGAGGATCCGGCGCGCGTCGCGCAGGCGGCCGCGGAACGGGGGTTCGAGGAGAGAGAACACCGGGGGACGTCAACAGGCCCGTACGCCATGATGGATGGGTGGACTTCGAGCCGTACCGGGGCGAGTTGGTGGCGTACTGCTATCGGATGCTGGGCTCGTTCCACGAGGCCGAGGACCTGGTGCAGGAGACGATGCTGCGCGCGTGGAAGGCCCGCGACCGGTACGACCCCGCCCGCGCGTCCGTGCGCACCTGGCTGTACCGCATCGCCACCAACGTGTGTCTCACCGCGCTCGAAGGACGGGCGCGCCGCCCCCTGCCGTCCGGCCTCGGCGCACGGGGCGAGGACCCCGGGACACCCCTCACCCCCGCGACCGACATCCCCTGGCTACAGCCCTTTCCCGACCCGCGCTACGACATGGAGGCCCGCGCCGACATGCGGCTGGCCCTCGTCGTCGCCCTGCAACGGCTGCCCGCGCGCCAGCGGGCCGTGCTCGTGCTGCGCGAGGTGCTCCAGTTCAGCGCCGCCGAGGTCGCCGACCAGCTCGACACCACCGTCCCCGCCGTCAACAGCACACTCCAGCGCGCCCGCGCCGCCCTCACGGACGTGGCTGACGGCGACGCGATCGCCGAACCGGACGACCGCGAGGCACGCGAGGTCGTCGACCGTTACCTGCGGGCGTTCGAGGCGGCCGATGTCCCCGCCCTGGTACGGCTGTTGGCCGACGCCGTGGTCCTGGAGATGCCGCCGGTCCCGCTCTGGTTCCGGGGCTCCGAGCACTACGGCGCGTTCATGCGCAGGGTCTTCGAACTCCGGGGAACGGACTGGGCGTTGAGGCGCCTGGTCGCCAACGGGCAACCAGCGCTTGCCGCGTACGCACAGGACCCCGCGGGCGGTCACCGTCTGCACAGCCTCCAGGTCTTCGCGGTCACCGGCGACCGCATCACCCGCAATGTCGTTTTCACCGATCCGCAGGTGTTGGACGCCTTCGACCTGCCCCAACGGATTTTTGTGAACTGACCCCGCTCGCGGCGATGAGTTCGGCCGACGCCACCGGTACGTACGGGTGAGCATCGACCGAAAGGACACCCATCATGAGCGTCATCGTCATTCAGTTCAGCACCTTGGACGGGGTCGTCTCCGACCCCGACGGGTCCGAGGGCACCCCGGACGGCGGCTGGATCCTCCGCTACGGCCGTGCGGAGATCGGCGGCGACAAGTTCCGGCTGGGCAGCATCCTCGACGGCGGGGTCATGCTGCTCGGACGCGGGACCTGGCAGGCGTTCTCGCGGCTGTGGCCGGGCCGCGACGACGAGTTCTCCGCGCGGATGAACGCCGGGGCGAAGCTGGTCGCGTCCCGCACCCTCACCGATGTGTCGGCGTGGGCGAATTCGAGCGTCCTCGACGGCGACCTCGTCGACGCCGTGAAGCGCGAGGAGCGGGACGTGATCGTCATCGGCAGCCTGCCCGTCGTCCGCACGCTGATGGCGGAGGACCTGGTCGACGAGTACAGGCTGATCACCTTCCCCACGGTCCTCGGCACCGGCGAACGGCTCTTCCCTGCGGGCGGCCCGCCCGTCCAGCTTGAGTGCCTGGACATCGAGAAGGCGGGACACACCGTGTTCGCGCGGTACGGGAGGGGAGTGCGCTGACATGCGCGAGGGGCTCGGCGGTCACGACCACCGGGCCCCTCGACTTCAGCTGTACGGGAACGCGGATCAGGCGCCGCTCGCCCTGAGCATGTCCTCACGCTCGACGAGCTTCACGCGCTCGCGGCCCTGCGGTTCGCCCAACGCCTTCTCGGCGGCGTCGAGTCGGTACCAGCCGTCCCAGGTGGTGAAGCGGACGTTCCGCTCGGCGAAGAACGCGTCCACGGCCTCCGGGTCGGGCGAAACGGGCGTGTGCAGACGGCCGTTGGCGTGGTCGTCGAGCAGGTTGGCGACCGTCTCGTTCGCATCGCCCTTGGTGTGGCCGATCAGGCCGACCGGGCCGCGCCGGATCCAGCCGGTGACGTACGTCGACTGGAGGTGCTGGCCGGTCTCCTGGATGACCCGGCCGCCCTCGTCCGGGACCGTGCCCGAGTCGATGTCCCAGGGGAGCTTGGGGAGTTTGTCGGAGAGGTAGCCGACCGCGCGGTAGATCGCGGTGACATCCCAGTCCTTGAACTCGCCGGTGCCCTTGACGTTTCCGGTGCCGTCCAGCGCGGTGCGCTCGGTGCGCAGGCCGATGACCTTGCCGTCCTCGCCGAGGATCTCGGACGGGGACTCGAAGAAGTGGAGGAACAGCTTGTGCGGGCGGTCGCCGACATCGCGGATCGCCCAGTTCTCCAGGGTCTTGGCGACCATGTCGGCCTGCTTGTTGCCGCGACGGGTGGTGATAGAGCCCTCGTCGTAGTCGATGTCCTCGGGGTCGACGATGACCTCGATGTTGGGGGAGTGGTCCAGCTCCCGCAGCTCCATCGGGGAGAACTTCGCCTGCGCCGGGCCGCGCCGGCCGAAGACGTGGACTTCGAGCGCCTTGTTGGCCTTGAGGCCCTCGTGGACGTTCGGCGGGATCTCGGTCGGGAGCAGTTCGTCGCCGGTCTTGGCGAGGATGCGGGCCACGTCGAGAGCCACGTTGCCGACACCGAGAACGGCGACCTTCTCGGCCTCCAGCGGCCAGGTGCGCGGGACGTCCGGGTGGCCGTCGTACCAGGAGACGAAGTCGGCGGCGCCGTAGGAACCTTCGAGCTCGATGCCCGGTAGCGACATGTCGCGGTCGGCCGTCGCGCCGGTGGAGAAGACCACCGCGTCGTAGAAGCTGCGCAGGTCGTCCAGGCTGATGTCGGTCGGGTAGTCGACGTTGCCGAAGAGGCGGATCTGCGGCTTGTCGAGGACTTGGTGCAGGGCCTTGATGATGCCCTTGATGCGCGGGTGGTCGGGAGCGACGCCGTACCGGATCAGGCCGAAGGGCGCGGGCATCCGCTCGAAGAGGTCGATGGACACGCCGGGTTCGGCGGCCACCTCGGACTTGAGCAGGGCGTCGGCGGCGTAGATCCCGGCGGGGCCGGCTCCGACGATGGCTACCCGCAGGGGGCGCGGCATGATCAGGTTCCCTTCGAGCGAAAACAAGCGACTCGACGGGAAGCCTAAACTAAGGCATGCCTAAGTCGGTATGCGGGTCCGGTCTATGACCTCATAAGGCCGGTTTATGAGGTGCCCAAGGCTGGCGTTTGGCCGGCGTGTGGACTGTACGGGGGTTTTCTCAGCCCGCCGGACGGATGTGCACCACGTCCTGGACGACCTCGGGCGGGGTGCTGAGCAACTGGAACATGACCCGGGCGACGGTCGCCGAGGGGAGCGGCTTCATGGCTCCCACCCTGGTCAGGTACCCGTCCGCCTCCCATATCGGCGCCGCGCGCTGCCGGTCCTCGCCGGGGAAGTTCTCGATGAAGGCGCTGTCCGAGATCGAGCCGAGGATCACCAGGGCGACCCGGATTCCGTCGCCGCGCAGCTCCTTGTGCATCGCGGCGGTGAAGCCGTTCAGGCCGTGCTTGCTCGCCGCGTACATCGCCATCAGCGGCATGTGGTCCAGCGTGATCTCGGAGGAGATGTTGAGAATGTCACCACCTCCCGCCGCCCGGAGCAGCGGCACCGCCGAGCGGATCGTGTGGATCGGGCCCAGGAGGTTGGTGCCGACACAGCTGTGGATGTCCTCGTCGGCGGTGTCCTCGATGGCGCGGATGCGGGCGACGCCGGCGCTGTTCACCAGGATGTCCACCCGCCCGAACCGCTCCTCGACCTGAGCGAACGCGGCACGGACACTGTCGCCACTGCTGACGTCGGTCGGGATCGTCAACACCGACCCCGTCATCTCCCGCGCGGCCGCCTCCAGCCGGTCGGCACGCCGGGCGAGCAGCACCACCTGCGCCCCGTTCTCGGCGAGCTGCGCCCCGACGGCCCGCCCCACGCCGGTCGAACCTCCGCTGATCACGGCGACCTTGCCCTGCATCGTACCTGCCATGACGGCCTCCCCGGCGAGACGTTGACGAGACGGAACGAGCTGTGACGATCAAGTGAGAGGCTACCTCTCGATAATTGAGAACGCCATATTCATCACAGGAGATCGGCCCTACGTCGCGGGCGGCCCCGCCCGGTAGTTGGCAACAGGCTGCTTCCGTGCGGGAAACGGCTCGGTAATGCCCGCGCGGTTTCCTCGGGAGAAATCGAGATTCACATCAGGAAACCCGGATGCTGGGAGCCTCCTATGGCGATGGACACCGCAGCCGCACCGCCCGCGACCACCGACCCGGCACCAATGACCGACCCGGCGACGACCACCGAGCCCACGCCCGACCTCGCCGCCCAAGTCCGCGCCGACGGCGTCGAGTTCGTCCTGGCCGTCTTCGTCGACCTCGCCGGCAAACCCTGCGCCAAACTCGTCCCCGTCGAGGCGGTCGAGGAACTCCAGTCCGACGGCGTCGGATTCGCCGGCTACGCCGCCGGCGCCCTCGGTCAGCAGCCCAGCGACCCGGACGTCATCGCACTGCCCGACGTCACCTCGTACACCCCACTGCCCTTCGTACGCCCGGGACTTGCCCTCGTGCACTGCGACCCGCACGTCGAAGGGAAGCCCTGGCCGTACGCGCCCCGCGTCATCCTGCGCGCCGCACTGGCGCGAGCCGCCGAACTCGGACTCTCCCTCGCGGTCGGCGCGGAGATCGAGTACTTCCTCGTCCACCGCGACGAACACGGCACGCTCACCGTCGCCGACAGCCGCGACACCGCCGCCCAACCCTGTTACGACGCACGCGGGTTGACCCGGATGTACGACCACCTCACCGCCGTCTCCAAGGCGATGAACTCCCTCGGCTGGGGCAACTACGCCAACGACCACGAGGACGGCAACGGCCAGTTCGAGCAGAACTTCGCCTACGCCGACGCCCTCACCACCGCCGACCGGGTCATCACCATGCGGTACTTGGTGTCGGTGCTGGCCGAACAGCGGGGCATGACGGCCACGTTCATGCCGAAGCCCTTCACCGACCGCACCGGCTCCGGGATGCACATGCACCTGTCGCTGTGGCGGGGGAGCGAACCCGCCTTCCCCGATGCCTCCGACGCCCGCGGCCTGGGCCTGTCCCCGCTCGCCTACTCCTTCGTCGGCGGCATCCTCGACCACGCCCGCGCCCTCCAGGCCGTCATCGCGCCCACCGTCAACTCGTACAAGCGCACCGGTGCGATCTCGACGCGCTCGGGAGCGACTTGGTCACCCCGCAAGGCCGGTTACGGCGGCAACGACCGCACCCACTTCGTCCGCGTCCCCGACGGCAACCGCGTCGAACTGCGCGGCGGCGACGGTTCCGCCAACCCCTACCTCGCGGCAGCCGCGACCCTGGCCGCAGGACTCGACGGCATCGAGCGCGCCCTCGACCCCGGCGAACCGGGAGACACGGCGGCCACGGCATCCCGCCCCGAACTGCCGCCGACCCTGCTGCACGCCGTGGAGGCACTGGCCGCCGACCCGGTGATCGGCGGAGCCCTCGACGCGGCTGGCCCCGGCGTCAGCGAGTACTTCGGTGAGGTCAAACGGCAGGAGTTCTTCGACTGGCACGGCACTGTCGGCGCCTGGGAGTTGGACCGCTACCTCACCGCTTTCTGACCCACCTATCCCGCTTCTCCCACCAGTCCCATCTCGTGTCGCATCTCGTCATGAGGAGAGCCGCATGTGCGGAATCGTCGGGCTCCATCTGCGTGAGCCCTCCCTCGAACCCCGGCTCGGCGAACTGCTCGCCGCCATGCTGGGCCAAGTCGTGGAACGCGGCCCGGACTCGGCGGGCGTAGCGGTCTACGGCGACATGCGGCTGTCACCGCCCGGGCGCGCTGTCGTCTCGCTGCTGGGAGTGACCCCGGAGCAGGCGTCAACGGCCTTGCCGCGTGCGGGGGTTGTCGCCGCCGATGCCGCGACGGTCGTCCACGCGGAGTCGCCGGTCGCCGAGTTGCTCGCCGCCATCGCGACCGCGCTGCCGCAAGCCACCGCCATCGGCTCGGGGGAGGGTTTCGCCGTGCTCAAGGGCACCGGAAATCCCGTCCAGTTGGCGGAGTCGTTCGGGCTCGCCGGAGTGACCGGCTACCAAGGCGTCGGCCATACCCGGATGGCCACGGAATCGGCCGTCACTCCCGAGGGCGCGCACCCCTTCTCCGTCGGCCCCGGCCAATGCCTGGTCCACAACGGGTCGTTCGCCAACCACGCCACCATCCGACGCGAACTCCAGGCCCAGGGAGTGGAGTTCGACAGCGAGAACGACTCCGAGGTCGGCGCCCGCTTCGTCGCCCACCACCTCGCCCGCGGCACCGACCTGGAGAAGGCGTTGCGGCTGCTGTGCGAGCGGTTCGACGGTTTCTACACGCTGTTGGTCTCCACCACCGACTCCTTCGCGGTCGTCCGCGACGCCATCGCCTGCAAGCCCGCACTGGTCGCCGAGACCGATGCCTGGGTGGCGATGGCCTCCGAGTACCGCGCCCTGGACGTCCTGCCGGGCATCGAGAACGCCCGCATCTTCGAACCCGAGCCGGAAGAGGTGTACGTATGGCAGCGCTGACCGGGGCGGAGGTCGCCGACCTCGCGGCCACCACCGTCCGCGAACTCAACCAGGCGCTCCACGCACCTGAACCGGCTCCGGCCTGGCGGGTGTTGAACCCCCGAGGTGCTCACAGCGTCGCCTGCGGACTCAGGGACGAGGTGACCATCGATATCGAAGGCCACGTCGGCTACTACTGCGCCGGCATGAACCAGCGCGCCACGGTCACCGTGCACGGCAACGCCGGAGTCGGTGTCGCCGAGAACATGATGTCCGGCACGGTCAGGGTGCGCGGCGACGCCTCCCAGTCCGCCGGGGCCACCGCACACGGCGGTCTGTTGGTGATCGAGGGCAACGCGGCGGCCCGGTGCGGGATTTCGATGAAGGGCGTGGACATCGTCGTCGGCGGGAACGTCGGCCACATGAGCGCGTTCATGGGACAGGCGGGACGGCTGGTGGTCTGCGGCGACGCGGGTGACGCCCTGGGCGACTCCCTCTACGAGGCCCGGATCTACGTCAAGGGCACGGTCAAGTCCCTCGGCGCGGACTGCGTCGAGAAGGAGATGCGGGACGAACACCTCACGGAACTCGCGGAGTTGCTGAAGGCGGCGGAGTTCGACGAGGACCCGGCCGACTTCCGCCGCTACGGCTCGGCCCGACAGCTGTACCACTTCAAGGTCGACAACTCGACGGCGTACTGAGGGAGTTGTCACCGACATGGACAGGGACAAGGGCAGGTCCAGAGAGAGGGGCATGGGCATGGACTTCGCATCGCACGGCCTGCGCGAGTCGGCCACCTTCGACCGCGCCACCATCCACGCCATCCAACGAGCCGCCGCGACCGGCGTCTACGACATCCGGGGCTGGGGCGCGAAGCGACCCCTCCCGCACTTCGACGACCTGCTCTTCCTCGGCGCCGGCATGTCCCGCTACCCGCTGGAGGGTTACCGCGAGCGCTGCGACACCGGCGTCGTCCTCGGCGCGCGCAACGCCAAGCACCCGCTGCACCTGGACATTCCGGTCACCATCGCCGGCATGAGCTTCGGCGCCCTGTCCGCGAACGCCAAGGAGGCGCTCGGGCGCGGGGCGAGCGCGGCCGGCACCTCCACCACCACCGGCGACGGCGGCATGACCCCGGAGGAACGCGGCCAGTCCAAGCACCTTGTCTATCAGTACCTGCCGTCCCGCTACGGCATGAACCCCGACGACCTCCGCAAGGCCGACGCCATCGAAGTGGTCCTCGGCCAGGGCGCCAAGCCCGGCGGCGGAGGCATGCTGCTCGGCCAGAAGATCACCGACCGGGTCGCCGGGATGCGCACCCTGCCGGTCGGCGTGGACCAGCGCAGCGCCTGCCGCCACCCCGACTGGACCGGCCCCGACGACCTCACCATCAAGATCGGCGAACTCCGCGAGATCACCGACTGGGAGAAGCCGATCTACGTCAAGGTCGGCGCCACACGCACCTATTACGACGTGAAGCTCGCCGTCCACGCGGGCGCCGACGTCGTGGTGGTCGACGGCATGCAGGGCGGTACCGCCGCCACCCAGGACGTGTTCATCGAGCACGTCGGCATCCCCACCCTCGCCGCGATTCCCCAGGCGGTACAGGCACTTCGGGAACTCGGCGTCCACCGCGAGGTCCAACTCATCGTCTCCGGCGGCATCCGCACCGGCGCCGACGTCGCCAAGGCCATCGCGCTCGGCGCGGACGCGGTCGCCATCGGCACCGCCGCCCTGATCGCCCTCGGCGACAACCATCCGCGCCACGACGCCGAGTACCGCCAACTCGGTTCCGCCGCAGGCTACTTCGACGACTTCCAGGACGGTCGCGATCCGGCCGGCATCTCCACCCAGGACGAGGAACTCGCCGCCCGTCTCGACCCGGTCGAGGGCGGACGCAGACTCGCCAACTACCTCCGCGTGCTCACCATGGAAGCCCAGGCCCTGGCCCGCGCCTGCGGCAAGGCCCACCTCCACCACCTGGAACCCGAGGACCTGGTCGCCCTGACCATCGAGTCCGCCGCCATGGCCCGCGTCCCCCTCGCCGGCACCGACTGGATCCCCGGCACGTCCGGGGCCGCCCTGTGATCGCCGTCGTAGGAGCGGGCCTGATGGGCGCCGCCACGGCCTGGCAACTCGCTCGGCAGGGCCACGAGGTCACGCTCATCGAGGCGTACGAGATCGGCCACAAGTCCGGCAGTTCCCACGGCAGTTCGCGCATCTACCGCCGCGCCTACGGCGACCCCCTCTACGTCCGCCTGACCGGCGCGGCCCGCGAACTCTGGCAGGAGCTGGAGCACGACACGGGCACCCGACTGCTGCGCCTCACCGGGGGTTTGGACTTCGGCGCGGGCCGAGACCCGGGGGCCATCGCGGACATCCTGGCGGCAGCCGCCGTACCGCACGAACTGCTGACCGCGGCCGAGGCGACGGACCGTTGGCCGCAGTTCCGCTTCGACGGACCC
The DNA here is from genome assembly GCF_035982055.1 of Streptomyces sp. NBC_01288. Lineage (NCBI taxonomy): Bacteria > Bacillati > Actinomycetota > Actinomycetes > Kitasatosporales > Streptomycetaceae > Streptomyces > Streptomyces sp. NBC_01288. The sequence continues at coordinate 10,170,037 of NZ_CP108427.1, forward strand.
GTGCTCCACCACCCGGACGCGGGCACGGTCGACGCCGACGCGACCGTTGCCGCCGCCGTGCGACGGGTCGCCGAGCTGGGCGCCCGCGTCCTCACCGGCACTCGCGTCACCGGCGCGGAGATCCTCAACGACGGCCGGGTCGCGCTGAGTTCGGACGGCCCCACTGTCGTCGCGGACACCGTCGTGGTCGCGTCCGGCGCCTGGCTGCCCCAACTCGCCGCCCCACTGGGCATTCCCGAGCCCCTGCCGCCCCTCCAGGTGACCCAGCAACAGGTCTTCCACTTCCGCCGCCGCGACCCGTCAGCGAGCTGGCCCGTCTTCGTCCACAAGGACGAACTGAACCTCTACGGCCTCCCGTCCGGCAGCGACGGTGGCCCGCTCCCGGCGTTCAAGGTCGCCCAGCACGACGAGGGGACCCCCGCAACTGCGGACACCCGCACCGGCATTGTCGATCCGGTCTCGCGCGACAAGGTCACCGCGTGGGTGGAACGCACCCTGCCGGGCCTCGACCCCACACCCGTCGCCGAGGCGAGCTGCCTCTACACCACCACCCCCGACGAGGACTTCGTCCTCGACCGCACCGGCCCGTTCGTCGTCGTCTCCCCGTGCTCGGGCCACGGCGCCAAGTTCACCCCGCTCATCGGCGCGATGGCCGCCGACCTCGCCCTGGGTCGCGCCGAGCCCCACCCACGCTTCGCGCTGAGCCGCCGATGACCTCCGACCCACAACTCCCGGCGAACACCCGCCCATCAGGCAGAATGACCGCCATGGGCACCGACCACGACGACCGGGCAGCCGCGCTGCCCGACCGGGAGATCACCCCCGAACAGGCCGACGGGCCAGTGGACTTGGAGACCGCGATCGCCCGCCAGGTGCGCCGCTACCGGATCGCGGCCGGTCTGTCGGTGGCCGAGATGGCGGCCCGGGTCGGCATCTCGAAAGCGATGCTCTCCAAGATCGAGAACGCGAACACGTCGTGCAGCCTCACGACTCTCGGCCGCCTCGCCACCGGCCTGAACGTCCCGGTCACGGCCCTCTTCCGCGGCGTCGACACCGAACGTGAGGCCGTCTACGTCCCCGCAGGACACGGCGCCCAGATCCTCCGCCGCGGCAGCCGGGTCGGCCACCTCTACGAACTCCTCGGCGCCCTGCGCGGCCCCCACAAACGCATGGAAGCCGTCCTGGTCACCCTCGCCGAGTCCAGCGAGGTCTTCCCCCTCTTCCAACACCCCGGCACCGAGCTGCTGTTCATGCTCGAAGGCGTCATGGTCTACGGCCACGGAGAGGCGGCCTACACGATGCGCCCCGGCGACGCCCTCCAACTCGACGGCGAAGGCGCGCACGGCCCCCAGGAACTGGTCGAACTCCCCGTCCGCTTCCTGTCCGTCACCGCCTACGGAGACCACGGAGGGGACTGAACACTCTGGTGACGGGCCGGTCCGCTCGCTAGGCTGCGCGACAGAATCGGGATCGTCAACGCGCCGGTGGCTGGGTAGCGCGTCTCTCCGACGTGCTCATGGAGACGCCGATGGCGTACCGATCCCTGCTGCGTGTTCCCGGCGCGGCCTTCTTCCCCCTGGGCTTTCTGGCCCGGCTTCCCTACGCGACCTCCTCCCTCGCGACCCTCGTCCTCGTCCAGGCCGCCTCCGGCAGTTACGCCTTCGCCGGACTCGCCGCGGCGGCCCAGGGCATCGCCAACGCGCTCGGCGCCCCCATCGCCGGGGCACTGGCCGACCGCCACGGCCACCGCTTGGTCGGGACGGTCACCGCACTCGCCAACGCCGCCGCCCTGACTTCCCTCGTCGTGGCGAGTCACACCGGCCGCGCGAGCATGCTGACGGCCGCCGCCCTGTCCGGACTCACCCAGCCCCCGGTCGGCCCCCTGGTACGGGTCCACTGGTCACGCCTGCTGCACGCACGCGCCCGGCCCGACCTCATACCGACCGCCTTCTCCTACGAGGCGACCGCCGACGAGATCAGTTTCGTCGCCGGACCCGCGCTCGTCGGACTGCTCACCGCTCTCGGCCCGACAGCGCCGACCCTGGCCGCCATCGCCCTCCTCGTCCTGGCCACCCTGCCCTTCGCCCTGTCCCTGACCCAGGGGAGCACCGAACCCCGGCAGGGCCCGCGCGCCGCGCGAACTCCCTTGCCCCGCCTTCCACTTGCCGCGATGTTCCTCGCCATGGCCGCGATGGGCACGATATTCGGCGCCGTACAGACCGGTGTCACCGCCTACTCGAACGAGAGCGGGCACCCCGGCAGCGCCGGACTCCTCTACGCCGTCTTCGGCATCGGCAGCGCCCTGGCAGGCGCCGCCTGCGCCTGGCTCCCCGCGCGCTTCAGCCTCCGTCAGCGGTACGTGACCTTCGCGGCGACGCTGCTGCTGGGCGCGCTCACCCTGCTGGCCGGGGAGAGGGGGCACGCGCTTCCGGCCGCCATGGCAGTCGCCGGCGTGACCGTCGCTCCCTACCTGATCAGTCTCTACGCCCTCACCGAACGCCTCGCACCCGCCGACCGGGCGACCGTCGCCCTGACGATCCTGTGCGCGGGCGGCCCGCTCGGCACCGCGACCGGGCAGGCACTGGCCGGGTTCCTGGCCGACAGGGAAGGCAGTGCCGGGGCGTTCCTGGTGGCGCCGGTGGCGGCGACGGCCGCATTGCTGCTGGCTGTCGCCGTGGTCGGCGCGCACTCCGCCCGAACCCGGGATCGACGATCCGCCGGAACCCGGACATGAACGAGAAGCGGCCATCCGGAGGGTCGGCCCTGTATCCGTTGCCGTCGCGCGCAAGACACCGGAGTCTTGGGGAAGGTGCCGGGCCACGAGGAGGACACACGATGGGGACGAGCGGTGACACGCCGGATGCCGAGCGGCGACGCCTGGCCGAGGCCGACGATTCCGGGGTGCCCTGGCGCCGTTGGGGCCCCTATCTGAGCGAGCGCCAGTGGGGGACCGTGCGGGAGGACTACAGCCACACCGGTGACGCCTGGTCGTACTTCACGCATGACCAGGCCCGCTCCCGCGCCTACCGCTGGGGTGAGGACGGCATCGCGGGCGTCAGCGACGACAAACAGCGGCTGTGTTTCGCGCTCGCGCTGTGGAACGGCCGCGACCCGATCCTCAAGGAGCGGATGTTCGGCCTCACCAACTCCGAGGGAAACCACGGCGAGGACGTCAAGGAGTACTACTTCTACCTCGACAGCACACCCACGCACTCGTACATGAAGTACCTCTACAAATACCCGCAGTCGGAGTTCCCCTATGAGGACCTCAAGGCCACCAACCAGGCCCGTGGACGCGGTGACTTCGAGTACGAACTCCTCGACACCGGCATCTTCGACGAGGACCGCTACTTCGACGTGTTCGTCGAGTACGCCAAGGCGGGGCCCGAGGACCTGCTGATCGAGATCACGGCGCACAACCGCGGCCCCGACGAAGCTCCGCTGCACCTGCTGCCGACCCTGTGGTTCCGGCACACCTGGTCGTGGGCCGGCGACACCGCCGTACCGTCACTCCGCCAGGAGCCCGGCGGCCATCTCCGCGCCGACCACGAGGAGTTGGGGCCGCGTTGGCTGTACTGCGACGCGGACGCGGAGACGCTGTTCACCGAGAACGACACCAACAACGAGAAGATCTTCGGGAGTTCGAACTCCTCCCCGTACGTCAAGGACGGCATCGACCGCTGTGTCGTCGGCGGCGAGACCGGCGCCGTCAACCCCGAACGGACCGGCACCAAGGCCGCCGTCCACCACGTGCTGACCATCCCGGCCGGTCAGAGCGCCACCGTCCGCCTGCGCCTCACCGCCACCGAACTGCCCGACTGGACCGGCGACTTCGACACCGTCATGACCCAACGGCGGTCTGAGGCCGACGAGTTCTACGACGGCATCACCTCCGCCGACTCGTCGGTCGACGAACGGCGGCTGGTCCGGCAGGCGTTGGCCGGGATGTTGTGGAGCAAGCAGTACTACTACCTCGACGTCGAGCGCTGGCTGTCCGAGCACGGCGTCGACCCGCTCGCCTCCGACCCTCGGGTACGGAACAGCAACTGGTACCACATGGTCAACGACGAGATCATGTCGATGCCGGACACCTGGGAGTACCCGTGGTTCGCGGCCTGGGACCTCGCCTTCCACACCGTCGCCCTGTCGATGGTCGATCTCACCTTCGCCAAGGGCCAGTTGGACCTGCTGCTGCGCCGCCTCTACCTCCACCCCAACGGCCAGATCCCGGCGTACGAATGGAACTTCGGCGACGTCAACCCGCCCGTGCACGCCTGGGCCACCCTGTTCCTCTACGAGCTGGAGAAACACCGCACCGGCAAGGCCGACCGCGCCTTCCTGGAGAACGCCTTCCAGAAGCTGATGAAGAACTTCAGCTGGTGGCTCAACCGCAAGGACACCGACGGCAACAACGTCTTCCAGGGCGGCTTCCTCGGCCTCGACAACATCGGCGTCTTCGACCGCAGCGCCCCGCTCCCCACCGGCGGCCACCTCGACCAGGCGGACGGCACCGCGTGGATGGCGCTGTACTGCCAGAACCTCCTTGAGATCGCCATAGAGCTGGCCGTCGACAACCCCGTCTACATCGAGCAGGCACAGTCCCTGTTCGAGCACTTCGCGTGGATCGCCGTCGCCATGAACCGCATCGGCGCCGACAACGCGAGCCTGTGGGACGAGGAGGACGGCTTCTTCTACGACGTGCTGCGGCTGCCCGACGGCACGGCGACCCGGCTCAAGGTCCGCTCCCTCGTCGGACTGATCCCGCTCGCGGCCACCAGCCTGGTCGGCGGCTGGGCGGACCGGCGCTTCCCCGAACTGGTCGCGGGAGCAAGGGAGTTCATCGAACGCCATCCGGCAGTCGAGGCCACCATCTCCTCGCACGAGGCACTGGGCCCGAACGCCGACGGCCGCTACCTCTTCGCCCTGTTCGGCGAGGACCGGCTGCGGCGCATCCTGACCCGGATGCTAGACGAGGACGAGTTCCTCGGCCCGCACGGCATCCGCTCCCTCTCCCGCCATCACGCCGAGCACCCGTACACCTTCGAGGTGCACGGGGAGTCGTACGGCGTCGGTTATCTGCCGGCCGAGTCCGACTCCGGGATGTTCGGCGGCAACTCCAACTGGCGTGGCCCCGTGTGGTTCCCGGTCAACCTGCTGCTGATCCGCGCGCTGCTCAACCTGCACGCCTTCCACGGCGCCGAGTTCACCGTCGAGTGCCCCACCGGATCGGGCCGACAACTCACCCTCTACGAGGTCGCCCGCGAGATCGCCGACCGGCTCACCGCCACCTTCCTCAGCGACGCCGACGGACACCGGCCGGTGCACGGCGCCCAGGCCAAGTACGCGAAGGACCCGCACTGGAAGGACCTGATCCTCTTCTACGAGTACTTCCACGGCGACAACGGCGCCGGACTCGGCGCCTCCCACCAGACCGGCTGGACCGGCCTGTCCGCGGTCACCGCCACCCTCTTCCACACCCTGGGCGACGAGGAGTGGTCGGCCCGGGGCCGTGAGAGCCTGCGCCCGACCGGAGACCGAGAGGAGCCCCTGTCATGACCGCCTGGCCCGAGCACCCGGTGATCTACGAGATCAACACCCTGATCTGGCTGGGGGAGTTGAGCACCCGCTACGGCCGTACCGTCACCCTCGGCGAGGTGCCCGCGCCCGCCTGGGACGAGATCGCCCTCCCGGGCGTGGACGCCGTCTGGCTGATGGGCGTGTGGGAACGCAGCCCGGCCGGACTGGAGATCGGGCTGCGCGACGCCTCGCTCCAGGCGTCGTTCCGGGCCGCGCTGCCCGACCTCCGCCCGGAGGACGTCGCCGGATCGCCGTACTGCGTCCGCAACTACGTCGTGGACGCATCCCTCGGCGGCCCGGAGGGACTGGCGGCGGCCCGCGCCCAACTGGCCGCGCGTGGAGTCCGGTTGATCCTCGACTACGTCCCCAACCACGTGGCCCCCGACCACCCCTGGCTGACCGAACGCCCCGGCTGCCTCGTCCAGGGCACCCAGGACGACCTGTCCCGCGACCCCGCCGCCTTCCTGGAAGCCGGCGGCAAGGTGTTCGCCCGAGGCCGCGACCCGTACTTCGCGCCCTGGCCGGACGTCGTCCAACTCAACGCCTTCAGCGAGGAGTTGCGCACGGCGGCCGTCGACACCCTCGCCTCGATCGCCGACCAGGCCGACGGCGTCCGCTGCGACATGGCCATGCTGCTGATGACCGACGTCTTCACGAAGACCTGGGGCGAACGGGCCGGCACCGCACCGGCCGAGGACTTCTGGCCGTACACGATCCCCAAGGTCCGCGAGCGGCACCCCGACTTCCTCTTCGTCGCCGAGGCGTACTGGGACCTCGAATGGGCCCTACAGCAACAGGGGTTCGACCACTGCTACGACAAACGCCTCTACGACCGGCTGCTGCACGAGGGCGCCGATTCCGTGCGCGGTCATCTACAGGCCGACGTCCGCTACCAGCGCGGTCTGGTCCGCTTCCTGGAGAACCACGACGAACCCCGGGCCGCCGCCACCCTGTCACCCGAGCGGGAACGGGCGGCGGCCGTCACCATCGCCACCCTGCCCGGCGCGACGCTCTGGCACGAGGGCCAGTTCGAGGGGCGACGGGTGCGCCCGCCGGTCTTCCTCTCCCGCCGGCCGGAGGAGCCGGTCGACAAGGAACTCCTCGCGTTCCACCACCAGTTGCTCGCCTCCGTCGCCTCCTCCGGCATGCGCGCGGGAGGGGAGTGGCAGCTGCTCGACTGCACGGGCTGGCCGGACAACCCCACCCACGAGAACCTGATCGCCTGGTCCTGGACAATGGATTCCAGCCGCCATCTCGTCGTCGTCAACCTCTCCGAACAACCCGCCCAGGGCCGGGTCCGCCTCCCGTGGGCCGACCTTCGCGGCGGCTCTCACCAACTCACCGAACTGCTCACCGACTTGACCTACGATCGGGACGGCGACGAGCTGGTCGACTCCGGTCTCTACGTAGAGTTGGAGGGGCTTCGCTGGCATCTACTCGCGGTGATGCCCTGATCTTGACCTGTGACCAACTGGTGAAGGATTGACGGGAGTTGTGAAAGGTGACAAGAATTCAGCTTGCTTCGCTGTGTCTTAGCTGAGCGGAGCACCTGCGAGCGGTCCGGTCGCGCACGCCCTCGATCGTTTCCTTTCGTGCGCCCGCCGCTCGTTCTGCCACCTCCCACACCTTTTACCATCGTCGAGGCTCACTTTGTCACGTTCGCACCACCTCCAATCCCTGTCCGCCCTCGCGGCCACGGCGTTCATCGCCGCCGCCGCGCCCGTGCTCGCGGCCGGCCCGGCGAGCGCCAGCGACTCCGACGCATGCCAGTCCGCCACCGTGCAGTACCGCATCGTCGGCGCCGATGGAAACGTTGTCGGCGCCGACTGGACCTCGCAGGGCGGGTTCCTCCAGTGGGACACCATCCCCGGCACCGTCCAGGTCCGGCTGGCTCCCGACCAGAGCGTCGGGGACAGCTGCAAGTACCCCGTCTCCCTTGCCGAGTACACCGCCGAAGGCTCCACCTGGTACACCTCGGGCCACCAGACCATGGTCGACAAGGCCACGGTCTACCTCACCGCCAAGGACGTCGCCGGCGCGAGCGACGCCCAGCAGACCTGGCAGCAGCTGAAGGTCAAGTCACCTGACTGCTACGGCCAGATCGACCTGTACGGCGACGACGTCACGTACGACGGCGGTACGGGCGAGGGTCACGGCCCCCTGCCCTACCAGCCCGACAACATCATGACGCCGTACCACCTCATCGCGGCGTGGAACGGCGGCGACAAGGAGTGCACCCCGAGCACGCCGGACTCGCCCACCCCGACGCCGACGCAGCCCGCCTCGGCGCCGCCCGCGACGCCGTCGACCCCGGCCGACAGCACGCCTCCCGCCGAGGAGTCGACCCCGCCGCCCAGCCCGAAGCCGTCGACGACGCCTCCCACGTCCGCGCACGTGCCGCCGCTGAAGTCGTCGCCCTCGCCCTCTCCGAAGGCGACGCCGAACGGTGGCAACCAGCCGCTGGCGGAGACCGGTTCCAACGCGCCGGTCGGCCTCATAGCCGGTGGCGCGGCCCTGGTGATCGCCCTGGGCGCCGGCGGTGTCTACGCGGCCGGCCGCGCCCGTCGCTCCTCCTGACCCGGACACGCCCGGCGTGAACTGAGAGCCCCGCTCCGTGAGTTGTCACGGGGCGGGGCTCACGGCCGTGGCCAGGGGCGCCCGCCGAGCCGTTCGATGTCGGTGTTGAAGCGTCGTAGAAAAGCCGCGAAGGCGTCGATGTCCTCGTCCGGCCAGCCGTCCATGATCTGGTCCAGGGACCGGACGAGACCCTCGCGTTCCTCGTCGAGCATCCGCGCGCCCTGGTCCGTGATGCGGAACTTGCGGGCCATGCCGCCCTGCGGGTCGGGGATGCGCTCCACCAGGCCGGACCGCATGGCCGCCGCCGTCTGCCGGTTGAGGGTGGACGTGTCGAGACCGAAGGCGTCGCTCAACTCGCCGATGGACATGGGCCCTTGGACGCGGATCCGGCTCAACAGGATGTAGGCGCTGCGCTCCAGCACACCGTCCTTGCGGCGCCCGCCCTTCTGTGCGAGCAACCCGTGCCGGCTGAGAAGCATCTGCTCGTACTCGACCTCGCGCGTGCGCCTGTCCATCGGTCCGCTGCCTCCTGCTTCCAGCCGATGCCGCCGCCGTGTCCTGCGCTCCGGTGCGGCCCGGCCCATCCTCGCACGACCGTATGCATCATCCCCATCACATGGCTGATACATGCGATGTGTACGATGCACATTCCTTCACATCCCGACTGAACAGACATGCCGAGGAGTCCCGTCATGGACGCCCCCCAGCCTTCAGCCCGCGCAGGCGGCGTGGTCGCCACGCTGGCCTTCGCCGGCACCACCGCGGCGATCATGCAGACGCTGGTCACGCCGCTCATCGCCGACCTGCCGGAGATGCTGCACACCTCGTCCTCGAACGCCGCGTGGGTGATCACGGCAACCCTTCTGGTGGCCGCGGTCTGTGTGCCGGTCGTCGGCCGCCTCGGCGACCTGCTGGGCAAGCGCCGCATGCTGCTCGCCTGCTCCGTCCCGCTGATGGTGGGCTCGGTGGTCTGCGCGCTCTCCTCGTCCGTGGTCCCGATGATCGTCGGACGCGGTCTGCAGGGCATGGGCATGGGCATGGTCCCCCTCGGCATCGCCCTCCTCCGGGACGTCGTACCGCAGGAGCGACTGAGCCCCTCCATCGCCCTGGTCAGCGCCTCCATGGGCATCGGCGGCGGCCTCGGTCTGCCGATCGCCGCGGCCGTCGCCCAGTACGCCAACTGGCGTGCCCTGTTCTGGGGTTCGGCCGCTCTCGCCGTGGTCGTCGCCACGCTGATCTGGTTCCTGATCCCGGACGTACCGGCCGCCGCCAAGGGTCAGCGCTTCGACGCCCCCGGCGCCCTCGGCCTCGCCGTCGGCCTCGTCTGCCTGCTGCTCGGCATCTCCAAGGGTGCCGACTGGGGCTGGGGTTCGGCCACCGTGCTGAGCCTGTTCGCCGTCGCGCTCGTGGCCTTCCTGGCCTGGGGCGTATGGGAACTGCGGACCAGCGACCCGCTGATCGACCTCCGTACGACGGCCCGCCCCCGGGTCCTGATCACCAACATCGCCTCGGTCTTCGTCGGCGTCGGCATGTACTCCAGCATGCTGGTCGTCCCGCAGCTGCTCCAGTTCCCCGAGGCCACCGGTTACGGCCTGGGCCAGTCGATGCTCGCGTCCGGCCTCTGGATGGCGCCCGGCGGCATCATGATGATGATCGTCTCCCCGCTCGGCGGGAAGCTCACCAACGCCCGCGGCCCCAAGTTCACCCTGATCAGCGGCGTGCTCGTCATCACCGCCGGCTACGCCCTGTCGATGGGCCTGATGAGCTCCGCCTGGGGCCTCATGGTCGTCTGCATCGTCATCAACAGCGGCGTCGGCCTCGCCTACGGCGCGATGCCCGCCCTCATCATGAGCTCGGTCCCGCTCTCCGAGACCGCCGCGGCGAACGGCTTCAACACCCTGATGCGCTCCCTCGGCACCTCGATCGGCGCCGCGGTCATCGGCGTGGTCCTCGCCCAGATGACCACCACGGCAGGCGGCTACACCTTCACCTCCGAGGGCGGCTTCCGCACGGGCCTCATCATCGGCGGCAGCGTCGCCCTGCTGGCGGCCCTGGTCGCGGTGGCCATCCCGGCGGTACGGGCGGCCGCGCCGACCGAGGAGAAGACCGAGGCGGTCAGCGAGCTGGAGGATGCGGGGGTCGAGTCCTGACCTCGGTGGGTTGAACGTACGGGGGGTGCTGCCCGGCGCTGGAGGTTCGAGGGATCGGTCTTCTACGCCGGGCAGCGTGCTGCTCGGGCGTCAACTCCCGGGTGGGCAAGAGCCCTTGCGGCGAGATGGTCGGACGTGGATGCCGGATGGGGGGCAACTGCGGTTGGCGCACGGCCGTAGCCCGGTCTGGGCCGGTGAACTCGCCCCGCAATCCGCTTAGTTACGCGGCCCGAGGCCCTGTAGCGCGTCGTTGAGCTGGGTCGCGGTGAGGGTGGGGGAGGGGAGCGGGGTCGTAGCGGGGGTGGCGCGCAGACCGTCGAGAAGGAGGGCGAGCGGGCGGCGCCAGGCGTCGGGGCCGGCGGCCGCCGTGAGGGACGGGACGGTGCGGCCCAGGGCGGCGAGGGCGAACAGGACGTCCTCCGGGGTGACGTCCGCACGGACCGTGCCCTGGTCGCGGCCCCGGCTCAGCAGCAGTTCCACGGTGTGCCGGTTGTGGGCGTGCACGGCCTGAAGTGATTCGACGCCGTCGAGGTGGGTGGTCATCAGGTCGTTGGTGCCGCGGTCGGCGGCCAGACCGGCGAAGACGGTCTCCAGATAACCGGTCAGCCCGGCCCACGCGTCCTCGGCGGCGCGTGCCTGCTCGCCCACGGTCATCGTGTCGGTGAGCAGGTCGCGGAAGACCGCGTCCACCAGCGCGGCGCGGGTGGGGAAGTGTCGGTACAGCGTGGCGTTGCCGATGCCCGCGCGGCGGGCGATCACGTCGATCGGCGCGTGCAGCCCCTGTTCGGTGAAGACGGCGTGGGCGGCCTCGATCAGCAACTCCCGATTGCGCCGCGCATCGCGGCGTCGGGCAGGTGCCGGCGCGTCGTTCGGGCCCGTCATCATCGTCCTCCGAGCTGGTGGGGAGTGCTCCCCGGTAGTGATGCTATCGTCGATCCACCAAGTGGGGAGTAGTCCCTGCTTGGCGGTGAGGGGGTGGCGTCATGCATGGCACGGCACTGGTCCTGGGTGGTGGTGGGCCCGTCGGCGGGGCGTGGATGACGGGGGTGCTCGCCGGTCTGGCAGAGGCCGGTGTCGACCTCGACCGAGCCGACGTGATCATCGGCACCTCCGCGGGCGCGATCTTCGGCGCACGGCTCGCGGCCGGCGAGACACCGCAGGAGTCGTACGAACGTCAGGTGACCCGCGCCGACAAGGTGCAGCTGCGGGTCACCACGGCCCAGACGATGCGCTTCCTGTGGGCGGCGCTGGGATCCCGAGATCCGCAGCGCTCCGTGCGACGTCTCGGCCGTGCGGCCCTCGGCGCACGCACCGGACCCGAGTCCGAACTCCTCGACGCGGTCGGCACGTTGCTGCGCGGCGCACGGGACTGGCCCGACCGCGCCCTGCGGATCGCAGCCGTCGACGCCACGACCGGGGTCCTGGAGACGTTCGACGCCGACTCGAAGGTCCCCCTCCTGGAAGCGGTCGCCGCGAGCTGCGCCGTCCCTCTCGTCTCGCCGCCCGTCACGGCCGCGGGCCGCCGCTGGATCGACGGCGGCAGCCGCACGACCGCCAACCTCCACCTGGCCGCCGACCACCACCACATCCTGGCCATCGCACCGATCCCGCGTGCGGTCGGCCCGCACCCCAGCGCCCAGGACCAGGCGGCCCAACTCGCCGCCCAGGGAGCCGAGATCACCCTCCTGACCCCCGACCGTGCGGCCCGACGCGCAATGGGCCGCGACTTGACCGCCGACGCCCGCCGCCCGGCAGCGGCCCGAGTCGGCCACGCCCAGGCGACGGCCCTCGCGCACGCGGTGCATGCCGTGTGGCGTGGCCGCGCGTGATCGTCCGACCAGGAGTGCCCCGTAGCCGACGAAAGGAGTGCCGTGACGGCACCCACCCTGCAAGACCTGGCCCCCGACGGCCTCGACCTGACCGCCGACCCCCACCTCGTCTACGCGGCCCTGCGTGAGCGCGGCCCCGTGCACCGGGTTCTGGTGCCGGGCAGTGGGGAGACCTGGCTGGTCGTCACCCGGGACGCGGCTCGCGCCGCGCTGGCCGACCCGCGCCTGCGCAACGACATCCGGCACTCCTCGACGTGGCAGGACGACGGCGGACACGCCCTCGGCCGGAACATGCTGCAGACCGATCCGCCGGACCACACGCGGCTGCGGCGACTGGTCGCGGGGCACTTCACGCCCGCGCGGATCGCCGCTCTCCGGCCGCGGATCGTGGAGATCGCCGCCGATCTGCTCGCGGAGCTTCCGGCGCGGGGGACGGTGGATCTGGTGAGCCGGTATGCCCTGCCGCTGCCCGTCACGGTGATCTGTGACCTGTTCGGGGTGCCCGCCGCCGACCGCGCGGTGTTCCACGCCTGGTCGAACGAACTCGTCATGCCCGCCTCGCCCGAGGCGGGTGCCTCGGCCGCCGCCGCCCTGGGCGGCTACCTGGCTGAGTTGATCCACCGGAAGCGCGGCACGCAGGAGACCGACCTGCTCGGTGGTCTGGTCGGCGCGGCCCGCGAGCCCGCCGCCGCGTCGCCCCTCACCTCCGAGGAACTCCTCGGAATGGCCTTCCTCCTGCTCGTCGCCGGGCACGAGACGACCGTCAATCTGATCTCCGCGACCGTCCACGCCCTGCTCACCCACCCCGCCCAACTCGAACTGCTGCGCGCTGAACGGGACTTGGCAGGTGCCGCCGTGGAGGAGGCGCTGCGTCACTACTCGCCCGTGCACGCCACCGCGTTCCGTTTCGCGGCCGAGTCCCTGGACCTCGCCGGTACCCGCATCCCGGCCGGGGACGCGGTACAGATCTCCCTGGCGGCGGCTTCCCGCGATCCGCTGCACTTCCCCGAGCCCGACCGCTTCTGCCTACGGCGCCGGGGACCCGCGCACCTCGCCTTCGGCCACGGCCTCCACCACTGCCTGGGAGCACCCCTGGCCCGCACCGAGGCCGCCATCGCCGTACGCCTCCTCCTGCACCACTGCCCTGAACTCGCCCTCGCCACCGACCCCGCGACACTGACCTGGCGAACGAGCACGCTGCTGCGGGGCCTGAGCGAACTGCCGGTGCGTATCGGCCCGTCGGGAGACCCGGGCGGTGCGGGCTAGTTCAAGTCCAGGACCCCGGTGGGTAGTTGAGGGTCGGGCCAGTGAGGTTCGTAGCGCCACGTCCCCAACCCCCGTTCCGCGGCGAACGGTCCGACGCCCCCCTCGATCATCGCGACCGCCTCCTCGCGAGCCTTTTCCACCGCCCGATGATCGGCTTCGCGCACCACCCCCAACCGGCGGCCGTGGGCGTACTCGTCCTCGTCCTTCCAGTCCCACCGTGACAGGTCGGGCGTGACCACCAGGTTCCAGCAGCAGGTCGAAGGTGTCGAAGCCGATGGGTGTGCGGCGCATCGGCTGCTGGAAGTTGACGTACCAGTGCGTGAGTTGGCCGTCTCCCGTGGCGTCGAAGAACGCGTTGACGCTGAACCATCTGTCGGGAGGCACCCATTGGAGATGGGTTGTGTCCCGCCAAGTCCAGCGGCCGAGCTGCCAGTTGCCGTCGGCCAGGTTCGGCAGGGCGCGCAGCCGGGCGGTTTGGTCGCCGGTGAGGAGCGACTCGATCCAGGTCGTCGGGGCCAACGACTCCGCGCCCGGCCGGCACCCGAGGACCAGTGCCTCGGCGGTGTCCTCGACGACCCGTAACGCATGGGCACTCCACACCTTCCGCCGGAACACATCACGCCGTACGGCGGTCCGACCCGGCTGGAACTCCCGCATACCCACCTCCGGTTGCTCGGGTTACTCATGTCTGCCCGCGTGCCACCGCCCGGAACTCCAGCGGCGTACGGCCCTCTCGCTTGCGGAAGAACTTCGCGAAGTCGGTCGGCTCGCTGAAGCCGAGCGTGCGGGAGACGTCCGCCGCCGTCGCGTCGGTGTGGACGAGGAGGCGCTTGGCCTCCAGGAGGATGCGGGCGTCGAGGTACTGCTTGGCGGTCGTGCCGGTCGCCGCGAGGGTCGCCCGGGTGAGGGTGCGCGGGCTGTAGCCCAACGCGGCGGCGTAGTCGGCGACTTGGTGGCTCGTGCGGAAGTCCCGTTCCAGGGCGGCGCTGTAGCGGCGGAACGTGTCGTCGGGCGGGGCGGACGACACCGGGTCCGGGCGGACGTGCGAGAGGCGCAACAGGAGGACGGAGAGGAGCGTGCGGAGCGTCTGGAGGTGGGCGTCGAGGGGGAGCGACGCCAAGTCGGCGTATTCGTGGGTCAGGTGACGGAGTGCCAGGCGGGCCGCTCGCGCGTGCGGGCCCGTCGGGAGCAGGGGTGACTGGTCGAAGGGGGGATCGGCCAGGACGAAGCCGGGCTGCCAGATGACGATCGTGCCCCGGGTCGTCGTCAGGTCGGCGGGGACGTACTGGTGCACCTGCCCCGAGCTCACCCACAGCCAGCCGCTCTCCTCCACCGCGCAGTCCGTGAAGTCCACCCGGTGGCGCAGCGTGCCCTCGGTGACGTGGATCAGGTGGTGGAAGTCCGGCCGCTGCGGCGCCGAAAGATCGATGCCGCGACGCTCACCGCGCGCGAGCAGCTCGGTGAATCCCACGATGTCCATACCGATGGGCGCGCTGAGTGACGGACGGTACGACACGTCCGTGATCTCGGGCCGATACTGACCGTTTTTTCCCATGGTGAGTCCCGAGCCTACCCTTGTCGGGCAGCGAACCGCTCCTACGGTCGAAAGCGCAGAGACCGGACTGGGCAAGGAGCTGGCGACGTGCGACTGATCGTGGGGATGACCGGAGCGACCGGGGCCGTCCTCGGTGTCCGGCTGCTGGAGCAGCTCGCCGAGCTGCCCGAGGTGGAGACCCATCTCGTCCTCAGCCGCTGGGCCCGGACGACCGTCGAGCTGGAGACGGGGTACACCGCCCGCGAGGTCGCCGAGCTGGCGGACGTCGTCCACAGCCCCGAGGACCAGGGGGCCACCATCGCCTCCGGGTCGTTCCGCACCGACGGCATGGTCATCGTGCCCTGCTCCATGAAGACCCTTGCCGGCATCCGCACCGGCTACGCCGACGGGCTGATCGGCCGCGCCGCGGACGTGATCCTCAAGGAGCGCCGCCCACTGGTCCTCGTGCCACGCGAGACACCCCTGAGCGAGATCCACCTGGAGAACATGCTCGACCTCGCCCGCAAGGGCGTGCGGATCGTGCCGCCGATGCCCGCCTTCTACAACCACCCCGCCTCGGTCGACGACATCGTCACCCACATCACCTCCCGCGTCCTCGACCAGCTCGACCTGCCCGCCCCCGCCGCCAAGCGCTGGGAAGGCATGCGACCCGCCCGTGACGCCCGCGTCCACCCCGCCGCCTGACGCACCGCCAGAGCCACCCGAGGCGCCCAAAACCCCTGCGCCACACGCCTATTCACGTACGGAGCCCCCATGCCCTACGACGACCTCCGCAGCTTCCTGGACACCCTGGACAAGGAGAACCAGCTGCTGCGGATCACCGAACAGGTCCTCCCCGAACCGGACCTGGCCGCCGCCGCCAACGCGGCCGGACGCATCGGCGAAGGCGCCCCGGCCCTCTACTTCGACAACGTCAAGGGCTTCACGGACGCCCGGATCGCGATGAACGTCCACGGCTCCTGGCGCAACCACGCCCTCGCCCTCGGACTGCCCCCGGACACCTCCGTGCGTGAGCAGGTCGAGGAGTTCGCCCGCCGCTGGGACGCCTTCCCGGTCGCACCGGAGCGCCGTGCGGACGCGCCCTGGCGGGAGAACACCCAACAGGGCGCCGACATCGACCTGTTCAAGGTCCTCCCGCTGTTCCGGCTCAACGACGGCGACGGCGGTTTCTACCTCGACAAGGCGGCCGTGGTCTCCCGCGACCCGCGCGACCCGGACCACTTCGGCAAGCAGAACGTCGGCACCTACCGCATCGAGGTCATCGGCCGCGACCGCCTCGCCTTCCAGCCGGTCCCCATGCACGACGTGGCCCAACACCTGCACGCCGCCGAGGAGTCGGGTGAAGACCTCCCCATCGCGATCACCCTCGGCAACGACCCCGTCATCACGATCGTCGCCGGTATGCCGATGGGCTACGACCAGTCCGAGTACGAGATGGCCGGCGCCCTGCGCGGGGCCCCCGCCCCCATCGCCACCGCCCCCCTCACCGGCTTCGACGTCCCCTGGGGTTCCGAGGTCGTCATCGAGGGCGTGGTCGAGAGCCGCAAGCGTCAAATAGAGGGCCCCTTCGGCGAGTTCACCGGCCACTACTCCGGCGGCCGACGCATGCCGACGATCCGTGTCGACCGCGTCTCCTACCGCACCGACCCGGTCTTCGAGTCCCTCTACCTCGGTATGCCGTGGAGCGAGGTGGACTTCCTCGTCGGCCCCAACACCTGCGTCCCCCTCCTCAAACAACTCCGCGCCGAGTTCCCCGAGGTGCAGGCCGTCAACGCCATGTACACCCACGGCCTCGCGGTGATCGTCTCCACGAAGAAGCGCTACGGCGGCTTCGCCAAGGCGGTCGGCATGCGCGCGATGACCACACCGCACGGCCTCGGCTACGTCACGCAGGTCATCGTCGTGGACGAGGACGTCGACCCCTTCGACCTGCCCCAGGTGATGTGGGCGATGTCCGCGAAGGTGAACCCCCAGGACGACGTGATCATCGTCCCCAATCTGTCGGTCATGGCACTGGCCCCGGCCGCCAACACCCCGGGAATCACCAGCAAGATGATCATCGACGCCACGACCCCGGTCGCACCGGACAACCGTGGCCACTTCGACACCCCGGTACGGGACCTGCCCGAGACCCCGGAGTGGGCCGACCGGCTGCGCGCCCTCATCGCCGCCCGATAAGAACCCGCTGACCCGACCTCAGGAGTCACCCGCCATGATCTGCCCCCGCTGCGCCCACGACACGGTCGACACCGTGACCACCTCGCCGGTCCACGGCGTATGGGACGTACTCCAATGCGCCCGCTGCCTCTACATGTGGCGCACCACCGAACCCGACCGCCGCACCCGGCGCGAGGCCTACCCCGTCGAGTTCCGGATCACCCAGGCCGACATCGACGCCGCCCCGGAGGTGCCCGTCGTACCGCCGCTGCGCGTTGGCTGAACGGACCGTCCGCCGGGGTCAGATCGCCAGGATCGCCCGCACCCGCTTGCCGCCCCCGGTGAGCGGGGTGACGTCCAGGCGGTGGGCCAGGCAGCGGACCATGGCCAGGCCGCGTCCGCTCTCGCCCTCGACCGTCAACGGCCGCACGCGCGGCGGGGCCGGGTTGCCGTCGTAGACCTCGACCGTGACGCGCTCGTCGGACAGTTGGAGGCGCAGCCGGCACTCACCGCGGCCGTGCTCGGTCGCGTTGGCGACGAGTTCGGACACGATCAGCGTCGCGTCGTCGATCTGCTCCGCGTCCACCCGTGCCAACTGATGGCGGGAGCGCGCGAGGAACTCCGAGGTCAACTTCCGTGCCTGACCCGCCGACGCGGCCTCGTCGGGCAGCAGGTACTCCACGCGTACGGAACGCCTATGGGTACGCCGATGCGTACGCATGGCGAATCACTTCCCCTCCTAGGACAACCCGGTATCCCCGCGGCGCCACCGCACCGGGGCCGCCGCAGATCTTGCGCGGCCGGTCCTACACAGTTCACTTGCCCTGAGTCCGTGATCGGCAACCAGGCGGCAACAGATGGTTGCCGACTGGTTTTCGTCGATCAGGAAATATCCGTTCTCGGACTCAATTGGGTAAAGCGCCGGGCACGTCGGGGGGATTGCCTGGCAACCTTGCGATGTCCAAAGGTGGGGGAGGGGCCCCTGCGGAAGGCGGCCCCCGAAAGCCGCGACGCCCTTGGAGTGGACCATGGCCGCAGCGAAGCCGCAGCGCAGTCTTTCCGTGCTGACCTGGCTGCCCGCCGCGGTGATGGCGGTGGTGGCGGTCGGCGACATCGTCACGGGCCCCGGCCTCGGCTTCCTGCCTCTGGCCTCCCTCGGCCCCGCCTTCGCCGGACTGGTCGGCGGCTGGCGCCGTACCGCGTGGTTCGGCGCGGCGGCGCTCGCCCTGTGCGTCGGACTCGGTCTCTACGACGGCCTGTTCCAGGAACGCCGGGGCTTCCTGGCGATGGTGTCGGTGGTGGGCGTGACCGGCGCGGGCATCGCCGCCGCCGTGATGCGCGGCCGCCGCGAGGCCGAACTCGCGAGCGTGCGCTCCATCGCGGAGGTCGCGCAGAGAGTTCTTCTACGGCCCGTGCCGCTGACCGCGGGACCCCTCCAGGCGGCGGTCTCGTACACCTCGGCCGTCGCGGAAGCGCGCATCGGCGGCGACTTGTACGAGGTGGTCGCCTCCCCACACGGGGTGCGGGTCATCGTCGGCGATGTGCAGGGCAAAGGGCTCGCCGCCGTGGAGACGGCCGCCGTGGTGCTCGGCGCGTTCCGCGAGGCCGCGCACGACGAACCCGACCTCGTCGGACTCGGCGAACGCCTGGAGCGCAGCGTCTCCCGCGTGCTGTCCGACGAGAAGTTCGTGACCGCCGTCCTCGCCGAGATCGGAACGGACCACGAGGTGCTCTTCCTCAACTACGGCCACCCGCCCCCGATGGTCGTCCGCCGCAACGGCACCGCCGACTTCCCGGCACCGCCCTCCTACGCCCCGCCGCTCGGCCTGGGCGGCGCGCAGGGCAGCGAGAGCCCGAAGCCGTTCTCCGTGCGCTTCGCGCCGGGCGAGCAACTGCTGCTCTACACCGACGGCGTCACCGAGGCCCGCGACGGCCATGGCACGTTCTATCCGCTGGGCGAGCGGGCGCACCTGCTGAAGGAGCCCGACGCGCAGAGCGCCCTGGGCTCCCTGCGCGAGGACCTGGTCCGGCACACGGCCGGACCGCTCCACGACGACGCCGCGATGCTCCTGCTGCGCTATCACGGCCACGCGACCACGACCGAGGAGATCCCTCCCGGCCGGTGAGCGCCGCGGGTCCGCCCCCACCGCACAGTTCAGCCCACTTACTTGTTTCGTCAATCAAGTAAACTGGTGGCATGACCACGCCCGAGCAGCCACTGCGCCCCATGAGTCCGCACGAGGAGGAGCTGGTGCGCGAACTCGCGCGGGTGATGCTCGTGCTGCCCCGGGCCGTCGACGCCGACATGCTGCGCGAGCAGCGCCTGCCGCTGTCCGAGTACACGACCCTCATGCACCTGTCCGAGGCCACGGACCGGCGCATGCGCATGAGCGAGCTGGCGTCCGTCTGCAACCTCTCGCTGAGCGGCATGACCCGCATCGTCACCCGTCTGGAGACCCAGGGGCTGGTCGGACGGGAGCGGTGCGCCGAGGACGCCCGGGGCTGGAACGCCGTCCTCACCGACCAGGGTCTCGCCCGCCTCCAGGAGGCATGGCCCGCCCATCTGTCCAGCGTCCGGCGTCATGTCCTCGACCACGTCGACGCCTCCGACCTGACCCGGCTCCTCGGCGTGATGCGCCGTATCGCCGCCTGACCCACCGAGCAGAACCAAGGAGCATGAGATGACCAGCCCGACCACCCCCTTCGACATCACGCTCGGCCTGGACACGTTCGGTGACGTCACGAACGACGCCGACGGCACGCCGCTGACCCACGGCCAGGCCATCCGCCGCCTCGTCGAGGAAGGCGTTCTGGCCGACCGGGCCGGCGTCGACCACTTCGGCATCGGCGAGCACCACACCGAGTCGATGCCCCTCTCGGCCGCCGACGTCGTCCTCGCGGCCATCGCCGCCCGCACCGAGCGCATCCGCCTCAACTCGGCCGTTACGGTGATCAGTTCGGACGATCCCGTCCGTGTCTTCCAGCGCTACGCCACCCTCGACGCCGTCTCCGCGGGCCGCGCCGAGGTCATCCTCGGCAGAGGGTCGAGCACCGAGTCCTTCCCGCTCTTCGGCTACGACCTGAACGACTACGAGGAGTTGTTCGAGGAGAAGGTCGCCCTCTTCGCCGAACTGCTCAAGGAGAAGCCCGTCACCTGGTCCGGCACCACCCGGGCCGCCCTCGACGGCGTCTCCGTCTACCCGCACAGCGAGACGGGTTCGATCCCCACCTGGATCGGGGTCGGCGGCAGCCCGCAGTCGGTGATCCGCACCGCCCAGTACGGGTTCTCCCTGATGCTGGCGATCATCGGCGGGGACGTGGCCCGCTTCGCCCCGTTCTCAGAGCTGTTCCGGCGGGCGCTGGCGGAGTTCGGCCACCCCGCGCGGCCCATCGGCGTGCACGCCCCCGGCCATGTCGCCGCCACCGACGAACAGGCGGTGGAGGAGTTCGTGCCGGCCTTCCAGCAGCTGATCGCGAGCGTGGCGCGGGAACGCGGCTTCCGCACCCCGACCCGCGAGAGCCTCATGCGGGACGTCGGCCCC
Source organism: Streptomyces sp. NBC_01288 (assembly GCF_035982055.1). Classification (NCBI taxonomy): domain Bacteria; kingdom Bacillati; phylum Actinomycetota; class Actinomycetes; order Kitasatosporales; family Streptomycetaceae; genus Streptomyces; species Streptomyces sp. NBC_01288. The sequence continues at coordinate 10,190,690 of NZ_CP108427.1, forward strand.
GGCGGCGCCCTGCACGTCGGCTCGCCCGAGACCGTGGCCCGCAAGATCGCGGACACCCTCAAAACCCTCGACGCGACCCGCTTCAACCTCAAGTACGGCATCACCGGAATGCCCCACGACGCCCTCATGACCAACATCGAGCTGTACGGCACGAAGGTGGCGCCGCTGGTGCGCGAGATGATGCAGGACTGACGCGACGCCGCCCTGGGGGAGGCGGCGACACGCAGTCAGCCGAGCCGCTAGGGCTGGTAGCCGAAGTCGCGCGTGAACGACTTGAAGGTGTGGCTGAAGTACCAGGTGTCCTGGGCGATCCCGGAGCAGTTGTTGGCGCCGCCGGTGCCCACGCAATTCCCGTTGTCGCGCTGAAGTGCCCAGAACGAGAGCGTGTTGATACCCCGGGCGACGGCCCACTTCTTCACCGTGACCGCGTTCTGCGTGGTGAAGGTCTCCGCCGGGCCGAAGTCGTCGATGCCGGGCATCTCGGTGACGCCGATCATCTTCCACAGCTTCGCCGGGTTCTTCTTCGGGTAGAGCGCGGCGAGTTGGGAATGCAGGCCGGTCGCGGCGGTCCTGGTGTCCTCCGCCATGTCGTGGGTCGCGCCGTCGTAGTAGTCGAACGTCATGATGTTGACGACGTCCACGCGCGCGCCGTTGTCGACGGCATTCTGCAACAGGGCGACGCCGTTGGGCGCCAGACCGGTGGTGGTCGTCGGCAGCGTGTAGGAGAACTCCACGCTTCGGCCGGTGCGTTGGGCCCAGCGCTGCACCTTCGCGATCGCCTTGTTGCGGCGGTCGATGCCGGCCGTGTTGTTGATGGAGTCGGCCTCGATGTCGAGGTCGATCCGGCTCACGCCGTACGTCGTGACCAGACTCTCGTAGACCTTCGCGATGGCGCCGACATCGGTGCAACTGTCGGCCAGTTCGGTGTTGGTGGTGTCCGCCGCGTAGCCGCCGAAGGACGGGATGACGTTGCCGCCGCGCGCCTGGATCGTGGCGATGTCCTTGCCGAAGGTGGACTTCGCGATCGGCTGGGCGGGCAGACCGTTCCAGTACGCCGAGCATGAACCGGCCGCCTCGGTCTGCAAGAAGGCCATCGTCAGGTACTTGTTCCCGGACGCGGCGGCCAGCGCCGCCGGGCTCTCACCGGTCCACGCCTCGAAGTAGGGCGCCGCGACATGGTCGGGCATGGGCCGAGCGCGGTGCGAGGCATCCGCGGCACCTCCGCCGAGACCAACAAGCCCCGCGGACAAGGCGGTTACGGCCGCGCAGGACAACGACGCGCGAAGAGGCCCAGGTCGTCTCATTGACGCTCCCATGCTGAGAGGAGAGAAGCCGCCCCTGACCGGGACGAACAGCGACCATATTTGGACTAGACCAATCACCTGTCAAGGTTCTTGACCGTGAACTGACCGTGCCGGCACGGGAATTCGGTGGGGAGTGTCCTGGGGCGGGGGCTGTCCGGACACCGGGCCGAAGCCGTAAAGGAATCCTTGACGTGGTCGACGTGTAAAGGCATCCTTTACGTGTGGCCGATTCCCCTCAGACTCTCGCTGCCCTGAGTGACCTGCTGGCCGAGCGGGCCGCGGTCCTGGCGCGGGCGCTGGGCAGTCCGCTGGCATCACCCGCGTACCTGGACCTGGTCCGGCGGGCGAGGGACGTCGACGGCCTGGCGGAACAGGTGCTCAGGCTGTGTGTGCAGCAGAGCCGCGACGCCGGTCACACCTGGCAGGAGCTCGGGGACTTGCTCGGAGTCACCCGCCAGGCCGCCTTCCAGCGGTTCGGCAAACCCATTGATCCCCGCACGGGAGAACCCATGGACAAGACGGTGCGCATGGCCGACGCGGCGGAGCGAGCGATCGCGATCGTCACGGCCGTTCTCGAAGGGCGCATGGACGAGGCCAGGCAGTCCTTCAACGCGCAGGTGCTGGAGGCCTTCACCGACAAGGTCCGAGGCGACGGCCTGGCCACCGTCACCGGGCTCGTCGGGGAGTTCGAGGGCTACGGCGAGGGCGAGCCGTTCGTCCGCCGCATCGGCGACCACACGGTCGTCGACATCCCGCTGACCTACGAGGCCGGCGACATGAAGGCCCGCGTCGCGTTCGACACGGACGAGAAGGTCGCCGGCATCTTCATCCTCGCCCCCGACACGCCATGACACCGGGGCTGCTTCCCGTGTTCGCCGACTCCCTCGGTTCACCGCCACCCACACCGTGGGTCGCGATCGTGCCGCTCATCGCGATCCTCCCCGCGGTCCTCTGCATGCTCGACATCGCACGCCACCCCCGCACCCAACGGTTCCCGCCCCAGATCTGGCTCGCGATCTGCGCCTTCGGGAACGTCTTCGGCCTCTTCGCCTACGTCAGGTTCGGGCGCAGCGAGGGTCGGTGAGGACGGCTGCCAGGTCCGCCCCGGCTCGGAGCAGTCCCACGGTCCGTAGCGCGATCCCGTCGAGACGTGCGCGCAGGACGCGGTGGGCCTCTTCCGCGCCGTCCAGCTGATGCAGGGACCCCACGATCTCGCGCACCGCCGGAATGCCGTAACCGGTGCTACGGAGGGCCGCGACGATACGGGCCGTCCTGATGGCGGAGAGGTCGTAGCGGCGGGCCTGGACGGAGGTCACGCGCTCAGGGGTGACGAGTCCCTCCTGTTCCCAGAAGCACAGGGTCGAAGAGCGGACGCCGAGTGCTCTGGAGAGTTCGGTGATCGTCATCGCGTCGCTGTCCTGCTCGACGTCCTGCTCGAACTCCGGTGTGTCCGCCTCGGCTTGGATCGTGCGCAAGGCATGTTGGGCGCGCAAAGCTTCTTCGCGTTCCCGCGCGAGCCGCACATGGACCTCGTTGATCGCCGAGGCCGCCTCCGTGATCGTCCTCGTGCGCAGTTCCGCGAGCAACTGCCGCGCTACGACCGGTCCTACAGCACCGGCGATGCCTCGATAGGCGCGGAGGGCGTGGACATGCAGCGGTGCGTAGGAACGGTATCCATTGCTCGACCGGGCCGCCGGAGGGATGACTCCCAGCCGCTCCAGGTCGCGCACCTGTTGCACCGAATACCCCGACTCCCGCGCGGCATCGGCGGTCCTGAGCGTCTCCTGTTTCGGACCGCCCTCCGGTTCACTCATCGCCCAACCCCACATAAGCACTTGAAGGTCATGCTTGAACCATGAGTATGGAACAGATCATCGCGACCGTACGAGACCTCACCGGCTCCTTCGTGCTCGTACCGGAACCGGGCAGTGCGTTTCCCGAACTCGCCTGGGGAGACGCCTTCTTCTACTACGCCCCCGACGGCCAACTCCCGCAGAACGTCCAGCCGTACGGCACCGTCGTCACCAAGAACTATTCCGACGACACCGTGTCCGACCTTGACCCTTCGGGGCGTTGGCGCGTGAACATCCATGTCGGCCGCTCGGCGTTCCGCGAACTCACGGGGGAGTCGCTGCCACCCGGTCTCGACCTGTCCCACGACTTCGCGGCGACCGACACCGTGCTGCCGCACCCGGTGTACGGGGCGCTCGGCTGGATCTGTGTCGTCAATCCCGGTGAGAGGACGGGGGAGTTGGTCGTGGAGTTGTTGCGCGGCGCGCATGACGACGCCCGTGCCAGATTCGCGCGGCGCACCCCTTGAACACCCCGGAATCCTCCTTGGACCTCTGTGCCCCTACGGGCAGTTGGAGTGGATCTTCGGCGTGAATCATTGCCCCGGAGGACCTGGTGGGGGCGTCCGGCCTGCGGTTAGACAGCGATGATCGCGATGTCAGGCCGGCCAGGAAGTGAGCACGTGCGCGCCCGAGACGAAGTCCGCCCGAAGGATGCCGGAGCCCGGCGTGCCTCGGTGAGCGGCCCCGCAGTCAGCCCCGCAGTCAGTCCCGTCAACTCCGTTGCGCCGCCGCACGAGTTGCTGTCGCTCCAGGGCAAGGCGGGCAACGCCGGGGTCGTGCGGATGCTCGGCGAAGGGGGTCACTCCTGGGCCGGGCGGGCGGCCGATCCCGCTGCGGCCGTGCAGAGGGCGGTGGTTCAGCGGAGCAAGTTGTCGCACGGGAACATCTCGTTCACCAACGTGTCGCTCAAGTACCCGGAATCGCAGGGGAAGGCCACGCGGATTCTGGAACTTCTGGCCTCCAACTCCAAGGTCAAGTCCTTTCTCGGTGACCGGAGTTGCCGGATCACGCTGGAGAAGCGGGTGTTGGAGGCGCCGGCGAACGTGGTCGACAAGGGGGCCGAGGGCGTCTTCGTCACGCTGGCCTCCTACTACCTGGAGAACTACGACATCGGCTACATCGTGGGCATGCTGTGCCATGAGTTCGGCATGCATCCGATGGCGCAGGCCGCCCCCAACATGAACGAGGAGGAGGAGAACTTCCGGGGCATGCCGTACCCGGTGCCGGGTCTTGAGGGGAAGGACGTTCCCGACGGATTCGCGTCGATGAACTCCGACACCGCCCAGCAGGCCGACCACGTGCTCGGCGTCATCCCCGGAAGCCCGCGGTACACCGTCTACCGCGACGTCACCCTGGAGATGGCGGACCTGCTGCTGCGGGACGTGCGCAACAAGGAGGACGGCGCCAGGGAGCAGGACGTCACCGACCTGATCGACTGCTTCCTCATGGACGTCGCGTCGATCGCCGCGACGAACGACGACCGCAAGCGCGGTATGCCGCTCCTGGGCAACAGCGAGGGCGAGACGATCCGCAAGGACATCGCGGCGGTGTACAACGACTACAAGGCCCGCCTCGCCCAGGACCTGCCCCTGGAGCGCCAGCCCATCAAGCCCTTGTTCCCGCCGGAGAAGACACCGGAAGCCGTCAAGGCCGACTTCAACACCCTCCTCAAGCGCATCGCCACGGGGAAGATGTGGGCCTGGAGCATCGACAACAGGGGGTGAGCCCGACGTCGGCCGGCGCGTGGTGCGCACCGGATTTTCACGGTCCGGGGTGTCCGGAGTATCGGACATCCCGCATGCCCACTGTTACGATTCAGTAGAGTTCGCCGCTCAGTCGACGCCCCGCAATCGCTCCGCAATCAGGACTGCCCGAGACCTTCCCCAGGAGACTCCCATGGCGCGCAGGACCGGCCGCGTGACGGCGACCGACGTCGCCAAGGAGGCGGGGGTCTCGCAGACCACGGTCAGCTATGTGCTGAACGACGTGTCGCACCAGAAGATCTCCGACCAGACCCGGCGCAAAGTGCTCGACGCGGTGGCCAAGCTGGGCTACGAACCGTCGGCCGCCGCACGCGCCCTGCGCCTGGGCCGCAGCGATCTCGTGCTGCTGTTCCTCCCGGACGTTCCCGTCGGCGGCACGCTGACCGCCCTGGTCGAACTGCTCGGCGACGAACTGGAACGGCACGGTCTGAACCTCGTCACCCGACGCGAGCGGCACGCCCCCCTCAAGTCGCTGTGGCGCGAGCTGATGCCGGCGGCCGTGATGACGGCCTTCGATGTCGGCGCCGACGACATGGCCAGCATGCGGGCGGCCGGCATCCACGTGGTCAGCGCCGGGATGGGCCCCGCGGTCGCCCCGGGTGTCCTGACCGTGCCCCAGACCCTGATCGGCGCGATGCAGGTCGAGCGGCTCGCGGCGACGGGACACACGCGCATCGGCTACGCGGCCCCCGGGGACCCCCGGCTCCGGGACTTCCTGGACCTGCGGCTCGACGGCGCCCGTACCGCCTGCAAGGAGTGCGGTCTCGAACCGCCGGTCGTGCTGGACGTGCCCCTCGACATCTCGGCGGCCGCCGCGGCGGCCGAGCAGTGGCACGCGGCCGTGCCCGCCGTCACGGGGGTGTGCGCCTACAACGACGAGACGGCCTTCGCCCTCCTCGCGGGGATGCGCCGGGTGGGCCTCGCCGCCCCCGGCGACCTGGCCGTGATCGGCGTCGACAACGACAAGCTGGCGCCGTTCGCGGTACCGCCGCTGACGACGATCGACAACAACCTCGACGTCGCCGTGGGCCGTATCGCCCGCATGATCGTCAACGGCGTGACCGGCCAATCCCAGCCACCGGTACCCCAGGTGACCCCACTGACGCTGGTCGTCCGCGAGTCCGCCTGACCCTGGCCGGTGTGACCAGGAGGTCTTCGGCCGACTGCGGGTAGGCCCGGCTCCCGGCGTGCAACAGCGCAGACTCCTCGCGCGCCCTGCTCCCGGTTCCCCGTGCCCCATGGCTCCACCGTCCGTCGCCGTTCGTCCGGAATCCCCCTTTCCAAAAAGCTGCTGCACGGCCCTTGTGGTCCTCCAAGCGCGGGGCTACGTTACGCATACGTTTCACTTGTACGTATCAGTGGCTGATTTCGGACCCACCGAAAAACGGTGGACATATAGCCCCCTTCCGCCAGGAACGGCTGACCGCCAAGAACGGTCCAGGCCGCGTCAGGACCTGGTGTCCCACTCCCTCCGAGGCCCTTGAGGGCGGCTCGCCGTGCGATGCCGTCCGGTCAACCACTCACCAGCGGAGCACCCATGCGAAGAATCGCGCTGACCGCCGTATCGGCTGTCCTGATGTTGTCCGCGGCCGCGTGCGGCTCGGGATCGGGATCCGGTTCGGGCAAGGCGGCCACCGGCGGCACCCTCACCCTGGCCCCCCTGGTCGCGGCCCAGCCATGGGATCTGGCCGACGCCGGTCTCGGCAACAACACGCAGTACTACCAGCCCGTATACGACTCGCTGCTCCGGCTGTCCCCGACGGCCGAGGTCAAGCCCAACCTGGCCACCAAGTGGTCGTACAACGCGGCCCGTACGGTCCTCACGATGACCCTGCGCACCGGCGTCAAGTTCACCGACGGCACCGCCCTGGACGCGACGGCGGTCAAGACCAACCTGTTGCACACCGAGAAGGGCACCAGCGAGGCCGCGGGCCAGCTCAAGGGCATCACCGGCGTCGACGTCGTCAACGCCACCACGGTCGAGATCAGGCTCTCGGTGCCCGACCCCTCCCTCGTCCCGAACCTCGGCAACGTGGCCGGCATGATCGCCAGCCCCAAGGCCATCGCCGCGGGCACGATCAAGACCACCCCGGTGGGCTCGGGGCCGTACACCCTGGACAAGTCCGCGACCACGGACGGCAGTACGTACACCTTCGTGCGCAACCAGGGCTACTGGAACAAGGCCGCCTTCCCCTTCGACAAGATCGTCCTCAAGCCGCTGACCGACCCGACCGCCGTGCTCAACGCGCTGCGCTCCGGGCAGGTCAACGGCGCGCTACTGGCCAGTGCCAAGAACGTCGCGCCGGCCAAGAGCAGCGGGCTGAACGTCACCAAGTACACCTCCGGTGACGTCGAGGGCGTCTACATCTGGGACCGCGAAGGGAAGATCGTCAAGGCGCTCGGCGACGTCCGGGTCCGCCAGGCCCTGAACTACGCCTTCGACCGCTCCACGATCGTCAAGACGGCCAAGCAGGGACTGGGCAAGGCGACGACCCAGATCTTCAACCCGGGCGGCTCGGCCTTCGACAGCTCGCTCGACTCCAAGTACACCTACGACCCCGCCAAGGCCAAGCAGCTGCTGGCCGAGGCCGGCTACCCGAACGGTTTCTCGGTCACCGTCCCGGACGTGTCGTCGGTCTTCCCGGACCAACAGGCCGCCATGGTGCAGCAGTTGGAGGACATCGGGATCAAGGTCAAGGTCGACAAGATCCCGGTCACGCAGTTCATCAGCGCCCTTCTCGCGGGCAAGTACCCGCTGTCGTACATGACGTTGGCCTCCTTCCGCCCCTGGGACACCATCCAGATCGAGGTGGGAAAGAGCGCGCTGTGGAACCCGCTGCACAGCTCGGACCCGAAGGTCACCGACCTCATCACCAAGGCGCAGTCCGCGACCGGTGCCGCCCAGGACGCGCTGTTCAAGCAGCTCAACACGTACCTCGTCGACCAGGCGTGGAACGCGCCCTGGGACTCCGTGGAGAACACCTACGCCACGACCAAGAACGTCACCTTCACGCCGCAGACGTTCGCCGCCGTCCCGCCGATCTACAACTTCAAGCCCGCTGGCTGACCGGGAGTCGGACCGGGCGGGAGCCGTGACACGGCTTCCGCCCGGCCGCCGATGAACTCCGGTCAGGGAGAGGCAAGGTGGAGAGACAGATGATCGTTTTCTTGGTCCGGCGCATCGTCGCCGGGCTGGTCCTGGTCCTGGTCATCGCGACCACGACCTTCGCGCTGATGGGCCTCACCGGCTCCGACCCGGTCCGCCAGATCGTCGGGCAGACCGCCACCCAGCAGCAGGTGACCGCCAAGTCCGCCGAACTCGGGCTCGACCAGCCCTTCGTGGTCCGCTACGGCCACTGGCTCGCGGACGCGGTGCACGGCAACCTCGGCAGCTCGTGGTTCAGCGGCGAGTCCGTGACGAGTTCGCTGGAGAACAAACTGCCGGTGACCCTGTCGATCGTGCTGGCCGCGCTCTTGGTGTCGGCCGTACTGAGCACGGTGCTGGGCGTGGCCGCCGCGGTCCGCCGGGGCGCCCTGGACCAAGTGGTGCAACTGCTCGCGGTGTTGGGGTTCGCCGTACCCAGCTTCCTGGTCGCCCTGGTGTTCGCCGTCGTGATCGGCGTCGACCTGGGCTGGCTGCCCGCGACCGGCTACGTGCCGCTGGCGGACTCGGCGGGTGGCTGGCTCCGGTCGATCACCCTCCCCGCGTTGTCGCTCTCCGTCGGAGCGATCGCCGCCACCGCCCAACAGGTGCGCGGTTCCATGGTCGACGTCCTGCGCGCCGACTACGTCCGCACCCTGCGCAGCCGTGGCATCAGCGAGCGGAGCCTGTTGTTCCGGCACGCCCTGCGCAACGCCGCCCCGGCCGCGCTGACCGTGCTGGCCCTCCAGTTCATCGGCCTGGTCGGTGGCGCGGTGGTGGTCGAGAAGGTCTTCGGCCTCAACGGGATCGGCAGCCAGGCGACGAGCGCCGGCTCGCAGGGCGACACCCCGGTGGTCATGGGCGTCGTCGTGGTCATGGTCGCCCTCGTCGTGGTGGTCAACATCCTGATGGACCTCGCGTACGGCTGGCTCAACCCGAAGGTGCGTGTCGGATGACGCTTCCCCAGTCCGAAGAGCCGGCGGGCGCGGTCGCCACGGCCGTAGCCGCGCAGGGACGGACCGGACTCCTGCGCCGACTGCTGCGCGACCCGGTGGCCGTGACCTGCCTGGTGCTGCTCGCCCTCATCTCCCTGGCCAGCCTCTTCGCACCCCTGCTGACCAGCCAGGACCCGGCCCACACCTCACTGACCGACAGCCTCGCCCCGATCAGCGGCACACACCCGCTGGGCGGCGACGGCGTCGGCCGCGACGTCCTGGCCCGACTCCTCTACGGCGGCCGGACCAGCCTGCTCGGCGCGCTGCTCGCGGTGGCCGTCGCCGTGGCGATCGGCGTGCCCGCCGGTCTGGTGGCCGGCTACTACCGCAAGTGGTTCGACGCGGTGAGCAGTTGGGTCTCCAACCTGCTGATGGCCGTACCCGCGATCATCGTGCTCCTCGTCGTGATGTCCGCGGTGGGCCAGAACACCTACCTCGCCATGGCGGTCTTCGGCCTGCTGATGTCACCGGGCGTCTTCCGGCTGATCCGCGCCTCGGTGATCTCCGTGCGCGAGGAGCTGTACGTCGACGCGGCACGGGTGTCCGGTCTGACGGACGCCCGGATCATCCGCCGGCACATCCTGCCCGTCGTGCAGGCGCCGACCATCATCCAGGCCGCCCAGATGCTCGGCCTCGGCATCGTCATCCAGTCCGGGCTCGAATTCCTCGGCCTGGGCTCGGCGACGCAGGCGAGCTGGGGCTCCATGCTCAACGACGCCTTCGGCAACATCTACACGAAGCCGGTCCTGATGGTCTGGCCCGGAGTGGCGCTCGCCGTGACCGTCGCCACGTTCGGCCTGCTGGGCAACGCCCTGCGGGACGCGCTGGACGGGAGCGCGACGGGCGGGCGGAAGAAGTCGCGTGGCGCTACGACCCGTAAGCCGACCGCGGACAAGAAGGCACCGCCCGTCACAGTTGAGGCGGGTGAGACGGACGAAGCCCTGCTCGTCCTGGAAGGCCTGACCGTCTCCTACCCGACGGCCCAGGGCGAGAAGACCGTCGTCGACGGCGTCTCCCTGACGGTCCGCCGGGGCGAAGTCCTCGGACTGGTGGGGGAGTCGGGTTCGGGCAAGAGCCAAACAGCCTTCGCCGTCCTCGGGTTGCTACCCCGGGAGGCCCAAGTCGCCACCGCGCGGCTGGAGTTCGACGGCACGGAACTGGGACGGCTCGGCCGCGCCGCGATGAACCGCTACCGCGGCCACCGGATCGCCTACGTCCCGCAGGAACCGATGTCCAACCTCGACCCCTCCTTCCGTATCGGCGCCCAACTGGTCGAACCGGTACGCCGACACCTCGGCCTGTCCGCGGCCGAGGCGAAGGCGAAGACCCTCGGCCTGCTGGAACGCGTCGGCATCTCCGACCCCGAACGGGTCTTCCGCTCCTACCCGCACCAGATCTCCGGCGGTATGGCGCAACGCGTCCTCATCGCCGGCGCCGTGTCCTGCGAACCGGACCTGCTGATCGCCGACGAGCCGACCACCGCCCTCGACGTGACCGTGCAGGCCGAGGTGCTCGACCTGATGCGGTCCCTTCAGCGCGAGCGGAACATGGGCGTGATCCTGGTGACCCACGACTTCGGCGTGGTGGCCGACATCTGCGACCGCGTGACGGTCATGCAGACCGGCACGGTCGTCGAGTCCGCACCCGTGGCGGAGTTGTTCGCCGCTCCGCAACACCCGTACACCCGCATGCTCCTGTCCTCCACGTTGGAGGACGCCGAGCCGCGGTCCGCGCTGAGCCTGAACCGCACCGTGTCGGCGAGCGTCGCGGGAGCCACGGACACCGCAGGCATCACGAACAGCGCGGGCACCACGCACACCGGACGTCAGGAGGGTCCGGCATGACCGGGACATTGAACGGGACCAAAAACGGAACCATGAACGGTACGCCGAACAAGGAACTCCCGATCGAACCCCTGCTGGTCGCCGACGAGTTGGTCGTTGAGTACCCGGCGAAAGGCTGGCGCAAGCCGCCGTTCCGGGTGCTGAAGGGCGTGTCGATCGCCATCGGCGCGGGCGAGACCCTCGGACTGGTCGGCGAGTCGGGATCGGGCAAGACCACGCTGGGCCGGGCCGTCCTCGGGCTGGCTCCGATCGCCTCCGGCACCGTCCGCTACGACGGCAAGGTCATCTCGGGTCTCGGCGCGAGGGAACGCCGGGCGCTGAGCAGCGACATCCAGGTGGTGTTCCAGGACCCGTACACCTCCCTCAACCCGGCGATGACCGTGAACGACATCCTCAGCGAACCGCTGCGCGTCGCGGGAACCCCTCGGACGGAGGCCGAGAAGCGGGTGCGGGACCTGCTCGACCACGTACGGCTGCCCGCCGACGCGGGGGAGCGGCTGCCGCGCGAGTTCTCCGGCGGACAGCGCCAACGCATCGCCATCGCACGGGCGTTGTCCCGGGACCCGCGCGTCATCGTCTGCGACGAACCGGTCAGCGCACTGGACCTGTCGACCCAGGCCCGGGTACTGGACCTGTTCGTCGAGATCCAGGAACGCACCGGCGTCGCCTACCTCTTCGTCACCCACGACCTCTCCGTGGTCCGGCACATCAGCCATCGGGTGGCGGTCATGCGCGGCGGAGAGATCATCGAGACCGGCGACGCGGCCACCGTCACCACCGCGCCCCAACACCCTTATACGCAACGCCTGTTGCTGGCCGCCCCCGTGCCGGACCCGGAGCGGCAGGCGGAACGCCGGGCCGAGCGGCGCCGGTTGGCCGACGCCTCAGCCGCGTCCCCGGGCGCCTCCACAGCCGTATCCACGACCGCCCCGACGTCGGGAGACCGAGCATGACCCTGCCCAACCCCGTCCTCCCCGGCTTCCACCCGGACCCCAGCATCACCCGCGTCGGCGACGACTACTACCTCGCGTGCTCCAGCTTCGAGTACCTCCCCGGTGTACCGCTGTTCCACAGCCGCGACCTGGTGCGGTGGGAGCAGATCGGCAACGTGGTAACCCGGCCGGGGCAGTTGGCGGTGGAGAAGGTCCCCACGCTCGGCGGTGCCTGGGCGCCCACCATCAGGTTCCACGACGGACGCTTCTGGCTGGTCGTCACCGACGCGATGGGACGCGGCAGTCTCATCTTCACCGCCGAACAGGCCGAGGGACCCTGGTCCGACGGCATCGTCATGCAGGGTGTGCCGGGCATCGACCCGGACCTCGCGTGGGACACCGACGGCACCTGCTTCGTCACCTACTCGGGACTCCAGCTCGACGGCGACCACGCCGGCGAGCACCTCGGCATCCAGCAGGTCCGCATGGACCTGGAGACGGGCCAAGCCCTCGAAGAACCCCGGTCGTTGTGGTCGGGCACGGGCCTCATGTTCCCCGAGGCACCGCACCTCTACGAGATCGACGGCACCTGGTACCTCCTGATCGCCGAGGGCGGCACCGAGCGCGGGCACTCCGTGAGCATCGCCCGCGGCACCCGCCCTGACGGCCCCTTCGAAGGCGGCCCGGCCAACCCGGTGCTCAGCGCCCGCAGCACCGCCCGCCCGGTCCAGAACACCGGCCACGCCGACCTCGTCCGCACTCCCGACGGCGGCTGGGCGCTGTTCCTGCTGGGGATGCGCCCCGGCGGTCTGACGAGGGCGTTCTCTCCGATGGGCCGGGAGACATTCAGCACGACGCTGGAATGGGTTGACGGCTGGCCGGTGGTGCAGCCAGTTGAACTCACTGCGCCCACCGCACCGGTTGAGCACCACGACGACTTCACCGGCGCCCAACTCGGCCCGGAGTGGCTCTCCATACGGACACCGGCCGCCGACTGGTCATCGCTCACCGAACGACCGGGCCACCTCGTCGTACAGGCCGACGGCTCCACCATGGACGACCCGCGGCCACGGTTCGTCGGGCGCCGCCAGCAGCACCAGGCGGCCGCCTTCTCGGTCCGCGTGGACAGCGCCGGGGGAGTCGGCGGCCTGAGCCTGCGAATCGACGAACGCCATCACTACGACATCGAGGTGGGCGCCGGTGTCGCCCGTGCCCGGGCTCGGGTGGGCGGGCTCTGCCAGACCTGGGAGCAGCCGCTTGCCGCAGGGCCGGTGACCGTACGGATCGAGACCGAGCCGGTCAGCGGCATGGGTCTCGACGCCCTCGGCCCGGACGTGGTCCGCCTGTCCGTCGACTCCGGCACCGGACCGGTCGAACTCGCGGCGCTCGACGGCCGCTACGTCTCCGCCGAGACCGCCGCGTCCTTCACCGGCCGAGTCGTCGGCATGTACGCCGCTGAAGGGACCGTCGCCTTCGGCCAGTTCAGGTACCGGGGCGAGGACTGAGCCGTCCTCCCGTCCGAGACAGCCGACCGGCACCGAGAGAAAGCCACCAGCACCGTATGGGCACTTCCTCCCCACGCATGCTCTTCGGAGCCGCGTACTACACCGAGTACCAGCCGTACGAGCGGCTCGCGCGGGACCTCGATCTCATGGCCGAGGCCGGGTTCAGCGTCATCCGGGTCGGCGAGTCGGTCTGGTCGACCTGGGAACCCCGCGAAGGCCACTTCGAACTCGACTGGCTGCAACCGGTGCTCGACGCCGCCCAGGACCGGGGCATCAAGGCGATCATCGGCACCCCGACCTACGCCGTCCCGCCCTGGCTGCGCCGCAAGTACCCCGAAACGGCGGCCCGTTCGGGCACCGGGCAACCCATCCCGTACGGCATGCGCCAGGACGCGGACTACTCGCACCCCGCCTTCCGGCATCTCGCCGAACGGCTGGTCCGCAAGATCGTGGGGCGCTACGCCGACCACCCGGCGGTCATCGGCTGGCAGGTCGACAACGAACCCGGCCTACGCATCTTCCACAACGACTCGGTGTTCCAGGGCTTCCTCGACCACCTCCGCGAACGCTACGGCGACGTCGAGACCCTCAACCGCCGCTGGGGGCTCACCTATTGGTCCCACCGCTTGCAGGACTGGGCGGACCTGTGGACCCCCGACGGCAACTCCACCCCGTCGTACGACCTCGCCTGGCGCCGCTATCAATCGCAGCTGACGCAGGAATACATCACCTGGCACGCCGAGTTGGTCCGCGGCCTCGTCCCTGAGCACCACTTCGTCACCACCTGCGTCGCCCTCGGCCAACAGGGCCTGGACATCGCGACGATCGGCCGGCCCCTCGACATCGCCGGGGCGAACATCTACTACGCCACGCAGGACGGGCTGGCGCTGCCGGGTCCCGACGAGCCGGAGGGCGGCCTGTACCCGTTCTTCGTCGCCTGGTCCGGACCCGCCTGGCTCTACCTCCAGAACGACATGGCACGCGGTATCCGCCAGGAACCCTTCCTCGTCATGGAGACCAACGCCACCTCGATCGGCGGCTCCGCCGACAACTTCCCCCTCTACCGCGGCCAGGCCCGCCAGGCCGTGTGGAGCATGGTCGCGCGCGGCGCCAGGATGATCGAGTACTGGCACTGGCACTCCCTGCACTACGGCGCCGAGACCTACTGGGGCGGCATCCTCGGCCACAGCCTGGAACCCGGCCGGACGTACGACGAACTCTCGGCAATCGCTGGGGAGTTCAAGCAGGCCGGTACCGCGATCGAGGGCCTGCGGCCCCGCAGTGACGTGGCGATGCTGCTGTCCGCCGACAGCCGCTGGGCCATGGAGTTCATGGCACCGCTCCGGGGCAACACCCCAGCCTGGTTCGGCGATCCGCGGTCCTACGACCGCATCGTCGCCGCCTTCTACCGGGGGCTGTTCGACGCCGGGTTGTCCGTCGACATCGTTTCCCCGGAACAACTTCCCTCCAGTCCGGAGGAGTTGGTGGACCTGTGGCCGGTGCTGGTCGTCCCGGCGCTGTACATCGCGGACGACGCGACGCTCGACCTGCTGCGCCGGTACGCCGAAGCCGGCGGGCATCTCGTCCTCACCCCGCGCACCGGTTACGCCGACGAGGAGGCCGTCGCCCGGCACACGGTCATGCCTGGAGTGCTGCGGCCCGCGGCGGGCGTGCGCTATCAGGAGTTCACCAATGTGCTGACGCCGGTCACGGTCACACCGGGGGACATGAGCGGCCCCGCTCTGCACGGGCACGCCACCGCCTGGGCGGATGGACTGATCGCGGAGGGTGCCACCGTCCTCGCCGGGTACGACCATCCGCACCTGGGCCAGTTCGCCGCCGTCACCACCCACGAGTACGGCGCCGGCCGCGTGACGTACATCGGAACCGTCCCGGACCGCGAACTCTCGCGCAGCCTCGCCGACTGGGTCGGCACGGTCTCGCTCCCCTCCGACGCCTGGCGCGAGGACCGGCCGCCGTCCGTCACCTGTACGTCGGCCACCACCGCCGACGGCGCCGCCCTGCGCTTCGTCCACAACTGGGCCTGGGAACCGGTCGGTTACCGCCTGCCCGGGGACGTCCACGACCTGTTCACCGGTGAGCCCCTCGCCGCCGGAACCGCGCTCGAACTCGGGCCCTGGGACGTCCGGTTGCTCATCGAACGCACCGACAACCCCACTTCACCTACACCAACACCTGCACCTGCACCTGCACATTCGCCTTCACCCTCACCGAGGAGGACGCCGTGACCCGGCAGCCCACCACCGACGCCCCCTCCACCCCCTCCGTCACCGACGAGGCCGAGCTCGCCAGGCGCCTCGGCGCGCTCACCCTGGAGCAGAAGGTGAGGCTGCTGACCGGCGCCGACTTCTGGTCCCTCCACCCCGAACCGGCCGTCGGACTACGCCGGTTGGTCGTCTCGGACGGACCCGCCGGAGTTCGCGGAGAGTTGTGGGACGAGCGCAGCCCCTCTGCCAACGTGCCTTCGCCCACCGCACTGGCCGCCACCTGGGACGAGTCCCTGATCGAACGGCTCGGTGGACTGCTCGCCCACGAGGCGCGCGCCAAGGGCGTCGATGTCCTCCTCGCCCCCACCGTGAACCTGCACCGAACCCCTTACGGCGGACGGCACTTCGAGTGCTTCAGCGAGGACCCGCTGCTCACCGCCCGCATCGGAGTCGCCTACGTCCGAGGTGTCCAGGGCGGCGGTGTCGCGGCCACCGTGAAGCACTTCGTCGGCAACGACTCCGAGACCCAGCGCATGACGCTCGACGCGCGGATCGGTGAACGCGCCCTGCGTGAGCTGTACTTGGCGCCGTTCGAGCGCATCGTCGGCGAGGGCGGGGTCTGGGCCGTGATGGCCGCCTACAACGGCGTCAACGGGCACCCGATGACCGAGAGCCCGCTGCTGCGCCAAGTACTGCACGACGACTGGGACTTCGACGGACTGGTGATGTCGGACTGGTTCGCCGCCCGCACCACCGAGCCGTCTGCCCGCGCCGCTCTCGACCTGGTGATGCCCGGCCCGATCGGTCCGTGGGGCGACGCGCTGGTCGCCGCCGTAGGCAAGGGCAAGGTCGACGAGTCGCTCGTCGACGACAAGGTGCTACGACTGCTGCGCCTCGCCGCCCGCGTCGGCGCGCTGAGCGACATCCCCACCACAGCCCGTCCGCCGCACCATGACGCCGAGTCCGTGGCGGCCAGGCTGCGCGAGACCGCCGCCGCCGGATTCGTGCTGGCCCGCAACGAGAACGCCCAACTCCCTCTGGATCGAGCCACGTTGAACCGGATCGCGGTCCTCGGCCCCAACGCCGCCGTGGCCCGAAGCCTCGGCGGAGGCAGCGCGACCGTCTTCCCGCCCTACACCGTCTCGCCGCTCGACGGCATCCGCGCGGCCCTGGGTGACGGCGTCGAGGTCACCCACGGCGTCGGCGTCACCCCGCAGACCCGCGTACCCGCGGCGGCACTTGCCTACCTCCGCCACCCCGACGGTTCCGGCGAGGGCGTGCAGGTGAACTTCCTGTCCGAGGACGGAACCCTGCTCGGCTCCGAGCGTCGTGCCGGGGGCGCCTACACCTGGATGGGGTCCTACGGCCCCGGTGTGTCCACCGGTCAGGTCGCCCGGGTCGAGGTGCGCACCGTGATCCGTGCGGCCGACGCCGGCCGGTACGCCATCGGCGGCTCGGGCATCGGACGCTTCCGGTTGTCCGTCGCGGGGGCCGAGGTGTTCGACGCGCGCCTCCAACTCCCGCCGGGCGCCGACCTGGTGGAGGGTCTGATGACTCCGCCGCAGCGTCTCCACACCGTCGACCTGGCGGAGGGCGAGGAGACCGAGGTCGTCCTCACCCACGACACGGTCGCTCACGACATGGTCACCCACGACGTCGACTCGTCGGACGACGCCCTCGGCGACGCGGTCACCATGTTCCAGCTCAACCTCCAGCCCCCGCACGGCAGTGACGACGAGGAGATCGAGCGGGCCGTGGCACTCGCCCGCGAGGCCGACGTCGCCGTGGTCGTGGTCGGCACCACCGAAGAGGTCGAGAGCGAGGGCTTCGACCGCGACAGCCTGGCGCTGCCCGGCCGGCAGGACGAACTCGTCCGCCGGGTCGCCGAGGCCAACCCCCGTACCGTCGTGGTGGTCAACTCCGGTGCTCCGGTGCTGCTTCCGTGGTCCGAGGAGGTGGCGGCGGTGCTGCTCGCCTGGTTCCCGGGGCAGGAGTTCGGCAACGCGCTCGCCGATGTCCTGCTGGGCGTCGCGGAGCCGGGCGGCCGACTGCCGACCGTCTGGCCCGCCACCGAGCAGGGACTGCCCGCCACCGAGCCGATCGACGGCGTACTCGCCTACGACGAGGGGCTGTTCATCGGATACCGGGGCGACGGCCGCACCGGAATCCAGCCGCCCCGATACGCCTTCGGCCACGGGCTCGGCTACACCACCTGGGACTACGCCTCGATCGACGCACCCGGCGAGGCGCTGTCCGGTGCCGACCTCACGGTAAAGGTGCGGATACGCAACAGCGGTACCCGGCACGGCAAGGAGGTCGTGCAGGTCTACGCCGGCCGTCCCGGCGGCACCGTCGAACGCCCGCTCCGCTGGCTCGCCGGGTTCGCCGTGGTCGAGGCGGCACCAGGCGAAGAGACCGTCGCGACGGTGACCGTGGACGCGCGGGCGTTCCAGCACTGGGACACCGAAGTGGGCGGCTGGGCGGTCGAGTCGGGGACCTTCACCCTGGAAGCCGGATCGTCCTCGGCGACCCTGCCGCTGGCCGCCGACATCGCCGTCGGCGACTCATGAGTGATACACGGCCGGAAGCGGACCCGGTGGTCGCCCCCTGGCGGCAGACCGAGATCACCCTCACCGGGGCCCGCGACCACGCCAACCCGTACACCGACATCGACGTATGGGCCGAGTTCACCCACGAGTCCGGCACTGTCCTGCGCCGCCCCGCCTTCTGGGACGGCGGCCGGGTCTGGAAGGTCCGGTTCGCCTCCCCGGAGGCGGACGGCCGCTGGACCTGGCGCAGCGGCAGTACCGTCGCGGACGAAGGACTGTCGGGTCAGGGCGGAACATTCGTCGTACGCCCCGCCGTCGATGACGGCAACTCCTTCCACCGGCACGGCTTTTGGCGGATGTCGCCCGGCGGACGCAGCCTGGTGCACGCCGACGGGACACCCGCGCTGCTGGTCGGTGACACCGCCTGGGCCCTGCCCTGGCGGGCCACCGAGGAGCAGGTCACGGAGTACGCCGCCGACCGGCGGGCCAAGGGCTTCAACGCGGCCCTGCTGATGAGCGTCCAGCCCGACATGGACGCGCGCGGACCGCGCGACCGCACCGTGGACGAGGGGTTCGACGTCGGCTTCGAGGACCTGCCCACTGGCCACGTCAACGTGCTCGACCCGGCCTATTTCCAGTACGTGGACCGGCTGATCGGTATCCTGCGCGAGCACGGAATCGTCCCCGTACTCCAGCCGCTCTTCCACGGGTTCGGCTGGAAGGGCCTGCGGGTGGCGGGTCCGGTGGTGCCGCCGCAGGAGTACGCGCGCTACTGCCGTTATCTGGTGGCTCGTTACGGCGCCGGTCCCACCGTCTATCTGGTCGGCGCCGACGGCGAGGGCCACGAACCGCAGATCGCGGCGGGCGGTGCGGAGGTCGGCCGCTGGGACGACTACGGCCAGCCCTGCGGCATCCACTACCGGCCGCACGCCGACAACTCCGCCCACCAGAGCGAGAGTTGGCTGCACTTCCAGTGGTGCCAGACCGGCCACATGGGCGGGCACGTCCAGGAACGCGTCGCCGACATGTGGCGCAACACCCCCGCCAAGGCGGTCGCCAACGCCGAGCCGACGTACGAGAACACCGGGCGACCCGGCCGCGCCGCGGGCTGGTGGCAGGGACACGAGGCCTGGAGCAACCTGTGCGCCGGCGGCACGATGGGCGTGGTCTACGGCGCGGCGAGCCTGTGGCAGTGGCGGTTGCACGCCGCCGAACCCGGCCACGAGGAGTTCTTCCTGGCCGAGGACGCCGGCTGGCGCGAGGCGCTGGACTTCGAGGGCTCGCGCCACGTCGGGATGATCTCCCGCGTCCTCGACGGCCTCCCCCTGACGGACATGCGGCCCGACTGGCGCTCCGCCCTGGCGCCCCGGGGCCTGTCCGTCCCCGGCGTCCTGTACCTCTGCTACGCCGAGGAGGGCGGCCCGCTGTTCATCACCGACCCGGACAACGTCCCGCTCCCGTACCGGGTGATCGACCCCCGCACCGGCGAGACCGTCCGCGAGGGCGTGCGCGCCGATGCCGGGGACCCCGTACCCGACGAAGGCGGAGCCCCACGGGTGTACATCTGCCATGACCCGAGCCGGAGTTGATCCCCGTGCATGTCACACCACCCACCTTCGAGCACCACCGTGAACCCCTCGGCATCGGCGAATCCGCTCCCCGCCTCAGCTGGCGCACGGTCACCGACACCGGGGACTGGCACCAGGCCGCCCACCAGGTGGAGATCACCGCCGCCGACGGCACGGTCCTCGCCGACACCGGACGCGTCGAGTACGCCGAGTCCGTCCTCGTCCCCTGGCCCGGGCCGTGCCTCGCTTCCCGGGAACGCGTCGGCGTCCGCGTACGGGTCTGGGGCGAGGGGGAGGACGCGCCATCACCCTGGTCGGAGCACGCGTACGCCGAGACCGGACTCCTGGACGCGGCCGACTGGACGGCCCGCCCCATCACCCCGGACCTCGACACCCCCGCCGAGGAACCGCTCCCCGTAGCGCTGCTCCGCCGCGACTTCACCCTCGCCGGTCCCGTCGCCTCCGCCCGGCTGTACATCACCGCCTACGGCGTCTACTCGGCCGAGATCAACGGGGAGCACGTGGGTGACCAGGTCATGGCCCCCGGCTGGACCTCGTATCAACACCGCCTGCGCTACCAGACGTTCGACGTGACGCCGTTGCTGCGAACCGGTGAGAACACCATCGGAGCCTTGCTGGGGGAGGGTTGGTACACCGGACGCCTCGGTTTCCACGGTGGCCGCCGCAATATCTACGGTGAACACCGCGTGCTCCTGGCCCAGTTGGAGATCGCGTACGCCGACGGCACGACGCAGACCGTCCGTACCGACGAACAGTGGCGTACGACGACCGGGCCCGTACGGCGTTCGGAGATCTACGACGGCGAGGCGTACGACGCGCGACGGGAGCGGCCGGGGTGGTCCGCGCCGGGACACGACACGTCCGGCTGGGACTCCGTCCGCGAACTCCCGGAGCCGAGCGCGGAGTTGGTGGCACCGACGGGTCCGCCCGTGCGCCGCACCGAGACCGTCGTCCCGGTCGAGGTCATCACAACGCCGTCGGGGAAGACCGTCCTGGACTTCGGACAGAACCTGGTCGGCCGGCTGCGCATCCGGGTCAAGGGCCCCGCCGGCCACGAGGTCACCCTGCGCCACGCGGAGGTGCTGGAGCACGGCGAACTGAGCATCCGCCCCTTGCGGGTCGCCGCCGCCACGGACACGTACGTCCTGCGCGGCGCAGGCGTGGAGGGAGATGGGGCGGAGGGAGAGGGGGATGAAGACGAGCGGGTTGAGACCTACGAACCCCACTTCACCTTCCACGGCTTCAGATACGCCGAGATCGGGGACTGGCCCGGCGCGCTCGACCCCGCCGACGTCGAAGCGGTCGTACTCCACACGGACATGGCCCGCACCGGCTGGTTCGAGTGTTCCGACCCCCTCGTGAACCGGCTGCACGAGAACGTAGTGCAGGGCATGCGCGGCAACTTCCTCGACATCCCCACGGACTGCCCGCAGCGTGACGAACGCATGGGCTGGACCGGCGACATCCAGGTCTTCGCGCCCACCGCGTCCTTCCTCCACGACTGCTCCGGCATGCTGACCGGCTGGCTGCGCGACCTGTCCGCGGAGCAGTTGGCGCGAGCGGACGGTGTGCCGCCCCTCGTCGTCCCCGATGTGCTGCCGGACGCCTTCCAGGACGCGGGTGCCCAGGCCGTGTGGGCCGATGTCGCGGTGCTCCTGCCGTGGACTCTGTACCAGCGGTTCGGAGACCTGGAGGTGTTGCGCACCCAGTACCCGAGCATGCGGGCCTGGGTCGAGGCCACGATCAGGCTCACCGCCGAGGGCGACGGACTGTGGCGCCAGGACTTCCAACTCGGGGACTGGCTCGACCCGCAGGCCCCGCCGGACCGTCCGGGGGAGGCGCGGACCGACGGCGACCTCGTGGCCAACGCGTACGTCATCCGTTCCGCGGAGGTCCTCGCCGAGGTCGCCCAACTCCTGGACGACACCGGACACTTGGACGGCAAGGAGGACGCTGCCCGTTTCCGCGAGCACACGCAGGCCGTACGCGAGCGGTTCGCCGACCAGTTCGTCACGCCGGACGGCCGGCTCTCCTCGGACACCCAGACCGCCCACGCCCTGGCCATCGCCTTCTCACTCCTGCCGACGGAACGTCAACGCCGGGGCGCCGCCGAGCGGTTGGCGCAGATCGTGCGCCGCGCGTCCTTCCGTATCGCCACCGGCTTCACGGGCACGCCGCTGATCTGCGACGCCCTCTGCGCGGCGGGCGAGCCCCAACTCGCCTACCGCATGCTCCTGGAGAAGGAATGCCCGTCGTGGCTCTACCCCGTGACCATGGGTGCCACGACCGTCTGGGAGCGCTGGGACTCGATGCTCCCCGACGGCACCGTCAACCCCGGCGAGATGACCTCGTTCAACCACTACGCCCTCGGCGCGGTCGCCGACTGGCTGCACCGCACGGTCGCGGGACTCGCCGCTGCCGAACCCGGCTGGCGGCGGCTGCGCATCGCCCCGGTCCCGGGCGGCGATCTGACCTGGGCGAAGGCGGCCCACGACACCCCGTACGGCAGGGCCGAGGCGGGCTGGCGCATCGAGGGAGACGTCATCGTCGTAGAGGCGCTGGTCCCCGCGAACACGCACGCCGAGGTCCAACTACCGGACGGCAGCGCCCCGTTCGAGGTCGGCTCGGGACGCCACACCTTCCGCCGCCCCTACACCGCCCCGGCCTGGCCGCCGACCGCGATCCGGTTCCCGTGAACCTCGGGCGGCCTCCTCGCTCTACCGCGCGCCGCGGGCCAGTTCGGCGATGGCCTCGACGGCCTGGTCGAGTTCGGTCTCGGTGTTGTAGTAGTGCGGGGACAGCCGCACCAGGGGGTGGACGCCGCGGTGTTCGGTGTCGAACTGGCTGTGTTCGGCCACGGTCGTGGTGACGTTGATCCCCTGCTTCGCGAGCGCCGCGGCGACATCGGCCGTGGGGACGGCATCGACCTTCACGGTCACGATGGCGCACCGGTCGCGGCCCAGGTCGTACGTGGTGACACCCGGCAGTGCGTCGAGGCGGTCACGCAGATAGGAGCCCAGGGCGACGGCGCGGCGGCCGATCTCGTCCATGCCGAGTTCCAGGGCCTGTTGGACGGCCGCGCTCAGCCCGAGGACGTTGGAGTAGTTGACCTCCCACGTCTCGAAGCGCCGCGCACCGTCGTGCCAGCTGAAACCGCGCTCGCCGTCCCAGGTCGCGGCCTCGATCTCGGTGACGTACGGGTCCAGGTACTCCAGAGCCTCGGGACGCACCCACAGGAAGCCCGTGCCGCGCGGGCCCCGCAGGAACTTGCGGCCGGTCGCGGTGAGCATGTCGCAGCCGATCTCGGCGACGTCGACGGGGAACTGGCCCACGGACTGGGTGGCGTCCAGCAGGAAGGGGACGCCGGCCGCGCGGGTGATCCGGCCGATCTCGGCCGCCGGGTTGACCAGACCTCCGCTGGTGGGGATGTGGGTGACGCCGACGAGCCTGGTGCGCTCGTCGATCAGGTCGGCCAGGGCCGCGGTGTCGAGCTGTCCGTCCTCGTCGTCGGGCACGACGACGACCTCGGCGCCATGGCGCCGGGCGGTCTGCAGATAGGCGAGCACACTGCTGCCGTACTCGTCCCGGCCGGTGAGGATGCGGTCGCCGGGCTTGAACGTCATGGAGTAGAAGGCCGCGTTCCACGCGTGGGTGGAGTTGTCGAACAGCGCGATCTCGTCCGCCTGTCCGCCCACCAGCCGGGCGATGTGCGCGTGGGTGGCGTCGATACGGTCCCGTTCCTGGCCGGCGGCTTCGTAACCGCCTATGGCCGCCTCCAGCTCCAGGTGGGAGGTCATGACCTCCAGCGTCCGACGGGACAGGAGACCGGCCCCCGCGTTGTTGAGATGTACCCGGTTCGCGGTGCCCGGGGTGTCCTGGCGGAGCGCTTCGATGTCCATGTCCTGTGCTTCCCGTCTGTCCGAGGAACCCTTTCCTTCACGTTCTCAAGCCGCACCAGTTCAGTAAAACGAATGTTTTTGGAGGTGAAAGATTAGAAATACTGATGAATGAGATGACCCGGCGACGTCACCCCGTGCGCGCGGGCAGCCCGCCGACCGCGTACCCCAGAGCGGCGAGGAGATTCCGGATCATTGGATGCTCCCCGGCACCGGCGCGCACGGTCCCGAGCACGGTGCGGACGTGGACGGCGGAGGCGTCGAGCGCCGGCCGGGGCGTGCGGTCGAACCAGAGCATGTCGGGCAGGAAGGCCACCGCGTGGCCCTGTTCGACCAGTCGTGCGTGGGTCAGCATGTCCGCGGAGACATAGGCGACGTCCGGCTCGAAGCCGACCGCGTGGCAGACGCCGGTCGCCCATGCGTGGGCGGGCGTGCCGGCGGGTTCCATCACCCAGGGATGCTCGGCGAGTTCGGCCACGGCCGCCACGGGCGCGGGGGTCGCGAGCCGCATGGCGTCCTCGTACAGGGGGTGGTGTTCGACCTCCGAGGCCCGTGCCGGTCGCGGGTGACCGGGGAACGTCTCGTCGATCACGAGGTCGAAGTCCCGGGTGAGCAGGCCGGGCAGTGAGGTGTCGGGCTCGGCCTGTGTGGCCTCCATCCGCACCCGGGGGTGATGCTCGCGCAGCCAGGTCAGTGCGGCGGGCAGCAGCGCGAGCATGGCGGTCTGGAAGGCCGCGACCCTGAGGGTCCCCGACACCTCCCGCAGCGAGGCCGCGATCTCCGTCTCGGCGCGCTCCAGTTCCCGTAGGGCTTTTTCCGTACGGGCGACGAGGATCTCGGCCTGTGGCGTCAGCCGGACCCCACGCCCCTCCCGCTCCAGCAGTGCTGCGCCGACCTCGGACTCCAGGAGGGCCAGCTGCTGGGAGACGGCCGAGGGGCTGTACGACATGGCCGTCGCGACGGCGGCCAGCGTGCCGCGGTGCTTCAACTCCCGCAGCGCCTCCAGGCGGCGCAGGTTGTACATGCCCTTCACTCCGTCCATTGGCTACGACTGTCTACGACCCGGTCGGCGGCGGCTGCTCGTCGTGGGAGCGGGTGCGCCGGGTGCGAAGGCGGGTGATGAGCGGACCGCCGTAGGTGGCGGACAGCGGCGCGAAGATCCACAGGACGTAGGCGTAGGAGAACACCCAGGCGAGACCGAGGCTCAGAACGAACCAGAGGCCGACCGCCCAGGAGGCGTCGGCGTGTCTGCGGGCCCGTGCGACATCGCCGATGACGAGGCCGCCGTCGGCCGAGACCTCTTTGAGGGCGACCTCGCAGAAGACGATGCCCGCCATGGTCCCGGCGAAGAGGGTCTGCGCCATCGGATTGGTGATCGCGGAGCCGATGACGGTCGTGGGGAACGGCAGGAACGCGACCAGCAGCAGATAGGGCGCGTGCCAGAACGCGAAGGTCGGCGACAGCACGCGGATCTGGTCCATGACAGCGTCCGTGAAGAAGGCCAGTCGCTCCGGTGAGAGCCCGGGCTCCGGCCGCACATCCTCGCTCATCCGAACTCCCACGGGTCAAGATCGTGCACCCGATCCTAGAGAGTGCCAGGACAGGCGCCCATCAGGCGCGCTTGAACTTTCAAACGGAGTCGGTCAGACTCTCGTTTGAGAGTTCAAACGATCCGGTCCGTCTCGGGGCTTTTGGGCTCTGCCCGAAATCTCCCTCCCTGGAGTTGTCATGTCACTCGCCTCTGATGCCGTCGCCGTCCGCCGTGGCCCGCTCGTCGTCGCGGGAGGTGTCCTCGCCGCGATCGTGCTGGCCTCCGCGGTGGACACCGTTCTCGCCCAACTCGCCCTGGCCGCTGGCGCACCCGACGACTTCCAGCCCCTGAAGGCACCGTCGTACATCTTCCTGACGGCGCTCGGCATCGTCGCGGGCGCCATCGGCTGGGCCATCCTGCGCAAGGTGTCGAAGGACCCCCAGGCACTGCTGCGGTGGCTGGTCCCGACCCTCGTCCTGGTGTCCTTCGTCCCCGATTTCCTGCTCTACGGCGACGGTGGCGCGACCGGTGTCGGGGCGCTGCTCCTGATGCACGTGACGGTCGCGACGGCCGCGGTGGTCACCTATCGCAAGGTGATGCCCCTGGCGTAGGGACGCCGGCGGCCACCGAGTCGATGGCCGCCGTCCGATGCGCTAGGCGGCCCCGACCGTCGAACGCCACAACTCCCCGGCCTCCGCCGCCGCTTCCGGCGCCACGAGCAGCAACGGTTCACCGTACGAGGGGAGTTGCGGCACGGCGACCGCGCCCGCCTCGGTCGCGATGAGGAGAGCGGGCAGGCCGTCCACCGGGTGGAACTCGCCGATCGCGGCGGCCGTCGCCCGGCCCGCCGCGACCTGGACCAACGACAGCGCGGTCGAGCCCATGACGCGGGCCGTGCAGTGCCGGTCGGCCAGTTGCGCGAGCAGTGCGTCGAGGCCGGGCCAGTGCGCGTGGGCCGCCCACTCCGTGAGGAACACATGGCCCGTGAGCGTGGTGTGGTCCGCCGCGTGGATCGAAGTCCCGTTCAGGTGCGCGCCCTTGCCCCGCACCGCCGTGAAGACCTCACCCCGCCACGGGTCCGCCACCAGACCCAGCAGCGGACCGCCGTCCGGCTCCGCCAGGCCCAGGGAGAAGGAGCACCAGCCAAGCCCGTGGGCGTAGTTGGTCGTTCCGTCCACCGGGTCGATCACCCAGTGCGGCGCGTCGGCTGATGTCCCCTCCTCGGCGCCGTACTCCTCGCCGTCGATGCCCCAGTCGGGGAACTCCCGCCGCAGCACCGTCCGCACATGCCGCTCCACCGCCTCGTCCGTGTCCGTGACGATGTCGGCCGGGCTCGCCTTCTCCCGGACCGGACCCGCACCTCCTCGGTTCCCGCCTCGGATCGCCTCCGTCACCCACTCGGCCAACTCCACGGCCACCCGCAGAGCACCGTCCAGGTCATGTCCGTTCGGCACGTTCGGCACAGCTCTTCACCACCCCGTTCAGGTCGTTGCCAATGATCGCGTCCACACCCCAGTCGAGCAGTTCGCCGCGCCGGTCCGCGTCGTCCACCGTCCAGCAACTCACCAGCACATCCCGCGCATGCCAGTACGCCACCGCCTCCTCGCTCAGGAACCGGTGCTCGGGATTGAAATACTGCGGGCGTACGGTCCCCAACACGCCCTCGGACGGCGGCAGTTCGCCGTACCAACTGAGGAACAGCGTGATCCGCTCGTCGCGCGCCCGCACCGCCGCCATCGCCTCCGCGGCGCCACAGAACATGGCCACCGCCCCCAGCCGACCGAGCTCCGCGTGCGCCGCGGTCGCGACCACCGGGTCCCCGGTGTCCAGGAGCAACGGGACCCCGTCAGCGGCGTCCAGGGCCTCCCGCAGGGTCGGGACGGTCGGCACGATGTCCCTCAACTCGGCCAGCGTCAGGGCCGCGACCGACTCCGGACGCCCCCACAGACGCCGCAGGTCGTCGTCATGATGCAGTACGACGACCCCGTCCGCCGTGCATCGCAGATCCACCTCGATCGCGTCGGCCCCCGCACCCGCCGCCCGCCGCACGGCCTCCAGCGTGTTCTCCACCGCGGCCCACGGATCACCCCGGTGCGCCACGGCCAACGGCCGCCGCGTGCTCACGCCGCCTCCGCCGCTTCTGTCTCTACGGCGGGGGAGACCGCGTACGACAGGGCCTGTCCGACCCTCACCCGTACGACCTCGCCGCGCGCGGGTGCCGTAGCGCCGGAGACGTACGACCGCAGACGCGGGCCGCCCTCCAACTCCACGACCACCTCGGTGAAGTGGCCGCGAGGGAGCACCTTCTCGACGCGGGCGGCGGCTCCTTCGGATGTGCCGTCCAGGCGTACTTCCTCCGGGCGGATGCCGACCGTCAGTCCCGACCCCGCCGGGCCGGTCAACTCCGCGCACGGCAGGGTGACTTGGCCGAGCCGTACTGTGCCCGGTGCGGCGACGGCGTCGTCCAGGCGGTTGAGGCTGCCGACGAACTCGGCGGTGAACAGCGTGGCCGGGGTGCGGTACAGCTCGTCCGGGGACGCGTACTGCTCGATGCGGCCGGCGTTCATGACCGCGATGCGATCGGCGATGCTGAGCGCCTCGTCCTGGTCGTGGGTGACGAACAGGGTGGTGATGCCGAGGCGTTGCTGGATGTCCCTGATCTCCTCGCGGACCCGCTCGCGCAGTTTGGCGTCCAGGTTGGACAACGGCTCGTCCAGGAGGAGGAGTTGGGGGCGCAGGGCCAACGCCCTTGCCAGCGCCGTGCGTTGCTGTTCGCCGCCCGAGATGTGCGCCGGGCGGCTGTCGGCGTGGTGGGCGAGGCCGACCAGTTCCAGCGCCTCGGTGACCCGGCGGTCGGCCTCCGCGCGCGGCACCCTGTGCATCTTCAGGCCGAAGCCGATGTTCTGACGTACCGTCATGTGCGGCCACAGGGCGTAGTTCTGGAACACCATCGCGGTGGGGCGGCGCTCGGGCGGTACGGCGGCGTAGTCCGTGCCGCCGATCTCGACCCGGCCCCAGTCCGGGGTCAGGAACCCGGCCGCCATCCGCAGGGTCGTGGTCTTGCCGCAGCCCGACGGGCCCAACAGGCAGACCATCTCGCCGGGTTCGACATGCAGATCCAGGCCGGAGACGACCGTCCTGCCGCCGAGGGTCTTGGTGAGGCCGGACAGTACGAGTCCGGCGGTGGCCGTGTGAACAGGGGTGCTGGTCACCGCAGTTGGAACCCTTCCGCGAGATGGCCGCCCATGATGTGCCGCCGTACGCCGAGCATCAGCAGGACGGACGGCACGGACAGCAGGAGGGAGAAGACCGCGGCGACGCCCTCGGGGTAGTTGGTGACCATGCTGTACATCGCGGTGGGCATGGTGGTGTACGTGGGCGCGCCGACCAGCAGGGTGCCCTGGGCCTCGTCGAACGCGGCCAGGAACGACATGATCAGTGCCACGAGGATGCCGGGGCGGGCGAGCGGCAGGGTGACCCGCCAGAAGACGGTCAGCGGACCCGCGCCCGCGTCCCGGGCGGCTTCCTCCAGACTGCGCGGCACCGCGGCGAACGCAGCAGCCGGCAGCCAGGTCATGAAGACGACCGTGCCCAGCAACTGCACGACGACCACGCCCCAGAACGTCGTCATCAGGTTCAACGTGTAGAAGAGGGACGCCATCGCCGCGTACAGGCCGATCTTCGGGAACGCGTTGACGGAGAACAGCGCCACCAGGAAGAACCGGCGCCCGGGGAAGTCGCGGCGGGCGAACGCGTACGCGGCGGGCAGGCAGATCACCGCCGAGAGGAGTGTCACCACCGGCGCGAACACGAAGCTCCAGCGCACCGCCGCCACCAGGTCCGGGTTGTCCGCGACCGCCGTCCACCAGCGCAGGGTCCAGCCCTGCGGAAGCAGGTCGGGGTAGCGCCAGGTGTCCGCGAAGGCGTGGGGGAGCAGCCACAGCAACGGGCCCAGGATGAACAGGGCGAGCAGCGCGGCCAGTACGGCACCGCCCGCGCGACGGACCACGGCCGCGGCGGTCATGCGTTGCCCTCTCACCGCGTCACCGACGCGGCGCGCCGGGTCTCGCGGACGTTGGAGCGGACGTACGCCACACCCACCACCGAGGCGAGCGCGAAGACGACGACTGCCGTCACCAGCGACTGCTGCGGTTGGTTGAACGACTGGAAGGCGTTGGCGAGTTGGACCCCGAGCATGGTCGGCGCGGTCGGCCCGACGAGGTAGGGCACGGTGAAGCTGCCGAGCACCGCGATGGTGGTGAACGTGGCCGTGATGACCGCGGGCACGCTCGTCATCGGCAGCAGGACACGCAGCACGACCTGCGCGGGGCGGGCCCCGGCGTCACGGGCGGCCTCGATCAGCGCGTCCGGTACGGCGGCCAGACCCGAGGTCAACACCAGCACGGCGAAAGGGAGGTTGGTCCACACCTGGCCGACGATCACGCCCCATGTCGTGTAGCTCAGCCGGGGTGCGGAGGACCAGCCCAGCGCGTGCGCCATGGTGGTGAGGGCGCCGTCGCCGGCGTAGAAGGTGAGGATCGCGTACGAGCCGATGACCGCGGGCAGGAAGAGCGGAGTGACCGCAAGTGCGGTGACCAGGCGGGCAGTTCGGCCGCCGGACATGCGGGCGTACAGCGCGACGGCGAGCCCGAGCGCGAAGACGGCCACCACGCTCGCCAGCGTCACCTCGACGGTGACGGTCAGGCTGCGCAGGAAGGTGTCGCTGGTCAGGACCTCGCGGTAGGCGGCCAGGGTGCCCCACCAGTGGTCGGCGGGGTGCTGGTGCAGGCCGATGGAGGCGATGACGGAGTTGAGGCCGCCGAAGTGGCCGAGGGTGTACAGGACTCCGGAGACCACCGGGATGCCGACGAAGAGGGCGACGACCAGGAGGGGCGGCAGCACCATGAGTGTGCCGACGGCTCCGGCCCTGGTCGGGGAACGACGGCGGCGCGCACCGGAATTGGCGCCGGCCGCCGCCCCCGCCGTAGTACCCGTGGTACTTGCGGCACCCGTTGTGCTGGTCCGGCTCACTGACCGGGCACCTTCTGCTGCCACAGGTTGTTCATGTCGCTGCTGGTCTGGCCGGAGTAACCGGCACGCAGGTTGCCGACGTCGACGCCGTTGAACCGGGCGGCCGTCGCCGCGGGCAGCTCGCTCGCCGGGATCACCGGGTAGGCGCCCAACTGCTTGACGATCGCGTCTTGTTGCTCGGCCTGGAGGAAGAAGTCGGCCAGCTTCAGGGCCGCGGTCTGCTTCTTGCTCGACTTGAGGATGCCGAGGTAGGAGGCGCCGCCGGTGAACGTCGGGTCCGATATCTGGGTGAACTTGATGCCGGAGTTCAGGGTGTGGTTCTGGATGCCCGACAGGTACTGGTCCGACCAGACCGGGGCCAGCTCGATCTGCCCCTTGGCGAGCAGGTCGAGCACGGCCTGATTGCCGTTCGGGTAGACGCCCTTGCCGTAGACGTCCTTGTTCAGGGCCTTCAACTCCTTGAACCCCGGGTCCCACTTGGATTCGAGAGAGGCGTCGTAGCCGTCCTGGAAGGTCTTCAGCGTCGTCGCGTCGAGGTGCCGGTCGAGCGTCGTCTCGACGAAAGAGCCCCCGGAACCGCCACTGGCCGGGCTGTTGTACGCGAACTTGCCCGGGTTGGCCTTGATCCAGGAGATCAGGCCGTCGTACGTCTTCGGCGGCGTCTTCACCTTCGTCGCGTCGTACGCCAGCACGACCGATGAACCGCGGTACGGCACGGCCGAGTTGGCCACCGGACCGAGCAGGGCGGAGTCGACGTCCTTGAGTCCCGGCACGTTCTTCGCCGACACCTTGGTGAGCAGACCGGCGGTGGCCGCGTTGAGGGTGACGGACGACTCCATGAGGTCGTAGCCGGGGTCGCGGCCGGTCTTCGCGGCGGCCTGGAGCTTGGCGAGCGTGGTGGCGTCGGCGGTGCCGTGCGCGGAGAAGACGACCTTGACCTGGTAACCGGGATTGGCCTTCTCGAAGGCCGGGACAACGATGTCCTCCCACAACTTCTGGATGTTCGTGTCACCGCTGACGTAGGCGGTGAGGTGATGGGCGGCGGCTCCGCCGACGGAGGTGGACGAGGAGGACGACGAGGAGCAGGCGGAAGCGGCCATGGTGAGGGCGGCGGCGCACAGCAGCGCGGCGGCACTCCGCGCGGGCCGGGTCGACCGGGGGAGTCGAGTGGGCCGAGGCGAGGCGGCGAGGGAACGGTCAAGGGTCCGGATGGGCATGGTGGTTGCTCCGGGCATTCTGGTTCGGGGGCGGAACGCTCTGTTCCGGCGCACGATAGGCAGGGGTGCCGGTGAGGTTCGGGAACAACCGGATGAACGTGGACTTTTTTCAGGGCGACACTTCGGCGGGCGGCGCCCAGAGGGCCCTCGGCCATGCGACGAGCGACGTGACGACCCTGCCCTGGGCGGTGATGGCCGAGGCTGTCGGCAGACCTAACCGTTCATCGGGTGGAGAGTGGTGACGCCTGCGAGGACGAGGTCGATCCCGGCGAGGAACTGCTCGCGGTCGTCGTGCCCGCGCACCTGGTCCGCGACGGCCCGGGTGAACGGGTAGTCGTCGGGGTCGAGTTCCTCCCAGGCCGTCGACACGGCGTCCAGGAACTGGGCGCGGTCCACGTCGGGCCCGAGAGTGCCGGCGCTCACGGTGTTCGCGGCGTTCTGGCCGGCGGCGCCGAGGATGTAGTGCATCAACGCCGAGGTCGCGGTGAACCAGCCTGCCTCGGGCACACCCAGCGCGCGGACCTGCCGGCCGATGCTCTCGAAGAGCCGCGGCGCCACCGGCCCCCAGGGGCTGTGGGAGATCTGCGTCGCGAGCTGCGTGGCGAGCCACGGGTGTTCCTCGATCGCGTCGAACAGGCCGAGCGCGACGGCGCGGATCCCGTCCTGTGGCGTGTCCGGAGAATCGGCGGGCTCAATGGCCAAGGCCGCGGCGACGACGGCGTCGGTGGCGGCGCCGAGCAGTTCACCCTTGTTCGCCACGTGCCAGTAGATCGCCCCGGGCCCGGTGGCCAGGCGCTCGGTCAGCGTCCGGAACGTCAGCCCGTCCTCGCCGACCGCGTCGAGCAGCTCGACGGCGGCCTCGACGATGCGCTCGCGGGAGAGCGCCTCCGTACGCCGCTGTGACCGGCCCGTCCGTGTTGCCATGCGGCCATCTTGACATGACTGGAGCACCGTTCCAACAATGGAACGGCATTCCAGAGAGGTCGTTCGGAGCTCACCCGGCGACCCGGATCCCGAAGGAGTCACCATGAACACGCACATCACGATCATCGGCGCCGGACTCGGCGGCCTCACCCTCGCCCGCGTCCTGCACGTGCACGGCATCCCGGCCACCGTCTACGAGGCGGAGCCCGCCCCGACCGCACGTGCCCAGGGCGGGATGCTCGACATCCACGAGGACAACGGCCAGCCGGCCCTCGACGCGGCAGGCCTGACCGAGGAGTTCCGCGGCCTCGTCCTGGAGGGCCGCGAGGCGACACGCGTCCTCGCCCCGGACGGGACCGTCCTCTTCGACGACGACAGCACGCGAGGACGCCCCGAGGTACTGCGCGGCGAACTGCGCCGCATCCTTCTCGACTCGCTCCCGGCCGGCACCGTCCGGTGGGGCCACAAGGTCAGCGGCGTCCGCGCTCTCGGCGAGGGCCGCCACGAGGTGACCTTCGCCGACGGCACCGCCGTCACCACAAGCCTCCTGGTCGGCGCGGACGGCGCATGGTCACGGGTCCGCCCGCTGCTGTCCGGCGCGACACCCGAATACACCGGCAAGTCGTACATCGAGACCTACCTGTACGACGCCGACGACCGCCACCCCGCGGTCGCGAAAGCGGTCGGCGGCGGCTCCTTGTTCGCACTCGCCCCGGGCAAGGGCATCCAGGCACACCGCGAGAGCGGCGGCACCCTCCACACCTACGTGGCGCTGTCCAGGCCGCAGAGTTGGTTCGCCGACATCGACTTCACGGACTCCGCCACGGCGGCCCGGCGGATCGCGCGGGAATTCGACGGCTGGGCTCCCGAACTCACCGCCCTGATCACCGACAGCGACACCCCGCTGGTCCTACGACCCCTCCACGCTCTCCCCGTCGCGCACCGCTGGGACCGCGTGCCCGGCATAACCCTGCTCGGCGACGCCGCCCACCTCTCGGCCCCGAACGGCGAGGGCGCCAACCTCGCCATGTACGACGGCGCGGAACTCGGCAAGGCTCTCGCCGCCCGCCCTGAGAACCCCGAGGCCGCCCTCACCGCATACGAGCAGCCCCTCTTCCCTCGTAGCGCCGCGGCCGCAACGGATGGCGCCGACCTGAACGAGGTGCTCTTCGGCGACAACGCTCCGCAGAGCCTGCTCGACATGTTCAGCGGAGGTGGCGGTTCAGAAATTCGGTGATGACGCCCATGACGGTCGCGGACGACCAGGCAAGGGCGGCATCCGAATCCGCGAGGACTCCGAAATCGCCGTGATTTGCCCCGGCCACGACATAGCGGGTGCTGTCCACGCCGGCGCTGAGAAGGGCCTTGTGCACGTGCTGCGTCTGGGAGGAGGAGACGAGCATGTCGTCGCTGCCGTGGAGGAGCAGGAAGGGCGGCGCCGAAGCCGTCACGTAGGTCGCGGGGTCCGCGGCGCTCACTGCCTCGGGAATCTCCGAGAACAGTGCGCCTGCCTTGCCGACGTAGGCCGAGAAATGCGTGGCCGTGCGCTGGTAGTGAAGTCGCGCCTCCTCGTCGAAGTCGTCGGCGATCGCCGAGAGCAGGGAGGTGCCGAAGGCGTCAACCACCGCCTGCACGGCACCTGTTGAGGCGGGCCCCGTGTCTCCGGAGAACTCGGGCAGGTCATTCGTGACACCCGTCAGCGCCGCCACATGACCACCGGCCGACTCTCCCCAGAGGGCAACCGCACGCGGGTCGATACCGAAGTCATCCGCATGCTGCCGCAGACAGGCGAGGGCGGCCCGCACATCGTGGACGGAATCCAGGTACGTGCCACCGTCGGGTGCGACGCGGTATTCGACACTGGCGACGACAAAACCCGATTCGGCGACGTGTCGACGAACGTCGAACGCCATCGCCTTGTTGCAGCGAAGGAACGCACCACCGGGAAGGAAGACGACCAGCGGAAGCCGGTCTCCCGACGCGGGCCGCAGAATGTCGGCCTTCAGCTCGCGCGACTCTCCGTTCGGTAGATCCACGGTGCTGAACGCGACGTCAGGGTGGCTTTCGATCTCGACCGCGCCAAGGGTCATCTGCGGATCCGGGCTGACATGCAGCAAGGTGCTGTCGGCGAGGTCGGGTGGCGCGATGGTGCCGGCCATGGGCACGGGGAGCTTGGGGGCGGACGGGATCTCAGGAGTCATGTAGCGAGTTTGTCACCGTCGTAAAAAAGCGTCAATGGACATGGAGAGACTTCCTCCACTTCCGCGGAGGAAGCCGTCCCCGTGTCGAACGTGATCGGCTGATCGCTGGTGTGTAGGGCGGTCTCGGGTTCTACGGCACCAGTACGATCCGGCCGCGCCGGCCGCCCCGGGCGAGCTGGGCGTGGGCCTCGGCGGCCTGGGACAGGGGGTAGGTCTGCGCCACGCGTGGTGTCAGGACGCCTACCTCGGCGAGGGCGGACAGGTGGGCGAGACGCGTGGGTTCGGGGCCGGCGCTGGTGTTGCGTACGACCACGCCCCGCTCCGGCGTCGGCAGCGCGTCCATCCGCACGCTCACGAAGACGCCGCCGTCGCGGACGGCCGCCAGCGCGGGTGCGCCCAGGGCCGCCGCGTCGAGCACGCCGTCCACGCCTTCCGGCACGAACCGGCGTACCGCGTCGCTCAGTTGCTCGTCGCGCGACACGAACCAGGTGGCACCACGCTCGCGGAGGAACTCGTCGTCCTCCGGCCGCCCCTGCGCGACGATCCGCACACCCCGCGTCCGTGCCAACTCGACGGCGTAGCCACCCACGGCCCCGGCGGCGCCCGTGATGAGCAGGGTGTCGCGAGGGCGCAGCGGGAGGTGGTCCAGGGCCATCGAGGCGGTCATCGCGTTGAGGGGGATCGTCGCCGCGAGTGTCAGGTCCATGCCCTCAGGGGCGGGGGCGATGGAGTTGAGGTCGGTCACCAGGTACTCGGCCTGGGCCTTGGTGGGGCGCTGTACGGGGGCGTGGAACACGATGACCGGCGTTCCGATCTTGAGGAGAACGCCCGTACCGACCGCGTCGATCGTCCCGGCGGCGTCCAGACCGAGGCCGGTGTATTCGACCTCGTCCAGCGGCCCGAAGAACCCGCCCCACACGGCGGCGTCGGCGGGATTCAGCGCGGCGGCCGCGACCTTGACGCGGATCTCGAAGGGGCCAGGTTCCGGGAGGGGAACCTCCAGGACCTCGACGGCCTCGGGTCCACCGGTCTTCTTGACGACTGCAGCGCGCATGATGTCCGCCATTCCGTTTGCGTATCCGAACACCACAAACGCTAGGCAGGTTACGATCGATTAGTAAGTAGGCACTTTAAAGTGCGTTACCGCCTGCGGGGTGGGCGAGGCTGGTGTCTGTCGCCTGTCGTCACTGGTCGGTCTGCCGGGTGTCGTAGCGCCCTCGCGCCTCGTCGACCTCGTCCGTTTTCTCGGCCGCCCAGTCGCGCACCTGGGACAGCAGGCCGTACAGACCTTGCCCGAGCGGGGTCAACTCGTAGTCGACGCGGACCGGCACGGTCGGGGTGACCGTCCGGTCCACCATGCCGTCGCGTTCGAGCATGCGCAGCGTCTGGGTGAGCATCTTCTGGCTCACGCCCGGGATCTCGCGGCTGATGTGGCTGTAGCGCATTGGCTCGCCGTACGACCCGAGGGTGCACATCGTCAGGCTGACCCACCGGTTGCTGATCGTCGAGAGCAGGGCCACCGCGGGGCAGTCGTGCATGTACGCCTCGTATGTGCCGGGCTCGATCTGACGCGCCTGCTTCGACTTGGTGGCCATCTGGTTTCTCCCGTCAGGACTGCAACGCACTCAGGACTGCCTACGTACCAATCGATCGTAACCCGCCTAACGGTCGCGCCATTTGCGCGATTCGAGTCGTTCGTCTTCGCAAATAAGGCATGCCCTTCGCCCCGTCGGTCGAGCGACCGGCAGGGCGAAGGGCGGCGGGGCGAGGGAGCGGGCTTGAGGGCGACGGCGAGGAGCCGGTCGGATGTCAGGCGCAGAGGACGCGCGTCTCCGGTGTGTAGACCGGGCCGCCGCTGACGTTCGTCGAGTCGCTGAACTCTGAGTAGTAGTACGAGTAGAAGCCGATGTCACCGTTGCAGCCCGAGTCGGCGGCGACCTGGAGGGTCAGCGTCACGGTCCGGCTCTGCCCGGGCGGGATGGTGGCGCCGTAGTCCGGGCCTATGTCGGTGGGCCCGACGCCGGTGCAGGGGGTGCTGCCGGTGTCCGTGGTCAGCGCGCAGTCGGTGAAGCTGTACTTGAGGTCGGGCCGCTGGGTCGTCAGCCAGGTGGGCTCGATCGTCTGGTAGACGAACAGGACGTCGTAGGTCTTGTTGTTGGTCAGCGTCATCGAGAGTTTCACCGCGCCGCCGGGCGTCGTGGTGGCGGTGTCGGTGGCAAAGGTCAGGTCGGCGTCCGCCGCGCTCGCGCTCGGGGCCAGGCCGAAGACGGCGAGGACGAAACCGAGGACGGTGGCGAGACCGAGGCGTCTCGTACGGGGTGATCGCATGGGCCGGGAGGGTAGGCGCGCCGCGCGCGGGCCGTCAGCCCCGCGGGGAGGGCCCGGGTCCCGGGTCGGCTGAATGCGTTTCTCGTGTGACGGCGGTGCGGCGAGTGTGTGAAGTGGCGGCTTGGGCCGTGTACGTGCACTGCATGGGGTGGGCGTTTGGGGCTCGCGGGGGCGTTGGTGCGCCCGCCTGATGTGAGGCGTCGGGTGCCGACATTGGCGTGATTCCTGATGCGTCGGATGCCGGAGTGGTTCCCGTGGCCCGGGTGTTCTCGGGCATTCGTCGATTTCTGGCCTCACAGACGGATGTGTTGATTAAAACGAACGCTGTGTTCACTACTCCTCTCGTGGTTCGGTATAGTGAACGCATGGTTCATTTGATCGTGGCTTCTCGGGTCGGCACACAGATCGGCGCCTACCTCGACGACACGTACCTGGAGCAGGTCGATACGCGGGTGATCGCGGTCGGCGAGACGGGCGGGGCGCCCTGGGCGGCCGTGGAGCACTGTCTGTTTCATCCGCAGGGTGGGGGACAGCCTGCCGACCGCGGGTGGTTGGGGGATGCGGAGGTAGTTCCCGTTCGGGAGCGGGAGTCGGGGCTGGTTGTGGCTACGGCGGCCAAGGGCGGCGGTCTGCCGGACCTCGCGGTGGGGGAGTGGGTGCGCGCCCGGATCGATCCGCAGGCCCGGATGCTGCATGCCGCGCTGCACACGGCCGGGCATCTCGTCGAGGCGGTCGGGCGGACGCAGGGGTGGGAGATGGTCGGGAGTATTCACTTTCCCGGTCAGGCTCGGATCGAGTTCCGGGCGCCGCACGCGGACGCGCGGCTGGCCGACCCGGACGGGCGGGAGGAAGTGACCGCCGAGCTGCGCGCCGCCGTGGCGGCCGCGGTCGCCGACGATCTGCCGGTCTTCGCGCGGTACCTCCCCGACGGGCGGCGCGTGGTGCATCTCGACGCGCTGCACTCCGCGCCCTGTGGCGGCACGCATGTGCGCAGCCTCGGCGACCTCGCCGACGTGGTGCTGCCGACCCTGAAGGTCAAGAAGGGCCGTATCCGCGTGTCCTACACCGCGACCCACCGGAGCCGATGATGACACCCCCGCCGTCCGGCCGTCGACCGGTGAGCAGTACCGCGGCCGCGGTCGGCGCGAAGATCCGGCTGCGCCGTCAGCAGCGCGGGATGAGCGCCGCGGAGATGGCTCGGCGCGCCGGGCTGAGCAAGGCCACCCTGTCGCAGTTGGAGGCCGGGAACGGCAATCCCACGATCGACACCCTGGACGCGATCGCGATCGCCCTGCGCATCCCGATCGCCGACCTGCTGGCGCGCGACGCCGACACCGGGCCGGTCTTCCGGCCGGGCACGGACATCGAACCCGGGGAAGTATCAAGGGAGTTGCTACGTCGGATCAGCAGCGGCAACAGCCTGGAGATCTGGAGGCTGCGCATCCCGCCGGAGACGGAGCTGGCCGGCGTACCGCACGCCACCGGCACCATCGAGCACCTGCTCATCGCCACCGGGCACGTCACCGCCGGCCCCGTCGACGCGCCGGAGGACCTGGGCCCGGGCGACATGCTCGCGTTCGCCGGAGACGCCCCGCACTTCTACCGGACCGGCGCCGAGGAGGTCGACATCACCGTCGTCTTCGCCTCTCCCATCAGCACCTGAGGCGCCGTCAACTACCAGGACGTCAGCAGTACTTGGGGCAACGCCAACAACCGATACCTCAGCAGTACTTGGGGCAACGCCAACAACCGATACCTCAGCAGTACTTGGGACACCGTCAACTACCAGGACTTCAGTAGAACTTGAGACCGAGGAACCCCCGCTCATGAGCACCTCCACCATCGCCACCACTCCCTCCAGTCGCGCCTTCATCAGCGACAACATGGCCGGGGCGTCCCCGGAGATAGCCCGTGCCGTCGCCGACGCGGCCGCCGGGCAGGTTCTGCCGTACGGCAACGACCCCTTCACCGACAGCGCCCGCCGCAGGCTCGGCGAGATCTTCGAGCGGGACGTCGATGTCTTCCCGGTCTCCACCGGGTCCGCGGCCAACGGCCTGAGCCTGGCCGCCCTCACCCCGCCCTGGGGGAGTGTGCTCTCCCACCCGGACAGCCACATCAACACCGACGAATGCGGCGCGCCGGAGTTCTTCACCAACGGGGCCAAGCTCGTCGGTGTCCCGGGCGCCGACAGCAAGATCGACCCCGAGGCGCTGCGGACGGCGGTGCGTCGCCGGGCCGGTGACGTGCACAGTGTGCAGCCGTCCGCGGTGAGCATCAGCCAGGCCACCGAGAGCGGCAGCGTCTACACCCTGGCGGAGATCCGCGAACTGTCCGGCATCGCCAAGGACGCGGGCCTGCGCGTCCACATGGACGGGGCGCGCTTCGCCAACGCCCTGGTCCAACTCGGCGCCACCCCGGCCGAGATGACATGGAAGGCGGGCGTCGACGTGCTGTCCTTCGGCGCCACCAAGAACGGTGCGATGACCGCCGACGCCATCGTCTCCTTCGACCCCGCGCTCGCCGGTGAACTCGCCTTCCGCGCCAAGCGCGCCGGGCAACTCGCCTCCAAGATGCGCTTCAACACGGCCCAGATCGACGCGTACCTCACCGACGATCTCTGGCTGCGCAACGCCCGGCAGGCCAACGCGATGGCAGCCCGACTCGGCGACGGCCTCAAGTCCATCGCCGGGGCAGGTCTGTTGGCCACTCCGCAGGCCAACATCCTCTTCTGCCGCCTGCCTCAGCAGGTCACCGAAGGACTCCTCGCCGAGGGCTACGCCTTCTACCACGACCGGTGGGAGCCGGGCATCGTCCGCTTCGTCACCGCCTTCTCGCACAGTGCCGACGACATCGACCAACTGCTGGACGCGGTCCGCCGCCACACCCGCTGACGGGTGTCGCCGCGGACCGCGGACCGGATGGTGCTCAACTCGGCGCTGGGGGACGTTAGTTGATGGGAGGGGGCGTGTCGTCAGGCGGTGACGAGTGGCTGGTGCGGCGGCGCGAGCGTCGGGCGGGTCTCGTGGAGGTTCCTGGTGACCTCGGTCAGGTCGGCGATGAACATCCCGGCGAGTTCGGCGGTGAACCCGGTGCGCACCACGAGACGTAGGACGGAGACGTCCTGGCAGGGCGCGGGGAAGCTGTAGGCGGGCAGGTGCCAGCCTCGGGCCCGCATCGCGTGGGAGACGTCGAACACCGTGAAGCCCCGCGTGCCGGGCGTCAACCGGAAGGCGAACGCCGGGAGTTCGGAGCCATCGGTGATCAACTCGTAGGGTGCGATGGTCTCGATGCGCGCGGCGAGTGCGCGGGCCGTGGAGCGGCTCTGCGCCGCCAGACTGCGCAGCCCTTCGACGCCGTAGCGGAGGAAGCTGTAGTACTGCGCGACGACATGCGCGCCCGGGCGGGAGAAGTTGAGGGTGAAGCTGGGGGAGCTGCCGCCGAGGTAGTCGACCTCGAACACCAGGTCGTCGGGGAGGGCTTCGGCGTTGCGCCACAACGCCCAGCCCAGGCCGGGGAAGACGTGGCCGTACTTGTGCCCCGAGGTGTTGATGGAGGCGACGCGTTCGAGCTGGAAGTCCCACATGAGGCCCGGGTCGAGGAACGGGGCGACCATCGCGCCGGACGCGCCGTCGACATGCACGGGGATGTCGGTGCCGGTGGCGGCCTGGTAGCCGTCCAGGGCCATGCAGATGTCCGCGACGGGCTCGTAGGAACCGTCGAAGGTGGACCCGAGGATGGTCACGACGCCGATGGTGTTGTCGTCGCAGTAGGCGGTGAGGGTGTCGGCCGTGAGGTGGTAGCGGCCCGGCTCCATCGGGACGTAACGCGGCTCCACCTCGAAGTAGTTGGCGAACTTCTTCCAGCACACCTGGACGTTCGCGCCCATCACGATGTTCGGGCGTGAGGTGTCCTTGCCCTGGGCGCGGCGGCGTTCCTGCCAGCGGCGCTTGAGCGCGAGCCCGCCGAGCATGGCCGCCTCACTGGAGCCGGTGGTCGAGCAGCCGCGGACCTGCTCCGCGTGCGGCGCGTGCCAGAGCCGGGCGAGCATCCGTACGCAGCGCTCTTCCATCGCCGTGATCTGCGGGTACTCGGCGCGGTCGGCGAGGTTCTTCTCGGCGGTCTCCGCCATCAACTCCCTTGCCTGCGGCTCCATCCAGGTCGTCACGAAGGTGGCGAGGTTGAGACGCGCGTTGCCGTCGAGCATCAGTTCGTCGCGTACCCGGCGGCAGACCAGGTCGGGCTCCGACGCGAACTCGGGCAGCTCGTCGACGGGCTGGAGGAGGTCGACGGCCGGCGGGAGACCGCCGCCGCGGGAAACGGTCAGGGTGTCGAACTCGGCTTCGGGCATGACGTCGGTATGCGGGATGGGCATGAGTGTCTGAATGCCTTTCTGGTCCGTGCGGCCCCGTGCACTCCGACGCTAGATCGCCGAGCGGTGCGGCGTATGTGCCGATTACACCGATCCAGTGATCGATTTGCGGACTGATGAACTGGATTTTCCCTTGTACATACTGGGCATTACTTTTTGCAGGGCTGGACTTGCCTGGCGGTGGGGCTCTGACCAGGTTCTTCTGCGTGGTTGGGGTTGATCCGTGGGTCTGGGGGCTCCCCCCTTCTTCTGGTGCACGACTGTTCAGGCCGGACCGTGGGATGGCTGGTCTGAACCCGTTGCGCAAGGGGGCCATTGAGTAAATCCCCCTGAAGAGCGGCCGGTTCAACCGGACGGGTGCTGGATGGTCCCGTCCCGTCTGTGATCGGCGGCAGGCCCTTCGCGGCGGCGGCCACGAGCGGCGCCTGTGGCAGCGCAGCTCCAGCCCGCTCTCGCCGTACGGCAGGTCGCGGGGGCCGGGTCAGCGCCGAGCCCTTCGCTCCGGTGGCGAACACCCCGCAGACCGGGCACGCCCGGGCTCTCTCATCGGCCGTGGCCGGGTGCCCCCCGGTGTGTCCCGTCCGCCGGCCGCTCGCCCTGGACGACGGACACCCCGTTGCTTCCACAGCGCCAGCGCCAGCGCCAGCGCCCCCGCGGCCGAGGCCTGCGCCGGCACCCACGCGGCTGCCCTGTCCGGTGGCCGCGTCGAAGCTGTCCCGCCCGGTCGTCACGCTGCTGCGGATCCCCGCAGGTCAGTGCCGGTGCCGTCCCGCAATCGCGCCAGATCCCGACGCGCCGTGGACACCGGCCGGACCGGGGCCCAAAGATCACCTACAGCGCTGCTTCCGCCTGGCACCGCCCAAGCGCTGGACAGCTGGCTCCGACAGGCTCGAACGCCGTGTCGCCCAGCGGCTCCCGCGTGGCTCACCGCAACCAGACGTCAAGGATTGGAACATGTCATGAGCCTGTTCGGCCACAGCCATCAATTGTCTCGACGCAGGCTGCTGACCCTCGCCGGCGGCGCCGTGGTGGCCACCGCGACCGGCATCGGCTTCGCCCAGTCGGCGTCCGCGGCGTCGACGGCGACCGGGT
The DNA here is from genome assembly GCF_035982055.1 of Streptomyces sp. NBC_01288. Classification (NCBI taxonomy): domain Bacteria; kingdom Bacillati; phylum Actinomycetota; class Actinomycetes; order Kitasatosporales; family Streptomycetaceae; genus Streptomyces; species Streptomyces sp. NBC_01288. Next base: position 10,232,983 of record NZ_CP108427.1, read on the forward strand.
ATGGGATCGACTACTCCGACGCGTCGCTCACCGCCGGTTCGGTCGCCGCGGCGGGCTACGGCTTCGTGTGCCGTTACCTCAGCTGGCTGCCGAACTCGAAGGTCCTCACCCTGTCCGAGGCTCAGGCCCTGACCGCCGCGGATCTGGGCATCGTCTCCAACTGGGAGTCCGACGGGCTTCAGGACTGGCAGAGCGGCGTCCCCTCAGACCCCTACTCCCAGGGGGCCGGCCATGCCACAGAGGCGCAGCGGCAAGCGCTGGCCAACGGGATGCCGTCGTCGCGGCCGATCTACTTCAGCGTCGACTTCGACCTTCAGCCCTCGATGTACTCCGCGCTCAACTCCTACTTCGACGGCGTCGCCTCGGTGATCGGCCGGTCCCGGACCGGTGCGTACGGCGGCTACCACGTGATCGGGGAGCTCTTCGACAACGGGAAAATAGCCTGGGGCTGGCAGACGTACGCGTGGTCCGGCGGGAACTGGGACAGCCGCGCGCAGTTGCGACAGGTCCAGAACGACATCACGGTCTCCGGGCACGACGCGGACCTCGACCAGGCGATGGCCGCCGACTTCGGGCAGTGGGGCGGCACGGGCGGCGGCGGTGGAGGAGTCATCCTGCCGTCCTGGCCGAACATCACCGACGGCATGACCGGGCCCAGCGTGCAGGCGGCGCAGTATCTCCTGCGCTACCACGGTGCCTCGATCACCGCGGATGGCCAGTTCGGGTCGGGCACGCTCGCCGCGACGAAGAGTTTCCAGTCCGCGCATGGCCTCGGGGTGGATGGTCAGATCGGCCCGCAGACGTGGTCGGCGCTGATCGTCCAGGTTCAGGACGGCTCCAGCGGCGACGCCGTCCGGGCCGCCCAGGTGGAGCTGAACCGGTTCGGTTACGGCCTCACCGTCGACGGCAACTTCGGCTCGGGCACTGTCAGCGCCGCCCGGGCTTTCCAGTCCGCGCACAGCCTGGGTGCGGACGGCCAGGTTGGACCGCAGACCTGGCAGATGCTCGTGGGCACCGGGAACGGCGCCTCGGGCGGTAGCACGGTCGCACCGCCCTGGCCGAACGTCATCGACGGCGACACCGGGAACAACGTGCTGGCCGCGCAGTACCTGCTGCGCTACCACGGTGCCTCGATCACCGCGGATGGCCAGTTCGGGTCGGCCACCCTTGCCGCGGCCAAGAGCTTCCAGTCCGCGCACGGCCTCGGGGTGGACGGTCAGATTGGCCCGCAGACGTGGTCGGCGCTGATCGTCCAGGTCCAGGACGGCTCCAGCGGCGACGCCGTGCGCGCCGCCCAGGTGGAGCTGAACAAGTTCGGCTACGGCCTTGCTGTCGACGGCAGTTTCGGCGCCGGCACTGTCAGCGCCGCCCGGGCTTTCCAGTCCGCGCACGGGCTGGGCGTGGACGGCCAGGTGGGACCGCAGACCTGGCAGATGCTCGTCGGCAGCTGACCGCCGAGCATCTCCGGTGGTGGGTGTGTGGGGCGGAGGGACCACGACGGTTCGTTCGTCCTCCACACTCGCTTGCCGCAGCGGGAGGCGGGTCCCCTTTCCGGGGTCTGCGAGGTGAGCGGTGCGCTGGTTCGGCTTGCTGACGCGACGTCACGCCCCGTGTCGGATCGGGCGGCTTGGCGATACTTCTTGGTATGGCGGCAGGATGGCGTCTTCAGTCAACTCGTCGACATCTTGCGTCAGTTGGTGAGTCAGTCCGAAGCCAGGGACGCAGAGCTGAGTGCCTGTGTGCTCGACGCCCAAACCGCACCGGCATCCCCTGGCGCTACCTGCCGCACGACTTCTCTCCCTGGGCCACGACCTACGGGCACTTCGCCAAGTGGCAGTACGACGGCTTGTTCGGGCAGTTCGCCGGCCTGCGTACTGGACTCCCGGACCATCAAAACCACCGCCGACGTACCTGCACCTCGCGGATCAGGGCGCGGGCACCGGGAAGCAGATCATCGGCCGCAAGCGACACTTCGGCTGCGACACTCTCGGCCTGCTGCCGGCCGTGCTGGATACCTCGGTCGGCGTGTCCCTGCTCTCCCGCATCGCCGCCGCCCACCCGTACATCACGAAGGCATGGGTGGACGCGGGCTGCCGCACCACCGCCATCGACCATGGACCCAGCCTCGGTATCGATGTCCACCCCGCCCAACGCCCGCCCATTGCCTGCGGGTTCACGATCGTTCCGAGACGGTGGACCATCGAACACGGCATCGGCCGGCTCATGCACCACCGACGTCTCGCCCGCGACTACGAACGCCACCGGACCGCTCCGGAGCCATGATCCACCTCACGATGACCGACCTGATGGCCTGCGGACTCACCGGCGAAGCCACCCTGAACCGGCGCGGAACCCGACCCGGGACCACACACCAAATCACCGGACCGAACGCTCGGTGAGTCCTCGCGCGGGAGCACTCACGCCATCGCTGCCGGATCGCTGCGAGCACCAGGCGAGGGCGATCGATACCTCGCCGAGACACCCTCAGGCTGGCCGAGATCCTCGATACCGCACGAGCCGCACGTCGCTGAATTCAGCAGCAGGAACCCGACCCGGGACCACACACCAATCACCGGACCAGACGCTCAGTCGGAGTCGCCGTCCGGCGATCACCAGCAAGGTGTCCGCGGTGCGCGCACCCGGGGCTGTCGACGCCAACACGTCAACGCTGATCCCGGTGAACCCGGCTTCGGCCAAGGCCGTCATTCAGACAGACCTGTTCCTCGGTCCGCCGGCCCGCCGACCGGGATGCCGAGCCGGTCGGCGACGGTGGTCAGTCCCGTTCCCAACGGCAGGGCGACCCGGGTGCGGGCGTGCGGGTCGCCCCGGGTGGGGTCCCGGTTGACGATCAGTACAGGCTTGCCCTCCTGCGCTGCCTGACGGACGAACCGCAGCCCGGACATCACCGTCAGCGACGAGCCGAGGACCAGCAGCGCGGTCGACTCGCGGACCAGCCGCCGGCACAGCTCGACGCGCTGCGGCGGAACCGCCTCGCCGAAGAACACCACGTCCGGTTTGAGGACGCCCCCGCAGTCGGCGCACGGCACGACGCGAAAGTCCCCGACCTGCGCGTCGGTGAGGTCCGCGTCGCCGTCCGGGTTGATTCCGGCCGCGACCGGTTCGAAGCCGGGGTTCGCGGCCTCCAGGCGCCGGGCGAGTTCGCGGCGCGGGCTGATGGCACGGCAGGAGAGGCACACGACCCGGTCCAGGCTGCCGTGGAGTTCCACGACGCCCTCGCTGCCGGCGGCCTGGTGCAGGCCGTCGACGTTCTGGGTGATCACGCCCGAGACGTGGGCGTCCCGGGCGAAGGCGGCCACCGCAAGGTGTCCGGCGTTGGGGCGGGCCCGCCCGAAGGTGCGCCAGCCGAGGTGGCTGCGCGCCCAGTACCGGCGCCGCGCGTGCGCGCTTGCGGTGAAGTCCTGGTAGGTCATCGGGGTGTGCCGGCTCAGGCTCCCGCCCTCGCCCCGGTAGTCGGGGATGCCCGACTCCGTGGAGATGCCCGCCCCGCTGAGCACCAGCACACCGCCGGCGCTCAGCGCGTCGACGACCGGCTCCAGGTCGGTTGTGCCCGGCAGCAGATCCGCTGTCGCGGGGGTCCAGCTCAGGGTGGGGCGCATGCGCATGCCGCCAGGGTACGGAATCGGCGGCGGCGTTCGGCGGGCGTGGACGGTTACGGGGGACGATCCTTCATCCGCCGCGGGCAAACCGGCGCCCGGCGCACCGGGCAGGCGCGTGGGCGCGCGGGTGCCCGCCGTGGTGAGCGCGAGCGCCGTTGCGGGGCGGCCGGCCGCGGAAAGCATCTCCTCACTACTGAAGTACTGCGAGCGAGGAGACATGTGATGTCCAGCGAGTTCCAGCGGACCAAGCTCCGGGCCATGTTCGAGGCGTTCGACGCGGACGGCAACGGCTATCTGGAGGAGGCGGACTTCGCGGCCCTGGCGGACCGCTGGGGCCGGCTGCCGCGGGTGAGAGAGGGATCGGAACTGGCGGCGCGCGTGGACGGCGTACTCAAGGGCTGGTGGCAGCAACTGTCGGACACCGTGGACACGGACCGGGACGGCCGGATCGACATGGACGACCTCCTCGCCATGGTGGACCTGCTGCCGACCATCCCCGAGGCCGTCACCGCCACCGCCGACACCATCTTCGACGCGGTCGACGAGAACGCCGACGGGCGCATCTCGCGCGGCGAGCACCAGCGGCTCGTCGACACCTGGCACGGGCGGCCCGTGGAGACCGGCGGTGCCTTCGACCGGCTCGACCAGGACGCCGACGGCTACCTCAGCCGCCCCGAGTTCGCCGCGCTGTGGACCCAGTTCTGGATCAGCGACGACCCTGCCGAACCCGGCAACCTGATGTGCGGCCCGATCAGCGCCGGGTGAGCCACCGGGCGCGGCCGTTCAGAGCCGGCCGTGGCCGCCCGCCTGCCTGGCGAGTCGCATACGGGTCATGGCCCCGGCGAGGGTCATCACCCGCTGGATGAGGCGCTGGACGGTGCGTCGGCTGAGCCCTATTCAACGGGTGACGGCCTTGTCCACGATGCCCGCCACCGGTAGGGAGAGGATGCGGCGATCGGTGCCGGAGAGCGCCTCGCCCGCCTGCGCGTCGGCGACGAACGGAGCGGTGCCCGCGGCGCTGACGTCGTGGGGACCGCGGTCTCCCGGTAGCGCTCGAAGAGCGAGGTGAGCGCCTCAAGGTCCGCCGCCTGCGCATCCGCTGGGAGATCCGGGGCGGCGCGGCTTCACGGGCGTCGTTCATCCGCGCACGGGCGCCGACGCGCCTGTGCACTCGGTCGAGGACCCACACATGAGGCAATCGCTCCTTCGCGGCCCTTGGTACGCGGTGCCACCCGCACCAGGACCAGAGCGGCTGTCCATCGCCCGACCGGAACTCGGTCTGTGCGCCGCGCACCAGGAGATTGCGCACCGTGAACGACCGCCCGCGGATCAGCACACCACGCCCCGATGACGGCAGGTGTCGACCGGTGGTCGCGCACCTCGATCGCACGCAATGAATGCGGAACCAGCACCTCGCCCGAGTGGGACCGCTCTGCTAACTTCGCTAGATCGATTTAGTAGGGAACTTACTAGATCGATTTAGTTCTCCCGGGACAGACAGCCACGAAACAAGGAGCCGCTATGGCAGCCCCCTCCCTTCAGGACGGCATCGAGAAGGCCGGTTCGCCGATGAAGCTGCTGTGGCAGCCGAACGCCGAGCCGTGGACCCCGGAGGTCGTCGAGCGCGAGTACACGGGCTGGCGTCAGGAGCAGGCCGCGTGGCACGAGGGCGTGGCCCTGCTCAACCTCTCGCACCACATGTACGACATGTGGATCGAGGGCCCGGACGCGACACGGGTGCTCGCCGACCACGGTGCCAACAACTTCGAGAAGTTCGCCGTCGGCCAGGCCAAGCAGTACGTGCCCGTGACCCGTGGCGGCCACATCGTCACCGACGGGATCCTCGCCCGCGAAGGCGAGGACAAATACCTGCTCAGCGGTGTCCCCGCGGCTCAGCACTGGGTCCAGTACCACGCGGAGAAGGGCGGCTACGACGTCGGCTTCGTCACCGACCCCTCCTCCGCCTTCCGGCCCGGCGGCGCCGACCCGAAGCTGTTCCGCTACCAGATCCAGGGTCCGTCGGCCGTGGAGTTGGTGGAGCGGGCTTTCGGCGGTCCGATGCCGGAGACGAAGTTCTTCCACTCCAGCCCGGTCGTCCTCGACGGCCGCCCGCTCCGTGCCCTGCGCCACGGCATGGCGGGTCAGGCCGGCTTCGAGTTCATCGGCCCCTGGGAGCACGCGGCGTACGTCCACGAGACGTTCCTCAAGGCCGGTGAGCCGCTCGGCCTGATCCAGGTCGGCGCCCTGGCCTACACCACCCCCAGCGTGGAGAGCGGGTGGATCCCCTCGCCGGTGCCCGGCATCTACACCGACCCCGAACTGCTGGAATACCGCAGGCACCTGCCCCTGTTCGGCATCGAGGGCAAGCGCCCGCTGAACGGCAGCTTCTTCTCGGAGGACATCGAGGACTACTACGTATCGCCGTACGAACTCGGCTACGGCAAGATGATCTCCTTCAACCACGACTTCGTGGGCCGGGACGCCCTGGCGAAGGCCAAGGGCGAGACATGCCGCACCAAGGTCACCCTCGTCCTCGACCCCGACGACGTGCGCACGGTCGTCGGCGAGGGACAGGACCCCGGCTTCGTGCTCACGTACGCACGCCACCGGGTGGAGACCGGCGCGGGTCTGGTCGGCGTCACGATGCAGAGCGCGTCGATCGATCCGGTGGGTGCCGTGCTGGCACAGACCCTGATCGACTCCGAGCACTCCGCCGCGGGCACCGCGGTGACGGTGGTCTGGGGCGAGCACCCCGGTTCCGGCACCGACCCCGAGGCCGACCTGGGCTTCCCCCGCATCCGCGCCACCGTCCAGCCCTCCCCGTTCAACGAGCACGCGCGCACCCTCTACCGCCGCGACCGCTGACGCGACCACCTCCCGGCAGAGCGAGAGGACAGACGATGAACCCCGCGAGCACGGCACGAACAGCGGTCGGCACAGCGCTCCTTGAGGACTTCTCCCTGGAGATGACCGGGAAGGACATCCCCAAACTGGAAGCAGCCCACGACACCATTCCCCAAGGCACCCGCATCAACATCACCTTCCTCGGCAACGAGGATCTGCCGATGCGCCTGCGGGCGGCCCTCGCGGTCAAGCGGCTCGGCTTCGTGCCCGTGCCGCACATATCCGCCCGGCGCCTCGGGTCGCGCGCCGACTTCGAGCAGTTCCTGGCCGGTCTGCGGGCCGACGGCACGTCCGACGACGTGTTCCTCGTCGGCGGGGACCCGACACACCCCGAGGGTTCGTACGCGGACTCCCTGGCCCTGATCGACACGGGGCTGCTGCGGGAGTACGGCGTTCGGCATGTCGGCATCGCCGGATACCCGGAAGGCCACCCGGTGATCGACGGGGAATCGCTCTGGTCCGCGCTGCGGGACAAGCACCGGGCGCTCGCCGCCCAGTCCCTGGAGGGCGATGTCATCACGCAGTTCGGGTTCGACGTCGACCCGGTGCTCACCTGGGTGGAAGAGGTCCGCGACCGGGGCATCGGCGTCCCGATCAGGATCGGTGTGCCCGGGCCCGCCGGAGTGCGCCGGCTCATGGCGTACGCGGCCCGTTTCGGGGTCGGAACCAGCGCGTCCGTCGTCAAGAAATACGGGTTCTCGCTGACCAACCTCATGGGCACCGCGGGACCGGATCGCTTCCTTCGCGACCTCGCCGCGGCCTACGAGCCCGCCCGCCACGGCGACCTGAAGATCCACTTCTATACGTTCGGCGGGCTCAAGGCCACCTCCGACTGGGCCGCCCGCTTCCGGAAGGAAAGCCTCGCATGACCCTCACACAGGACGCCCCGGCCCGCACCGCCATGGGCAAGCCGCTCGCCCAGCAGGCGTCGCTGATCGTGCAGGGTGCCGACGCCACGGGCATCGTCGCGGCCGTGACCTCCGTCCTCAGCGGCCACGGCGCGAACATCGTCTCCCTCGACCAGTACTCGGACAACCCGCAGGGCGGCGCCTTCTTCCAGCGCACCGTGTTCGGCCTGGACAGCCTCCAGGCCGCGCTGCCCGCGCTGCGGGCCGAACTCGATCAACGCCTGGTCGAGGGGTTCGGACTGAGCTACACCCTGAGGGACATGTCCGTACCCAAGCGGGTCGCGATCTTCGCGTCCAAGTCCGACCACTGTCTGCTCGACCTGCTCTGGCGCCACCGGCAGAGCCAACTCCCCGTCACCGTCGCCATGGTGATCTCCAATCACCCCGACGTGGCCCAGGAGGTGCGCGGCTTCGGCATTCCCTTCTTCCACGTCCCCTGCCAGGGCGCGGACAAGTCCGCCGCCGAGGCGGAACACCTGCGACTGCTGAAGGGCAACGTCGACTTCGTCGTCCTGGCCCGCTACATGCAGATCCTCTCCGGAGACTTCATCGAGGACGTCGGCGTCCCGTTCATCAACATCCACCACTCCTTCCTGCCGGCCTTCATCGGCGCGGGGCCGTACGCCAAGGCCAAGGAGCGGGGCGTGAAACTGGTCGGCGCCACCGCGCACTACGTCACCGAGGACCTCGACGAGGGGCCGATCATCGAGCAGGACGTCGTCCGCGTCACCCACGCCCACACGGCCTCCGACCTCACCCGCCGAGGCGCCGACGTGGAACGCGCGGTCCTCTCCCGCGCCGTGCTGTGGCACGCCGAGGACCGGGTCATCCGCGACGGCAACCACACCATCGTCTTCGCCTGACGGCGGACTGTTCTCCGGCACGCGGAACCGCCCGGTGCGGACCCACCCCTCTCACCCGGTCTCACTCGGGCGAATCGTTCCTCACGACAAGAAAGCGGTTCGCCTCCATGACCACCATGATCGACGGCACCAGGATCGCCCGGCGGATCCGCGCACAGGTCGCCGCCGAGGTCGCAGCGGCCGCGGGAGCGGGCGGAATCCCCGGCCTCGCCACCGTCCTCGTCGGCGACGATCCGGCCAGTGCCGTGTACGTCGCCGCCAAGAGACGTGCCATCGGGGAAGCCGGTACACGCGACTTCCACCGCCCTCTGCCTCCGCACGCCACCCAGGACGAGGTGGCCGCGGTGATCGACGAACTCGCCGCCGACCCGCAGGTCTCCGGCATCCTGCTCCAACTCCCGTTGCCCGCGCGGCTGGACGCGGTCGCGCTGATCGACCGTATCCCCGTCACCAAGGACGTCGACGGCCTCACCACCGCCAGTGCCGGCCTCCTCGCCCGAGCAGAACGCGGACTGCGCCCCTGCACACCCAGCGGAGTCGTCGAACTCCTGGACGCTGGGGGCGTTCGGCTCAGGAGCGCCCGCGTCGCCGTGGTCGGCTGGGGCGAACTGGTCGGACGGCCGCTGACCCAGCTCCTGCTCCGGCGCGGAGCGATCGTGTCCGTCGCGCACGAGTTCACCGCCGAACTCCCGGCGGTCACCCGCCCCGCCGATATCGTCCTGGTCGCCACCGGAGTCCGCGGGCTCATCGGACCCGAACACGTCCGTCCCGGCGCCGTCGTCATCGACGTCGGTGTCCACCGCACACCGTCCGGTTTGACCGGCGACGTCCGCTCCGCCCAACTCGACGGCATCGCTGAGCGCATCACCCCCGTTCCCGGCGGTGTCGGCCCCACGACCATCACCATGCTCATGGTCAACACGCTGCGCGCCGCCCAGTGGAGCGTCGAACACGAGAACGTCGTGGCGCGGGAAACGAGCGGGAGGAGCCGGAACACGCCGGCCGCGTAGGCTGTCCTCTGTCGCTTAATCGTTCTAGGAATCGGATACTGCTTCGGTGAGGCCGCTCGTGGACGGGCCGTGCCGACCTACGGACAGGGAGCATGCCGATATGGGCCGTTCCGGCCGGGTGACCCTGAGCGATGTGGCCAAGGCGTCCGGTGTGTCGCGGGCGACCGTGAGTTTCGTGCTGAACGACGACCCACGGCAGACGATCTCCGGCGCGACACGGGAACGGGTCCTGGAAGCGGCTCGGGAACTCGGCTACGTCCCGCACGGCATCGCCCGTGCGCTGCGCGAGGGCTCGTCGCGCATCGTCGTGCTCAACGTGGACTGGGGCATCGAGGGCAACTTCTCCCGCAGTTACGTCCGCGGCCTGGACGAGGAGCTGGCCCAGCACGACCATGTCCTGCTCGTCCGCCACGGACACGCCGCTCCCGAAGCAACGCAGAAGATCCTCGACACCATCGTGCCGCGGGCGGTGTTCAGGCTGGGCGAGGTCTACATGCGGGGCCACGGGCCCATCGAGGAGGACTGGGACAACGGGTTCGCCGCCAACGCGGCCCTACAGATCGGCCACCTCGCCGAACGGGGGCACCGCAGGATCGCGCTCGCCATGCCCGACCATGATTTCCCGCTCACCGAGGCTCGCCTCGGATTCGCCCGGGAGGCCGCCAGGCGCCTGGAACTTCCGCCGCTGGAACGGCTGGTCGTGCCGCGGCCACGGGAAGCCGGCGCGGTCGCCGTCGAGGCGTTTCTGGCAGCGCACCCGGACGTGACCGCCCTGGCCGCCTTCGACGACGACATAGCGCTGCGGAGCCTGACCGCCCTGCACGACCTCGGGGTGCGCGTGCCCGAGGGCATGGCGGTGATGGGCTTCGACGAGACCGAGTACGGCTCCCTGTCCACGCCCGCGCTCACCACCGTCCACATCGACGCCGAAGTCCTCGGACGGATCGCCGCCCGAGGCGCCCTCGGGATCGACACGGAGGGACTGGCCCCCGTACCCGCCCGGGTCGTGGTCCGCGCGTCGGTGTGACCGTGACACTCCGGTGAACTCATCCAACAGTCCACCGGTTGCCCTCCTGATCACGTTGCTCTTCTGCCTCGCGCCGCACCGATCTCGCCGGGGCAAAGCCAGTTCACGAACGGGTTTCTGTTGTTCGCCGGCGCGATCGCGGTCGCCGCGTCGCTGATCCCCACGGGCAAGCGCCTCGACGAGGCCGAGGCCGGCCAGGCGGCCTGACCAACTCCCTTACGAACAGAGCGCGTTGCACGTCACTCGGCCGGCTCCTGCGCGGAGCCGGCCGAAGCGGCAAGCACGCGGGTGAACGTCTCGGCGATCGCCGCGATATTCACGGACGGGTCGTGCATTTCCCGAGTCCGCCGCCTTCCGGCACCTGCGCGACTTCCGCCGGTCGGCAGGGTGGCCGCCGCGTTGCGGGACCGCTCGCCTGACTGGGGATGGTCGAGGATCGCGTCCGGCGCGTGGATCGCGTGCTCGGTTTCGCCGTCTCCCTGCTCCGATGCTTGCCAGTGTTCCTCGATCGCGGCACGGGTGCGGATATCGGGGTCCATCGCATGGTCCCTTCTGCGGGCGGGCGAAAACGATCCGGGGCTGTCACCACTGCGACCCCCGGGCGCCGGACCTGGCCTGGGCACACAACGGCAAGAGCGTGGACCGTCCGGCCAAAGCAGGCCTGGCCACCTGGCCACAGCCCCCACCCGCCGGGAAGGACAACCCTTGTCGGTGTGGAGGGGTTCGCTCAGGGCCGAGTGCCGGCACCCGGCCCGTTCAGGGTGATGTCGTCGGCGTAGTAGGTGCCCTGCGCGTACCAGCCGTGGACGTAGATGGTCGCGCTGGTCTGGGATGCCCCTGTGGTGAAGGAGACGGTCAGTTGGCTGTAGGTGGAGGGGGAATTGGTCCAGGTGGAAGTGCCGCCGTCAACGCCCAGGTAGACATAGGAGCCCCGGACCCAGCCGCTGAGTGAGTAGGTGGTGTTCGGCCCTACCGCGACGGTCTGTTCGCACTGCGCGGTGTCGCGCGAACTCACCCTCCCCTGAAGGGCTTTGGAGCCCGTGTGGACGGGGGAGGCGACGACCGATCCAGGGTTGCCGGGGCAGGTCCACGGCGAGACCCTGCCCGACTCGAAGCCGGGGTTGGTCAGGACGTCCGAGGCCCCGACCGCGCTCGGGGCGGCCGACGTCGGGGCCGCCGAGGCGCTTGCCGGGGGTGCGACCGGGGTGGTCTTGGTGGGGCTGGGGATCAGGAGGGAGCAGCCGAAGCCGACGACGGCCGCGGCGGCGACCGCGATCACCACGGCCGCCCGGCGCTGTCCGGGACCCAGGCGCGGGCGGTCCACGGGACGCGGCGGCCGGACGTCGCCGTAGGGAGCGGGGAGTTCCTCCGTCCTGCCACCGGGGACGGGCGGGAGTTCTTCGGTGTCGTCGCCGGTCGGGGTGTGGGGGACGGGCGCGGCCACGGTTGCGTGGGTGCGGTAGTCCTTGTCGTGGCGTATGTCGTCGAGCAGTTGGGCCAGGGCGTCGGTGCGGCGTGGGCGCAGTACGCGGATGGGCTCCAGCGCGGTGCGGTCGTCCGGTGAGTCGGAGGCGGATGGTGTGGGCACGGTGCTTTCCTTCCGTCCCGTGGGAGGGACCGGATCTGTCCCCGCGGAATTGATACGCAACGCCCGCGCCGGAGGTTCAGCCGGTGCACCGCAAACGCCAGGGCGCGGTGTTCGGGCAGAACCGCACAGCTCGTGCGCGGGGAACCGGCCCGCTTCCCTCGTGGCCCGCTGCGGCCGGGTACGGATCCTGTCGTTCCTGCCCGGACCATTGATGAACTCTCAGAGCGGTTCCCCCGGGCGGATGCCCTGGAGTTCGTCCCCGGCGACTTCTCGCCGAATGAGGCCCCGCACGGCTGGCGAGCGCTGGCCGGTCCGCTGAGCGGAACAGAGGGCGACGGCGGACTTTCGGCGGAACACGCTGTCCACGAACAAGGCGATATCGGATTTCGCTCATCGGATATCGGGTTTCCGGTCGACAAGTCAGAGGAGTCACGATGATGAAGATCCCAAACAGGATCACTGTCCTGGCGGCGACGTTGGTGAGTTGCGCGGGCATGGTCACGTTGGCGACGGGGGCAAGCGCGGCCACGCCGACCGCGGACTCCACGGCGGGCATCTCCGCCCGGGTCACGGCCGCAGCGGCTGCGAGCAGCTATCACACGATCAAGAACATGGCCTACGCCCAATGCGTGGACGCGCCCGGCGGGGTACTCAACGTCAGACTTCAGCTGGCCAACTGCAACGGTTCCAGCACCCAGAACTGGGCGTTCGTGTCGACCGGTGCGGCGGACACGTACTACCTGGTGAATCAGGCGAGTGGGTACTGCGCCGAGGTCAACAACGGCACCAGCGTTCCAGGAGAGGCCGTCGACGAATACTTCTGCGACGGGCTGGCGTCGGAACAGTGGGTCGAAACCGCCGCGATCGTCGACCAGAAGGTCGGCGCGAAATTCAGGCACGTGGGCACCAACCTGTGCCTCGACACGGTCGGCAGTACCGGCAGCCAGCTCATGCAATGGAGTTGCGACGACGCACACCCGGCAGCGGCACAGGCGTGGACCGTGAGTTAGGCCGATTCTGACAAGCCTGCCGCTCACCGTTCGGCGGGCGAGGAAGAGACACCGGACGGCCTGCCGGCTGTGGATCCCGCCCGTCCGGTGGGACCCCGGCCGGGGTCGCCGGCCTGCGGTGGGCCGACACCGCGGGAACGGTCGCTGGTACGTCAACATGGTCGTGCGCGCGGAGGATCTGGAGAACTTCCGGGTCAAGGGTGTCTACAGCGAGGCTCTGGTCCGCAGCCTCAACGGCCACCAGCACAACCCGGCCGCCCCGCGGACCCTCCAGAACCCGTGGACGCGCGAGCGGGCCCAGAGCTGGCCGGGCGGCTGCAACGGCCACCGGGAGCCTCTGTTCATCACCCGCGGATGTCCGTTCCCGACCCACCGCCGGCGGAACTCCAGATCGACGGTGAGACGCTCCACCTCGCCCACTTCGGCACCAGGGGAGCGCGCTACAGCCGTACGCCCCCACTCGCGGAATGGACCCGCGAGCCCTGCGCGGGACGTTCGAAAGCCTCGCCAGGGTCCGTGCGCCGGCGCGGAGCCGGCCGAGGTTTCCCTCCGGGGCGGGAACAGTGTGGAGGTTTTCCTGTCCCCGTCCGCGAAGTGTCACCAAGGCCGGCGCAGCGCGGCATCAGTACTGCTCGGTCTCCACGAAACCGGCGTCCACGTCGTCGTCGGCACCGTAGGTGTCGGCAGCGGCGGACAGGTTCAGTCCGGGCGGGCTGTCCTTGAGGCCGAGGCCCATGCCGGCCAGCTTCTCCTTGACCTCGTCGATGGACTTCGCACCGAAGTTGCGGATGTCCATCAGGTCGGCCTCGGAACGCGCCAGGAGCTCGCCCACGGAGTGGACGCCCTCGCGCTTGAGGCAGTTGTAGGAGCGGACCGTGAGCTCCAGCTCCTCGATCGGCAGGGCGAGATCGGCGGCAAGGGCGGCGTCCGTCGGGGACGGGCCCATGTCGATGCCCTCGGCGTCGATGTTGAGCTCACGCGCCAGACCGAACAGCTCCACCAGGGTCTTGCCGGCGGACGCCATGGCGTCACGGGGACGCATGGCCTGCTTGGTCTCGACGTCGACGATCAGCTTGTCGAAGTCGGTGCGCTGCTCGACACGGGTCGCCTCGACCTTGTACGTGACCTTCAGCACGGGCGAGTAGATCGAGTCGACCGGGATGCGCCCGATCTCCTGACCGACCTGCTTGTTCTGGACGGCGGAGACGTAGCCGCGACCGCGCTCGACGGTCAGCTCCATCTCCAGCTTGCCCTTGCCGTTGAGCGTGGCGAGGACGAGATCGGGGTTGTGCACCTCGACACCGGCCGGGGGCGCGATGTCGGCGGCGGTGACCAGACCCGGGCCCTGCTTGCGCAGGTACATCACGACAGGCTCGTCCTGCTCACTGCTGACGACGAGCTGCTTGATGTTGAGGATCAGGTCGGTGACGTCCTCCTTGACGCCCGGCACGGTGGTGAACTCGTGCAGCACTCCGTCGATACGGATGGACGTGACCGCCGCACCCGGGATCGAGGAGAGGAGCGTACGGCGCAGGGAGTTGCCAAGGGTGTAGCCGAAGCCCGGCTCCAGCGGCTCGATCACGAACCGGGAGCGGAACTCGTCGACGACCTCTTCGGTCAACGAGGGGCGCTGAGCGATCAGCATGCGGTGTTGCCTCCAGTGGTTTGGCGCCCGCTATGTGACGCCGTAGACACCACGAAGCCTACGGGGCGGCGCGGGCGATACGGGCTCCGCCGTGGCCGAACCGCCCGTCTCCCTGACCTGGCGAGGAGACTTCGGGCTGTTTGCAGCCGCCCGCCACCCCCACCCACAACCGTTTCCGCCTTGCCCATGTCCTCAGCACTCGGGTGCGCGGGACGGGCAGGTATGGATGTGAGGTCAGGGTCGGCTGATGTCGTGGTCATGGAGTATATGCGGCTCCAAGATCGCATCGAGCAGCGCGGGGTGGTGCGGGGCGTCCGGGATCTCGCGGAGCCGAGTGGGATGGGTGAGGGTGCCTGGTCACCCGTTGCCGCGTGACCAGGCGGCCCACAGGCGGGCGTACACCCCGCCCGCCGATCGCAGCTCGTCGGGGCGCCCCCGCTCGATGACCCTGCCGCCGTCCATCACCACCACGACGTCGGCGGTGGCCGCCTGGGACAGGCGGTGGGCGACGACCACCACGGTACGGCCCTCCGCCGTGGCCTCGTCCATGACGACCACCTCGCGGTCGAGCAACAGGACGCGGGCCAGGGCCAGTTGCTGTACCCGGCGCGGGGTGAGACCGACGCCTCCGGTGCCGACCGGGGTGTCCACGCCGTCCGGGAGCGCGTCGACCCACCCTGTCGCGTCTACGGCGCCGAGCGCGGCGGCGAGGTCCGACGCCGAGGCGTCCCGGTGGGCGAGACGGAGGTTGTCCGCGACGGTCCCGAGGAACAGGTGATGTTCCTGGGTCACCAGCATGATCCGGCGCCGCCCGTACCGCGTGGGGGCGGTCAGGTCGGCGGTGCCGGTGCCTCCGAGGGTGACCCGTCCCGAGGTCGGGAGGCGCAGGCCCGCGATGAGGCTCGCCAGCGTGGACTTCCCCGAACCCGTGGCGCCGACGATCGCCAGCCGCTTCCCGGCGGGCAGTTCGAGCCGGACGCCGTGCAGCACGTCGGGGCCGGTGCCGTAGCGATGATGGACGTCCTGCACGACAAGTGCCGTTCCTGGACGGCCCATTGGGCCCTGCGGGCGTTCCTCAGGTGCGGGTCCGCCGAGTGTGACGCCGACGATCCTGGCGAGGCCGGCCGCCGCCTGCTGCACACTGTCGAATCTGCCGAGCATCAGGTTGACGGGGTCGAAAAGCCCCACGAAGAACAGGGCGGCCGTGGTCGCCGCGCCCACGTCGGCCGGCCCCGCGTGCACCAGGACGTACGCCGAGACCAACACCGCGCTCAGGCCGAGGAGTTCGGCGCCGTTGAGTCGGCCGTAGAACCTCGTCGCCGCGTGCGTGGCCCGCAGTTCGTACGTCATCGCCTCCGCCGAGGCCGCTTCCACCCGGGCGTACCGGCCCGGGCCGAGGCGCAGTGCCCGCAGCGTGGGCAGCGCGGCGAAAGCGCCGAGCAGCGCCGAGGCCCGGCGTCCGTCGGCGGTGCGGCCCGCCGCGTAGAGCGGTTGCGAGGTGCGCGGATACCAGCGCAGGGCGTACGCCTGGAGCGGCACCGCGAGGAGCGCCGCGAGCGCGAACCGCCAGTCCAGTGCGGCCAGTCCGACGAGGGTCGCGGCGATCGTCAGCGCCGCCGCGACGAAGTCGCCCAGTGCTCCGGACGCCACCTGTGACACCCGGTCCACGTCACCGGAGACCCGGGACACCAGGTCGCCGGTACCGCCCGTCTCGACGATGTCCACGGGCAGGGCGAGCGCCGCCGTGACGGCGTCCTCGCGCAGCCGGGCGGCGACGGGCCGCACGAGCCGGGCCGACAGCACGGCCGCGCACCAGCGGGTCACGGCACCGGCCGCGGCGGCCCCCGCCAGGAGCAGCGCCGGGCCGACCAGCGCACCAGGGGCACGCCGGTCCGCGATGGCCTGGGTGATACGGCCGATGGCCGTCGGCCCGGCGAGCGCGAGGGCGCTGTCGACCCCCGACGCGGCGACGGCGGCCCACAGCATGAGCCACCTGCCCTGAAGCGCGTCCCCAAGCCGGGCCCGTCTCTGCCGAGCTGTGGCCACCGGCAGCAGTGGCGCCGGAGTGAGGGGCTGCCGGGTGGCGGCGCGTGCGGTGGTCATCAGGCCGTGGTCCTGGGGGTGTTGGGCTGCGGGGGAGTCGGAGTGGCGCCGGGGTGCACGGCCGTTGGGCCGGTGCTTGATCGACTCGCCTTGGTCTGCGCGGGAGTTGGACCTGCGCTTGGTGCAACAGATGGGAAGGGCACGGGAGATGGGCCGACGCTCGGTGCGGTCGTCCTGGGGTGCGCGGGTGTCGGATCGGTGTTCGGTGTGGTCAATTCGGGGCGCCAGGGTGTCGGATCGGCGCCCGGTGCTCCGGCGGCATCCGGAACCCGCCTCCCCATCGCGGACATGTGGACGACATGATCGCAACGCGCCAACCACGCGGGGCTGTTGGTGACGACCAGCATCGTGCGACCCGCCCTCGCCCCGCGAACCCGCTCGGCGATCGCGTCCTCCGTCACCGTGTCCACGGCGGTGGTCGGTTCATGCAGGACCAGTACCGGCGGCCGGGCCGCGAGCGCTCGTCCGAGTGCGACGCGCCGGCGCCGGCCGCCGGAGAGCAGTTCGCCCCGGTCGCCGACCGAGGTGTGCGCGCCTTGCGGTGTCGCGGCGACGACCTGGTCCGCGAAGGAGGCCCGGGCCGCCTCGTTCAGGGCGGGGACGTCGTCAGCGAGCGCGGCGAGGTTCTCGGCGAGTTCGGTGGCCCGTGCCTGGTGGGCCTGTTCGGTGGTGCCGGTGCGGCGGAGCGCTCAAGAGAGGCGGTTCTGCGCGATGAGCAGACAGGCCGTGCCGAGCACCACGATCGCCGCGAGCCCGACGGAGATGTGCAACAGGAGGAGAACCGAGCCGAGCAGCACCACCGTCGCGGCCACGGTCGAGGCGACCGTACCGGCGAACGCGCCGACCCGGTTGGTGTCGGCCGACGCGCGGCTGAGCAGGTCGCCCGGCGACAGCGTGACCCCGCCGTCCGGGCGCAGCACCTGTGCCGTGAGCCTCATCCGCAGCCGGTGCTCGGTGTGCTGCTCGGCCCGGGCCGAGGCGCGGCCCTTCGACGGCAGCCACGACCACGACAGCGCTCTCTCCACCTCGGCCCTGATCGACGAGGGGGATCGACCGGGCGGCCCGCTCCGACTTGACCTTGACGTGCGCGTCAACTCTTAACGTCGGTGGGCGCCGCACACGGTGTGCGGCCGTCGACCATCCGTCAGGAGCCCGTAGATGTCTCCGTCGAACATCCCCGCCACGCACCGCGAGGTCCGACTCGCCTCCCGTCCCCAAGGCGCCCTGGAATCGCGCCACTTCACTGTGGCGGAGGTCCCCGTCCCGGAACCGGGACCCGGGCAACTGCTGGTCCGCAATCGGCTGATGGGCGTCGCCGCGTCACTGCGCACCCTGATGGGGGAACAAGCGGGGCTGCCCCTGCCGTCGTTCGAGGTCGGCGGACCGCTGTCGGCGCCGGCCGTCGGAGAGGTGGTCACGGCCCCCGAGGGCGGGACCCCGCACCCCGGCGATCTGGTGTCGCACTGGGCGGGGTTCCGCGAGTACGCCGTGGTGGAGGCCGACGCGGTGCAACCCGTCGACCTGACGGTTCTGCCGGACCCCGTGGCGTACCTCTCGCAGGGGCCGGCGGCCTGGATCGGCGTCGTCCGGGGCGCCGAAGTACGCGACGGGGACACGGTGTTCGTCTCCGGCGCGGCGGGCGGACTCGGCACCCTGGCCGGGCAGTTCGCCCGGATGCGCGGAGCCGGCCGGGTCATCGGCAGCACCAGTTCGCAGCGCAAGGCCGACTACCTGGTCGAGACGCTGGGCTTCGACGCGGTTGTGCTGCGCGGAGCCGAACCCATCGAGGAGCAGCTGCGCAAGGCGGCCCCGGACGGCATCGACGCGGTCGTGGACAACGTCGGCGGTGAACAGTTGCGGGCCGCGCTCGTCCTGGCCCGGCCCGGTGCCCGGGTGGGGCTGATCGGAGCGCTCTCCGCACAGGTTCCGGGCGAGAACTCGGCGCCGGTCGAGATCGACACGTACTCGCTGATCGTGCGCGGGATCCAGCTCCGCGGCATCAGCGGCGCGCGCCACCGGGACGCGCTGACGGAATACGAGGAGACGTTCGGCCGTTGGCTCCGCGAGGGCTCGGTCACCGTCCCGCACACCCGCCTGTCCGGAATCGACCAGGCACCGCGCGCCCTGATGGAACTGCTCGAAGGACACCACATCGGCACCGTGGTCGTGGAGTTGTAGTCGTCGGCCACCCGACTCCCGGAGGACGGAATGCGTATCGGCGACGCGGCGGCGGCCGTGGGTGTCACCACCCGAACCCTGCGCTACTACGAGCAGCGCGGACTGATCACGGCACGGCGTACGGCGTCGGGACAGCGGGAGTACGAGGAGGAGGACGTACGCCGACTGCACGCCGTCCGCGAGCTGTTGGACTCCGGCCTCACCATCGGCGACGTGCGTCTCCTCATCGACATCCTCGACGCGCTGCCCGGCCGCCCGGAGGTGCCGGCGGTCCACACGGGGCCCTACGCGGAGACGTGCGTCGTCCCTCAGGTGGCCTTCCGGCGACTGGCCGAACTCGACGCGCGTATCCGGGGGTTGACGGAGGTACGGGACCGCCTGGCAGACCGGCTCGACGTACGGTTCGGTGTCCTGGTCGGCCAACTCATCGGCCTGGACGTCCCCTTGAGCGACGCCCCCGCCGGTTCCTGACACGGACGCTACCGAAGGTCCGCACCCAGGCGGGCTTGCGGCGCCGGGCGGCGACGGGAGATCATGCGCGTGCCCGGCGGGCGCCCGACGCGAGCCCGAAGCGCCCCAGCGCCGAGGCACCGCAGGTCGCCGACGTCAGGACGGAGGGGAGTCACCGTGAGGACATCACCCCTCGGTCCGGTCCGCACCGCGGCTCTGCTCCCGGTCCGCACGAAGCGCCGGCACGTCGACCTGTGCAGCACCCACACCGCGCTCTGTCGCTGACCGGTCCGACCGGCTCTCTCCCGGCAGGCCCGCGCCTCTCTCGCGCCTGACCGGTTTCGACCTCGCGTGTCCGGGCGTCGGCCCGCACCCGGGGAACTCCGTCACCCCACCACGCCACCGGCCGCGACGACACCGGCACCGGTGAGACGAGAACGGACGAGTCATGAGCGCGAAACAGCCCCGGACGCTGAAAACCGTCACCGGAGCTGGCGGCACCTCGGAGACCTACGACCTGGCCGTCGACCCCACGCGGTCCACGCTGGACACCGCTGTCCGGGTCGCGAAGCTCGCCGAGGCGGCGAGGATCGACGCACTGTTCACCGCCGACCTGCTCAGCTTCGACGCCCAGGGCGCGATCGGCTCGCAGGAGCCCCTGGTCTTCGTGTCCGCCCTGAGCCAGGTGACCTCGCGCATCGGCCTGATCGCCACGGTCTCCACGACCTTCCACCACCCGTTCAACCTGGCCCGGCTGTTCGGCACCCTCGACCACGTGAGCAACGGGCGGGCCGCCTGGAACCTGGTGACCTCCTCGATCGGCGAGGAGAACTTCGGCCCCGGCGACCTGCCCAGCCCCGAGGAGCGCTACGCGCGCGCCGCCGAGACGCTGGAGGTGGTCAACGCGCTCTGGGACAGCTGGGAGCCCGGTGCGCTGACCGTCGGTGCGGACGGCCACGCGGTGCTGCACCGGGACCGGGTCCACCCGATCCACCACTCCGGGACGTTCTTCGACGTGGCGGGCCCGCTCAACATCCCGCCGCTGCCGCAGCGCCGCCCGGTGCAGATCCAGGCCGGGCAGTCCGAAGCGGGCACGGCACTGGGCGCCCGCTACGCCGAGATCGTCTTCACCTCGCTCCCGACCCTCGACCACGCGGTGGACTTCACCCGGAACATCCGTGCCCAGGCGGGGGAGTTGGGAAGGGCCGACGGTCTGCCGCTGATCTTCAGCTCGTTCCACGCCACCTACGGCGCCACCGAGGAGGAGGCGCGGCGACTCGTCCGCGAGAGGCGGGAGTCGATCGACTTCGAAGGCGGCCGGGCCCGGGTGGCCGACATGCTCGGCGGCGGAGTCGACCTCTCCGAGTTCCCCCTCGACTCGACGCTGCCGGAGAGTCTGCTGCCCGACGTCACGTCGGTGAACCGCCGCCGCGGCCGGGTAGACATCTTCACCGGCTACGCGCGCCAGGGCTACACCTTGCGCGAACTCGTCGTCGCGGCCCAGGACACCGGGCACTGGGCCGCCGCGGGCACCCCCGAACAACTCGCCGACGCGGTCGAGGAACGGTTCAGGGCGGGCGTGCTGGACGTGATCTCCCTGAGCGGCCTCGCCGATCCGCGCCAGCACGACTTCGTCGTCAACGGCCTGCTGCACGAACTGCGCAAACGGAAGATCGTCGCCGCCGACTACACCGGCCTCACCCTGCGCGAGAACCTCGGCCTCGAACTGCCGGCCCGCGACGCCTCGACCGTCCGGTCCTGAACCGGGAGCGGCCGCACCCGCCGTACAAGGAGGAGAACGTGCTGCTCGACCAACCGCTCCGGCACGCCTGAATGCTCCCCGGAGACGACCGTGCCACCCGGCACGTCCTGCTGGTGTGCAGGGCGGCGGGGGCAACCACCCTGCTGGACCAGGCAGTTCTGAACATCGCCGTCCCGAGCATGCGGCACTCGCTCGGGGCCGGCGCGGCGGACATGCAGTGGATCGTGGCCGGTTGCTCACTGGCCTTCGGACTCGCCCTCGTCCCCGGGGGCGGCCTCGGCGACCTGCACGGACGCAAACGGCTCTTCCTCGTCGGCATGGCCGTCTTCCTCCTGGCGGGAGTCGCGGCCGCGACCGGCTGCGGGCCGGGGACCGTGATCGGCGCGCGGCTGGTGCAGGGAGCCTCCTCGGCCTGACCGAACCCGACGCGGGAACGGTGTGGTTCGACGGCGTCCCCTGGACCGGGGTCCCCGAGCGCGCACGACGACCCCTGAGGCACCGCGTCCAGGCCGTGCAACAGGACCCGCTCGGCTCCTTCGACCCCCGCTTCGACGTGGAGCGGGTGATCGGCGAGGCCGTGGCTCTCGCCGGACCGCGACACGGACGGGCCCGCCGGGCGAGGGTGGCCGAACTGCTCGACCAGGTAGGGCTGTCGGCATCGGTACTGGACCGCCGCCCGCGTGACCTCTCCGGCGGTCAGCGCCAACGCGTCGCCATCGCCCGTGCGTTGGCGCCGGCCCCCGACGTCATCGTCTGCGACGAGCCCGTCTCCGCACTCGACGTCTCGGTCCAGGCCCAGATCCTGGACCTCCTCGCCGACCTGCGCCACGACACGGGCGTGACGCTCCTGTTCATCTCCCACGACCTCGGAGTCGTCCACCACGTCAGCGACCGGGTGCTGGTCATGAGGGACGGGCGGGTGATCGAGTCCGGCGACGTCGAAGCGGTCTTCACGAGCCCGAAGGAGGACTGCACGAGAGAACTGCTCGCGGCGGCGGTCCCGGGAGCCCCCCGATCCGACGACGGACCGCCCACCGCCGACTCGGCCTGAAGCGTGGCAGGGCCACAGACCGACTGAACCGTCGGATCACGCTTCCCGTCCTCGGCCGGTGACGATCCGCACGGGACCAGGGCCGGCGCGGCTCAGCCGATCTCGACGACGACCTTGCCGGTGACGTTCCCGGTGGCGAAGGCACGTTGCGCCTCGGCCGCCTTCTCCAGCGGGAAGACCGCGCCGACACGCACGGAGAGCAGGCCGGCCTCGGCCAGTGCGGTGACCGCGGTGAGGTCGGCGCGGTCCATGCGGGCGAAGACGTCCATGGAGCCGGGAACGCCGGGTTCGGCGATGGACGCCAGTCTGCCGCCGGACCGTGCGGCCCCCGCCGACGCGGCGAGGGCACCACCGCCGATCGTGTCGAGCACCGCGTCCACGCCCTCAGGGACCAGGCTGAGCACCCGGTCGGCCAACCCCTCGCCGTACACGACCGGTTGGGCGCCGAGCGCACGCAGGTAGTCGTGATCGTCGGCCGATCCCACACCGATGACACGGGCACCCTGGGCCACGGCGATCTGCACGGCGACGGAACCCACGCCCCCGGCAGCCCCGTGCACGAGTACGCTCTCGCCCCGCCGCACCGCGAGCGCGTGCACCAGTCCCTGGTAGGCGGTGAGCGCGGCCAGCGGCAGCCCCGCGGCCTCGGTGAACGACATGGTGCCGGGCTTGTGCACCACGCCACGCACATCCGCTGAGACCAGTTCGGCGAACCCGCCGTGCGCACGCTGTACGTCGCCGCGGACGTACGCGATCACCTCGTCACCCGCCTCGAACTCGGGCGCCCCGGGCCCGGACCGCTCCACCACACCGGCGATGTCCCAGCCGGGCACCACCGGGAAATACGTCTCTACGGCACTGTCCAGCGCCCCCGCCTGGATGGCGGCGTCCGCGCGGTTCAGCCCCGCGGCCCTGACCCGGATCAGCACCGAGTCCACGTGGGTCTTCGGCTCGGGAAGCTCGGTGAGCTCAAGGACCTCCGGTCCGCCGTAACGGCGGTACACAACGGCTTTCATCGCTCAGGTCCCCGGGATCGCCATCGGCATGTCGATCAGGACGCGGTGCGCGACGATCTTCCACTCGCCGTCGACGCGGCGCAGATCGGTGTCGTAGTAACCGGACTCGACGGGCCGGGCGGTGCCCTGCGCCCCGAAGACGCCCTCGGGCCAACCGGCGGTCGGACGGGAGGCGGCGCGGACCTCGAAGACCACGAACTGGGCGTTCATGTGAGCCCGGTCGCCGTCGACCTCGACGAGGTGGTCCGACGTGACGTGGTGACTGGAGCCGCCCTCGGGGTGCGGCGCCATGAAGTTGTCGACCGCGTACCGCACACCCGAACCTCCGACGATCGGCTCGCCGACCGGTTCATAGGCTTCGTGGCCGGTCTTGGCGAAGATTTGCGCGGTCGCGTCGTCGGTGAAGAGGGCGCCCTGGCTCCTGCCGTCGCGTCGGTCGGTGGCGCGGACATAGCGGGCCAGGACCTCCTGGACCTTGCGCTCGTCGCTCATGCTTCGCACGTTCCCTTCGTTTCCCCGATACGAGTACTGCTCCTGATCCGAGTGGATCACCGGACGGGGGCGAGAGCCATGAGGGTTCCGGCAAGGATGGATACCCTGGAGGTATGGATCGTCTGGAGACCCGCGA
Source organism: Streptomyces sp. NBC_01288 (assembly GCF_035982055.1). Lineage (NCBI taxonomy): Bacteria > Bacillati > Actinomycetota > Actinomycetes > Kitasatosporales > Streptomycetaceae > Streptomyces > Streptomyces sp. NBC_01288. Next base: position 10,256,743 of record NZ_CP108427.1, read on the forward strand.
ACTCGCCTACTTCGTCGCGGTTGCCGAGGAACTGCACTTCGGAAGGGCCGCCGAGCGCCTCGGCATGGCCCAGCCCCCGCTGTCCCGCGCGATCGGCCGCCTGGAGCGCCGCATGGGGGTACGGCTGCTGGAGCGCACCAGCCGCCGCGTCGCGCTCACCGACGCGGGTGCCGTGTTCCTGGATGAGAGCCGACGACTGCTCGACTCGCTCGACGCGGCCGTGCGGCGGGCCCAGCGCGTACGGCAGCCCGGCCGGCTGGTGATGGCGGTACGTCCCGGCACCGCGTCCGGGCTCATCGCCGACCTGGTCCGCTCCGCCGAGGTCGGCAGCCACGACGTCGTCTTCGCGCACGACCGCCCGGCCGCCCTCAGGGACGGCAGGGCCGACGTCGCGCTGCTGTGCCTCGGCACCGACGACCTCACCGGCCTGCGGACCGCCCATCTGACCGAGGAGACGGCCTTCGCGCTGGTGCCGCGCGACCATCCCCTGGCCGGGCGCACTACGGTGACGGTCGCCGAACTCCGCCAGGACGCGACCTTCGACCCCGAGTGCCCACCGCTCGGGCTCGACGAGATCCTCGACCGGGTCGTCCTCGGGCGCCTGGTAACCGTCGTGGGTTCGGGCGCCGCCGAACGAGTCCCCGCCGAGGTGACCGCGGTACCGGTGTCGGACCTCCCGCCCACGCGCCTGGCCCTGGCATGGCCGGAAGAGACGTCCCGCCCGGCCATCACCGCTTTCGTGCGGTCGGCCCGCGCGACCGAGGCACGGAGGGCGCTCGACGCGAGGGACGTCTCGGTGTCGATGTAGGGGGAGCGAGAGTGGCGGCTGTCGTGAGTGGGGCTTCGGTCGGGATGGGCCGGCGTGAGGTGGAAACGGCAGGCTGGTTAAGGGTGTTGGGGCGGTGTGGGGTGGTCAGGGCTCCGGGCGCGCCGATTCAGCGGGCCATCGACCGGTCGAGGTCCCCTGCCCGGCTGTCCGGTGCGGGCGTCTACACCTCGATTCCGGCGCGCCGCGCGAGTACGACCGCCGTCCCCACGAAGCCCTCGGAGAGCGCGAGGGCCACGGAGTGCCCTGTTCGGGAGTGCCAGGCGACCAGGTCGTGTATGAACTCCGCGTAGGCGATCGGATCGACTTCGAGTGTGTCCGGGTCGCCCCAGTGCTTGCCCTGGCCGATTCCCGAGGGCAGGTTCAGCTCTGCCTCGAAGACCTCAAGCTGTCGTAGGAAGAGGCGTCCGGCACCGTTCGACGGGTTCCAGAGCGTCTCGTCACCGATGTCGAAGTACATGCTCATCGTCGATCCCCCTGCTCAACAGCCCCTCGGCGAAGACTAGAAGACCGGGTGGGTAGCGGTCACTCGGGTATTTCGGTGCCTGGTGGTGCTTGCCGGGGTTTGCGATGGGCGCCCGTCCTCCGAGCGAACAGGCGTCCATCGGGTCTGTTGAAGAGAGCGAACGTCAAGCCGCGACCCTGAGGGTGAGTTACCCCTCCGTGGCGAACGACAGCGTGCCGGCGACGGTCGTATCGCCGTCCTGTGTGACCTGGAAGGCCCAGCTGCCCTCGGCGGGCCCGCACTCGACGTGGACGGGCGCGTTCCACTCGGTGAAGCGCAGGGCCCGCATGTGGCAGCCGTTCAGTCGGCCCGGGGAGGCTCCTGCCAGGCAGGCCGCCTGGCGGGCCGCCTCCAGGAGGACCATGCCGGGTACGTGGTCGCTGGGGTGGTCGAAGAACCGGGGGTGGCGCAGGTCGGCCGGCGCCACCAGCAAGGTTCCGGAGGGGGTGCGGACCAGCATCACGTCGCCGGGGGAGGGGACCGACACCTCGGAGGGCGAGGGGCGCGCGTGCACGTTGTCCGGGATGGGGTCGGCGGCCGCGTTCGGGCCGCGGAACGTCTCGTACTCCGCCTCGGACAGGACGCGGACGCGGCCGAAGGCCGAGCCGAACTCCCGTCCGGCGGCGGAGAATCGGATCCGTACGTTCAGCGCGACCGGCCAGGGGACGCCATCGACGTGGCGTACGTCGTGCACTTCGGCCCGGCACAGCACATCCGTGGCTCCGTAACCGACCACCGGCTCGGCGTTGTTGTCGAGCCGGAAGCCGACGCTTCTGATGATGGGCCTGCTCGTGCTCGGGGCACCGAGGAAGCGCCGGCAGATGTACAGGCCGACCTGGCGGATGGTCTCGGCGGCCAGCATCGGATCGTGCCGCTCGCCGGAACAAGAACCGGAACCGGAACCCGAACCGGACGCGGCGGATGCGGCATACGAGCGCGGCCACTGCGCGGCGAGGAGGTAACGGCCGTCGGGCAGCGCTCGGGCGTCGGTGAGCAGGACTTCGGCGACCGCGTTCCGGTGCACGAGGGCCTTGGACACGCAACTGTCCCAGCTCAGCGCCAACTCTTCCGGGTCGGCTTCGGGCGGTGCGAGAGAAGGTGATTCAGTCATAAAATAATAGAAGCTATGGTTCCCTGGCATCCGTACGGGAAACGACTGCCTGTCGGCTAGATTCACCGGAAAAGACGATCCGGCACGCAGGACAGGGACGACCGAGAATATGCAGGAACGTGCGGAAGCCACCCGACGGGCTGTTCTGGCGACGGCCGCGGTGCTGTTCGAACAGCATGGGTACGTCGGTACGAGCATCAGCGACGTGGCGCGTACGAGCGGGTACACCAGCGGGGCGATCTATTTCCATTTCGGCAGCAAGGAAGGGCTGGCCCGGGGTGTCCTGGAAGCCCATTTCGCCGAATGGCCGCGATACGTGGAGCATTGGGAATCCCGGGAAGGTCCTGTACTCGACCGATTGGTGGGCCTGAGTTTCGCCGTGGCCCGGGAATTCCGTGACAACGTGATCGTCCGCGCCGGCAACAGGCTCTGGAGCGAGCGCGGAACCATTCCCGTTTCCCTGCCCCGGCCTTTCGTGGGGTGGATCGACGCGGCCTCCCACATGCTGACCGCCGCCGCGGAAGCGGGTGAACTCGCCCCCGGTGTCGAGGTCGAGCGCGCCGCCCGCGTCCTCGTCTCCAGCTTCTTCGGGGTGCACACCGTCTCCGACGCACTGGACGACCGCCGCAACATCGAGGACGCGGTGAGCGACCTGTGGATGTTGCTGCTGCCCGGGGTGCAGGCGGCGCCGGTGGATCCGGCGAAGTGCCTTGACGGGGCGAGGAAGTTGTTGGCGGCCACGCGGGGGTGGCCCGCGCCGAGCATGAAGTGAAGGAGCGCGCATTCCGCATCGGCCTTGCCCGACCGAGGCGACGCTGCCCTGCCTGCCTCCAACAGATCACCGGAATCCGGTGAGGACCGCTCACCTGCCCTACGACGAACCTGGGGTGCAGGGAGTTCGGCAACGCCAGGCAAGGAGGCGGTCTCATGAGTGAGCAGGTGGCGGTGGTGGTCGGCGCGGGCGGTGACCTGGGTTCCGCCACGGCGGTGGTCCTCGCGGACGCCGGGTTCAGCGTGACAGCGGTCGACCGCACGGAGAAGGCGCTGGAGCACCTGCCCGACGGCATCCGCCGCGAGGTGGGCGACGCGACCGACCCCGCCGTGGCCAGGAACGTCATCGACCGGATCGCCGCCGCGTCCGGACCTCCCGAGGTACTGGTGAACACCCTCGGCGCGTTCCGCCCGGGAGACGCGCTCGCCGCGACCCCCGACGACCTGCGGGTCATGCTGGACGTCAACCTCGGCGCCGCGCTGTGGCTGAGCCAGGCCGTGGCACCGTACATGCGCCGACGCGGCGGCGGCGCCATCGTGCACGTGTCCGCCCGGCCGGCGAGCGAGCCGACCGCCGGCATGGCCGCCTACAGCCTCGGCAAGGCCGCGCTCAACCACCTCGTCCGCATCCTCGACCTGGAACTGCGTCCGGACGGCATCCGCGTGAACGCCGTGGCGCCGCAACTCCTCGACACGGCCAGGAACCGGGCGGTGCTTCCTCCGGAGGCGCTGGCCCACGCCGTCCCGCCGAAGGCGATCGCGAACATCATCGCCTTCCTCGCCGATGGCCGCGTGCCGGACATCGGCGGCGCGATCGTGCCCGCCTACGGCGCGTAGCCCGAACAGATCCCCCGCTCCACACCCCGTACACGTCACCCCCACCCGAAGGGAACCACCATGTCCTCGACGAACCGCCGATCGTTCCTCGCCCGCAGCGCGGTCCTGGCGGCCGTACCCACGGTCGCCGCCCTCGCCGACGGCGCATTCGCCGGCCAGGCGTTCGCCGCCACTCCCACGCTGCCCGACTACGCACCGATACCGCGGTCCGCGCTCGGCCCCGCCGTCAACTCGCAGGGCTACTACGTCGGTCGGGTCGAGCGGAATCTGTACTGGGTGACCGACGGCACCTACCAGGCGGCGTTCCTGACGACCCGTGAGGGTGTCGTGCTGTTCGACGCGCCTCCCACCATCGGGCACAACCTCCAGCGGGCCATCGACGAGATCGCGGCCGCCAACGGCGTCTCGAACAGGGTGACCCACCTCATTTACTCCCACCACCACGCCGACCACCTCGGGGCGTCGTCGTTGTTCGGCCGGCATGTCGTGCGGATCGGGCACGCCGAGAACAAGCGGCTGCTGGCCCGCGACAACGACCCGACGCGGCCGCTGCCCGACGTGACGTTCGAGAACCGCTACACGCTGCGCGTCGGCGGCGAACGCATCAACCTGGCGTGGCACGGCACCAACCACTCGCCCGACAACATCTACATCCACCTGCCGGACCACGACACGCTCATGCTGGTCGACGTCAACCTGCCCGGCTGGGTCCCCTTCGACAGCTTCAACCTGAACGAGGACGTCCCCGGCTCCATAGCCGCCCCGGCCAAGGCCATGACGTACCCGTGGAAGCACTTCATCGGCGGCCACATGGGACGGCTCGGCACCCGGCAGGACATGGTCGTCTACCAGCGGTACGTGAACGACATCGTCGACAACGTCAAGAAGGCGCTGACGGCGGTCGACCCCACGCCGTACTTCGCCAAGTACGGGGACAACGCCTGGGCCGCGGTCAAGGAGTACCAGGCCGCTCAAGTCGCCTACGCCGCCGACCCGGTCATCAAGAAGTACACCGGCGTCCTCGCCGCCGCCGACGTCTACACGGCCAGCACGACGTTCATCATCCTCGAATCGCTCCGCCTCGACCTCGGCCAGGGCTCGCAGATCCATGCCTGATCACGGCTCGACACACCAGAAGGGACACTGAGATGCCTGGCCGACTGGCCGGAAAAGTCTGCGTCGTCACCGGCACGGGCGGGAGCATGGGGCGGGCCACCGCCCTGGCGTTCGCCCGGGAGGGTGCCCGGATCGTGGGGTGCGACGTGACGGTCGAGGCGGCGGAGGAGACCGTCGCGTCGGTGCGCGCCGAGGGCGGTGAGATGGTGTCGCTACAGCCGTGCCGTCTCGACGATCCCGCCGAATCCGCCAGGCTCGTCGACTTCGCGGTGGAGCAGTTCGGCCGCATCGACGTCCTGTTCAACCTCGCCGCCAGGGCCCACTTCAGCTGGCTCGAAGACGTCACCGACAAGGACTGGGACGGCGCGCGCCGCGACGAGGTCGACCTCGTCTTCTACCTCACCCGGGCCGCATGGCCCCAACTGAAGGCCAGCCGGGGCGTGGTGGTGAACATGGCCTCCCTGAACGGCTCCCTGAGCTTCAAGGGCTTCCCGTCCCTGTCCCATACGACGAACAAGGCCGCGATCATCGGCATGACCCGCCAACTGGCCATGGAGGGAGGAGAGTTCGGCATCCGCGTCAACTCGGTCTCGCCCGGCCTGATCGAAAGCCAGGCCACCCGCGAGCAGTTGGAGAACGACGACTTCTCCCGCCAGATGCTCGGCCGGACGCTCCTTGGCCGAGTCGGCAAGCCCGAGGACGTGGCGAACGCGGCTCTGTTCCTCGCATCCGACGAGAGCGCCTACGTGACCGGCGTGGACCTCGTCATCGACGGCGGCATGAAGGTCTGGTGACCGACAACGCGCCAGTCCAGTACGGCAGTTCAGATCGCCCAGTTCACCCGGTCCAGCCCGTGACGAGCTGGTAGAAGATCGGCTCGCCGGTCGTCGTCACCCGGTGCCGGAACCGCGTCCGTTCCAGCACCGCGAGACGACCGGCGGCCACCAGCCGCTCGACCGCCGCGCCGAACCCGTCCGGATCCGACTCGTCCATCCACCGCTCGTCGATCGTGAAGGCGACAGGCGCGCCGGGCGGCAGGAGCGCGAGCGCGTTCTCAAGCGCCGGTGGGGTGGCGTGCGTGCCGCCGAACGCCCCTGCCGACACCAACCCGCCCAGCTCGTAAGGCCGTAGAGCCTTGTGAAGGGCGTCGGGGCGCAGGAAGTCGCCGACCACGTAGTCGGCGTAGACACCCGGCCGGTCGCGCAGACTCGCCTCGCGCGCCGCCGGCAGCGCGTCGACCCCGACAACCCGGCCTACGCCCCCGTCACGCACGAGTTCGCCGACCAGCCCCGTGCCGGAACCGACGTCGAGGACCGACATCGAGCCCGGATCCAACCCGAGGCGAGCGACCACACGCAGGAAGCCCGCCGCCGCGACCTGAGGCGAGGTGCACCGGAGCAGCTCCTGGACGACATGCTCGTACAGGCCGGGCACGGCGTAGATCCGCGTGTACTCGTGCAGGTGCACCACCTCGTGCTCGCTCAGCGCGATGTACTCGCCGTCGGTCTCCGGCGGGCCGAGCAGACGGACGCCCGCGAACACATCTGACATGTCCGCGAGGCTATGCGAACGTGGTCACGTGCCGCCACCAGCAGTCGCCGTCACCGGTGACTGCCGCCTCCAGCAACGGAGATCAGGGCGCTCGGTTAGGCTGACCGCGTGGCTGAAGGACATCGCGTGACCCCCGACCCGCGGGCCGCAGCGGGTTCGGGCCGCTCGGCGGGCCGGGGCAGACCCGGACTCATCGGCCGCCGCGACCTCGTAGCCGCCCTGGACCGTGCCGCCGAGAAGCAGGTGACACTGGTCTCCGCCCCCGCCGGCAGCGGGAAGACGTCGCTGCTGCGCACGTGGGCCGACCGGCCGGACCAGGATCGCCGCATCGCGTTCCTGTCCGTACGGCCGGGCCAGCGGGACGGGCAGCTGTTCTGGCTCGCTCTGCTGGACGCGGTCCGCGCCGCGGCCGGTACCGAGGACGTGGGCGAGCCGTCGGCCGTGACTCCCGGTTCCGACGGCGGCGCCGTCATGGACAAGGCGCTGGCCGAGATCACGGCGTCCCCGAAGCCCTTCTACCTGGTCATCGACGATCTGCACGAGCTCGGATCCGCCCCGGCCGTCGAGCAGTTGGGGACACTGCTGACCACCCTTCCCCAGGGCGCCCACGCGATCGTGGCCACCCGCCGTGACCCCTCCCTGCGCCTGCACAAGCTGCGGCTGGCCGGCGAACTCGCCGAGATCCGTGCCGCGCAGCTCCGCTTCACCGAGGCAGAGACCCGCGAACTCCTGGCCGCCACCAAGATCGTGCTGCCCGACCCCGTCGCCGACAGGCTGCACCACCGCACCGAGGGCTGGGCGGCCGGGCTGCGGCTCGCCGTGCTGTCCCTGGCCGGGCACCCGGACCCCGAGCGGTTCGTCGCCCAGTTCTCCGGCAGCCACCGCACGGTCGCCGAGTATCTGCTGGCCGAGATGCTGGAGCGCCAACCACCGCACGTACAGCGGCTGTTGCTCCGCACCTCGCTGCTCGACCGGGTCAACGGCGAACTGGCCGATCTGCTCACGGGCGCGACCGGGTCGGAGCGCATCCTGCTGGACCTGGAGGACGCCAACGCGTTCGTCGTGGCGCTCGATCCCGGCCGGACCTGGTTCCGCTACCACCACATGTTCGGCGATCTGCTCCGGCTCGAACTGCGCCGCACGCTCCCCGGGAACATCCCGGAACTGCACCGGCTGGCCGCGCGCTGGTTCGCCGAACACGCCCAGGCCGCCGACGCCGTACGGCATCTACAGGCAGCCGGCGACTGGGCCGACGCGGCGCACCTGCTCGCCGAGCACACCGTCAGCCTCACCCTGGACGGGCAGGCCGGAACCGTGGTCGCGCTGCTGCACGCCTTCCCGGTCCGCACCGGCGAGGAGCGCCCGGAGCTGGCCCTCGTGCACGCCAACGCCGACCTGCACCAGCACCGCCTGGACGAGGCCCAGGCACACCTCGACATCGCCCGGTCCTACGCCGGGACGACGGCGCCCGACCGTCGGCCCCGGCTGCGGATGGCGATCGCGTCCCTGGACCTGCTCCTGGCCCGGCTGCGCGGGCACTTCGACGCCGTGTTCGAGCAGGCCGACGCGCTGCCGTCCCCCAGCACCGGCCAGTCCACCACCGAGGTCGCGCTCGCCGGCGACCTGCGAGCGCTCGCCCTGCTGAACCTCGGTGTCACCGAGGCCTGGTCGCTACGGCTCGACGACAGCGAGCGGCACCTTCTGGAGGGCGCCGCGCTCGCCCACGACATCGGCCGCCCCTATCTGGAGGTCGCCTGCCTCGCCCACCTCGGGTTCGCGTCCGACAACCGTTCCTTCACCCTGGTCCGGCGTCGCTGCGAGGAGGCGCTGGCGCTGGCAGACCGGTACGGCTGGGGCGCCGAGCCGGTGATCGTGCCCGCGCAGGTGTCCTTCGCCGGGACGTTGATCTGCACGGGCGAGTTCGACCTCGGGCAACAGTGGCTGGACCGCGCCCGGCGCGCCACGCAGTCCGACGGCGAGCCCGGTGTCCGGCTGCTGGTGCACCTGGTCTCCGCGATGCTTCCGGCGGCGCGCGGTCAACTCCACGAGACCCTGGCCGAGTTGAGGGCCGCCGAGCAGGTGCAGTCGCACATGAGGGGCGAGCACGGGCTCTGGTCCCGCGTGACCGGCTGGACGGTGGCCACCCAGGCCCGTCTCGGCATGGTCGACCAGGCGCGGACCACCCTCGCGGCCCTCGACGAACGGCGGGCCGCCACCGGCGAGATCCGCACCGCGGCCGCGGTGATCCGCCTCGCCGAGCAGGACCCCGCCGGCGCCCGCCGTGAACTCCGGCCGGTCCTCGACGGCACCGCCCCCGTCAATTCCTTCCTCACCCCGATCGAGGCCCACCTCCTGGACGCGCTCGCCTGCCGCGACCTCGGCGACGAGCGCGCGGCGGGAACGGCCGTGGAGCAGGCGCTGAACCTCGCCGAAGCGGACCGGATGATCCTGCCCTTCGTGATGACCGGCGCCTGGGAGCTGCTGGAGACCCTGCCGCAGCGGACGTCGCACGCCGCGCTGGTCTCCGACATCCTGGACGTCGTCCGCGGTACCGCCACCGGCGGACCGGACCGGCCGCCTCCGGTGCCCGTCGAGAACCTCAGCCCGAGCGAACTGCGCGTCCTGCGCTACCTGCCGACGAACCTCACCCGCCCCGAGATCGCCGGCGAACTCTCGGTCTCGCTCAACACCGTCAACACCCACATCCGACGGATCTACGCCAAGCTCGGCGCCGGCGACCGGTCCTCGGCCGTGCAGCGCGGCCGTGAGCTGCGGCTGCTGTCGAACGGCCGCGGCTGAGGACCGTACGATCACCGGATTCCGGCGACGCGGAGTCACCCGGCCGTCCCCCACCATGGCGCCATGGGTGATGACCCCCTCCTGTACCAGATCCGGGTCTGCGGCCACCTCGGCCCCACCCTGCTGACGGCGTTCCCGGCATTCGCGCCCGAGCAGCAGGGCACCGAAACCGTGCTCACCGGGCTGCTGCCGGACGCCTCGGCGCTCTACGGCGTCCTCGCCGAGGTCGAGGCACTCGGCCTCGACCTCCTCGAAGTACGCAGAGTCAGGCCCCGGCTCCCGCACGACCTCTCGGTCCGGCCGATCGCGCGACCGAACCACCCCTCACGCAAGGGAGAACGTTCCGTGAGCACCGAGCAGCAGGACACTCTCGACGCGATCCTGCGTCGGTCGGCCCTACCCGTCGGCAGTGACGTCGGCGAACAGCGGCGCCTGCTCCACGAGTTGACGTCCGCGCAGCCCCTGCCCCCCGACGTGACCATGACCTCGACCACGCTGGGCGGGGTCCCCGTCGCCGCGATCACGGTCGACGGCGTCGAACCCCGGCACGTCGTCCTGTACTTCCACGGCGGTGTCTACGTTCTGGGCGACGCGGCGAGCGCCGCCGGTCTGGCCTCGCAGGTGGGCCGCCGGATCAGTGCCAGGGTCTACTCCGTCGACTACCGGCTCGCCCCCGAGCACCCGTACCCGGCGGCGGTGGACGACGCGCTCGCGACCTATGAAGCCCTCCTGAAGGACGGCATCGCCCCCTCGGACATCGTCCTCGCCGGGGAGTCCGCGGGCGGCGGGCTCGTCGTCGCGACCCTGGTCAACGCCCGTGACCGCGGACTGCCGCTGCCCGCCGCGGCCTACGTCATGTCGCCGTACGTCGACCTCACGCTGGCCGGGGCGAGCATCGACACCAAGCGCGAGGCCGACCCGCTGCTCAGCCGGGAACTCCTCGCACCCCGGGTCAGCGACTACACGGCGGGACAGGACGCCGCTCTCGGCCTGATCAGCCCCGTCTTCGCGGACCTGTCCGGCCTGCCGCCCCTGATCGTCCAGGTCGGCAGCCACGAGGTCCTCCTCGACGACGCCGTACGCCTCGCACAGCAGGCCGCGGCCGCGGACGTCGAGGTCACGCTGGAGGTCACGCCTCGGGTCCCGCACGTCTTCCAGGCCTATCAGCCGCTCCTCGACGAAGCGGCCGTAGCGCTGGACCGGGCCGGAGAGTTCCTGTCCGCGCGGCTGGACAGCGCAAGCGGAAAGCCGGTGTGGTAGGAACCCGGCGACGACCTGTCACCCGACCACTGACGTCGTTGTCGTCGGCGAGCCCCGGCTCAGTCCTCCGAGCCCCGCTGCCCGTTGCGGCCCCTGCGCGCGTCGACGACCGAGTCGGCGACCGGCACGACGATCCAGCAGAGGTAGGCCCAGTGGGTGACGAGCGACACCGGGATCGAGATCAGGAAGCCCAGTGCCACCATGCCCAGGCGGCGGATGGCCCTGGCGAAGAGCTCGGGCGGGGTGCCGGGGCGCTGGAGGCCGTCGCGGGGGACCTCGCGGACCATCAGGATGAACAGGAGACAGGACAAGAACTGCACGACCGCGTAGAAGATGAACCGCGCCTGGAACGCTCCGTGGCCGCCGATCACGTCGGTCGCGAACGGGGTGACCACCAGCGTCAGCAGCCAGTACATGGTCAGGGACGTCAGCCGGGTGTTGGTCGCCGTGACGTAGCGGAACACCCGGTGATGGGAGCGCCAGTGCGCGGCGATCACCACGAAGCTGATCATGAACGCCAGATAGCTCTCACGGTGTGACGTGGCCGAGTGCCACAACTCCGAGTTGGTCGACCCCTCCGGCACCGGCAGTTCCAGCGCCAGCAGCGTGAGCGCGATGGCGACCACCGCGTCCCCGAAGAACGTGAGCCGATCGCCGGAGACCGCCCGGGCCTCCATCTCCTGGTCCTCGGACGGCAGTTCTTGATCAGTCGAGACATCCATGGCAGCAGAGAATGCCACAAGCCGCGGGGCGCCTCGGACGCGCCCGGCACCGAGCGCCGGGCCGGGGGAGTGGTACTGCTGGTCCTACCCGTACGGCTGGCGGCCGGCGCGCGGAGAAGAGGATCATCGGACGGACAGGGCACGGCCCCGACCGGAAACACCTCAGACAACTGATCGCGCAGAACGGAGAGCCGCATGACCATGGCCTACCTCGCACAGCCCGAGCAGCAGCAGAAACTGGAATGGCTCGACGGCGGTGAGTTCGCCGTACTCCTCGACGCCGCGGCCACCGACGGACAGTTGACCGTGGGGCGGTTCTCCGTCGCCAAGGGCGAGGCACCGCCGTACCACAAGCACACCCGTGAGGACGAGGTCTTCATGCTCATCAAGGGGAGTGCGCTGCTGTGGTGCGACGACGAGGAGATGGAGCTGTCGGAGGGCGGCATCGTCTTCCTGCCGCGGAACGTGCCGCACGGCTACCGGATCACCTCCGACACGGCCGACCTGCTGATGATCTGCACGCCCGGTGGCATCGAGGGCATGTTCCGGCACGCGGGACGTGACCTCACGACCCCGCGCCCCGAGGGCTTCGAGATCTCGCGGGACGTCATGGCCGAGGCCGCCGACATGTACGGCCAGATCATCGTCGGCCCGCCGCGCTGACCCACCGCTCCGGAGCACCATCGCACCGACCGGAACCACGAAAGGCACAGCCATGTCCCGGCAACAGCGCCAGGCCCTCGACGAGATGCTGCGGCACGGCCCGCTCGACCTCGGCGGGGACGTCCCCCAACAGCGCGCCCTCTTCCACGACATGATGACGTCGAGCCCGTTGCCGCCCGACGTCAGGACGACGGAGGGCGAACTGGGCGGCGTACCGGTCGTCACCGTCGAGACCCCGGCCGGCGACCCGCCGACCGTCCTGCTGTACCTGCACGGCGGCGCGTACGTCATCGGCTCGGCGGCCGACGCCGCGGGTCTGGCCGCCGAGGTCTCCCGGCGCACCGGTGCGCGCGCCGTCTGTGTCGACTACCGGCTGGCACCCGAGCACCCGTTCCCCGCGGCGGTCGACGACGCCCTGGCCGTGTACCGGGCCCTGCTCGACGACGGAACTCCCAGTTCCGCGATCGCCTTCGTCGGGGAGTCCGCGGGCGGCGGTCTCGTCGCCGCGACGCTGGTCGCCGCCAAGGACGCGGGGCTGCCCCAGCCCGCCTCGGCCGCGGTGTTCTCCCCGTGGGCCGACCTGACCGTGTCCGGCGACAGTGCGGTGAGCAAGGCGGCGGTCGATGCCTCAGTGACCCCGGAGGGCCTGCGCATCCGCGCCCGCGACTACCTCCGCGACACGGACCCGACCACCCCGCACGCCAGCCCCGTCTTCGCCGATCTGACCGGCCTGGCGCCCCTGTTCATCCAGGTCGGCTCGTACGAGATCCTCCTGGACGACGCCGTACGACTGGCCGCGCGCGCCGCCGAGCACGACGTCCACGTCGAACTCCAGGTCTGGCCCGAAGTCCCGCACGTCTTCCAGGCGTTCGCCGCGCTGCTCGACGAGGGCGCCGCCGCGCTCGACGCCGCCGGCGCCTTCATCCGGGCCCGCTGGGCCGACGGCGCCGGCGCCGACAAGTCCGGCGAGTAAAGACTCCGCCGTACGGCGGTTGAACGTCCGTGTGCCGCGCGCCAGTTGAACGACAATGTGGTTCATGGCTACGACGAACCACTTCGGCATCGCTCTGCGGGGGTGGCGCGAGCGCGTGTCACCGCAGGACAGCGGGCTGGAGGCGGGCGGGGACCGGCGTATCCCCGGGCTGCGCCGGGAGGAACTGGCCCGGCTGGCCGGCCTGTCGGTCGACTACGTGGTCCGGCTGGAACAGGGCCGCGCCCGGAACCCCTCGGCCCAGGTGGTCACCGCACTGGCCAGAGCGCTACGGCTCGAACCGTCCGAGCGCGACCACCTGTTCCGCTGCGCCCACCTCGCGCCGCCCCCGGCCGGGAACGTGTCCCGGCACGTCCCCGCGAGGGTGCACCGGCTGGTCGGCCAGCTGGCGGGCAACCCCACCGCGGTGTTCGCCGCCGACTGGACCCTCGTCAGCTGGAACGGGATGTGGAACGAGGCGGTCGGCGACCCCCGGACGTACGGCTGGAGCGAACTCAACCTCGTCGCCGGCATGTTCCGGTCCAGCGGTGGACGTCGGCGGGAACCGATCGCGGCCTGGCCGGTGCGGTCCTGGGCGGGCGAGGAGGCCGAGGAGGAGGATCTCGTCGCCGACCTGCGGATGACGGCGGCCGCCCATCCGCACGACGCGCGGCTCGCCGCCTTCGTCGACCGCGTGCTGCACGACAGCCGGCGCTTCGCCTGCCTCTGGTCCAACGGCACCGCCCGCACCAACGTCGGAGACCGCAAGACCGTCGAGCACCCTCGGGTGGGGAACATCGACCTCGACCTGGACGTCGTGATGGCGGCCGGCACCGACCTCAGGATCGTCACGTACACGGCGGCGGCCGGGACGACCGACGCGGAGAAGCTGGACGCCCTGCGCGCCACCTGTCCGGAGCCGCGTCGGAGCCTGGCCCACGCCATGTCGGGTCACGACGCCCCGAGTTGAGGACGAGGAGGCAGCTCGGCAGCCCTCTCAGCCCTCTCAGTCCTCGTGGTCCCCGTCCGCGACGGACAGGGCATCGGTGATCAGGCGGGTGGCGAAGTCCTGGTCGTCGGTGATGCGGTTGATGTGCTCCGCGAGCAGGAAAGCGGTGGCCTCCAGGGGAGTCATCTCCTCCTTGGTCCAGTCCCCGTACTGCGCGCGCCACAGGTTCGGGCTCAGCCCGGTCCCCGCGGCGATGGCCAGCCCGGCCATCATCGGGATCGCTTCCGGGCGGACGCTCCTGGGCATCATCCGCATCGTGGCCACGAGGCTGGGCACCACGTACTCGATGACGTCCTTCTCGTGCTCCTCATGAGCCTGCCGCAGCCACGTCATGAACATGTAGATCAGCGTGCACGTCCCGTCCAGCATGTCGTTGAGCCCCTTGGCACCCAGCGTCGCGATGAATTGCTCCATCAACGCCTGCTGGTCGGGATCGGTCGCGGTCTTCCCGTCATGGACGGTCTTCAGCCGAGAGTCGATCATCATGATCGCCGCACCGACATCGCCGACGGGAGCGTGCGCGGGATCGCAGGGCGATGACACAGGAATCCTCCTCGGGTGACTGCGGTGGGTAACTCCGCGTGTTCGTACAGTAGATGGGTGGTGTGGTCGGGGGTGGGGGTTTATCGGGTTTTACGGCTGCGGGGTGGTGGCGGGGTTCGGATTCCTCCGGTGGACGGGGGAGGTCTCTTGCAGTGCCTCCTCGAACGTGGAGCGATGTGCGGAGGTGTGGGTGTACTCACGCTCGGACCACGCGACGCGGGCACCGATCAACTCGTCCTCGGCTGACTGCCGTTCGGCTCCGCTGAGTCGCGCTCGCCACCAACTGACGTTCAGCAGCTGGCGGTTGAGCATCGCGTCGACGAGCTTGCCGCGGCCGGACGCATCGAGCCCGTAGGCGGCGGCGAGGACCCGTACCTGGGTTGCTTGCACCGTCGCGGGCGGAGCGTCGGGGCGGGAGGAGACGCACCAGGTCCAGGCCGCGTAGCCGACGTCTTCGAGGGGGTCGCCGGGAGCGGCGGTGTCGAAGTCGATGAAGGCGGCGGGCAGGCCGTCGCGGAACACGGTGTTGTTCGGTCCGGGGTCGTGATGGCAGACGACGGCGCAGGGCTCGGCGAGCGCGCTGCCGCGGGTGGCGTCGTGGAGAGAGCGGAGCAGGGACCCGGCCGCGGCGACCTGTGCGTCGGTCCAGTGCTGGAAGCGTGCAGGTACCTGGCCGGGCAGGTAGCTGAACGTGTCACGTCCGGCTTCGTCGAGGCCGAGGTGGCGGGGCGCTCCGGCGAAGCCCTGCTGTTCGAGGTGGCCGAGGAGCCGCGCGACGAAGGGTGAGGCGGTGGTGGTGGGGCGGCGGACCGTGTCGCCGACTCGTACGACACCTGGAGTGATCCGGCCTCCGGGCAAAGGGACTTCGTCGTCTTCGGCGGGTGGGCGCGGCTGCTCCATCCATCGGTCCCTTCCCGGCGCCTCTTCATCGTCTCGATGGCCGGCTTCGGTGTGTAGTCGTCGGTGGTGAGCCCGAACTGGTGGAACAGACCCGGCTGGTCGCTGTCGGCGTCCCATGGCGCGAAGTGCGTGTAACCGCTGAGGTGGAGCGACTTCGACTGGTCCGCCATTGCCTCTACGACGGTCTCGACGAGGTCGGCCTGTCGGCTCGGGTGTCGTTCCGGGCCGGTGGGCCGGCCGTGTTCGGTGATGTGGAGGGGCGGGTGGGTCAGGGGCCGGCGGGGGTCAGGATCGCGTCGCGGTGATGGCGCAGCAGGCCCTGCACCGCTTGCGTGACGGCGGAGGCGGCCACGGGGCGGACGACGTCGGGGAAGAAGTCCCGGCCCACGTAGTCCAGTTCGGCGATGAAGGCTTCGCCTCCGTGCTTGGTGAGGTCGGGTTCGGCGTGGTGTTGGGCTCTTCCGTCACGTGTGGCGTGCTCGTGAACGGGTCCAACTGCCTTCCCTGGACGGCGTATTGGACCGCGCGGCGGCCGGTGTCGCGGTCGAGATGAGGATCGGGGAGTCAGGCGGGCCGCTGATCAGGTTCCGGGTTCCTCCCGGCTGTCCGGCCTCGCGGTCGGCCAAGTCAGCGTGCCTGTGCGGATGTCGTCGATGACCGAGTCGATCCACGCCATCTCGGCGTGCGCGAGGGACAGCGCGTACTCGGCCTCGATGACGAACAAGCGGGGCACGCCGGTCGCCAGGACCTCCGCGAGGCGTCCCTCGTCGGTGGCCGTGCGCTGCCGGAGACGCTGGGAGCGCTCGGTCAGCGCGTCGACCGCGCCGCTCGGGCCGAGGGCGCCGAGGTACGAGACCGCGCCGAGGAACTGGGAGAACTCCCGTTCAGGGTTGCGGATCTGGGAGTCCAGGCGCCGGACGAGTTCGTCACGGCCCGCCTGTGTGAGGGCGTAGACCGTGCGCTCGGGGCGGTTGCCCGAGCGTTCCTGACCCTGCGAGGCGATCCACTGCGTTTCGGCGAGGGCGGCGACCGTGTTGTAGAGCGTGCCCCGGGTGATCGCGGCGGCGTGGTTGTCGCTGCGCGTGCGGAGTTCGGTGAGCATCTGGTGCGGGTGCGAGGGCTGTTCCAGCAGGAGGCCCAGCACGGCGAGAACGATCGGATTGTCGAGAGCGCGACGTGGCATGGTGAAACCCTAGCAGTCCAAATAGATCAGTTCAAATAGACTATGGAGATGGTGTGGTTCGGGCGCCGTCGGACCGGTCCGCGTCGTTTGTTACGCTCCCCATGCCTCCCGCGGGGGAAGTCCGGTGAGAATCCGGCGCTGACCCGCAACGGTGTGCGTGGCGACCCCCGGTCGTCGCGCGAGTCCGATCGCCCGTGGGTGGCGCGACCCGTTGACTGCTCGCCGTGGACTGCGAGAGGGGGCCGAGCGGCCGGCACGGTCGTCCGGGCTGTCTCCTCGATCGAGGCTCACCAGGCGGCCCCAGGTGAAGGACCGCCGACCGTGCTCCGACGTCCGACAACCGGCTCCGGCTCGGGCCGTGGCCAGAGTCCAGGGCGTGATCCCCGCCGAATACCCCAACCCCTCCTGCTGCTCGGGCTGTTGCTCCTGCTCTGCGTCTCCCTCGTGTGCGGCGTCGGTCTCGGCGCGGCCGGGATCGGCACGGCGGACACGTTCCGGTTCCTGTGGGCCGGGGTCACCGGCGGCACCGTGCACGCCTCCGACGCCGCCGCCTACACCATCGTCTGGGAGATCCGGCTGCCACGGGTCGTCCTCGCGGCCGTCGTCGGGGCCGGACTCTCCGCCGTCGGCGTGGCCGTACAGGCCATGGTCCGCAACGCGCTCGCCGATCCGTTCGTGCTCGGCATCTCCTCGGGCGCGGCGGTCGGCGCCAACGCCGTCATCCTGCTGGGCGTGTTCGCGGGGCTGGGGGTGTGGGCACTGTCGGTGTCGGCGTTCGCCTCGGCACTCGCGGCCATGGTCCTGGTCTACGCCGTGGCCCGCTCGCCGCACGGTCTCACGCCGCTGCGGCTGATCCTGACGGGCACCGCGCTGGCGTACGGCTTCGAGGCCGTCACCACCGTGATGGTGTTCGGCGCGGCCCGGGGCGAGGCGGCCCGCTCGGCGATGATGTGGCTGCTGGGCAGCCTGGGCGGGGCGACCTGGGCGCAGGTGCCGGTGGCCGCCGTGACCGTGGCGGCCGGCTGGGCGTGGCTGCGATGGCGGGCGGAGTCGCTCAACGCGCTCGCGATGGGGGACGAGACCTCCGCCGCGCTCGGCGTCCAACCCGCCCGATTGCGCCGGGAGTTGTTCCTCGTGACCGCCGCCGTCACCGGGAGCGTGGTCGCGGTCAGCGGAGCCATCGGCTTCGTCGGGCTGATGGTGCCGCACCTCGTGCGGATGCTCGTCGGCGCCGATCACCGCAGGGTCCTCGCGGTCGCCCCGCTCGCCGGAGCGGTGCTCCTGGTGTGGGCGGACGTCCTGTCCCGGCTGCTGCTGGCGCCCGCCGAACTGCCGGTCGGCGTGATCACCGCGGTCGTGGGAGTGCCCGCGTTCCTGCTGCTGATGCGGCGCGGCGGTTATGCGTTCGGGGGGAGTTGATGAGGCTCGACATCGAGGGGCTGTCGGTCGACGCGGGCGCGGTGCGGCTGGTGGACGACATCCGGCTCGTCGTGGACAGCGGGGCCTTCGTCGGGCTCGTCGGCCCCAACGGCAGCGGAAAATCGACCCTGTTGAGGTGCGTGTACCGGGCGCTGCGACCGGCCGACGGCGTGGTCCGGCTCGACGGCGACGACGTACACGCAATGGAACCACGCGCCGCCGCACGGAAGTTGGCCGCGCTGCCGCAGGAGTCGTCCGCCGAGTTCGACTTCACCGTCGCCGAAGTGGTCGCCATGGGACGACTGCCCCACCGGGACCGAACCGCCGTCTCGGACCGGGAGATCTGCGCCGGAGCCATGGACCGCACCGGCGTCACCCACCTCGCCGACCGCGGCTTCCTCGCCCTGTCCGGCGGTGAGAGACAACGCGTCCTGATCGCCCGCGCCCTCGCCCAACGGCCCCGGGTCCTGGTCCTCGACGAACCCACCAACCACCTCGACATCGCCCACCAGTTGGACGTGCTGTCACTGGTCCGCGACAGCGGCCTGACCGTGCTGGCGGCCCTGCACGACCTCAACCTCGCCGCCGCCCACTGCGACCTGCTGTACGTGATCGCGGACGGCCGGATCGTCGCCTCCGGCGCACCCCATGAGGTCCTCCAACCCGCCCTGCTCGCCGAGGTGTTCGGGGTCCGCGCACACCCCGTACGGCACCCGGAGACCGGCGCCGTCCAGCTCCTGTTCGACCTGCTCCCGCCCACCCCGTAAGGACAACAACCCGCATGCGCAAGCTGCTTGCCGCCGCCCTCTGCCTCGCCGCGACCACCACCGCCGGTTGCGGCGCCACGGTCGAGCCCACGCCGCAGAACGCCATATCCTCCGCCGTCACCCTCACCAACTGCGGCCAGAAGGTGACGTACAAGACGGTCCCCGAGCGGGTCGTCACCAACGACGTCGGCATCACGGAGCTGATGTTCGCCCTCGGCCTGGAGGACCGCATGGCCGGGTTCGCCATGCCCGACGACAAGGGCGACCTGACCGACGTCCCCTGGAAGGACGGCTACCAGAAGGTGAAGTGGCTGTCCAAGGACCAACTCACCAAGGAGAACGTCCTCGACGCCCGCGCCGACCTCGTCTTCGCCGGCTGGAACTACGGCTTCCGCGAGGACAGCGGCTTCACCCCCGACGCCCTGAAGAAGCTCGGCATCCCCTCGTACGTCCTCACCGAGTCCTGCCACAACGGCCGCACCGACACCTCGCGCGGCATCATGCCGCCCCTCGACGCCCTCTACACCGACCTCACCAACCTCGGAAAACTCTTCGGCGTCGAGAAGCGCGCGGCCACCCTGATCGCCGACTTCAAGAAGCAGATCGCGGCCGTACAGAGCAAGGCCCCGGCGAAGAGCCCCACAGTCTTCCTCTACGACAGCGGCCAGGACTCCCCGTTCACCTCCGGCCGCTACGCCGCCCCCGACCAGATCATCAGCGAGGCCGGCGGCACCAACGTCATGCACGACGTCAACGACTCCTGGACCACGGTCGGTTGGGAGACCGTCGTCCAGCGCGACCCCGACGTCATCGTCATCTGCGACTACGGCGACGTGACCGCCGAACAGAAGAAGAAGTTCCTCCTCTCCTACGCCCCACTCCGCAACGTCTCCGCCGTCAAGCACCACCGCATCTTCGTCCTCGACTACGTCGACCTCGTCGAAAGCCCCCGCAACCCGTCGGCCATCGCCCGGCTGGGCGCGTATCTGCGGACGGTGGCCGCGGCGAAGGACGCCGACTAGCTGATCACCAAAGGATCATCTGGATGCGGATCAGACGGGCGCGTTGCCAGTAGCCTCGCCCGATGCGCATCCTGTTCACGTTCATCGGTGGCAGCGGTCACTTCCGCCCTCTCATCCCTGTGGCCCGAGCAGCTCAAGCCGCAGGACACACCGTCGCCATTGCCGGTGCGGGCGGAAGAGGGTCCGAGATCGCAGCCGCCGGGTTCACCGCCTTCGCCACGAACGAGCCGCGCAGACGTGCGGAAGCCGCGGACCACAGGACGGCAGAGGCGCCCGATCAGGAAGCGGATGTTCGGCAGCTCGCGGAGGGCTTCGCCCGGCGCGGGGCACGGCGGCAGTCTGCGGCAGTTCTTGAACTCGCGCATGCTTGGAAACCCGATGTCCTGGTACGCGACGAGGTCGACTTCGGCACCGCGATCGCGGCCGAGTCGCTCGGACTTCCCTGTGTGACTGTCCTTGTGCTCGCGGCGGGGGGCTTTCTGCGCAAGGAAGTCGTCGCCGAGCCACTGCACGAAGTGCGATCCGCATACGGCCTGCCGTCGGACCCTGAACTCGCCATGCTGGACCGGCACTTGGTCCTGTCACCGTTCCCGCCGAGTTTCCGAAACCCGCTCTTCCCCTTGCCTGCACACACCTTCGCGTTCCGGCAGGCAGCTGCCGTCAGTCCTGCTGCCGCCACTCCGCGCAATCCCACGGTGTACTTCACCCTCGGTACCGTGAACAACACCACGGACCTGTTCTCCCGGGTCCTGGCCGGGCTTCAGAAGCTTCCCGCGGGCGTGGTCGTGACCGTCGGTGAGCGTGTCGACCCCGCTGAGCTCGGGCCGTTGCCCGACCATGTCCGGGTCGAACAGTTCGTTCCGCAGGAGCTGCTTCTGCCGCAGTGTGACCTGGTCGTCTCGCACGGAGGCTCCGGCAGCCTCATGGGAGCACTCGCCCACGGCCTGCCGTCGGTCCTGATCCCCCTGGGCGCGGACCAGCCGTACAACGCGCGGCGCTCCGTCGAACTCGGTACCGCCCAGGTCCTGGACCCGGTCACTCTCACCTCGGAGGAAGTGCGCAGGGAGGTATCGGCTGTGCTCGCCGACGGCGCCTACCGCCGCGCCGCCGAGCGGGTCCGCGAGGAGATCAACGTGCTGCCGGGGCCAGAGCAGACGATTCCCCTGCTCGAAGCGCTCCACAGATCAACCCCGCAGGGAAACTGAAGTTCATCGAAGTGAGTGTGCGGCAACTTTGGATTGCCCTGAACAGGCCTGCGCGGCCACCCGCGTCAACGACCCCGCGGGTCAAGACTTTTGACGCAGGGCGGCACCCATCCACTCCCGGACAGCCGCAGCCCGGACCCGGTCCGAGTTCGGGTCCGGCTTGGCCGTGCCGTTGATCGTCGCCACCAGGGAGTGGTAGCGGGTCAGCAGCTTGAGGCCGGTCGCCTTGGGCTGCCACTGCGGCGGCTTGCCGTTCCGGTCGAAGTCGGCGATGGTGCGCCTGGCCTTGTCGACATCGACATCGACATCGACGTCGTGCTCTCCTCTCATCGCGGCGAACAACTCGGCCGAGTCGGCGGCAACCCGCTCGGCGAGGTCCCGGGCCTGCGGTGAATCGGCCGCGACACCGGCCTGTTGGGAGGCCCGCGCCTCCAGGAGAAGCTTCCGATGCCTCTCGACGCGGGCCGTCATCTCCGGCGTGACCATCAACCTGCCCTGCTCGGTGCCGAATGTGCGATGGATGAAGTCCCGCAGCGCCGCCCGGGACTCCTCGTCCCGCACGAACTCCGCGAGTTCGATCCAGGCCTCCAACTGCTCGGTGGACGGTTCCTCGGGCAGGCGAGGCCGCAGACTGTGCAGCCGTTCCACATAGCTGCGATGGACGTCCAGGCCGTCGGTCACGAAGTCCCAGAACCGGTCGACGAGTTGGTCACGGTCGTCGTCGGACATCGACACGAGCTTGTGCAGCAGGCTCACCTGCTCCGCCGTGGTGTCCTGCCGCGTGATGGTCCGCAGCACGGCACGGCGCGCCCGGAACTGCCTCAACTGGTCCTCCACCAGCCGCAGATGCGTGACGGCGAGGTCGCGCAGGCTGGTCTCCTCGGCCAGCACCCGGCGGATGTCGTCCAGGCCGGCGCCCAAGTCGCGCAGGGTGCGCACGAGTTCGAGCCGGGCGATGGCGAGCACGTCGTACCGCCGGAAGCCGCCCTCGGTGAGACCGGCGGGCGCGACGACACCCTCGTCGGCGTAGAACCTGATCGCGCTCACGCTCAGGCCCGTGCGGCGGGCGACGTCCCCGATGGAGTAGAGCTCCTGTTCGTTCACGCCCATCACTATGGGATCTCAAGTGACCTGAGAGTCAAGGGGGTTGGCCACGCTGAGACCCCGGGCGACCGCCTCGCGCTACGGCCGGACCGCGCCCACTTGGTCGTAGCGGCCCAGAAAACGGAACGCGCCGTCCCTGACCTGGTACAGGAACCCGGTGTTCTCCGGATCCAGCGCGTGAGTCGTGCCCTGGACGAAGCGGATCGGCTTGGCCACCCCGTCGTACGCGGTGTGGAAGAGGCGCTCGGCGACCTGCGCGGGCTCGATCGCGGTGGTGGTCCCGAGCGCGTCCAGGGCCCGCCCCGGATCACTCTCGTACGGCGTCGCCCGCACCACCCCGGTTTCGAACAACTCCGGTCCGGAGATGACCTGTTGGATCAGCACCCGAGCCCGCGCCACGGTCTTCTGTTCCCTGCTCGGATCCGTCCCGGGGGTGGCCGACGCCGTGGGCCGCAGGTCGGCGGTACTGCTCCGGGACGTCCCGGGCGCCGTCGTCGGCGGTGACTTGGAGCCTCCGCCACTCCTTGTGCAGCCCACCACCAGGGCCCCGCAGACCGCCGCTACCCCGCTGACACGCAGTGCTCCGGCATGCGCCACTACGTCGCCCCCTCCACGGCCGGCCGTGCGGCCGACCCCATGCCAGTACCGATGCGCTCGGTCAGGGGACGGTTCCCCGCCCGCCGCGGCTGTTTCCGGCTTCGCACAGGATGCGTACAGTCGAGACGAGCGTAGTGCCCGGGCGACTCAACTCACCCTGTGCGGAGGGAAGTTCGGAGCGGCGGCAGACTCACCTGACGAGTTCGGTCGGCTCGTCCAGCTGCGTCAGTTTTCGCGGATTGCGCACCACATAGATACGAGTGACCCGGCCGTCCTCCACCACGACACTGATCGCGGACGGTTCGCCGTCGAACTCGATCCGGCCCGCCGGTTCGCCGTTGAGCCACACGGGCGTGGTGTCGAACACGGCCACCAACTCGTGCGCGCGGGCGAGGATCGGCGCCACCGACTCGACGCCGTGGATCGGGGCGAGCGCGGCGGGAACCACCCCGCCACCGTCGGTCACCAGCACCACGTCCGGTGCCATCACCTCCATCAGCTCCTGCAACTGTCCGGTCCGCAGGGCGTGCAAGAACCGCTCCACGACGGCCTGTTGCTCCGACCGGCTCACCCGCACCCGCGGCCGTCGGGCCGCCACATGGTCCCGCGCCCGCCGTGCGACCTGCCGTACCGCGGCCGCGGACTTCCCGATGACCTCGGCGATCTCGCCGTACGGCAGCTCGAAGACCTCGCGCAGCACGAACACCGCCCGCTCGGTGGGCGCGAGTGTCTCCAGCACGGTCAGCATCGCGATCGAGACGCTCTCCGCGAGCTCGACGTCCTCGGCGACATCGGGACTGGTCAGCAAGGGTTCCGGCAGCCACTCGCCGACATACTCCTCACGGCGGCGCGACACCGTGCGCAGCCGGTTGAGCGCCTGCCGGGTGACCAGCCGGATCAGGTACGACCGCGGGTCCCGCACCTGTGACCGGTCGATGTCGGCCCACCGCAGCCAGGACTCCTGGAGCACGTCCTCCGCGTCGGCCGCCGACCCGAGCATCTCGTAGGCGACCGTGAACAGGAGCCTGCGGTGCGCGATGAAAGGGTCCTGGGTCATGCCGTCGACGCTACGTCTGCGCCGGCGTGCCCCGTCCGGGGGGCCAGCGGAATCTCGCAGGAGTCCGAGTAGCCCTGCGAGGTGATCCCGTGCGCGGTGTTGCACCTGGCCGCCATGTTGGCGAAGCCGATGAACACGGTGAGTTCGACGAGCGCGGCCGGGCCGAGGCGGTCGAGCAGGCTCTTGGACAGCTCGTCGGTGACGGTCGGCGGTGTGTTCGTCATGGCCTCCGCGTACGCGAGCACGTCCCGCTCCAGCGGTGTGAACACCTCCGACCGCCGCCAGCGTGGCACCTGGCTCGCCTTGGCCAGGTCGAGGTTCTGGTTCAGCGCGTGGAAGTAGTTCACGTCGAGGCACCAGCTACAGCCGACCTGGGCCGCGACGGCCATGTGCGCGAACGTCTTGAGGCTCGCGTCGGCCGCGTCCCATGTGCCCACCTTCGCCGCGAACTCCTGGTTGGCCGCGGCAAGGTGGGGCTGGTTCCACAGCACCTCGACGGGCTCGGGTACGGTCCCGAGTTGCTTGATCATGTTCTCGCGCAGCTCGGCGGGAAGCTCGGCCTTGGGAACGCGAAGCGTCACGGTGTTCTCCTTGTATGTGTCGTCGGTGTGCCTGGATGGCGGTTCGACATGAAGACACCGGCCGGCTCGGGGATGTGACACCGGGACCGGGCGCACCGGCCGCCACCGTGCTTGGCCGCTTCGCGCGTGGGTACTCGGCCGTCATGATGATCGCCGAGAACGAACACATGGACCTCGCCGCATCCGGTGCCGCCGTGGGCTTGGTGGTGGCCTTCGCCGGTGGACTCGTCATCGTCGCGTTGCTGGTGTGGGCCGTCCGGCTGGGCATCAACGTGCGGCAGCGGGAATCGGCACCGCCGCGGCCGGACGAGCAGCCCCGGCTGCCGGAATCCGGTGCCGTAGGGGAGATCCGGGAACAGCGGGAGCCCGACGAGGTTCCGCGCACCCCCGACGGCGAGCGGCTCCTGCCGCACGACCTCCACCACTCCGGAAGCCGGCGCAGCGAGAATCAGGAGCGTCCGCGCTGGAACGAAAGGCCTGGCGGGTCCTGATGGTCGGCACCCGGACCACCACGACCGGTGCTCGTTCCACGGCCGGCACCCGCACCGTGCGGGCGGGCCGCCGTAGCCTCGCCGTCCACCGGCCCGACAAGGTGCTGTTCCCCGCCGACGGGAACGGCAAGGAGTACACGAAGGGCGACCTCGTCGCGTACTACCGGGCCATCGCCCCCTTCATGCTGCCGCACCTGCGTGGACGCCCGCTGATGCTGGAACGGCACCCGGACGGCATCGACGGCCCGCGGTTCATGCAGAAGAACGTCCCGGCGCACTACCCGGACTGGATCAAACGCGTCGAGGTGACCAAGGAGGGCGGCACGGTCACGCACCTCGTCTGCGACGACACCGCCACGCTCGTGTACCTCGCCGACCAGGCCTGCCTCACCCCGCACCGCTGGCTGTCCCGGGCCGGCATGCTCCACCGGCCCGACCGCCTGGTCTTCGACCTCGACCCGTCGGACGGAGGAAACGAAGACGACGGAGGCAACGGGGATGACGGGGGCGAATTCGCCGTCGTACGCCAAACCGCCCTGCTCCTGCGGGAGTTGCTCGACGAACTTCGGCTGCCGTCCGCGCCGATGACCACCGGCTCGCGCGGTCTCCACCTCGTCGTGCCCCTCGACGGACAGCAGGACTTCGACACGGTACGCGCCTTCGCCAAGGACGTCGCCGACCACCTCGCCGCGGCACACCCCGGCCAACTCACCACCGCCGCGCGCAAGAAGGACCGCGGCGACCGCCTCTACCTCGACATCCAACGCAACGGCTACGCGCAGACCGCCGTCGCCCCCTACGCCGTCCGCGCGAAACCCGGGGCCCCGGTCGCCGTCCCCATCAGCTGGGACCAACTCCACGACCCGGACCTCGACGCCCGCCGCTGGACCATCACCGACGCCGTGGACCAGGCCCGCACCAACCCCTGGGCGGGACTGGCGAGTCGGGGACGTTCTCTTACTCCGGCCGTACGGCGACTGGACCACCTGCGCGGCTGAGTGACCAACGCCTCGAAACGAAGATCAATCAGGACGACTGATGGTTCGGCCTCTGGGTACTCACCGGTTCATGCGAATGAGTGTGGTGGACGTGGGCTCGAACACGGTTCGGCTCGTGGTGGCGGACCTGGAGGACGGCGTACCCCTGCCCGTTCACACGGCCAAGTGGAAGCTACGGCTCTCCGAGCGCGTGGGGCAGCCGTACGGGGAGATCCCCGAGGACTCCGTACGCCACCTCGTGAGGGCGGTGTCGGCCGCCGCGGACACCGCCCGGAGCTGGGGCGCGGCAGGCCCGCTCGCCTTTGCCACAGCGGTGGTTCGGGGCGCGCCGAACCGGCTCGACGTGCTGCGCGCGGTCCGCAGCGAGACCGGCGTACGGCTGTGCACGCTCCCGGGAGAGGTCGAGGGCGAGCTGACCTTCCTCGGCGCCCGCCGCTGGATGGGCTGGCGCGCTGGACCGCTCGCCCTCTTCGACATCGGCGGCGGTTCCTTCGAAGCCGCCTTCGGGCGCGGCCGGTTGCCCGACTTCGTCGCGTCCCTGCCGCTCGGCGCGGGCCGGCTGACCCGGGACTTCCTCCACGGACAGGACCCGCCGCCCGAGCGCGCGGTGAAGGCGCTGCGTCGCGAGGTGCGGCACCAACTGCGGGACGTGGCCGCACGGATCCGCTGGGAAGGGCCCCGCACCACCGTCGTGACCTCCCGTACCTTTCAACAGCTGGCCCGGCTCTGCGGTGCCGCTCCCGGACGGCAAGGTCCCTTTGTGGAACGGCGGTTGGCACGGGCGGACCTGCGCGTGGGCCTCGACCGGCTGGCCGCCCTCGCCGCCCCCGACCGGGCCCTGCTCCCCGGCATCTCGGCACCGCGGGCCGCACAGAGCCTGGCCGGAGCCGTGGTCGGGCACACGGTCATGAAGCTCACCGGCATCAAGACCGTCACCGTCTGCCCCTGGGGCATCCGCGAGGGAGTGATGTTGCGGTACATCGAGGACGGCGGGGCCTGGTGGACGGAGATGGCGCGGCGCAGCGACGACACCGAAGCCGCGGGGGCGATCGCCCTGCGCATCGCGCCGGTGCCGGAGCGGACCCCCGTCGGCAGGTAGCGGACGTCGGCCGACACGCGACGGCGGGTGCCGAACGTCCGCGCCGCGCCGGCCTACGCCGGGCGTGAGATCTCGGTGACCGCCGTCGAGATCCGCTGTTGCACGTCCTCGGGCAGCGGCGCTCCGTTGACCGAGTCGACGAGTTCTTCGGCCAGTTGATGGAGCTTGGTGTTCGTGCGCTGGGAGACGTCGACCAGGACGCTCCAGGCGTCCTCGGGGCTGAGGGCGAAGGAGGCCATCAGGACTCCGCGGGCCAGGTCGATGACCGGCCGGGTCTGCATCGCGCGCTTGAGCTGCCCGACCTCGACGCGCAGCTCATCGACCTCGTCGGACACGCCGTTCTCCTCCATCAGGTCATGCGTCGTGGGGGAATGTCCGCGCCGGGGATCGACCACCCCGTCGGCGTCCTTGGGTCCTGTCGTGTGGCTGAACAGCGCCGACGTGTCGGTGAGCGCGAACAGCCTCGCGACAGCGGCGCTGGCGGCCCGTACGCCGAGCGTCTTGCCGTCCGCCAGGGCGGTGGTGCGGACGGACAGCAGGACGTTGAGCCCGGCACAGTCGCAGAAACCGACCCCGGCCAGGTCGAGGTCCAGCCCTCCGGACGACCGGGCGAGCGCCAGCCGCAGGGCGCGCCGCACCGCTTGTTCCGTGTCGACGTCGATCTCCCCGGAGACCACGACGACCGTCCGGGTACCGGCCGGCCGCGTCACGATCTTCAGGGAGGCCGAAACCGACGGGGGATCCGCGGCGAAGAGCGGGGGATCCACCGTGGAAACGGGGGACACCGCGCATATCGTCCGGACCCCGCTCCTGAGAGGAGCGCTACGTTCGTGTTCGTGCATGGCAGCCGCTCCCGAGGCATCCGCCCTGTTTTCTGCCCGGTCAAGTCTCGCCCCCGGCATTTAGCGCGTCAAGATATACACGAAATCTGTTTCGTGTCTCGGGATACGTGAAAGGCGGGGCCTATGCTGGGGGTCATGGACGGAGTACCCGAGACACACGCAGGATGGACGTTCCTCACGAGCCATGCGCGAGTGCTGGCCGCGATCGCCGAGGACCACCGCACCCGGATCCGTGACATCGCCGTGCGATGCAGGCTCACCGAGAGAGCCGTACAGAAGATCATTGCCGATCTGGAGCAGGACGGTTATCTCACCCACACGCGGGAGGGGCGGACCAACGCGTACCGCATCCAGCCGGGAACCATCCTGCGGCATCCCGCCGAGGCCGGGATGACCGTCGAGGCGTTGCTGTCCACCCTCGCCCAGCATGACGATCGGCGCGAGCGCTCGTCCACGACACCGCCCGACGAGCGGGACTCCGAACTCGCCGAGTGACTCGCCGAGTTGGGCGGGGTTGCTTGGTCGCCGGCGATCGACGAACCGGTGACGATCCGTCAATCACCGTGGCTCAGATGGTCGTCGGGTGTCGGGATCCGAGGGGCTCAAGGCGGCCGGGTCGCGCCCGATTGCCGTCCTCGCCCGTCCCGGCACCTCAACTGCCGTGGCGCGACAGGGCGGTGGCCCGTCGGGCCGTACGCCACCCGGGTGTCTGTACGTCGTCGCTCACGCCTATAAGTCACCCCGACCGGTCGCCTCGGTCCGGGGCGACCGCCCGGAACGCGGCAGCCCTTGCAGTTCGTGCTTCATCTCCTCGTCCCGATGGACGCTCGGTCGGTCACTTCCGCGTTCCGTGATTCGCTCCATGTCTGTCGGGGGAGACCGGCGCCTACCCGGGGCCATGGGGCCGACACGTCCCCTCTCCCGCCCACCTGATTGATCACCTTTCGTCACGTTTTGGCGGCCGGGAGTCATTGCCTTCGGGCAATTGTTTCAGGGCTCCTCGCGCGGGAAAGCGCAAGGTGAGTGCTTCGGACAGGAGGCACGTCCGTGGGAGCCGGTGTATGCCGGATCGCGGGTGTGTTCCGCCTGCTCAGTGCGTGCCCGCTCCCATGGGGACCGTCCTTCGACAACCCCTTGAGGGAGTTGTGAGCACCGCCATGGACACAATCACCGTCACCCGGAAGCGCCATCCGCACGACGACGCCCCCCGCACCGCCGCCGCCTTCACCCGTCTCTCGCACCTGCCCGCCGGACCCGAACGGGACGCCCTGCGCGATGAACTCGTCCGCGTGTGGCTCCCCATGTCCGAACGCATCGCCGGCCGGTATCGGGGAAAGGGCGAGCCCTACGAGGACCTGCGCCAGGTCGCGGCCCTCGGCCTCGTCAAGGCCGTCGACGGCTACGACCCCGACCGCGGCCACGCCTTCGAGAGCTACGCCGTCCCGACGGTCACCGGCGAGATCAAGCGCCATTTCCGTGACCACATGTGGGCCCTGCACGTGCCCCGGCGGGTCCAGGAACTCCGCAACAAGGTGCGCGTCGCCCTGCGGGACCTGGCCGCGACGGGGCCGGACCGGCGCCCGAGCGTCGCCGAGATCGCCGAGTGCGCGCAGCTGAGCGAGGAGGACGTACAGGCCGGTCTGGAGGCGCTGGACAGCTTCACCGCGCTCTCGCTGGACGCCGAGACGCCGGGTGAGGACGCGGGGATGACGCTCGTCGGCCTGCTGGGGGAGTGCGACGCCGGATTCGACCTGGTCGTGGACCGCGAGGCGGTCAAGCCCGCCCTGCGGACACTCCCCGAACGCGAGCGCACCATTCTCTACCTCCGCTTCTTCCGCGGCATGACCCAGAGCTGCATAGCGGAGCAGCTCGGCGTCTCCCAGATGCACGTCTCCCGGCTGATCACCAACTCCTGCGCCACGGTGCGCGAACGCGTACTGGCCGACGCCGCCTAGCCGCGCCGGGAAGGGGAGGCCGGCCGCCCCGCGGGAGTGATCCCGGGGCGGCCGGTGGCGGGCTCACTGCCGAACCCTCCCGGGAGCGGTTGGGCAGCCTGCCGCCCTCTTCGGACTACCGGGCTGGGGCCGGTTCAAACAACAACCGGCCCATTGGGCGGCCGCGGTGCACCACTGGACGACCCCGCGTCGCCCGGTGTACACACGCGGTGACAGGCCGGTGAAGGAGAGGGTTCCTCGCCGACTTCCAGGTGGCCGTCGTACCCTCAACAACGCGGAACGCAGGGCCTGTTGAGCCATTCCGCTTGCGGTCGGGGCGAGTGCGTACGGGACGTCCCGGCGTACCGGTATGCTCTCGACTGTTGTCTGACGGCAACTATGGTCGCGCGAGTCGGTTCGGTGGGGAGGACAGGGCCATGGTGGTGCCACAGCCGCGGGCCGACGACCTGCTGTCGGTGGGTGGCGAAGGGGTCGGCCCGGACACCTGGGTGGCCTGGCAGCCCGCCGTCCTGCTGGTCGAGGACGACGCCGGTGACGCGCTGTTGGTGGAGGAACTGGTCGCCGACAGCGCGCTGAAGATACGTCTGCAGTGGGTGCGGTCGATGGCCGAGGCCGCCGAGGTGCTCGCGGCCGACGTGCCGGACTGCGTCCTGCTGGACCTGCACCTGCCGGACGCCCAAGGACTTGAGGCGCTCTCCCGGGTCCGGGCCGGCGCCGAGCGGGCGGCTGTCGTGGTCCTCACCGGCCTCGCCGAGGAGGAGACCGGACTGGCCGCCGTCGCCGCCGGCGCGCAGGACTACCTGGTCAAGGGCCGGGTCGAGCCGGGCCTTTTCGGCCGGGCCGTCCGCTACGCGATCCAGCGCAAGCAGGCCGAGCGGGCGGCCGTCGCGCTCCAGGCCAGCCGCATGCAGGCCCAGGAGAACGCCCGGCTGGAACGAGGACTGCTGCCCCGCCCCCTGCTGCGCGGCGAGGGCGTCGAAGCGGTGGCCCGCTACCGTCCCGGCCGCGCGCAGGCGCTGCTCGGCGGCGACTTCTACGACATCGTGCAGAGCGTCGACGGCACGGTCCACGCGGTGGTCGGTGACGTCTCCGGGCACGGGCCCGACGAGGCCGCCCTCGGTGTGGCCCTGCGCATCGCCTGGCGCACGCTGGTCCTCAGCGGTGTCACGGGCGCCGAGCAGGTGGCCCGGCTGGAGGAACTCCTGGTCGCCGAGCGCGCCCGGAGCGAGGTCTTCGCCACCCTCGTCAGCCTCGCCGCCGCACCCGGTGAACGTACGGCCCAAGTCGTGCGGGCCGGCCACCACGGGCTGCTGATGCGGGACGGCGGCCGCGTGGAGTGGGTCGAGGTGCCCGGCGGCCCGGCGCTGGGCGTGGTCCCCGGCCACGCGGAATGGCCCGTCGAGGAACTGTCCGTACCGACCGATGCCGCCGTGGTGCTCTTCACCGACGGCCTCTTCGAGGGGCACGTCGGACGAGGCTCGGAGCGGCTGGGAGAGGACGGGCTGCTACGGCTCGCACGGGAACGCGCGGCACTCGCACCGGAGCCGTTCGTCGACGAGCTCATCGCGTGCGCCGAGAGCCTGGCCGAGGCACAGGGCGGCCTGGCGGACGACGTGGCCGTGATGCACCTGCACTGGACATGAGGCACCTGCCCCGGACGTGATTCACCGCGCCGGAAACGAGCAGGTGGGACGAGAGGATGTCGGTCGGAACGAGACGAACGGTGAGGGACATGGCGGGCGGAACAGGGATCGGGCGCCGGTTCACGGTGCAGGGATGGTTCTTCCTGGCGCTGTCGCTCATGGTGCTGCTGGTGGTGATCGGTACCGCGATCGGCGCCAATCTGCTGAGCCAGACGGCCCGGGTCACCGACGATCTGCTGCTGCGGGTCCAGCCCTCCCAGACCGAGGCGTACCGGCTGCAAGCCGCCCTGGTCAACCAGGAGACCGGCATCCGCGGCTACGCGATCGCCGCCGACAAGCAGTTCCTCGCCCCCTACACCAGCGGCCGGCAGGACGAGGCCCGCTCGGCCGCGCGACTGCGCGGACTGCTCCGCGACCGGCCCGAACTCCTCGCCGATCTCCGCGCGGTGGAGCACGGCGCTGCGGCCTGGCGGAAGGACTACGGCGCGCCCCTCACCGCCGCCGTCACCCCCGGCCGGCCGCACGCCGTCGACCAGGCCACCGTGGACAGCGGCAAGCACGAGTTCGACCACCTGCGCACCCTCTGGGCGAAACAGAACGCCGACATCGCGAAAGCCGTGAAGGAAGGCCGGGCCCACCTCGCCCACCAACGGACGGTACGCAACACCGTCCTCAGCGCCATGGTCGCCGCCTTCCTGCTGACCGGCGTCGCCCTCGCCGTGCTCGTACGACTGCTGGTGACCCGGCCCCTTGGGGCGCTGAGCAAGGCGTCGGAACAGGTCGCGGGCGGCGACTTCGCGCACCGCATCACCGGCGACGGCCCGGCCGACCTCACCGCGGTGGCCGGAGCTGTCGAGGGCATGCGCAGACGGATCGTCGCCGAACTCGACGCCTCCCGCGACCAAGAGGTGATACTGAGCCGACAGGCCGTGGAGCTGGACGCTCAGGCCGTCGAACTGCGGCGATCCAACGCCGAGTTGGAGCAGTTCGCCTACGTCGCCTCGCACGATCTCCAGGAGCCGCTGCGCAAGGTCGCCTCCTTCTGCCAGCTCCTGGAGAAACGCTACGGCGATCAACTGGACGCCCGCGGCCTGCAGTACATCGACTTCGCCGTCGACGGCGCCAAGCGCATGCAGGTCCTCATCAACGACCTGCTCACTTTCTCCCGCGTCGGACGCCTCGACGACACCCGGGAGAAGATCGGCCTCGGCCAGACGCTGGACAAGGCGCTGCGGAACCTCGCGGCGGCCGTGGAGGAGTCGGAGGCCCGGATCGACCGGCCCGAGACCCTGCCCGAGATCGTCGGCGACCCGACGCTGCTGACGATGCTCTGGCAGAACCTCGTGGGCAACGCCCTGAAGTTCCGCCGCCCGGACCTCGCCCCGCACGTGACCGTCACCTGCGACACCGACCCCGAGAACCCCGGCATGTGGCGCGTGTGCGTCGCCGACAACGGCATCGGCATCCCAGAGGAGTTCACCGACAAGGTCTTCGTCATCTTCCAGCGGCTGCACAGCCGCGACGCCTACGGCGGCACCGGCATCGGACTCGCCCTCTGCAAGAAGATCGTCGAACACCACGGCGGCCGGATCTGGATCGAATCCCGGGTCGGCGAAGGCACCCGCTTCTGCTTCACGCTCCCGTCCGCCGACGCGACCGACGCGACCGACGCGACCGACGCGACCGACGCCATCGAGACCGCCGAGCCCGGTGACGGGACCTCCACCTCCACCTCCACAGACGAGAAGGCGCTGACATGACCCTCCCTGACGCGACCCCGATCGATGTCCTCCTGGTAGAGGACGATCCGGGCGACGAACTGATGACCCGGGAAGCCTTCGAGGACAACAAGATCGGCAACACCCTGCACGTCGTCCGGGACGGCGAGGAGGCCCTCGACTTCCTCTACAAGCGCGGCGAGCACACCGGCGCCCCGCAGCCCGACCTCATCCTCCTCGACCTCAACCTCCCCAAGTACGACGGCCGTCAGGTCCTGGAGAAGATCAAGTCCGACCCGGAGCTGGCGCACATCCCCGTGGTCGTCCTGACCACCTCCTCGGCCGAGGAGGACATCCTGCGCAGCTACAAACTGCACGCCAACGCCTATGTCACCAAGCCGGTCGACCTCGACCAGTTCATCGCCGCGGTCCGGCAGATCGACGACTTCTTCGTGCAGGTCGTCCGGCTGCCCCACCGCTTCGGCTGAGGGACTAGGGTCACTGGTACGAGGTGATGGAACGGGCGTCGAGTTGGTGAGGGCCATGGTGGCGGAGGACGACCGAGCCGACGAGATCACCGGGGTGTTCCTGCACAGGCTGCCGGAGGACATCTGGTGGTGGTCGGACGAGATGTTCCGGCTGCTCGGCTACGACCCCGACGCCGTCACGCCCACCGCCAAGCTGCTGCGCGGCCACGTCCACACCGAGGACCAGGCCGGGCTCGACAGCGCCCTGGAACACGGCAGGACCACCGGACTCCCCTTCAGCTGCTACCTCCGCGTGGTCGGCACGCCGGACGAGGAACGCAGCGTCGTCCTGGTCGGCGACGGCCGTACCGGAGACGACGGCGAGGTGGTCGTGCTGCGCGGGTTCGCCGTCGACGTGACGAAGTCCGTACGGCAGGAGGCACGGCGCACCGCCGACTCCGACATCGAGCGGGCCCGCGTCTCGCAGGAGGACATCGACCTCGCGCGCGGTGTGCTCATGGGCCTCTACGGCATCGACGCGGACGTGGCGATGCGCGTCCTGCGCCGCCACTCCCAGTACGCCAACGTCAAACTCCGCACGCTGGCCCAGTCCGTGCGCGAGGCCGCGCCCACGGCACCCGGCCGGCCCCAGCACGACCTGCACCAGCGGATCTCGGCGGTGCTGTACCCCGACCGCGACTGAGCGGGCGTCCCAGCTTCCGGAGATGTCGGCCGCTTGGGTGTCGCAATCTCGGGTAGGCCAACCTCATGAGCGGCGAATCACCACACTGCCGACTTCCCTGAGGTCTCGAACGCGTGGCACCGCACGGGGAGGCGGACCGGAAACCGGCGCAGGCGGACGGCACGGACGCCGTCGCGGGCCGGATCGCCGATGCCGTGGACGGCCTGGCCGAGCTGTGGACCACGGCGGCGGCCGAGGCGTCCGTACGGCTCTCCTCGCATCAACTGCGCGCCCTGCACGCCCTGGAGGCCACACCGGGCGCGAATCTGACCATGCTGGCGGAACGGCTCGACGCCGGCCTGCCCACGGTGAGCAGACTGTGCGACCGGCTGGAGGCGGCCGGGCTGCTGCTCAGGGAGGCCGCCCCGCACAATCGCAGGGAAATACAACTGCGCCTCACCACCCACGGCCGCGAGGTGCTGGCCGAGGTGGCCGACCTCAGGTCCCGGGCGCTGACCGAGGTCGTACGCGGCATGGAACCGGACGACCGCGTGGCCCTGGAGCACGGACTGCGGGCGTTCGTCGAGGCGCAACGAGGTCGGGCGCCCGGTGAGGGTGGATGATCACGGCGTCGCGGGGTCGCGTCCGTTCCAGTCCAGGCAGACCACGGCGGCGTCGGCGGTCAGGTCGGTGCTGCCGAAGTGCTCGACCAGGCTCGCCACCACCGAGCGTGCGACCTCCTGCGGAGCCTGCGTCGGCGCCGCGTCGAGCGCCCGGCGCAGAGCGTCCTCGCCGAACACGGCGCCCGCCGGGGAACGGGCCCCGTGGACGCCGGTGCTCACCGCCACGAGCCGGTCACCGGGCCGTACGGAGAAGATCTGCTCCTCGTAGGCCGTCTCCTCGAACATGCCGAGCGGGAGCTGTGCATCCAGTTCGATCTGCTGCACCGTGTCGCCGCGGCGGCGGTAGAGCCGGGGCGAGCCCGCGTCGACGGCCTGGACGGTGCCCGTCGCGAGATCGAAGCGGAGCAGCAGGGTCGAGGCGTACACCTTGCCGCCGAACTGGGCGTAGACGGCCTGGTCGGCAAGGCGGGCCTGGTCGGAGAGGCTCACGCCGGCCCGGCGTGCGTTGCGCAGGGCGCCCACCGTGACGCTGGTCAGCAGAGAGGCGTCGATGCCGCGGCCCATGCCGTCGGTGACCGTCACGGTCAGCCGGCTGCCGTCGGTGCTCCAGTCGAAGTTGTCGCCGCCGACGGTGTACGCGGGCTCCAGATGGGCGCCGATCACGAACTCCGGGCGACCGCAGCCGCGCCCCGGAAGAAGCTGCCACTGCATCTCGGCGGCCAGCGTGAGCCGCCTCGTACGGCGGGCCAGGAGGTACAGGTCGGTGTCGCGCTCCGCCGTCGCGATCTCGTGGCCCAGCGCGGTCGCGAACTCGGCGAGGCCGCGCACTCCGGCGGTGTCGGCACCGGCGGCGGGCAGCCGGGCGGAGAGGACACCGAGCCGGTCGCCGCGCACGGTGACGGGCACGTGCACGGCGGCCGTCCCGTCCTCGGGCGGTTCGACGACGGGCGTCTGCACGGTGAACGCCCGTCCCGCCGGCCCGTCGTAGGCGGACAGCGGTTCGCCGGTCCCCGGCAGCGGGGCGACCGGACGCAGCACGCGCAGGCCGTAGTCGGCGAGGAGGAGGGTGACGTCCCGGGCTCCGGCCCGGTCACCGAGCAGGCGGCGGGTCGTCTCCACCAGAGCGTTGGGCGGGGCCGACCGCAACTCGCTCTCCACAGAGGGGAGCGACTCAGAGGTGCTCACGGCGTTCACCCTTCCGGCTCAGTGTCTTCACACTAGCGTCACGCCGGTGGGTGCGGGGTACGACGGGGCGCACCTCACCGCCCCCGCCAGTCCAGGCACACCACCAAGGCGTCGTCGTCCGGAGTCGGCGTACCGCGGTGGCCGGTCAGCTCGCGCAGTACGGCCCGCGGCACCTCGGCGGCGGGCAGCAGCCTCGTGTGCTGGATCGCCCGCGCCAGCGCCGCGTCCCCGTACGCCTCACCCTTGGGCGAGGCGACGGCGTACACCCCGTCGCTGACGAACAGGAGCCGGTCCCCGGGCTCGATCCGGAAGTCCTGCTCGACGTAGTCGGTCTCCTCGAACATACCCAGCGGCAACTGCGCGTCGAAGGCGATCCGCTCCACCACCCCGTCGCGCAGCCGCAGCGTCTGCGGCGATCCGGCGTCCACCACCCGGGCCCGCCCGGTGGTGAGGTCGAAGTCGAACATCAACACGGACATGTGGCTACGGCCCTGATAGTGGGCGTACACGGCCTGGTCCGCGAGAGCCGCCTGGTCGGCGAGGGGGATGCCCGCCCGGCGCGCGTTGCGCAGGGCGTTGACCGCCAGGTTCGTCAGGAGCGATGCCTCTATGCCCTCGCCCATGCCGTTCGAGACGTAGAGCGTGAGGTGGTCGGCCGTGGCGGACCAGTCGAAGTTGTCCCCGTGGATCGCGTACGCGGGTTCCAGCTGCGCGCCCAGGTCGAACTCGGAACGGGAGCACGAGCGGCCGGGCAGCAGCTGCCACTGCATCTCCGCCGCCAGCGTGAGCCGGTCCTTGCGCCGGGCCCGCAGATACAGGTCCGTGTCGCGTTCGGCGACCAGCACCTCGTGCCCCAACACCTCGGCCAGCTCGGCCAGTTCGGGAAGACACTCGCGCGCGTGGTCGCCGCCGGGCAGCGTCACCGAGAGCACGCCGAGACGGTCCCCGCGCACACTGATCGGAAGATGCACGCGCACACTGCCGTCGCCGAGGTTGCCCTCCACGAACGGTTCCTGCGCACCGAAGGCGCGGCCCGCCGGGGTGTTGTGCACGGAGACCGGCGGCAGAGTGTGCGGCAGGTCGGTCACGGGTTGCAGCACGGTCAGGCCGTAGTCGGCCATGAGCAGGTCCACGGAGTCCGCCGCGTAGTGCCGACCCAGCAACTGCCCGACGACGTCGGGGAGTTCGTGGGGAGCGGCCGTGCGCAGCGCCCGCTCGACAGCCATGAATCTGTTCACGATCGTAGGTATGCCAATCTCTCACCCGAGGCACACGTCGCCCGCCCTGCGGTGGGCCGTACGGCCCCGGCGTCGCGTGTCGTCTCGTCCATCCGTGTTCGTTGCGCGTGCCTAGTAGGCTGGGGTCCGTCCCTGTGCCTGCGAGAGTGTGACCGTGACGTCCTTCCACCCCCGCCCCGAACCCGACGAGGTCGCGCGCGTCACCTCTACGGCCGCGGAACTGCTGGAAGTCCTGTGGGGGCGAGCCTCGACGGCGCCCGCGTCAGCCTCGCAGCTGCGGGTCCTGTTCATCCTGGAACACCACGAGGGCATCAACCTGCGCACCCTCGCCGACCATCTCGCCTCGACCCCGCCGTCGACCAGCCGGCTGTGCGACCGTCTGCAGGCCGCCGGCTTCGTCGACCGCGAGGTGAGTCCCACGGACCGGCGCGAGGTGCGCCTGTACCTCAGCAGCCTGGGGCGGTCCTTCCTGTCGGACCTGCGGGCCCGGCGCGAGGAGGCGCTCGGCGCGGTGCTGGAACAGATGCCGGCCGCCGGGCGCAGCGCGCTCCTCACCGGCCTTGAGGCGTTCTGTGCGGTGGCGGCGGCGCAGATACACGACCACGACGACTCCTCCGGCAGCCGCACCGCCTGACCGGGCCGCCCGGTGCACGGAGTGGCCTCCGCCGACCGCGACATCCCAGATCCTTCCCCCTGCTGCGACGACACCCGCTACTTTCTTGCCTCATGGCCATAGTTGTCAAACGGCAAGTGTCTCGGGTGTCCTCGTCCTCAGCCGAGTTCGGCGCCCTTGGCCGCCGCCTCTTCCTCGGAGTGCGCGTCACCGGTGGCGAGCGTGCCGCCCGCGCTCTCCAGGTGCGCCCGCACGAACCACTGGAACTGCTCCAGGTCGCGCAGCTGCCCGATCAGCAGGTCCTCGGTGGCGGGGTCGATGTCGCCCGCCTCCTTGATCCCGGCCCGGACGTCCTCGATCAACCCGGTGTAGACGAGGTTGAGCGCGCCGAGGTGGGCGATGGCGTCGGCCCGGCCGATGGAGTAGTCGTCCCAGGTGCGCTCGGCGACCAGCGCGCCCGGGGTGCCCGGTGCGACCCCGCCGAGCGCGGCGATGCGCTCGGCCACGTCGTCGGCCATCTCGCGTACCCGGTCGACCTGCGGGTCGATCATCTCGTGCACGGCGATGAAGTGCGGCCCGACGACGTTCCAGTGCACGTGCTTCAGCGTCAGGTGGAGATCGTTCAGCGAGTGGAGCCGCAGCCGCAGCACGCCGATCAGCCGGCCCGCGGCCTCGCGCTCGATACCGGGAACGGTGTACTTCGGGGTCAGGTCCTTGGTCTCCTCGGTCATGGTTCACCTCTGGTCATTCGGTAGGGCGTGCGGTTCCTTACCTGGTCACGGGTGCCCCGGTCCGGCGAGGTCAGACATCCCGTCCCTGAGCGATACGTCACGATTGGCCCGAGTGTCCTCCGCCGGGCAGGAGATCCTGGATCTTGGCCCTGAACCCCTGCCTGAGCACGGCGGCGCGATCGCTGTCGCCCTTGAGGACGGAGGACGCGGCGGCCTCGATCTGCTCCAGGGTGGAGTGCGGCGGGATCGGCGGTACGGCGGGATCGGTCACGAAGTCCAGCACGCACGGCCGGTCGGCGGCCAGCGCGCTCTCCCAGGCGCCGGTCACCTCCTCCGGCTTCTCGACCCGGATGCCGGTCAGGCCCAGGGAGCGGGCGAAGTCGGCGTAGGCGACGTCGGGGATCGACTGCGAGGGCAGGAACTGAGGTGCGCCTTCCAGGCCGCGCATCTCCCACGTCACCTGATTCAGATCCCGGTTGTTGAGCACGGCGACGATCAACCGCGGATCCGCCCATTCCTGCCAGTACTTGGCGACGGTGATCAGCTCGGCCATGCCGTTCATCTGCATCGCCCCGTCCCCGACGAGCGCGACGGCCGGCCGGTCACCGTGTGCGAATTTCGCACCGATGGCATACGGCACCCCCGCACCCATCGAGGCGAGCGTCCCCGACAGCGAGCCGCGCATCGCACCGCTCAACTTCAGGTGCCGGGCATACCAGTTGGCGGCCGAACCGGAGTCGGCGGACAGGATCACGTCGTCCGGGAGCAGACCGCTGAGCGCGTGCACGACGTACTCGGGGTTGACCGGATCGGCCTCGACGGCGGCCCGCCGCTCCATGACCTCCCACCAACGGGCCACATTGGCCTCGATCTTGACCCGCCACGCCGGATCCTCCATCTGCTCCAGCAACGGCAGCAGCCGGCGCAGCGTCGCGGCGGCGTCACCGACGAGATTCACCTCGAACGGATAGCGCATCCCCACCATGTGCGGATCGATGTCGATCTGAACGCTCCGCGCCTTGCCGAACTTCGGCAGGAACTGCGAGTAGGGGAACGACGACCCGATCACCAGCAGCGAGTCGCACTCGCGCATCATCTCGTACGACGGCCGGGTGCCCAACAGCCCGATCGCGCCCGTGACATAGGGCAGGTCGTCGTCCAACGCGTCCTTGCCGAGCAGGGCTTTGGCGACCCCGGCACCGAGCCGGTCGGCGACCGCCATCACCTCCGCGCGGGCACCCCGCGCGCCCTGCCCGATCAAGATGGCCGTCTTTCCACCGGAGTTGAGCACATCGGCGGCCCGACGAAGGTCGTCGTCGTCCGGCACCACCGTGGAGTGCGGCATGCCCAGACTGGACGGCACCATCTTGAAGGCGTGCTCGGGCGGGGCGTAGGGGAGGTCCTGGACGTCGGCCGGGATGATCACGGCGGTCACCGTGCGGCGTGCCATGGCGGTGCGCAGTGCCCGGTCGAGGACGTTCGGCAACTGCTCCGGGACGGTGACCATTTCACAGAAGTCGGAGGCGACATCCTTGTAAAGACTCAGCAGATCGACCTCCTGCTGATAACTGCCGCCCATGGCACTGCGGTTGGTCTGCCCGACGATCGCGACGACGGGCACGTGGTCGAGCTTCGCGTCGTAGAGGCCGTTGAGGAGATGGATCGCGCCGGGCCCCGAAGTGGCCACGCAGACACCGACCTTGCCGGAGAACTTGGCGTAGCCGACGGCCTCGAACGCGGCCGTCTCCTCGTGCCGTGCCTGGACGAAGCGGGGGTTGTCGTCCGCGCGGCCCCAGGCGGCGAGGAGTCCGTTGATGCCGTCGCCCGGGTAGGCGAATACGTGGGTGACGTCCCACTCGCGCAGTCGCTGGAGGAGATGGTCCGAGACCTTGGTGGACATGGGCGGGGTCCTTCCGGTGGGGGTGTCCGTCCGGTACGGACCTGCGCCGGGTACCCCGGAAGTCGCCCGACGACATGCCGCGGGCCGGAAGCTTTCGGCCTCCGGCCCGTTGTGCGGCCCCTGCTCCTCCGACTCGTCAGTCGTCGCCTCTGACGATGTTGCCCTCGGTGAGGGTCTGCGGAGGCGGGGCCACGCTGTTGTCGTCGACGGGCGGGATACAGGTGCGTACGGCCTTTCCGCTACGGCGACGGGCCTTCGCCCAACCGGTCTCGGGCGGCAGATGCAGGTCTTCCTTCTTGACGGTGCGCGCGGTCACAGCGCTTCAACTTCTCTCTCTGCGTCAGAAATGTTCGGTCCTGGAGCTAACCGTTCGGGTCCCCGCCGGGCACGGACTCAAACGCCGCCGGCGGATTCGGCTCCCGGACCGTGGCGATCAACTCCTGGCGAACTCAAGGAGATCCGCATTGAATCGCTCGGCGAATTTCGGCACCATCGCCAGGCCGTGCGGGGCGCCCGGGTAGACCTTGTAGATCGCGTCCTTGACGAGCTTCGACGATTTGTCGCCGGAGGCCACGATGGGAACGATCTGGTCGTCGTCGCCGTGCACGATCAATGTCGGGACGTCGATCTTCTTGAGGTCCTCGGTGAGGTCGGTCTCGGAGAATGCCTTGACGCAGTCATAAGCGCCCTTGATTCCCACGGTCATGCTCCACAACCAGAACTCGTCACGGGTTCCCTGGGTGACGGTCGAGTCGTCCCGGTTGGCGCCGTAGAACGGGGCACTGAGATCCTTGTAGAACTGCGAACGGTCCGACTCCACACCGTTGCGGATCTCGTCGAAGACCTCGATCGGCAGGCCTTCCGGATTCGCGTCCGTCTTGAGCATGAGCGGCGGGATCGCCCCGACCAGGACCGCCTTGGCGACCCGGCCGGAACCGTGCCGGCCGATGTAGCGGGTGACCTCACCGCCGCCGGTCGAGTGCCCGACCAGGATCACGTCACGGAGATCCAGGGCTTCGATGACCGACGCGAGATCGTCGGCGTACGTGTCGAGGTCGTTGCCGTCCCAGGGCTGACCGGAGCGCCCGCCCCCGCGCCGGTCGTGTGCCACGGCCCGGAAGCCGTTGTCGGCCATCACCTTCAGCTGGGGATCCCACGCGTCGGCGGTCAGCGGCCAGCCGTGGGAGAAGACGACGGGCTGCCCCGCTCCCCAGTCCTTGTAGAAGATCTGCGTGCCGTCCGAGCTGGTGGCGAAGGGCATGGTGTGTTCCTCCCGAAATGATCGGACTGTTTGAGTACGTCATACGGAGATTCGACGACGGCGAAGGGTCAGCGGCGAGAGGCGACCGGAATGAGCACGTCGACCACAACACTCTAGGTGAGGCGAGGAACTTCCGCGTGTCGAGCGAATTCCTGGCCGCTTCCACCGTAACCCGGGGGTGGAACGAAAAACGTCAGACCGCAGTTCGATCTTTCGCACCCGTGCGATGGCTACCGTTTCGGTCATGCCAGAACTGACAGCACGGAACGTCGGCCCGTCCGGAATCGAGATCGCCTACGAACGTTTCGGTGACCCCGAGGCGTCGCCGGCCCTGCTG
Organism: Streptomyces sp. NBC_01288; assembly: GCF_035982055.1. NCBI lineage: Bacteria > Bacillati > Actinomycetota > Actinomycetes > Kitasatosporales > Streptomycetaceae > Streptomyces > Streptomyces sp. NBC_01288. The sequence goes on from NZ_CP108427.1 coordinate 10,299,044, forward strand.
ATCATGGGAGCGGGCGCCCAGATGATCAATTGGCCGGAGGAATTCTGCCAGGCGCTGGTCGACCGGGGTCTGCACGTGATCCGGTTCGACACCCGCGACGCCGGCCGCTCGACCCATTTCCCCGACGCACCCGTACCGGACTTCCCGGCGGCCCTGTCCGGCGACCTTTCCACAGCGTCCTACACACTCTCCGACCTGGCGGCCGACACCGTGGGCCTGCTCGACGCACTCGGCATCACCGGGGCACACCTCGTCGGCTCCTCGATGGGCGGGATGATCGCCCAGATGATCGCGATCGAGTACCCGGAGCGGACCCGGTCGCTCACCTCGATGATGTCCACGACCGGCGAGCCCGGCGTCGGCGAGGCCGACTTCTCCTTGTTCGCCGAACTGGGGGCACCGCCGCAGGACCGGGAGGCCTTCGTCGAGTGGCAGGTGCGCGCCCTGCGGCTCGCCGCGTCACCCGGCTTCCCGTTCGACGCGACCGCCGCGGCCGAGCGCGCCGGCCGAGTCTTCGACCGGGGCTACGACGCCCTCGGCATCCAGCGCCAGGGCCTCGCGGTGGTGGCCACGGGCGACCGTACCGAACGGCTGCGGTCGCTGCGCGTGCCCACACTGGTGGTGCACGGCGCCGACGACATCGTGTGCGACGTCAGCGGCGGTCGCGCCACGGCCGCGGCCGTCCCGGACGCCGAACTGCTGATCGTGGAGGGAATGGGCCACGGCCTCCCGCGCGAACTGTGGCCCGAACTCGCCGACAGCATCAGTGAGTTCATCCACCACGTCGAGACGGTGACAGCCTGACCACTGGCACAGGCCCCCAACCCCGGCCCGCTTCGCCGCGTGGCTTGTACTCGATCGATTCGAGCGTGCCCCGACCGTCGTCGATGCCCCGCGAAACGGACTGACCGAGCAATACCCGCCCGCCGACGCGCAGTTGCGACCAGGCACTGGTGTTGGCCCGCGCAGCGGGGAAACTCGTTGGACAACACACCGGCAGTCAGCGAGCGTTGACGGAATGCGACAAGAGACGCTTTGGGGCGCTGACGTTGCCCAGCGGTATGACACGCCCGGCACCGACATGTTCGCCCCCGACACGTTGGGGCCGACCGTGGACCGCCTCGTGCAACTCGCGGGGGACGGGGCGGCGTTGGAGTTCGCCATCGGGACCGGGCGGGTCGCCGTCCCGCTCGCCGAGCGCGGAGTTCCTGTCACCGGGATCGAGTTGTCGGAGCCGATGGTGGAGCAACTGCGCACCAAGGCCGACGAAGCGACGATCCCCGTGGTCATCGGGGACATGGCGACCACCGTCGCGCCCGGGACGTACAGCCTGGTCTACCTCGTCTACAACACGATCTCGAACCTGCTCACCCAGGCCGAGCAGATCGAGTGTTTCCGCAACGCCGCCCGTCATCTCACGCCTGGCGGACGGTTCGTGATCGAGCTCTGGGTGCCCGAGTTGCGCAAACTTCCGCCGGGGCAGGCGGCGACCGTCTGGCGGACCGACTCCGACTACATCGGCCTGGACACCTACGACACCCTGCGCCAGCACGTCGTGTCGCACCACATCCGGTTCGACGAGACCGAGCAGGCGCGGCTGGAGCGCAGCCCGCACCGGTACATCTGGCCGGCCGAACTCGATCTCATGGCCCAGCTGGCCGGGTTCGAGCTGGAGAGCAGGCACGGGGACTGGTCCGGCGCCGACTTCACCGCCGAGTCGCGCGATCACGTCTCCGTCTACCGGGTGCTGCCGACGCCGTAGCCGCATCAACTCGGTTGCGCGATACCGCACTTACGGCACCTGTGTCCCACCCGCCGTGCCGTCCGGGGCATCCGTCAGAGGGATGCGGGCGGTGATGCGTTTGCCGACGGGTTCGCGCTGTGCCTCGAAGCCTCGCGCCACCGCCCGTACGATCTCCAGGCCGTGCTGCCCCACCCGTTGGGCGTCGGCGGCACGGGCGACCGGGAGCACCGGGTCGGAGTCCCACACCTCCACCTCGACCAGGGCATCGACGATCCGCAGATCCATCAACACCGGGCCGGGCGCGTACTTACGGGCGTTGGTGACCAACTCGCTGACGACCAGCTGGGTGAGATCCATGGCGCGGTCCGACACCGGCAGTCCGTATTCGGTCTGGGCCCGGGCGAGGAACGTCGCGGCCAGCCGGCGGGCCTCGGCGATGCACGAGCCGTCCCCGTCCAACGCCACGGTGGACCGCAGGGCCCGGGCCTGCGGCGCTGCGTCGTCGTCCTCCGATGAATCCTGTTCCATCCGGATCGTTTCACCGCCTTCCGCGTGCCCGGCGCATACCCCGTGAAGCAACGCGCACTCCGTCAATCTCCGTCGGTCCATCGGACAGCTCCACCGGACACAAGCATCAACCGTACGATGCGGGGCAGCACTTCGGATGAAAATCCTGATCCGTAGCGCTCGCCGACTTGTGTATGAGGACAGATGGTGGACACCGAACACGCGGGGCAGCCGGGGCCGTTGTCGGTCAGGACCGACGTCGTCGACGGCACCTTGGTCGTGGCTGTTGCCGGAGAGATCGACCAGCAGACAGGCGGCACACTGAGGGAGGCGCTGACCCTGCCGGAGGGCGCCGCACCGCGCGTTGTCATCGACCTGCGCCACGTCACCTTCATGGACTCCAGCGGCATCAACATCCTCATCGCCGTGCACACCGCCCTCGCCGAAGCGGGCGGCTGGCTGCGACTGGCCGGGGCCGCCCCGCCCGTGCTGCGCATCATCCAACTCGTCGGTATCGACGGATTCATCGAGTGCCGTCCGACGGTCCAACAGGCCCTCGACAGCTGACCGTTGGAGAACCGGCCGTTGAAGAGTCGGCCCTCGGAGAGCTGACCGTCGAGCGGCCGTGGAACCCGCTGTCGGGTTGTCGAGGCGCGGTGATAGACAGTCCGCGTGGCAAAGACCCTGGAGTTCCCCGTCCTGCTGCGGCTGATCGACGAACGGTCGGTCGCGTTCCGGGCGGCGGTCGCCTCCGCGCCGAGCCTCGACGCACAGGTGCCGACCTGCCCGGAGTGGACCTTGCGCGACCTCGTGCGGCACCTCGGCGGGGTGCAGCGAAGCTGGGCGGGAATCGTCACCGCGGGTCCCGCCGACGTCCGCCCCGACGTGACCGTCTCGGAGGCTCCGCGGGAGCGTGCGGACCTGCTGGCCTGGTCGGCCGAGTCCACGGAGCAACTGCTGGGCGCACTGCGGGAGTTCGGCCCTGATCGCGGCTGCTGGACGTGGTGGGGCGGATCGCGGTCTCCGCAGACCTCCGGCGCCGTGGCCCGGCACCAGGTCCAGGAGGCCATGGTGCACACCTACGACGCCGAGATCACCGTAGGCGCCCCGCAGCCGCTGCCGTCCGAGGCGGCACTCGACGGTGTCGACGAGTTCCTGTCCACCTGCTGCGCCGGGACGGACCCCTGGCCGCACGAGCCCGCTGTCGTCGAGTACCACGCCACCGAGGGCCGTTCCTGGCGCCTCTCGCTCTCCGGGGACGGCGCACGGGTCACCGAACTCCTCGCTCCCGCCGCCGGCACCGGAGAAGACGCGGCCGGCGCCATCCTCCAGGGCACCGCCGGTGAGCTGGTCCTCGCCCTGTACGACCGCATCCCGGTGAACTCCCTGAAGGTGGAAGGCGATCCGCGTCTCTTCGACCTGCTCCTGGCCTGGGACCCGACTGCTCAGGACCTGCCGACGCGGGCCGCCTCCTCTATGCCCCGCTCGTGATCGCGGCCAGTTCCAGGTCGAGCGCCGGAGCGATACCGCTGACGTCGCGGCCGACTCTTTTCCGCACCTTGCGCACAAAGTCCGCGGCCTTCTCCGCGGGCAGCCACACGCGGGCGACCGACGGTGACCCGAGGGCAACCTCCACGCCCGCGAGCGGCCCCGGCGCGGGCCGTACGGTGATGTCCCCGTCGCCCGCCGGGAACAGCAGGCCCAGCGCGAGCAGTTCCCAGGCGAAGGTCCAGGTGACCTCCATACCGTCGGGCCCGAGCAACACCAGCCGCACCGCCAGGCAGTCGTCCGGCCGGTACACCAACTCCGCGGCGACGATGGCCCCTTCGTCGTCCGCCAGCACCACGAGCCCCGTCGTGCCGACCTTGAGCGGAACGCCGCCCGAGCGCTCCGTCACGACACCAACTCCCTTTCCCCGGGCGCGGTTTCGCCCGAGGAGACGGTGAACGTCTGCCGCCGGTGGGAGGGACTGGGGGAGCGCAGCAGGCGCACGGCCGCCATGGCCTCCTCCACCGTGCGGGTGCCGGTCAGCACGCACAGGGTGTAGGCGGCGTTCTGCACGGGGACGGCGACGGCCATGTGCCCGTCTGTCGCGAGCGCCAGATAACGGTCGACCGCCTGTTGCAGCACTGCCGGGTTCGGCACGATCACGTCAGGCCTCCACGTTCTCGGCGGAACCCGGATTCGTCGACACGCGGTCGCGACTGGAGGGAAGGGGCACGATGACACTCCTCGCACGGGAAGAAAGGGTGCCTGCTGGCCGAAGCACTGGACTGCGCTCGCTTGTGCCCCGTCCGTGGGGTCCGAAACAGACCCGGCGTCCGGTCCGGAACGGATCCGGCCGTGCACGATGCGCCTTGTCCCGTCCAGGAGTTCAGACGCGTTCGGGGACCGGGCCGCGGCGCACGCCCTCGACGCGTTCCGGGCTCTCCGGGACGACCGGCAGGAGCAGATACGAGGGCTCGTCGCCGCCGGAGACCAGGGTCGTCACCCCACCGAAGAGGTCGGTCGGACGGTCGTCGGGATCGTTGTGCAGGAAGACCGCGTGCCCTTTCATCTCCACGCCGAACGACCGGGGCCAGGGGCCGTCCCCGGGGAACTCGAAGTCACGGCCCTGGACGGTCACCGCGAGACGGTAGCCCGCCGGGACGACCACCGAGGTCGGCCAGATCTCGATGTCCAGCGGGACGGCCATCCCCGGGGTCAGCGGGTCAAGATGGTCGTGCGGGTGCCAGGGGCGGTACGGCAGGCTCCGTTCGGCGTCGAGGGCCCGGTGCGAGGCACGCAGCCAGCCGTGCGCGACGACACCTGCCGGGTCGAGCGCGCTGACGAAGCGGATGTCACGGCCCTCCGGGTCCAGGACGCGCACGGTGAGGAAGAGGTCGGCGTCGGTGGTGCTGGACGAGACCACGAGCCGCGCCGCCGCCGGGCCGGTGATCTCCGTCGGCTCGGCGAAGGGTTCGGTGGCGAAGGTCAACCCCTCACCCAGGGCATCGAATGGGGCCGTGTGCCGGTCGACGGGAGCCTCGGTGGACAGCGAGCCGTCACCGGTGCGCAGGTAGAACTTCGTCCACTCGGTGCGGGCCAACGGCCATTCGAGTTCGGCGCGTTGCTCGAAACTGCCGTCCACATGACGGACGTTGAGCTGGACGGGCGGCTGCCGGTCCCAGCCGGTGTCCTGGCCCTTCAGGAAGTGCCCGAAGAACCGGCGTTGCAGGTCCAGTCCGCGTGCGGTGTAGAACTCGGTGACATGGCCGAGGCCGTGCACCTCCAGCCACTTCTGCTCCGACGACGCCTGTGCCCAGCCCTCGAAGCCGCCCCGACTGTGCAGCCCGTGCGCCCAGTTGGCGGCGGAAAGCAGCGGAACGGTGATCTTCGGCAGGTCCGCCGAACGCTCCCTGTAGAACACGTCGTTGAGCGGGTGGGCCCGCAAGTCGGCCGTGGAATCACGGCGGTTGGCGGCCAGTTCCTCGTCGGTCAGGGTCTCGGGGCCGGCGATCGTCTCACCGGTGTTCGGGTTGCGCAGGCCGCGGTCGCCGACTCCGTGCTGGGCGACACGTACCTGTCCCGGATACCACTTGGACACAAAGGTGTTGAGCAGACCGGCGTGGTGGGTGAACTCGCGGTAGTAGTCCGTCGCGCCCTCCCAGGGGATGATCGCGGCGAGGTGCGGCGGTTGCCTGGCCGCGACGAGCCACTGGCTGACCGCGTAGTAGGAGACGCCGAGCAGGCCGACCTTGCCGTTGCTCCAGGACCGCGTGCCCGCCCACTCGACGCAGGCCGCGTAGTCGAGGGTCTCTCGTGGCGAGAAGATGTCCAGGAGCCCGGGTGAGCGTCCCGCCCCGCGCGAGTCGACCCGGACCACCGCGTACCCGTCGGGTACCCAGCGCTCGGGGTCGACGGTCTCCCAGTTCTGGTACGCGTTGCTGGAGCCGTCCAGGATCTCCGGATACTCCTCGACGAGCGGCTCCCACATCATCGGGAAGCCCTCCTGGAACGCCATTCCCTTGGCGTAGGGGCCGTGGTTCATGATCACCGGGTACGACCCGTCGGCCACGGGACGGAAGACGTCCGCGCGCAGCACCACGCCGTCGTCCATGGTGATCGGCACGTCCCAGTCGACGCGCATACCGTCCCGGACCTCGCTCTTGTGCTGGGTGTGCTGGGTCATGGCGACCACCTGGGTTCCGTGTCCGTGACCCGCTCGGCGGGCCGGCCGTCTGGAGTGACGCCTCCAGATGGTGCCTCGCGAAAAATGGAGTCACAACTACAAAAGCGGTGCTAGCTTCCTTTCATGGCAACTGCACCCGTCGGGGCACCGGCAAGCGGTCAGCGCCTCACCCGCAAGGGGCAGGAGACGTACCGGCGCATCGTCTCGGAGGCCGCCGCCCTGATGTACGACCAGGGCGTCGTGAGCACGAGGATCGAGGACGTCCAGGCCGCCGCCGGGGTGAGCGCCTCGCAGATCTACTACTACTTCGGCGACAAGCACGGCCTCGTCCGCGCGGTGATCAACCACCAGTGCGAGAGCGTGCTCGGGGTGCACGCGCCGCTGCTCGCGAACCTCGACAGCATCGGGGCGCTGGAGGCGTGGCGCGACGTCATCCTGAGTATCCACCGGGACGGGCGCAACCAACAGGGCTGCCCGATGGGCAGGTTGAGCAGCGAACTGTCCCGGTCCACCCCGGAGACGCGGGCCGATCTGCTGGCCGGGTTCAGCCGTTGGGAGGGGGCGTTGCGGGACGGGTTGCGCGCGATGCGGTCACGCGGCGAACTGCCCGACCGGATCGACCCCGACCGCTTCGCGCTGGCACTGCTCGCCGCCGTCCAGGGAGGCCTGCTGCTCTCCCAGGCCCGCCGCGACACCGTCGCGCTCGAAGTGTCCCTCGACACGCTGATCGACTGCCTGCGCGGGCACGTCGACCGCTGATGTGGGTGCGGGGCCTGCCCACCGGTCGTAAGGATCGGTGAACAGGCCCCGCACTATTGCTAGTTGCTAGTTGCTAGTTGCTAGTTGCGACGGCCCGCCGGACCGTGGCTCACCGAGTCCTGGTCCCCGGTGCCGGTGGCCGGCCCTGAGGGGTCGGAACCGGCGCCCGTGCCGCCCGGGGTTTCCTGGGTGCGGTCGGCGTTGCCGGGCCACCAGGCGGCGTGGCCGATCAGGGCGGTGAGGCTCGGCGTGAAGAACATCGCCATCACGAAGGCGGCGACGGCGATGCCGAAGGAGACGGCGAACCCCATCTCCGTGAGCAGGGCGTTGCCGGCCAGCATCATCGTGGCGAAGGTCGCCGCGAGAATGAAACCCGCCGCGGCCACGGTCGGTCCCGCGTGCCGAAGCGCCATGCTCGCCGCCTCGCGCGGATCGCGGCCCTCGCGGGCCTCCTCGCGGAGCCGGGCGATCATGAGGATGTTGTAGTCCGTGCCGATGGCGACCACGAAGAGATACATGATCACCGGGAGCATGAACATCAGCCCCGGGTGTCCCTGAGCGTCCTGGAAGATCCAGACGGTCGCACCGAGGGTGGCGCCGAAGCCGAGACCCACCGAGGCGATGAGGTACCACGGTGCCACCACACTGCGCAGGAGCAGTCCCAGGATCAGCATGATCAGCAGGGCGGCGACGGGGAACACGGTCCGGTAGTCGTGATTGACCGCGCTGTTGATGTCCTTGTAGATCGAGGACATGCCGCCGACCAGTGCCTCGGTGCCGTCGGGCGCGGAGGAATGCGCGACGTCGCGCACCCGGCCCACGGCGTCGATCGCCTTCTCCGTGGACGCCTCGTACTTCAGCGTGACGGTGAAGTCCGCCGTGGTGCCGTCCTTGTTGACCTGGCTCATCCGGGCGTTCGCCACACCGTCGACGGCCCCGAGCTTCTCCGCGTAGGCAGTGAAGGCGGATCTGTCGAGCGGCTTGCCGTCGGTGCTGGAGAGGTAGACGTCGGTGGGGGCGGCGGCGCCCGCCGAGTACGCCTTCTGCATCTCGTCCTGGACGACCATCGACTCCTTGGTCTTGGGCATGGAACCCGAGGCCAGGTCGAAGGTGGCCTTGTAGCCCAGGGTGCCCAGCGACAGCGCGACCAGGACGAGCCCGGAGAGCGCGGCCGTGAGCGCGGGCCGGCGCTGCACACCGCGGCCGAGGGCCGCGAACCGGGCGTTCCGCGGCTCCTGTTGCCACGACTTGGAGGGCCAGAAGACCTTCGGCCCGATCAGCGACACCACGGCCGGGATCAGCGTCAGGCCCGCGATCAGGGTGACGGTGACCGAGATGGCCAGCGCAGGACCCATCTGCTTGAGGAAGCCCAGCGTGGACAGCACCAGCGCGAGGAACGCGATGATGACCGCGCCGGCGGCCGAGGCGATGGCCTCGCCGACCCGGGCGACCGCGTTGACCATGGCCTGTTTAGGTTCGTCACCCGCCCGCAGACGTTCTCTGTAGCGGAACATCAGGAACAGGAAGTAGTCCGTGCCCACGCCGAACAGCACGACGATCAGGATCGACGAGACGGAACTGTTGGCCTGGAGACCGAACAGTTTGGTGGCGTACGCGATCAGCCCGTTGGCGATCGACGCCACCACGCCGATCAGGACCAGGGGGAGGAAGGCGAGGATCGGCGCCCGGAAGATGATCAGCAGGGTCACCAGGATGATGAGGAACGTCCCGATGCCGATCAGCGCCTCGCCGCGCTTCGAGGAGTCCTGCTGGTCGAGGGCCTGCGCGGCGGAACCGCCGAGCTTCACGTCGAGGTCCGTGCCCTTGGCCAGCTGCTTGACGTCGTCGCGCAACACCTTCGCGGCGTCCGCCTGCACCGGCTGACCGGCCTTCTTGCTGTCCATCTGGACCAGGGTCATGGTGTACCGGCCGTCCTTGGACGGCGGGCCGGGGACCACCTTCTGCACCTGGTCGATGTGCTTCTTGCCCAGCTCGGTCGTGATCCGGGCGACGTCCTTCTTGTCGTCGGCGGTCAGTCTGCCGCCGTCGGTGCGCTGGTACAGCGCGATCGCGGACGGCGTGAAGGCGCTGGGGAACGCCTTCACCTGCAGATCCGCCGCTTTGATGGACTCGTAACTCTTGGGCAGGAAACTGCTCTCGTCACTGTTGGAGGGCAGGCCGGGCGCGGTGGCGACAATCGCCACCGCGGCGATCAGCCAGGCCACGATGGTCCAGACGGGATGTCTGACGACCCCGGTGCCTATACGTCGAAACATGCGGGAGGTCCTCCTGGGAAGGAAGATCACCGCAGCCCGGGGAGCGGACCCCGGCATCGGCGACCCCGACCGGTCCTCACCCGTGGGGCCGGTCGAACGGTTGTCTGTGGTCTTGTCATATCGGTCACGCGTGAAGATTCATAACACACGCATTGCTGCGGCACAGGTCCGCACGAACGGGTGGTTGTCTGTGACCCGTCCTCCTCCACCACGTTGTGCCGCTGGGCGGCACGCTCGCCGCCTTCGGAGACCGCCGGTCCGGCGGGTGCGAGGAGAGGAAATCATGGGAGCAACGAAGTGGTCCACGGCTTTTGGAGCCGCGGGGCTGGTCCTCGTGGCCGTCGCGGCATCGGCGACCGCTCAGGGGCAGACGCCGCACGCACGCCTGGCCGGACGCGTCGTCCTCACCAACAAGGACAACGGCCGGACGGTGCCCGCGAGTTCGGGTGGCGATGTGGAGATCCGGCTCACCCACTCCCGCGAGCGCGGACTCACCTACACCTGGACCGCTCCGGAGTCCGGTAACTCGGCAGCACTCGCACATGCCGCCGACGCCACGTACCCGTCCGGCGACGCCACGGCGGTCTTCCACGCGGTCTCCCGCGGCGTCGCCAACGTCACCGCGCAACGCCGCTGCGTCCCCGACCCCGGCAGCCTCTGCCCCCTGCTCGTCGAGACCTGGAAGGTGACGATCGAGGTGAAGTGACCATCCACCGGTCGGCCGGGCCCCGGGCGTCGGTAGGGTGATTCCGGAGGTGGCCAAGTGGCTGACAGCACACGGGAGTTGAGCGAGCCGCCGGAATCCACGACCGTGGTGGTGATCGGAGCGGGCCCGGCCGGGCTGACCGTCGCGAACCTGTTGCGGCGCAGCGGGATCGACTGTGTCGTCCTGGAACGGCAGACCCGCGAGTACGTGGCACAGCGCCAGCGCGCCGGCATCGTCGAGACCCGCGCCGTCCGCATGTTCGACTCCTGGGGGCTGGCCGACCGCGTCCTGGGCGGCGTCCCGCACGAGGGCGTCCTGGAGCTCCGGGTCGACGGCGTAACGCATTTGGTGTCCGACTTCGACGGCTCCGAAGGCCCTACGGCCCGCCTCTGCCCCCAGCAGATGCTGGTCCAGAAGCTCACCGCCGCGTACCTGGAGGACGGCGGCGACCTGCGCTTCGAGGCCGCCGACGTCTCCCTGCACGACCTGACCGGCGACCACCCCACCTTCCGCTACCGCACCGCGGACGGCGGCCTCCGTACGATCACCTGCTCCTACGTCGCGGGCTGCGACGGCGACCACGGCATCAGCCGGGGCGCCGTCCCCGCCGGGGCCCTCACGCCGTACGCCTTCGATCACGGCATCGGATGGCTGACGGTCCTGGCCGACGCGCCGCCGCCGGCCCACCCGCTCCTGGCCGTCAGCCCGCAGGGCTTCGCCGCGCACTTCCCGCGCGGCCCGTACACCAGCCGCTACTACCTCCAGTGCCCGCCGGACGACCACCCCGACGCCTGGTCCGACGCCCGCGTCTGGGACGCGCTGCGCACCCGGCTCGGGGACCCGGCCCTCGTCTCCGGCCCGATCACCGACCGCGAGATCTTCCGGCTCCGCAGTCTGGTCCACGACCCGATGCAGTACGGCCGCCTCTTCCTCGTCGGCGACGCGGCCCACATCGTCTCGCCGATGGGCGGCAAGGGGATGAACCTCGCTCTCTACGACGCCGATCTCTTCGCCCGCGCCGTGCGGGACGCCGTCCACGACCACGACGACACCGCCCTGCGCACGTACTCAGAGCGGTGTCTGCGCCGTGTCTGGAGCGACCAGGAGTTCTCGCACTGGATGACCCGGATGCTCCATGACGCCGGTGACGCCACCAACTCCGGTCCCTTTCACCGGAGTTTGGCCCGCGCTCAACTCGACCGGCTCTTCACGTCCGCTGCCGCGGCCGGCGCTTTCTCCGAACTCATGACGGGGATGGATTTCGGAGAGGGTGCCGGGCCGCAACCGCGTTGACGTGTCAGGCCGTTGAGCCGCCGACGGTCAGGTGGCGGGCGAAGAACCGGACCGCGCTGTCCGCCTCGAACCTCGGCAGTTCCTTGTGCGAGCCCGAGTTGACGTGCAACGACTTCTCCTTCGAGGCGAAGGCGTCGAACAGTGCGAGACCGGACGAGCGGGGGATGTGTTCGTCGTCCCACTGCAACGCGAACTCGATCGGGACGGTGATCCGCCGCGCCGTCTCGGCGAGCGAGTCGTCGTACCAGAAGAGGCCCAACACCGCGGCGGTGATGCGGGGTTCGGCCGCAGTCAGCGGTACCCCGATCGCGGTGCCCATGTTCAGGCCGTAGTAGCCGACGGGTCCTCCGGTGCCGATCTCCGGGAGTTCCTGGAGGGCGTCCAGGGTCGCCAGCCACTCCGGTACGGCACGCTCGGCGAGGTGGGCGTTGTAGCGGACGACGATCTCGCCGACCGGTTCGCCCGCCGCCATCTTCCTTTGCATCAGGGCGATTTCGCGCTCGTCGTGCGGTGTGCGCGGGCGGTCGCCGTGGCCGGGTGCGTCGATGGTGGCGACGTGGAATCCGGCGCCGTTCACGAGGCGCTCCGCACGACCGGCCATGGCCGGTGCCTTGCTGTGGTTGCCGCCGCCGTGGCCCATCAGGACCAGGGGAGCGCGTTCGGAGGCGGAGGCCGCGGGGGACCAGAGCGCGCCGGTGAGGTCGCCGACGGTGAAGTCGCGGACGAGGACACCGTTCGACGATGTCTCGGCGGTGAAGTGCACTGAATGTTGGGAGAGTTCCATGGTGTTGCCTTTCGGGATCGCCTTGGTGTGAGGCGCTCCCGGCGACACCTATGCCGCTGGCCCAACCGTGGAAAAGAGGGGGAGCACCCACCTGGATACTGCGTTCATGGGTCTCACCTCCTCATGCGGTGTCACGGCCAACGGCAAGTTAGCAGCCCGGTCGCCGTCGCGGCCAACGCTTTTCCGTCTCGGCACCGCTGCATGCGCGTACATCTAATGTTCTTGACACCTTCCCGGGCCGACGACGTAAGTTGAGGCGATCGGTCCCGGACGGATGGAGGCCCCGATGCGCGTACCCGACGCCGCACCCCACGGTGCCGTCCCGGGCGCGTGGCTGATCATCCGGCGGCATGTCGACTACTGCCGTACCGCCTCCGCCGTCTGTCCTTCCGCACGCCCCTGACCCATGCCGGCCCCTCGGGCCGGCCGTCTCGACGTGTTCTCGGAAGGAACCCCATGTCCGGCCCCGCCCTGCGGCTCGCCCTCGAAATCGACGGTGACGGCGCCCATCCCGCGGCCTGGCGCCGCGCCGCCCACTCGCCCGACCAGCTGCTGAGCCCACGCCGGTTGGCCCGCGTCGCCGCCGCGGCGGAGAACGCCGGGTTCACCCTGCTCACCCTGGACGACGGCGCACTCCCGCCCGGCGCCGGGCCCGACGTGGTCGGCCGGATCGGCGCGGTGGAGCGGGCCGCGTTCATCGCCGCGTCGACGAGCGTCGTCGGCATCGCGCCGGTCGTGCCGCCCACCTACGCCGAACCCTTCCACGTATCAAGCCAGTTGGCGTCCCTGGACCACATCTCGGCCGGGCGCGCCGGGTGGGTGGTGAGCGAGGAGACGCGGCCCGAGGCGGCCTCCGTCTGGGGGCGCCCGCTCGTCGACGGGGACGCGGCCCGCGCCCGCGAGTCGCGTGACGGCGTCGAGGTCGTCCGCGATCTGTGGGACTCCTGGGAGGACGACGCGGTCATCCGCTCCGTCGCCACCAGCCGCTACCTCGACCGCGACCGGCTGCACTACGTCGACTTCACCGGCGACACCTACACGGTGAAGGGCCCGGCGATCGTGCCGCGTCCACCGCAGGGCCAACTCGTCGTATTCGGCAGCCCCGACCGCGTCCCCGGCGATCAACTCGACGTTGCCCTCGTCGAGGGCCGCGACCTCGCCGCCGTCACCGCGAGCGCGTCCGCCGCCGGAACGCCGCGCACCTTCGCCGAGGTCGAAATCGCCCTCGACACCGCGGACGCCACGGCCGAGGAACGCGTCGCCGACCTTGAGGAGCATGGGTCCTGGAGCGACCGGGGTCGGCTGCGCCACATCGGCTCGGCCGCCGGACTCGCCGCGCTGCTGGGGGAGTTGAGGGGCGTGGTGGACGGAGTGCGCCTGCATCCACTGGTGTTGGACGAGGACCTCCCCGAGCTGTCCCGGCTCGTCCTGCCCCATCTCTTCGAACGACGGCACGCCGTACGCCCGTTGCCCGGCGCGTCCCTGCGCACCCACCTGGGCCTCGACCGGCCCGCCAACCGCTACGCCGCCGCGGCCGCCCAGGAGGACGCACGATGACCCGCACCGACCCCCTCGACGTCCCCCGCCCCGACGCCCGACTCCACTTCGGCGTCTTCTTCCAGGGCGTCAACCACTGGACCGTCTGGTCGGACCCCGCCAGCGGTTCCCAGATCGACCCCGCCAACTTCCGGCGCGTGGCGCAGACCGCCGAACGGGGCCTGTTCGACGCGTTCTTCCTGGGGGAGGGGCTGCGACTGCGCGAGGTCGACGGCCAGATCCACGATCTCGACGTCGCCGGACGGCCCGACGCCATCACCCAACTCGCCGCGCTGGCAGCCGTGACGGATCGGATCGGTCTGGTCAGCACGTCCAACACCACCTTCAACGAAGCCCCGGATCTCGCCCGCCGCCTGTCCGGCCTCGACCTGCTCTCGGAGGGCCGTGCCGGCTGGAACGTGGTGACCACCGACAACGCCTGGACCGGCGCCAACTTCCGCCGCGGCGGCTACCTCGACCACGCCGACCGCTACCGGCGCGCCGAGGAGTTCCTCACCGTCGCCCGCGCGATCTGGGACAGCTGGGAGGACGCGGCCGTGTCCGACTCGGCGGATGCCCCGTCCTGGGCGGCACCCGGCGCCGTACGCCAAGTCCGCCACCAGGGACCGCAGTTCGACGTCGACCTCGCACCCACCCTGCCGCGCAGCGCCCAGGGACACCCGGTGATCTTCCAGGCCGGGGACTCCGGCGAGGGCCGGGACTTCGCGGCCCGCAACGCCGACGTCATCTTCTCCGCGCACGGCAACGACTTCGACGACGCCCTCGCCTTCGCCGACGATCTGCGGCGCCGGCTGCGGGCCGTCGGCCGCCCCGAGGACGACCTGCGCATCCTCCCCGGTACCGAGATCATCATCGGCGCCACGGAGGAGGAGGCCCTGGAGAAGAAACGCTGGATCCGCCTCCAACAGGTCACTCCGGCAACCGCGTTGGGCATCGCCGGGCTGCTGTGGGGCATCGACCTCTCCGGACGGGACGCCGACGGGCCGTTGCCCAAGGAGGACCCGGTCGCCGCCGAGAACGACGGCTCCTTCGGCGCGCGGCGCATCGCCGACCCCCGTCAAGTCGTCGCCGAATGGCGGGAGAAGGCCGACGCGAACCGCTGGTCGCTGCGCGAGACCGTCATCGCGCTCGGCCCCCAGCGCGGCCACGTCGGCACCCCGGAGGGCCTGGCGGACAAGTTCGCCCATTTCGTCCGGCACGGCGCGGTCGACGGCTTCAACGTCACGCCGTACCTGATCCCCGACGGCCTCGACGACATCGTCGACCACCTCGTCCCCGCGCTCCAGGAACGCGGCGTCTACCGCACCGACTACACCGGTACGACCCTCCGCGAACACCTGGACCTGCGCGAACCCCTCACCCACCGCACCACGACGGACCGCCGCCGGGCGGGCTGACGAACCGACGCCGCGGACGCGGTGCCCACCGTCCCCCTGTGTCCGGTGGCCACCACGCCCGCGTCGCTCCGGCCCGGCGCCGCCGCGACTCCCACGGCGACCGTCACAAACGATGGCGGTGAGGGGCACGGGGCAGCAATGAATTCGAAACCCTTCAAAGTCGCACCGGCGAGGTTTGCCCCGGTCACCGCTCGTCAAGTAAGCGCAGGCCCAGGGGAGTTGCCGAGTGCCGTACGAACTGGCCCTCCCGGTGACTGGCGATCAGGCCTCCGTCGCGCAGCACGCCGAGCTGGTAACTGGCGCTGGGCAGCGCGATGTTGGCCGCCGTGGCCACCTCGGACGTCGTACGCGCTCCATGGCTGGCCAGACCCGCCAGAACCACCGTCCGGGTACGGCCCAGCAGCCGCTCCAGCCCGTCCCTGCTCGCCCGGACGATCTCCAGGGGCTGTTTGGCGACCGGGTAGACGAGCACCGGCCCGAGCGTGGGGTCCGCGAGCGCGGTGGGCCTGCGCCAGCAGAAGTACGATGGGATGAGGAGAAGGCCGCGCCCCTCCAGGTGCAGCTCACGGTCGACGGGATAGTCCACCTCAAGGACCGGAGCGTGCCAACGGGCGTGCGGGCGCAGCGCGTTGAGGAGCGCGGAGGTGCCGCCGTCGAGGAGTGCGCGGGACCGTAGTTCGACGTCGTTGCCGACGGCCGTCTGGATGCGGGGCCAGTACGGTTCGAGCAGTGTCTTGCAGGACAGTTCCAGGGCGCGCGTCAACGTCCCCAAGGCCTTGGCGCCCGGTCTGTTGAGGGTCGACACCCAGGACGGCAGCGGACGCGACTCGGCGAGCCGGGACAACTCACGGGTCAGCCGGGTGCGGGAGGTGCTCCGCACCTGGTCGAGGCCGACGGCCAGACCGCCGCCGGTGACCGACGGGGTGAGGAAGTCGGGGATGTAGCCCACCGGAGGAATCAGCGTCTGCAAGGGCAACAGGGCCCGCCGGGCCCGCGGGTCCTTCGTCATCCCCTCGCGCACCGACCGGCGCCAGTGCCCGAACTCCAGCGGCCCTTGCCGTGCGTCCAACCGGCAGACACCACACACGAGTTCCCAGAGCGCGTGGGGCCGGCGGGCCACCCTGATGTTCTGTAGGTCCTGCGAGGTGAAGTGGATACGGAGCATGCGGCCTCTTTCCTGCGCGTCGTCCGCGCGCAGTGTCGGTGGGGGCTGCGGCCGCGCGAAAACCTTCGCGCCATTAAGGGGGACGACTGAGGGGTGCGCATGGTTGTCGAAGGGGGAAACGGATGGCGGTACCGCGTCTGGGCGAGCAGCCGGGTTCGACGAACCCGGCTGCGACCCGGTGGTGCCGTGGACGCGGCCAGGACCACGATCAGGCGACTCCTCCCCGCTCACGGGGTGTCTTCTGCCCGGCCTCGACGGACACCGGCAGCCGGTTCTCCGCCGGCGGCAGCGGGCAGGTGGCCAGGTCGGTGTAGGCGCACGGCAGGTTCGTCGCGCGGTTGAAGTCCAGGACGACCGTGCCGTCGGCGTCCGGCGGGGCGAGCGCGAGGGCCCGGTTCGCGGCGTACGTGGTCACCCCGGAGGTGGCGTCGGTGAAGAGCACGAGCAGTCCGCCCGGCCCCCGTCCGGGGAACGCGGTCAGGGCGAGCGACTGCCCGTCCAGCTCGAACTCGACCCGGCCCGGGGCGTCGTAGACATGCTCCAGCCCCTCGACCGCCGCGCCCACGGTCGTAGGACGCGGCGTCTCGAAGGCCGTATAGCGCCCCTGAACCACCCAGCGGGGATCCGGCGCGTAGGCGGGCGTACCGGCGAAGTCGGTGCGCAGCGGCGCGTCCGGGTGCCGGGGCCGCACGATGTCGTTCCCGCCGCGCTTCGCCACCTCGATCACCGCATCGCCCCAGACCGCGTCGACCCCGCCCCGCTCGGGCAGCACGCCGAAGCGGTGCTCGCCCCGCACCGGCGTTCCCTCCACGACGAGTTCCTCACCTTCGTCGAGGGCTACGGCGACCCCGTCGGCGTCGGTCCACCAGGCACCCGGCGCGTCCGGGAAGCGCTGCGGCCGGTCGTCGAGCCAGTGCAGCCCGGTGATCGCCAGGAACCCGTGCGGAGCGGTGAGGCGTTCCTCCTGCCCGCGATACCACTCCAGCCAGTCCTGAGTGAAGGCCTGGAGGTCGGTCGTGGTCAGGTCAACGGTCATGGTGGTCGCTCCTTCGTCGTGCGAGGCCCGGCCTCGAAGCGGGGTCGTACCAGTGCCAACCTCGGCGGCCCGGCGGGGGATTCCGGTCCGTGTGTGACAGCTTCATGTCACGTCGGACCAGGAGCGGACCAGCGCGCGCTCCTTCGCCACCCGTACCACCCGGCGGGACACCGTCCACCCGTACGTGGGACGGCATTGTTCGATTTCGAGCCGCTAGCATTTCCTCCACGTCGAGCCATGAAATTGCATGACGGGATTTCATGGGGCTTCCACCTGTGCGGTTTCGACGCCGCGACGAAAAAGGTCGGAAAAGTTGGTTTGCCGAACGGAGAGGGTTCGTCTCTGATGCAGAACTTCACAAACGGAATGGCCGCCGGCCTCATCCCGGGAACGTGGGTGAAGAGCCGCATGTCCGAAGCGAACGGCATGTGCGTCGAGCTGGCCGCACTGCCCCGGGGCGGCGTGGCCGTACGGAACTCGACCGACCCCGGCGGACCCGCACTGATCTTTACCGCCGAGGAGATGGGCGCTTTCCTCGACGGTGCGAAGAAGGGGGAGTTCGATGCTCTCGGTACTCCCAACTAGGCCTCGGAGTACATAAGTTCGGGCAACGCCTCCGGACCGGGCGTGTCATCATGTGAAGGTGACTGCCCGTTGTGAGGAGAAGGCGTGTCCCCGGATCCGATTCCGATCAATCGTCTGGCCCGGCATACCGCCGGGCCGGACACGACAAAGACAGCGGCCACCATCATGCTCGGCCTCGCCGTCAAGGATTTGCGTGACGAGGTCGGTCTGACGCAGAAAGAGCTGGCGAAGGCCACCCACGTTTCGAACTCGACCATCAGTCGACTTGAGAATGCCGATTCCACGCCCGAGGGGCGCACGGTCGAAGCGGTGATGGCCTATCTGAAACTCGACGGGCCGGCACGGAACAAGTTGTCGATGTTGTTCTCCCGTGCCCAGGAACCGGAATGGTTCCAGAACAGGTTCGACGACTGCGCCCCCGACTACCTGCGGCGGCTCCTCGGCCTCGAATCCGTCGCGATCGGGCTCACCACGTATGACGTGCGCCTGGTGTCGGGCCTGCTACAGACTCCCGAGTACGCGAGCTGCATCCTCCGCACAGGCCTGCACCTCACGGAGTGGGACAGTCCGGAGATGGAGCTACGGGTGGCCATGCGCCGGGAGCGCCAGGAGCGGGTCTTCGACCAGACCGAGCCGCCGCGCTGTGTGTTCCTCATGGACGAGTCCGTCCTGCTGCGGAGAGCAGGCTCGGACCAGGTGATGCGCGACCAGATGCTCCACCTCGCGGAGATGGCCCGGCTCCCGCACATCACCATCCGGTTCGTGCTCCTCGACCGGATGATCGCGGGCAACGAGGCATCGATGGCGGGCGGCATGGCCCACCTCCAGTTCGGCCGCGGCGGCCTGCCCGACCTCGTCTACGTCGAGGGCTACCGCAAGGCCGACTACTACAACAAGCCCGCGCTGAGCGCCGAGGAGCGGGCGAAACCCTGGCCGACGAAGGAGAACGACTTCGAGCGGCACCTCCAGCTCCTGCTGCGCATCCAGGGCGAGGCGTGTGCCTCACCCATGGAGAGCCGGCGCATGCTGAACGAGGCCGTCGAGCGGTACTCCTAGTCGAGCGTTACTCCTAATCGCTGCCGCTGAGCCGGGTCAGGCTATTGCCGGGGTGGCACCTTCCCCAGGCCGCCGTACTCCGTCCACTCGATGCTGCGTTGGCGCTGCTGGAGCTCGGAGTCGGGCCGCCAGTCGGTCACGTCGACGAGTCCCGGGTCCTCCACGACGAGCCGGTCGAAGATCTCGTCCACGTCCGCCTTCTCCCGGACCCTGCCCCAATTGCCCCCGGTCTGGACCCGCATGAGTTCGGTGACGTCGTCGCGGACCTTGGCATCGTCGCTCACGAGCTGGCACACGACGACGAAGCTGCCCGGGACGAGCCGGTCAACGACCCGCTCCACAAAGGCCTTTGGGCCGGCGCTGTCCGGCAGGCAGTGCAGTACGGAGTTGAACAGGGCGGCCGCCGGCTCGGTGAAGTCGATGAGCCGGGTGAAGTCCGGGTGACCGAAGATGGTGTCGGTGTCCGTCATGTCGACCGACAGGATCGCCGTGTTGTCGTTCTCGTTGAGCAGGGACTGGCCCAGCGACAGGACGACGGGATCGTTGTCGATATAGACGACGTGGGATTCGGGGGCGATCTCCTGCGCGATCTGGTGCACGTTGCGCTGCGTCGGAAGGCCCGAGCCGAAATCGATGAACTGCCTTATCCCGTGCTCCTCGGCCAGCACCCGGACCACGCGTTGGAGGAACCACCGGTTGTTCAGCGCGATCTCACGCGAGGTGGGTGCCACCTCCAGCAACAACTCGCAGGCATTCCGGTCCGCTTCGAAGTTGTTGCTGCCACCCAGCAGCCAGTCGTACATCCGCGCCGCGCTGGGCAACGACAGATCGACATGATTGTGCTCCACCAACGGCCCGTCCCCTCGCCGAATCCGCCCCATCCGAAGTGGAGTTGCCCATCCTAGGAGGGCAGCAGGCGACCGCACCACCGCTGGTTCGGGTGAACCGTGGCGCAGGTTGGCGAAAGGTGGCGGATCGGAGCGTCCGCAAGGAGACCGCGTACGCCGGGAGGGGCAGAGGGGGCACCGGAGCGGTCAGGGATGCCTCAAGGGCGCCTCCGCACCGACGAGTTGGGGGAAGGTCCGCCGCGCGGCGGCGAGGGCCGCTTCGACCGCGGACGGCTCGACGCCCATCAACTCGGCCGCCTCGGCTAGGGAGAACCCCAGCCGGCGGCACAACACCACACTGTCCGCACACGCGTTGGGGAGCCGCTGGTACAGCATGGTCAGGACCGGGTCCTGGCCCGCGGCACGCTCGCCCCGCCGCTCGACCTGACGGCGGAGTTCTTCCCAGACCTCGGCCGCGGGGCAGGGCTGACACATCAACCACTGCCAGCGATCGTGGGCGGACACCAGCGTGGCTTCCACGACCGCCGTGGAACGTGCGACCGCGGACAGCCGAGCCCTGGCATAGAGCGTGTAGCGGGGGCGGTTCCGTTCGGCGAAGGCCGCGAAGCCGAGGTCCGCGATCACCGGATCGACCGCCGATGACGGGGAGTCGATCCCGGTGCGCAATGCCGCGAGTTCGACCCGGAATTCTCGACCCGGTTACCCTGCATCGGGGCTGCTACCGTGAATGTGCCCGGAGGGCAGCCGCAGGCGCCCTCGACGAATCGGCTCGTCCATTTGGTTGTTTCCTTGTCGATCTGCTTCGTCCCCGGGGATGTGATTGAGCACTTTCCCGGGCGGGTCCTTTGTGGACCTGGAAGGAAACTACCCCCCAGGGCTAGGCAGTTGAGCTGCCCCTGCCCTCCATGCAAAGTCATTTTTGCGCACTAAACATCGCGGTCGGGAAAAGTCGAATTCCTTCGCCTCTCGATCCTATTCGGCGACGAAAGGGGCGCCTTGTCTCCCCTTCGATCATTTTCGATCAGCCCGGCCGGACGGTTCTCAACCGACTTTGTTGAGCTTCCCGGTGGCCACGTCGAAAACGAAGCCCCTGATGCGGTCCTTGTGCACGATGGAGGGATCGGCCCTGATACGGGCGATCGACTGTCGTACGTCGGCGTCCAGATCGGTGTAGGCCTCCGCCGCCCAGGACGGGCGGATACCGGTGTCCTCCTCGACCGCAGCCTTGAAGCCGTCGTCCGTGAAGGTCAGCATGCCGCAGTCCGTGTGGTGGATGAGGATGATCTCCTCGGCGCCCAGGAGCCGTTGGCTGATCGCGAGCGAGCGGATCTCGTCCTGCGTGATGACACCGCCCGCGTTGCGGATGACGTGGGCCTCGCCCTTGTTCGCGGGCCCTCGAAGGTCTCGGCGTAACGGGTGTTGTTGGCCAGCAGTTCATCGGTCACGGACATGGTGGACCTCGGTTCTCGTCTCGTGTGTTCTCAGCGGTGCTGTGCGGGAGTCGGGGACGGCGCACGGCAACAGAACAGGTCGAAGACGTGGACACGACGCGAGGGCCAGAAGCCCGTCAGCGTGGTGGCGAAGGTCTGCACCCGACCAGTGAACCCTCCGCCACCGCAGACTGGCAAGCAACGGCCGGCCGCATCGGTCTCCCGGCCCGCCGTACAACCTACGGATCACGGAGGAACGCTCATGAGCACCTTCCCCACCGCGCGAGACGTCAGGACCACCCCCGAAGGCATCCTTTGGGAGCCGAGCCCACGCTGGGTGCGCGGCCGCAAGGGCGACACCACCGTCGTGGACAGCAGGCACCCCGTCCTCGTATGGGAACCGGCCGTACCCGTCCCGACGTACGCCTTCCCGCACGACGAGGTCCGCGAGGACCTGCTCCACCCGGCGAAGAACCCGCGGATCGGCAAGCACACCGGATCACGCGTCTTCTACGACCTCGAAATCGGCGGCGAGCTGGTGGAGAACGCGGCCTGGACCTATCCCGCCGACGACCTGGCCGGGTACATCGCCTTCGAGTGGTTCCGGCGGGTCGGGCGGGGCCTGGACCACTGGTACGAGGAGGAGGAAGAGATCTTCATCCACCCCCGTGACCCGCACAAGCGAGTCGACGCCATCCCCAGCGGCCGTCACGTCCGGGTCGAGATCGACGGCACGGTCGTCGCCGACACCCGCCGCCCGGTCCTGCTCTTCGAGACCGGTCTCCCGACCCGGTACTACATCCCGCGCGAAGACGTCCGGCTGGATCTGTTCGAGCCGACCGGCCACAGCACCGGGTGCCCCTACAAGGGCACCGCCACGTACTGGTCGTGGCGGGGCGAGGCCGGCGTTTCCGGTGTCCTGGCGAACATCGTCTGGAGCTATCCGGAGCCGTTGCCCGCGGTCGGCGCCGTGACGGATCTGCTCGCCTTCTACAACGAGGCGGTCGACATCTTCGTGGACGGCGAGATCGTGGAGCGCCCGGTCACGCCCTTCACCGAGGCGTTCTCGGAGCAGTCGCCGGCGTGACGGTACCGGTGAAGTCCAGCCCCGTTGGTTCGAGTCGAGGTGAAACACCGCCAACCGGGCAGTCGACACCTTGCACATGCCTCTTCGATGGCTGTCGTGCTCCGGAACCGTCAAAGGGATGTTGAAGGACATTGATGGAGAGTCACAAAAAGGATGAGAAAAAGCATGCACCGAAGCGCAAGGTGCTCGACCTGACCGTTGTGCAGGTGGTGGCGAGTGCGCTTGCCACCGTGGTGGGCGCGGTGCTGGCGTCCATGCTGGGGGTGACGGGGACGATCATCGGCGCCGCCGTGGTCAGTACCAGCGCCACCACCGGCGCGGCGGTCTTCCAGCACGCCTTCCGACGGACGGGCGAGGGGATCCGCAGAAGGGTGCCGTCGGTGGCGCTCGCGCTGACACCTAGTGAGGAGCGGGCCGTGCAACGCGCGGACGCCCGGGCGGCGTTCGCGTTACGGGGCGACACCTCGGCCGGTGCCGCGACACCGGCCGACGACCCCTCCGGCGAACCCGAGGACGCCACCGCCGACGACGAATCGGTGACCACCTACCGGGCCACGTCCGGCTCCTTCTGGAGGTCCATCGGCTGGAAGAAGTTCGCCCTGGCGACCGGCCTGGTGTTCGCCCTGGCGATGGTCACGGTGACCGCGGCGGAGCTCGTCATGGGCAAGCCGATCGCGGCCGCGGTCAGGAACGAATCCGGCAACGGCACGTCTCTGGGCGGCGGTTCGGCCGGAAAGAGCGCTCCCGCACAGAGCCCGACACCCACGCCGCTGACGTCCAGCAGCGCGGGGTCGTACTCGGGCGGCACCGCCTCGCCGTCCGCGAGCGCGAAGCCGGAGACCAGCTCCAGCTCCGGTGCCGAACCGAGCCACAGCGCCGCCTCCAGCCCCGCGGCCTCGGCGTCGAGCGTGCCGTCGGCGAGCGGTGACACCCTGAACAGCTCCGGCGCCACCGCCCGTTGAGCGGGACCGACCCTACTGAGGCGCCTGGTTCGCGTCGGCCAGCGCCCGGTGATCGGGATGGCCGGGCAGGTCCAGCTGTCGGCCGAACCGCCGCGAGGCGAGCAGCGCCAGCAGCGCGGTGAGCGCCGCCAGTGCGGCGAGTACGGCCATCAGCCCCGCGAACCAGGGCGGCGCGGCGGTGATCCGCAACGCCTGGGAGAGGCGTGAGGAGTGGAACCGCCCGTCGAACAACTGGAGGGCGGCCAGCGCGGCCGGCACCACCACGGACACGGCCAGCACGAACAGGCCGCCGTACAGGATCAGCGCCGGTGCCAGCAGGACGCACAGGATCGAGACACCGAGCGCGAACCCGTAGGCGGTGCCGGAGGCTCCGTCACGGTGCACCGGGAAGTACGACAGCCCGCACAGGATGAGCGTCGCCGCCGCGATCAGCCTCGGCCAGACCGGGGGAGCGGTACGGCGGGTGGCCGTACGCGGACGTCGTGGGCGGCGCTGACGAGCAGCCGGACGGTCATCCGCGGGTTCCGGCTCGTGCGTGTCCGCCGGGGTCCGTCCGGGCGCCTCGTACAACGGAGCCGTAGACCTGTCCGTCATCGGTCCCGGGGCCTGGGCGGACGCGTCCTGTTCCTCGGCCAAGCGGCCGATCAACTGGACGAGTTCCTCGACGGGCCGGCCGGCCGCGGCCCGCACCGCCTCCTCGCCGCAGTGCGGTTCCACCGGAGCCCGCTGGAGCAGGGCCATCAGCCGGGTGACCTCCTCCACGGGCCGGCGTTCGGCGGCCGCGCGGATCGCCTCGTCGGCGGAGTCGGGGTTGCGCGGCGGCTGCGTCAGCAGGGTCACCAGACGCGTGATGTCCTCGACGGACCGGTCCTCACCGACCGCCCGAAGGGCGTCGACGGTGGCCTGCGCGTACTTCGGTGACTGCTCCAGCAAGGTGATGAGCTGGAGGACCTCGTCGAGCGGCCGGTCGGCGACGGCGGCATGCACCAGGCGGTGCATCGGATCGACGTTCTCGCCCTCGGTGCCGGTCTGGGCGGGACCCTCCTGCGTCGGACGTGACGTCGGCGGCGTTCCGTCGGCCGGCCCTCCGTCGGAGGGCGCGAACGCGTGGGCCGCGGTGCCGTGAGGTATGTCTGGTTGGTCCGGGCTGGGCGAGAAAGAGCGGATGGTCATGCTCGGCTCCATGAAGAGGGTGATGTTGCTATCGCCCCCCGATGCGCGATGAACAAGCTGATCCAGTCCATTACTAGGCGGCCGCCCGCCACCACGCCACGCGAGTACGCCACCCGTGTGACCCCGGCCCGCAGTCCGCCGCCTCCACGGGGCCCGCGCGCTCATCCGTTCGGTGGCCGTCTGCTCGCACCGCGCGCGGGCCGTGCGTCAGATGGAATCAACGCGTTCCGGGGGCCGCGTGAGAAGCGGCGGACGCCGGGTACCTGGGAAATCGCCGGAAAACGGGTCGGGTACGGCCGAGCCGGACCGCACCCGCGAGGAAAGGAAGGTGAGCGCCGTGCCGCGAGGTTCCAGCGCGAAGCGCGAGCGTCAGTACGAGCACATCAAGGAAGGCGCCGAGAAACGAGGCGTCTCCGAGGGCAGGGCCAAGGAGATCGCCGCCCGCACCGTGAACAAGGAGCGCGCCCGCGCCGGCGAGTCCGCGACCGCGAGCAGGACATCCACCCGGGACCCGAAGTCCGCCCCGCAGCGCGGCGGCGAGCGTTCTCACAGCGGGGCGCAGGGACCGACGAAGGATCAGCTCTACGCGGAGGCCAGGAAGCGCGGTGTCGACGGCCGTTCGTCGATGAACAAGCAGCAACTGGCGAAGGCCCTCGGCTACTGAATCCGGCTGACCGTCGCCCTACTCAATGACCCCAAGGAGAGTGATCCCGATGGCCACCGTGACCCTCACCGGAGCGTCCAAGGAGGACGCCGCCACCGTCTTCGGCGTCCTGCGGACGGCGTTCCCCACCGACCGGCCCTCCGACGACGTGCCCAAGGAAGCGCCGGGCGACCGCGCCGCCGTATGGACCGCCGAGTTCGAGCCGACCCAGGAATGGATCCCGACCGACCCCCTTCCCCTGGAGGGCTCGGTCTCCGCCACGCTCCAGGGCGGCTACGTCGCCGTCGGCCAGCTGCGTGAGGCGCTGAACGTCGCGTTCGCCGTGGACGAGCAGGGCACGGCGTCCGGAGACCAGGAACAGGAGGTCGACCTCAGGCTCACGTCGAAGCGGTGACGGGAGGGGTGCCGGCAGCCAACTCCTCGCACACACACGGTGCTGTCAGGAGCAGTACGCGGAACGGGCCTGATTGACGCCCTGGAGAGACGCGCCGTACTCTCCCCCTGTAGTGATGGCATAAGGAAGCTGGTGGAATTCCAGCACGGTCGCGCCACTGTGAGCCCGCCGCCGGAAGGTGGAGGGCGAGTCAGACACTGAACCTTCACTCGCCCGTACACGCAAGGGACGCACGATCCCGAAGGAGGGCTCACCTTGAGCAGCGTTTCCACCACCCGTCCGGTGTCCACCCCGGTTGTCCTGCCGGTCTCGAAGTCGATCGTCTGGCTGGTCGGCACCGCGCTGATCGCCCTGGCCGTCTACTACTTCGTCGGTGTCGACCAGGGCGCCGTGTCGGTGTTCGGCAACGACATGCACGTCCACGAGTTCGTCCACGACGCCCGCCACTTCCTCGGCTTCCCCTGCCACTGACCCTCCGCCGGCACCTGGACGTACGGACAACTCGACATGGAAAAGAAGCTCATACTGCGCGGCATACTCGCCGGCGCAGTCGCGGGCCTGCTCGCCTTCGTGTTCGCGCGCATCTTCGCCGAGCCACAGATCGCCAAGGCCATCGACTACGAGAGCGGCCGTGACGCCGCCCAGAACGCCCTGGACAAGGCGGCCGGCCTGCCCGTCGAGGCCGCCGACCCCGACCTGTTCAGCCGCACCATCCAGGCCAACGTCGGTATCGGCGTCGGCATGATCTTCTTCGGCATGGCGATGGGCGCCCTGTTCGCCGTCGCCTACACCGTCTGCCTCGGCCGCACCGGCGGGCTGCGGGCACGCAACCTGGCGCTCCTCGTCGCCGGCGGCGGATTCCTCGGCATGTACCTGGTGCCGTTCCTGAAGTACCCGGCCAACCCGCCCGCGATCGGTCACGAAGAGACCATCCAGCAGCGCAGCGCCCTGTACCTGATCATGGTCGTGTGCTCCGTCGCCTTCCTCGCGGGAGCCGTCTACCTCGGCAAGCACCTCCAGGCACGCTTCGGCAACTGGAACGCGACCCTCCTCGCCGGCGCCGCGTTCGTCGTCGCGATCGGGATCGTCATGCTGCTCCTGCCGCAGCTGGGCCATCTCTCGTACAACAAGGCCAACTTCGGCAACCAGGCCACCGAGACACCACTGCCGCTGAAGGACGACAAGGGCACCATCGTCTACCCGGGCTTCCCCGCCGACGTGCTCTTCAACTTCCGCTTCTACTCGGTCGCCGCGCAGCTCATCCTCTGGACGGCCCTCGGCCTGATCTTCGCCCCCCTCGCCGAACGCCTCCTCAACCCGGCGCGCCCGGACGCCAACACGCCCTCCCAGGAGCCGGACCCCGTCCCGGCGTAACGGCTTCTTCCACCACTTCTCCTTCTACGGCGAGCGCGGTGATCGGTGCGATCACCGCGCTCGGTCCGTTCCTCACGGTTTGCGGGCGACTCCGACGTACAGGGGGATCTCGTCGGTCTCGCTGTGCTGTTCTCCGGGTTCGGGGTGCCAGTTCGCGGCGAGTTCTATGCCGGGGGCGACAAGCTCAAGTCCCTTGAAGAAACTGGTGAATTCGGCGCGTGATCGTACCTGGGCGGGTGTGCCGCCCTTGCGGTAGACCTCGACGACGCGCTCCCAGGTCTCCGGGTCGAAGTCTCCCGTCGCGTGGGACAGGGCCAGGTAGCTCCCGGACGTAAGGGAGTTGAGCAGTTCACCCACGATGCGATGGGGATCGTCCTCGTCCGCCACCAGGTGCAGGAGGGCCATCAAGGACAGGGCGATCGGCTGCTCGAAGTCCAGTTGCTCCTTCGCCGCCGCGAGGATCTTCCCCGGCTCGCGCACGTCGGCCTGGACGTAGGTGGTGCTGCCCTCCGGCGTGCTGTGCAGAAGCGCCTCGGCATGCCTGAGGACGATCGGGTCGTTGTCCGCGTAGACCACGCGGGCACGGGGGTTGATCTCCTGGACCACCTGGTGAAGGTTCGGGCGGGTGGGTATCCCGGTGCCGATGTCCAGGAACTGGCTGACTCCCCGCTCCGCCAGCAGCCGCGAGGCCCGGTGCATGAAATCGCGGTTCACCCGCGCCATCTGCCTGACGGCGGGGAACAAGGAGATGACCTTCTCGGCGGCTTCCCAGTCGACGGGGTAGTTGTCCTTGCCGCCCAGGAAGTAGTCGTACATGCGGGCCGACTGGGGCTTGCCGGTGTCCACGTCGTCCGCGCTGAATCCTGCATCCGTCACTTCGGTTCTCCTGTTGCCCAACGGCCTTTGTCGCGAGGTGAGTTCGGGCCCGCGAGTGTAACGGGCGGAGCTGTTTCTCATGCGTGGTGCGGGACTACGGTCACCGGGCACGCGGTGTGTTCCAGTACAGCGTGCAGGGTGGGCCCGAGTGTCGTGCCCGCGCGGCCGATCACCAGCAGTTCCGCCGAGGCCGGGACCGACGCCTGGACCAGGGCGGCCGCAGGGCTCTGGAGGCGGAGATCCTCGTAGACACCCACGTGCGGATACTTCTCCCGCCAGGGCCGCAACGCGTCCGAGAGGCGTTGGGCCTCCTGGTCCTCCCAGCGGCCTCGGTCCTTCTCCGGTGGTGCGTACGGCATCCAGTGTTCGGCGGGTGAGGGCAGCCGCCAGGCGTGTACGACGTGCAGGCCGGTGTCGCGCCGGCAGGCGGCGTCGAAGGCGAAGTCGACGACGGTGCCCGGCAGTTCGCCGCCGTCGACGCCCAGCGTCACGCCGTACGGTGACCGCCCGCGGCGGCTGTGGACGGACCCGCTCGGCACCAGGACCACCGGCCGCTCGGAGCGCTCGGCGACCTCGTGAGCCACGGAACCGAGGGCCAGGCCCGCGAAACCGCCCGTACCGCGCAGCCCGAGGACCGTGCAGTCGGCCTCGGCGGTCAGGGGGAGCAACGCCGATACGACCTCTCCGGTGAGGGCGACCGCCTCGGCCCGGAGTCCGGGGTGGTCCTTCGTGAGTGACGTGACGAGGGCGTCGGGAGAGGGCTCGCGGACGTAGGGCCAGGTGGTGAGGAGTTGCTCGTCGGGGAGTGTCGAGACGTGGACGACCCGCAGGGGGAGTCCGCGTAACTCGGCTTCCGTGGCTGCCCAGTCGGCGGCTGTGCGACTGTCCGCGGAACCGTCGACGCCGACAACGATCAGTTGGGCCATGGCCGTTGGACCTCCGTGCGAGCGGGTTGGGGCCTCCACGATCCGCCGTGCGGGGCGTGCCGCACAGGGGGCGGACGGAACCGGGCGAAAGTCCAGCGGTACCGGTGCAGAGCGGCAGTGGTTCAGGGGCACCTCCGCGCCGTACCCCGCAGCGGGAACCGACCGCCGATCTTGATAGGTTGTGCGGGCCAGTCGTGCCACAACCGAGGCCAGGGAATCCGGTGGGAATCCGGAACTGACGCGCAGCGGTGAGGGGGACGGGCGGGGCAATCGACGCCACTGGGGCGACGCGGACCGGCCGAAGGAGCCGGTGTGCGACGCGCCGGGAAGGCGCCCCGTCCGGACGAACCCGAGTCCGAAGACCTGCTGGCGCCTTCTCGCCCTCGGCGAGGGGGAGTTCGTAGGCCAGGCTCCGCGTTCGAGCCCCGACAGGCAAGGCATGCCCGTGATCCGTACCGCCCCCGTCCCGCTGCGTCGCCGTACCGCGGCACTCCTCATCGCGCCCGCCCTGCTGCTGACCGCGTGCGGCGGTTCCGACGGCGACAGCGCCGACGGCGAGACGGAGAAGTCCGCCGCGGGCTTCCCGCTCACCCTCACCGACTGCGGGAAGACGGTCACGTTGAAGTCAGCCCCGAAGCGGGTCGTCTCCCTCAACCAGGGCACCACCGAGATCCTGCTCTCGCTCGGGCTCGCCGACCGCATCGCCGGCACCGCCACCTGGACCGACCCGGTGCTCAAGGGCCTGACGAAGGCCAACGCGACCGTGCCGCGCCTCGCCGACAACGCGCCCTCCTTCGAGAAGGTCCTCGACGCCGAACCCGACTTCGTCACCGCCTCCTTCGTCTCGACGCTCGGCAAGGGCGGAGTCGCGACCCGCGAACAGTTCGAGAAGCTGGGCGTGCCGACGTACGTCTCGCCGTCCGACTGCGCGGGCAAGGACAACGAGAGCGGCGGCGACGGTTCGCGCAGCACACCGCTCACGCTCGACAGCGTCTACGGCGAGATACGCGACCTGTCCCGCGCGATGGGCGTGAAGGCGCGCGGAGACCAGCTCGTCGCCCAGCTCAAGGCGCGGGTGACCAAGGCCACCACCGGCCTCGACGCCTCCGACACCTCCCTCATGTACTGGTTCGCCAACTCCCAGTCGCCCTACCTCGCCGGCTGCTGCGGCGCCCCCGGCGCCATCACCCGCACCGTCGGTGCGAAGAACGCCTTCTCCGACACCCATGACGAGTGGCCTCAGATCAACTGGGAGACCGTCGCCGACCGTGATCCCGACGTCATCGTCCTCGGCGATCTGACCCGCAAGTCGCAGACCGCCGAGACCGCCAAGGCGAAGATCCACTTCCTGGAGACCAACGCCGCCACCCGCAACCTCACCGCCGTCAAGAAGAAGCGGTACATCCTGCTCAGCGGCCAGGCGATGAACCCCTCCATCCGCACCGTCGAAGGGATCGAGCAGGTCGCCGCCGGCCTGCGCGACTTCGGACTCGCCAAGTGACCGTCCGCACCCTGCTGTTGACGGGCGGCGGGCTGATCGCGCTGCTGGTCTCCGTGGCCTTCGCGGTGACCATCGGACCCGCCGACATCTCCACGGCCGACGTGTGGGCGTCGGTCGCGGCCCACCTCGGAGGCGGCGAGAGCACGCTCGCCCCGCTGCGGGACGGCATCGTCTGGGACCTGCGCATGCCCCGCACGCTGCTCGCCGCCGTCTGCGGCGCCGGGCTTTCGCTGTGCGGCGCGGTCATGCAGTCCCTGCTGCGCAATCCGCTGGCGGACCCGTTCGTGCTCGGCGTCTCCTCCGGGGCGTCCACGGGGGCGGTCGCTGTGGTCGTGCTCGGGGTGGGCGGCGGGGCGGTGTCGCTGTCGGCGGGTGCGTTCGTCGGTGCGCTGCTCTCCTTCGGCCTGGTGATGCTGCTCAGCCACAGCCTCGGCGCGGGCATGGACCGGGTGGTGCTGTCCGGCGTGGCCGCCATGCAACTCTTCTCCGCGCTCACGTCGTTCACTGTGCTGACGTCGGCGGACGCCGAGACCACCAAGGGTGTCCTGTTCTGGCTGCTCGGCTCGCTCTCCGGCGCGGACTGGGGCCAAGTACTGCTCTGCGCGGGCGCGTTGGCGCTGGTCCTGGTCGTCTGCCTGGGCCATGCCACCACGTTGGACGCGTTCGCCTTCGGCGAGGAGGCGGCCGCGGGCCTCGGCGTGAACGTCGCCCGCGCCCGGCTCATCCTGCTGTGCGCCACGGCGCTGCTCACCGCCGTCCTGGTCAGCTGCGCGGGGGCGATCGGCTTCGTCGGCCTCGTCCTGCCGCACGTCACCCGCGCGTTGACGGGTGCCGGGCATGTACGACTGCTGCCGATCACCGCGCTGACCGGAGCCGTCTTTCTGGTGTGGGTGGACACCCTCGCCCGTACCGTCGTCGACCCCCAGGAGGTGCCGGTGGGGGTGGTGACGTCACTGATCGGAGTACCGGCGTTCGTAGTCGTGCTGCACCGAGGCCGGAGGAAGACATGAGCACCCCCGCTCCGGACACCGGCCTGCACGCGGACCGGGTAACCCGCCGCACCGACGGCCAACTGATCGTCGACGGCGTCACGCTCGCCCTGCACCCCGGCGAGACCGTCGGCCTCCTGGGCCCCAACGGGTCAGGGAAATCAACCCTGTTGCGTCTGCTGGCCGGTGTCCTCCCGACCTCCACCGGAGTCGTCACGCTGGACGGTCGCCCGCTCGCCGAAGTCGGGCGCCGCGCAACCGCCCGCCGTATCGCCACCGTCGAGCAACACACCCACACCCAGACCGAGTTGACCGTCCGCGAGGTCGTCGGCCTCGGGCGTATCCCGCACCGCCGCGCCTGGTCACCGGCGTCGGCCGCCGACGCCCACGCCGTCACCGAGGCCCTCGAACGCACCGGCCTCACCGACCGCGCCGCCCAGTCCTGGCACACCCTCTCCGGCGGCGAACGCCAACGCGCCCAGATCGCCCGCGCTTTGGCCCAGGAACCCCGCGAACTCCTGTTGGACGAACCGACCAACCACCTGGACATCCAGCACCAGTTGGACCTCCTCGACCGGATCGCAGACCTCCCGGTCACCACCGTGATCGCCCTCCACGACCTCAACCTCGCCGCGATGTACTGCGACCGCCTGCTCGTCCTCAACACCGGCCGCACGGTGGCCGAGGGCACCCCGACCGAGGTCCTGACCCCGGCCCTCATCAAGGACGTCTACGGCGTCAGCGCCGAGGTCGGCCACGACCCTGGGCATCCGGTGATCCGTTTCCTGCGGCGCGGGAGCGGATGTCGTGGCGGGGGGACGGAGCCACCTGCGTGAGGTCGCGCGCGGACGAAGTGGATCAGCTCGGAGGTGGAGTCCTGCATGGCCCCTCGCGTGCCGGGTCCGCGTTCCAGGAGCCAACTCCAGGCGGTTGCGATGTCAGGGGCTTCAGTCATGGGTCCCACCCTCTCAACCGACCTCAGTGCACGGAGAATCCACCGTCCACGAAGACCGACTGCCCGGTGACGTAAGCCGAGGCGCGGCTCGCCAGGAACACCGTCGCGCCCGCGAAGTCCTCGGCCAGGCCGTTGCGGCCGATCAGGGTGCGGGCGGCCAGGGCCGTCACCATCTCCGGGTTGGACGAGAGGCGTTCGTTGAGCGGGGTCATCACGAAACCGGGGACCAGCGTGTTGCAGGTGACGCCGTGCGGGGACCAGGCCTCGGCCTGGGAGCGGGCGAGGGACTCCAGGGCGCCCTTGGAGACGCCGTAGGCGCCGCTCTGGGCGAACGCGCGGTGGGCCTGCTGGGAGGTGATGTGGATGATGCGGCCGAAGCCCCGCTCGGCCATGCCGGGGCCGAAGCGTTGGCCCAGGAGGTGGGGGGCCTCCAGGTTCAGGGCCATCGTGGTGTCCCAAACCTCCTCGCTCAACTCGCCCATCGGCGGGCGCAAGTTGATGCCGGCGCTGTTCACGAGGATGTCCGGCTCGCCGAACACCGCTGCCGCCGCTTCTGCCGCCGCCCGGATGCCGCCCCGGGTACTCAGATCGGCGCTCACCCACGCCGCCCGGCAGCCCGCCGCCGTCAACTCGTCGACCGTGACGGTCAGTTCCCGCTCCTTGCGTGCCACTACGACCACGCTCGCCCCCGCCCGGGCGAGTGCCCCGGCGGCGGCCCGGCCGATGCCGGAGCTGCCGCCGGTCACGACGGCGACTCGGCCGTCGAGTGAGAACAGTTCGGAGAGGTAGTCGTTGGAGAGCATTCCCGCAGCTTAGGCGCCGTGTCCGGGCGGGCAGGACGGGGCCCTGTCGGACGTGGGCGGGCTGCCCCGAATCCCTGCCGTATCGGCTCTGATGGCATGCCCCTCGCACCGGCGGCACCAACTAGGTACCATCGCAGCATGCCATCACTGAATGTGTCCTTCACCGAAGAGGAACTTGAAGGAGTGCGCGCGGCCGCCGCGGCCGAGGGGAAGAGCCTCAAGCAGTATCTGCACGACCTCGGAGTCCGCGAGATGCAGCGCGGCCGGTTCGTCGCCGGTGCTTCTCTGTGGGCCGAGCGGTTGCGCGGAGAGTTCGACGACGCCTTCCCCGACGAGGTGCCGCCTTCCGAGCGTGACGGGGCCGCGGCCGCCTGATGCACCTGTACATCGACGTCTCCTGGCTGCTCGACGTCCAGGAGGCCGCCCTCGGCCGCGAGGACATGTCGGTCTCCGACTACTCCGCGCTCGTGGCCGCCGTATCCCGGCACAAGACGAAACTGCCGACCCTCGCCGCGGC
Source organism: Streptomyces sp. NBC_01288 (assembly GCF_035982055.1). Taxonomy (NCBI): domain Bacteria; kingdom Bacillati; phylum Actinomycetota; class Actinomycetes; order Kitasatosporales; family Streptomycetaceae; genus Streptomyces; species Streptomyces sp. NBC_01288. The sequence goes on from NZ_CP108427.1 coordinate 10,332,579, forward strand.
CGACCCGGACGCCGCCTGGCGGGCCGCCGCGCTCATGCACACCATCGTGCGCCTGGAGCCGCTGCCGCACCGCAACAGCCTGTACGCCGCGTTCGTCGCCGCCCAGTACATGGGCCAGTCCGGGGAGGGGATCGACCCGCCCTACGGAGCCCTCTCCGACCTCGTCCGCAAGATCCGCGACACTCGGGTCGGGGTTCTCGCCGTGGCCGACCAGCTGCGCTCCTGGAAGGTCTGACCTGCGGCGACCCGGTGCGGCTCCGTGAACGTGGAGCCGTAGCCCTGCGTAGGCTGTGTGCGTGTCCTCTGCCCGTCTGCGTCGCGTCGCCGTCCTCGTCCTCGAAGGCGCCAAGCCGCTCGACGTCGGAATCCCCGCGCAGGTGTTCACTACGCGGGCGAGCATGCCGTACGAGGTGCGGTTGTGCGGTGCGGCGCCCGGGCTGGTGACGGGCGGCGACGGACTGTCGTACCACGTGGCCGATGGTCTCGACGCGTTGACCTGGGCCGACATCGTGTTCCTCCCCGGGTACCGGTTCCCGGACCGGGAGGATCCGCCGCGGGGTGTCCTGGACGCGTTGATCTCCGCGCACGACCGGGGCGCGCGGCTCGCCGCGATCTCGACCGGGGCCTTCGCGCTCGCCGCCACGGGGCTGCTCGACGGCAAGCGCGCCACGACGCACTGGCACTACACGCGGGCGCTCGCGACGAAGTACCCGCTCGTCCGGGTCGACGAGAACGTCCTGTTCGTCGACGAGGGCAGCGTGCTCACCTCGGCGGGCGCCGCCTCGGGGATCGACCTGTGCCTGCACATCCTGCGCGGCGATCTCGGGGTGGCCGCGTCCAACCACGCGGCCCGGCGCCTGGTCGCGGCTCCCTACCGCAGCGGCGGTCAGGCGCAGTACGTGCCGCGCAGTGTGCCCGAGCCGCTCGGTGAACGGTTCGCCGCGACCCGCGAGTGGGTGCTGCACCGGCTCGGCGAGCCCCTCACCCTGGAGACGCTGGCCCGGCAGGCCGCTGTGTCACCGCGCACGTTCTCGCGGCGCTTCGTCGACGAGACCGGTTACACGCCGATGCAGTGGGTCATGCGGGCCCGCATCGACATGGCCCGTGAGCTGCTCGAACGGTCCGAGCGCAGCGTCGAGCAGATCGCGGCCGACGTCGGTCTCGGCACCGGCGCGAACCTCCGGCTGCACTTCCACCGTCTCCTCGGTACGACGCCGAGCGAGTACCGGCGGACCTTCGCGCAGGGGGAGTAGCCCGGCCCTGCCCGGGGTGTGGCGGGATCCTTTTGAACCATGGCGATCGCGCCACTGTCCGCGTCGGCTGTCGCGCGCGAGCCTGGTGGAGAACCGAAGGGACATAACTCATGACTCGCATTGCCATCAACGGATTCGGCCGCATCGGACGCAATGTGCTGCGCGCCCTGCTCGAACGCGACAGCGAGCTGGAGGTCGTCGCCGTCAACGACCTTACGGAGCCCGCCACTTTGGCGCGGCTGCTCGCCTTCGACACGACGTCCGGCCGGCTCGGCCGCCCCGTGACCGTCGACGGGGACACCCTTGTCGTCGACGGCCGACGCATCAAGGTGCTCGCCGAGCGCGAACCGGCGGACCTGCCCTGGGCCGAGCTCGAAGTGGACCTCGTGCTGGAGGCCACGGGCCGTTTCACCTCCGCCAAGGCCGCCCGCGCCCACCTCGACGCGGGCGCGCGCAAGGTGCTCGTCAGCGCGCCCTCGGACGGCGCCGACGTCACGCTCGCGTTCGGGGTCAACAACGACGCCTACGACCCGGCCACGCACACGATCGTCTCGAACGCCTCCTGCACGACCAACGCGCTGGCACCCCTCGCCGCGGTGCTCGACCAACTCGCCGGTATCGAGCACGGCTTCATGACCACGGTGCACGCCTACACACAGGAGCAGAACCTCCAGGACGGCCCGCACCGCGATGCCCGCCGCGCCCGCGCCGCCGCCGTCAACATCGTGCCGACCACGACAGGCGCCGCGAAGGCGATCGGGCATGTACTGCCGAACCTGGAAGGCAAGTTGTCGGGCGACTCGATCCGCGTGCCCGTGCCGGTGGGCTCGATCGTCGAACTCAACACCACCGTCTCCCGTGACGTGACCCGCGAGGACGTGCTCGCCGCCTACCGCACCGCGGCCGAGGGGCCCCTTGCCGGCGTCCTTGAGTACTCCGACGACGCGCTCGTCTCCTCCGACATCACCGGCAACCCGGCCTCGTCGATCTTCGACTCCGCGCTCACCCGCGTCGACGGCCGCCATGTGAAGGTCGTCGCCTGGTACGACAACGAGTGGGGCTTCTCGAACCGTGTGATCGACACGCTCGAACTCCTCGCCGCGGGCTGACCGTCCGCGCAGCCGAGCTGATCGTGAGGGCCCGGGGACCGGCGGTGTCGTAGTGTCTCGCCATGCCCGTGCCGCCAAGCCCTCAAGTGCCCGCAGTACCCCGCCGAGCCCGTCAACTCGGGCTCGGCGTCGGTGACTTGCCCACCGGAACGCACAACGCGATCACGGACGTGCCCGGCATCCGCGTCGGACACACCACACTGATCCACCCGCCGCGCGTGCACAGCGGCGTCACCGCGATCGTGCCCGAGGGGGTGGGCCCCGGAAGCCCGTTGCCCGCCGGGGTGTTCGCGGGCAACGGCTACGGCAAGCTCCTCGGCACCACGCAGATCGTCGAACTCGGCGCGCTGGAAACCCCCGTGCTGCTCACCTCGACCCTGTCCGCCTTCCGGGTCGCGGACGCCCTGGTGGGCTGGATCCTGGAACGGCCCGAGGGCGCCGACGTCCCGAGCCTGAACCCGGTGGTGGGGGAGTGCAACGACGGGCTCCTGTCCGACATCCGGTCGCGTCCGGTGCGGGAGGAACACGTCCTCGCCGCACTTGAGTCGGCGTCCGCCGGACCCGTCGCCGAGGGGTCGGTCGGCGCGGGCACCGGGATGACCGCGCTCGGCTTCAAGGCGGGCATCGGCACCTCGTCGCGGCGGGTGCCGGTCGTGGGGCAAGAGGCGACGCTCGGGGTGCTGGTGCAGGCCAACTTCGGTGGAACGCTACGGGTGTTGGGTCGCACGGTCACTCCCGCTGATGTGGGCCTTCCTGCGGACGAGTCCAGTCCCGGTCCGGAGACCGGCTCGTGCATGATCGTGACTGCCACCGACGCGCCCCTGGACGCCCGCCAGTTGACGCGGCTCGCCCGCCGCTCCGTCTATGCGCTGGCCCGGGTCGGCGCCGGTTACAGCAACGGCAGTGGTGACTACGGCCTTGCCCTGGGCACTCGTCCTCTGGGTACGCCAGCCGGGCCCGCGGTGGTGCCTGATGCCGGGCTCGATCTTCTGTTCGGCGCCGTGCTGGACGCCGTAGAGGAGGCGGTTCTCAATTCGTTGTTGACCGCTGCTCGGGTCACCGGGCCGGGTGGGCATACGCGGTATCCCTTGCCTGCGGGGGAGTTGCTTGCCCTGTTGGGGTGAGTGCCTCTGAAGTGGTGCTGGGCCTAGACGTCGCGCTGGTACCAAGTGCCTTGTTTGCCGCCGATGTCGGAGGGGTGGGCGGGGCCTACCGGGGTGAAGCCGGCCTTGGTCAGGACCCTCTGGGATGCGATGTTCTCGTGGGAGGTGGCCGCTCTGATCGTGCGCAGGGCGTGCTGTGAGGCTGCCAGTCGGCACAGTTCCTTGACGGTTGCCGTCGCCACGCCCCGACCGGTGACGTGCTGTGCCACCCGGTAGCCGAGGGTCGCCGTGTGTTCGTCGGTGATGTCGACCAGGTTGAATCTCCCGAGGACCGAGCCGTCCTCGGCCACGAGCACGTAGAAGGCGCAGATGCCGGCCTCCTGCTCGGCCAGCAGGGCGTCGAAGCCGGCGGTGAACTCGTCGAAGTAGGCGTCGCCGCGGTCGGAGATCGAGGTGGCGAAGTAGGCGCGGTTGACCGACTCGAAGGTCAGGACCGCCGGGGCGTGGTCGGCGTGGAGTGGCTGTAGTTCGGGCATGTGCCTGACCTGTTCGGGGAGTTGGTCACTTTCTGACGAGGAGGCAGGTGCCGTCCGGGTCCCGTGTCTCCGGCACGCCCAGGTAGGCGAGATCCTGGACGAAGCGTCGGCGGGAGACGGGCATGTCGCCGGCCGAGTAGAGATAGCCCGCGTACATGCGCTCGGTGGGCTCCTGGCCCGACCAGGTCAACTGCTCGGTCAGCCAGCGCACCACGCCGGGATCGACCGGGCGGACCTCGCCGGAATCGAAGGTGTGATGACACTGCGGGCATTCGACTTCGCTGGGCATGTGGGCCATTGAAGCCCGCCGGCCCCTTGAGCCACATCGGCCTGAGGTCGTAAGGGATGCCCGGAGTACTTGGGATGGTTCTACGGGATGTCCCTTAGTCCGCCAGCGGCCAGCGCGTCAACGGCCCACCGGGTTGGGTCAGTTCGGTTGGCCGAGCGGCAGGATCACCGCGGAGGGGTGGGCCGGGGTGTGCAGTACCTGCTGGTCGGCTGCGCGGAGCGTGGTGGCGGTCGCTCGGGGTTCGCCGGTGCCGAGGTTGCGGTTGTAGCGCGGGAAGGCGCCGCTGGAGATCTGGACGCGGATGCGGTGGCCGCGCTTGAAACGGTACGCCGTCGGCCAGAGTCGGACCTTCGCGCATGTCGTCTCGTCGGCGTCGGTGAGGCTGATCAGACCGTCGCAGACGTTCGTGGAACGGCCCTCCTCGTCCACGTCACAGAGGCGCACGAACACGTCGGCGTACGGCAGGCTGGAGCGGAACCAGATCTCGGCGCTCACCTCGCCGATGACCTCGACGTCCTTGTCCAGGGCGGGAGTTGTGTAGGTGAGGACGTCCGGGCGGGCCTCCAGATCGGTGTTGTCGACGCGGCCCGACTTGACGCCGACGGCCATGCGGACGCCGCCGACGGCCGGGGTGGGGTCGGCCGGGTCGTAGCGGTAGGTGTCCGGGGCGGACTCGTCCGGCGGGTCGGCGGCCAGGGCGCCGGCGGGGTGGAGGTGGAGGCGCTGCGGGGCGTAGCCCGGCGGGGGCCAGGACGGGAAGTCGCGCCAGGTGTCCTCGCCCATCACGAACAGGCGCACCGGGGCGCGGTCGGACGGCTTCTCGCCGCGGGCGTGGGCCAGACCGAAGTCGAGGGCCTCGGCGGTCGCCGTCACCCCGACGCCCATGGAGATGTGCGCCCACGGTCCGACGGTGAGCCGGACCTCCCGTCCCGCGCCCTGTAGCGCCTGGAAGTCGCGGAGTTGACCGGGCAGGAAGATGTCGTACCAGCCGCCGACCGTGCTGACCGGCACGGTGAGGTCGGCGACCCGGGAGCTGTGGTCGAGCACGGACCAGAACGCTGAGTCGGCGTCGTGGTCGAGGGTGTTCTGGAAGTAGTCGGAGCGGCGGCCGATGGCGGCGGTGTCGGCCTCGTTGAGCGGGAGCGTGTACCAGGCGCGCCGTTCCTTCCGGAGCCGTAGCGCTTGGTGGAGCAGCGCGCCCCGGCGTTCCTGGCCCGCGACCTGGAGGCCCCAGCCGAAGGTCGCCTCCAGGGAGAACGACTCCTTGCGGAGGAACTCCAGCGTGAAGGCGGATTCCGAGACCGAGGGGATCAACGCCTTGACCTGCGGCGGCAGTTGGCCGGACACCGACCACTGGGCGAAACCCAGATAGCTGCCGCCGTAGAGCACGACCGCGTCTCCGCACCAGGGTTGCTCGACCAGCCACCGCACCGTGTCGAGACCGTCGTCGCGTTCGCCGCGGAGGGGGTCGAAGTCGCCGCCGGAGCCGAAGGTGCCGCGGGTGCTCTGGATCAGCACCTGGAATCCTCGCTCGGCCAGCGGCCTGGCCAGCTGCGCGGCGATCATGCCCGCCCTGCCGTACGGGATGCGGATGAGAGCGGTCGGGAGGTCGGCGGGGCCGGATTTCGGGGTCCAGCGGTCGGCCAGGAGGACGGCACCGTCGCGCATCGGGACCCGCAGATCGTGCTCGACGGTGAGGTCTCGGGTCGCGGGCGGGGGCAGGTGCAGGAGGCGCTGGGCGAGGTGGCTGCTGAGGTTCATCGGGGGTGGTCTCCGTGTGCCGGGACTTGGTGGCTGAGGGTGAGGGTCGACGCGAGGCGGAGCAGACGGTTCGTCAGTGCCTCGGGGTCGAGGGGGTCCGTGCCGTCGATCACCCAGTTGTTGACGAGCGTGGCGGCTCCGCCCGCGATGAACTCCGAGAGGTCGTCCGCCGTCTGCTGGTCCAGCTCGCCGAACAGCTTGTGGACGGCGGGCCTGTTGAGGGAGCCGAAGAGTTTGTTGAGGGTGCTGGTCATGGCGAAGGCGCAGGAGCCGGTCAGCATCGGGCGGTAGAAGGAGCGGTGTTCCGCGAAGTGCCGCGCCAGCGCGGCCACGCCCTCGGAGGTGTCGCCGCCGTCTCCGGCCCGGGGGAGCAGCTCCCGTCGCACCAGGTCGATCGCGGCTTCCGTCAGCAGGGTGTCGCGGTCCCCGAACTGGAGGTAGACGAGGCGGCGGCTGACGTCCGCCGCCTCGGCGAGATCGGTGACCGGGATGTCCGTGGTGCCGCGCTCGGCCACGAGGCGCACCGCGGCCGCCATCAGGGCCGCGCGGGAGCGCCGGACCCTTCTGTCCTGGGTGCCGGATTCCTGGATCGGTTCGAGCTGCATGCGGTTACGTTATACAGGTGAGAATAAATGCACAAGTGTGCATCTTCTTTGAGCTGGCTCGGTGGTGGGCCCGGTGCCGGGCCCGGCGCTGAGGCGTTGACGCATGCCGATATAGACATACGATGGCGCCATGGCACGAGCGGCGACGACCTCGGATGCGTTCAACGCGATAGCCGAACCGCGGCGGCGGGAGATCCTGCTGCTCCTGCGGGGCGGCGAGCGGCCGGTGACCGACCTGGCGCGGGACCTGGGGATGACCCAGCCGCAGGCGTCCAAGCACCTGCGGGTGCTCCGGGAGGTCGGGCTGGTGCGGGTTCGCGGGGAGGGCAAGCAGCGGCTGTACGACCTGGACGCTCGCGGGCTGCGGCCGGTCCACGAGTGGGTGGGCGGCTTCGAGCGGTTCTGGAGCGGGAGCTTCGACCGGCTGGACGAGTACGTGCAGGAGCTGAAACAGGCAAGGCAGGAGGAGGGACCAGATGATGGCGACGAGCAGTAGCGGCGGCGATGCCACGCACGCGACCGTGACCGCGGACCGCGAGGTCGTGATCTCCCGGGTGATCGGCGCCCCGCGGGAGCTGGTGTTCCAGGCGTTCACGCAAGTCCGGCACCTGTCGCGGTGGTGGGGACCGGAGGGCTTCACCACCACGACGCGGTCCTTCGAGTTCCGCGTCGGCGGGGCCTGGGACTTCGTGATGCACGGGCCGGACGGGACCGACTACCAGGAGTGGATCACCTGGCGCGAGATCGTCCCGCCGGAGCGGATCGCGCTGCTGCACGGCGAGTCCCGCGACGACCCCGACGCCTTCGAGTCGGTCCTGGCCTTCGAACCGGCCGGCGACGAGACCCGGATCGTGATGCGCACGGTGTTCCCCACCAAGGAACTCCGCGACGAGGCCGTGGAGAAGTACCACGCGATCGAGGGCGGCGAGCAGACGCTGGGCAACCTGGCGGCCTATGTCGCCGAACTCGCCCGGAACGAGAGCGACTTGAAGGGAGCGGAGAGCTGATGGCCGGGAAGGTGTTCTTCAGCGTGACGATGTCCCTGGACGGCTTCATGGCGCCGGAGGACGTGCCCGTCGAGTACGTGTTCTCGCCCGAGGGCCGGAACGACCCGAGGGTCCACCGCTGGATGGCGAAGTGGTCGGAACTACAGGCGTGGGTGTTCCCGCTGCGGTTCTTCCGGGAGAACCTCAAGCTGGGCGAGGGCGGCGAGGAGGGCCGGGACAACGACGTCGCGCGGGAGACGTTCGAGCGCACCGGTGCGAGCGTCATGGGCAGGCGCATGTTCGACGGCGGCGAGCTGTCCTGGCCCGAGGACGCGCCGTTCCACACCCCGGTGTTCGTCCTCACCCACACCGGGCGCGAGCCGTGGGAGCGGCCGGGCGGCACCACCTTCCACTTCGTCGACGACGGCATCGAGAGCGCCCTCGATCGGGCCCGCGTGGCGGCCGGTGACCGTGACGTGCGCATCGCGGGCGGCGCCGAGACGATCCAGCAGTACCTGGACAGCGGCCTGATCGACGAGTTCTCGATCGCGCTCGCGCCCGTGCTGTTCGGCGCCGGCATCCGCCTCTTCGACCACGTGGACCCCGACCGCCTCACCTTGAACCAGACCCGCACGGACACGTCGTCCCGGGTGACCCACCTGACGTACACCGTCGGCAAGCGGTAGCACCTCACCCCTCATCTCCCCCCACGACAAGGAGAGGCCCATGACCGTGACCGACGTGAGCGAGGCCGCCAAAGCAGTGGTCCGGCGCAACACCGAGGAGGTCCAAGGAGGCGGCGACTACCAGCTGTACGACGAGTTGTTCGCCGACGACTTCGTCGACCACACCCCGCAGCCCGGCCGTACCTCCGACAAGGCGGGTGCCCTGGAGCTGTACAAGGTGTTGCGGGCCGCGTTCCCCGACTTCCACGCGGTGATCCACTGGCAGGCGGCCGACGGCAACCTCGTGACCACCTACAAGACCTACCATGGCACGCACGAGGGGGAGTTCTTCGGAATCGCCCCCACCGGCAAGGCGATCGAGTTCGAGACCGTCGACGCGATGCGCGTGGTCGACGGGAGGATCACCGAGCACTGGGGCGTGGCCAACCTCTTCTCCCTCATGGAGCAGTTGGGAGCCAGGCCCGGCGGCTGACGAACCGCGGATCAGCTCGGCCCCAGCCCCGCGTCCCGCGCCAACAGGGCCGCCTGGACCCGGTTCTCGCACCGCAGCTTCGTCAGGATCCGGCTGACGTACGTTTTCACCGTCGCCTCGCTCACATGGATCCGCTCGCCCGCGTCGGCGTTCGACAAGCCCTCGCCGAGCAGCGCGAGCACTTCGAGTTCCCGGGTGCTGAGCGACTCCAGGCGCCGGCGCGCCTCCTCGCCGCGCGCCGCCGCCCGGCCCGAGGCGAGCTGGTCGACCACGTGACGCGTGGCGGCCGGTGACAGATACGCGTCCCCGGCCGCGGCCGCCCGTACCGCCTGGATCAGTTCGGCCGGCGCAGAGTCCTTCAGCAGGAACCCGGCGCCACCCTGGCTCAGCGCCCGCAGCACGTTCTCCCGCTCACCGAACGTCGTCAGGATCAGCGGACGTACGGCCGGTGCCACCCGCCGCAGTTCGGCCAGTGCGGACAGCCCGTCCAGCACGGGCATCTGGATGTCGAGCAGGGCCACGTCGACGGCGTGCGCGCGGACCAGGTCGACCGCCTCACGGCCGTTGGCCGCCTCCGCCACGACATCGATGTCGTCGGCGGAGGTGAGGATCATCCTGATGCCCGCCCGGATGAGGGGTTCGTCATCCGCGACGAGGACTCTGATCACAACTCTCCTGCGGGGCGTGCGACGGGGGCGACGGGCGGCCCAAGACTACGACTTGGTCGCGAAGGCCCGCTTCTCGATCAGTTTGCCGTCCTTGAAGCAGAAGCGGAAGGCGGGCATGTCCCCTCCCTTGGTCGGCCAGTTCTTCGTGGAGAGATACGACGAGCAGGTCGCCCCCGCCGGCTCGGCGGGCGCCTCGTCACCCAAGGTCCCGGCCAGGAACGACTTTCCGTGCGGCAGCCTGTCCCGTACGGCCGTCTCGGAATCCCCGACCTTCACCGACTCGTAGACCTTCGGATCGAGCATGAGCTTGTCGCCCTCCTTCCCCACCAGGTTGACGATCAGCACGACGGCGACCACCCCGAGAACCAGGAAGGTCAGCACTGCGGCGCTGCATCCGATCACGACGCCCTTCTTCTTGCGTCCCATGGCGATGTCGAACTCCTTCTGCCTGTCCGGCGCACCGGACCAGTCGATGTCCGCACCACCGTCGCCGGGCGCCGCCCCCTCGTTCTGCCCCCGGAAGTCGTTCGCCGCATCGACGAAGGTCGCTCCGCCCGGCCCCGGGTCCGTCGGCCACCCGCCGCTCTCCGACCCACGCGGCGAGCGGGGACCGTAGGGCAGCACGCCCGCGATGCGGAACCCGCCGTCCGCCGCGGGCCCCGCGTGCACCATGCCGCCGACCAGCCGGGCCCGTTCCTGAAGCCCCGTCAGCCCCTGCCCGCCGCTCACCACGGTCCGCCGTACGGCCGAAGTCAGCGCGGGTACCGGCCCGTTGGCGACCTCGACGACCAAGGAGTCCGGCTCGTAACGCAGTTCGACGGCGATCGCGGCGCCCTGCGCGTGCTTCAGGGCATTGGTCAGCGCCTCCTGCACGATCCGGAACGCCGCGTGGTCGGCGGCGGGAGCCAGCGGACGTGCCTGGCCCGTACGCCGCAGCGCCACGACCGTCCCCGCGCCGCGCGATCCGTCCACGAGGCCGTCGATCCCCGCCACGCCCCGCGACTGGGGCTCCAACTCGGTTTCGTGGTCCCGCAGTTGATCGGGGGTGCCGTCACGCAGGATGCCGACCGCCTCCCGCAGTTCGTGCATCGCGGTCACGGACGCCTCCCGCAGTACGCCGACCACCTCGCGCTGCCCGCCCGTCAGCTCGCGGTCGACCTCCAACGCGCCCGTGTGGACGGCGATCAGGGCCAGTTGATGGCCGAGGCTGTCATGCATGTCCTGCGCTATGCGCTGCCGTTCGCGCAGGCGTGAGTGGGACGCGATCATCTCGCGCTCGCGCAGGAGCTGGGCGTTGTGCTCGTGCAACGCGCGCATCAGCGTGCGGCGTTGGGCACGGTTGCGACTGGCCAGGCCGGGCACGACCCCCGTCGCCAGGAACGCGAGCGTGGTGAACACCAGCGTCTGTACGGCCGGCAGCGGCTGCGACGGACTGGGGACGGACAGCCCGACGTAGAGGACGTAGGCGCCCGTGAAGAACGCGAGTGCCCGGCGCGGTGCCTCGATCCGCGCGCCCGCCGACCAGCTCACCACGATCAGCACGAACCCGAAACCACCGAGCACACCGGCGACCGCACCGGTGACGAGCAGGGCGCCGGCGGGGAACGCCCGCCGCAGCAGGGAGATCACCGCGGCGACGACCCCGACGGCGACCATCCGCAGAGCGCCGTCGCCCGTCTGGGTCACGGCCATGCTCAGGGCCAGGACTACGGCCAGCACCGTCTCGCCGACGATCTGCCGCCGGGACCACATGCCTGCCGCGCCCAGTCGGCTCCGGACATCGAGGGCCATCGTCTTCGCATTCACGCGCCAACGGTATGCAGCAACGCCCGCGCGCACAGCATCCGTTCGTCGCATCCACGAACGACCAAAGTCGTACGGTCCGCCCCCCACACTGTCCTCGTCCGTCAGCCGCCGTTCTTGAAGGACGTGACCTGGCACCGGACCTTGTCCTTGTCGTAGTCGGGCAGATCCAAGCTGTCCCCGCTGACCAGGGCCCAATTCCCGTCGGAGACAACGCTCTTGATGCCGCGGCGGTTCATGCACCGCACTATCGCGCGTACGCCGTCGCCGTAGCGCGGGTTCTTCGCCGGGTCCATCTCCAAAGGCTGCAACGGGTGCTTCGAGTCGCAGGCCTTGATCGCGGGACTGCCGGCCGGAGCCTTTGTACCGGACGGCACGCCGTGTTCCTCAAGGCAGTGACTCCAGGCGTCCCAGAGCCTGTTGACGTCCTCCTGGCTGTCGTCGAGACGGATCCGTAGGTGCCCGGCATCCGGGTCGGCCGCAGTCGCAGCATGCGCGGAGGGGTCGCGATGGAGGCGACACCTTCGTCATGGGTGCCGCCCCCGCCACCACCGCAGGCGGCGAGCAGCACGAGGGTCACACCCGAGGCGACGACGGTCAGCAGGGGAGCGGTGACGCCTCGGTGGAGGGAAGGGAGGGAGGAGGGCATGGCGTCAACGTGCCGTCCACGTATGAAGATCCTGTCAGCGTCCGATCAGCGACCCATCAGCGTTCTGTGCGGTCGTCCGCCGTCGTACGGCGCCTCGTTCCGCACGGTGCGCATCGGCGATTACTTCTGTCCCAACGCTGTACGCGTATCCCGTGTTCGAGATAGCGTCACCACGCAGCTGCCGAGTGAAACGATTCAATCCATTGCGCTCAAGGGGACGGCATGGCGTCGAACAGCACACCGGACAAAGGCATTTCCCGTCGCGTAGCTCTGGCCGCAGCCGGCACCGTCGGACTCACCGCGGCGTCCCTCTCCACCGGACTCCCCACGGCTGAAGCACTTCCCGCCGAGGGGGCCTCCGGTTCGCTCACCTCCAACCCGCCCCGCCGCTCCGGTGGTTGGCACCGCTACGTCCAGGGCCCGTCCTCGCGTACGGTCCGCCCGGTGCGGATCACCACGTCGACCGGAGACGTGAAGAACCCGGACGCGCTGCTCAAGCCCGGCGGAGCCAGATCCGTCCTGCGTCGCCCGCAGCCCGCGGCGGCGCCGACCTGGCCCGCCGGCACCACGGCCGAGGCGTCCTCGGCCCACGCGGGCAACAACGGCAACGACGGCCAGCCGCGCACCTACGACGCCACCAACGCGGTCGACGGGAACCCGGACACCTTCTGGAACGACGACACCCTCGGCGTCTTCCCCGACGTCCTCACCATCACCGCGCCGCAGGTCACGACCTTGCAGGGGATCACGGTGATCTCCAACAGCGACGGCGTGCCGACCGACTACACCGTCGACGTGTGGACCGACGGCGACTGGCACACCGCCGCCACGGTCACCGGCAACGACGCGGTGCAGAAGGCCGTTCCGTTCACGGCGAAGGTCAGCACCGACCGCGTCCGCATCACGGTGACCCACGCGCAGGACACCTCGCACGGCGACTTCACCCGGATCAACGAGGTCTGGCCCGCACCGGTCGAGCCCGTCCCGATACCGACCGTCACCGTGGACTTCGGCAAGGTCGTCGTCGGATACCCGCAGATCAGGTTCACGTCGGCGTCCACCAACTCGCCCGGTGTACGGGTCGCGTTCTCCGAGACCCGCCAATTCCTCACCGACCGCTCGGACTTCACCCGCGCCGACCAGGCGGGCGGCGCCGGAGGGGGTACCGACCAGTTCGCCGTCCCCGCGAAGGGCGCCAACTGGGTTGACCACAAAGGCTTCCAGGCCGGAGACAAGGTCTTCGCGGACGGCCTGCACGGATTCCGCTACCTCAAGATCAGCCTCGACGCACTCGCCTCGGACAGCCCCGCCGCGCAGCCCTGGGGGACTGTCGAAATCGACTCCGTGGCGCTTCAGTTCACCGCGTACGTGGGCACACCGAGCACCTACCGCGGCTGGTTCCTGTGCTCCGACGACGAGTTGAATCGTTACTGGTACGGCGCCGCCTACACCAACGAACTCGTCACCGACACCTTCCGCCAGGACGACGTCGACCCCCGCAACGCGTGGAGCGCCACGCTGGAAGGCAAGTTGGTCCTCCAGGACGGAGCCAAGCGCGACCGCGACCCGTACGTCGGCGACCTCGCCGTCTCCGCGCGCACCCTCTACCTCACCCACGACGACGCGGCCGCCGCGGCCCGCAACGTCCTGGCCGACCTCGCCGACCACCAGCGCGCCGACGGCTGGATCCCGCCCGCCTCCATCGGCAACTACACCCTCCCGCTCTTCGACTATCCGCTGTACTGGGTCACGTGCAGCTGGGACTACGTCCTCTACACCGGCGACCGCCAGTACGCGACGCGCTACTACCCGACCCTGCTGAAGGTCCTGGACACCTGGTACCCGAGCGTCACGGACGGCGCCGGCCTGCTGAGCAAGGGCCTCAACGGCACCGACGGATACGGCGACTACGCCTTCCTCGGCCGCACCGGCCGCGTCACCTACTACAACGCGCTCTACGTCCAAGCCCTCCAGAACGCCGCCCAGTTGGCCCGCCTGCTGGGCCAGAAGGCCGACGCCACACGCTGGAGCACACGGGCCGACAACGTTGCCCAGGCCGTCAACTCCCTGCTGTGGGACGCTAATGCGGGCGCCTACCTGGACTCGGGGACGGGCGCGGTACGGCACGCCCAGGACGGCAACTCCCTCGCCGTCGTCACCGGCATCGCCGACGCGGCCCGCGCCACCTCGACACTCGCACATCTCGACGCGACGACGCGACGGCCGTACGGGAACGCCTTCATGGACAACGACACGCTCTTCGACCAGGCGTCGCAGCGGGTCTACGCCTTCACCTCGTACCCGGAGATCGAGGCCCGCTTCCTCAGCGGTCAGGCCGGGTCCGCGCTCGACCAGATCCGCCGTATGTACGGCTGGATGGACAAGAACGACCCCGGCATCACCCACTGGGAGGGCATCGGCCCCAACGGTTCGCTGTACGAGGACGCCTACACCAGCATGGCCCACGGCTGGTCCACCGGTGTCCTGCCGGCGCTGACCCACAACCTGCTGGGCGCCCGGCCGACTTCACCCGGGTACGCCACCTGGGAGGTACGTCCGCAGCCCGGTGACGTCGACTGGGCGACGGGTCAACTCCCCTCCCCGCACGGCCCGTTGGGCGTGGAGTGGGAGAACAGCGCCCGCGTCTTCCGGCTCACCGTTCACGTGCCCCGGCACACCCAAGGCTCGGTCGTCTTCCCCGGTGACGCGCGCGGTCTGCGCGTGAGTGTCGGTCGGCGGACGCTGTGGGACGGGCGGCGGGCGTCGAGCCGCGATGTGACCGTGATCGACGGGACGGCGGTCACGGTCGAGGGCCTCGGTGCGGGAGACCACAGCTTCGTGAGCGAAGTGCGCGGCAACTGACCTTATTGGTGAGCCTCGTCGGCGCACGGCGTCGCGATGAACCGCTCCGGGACGGACCAACAGGCGTCTGGTTCGGGGCGGTTCACTGTGAACCGGGTGAACCGGGCGTTCGCTTTGGCTAATTGTGGCGGGTGTTTTGCCGGTCCTTGCGTTGCCCCGGGCCGCCGCGCCCACCTAGCCTGACCTGCGGACCAAGGGAGGGCCGACATGCTGAAGACCGTCCGGGAACAGGCAGCGGGACTCACCAGGGATCAGCGCAACGCCTTCGTCGCCGCCTACTTGGGCTGGGCGATGGACGCCTTCGACTACTTCCTCGTCGTGCTCGTCTACAGCGAGATCGCCGACGACTTCCACGTCTCCCTCACCGACATGGCCTTCCTCACCACGGCCACCCTGGTGATGCGACCGGTCGGCGCTCTCATCTTCGGCCTGTGGGCCGACCGCAAAGGCCGCCGGACCCCGCTCATGGTCGACGTGGCCTTCTACTCGGTCATCGGATTCGCCTGCGCCTTCGCACCCAACTACACCGTGCTGCTCGTACTGCGCCTGCTGTACGGCATCGGCATGGGCGGCGAGTGGGGCCTGGGCGCGGCGCTCGCCATGGAGAAGATCCCGGCCGAGCGACGCGGATTCTGGTCGGGCCTGCTACAGAGCGGCTACTCGCTCGGCTATCTGCTCGCCGCGGTGGCGTTCTTCGTCATCGAACCCGCCTTCGGCTGGCGGGGGTTGTTCGCCTTCAGCCTGGTGCCCGCCCTCGTCTCGCTGTGGGTTCGCGCCCGGGTGGAGGAGAGCGAGGTCTGGGAGAAGAGCGTCAAACTCAACCGCACCCCCGCCTACCAGGTGTTCAAGAACCCCGCGGTGCTACGGCGGTTCGTGTACCTGGTCGCGCTGATGACCGCGTTCAACTGGATGTCGCACGGCACCCAGGACATCTACCCGACCTTCGTGAAGAAGGGCCTGGGCCTGTCCCCGGACACCGCGATCGCCATCGCCGTGGTCTACAACATCGGCGCCATCATCGGCGGCATGGTCCTCGGGGCGTACTCCGAGCGGCTGGGGCGCCGGCGCACGATCATGATCGCGGCGGCCGCGGGCCTGGTCGTGGTGCCCTTCTTCGTCCTGTCCAGCACGGTGGGCTGGCTGATGCTGTCCTCCTTCCTGATGCAACTGTGCGTACAGGGAGCCTGGGGCGTCATCCCCGCGCACCTCACCGAGATGAGCCCGGACACGATCCGGGGTTTCTATCCCGGAGTCACCTACCAACTCGGCAACCTGATCGCCGCCCTCAACCTGCCGATCCAGGAGGCCCTCGCCGAACGGCACGGCTATCCGGCGGCGATGGCGTGGACCGTAACTCCCGCCCTGGTCCTGGTGATTGTGCTGAGCGCCGTCGGCAAGGAGGCCAAGGGGATCCGGTTCGGCGGTACGGGGACGCAGGCCCCGAGTACTCCGGCGGCGGACCCGGTGTAGCTCCGGCGGCGCGTGCGGGGGCAGCCGATCGCAGGTCAGAGGACCGGTGTACCCGGTCCCGTGGCGACAACCGGCTCCACCCGTCGCGCGCGGGGCCGACCGCGTCGAAGCAGAGGCCGTTCGACGAGGGCGTACGACGCGAGGGCCGCGGCGAACGTGGCCGCGAGGCCGGTCTGGAGCAGGGCGTCACCGCGCACGCCGAGGTCGTGCAGCAGCCGGATGACGGGGTAGTGCCACAGATACATCCCGTAACTGAGGTTGCGCCCGGTCCAGACCATCGCGGACAGCGACAGCAGGCGGGTGGGCCACGACCGGGGGCACAGTTCCAGCGCGGCGACCACGCAGGCCGTCAGCAGGGCGGCAACCAGGAAACCGACCGTGTACCAGACGGGATTCCAGCCGCTCACCTCGGTGATCGGGATCTGCCAGGCGATCAGCCCCAGCACCGCGAGCGCGGGCCAGCAGAGCCGACCCGCCCAGCGGCGCAGCGACGCCAGCCGGGGATCGTCGGCGCGCAGTCGGGCCAGGGCGAGGGCGAGCAGGGCGCCGATGAGGAGTTGGTCGGCGCGGGTGTCGGGGCCGTTGTAGATACGGTGCGCGGCTGTCGGGTCCCAGAGCACCGTCCGCCAGAGCACCGGCAGGACGCACAGGACCGCGACGCAGGCCAGCACCACGCGTGCCGTCGCGTGCCGCAGCAGGACGAGCAGGAGGAGTGGCCAGGCGAGATAGAACTGCTCCTCCACGCCAAGGGACCAGGTGTGACTGAGGGGCGCGGTGAGATCCGAGTACGTCCCGGAGTCCCCGGCCCGTACGAGATTGACCACCGATCCCGCGGCCAGCGCCGCGGCCGCCCACGCTCCGCGGAACAGCGGCAGCGCGAACGTCACGGACAGCAGGGCGGTGACCGCGCACATCACCAGCAGAGCCGGCATCAGGCGCACCCACCGGCGCCGATAGAACGACCACAGTCCGATGCCACCGGTACGGGCGTACTCGCCGACCAGCAGCCGCGTGATGACGAAACCGCTGATCGTGAAGAACACGTCCACACCCACCGAGCCGCCCGGCACCAGGTCCGGCTCCACGTGGTAGACGATCACCAGCACCACCGCGACCGTCCGCAACCCGTCCAGCCCCGCGACCCGCCCACCACCCCGCAGCGCCGACGAGAAGCCCCGCCCGCCGCCTCTGCCCCGTTCCGCGGACGCGGGCACGAGCGGCGGCGGCGCCGCCCGCACATCAGGGCTCTGCTCCGTGGCCTCGTCTACCGTGCTCCGCTGGAGGGTGCTCATATCGGCCGCGTCTGCCCACGCCTGCGCGGATCACACAAATTCTCATGGTGCGCACAGGTTGGCGTTGCTCTGGCGTTGCCTTTCGGACGCCGGTGTCCGGCGACTAATGGTCGGCAGACAGGCCGCCTGACTTGGCAGACTGATCGGCATGGCCAACTCGTATGCGCAGGCAGTGCTGAGGACGACGGATCTTGCCGAGGTACTGCGCGCCGCCGGGCGACTGCTCGAACTCGCCGACACCACGGAACTCGAAGTCGACTTCGAGGCAAGGGTTTCCACGCCCGGAGAGCTGGAGCGGTTGAGCGGGGTGATGCCGGAGGCCGAGTGGTTCTCCTACGGAACCGACCGACACGGCTTCTCGAAGGATGGCGGAGTTCCGTCGGAGTGCCTCCCGGTCCTCCTGCGCAGATGGTGCATGGCCCCGGAAACCGTGGAGGAGTTCGTGGCCGTGGCCGGGGACGTCCCGGCCATGGTCCGCTGGGACTTCAACGGTTGGCCCGAGGCTCCGGAAGTGGGTCTCGGCAGCGGTGGTTGCAGAGGCGCTTACGTGACGGTGTGCATGAACGCACGCGACCTCGACATCTGCTTCGTCGAGGAGCCCGCGCCGGACCACACGCTGTACGTCCACGTGAAGCAGATCGAGGCCGAACGGGCTCCCTGGCTGGCGGCACAGGTCGGCCTGCGGATCATCGGGGAGTTGGAGATGGCACCCCTCTGAGGTTGCACTGTTGCACTCAGAACGTCCGCCGGGCCGGCCTGCCGAACTGGCCATCGCCGTAGAGGAGATGCAGTGCTGGGATTGTTGGGCTTCTACGACGAGTTCGACGGCCGTTCCGGTTGTCCGAACGGGTCGATACACGATGCCGTCCGGCCCGTCGGCGAGCCGGACGAGCCGGACCTGGTGGCCTACCTGGACGCCGGACACGTCCTGATCGACGTCATGGAAGCCGGGCACGACGTCATCACCGGCGATGCCCACCGGAATTCCGCTGGATGCTCCTCCCCGGTGACCGACGGGACGTGGCTGTGGCGCCAGGACCTCCCGCACTACCTGGAGACACACCACGTCTCGCTGCCCGAGGCGTTCGTCGAGCACGTCCGCGGCCTGAACCATCGGATGCCCGCCGTCACCGTCGCCGAGTTCGCTCCGCACTACGACGAGACCATGCCCCTGGTCGGCTGGGCCTCGGCGGTGCCATGGCGATCGACTGCGACCGTGCTCGTACCCGCACCGCGACCAGTGACCGACAAGGCCCAGTTCGACGCGGCGGCGTCGGCCCAGTCCCGCAACCGGCCACACGGCAACTGGAGCAGACCGCGCAAGCCGCGCAACCCGCCGAGAACGTAGGGCGCCACCGCCTGCTTTCATTGCTCATTACGACTCAGATCCAGTGAAATGAGCTCTGCACGTGCCGTACACCAAAAGTTCATTCGCCATGTTGGGGGCCCAACTAGGGGTCTGGTACGGCACCCTGCTCGAACCGCATTCGCCCCGCTTCAATATGAGTCAGACCTGCGAAGTGCTGGGTCCCGTGGACCCGGATCTTCTCCGGGCGACGTTCCATCATGTGTCGCTCGAAGTGGAGGCCGTGCGTCTGCGGTGTGTGAGGGAGGAGGGGGTGCCGACGCAAATGGTCGGTTCGTTGCTGCCGCCTCCCATGGAGTTCGTCGACTTCAGCGACGCATCCGATCCTCGGGAAAGCGCGGACGCGTGGATCGAAGCGGATCGCGTCAAGGTGTTCGACCTGGCCGACGGCCGCATGACCCGCCACTGCCTTCTCAAGTTGGCGCACGACCGCTTCATCGTCTACTCGTGCGCGAGCCATATCTCTTTGGACGGCTACGGAGAGACCCTGTTCAATCAGCGCACGACGGAGGTCTATCAAGCGCTGCTGGACGGCAAGAGCCCCGAGGTGCGGTCTCTCGGGTCGGTGCGGGAGTTGGTGGACGAGGAGTCGGCCTATCGCGGCTCGGCCGAGTACGACGAAGACCGCCGGTACTGGATGGAACGGCTGGACGGAGCGGGATCCCCGCCGTCTCTCTCGCTCGGGACACGGCAGGGCGAGGACCACCAGGTCGTGTGCTCGGGGCGAATTCCCCCGGAACAGCGCGACGCGTTGCGCACCGCCACGCGGGCCGCTCTTCCCGTCGTTATCGCCGCCGCTGTGGCCGTTTATCTCAACCGGGTGACCGGCGCGTCCGACATCGTTCTGGGAATTCCCGTTTCCGCACGGGTGACCCCGGCGGCCAAGATGACGCCCTCCATGATGACCAACGCGATTCCGTTGCGGCTGACCGTCGACCGGGACATGAGTTTCGCGGAAGTGGTCAAGCAGGTGTTGAAGGAGATGCGGGACGGTCGTCGTCATCAACGCTATCGGTTTCAGGATCTGCGCCGAGATCTCCGGCTGCACGGGGACCAGAAACTCTTCGGCCCTGAAATCAACGTGCTGACTTTCCCCAACGGGTTCGAACTCGGCGGCCACAAGCTCATTCAGCATTACATCAACACCGGCCCCTGCGACGATCTCACCCTTCTGATCTACGACCCGGGCGACGGCCACGGGCTCGTCATGGACGCCATAGGCAACAGTGAGCGGTACTCCGAGGACGAGGTGACCGGGCATCATCGGCGGTTGCGTCAGATCCTCGACCTCGTCACGAAGAATCCCGACATGGTCGTAGGAGATATCGATGTCCTCCATCCCGCCGAGCGGGAGAAGATTCTCGTCGAGTGGAATGACACCGCGGTCCCCGTGCCGGACACGAACCTCGCCGGGATGTTTGAGGCGCAGGTCGTCGCAACACCGGATGCGGCAGCTGCTGTCCATGGGGACGAGACGGTTTCCTATGCCGTGCTCGATTCAACTGCCAGTGAAATCACTCGTGTTCTGGCAGATCATGGTGCTGGTCCTGGACAGCGTGTCGCACTGCTTCTGCCCCGCTCGGTGGGTCTCGTCTCGGCGATGGTCGCGGTCTCCAAGACCGGTGCGGCCTTTCTGCCCATCGACACGGAATTTCCCGATGCGCATGTCGGGCGCATTCTGTCCGACGCCGATCCTGGACTGGTGATCACGGATGCGGCGCACGTCTCCGTCCTTCCTCCGGACACCCGACATGTCGTTGTCGACTCGCTCGGCACTGTGCGCGAGGTCAAGGGCGGTGCATGTGAAGCCGTGGGTGCGGATGTGGCTGCGGGGGAAACGCCGGCCTATGTCATCTACACCTCCGGATCGACCGGTCAGCCCAAGGGAGTTGTGGTCCCGCAGCGGGGGATCGTCAATCGGCTCCACTGGACGCAGGCGCAGTATCAGTTGGAGAGCAGTGACCGCGTTCTCCACAAGACGTCGATCAGTTTCGATGTCTCGCTGTGGGAGATCTGGTGGCCGTTGACGGTCGGGGCCGCCGTGGTGATCGCCGAGCCCGGTGGACAGCGTGATCCCGCGTACCTCAGTGAGCTGATCCGTCGTGCGGGGGTGACCACCGCACACTTCGTACCGTCGCTCCTGTCGGAATTCCTCAATGAGCGGTCCGCGGCCTCGTGCCGGGGTCTCCTCCGGGTGTTGAGCAGCGGGGAGCGGCTCAGCAGCGCGTTGGCCGAGCGGTTCCACCGGACGCTTCCGGCACGGCTGCACAATCTGTACGGTCCCACCGAGGCGTCGATCGATGTCACCGCCTGGGAGAGCCGGCCGCAGGCGGGCGAAGGGACGGATGTCCCCATCGGACGGCCGGTGTTCAACACGCAGACGTATGTGCTGAACGAGAGCCGTATGCCGGTGCCGCCCGGGTATCCGGGGGATCTGTATCTGGCGGGCGCCCAGTTGGCGTCGGGCTATCTGAATCGGCCGGATCTCACGGCGGAGCAGTTCGTCGCCAATCCCTACGGCACATCGCCGGACGAGCGCATGTACCGCACGGGGGACATCGCCCGCTATCGGCCCGACGGAGTTCTCGAATACCTGGGCCGCGAGGACGGTCAGGTCAAGGTTCATGGATTCCGTATCGAACTGGGCGCGGTGGAGGCCGCGTTGGTCGCACACGACGACGTGCGGTCGGCCGTCGCATCCGTGCACACGGACCGGGCGGGCCACGAGCGACTGATCGCCCACGTGGTGCGTTCGGGCCCGGAGAGTTCCTTCACGGACGCCGATCTACGGGAGTTCGTGGCGTCCCGTCTTCCTTCGTACATGGCGCCGACCGTACTGACCGTCGATCACATCCCGTTGAAGGTGAACGGGAAAGTGGACCACCATGCGCTCCCCGCTCCCGACTTCTCCTCACGGGGTCCGAAGAGCGCACCGCGTACGGCAGTTGAGCATGCGCTTCATGACTTGGTCGCGCGTGTGCTCGGTCTGGACGACATCGGTATCGACGACAACTTCTTCGAGCGCGGTGGCGACAGCATCCTCGCCATCAGGCTGGTGACACGGGCGAGGGAGGAGGGGTGGGTCCTGTCCGTGCAGGACGTGTTCTCCAAGGGCACGGTCCGGACATTGGCCGCCGCCGCACGGTACGAAGGAGAGGGACACCAGGCTGACGAGGACCCCGCACTCGGGCGGGGAGAAGTCGCGGTCACGCCGATCGTCGCGATACTCGACCGGACCGCCGACAGATTCGACGCGTTCCATCAATTCGCCGTCGTCCGTACTCCGTTGGGCCTCGGCCAGGACACCGTGAAGAACGCGATCCAGGCCGTACTGGACCACCACGACATGCTCAGGCTCCGCGCATGGCGCGAGGACGGGCGGCTCAAGCAGGTCGTGACCGAACCGGGTTCGGTGCGCGTCGACGACTGCTTCACGCGGGTGTCCGTAGGGGAGTTGGACGACAAGGCGTGGGACGACGTCCTGATCGCGCAGCGGCATGAGCAGGCGGGCCGGCTCAGTCCTGAGGACGGGACGGTGTTCAGGGCCGTCTGGTTCGACGCCGGTCTCGAACGACGCGGCAGGCTTCTTCTCGTACTGCACCATCTGGTGGTGGACGCCGTGTCCTGGCGGGTGATCCTCGCCGATGTGGCACGAGCCTGCCGGGCCGTTGACGCCGAGTCGCCGGTCGAACTCGTCCGTGTCCGCGGTTCGTTCCGGCAATGGGCGGCCCGCGAGACCACCGAAGCCACCCTCGCCGCGGAACATTCGCTCGCCACATGGCAGCACCAACTCCGGCGCCCGAACGGCCTGTTCGGCGGTCACACAGGCAACGGCGGCACCCCGGACGACACGGCGGCGACACTGCGCAGCCTGACGGTCACCCTGCCGCCCGAGACAACCGGCCCTCTGCTCACCACCGTCCCGGCCGCCTTCCACGCGACCGCCGAAGACGTACTCCTGACCGCGCTGGCCCTGGCGGTCCGGCGCATGCGGGCCCTCCGCCGGAAGGATGATGGCGGGGACGACTGTCTTCTCCCGACGCGCGACAGTCTCCTCCTCGCCCTCGAACGGCACGGACGCACCACCACGTCGGACGACGACGGGGCGCCGGACATCTCGGGAACCGTCGGCTGGTTCACGCACGAGTTCCCCGTCAGCCTCGACCTGGGCTCGCTGGACTGGTCCGAGGTCGTGGACGGAGCAGCCGGGATCAGCGCAGAGGTGAAGCGGACCAAGGAGCAACTGCGTGCCGTCAGCGGGATGAGCGCCGACTACGGACGGCTCCGCCACCTCAACTCCCTTACCGCCACCGCCCTCACGGACCTCCCGGAGCCACAGGTCCTCATCAACTACCTCGGCCGCACCCCCGCCGACCAGGACGCCGACTGGGCGTTGGTCCCCACGTCCCAAGGCCTCGTCCCCGGCTACGACCCGCGCATGCCCGTCAGGCACGGGCTGGAGATCAACGTCTGCGCCTACGACCTCCCCGAGGGCCCGCGACTGACCGCCAACTGGCTATGGTCGCCGGGCCAGTTGGAGGAGAGCGAGGTCCGCTTGCTCGCCGAGCTCTGGGACACCGCCGTCCGCGGCATCGTCGGCCACCTGAGCCATCCGCACACCGGAGGCAGGACACCGTCGGACCTCCCGCTCGTGGCCCTGAGCCAGACAAAGATCGAGGCGCTGGAAAGGGACCATCCCTCGCTCCAGGACGTCTTCCCGCCCTCCCCGGACCAGACGGCCGGATTCAAGGGAACCGAGCCGCTGCAACGGCCCGTTCAGTGGGTCATTCATCTTGCGGGACAGCTCGATCCGGACAGGCTGCGTACGGCCATCGCCTCGCTCGCCCGTCGGCACGGCGCGCTTCGGGGCGGTATGTGGGGCAAGGGAGAGAACGGCCTCGTCCACTTCGTCGTCGCCGACGCGACCCCGGCATGGCGCTTCACGGACCTCTCCGCCCTCGGGCCGATCGACCAGGACACGCGGTTGCTGAAGGTGCGTGAAGAGGACTGGCGGCAGCCGTTCGACCTGGCCCGTCCTCCGCTGTTCCGATTCACGCTCATCCGGCTCGGACCGGCCGAGCACCGCCTCGTCATGACGAACGACCACCGAGTGCTGGACGGTTGGTCGTTCCCCGTGCTGCTCGAAGAACTTCTTGAGTTGTACGAGGCCGACGGAAGCGATGAATCCCTCGCGCCCGTCCCCTCGTACCGAAGCTACTTCGAGTGGCTCACGGCACAGGACAGGGAAGCGGCCAGGCACGCCTGGACGACGGCACTTGCCGGTGCGCATCCGACTTTCCTCGCCAGGCCACTCGTAGGTACTCGTGCGCCCCTTGAGGAATTCATGGTGGAACTTCCCCTGGAACTGACATCGGCACTGACCGACATCGCCGGCCGTCACCGAATGACATTGGGAACGGTCTTCCAAGGAGCGTGGGCCGCGGTGCTCGGTCGGCTGACGGGCGAGAGCGATCTCGTCATCCTCAGCTCCACCGGGGGACGTCCTCCCGAGATCCCGGGCGTGGAACGTATGGTCGGCCCGCTGGCGAACTCCACCCTGTTGCGGATCCGGCTCGACGACGAAAAGCCCTTCATCGACGAGCTGGAACGTCTCCGGGACCAGCAGGCCCAGCTGCTGCCACACCGTCACCTGCCGCTGAGGGACGTCCTGGCGACCACCGGCATGGAGAAGTTGTCGGATGTCATGTTCTTGAACCAGAACTATCCCCTGGACCGCGAAAAGCTCAGTAACCGTCCGGGAGTTCGAGTGTCAGGAATCGATTTCAGGAGCATGGGGGAGGGTGTCGCCCTGAACCCCATGATCTACCCCGGATCGCCTTACACGATGGTGGTGCGCTTTCAGCCGAAACAGCTCCACGAGGCTGAAGTCCGGGAGATGTGCGGGCAGTTCACCGATGTCCTGTGGACTGTCGCGGAAGTGCGAGATCCGCAAAGGTGATCAGGCGGTCACGGTCTTCAGGAGTGCGGCGAGGCCGTCGGCGTAGATGCCGTGGAACAACTCCTCGGCATCGGTGTCGGTGACGCCGACGGGGGTGAACGTGCCGGACCATTCGACGCGCGAGAGGTCGGGGCTGCCGGGGACGGCGTGCACGCGCAGAGTGGAGAGATAGCCGGTCACGGGGAACGGCGCCTCTTCGATGGCGTAGGAGTAGCTGCGCGCGGCTTGGTCGAAGGCCTGGAGGCGTTCGACGATGACACCGCCGTCCTGGTTGGTCAGGCGGCGTACCCGGCCCCCTTCGCCCAGTTCGCTCTCGGGGATGTAGGGGAGCCAGTCGGGCAGGGATCCGAAACCGCCGATGAGCTGCCAGACGTGGTCGGGGTTCTGCGGGATGTCGAGGGACGCGGTGGTGGTGGCCATGGTGAGTGCTTCCTGCGGTGTGCTGTGGGGTGTCAGGCGGTGGGGGCGTCGGTGGCGATGAGCTTCTCGTCGCGCAGGGCGGTCCAGAAGGCGGGCGGTACGTCCTCGGCGAGGGCGGCGACGTCCTCCGCGATGCGGCTGGGGCGGGTGGCGCCGGGTACGACGGCGGCCGTGGCGGGGTGGGCCAGCGCGAACTGCAGCGCGGCGGCCTTGATGCTCACGCCGTGTTCGGCGGCGAGCGCCTTGAGCCGTTCGACCTTGGCGACGATCTCCGCCGGGGCTTCCTGGTACTCGAAGTGCCGGCCACCCGCGAGGACGCCGGAGCTGTACGGGCCGCCGACGACCATGTCGACGCCCTGCTCGGTGGCGGCGGGCAGGAGACGCTGGAGGGAACGGTCGTGGTCGAGGAGGGTGTAGCGGCCGGCCAGGAGGAACGCGTCGGGCCGCGGCTCGTTCAGGTCGAGGGTCAGCTCGATCGGCTCCACGCGGTTGACGCCGAGGCCCCAGGCCTTGATGACGCCTTCGTCGCGGAGCCGCTGGAGGACGCGGAAAGCGCCGGTGCGCGCGGTCTCGTAGACGGCCGGCCAGTCGTCGCCGTGGAAGTCCTGGGCCACGTCGTGCACCCAGACGATGTCGAGGCGGTCCGTCCTCAGGCGCGTGAGGCTGTCCTCGATGGAGCGCAGGGTGGCGTCCGCCGTGTAGTCGTCGATCATCTTGTTCGGGCGGCCGTGTTCGAACAGACCGCCCTTCTCACCCAGGTCCCGGGCGGCGGGGTCCTCCAGTTCGTCGAGGATGACCCGGCCGACCTTGGTGCTGAGCACGAACTCGTCGCGCGGCCGTCCGGCCAGTGCCTCGCCCAGGCGGAGCTCGGACAGACCGGCGCCGTAGAACGGGGCGGTGTCGAAGTAACGGATGCCCTGGTCCCAGGCGGCCTCGACGGTGGCCGCGGCCTCCTCGTCCGGGATGCTGCGGAACATGTTGCCCAGGGGTGCGGTACCGAAGCCGAGGGTGCCCGGCAGAAGGGACTTGATGCCCATGATGAGGATCCTTCTCTCCATGACGTGTCATGACGTGTCGCGTAGTTCGGGAGGGTTTTTCCGATCCGCGGCTCTTGCTCTGTCGAGGTTAGGATCGAGGGGTGAGACTGTCCAAGACTTGCTTGGACAGACTTGAGTCCTGAGAGGTCTTACGTGCTTGACCTGCGCCAACTCCGCTACTTCGTGGCCGTCGCCGAAGAGGAACACGTCGGCAGGGCCGCCGAACGCCTGCACATCTCGCAGTCGCCGCTGAGCCGGCAGATCGTCCAGCTGGAGAAGGGCCTGGGACTGACGCTGTTCGAGCGCAGCCAGCAGCGCATCCGGCTCACCTCCGACGGCCGTGTCTTCCTCACCGAGGCCGCGGCCCTGCTGCGGCACGCCGACCGACTGGAGAACCTGGGCCGACGTCTCGGCCGGGGCGAGGAGGGAGGCCTGTGCGTGGGATACGTGGGCGACGCCATGCACACCGGCCTCCTGCCCGGTGCCCTGCGAGCCCTGCACGACGAGCGTCCCGGAATCCATGTCGCGCTCTACGACCTGACCTCGTCGCAACAGTTCGAGGGACTGCGCCAACGCAGCCTGGACATCGCCCTGGTCCCGGAGGCACCGCCCGAGACGGACCCGGATCTGCGCAGTGCCCTCCTCCTGGAGGACGCGCTGCTCCTGGCCATGCCGAGCGGACACCCCCTCGCCGACGCGACGGAGATCCGGCCGGAGGACCTGGACGGCCAGCCGTGGATCGCCGTCGAGAACAGTCAGGACCCGGCCTGGCGGGATGATTTCGTCGCATCCTGTGCCGCCGCCGGGTTCACCCCCGACATCCGGTTCGAGGCCCCGGAATCCCGCACCGGACTCGGGCTCGTCGCGTCCGGGCTGGGCACCGCGTTCGTGCAGAAGAGCACGCTGCACGGCGACACGCCGGGCGTCACGGTCCGCGAACTCCCTTGGTTCCAGAGGTCCGTACGCCTGTGGGCCGCCTGGCACCGGATCGATCTCCGCCCGGTCGTGACCTCGTTCCGCACCACCGTCCTGAACATCGGAGACACGGAACAGGAGCTCACCGGCTGAACCCGCGAAACGCCCGGCACACTGTCCCTGCCCGGTTTCTAGACGCCCGCCGGACCGGGGACCTCACCGCTGAGCAGGCTGCCCGCACCGGGAACGACCGTGGGCAGGCCCAGCTCGACGAGGACGCGGTACGCCGTGGCGGTCGCCGCCGAGAGCACCGGCAACCCAGCCGCCTCCTCCACCGGCTGGATCGACGGCAGCGAGGGCATCTGGACACAGGCGGACAGGACGAGCGCGTCGGCCCGTGACAGGTCCAGGCGCCGCCAGTGCTCGCGCAGGTCGGCGGGGTCGAGCCGGGCGACGGCCAGGTTGTCCGCCACCTCCAGACTCAGCGCGTCCACCACCTCGACACCGGCGTCCTCGATGTAGTCCGCCACCAGTTGCGTGAGCGGCTTCATGTACGGCGTGACGATCGCGACCCGCCGGGCGCCCAGGGCCTTGATGCCGTCGAGGAGGGCGCCGGCGCTCGACGCCACGGGGGCCTTGGAGCCCTCGGCGCGCAGCACGGCGGTGATCTCGTCCTCGGCGGTGCAGTGGAACCCCGGCCCCTGCGCCATGATCGCCACGAGGCAGGCCGTGACGATCACGTCGGGCCTGGCGTCGGCGAGTTCCAGCGCCGCGCGTCCGGTCTGCGCGTTCATGGCACGCAGCTGCTCCGGCGTCACGTGCCGCATGCGCATACGGCTGCTGTGGAAGACGAACCGGTCCTCCGGGACCAGGGACTCGCGCTGCCGCATCATGCGCGGCAGCTCCGTCTCCATGGTCAGGTTCGAGCTGGGCACGATCATGCCGATGTGGTGATCGGTCACGGGATCCTCCGGGTGTCCTGCCTACGAGGCTACGTACGGTTGTCGGCGACCGGGGATCCGCCGACCGCCGCCTCGCGGTCAGGAGTCCTCGGCCAGTCCCTCCCAGTGATCGGCGAGGGACGTGAAGAGATGCATGATGTCCTCGCGCCGCTCCGGTCCGAACGGCGCGAGAAGGCGCTCGTCCAGGCTGCGGGCGCGGAGGTTCGCGTCGTGGAGGGTCCGCTCGCCCTCCTCCGTCAGATGGAGCAGCTTGCGCCGACCGTCGTCCGCGGCCGTCCTGCGCACGATCAGTCCCCGGTTCTCCAGGCGCCGGGCCACGTCCGCCATCGTCGACGTGTCCAGGGAGACCGCGGCCGCCATGGACCGCTGGTCGCTCCCGGGCGCCGCCTCCACAGCCTGGAGCACCGCGAACTGCGGCCCGGTGAGTGTCGGGTCGACGGCACGGATCCAGGCCGCGAGATACGCCTGGTAGAGGCGGCGGACCTGGTAGCCGGGCGCGGCGGTGAGCGCCGGGGGAGGCCCGGCGGATGTGGACGTCGGGGTTGCGGTTTCGTCACCCATGAAGCCCACTTAAGCACGGCACTTGATCGAGTCGTCAGCCGGACCGGTGATCTCCGGGAACCCACGCGTCGGCCTCACGTCAGCATGGGGAGCAGTGCCTGGCGCAGGGCCGCGAGCGCGGCGGGCGGGTTGTCCCAGAACAGCATGTGACCGGCGTCCGGGATCTCGGTCAACGCGGCCGACGGCAGCAGCCGGGCCGCCTCCGCGGCGCCCTCCGCGGTGACGACCGGACTGTCCGCGCCGTAGAGGAGTGCCGTGGGCCCGGGAACGGAGGGCCACCAGTCGAAGAAGTCCTCGCTCTCGAAGCCGCGGTGCGTGGCGGTGACGGCCTCTGTGTCGCAACTCGCCAGCCAGCGCGCCCGCAGCTCCTGCTCACGGCGCGGCCAGCGCGGCCAGGACCGGGCCACCTCGTCCGCGTCGGTACCGCGCCGCGCCTGCGCCAGCTGGTCCAGGAAGACGTCGAGGGGCGTGGGATACGGCCCGCGTCCGGGGCCGCTCATCGGGGGATCGCCCAGCACGGTGCCGCGCAGCGCCACCTTGGACCGGACGGCGGTCACGGCCGCGATCCGGGCACCCATGGAGTGCCCGAAGAGGACCGGACGGTGCAGCCCGAGTCCCGCGACGACCGCCTCGGTGTCCTCGGCGTACTCCTCCAACCCGTACGGACCGCCGCCGTCGGACAGCCCGCGCCCACGGACGTCGACCACCAACGGCCTTACAAGGGGCGTCAGTTCACGGGCCACGAAGTCCATCGCGACGGCCGGGCTGGTGATGCCGGGCAGTACGACCAGCGGGACGCCGTCACCGCCGTAGTCCAGGACGTGCAGGCGCGCGCCGCCTGAGCGGACCCAGCGGCTGGTGGCGGGGATGTCCGCGAGGTCGGCGAGCGCGGACTGGGCCAGTAGGCGGGTGGGTGGTGGCATGGGGTTTCTCCAATTACGCAGAGCGGCAGACGGGGTTACGGGGCTGTCCTGGGCAGTCCGTCGAGGTACCCGACGGCGTCCTTGAGGTCGATCACGTCGCCGTACTTGGCCTGGATGTCGAAGAGACTCGCCTCGTGCGGACCGGGGGCGCGGTCGCCGACGCATTCCTTCGGCACCAGCACCGAGAACCCGGACTGCACGGCGTCCACGGCGGTGGCCCGTACGCAGCCGCTGGTCGTCGCACCGCACACCAGCACCGTGTCGCAGCCGAGTCCGGTCAACAGGGCGGCCAGGGACGTACCGAAGAACGCGGACGCGCCCTTCTTGACGATCAGATGGTCCTGCGGTGTTCGAGGCAGTCGCGGGTCGAGCGCGACCTCCTCGCTGCCTTCCACCAGGCTTCGCATGCCCTGCGCCTTCTGCAACCAGGTGACGGCGTCGCCCGCCGCCTCGGCCGGTGTGTAGGCGATCGCGGTGAACACCACCGGTACGGCGGCCGGTCGCGCCGCCGCGATCAACTCGCCGGTGGCCGCGACGACTTGAGTGAGGTCGGCCCCGGACGGAAATCCCGGCTCGGTGAAGCCGCGCGTCAGGTCGACCACGACGATCGCGGGGTGGTTGCCGCGGCGCACGGGTGCGCCGAACCCGGCCCGCCGGTAGGTGTGTTCGGTCTCCTGACCGTACTGAGCGTCGCTCATGACGTCCTCCGTAGTGCGCGCAACTCCCGTGCCTGGGCGCCGAGTCGGCCCAGCAGCCAGCCCTCCAGGACACCGACGGCGAACGCCCCTGCCACCAGGCCGTACTTGGCGGCTCGCGGGCCCAACAGCATGGCCAGGCCGTCGAGGTCCGAGTCCGGCGCGATGACCGGCTGCGCGGCGGTGGGAGTGGTCGCAGTGGTTGCCATCGGGGAGGGCCCGGTCGCCCGGTCCTGGTCCAGCAGGCTCCCCAGGTTCCGGGCGAACTGCTGGATGATCCGGTCCGACACCGTGACGATCGCGCCCTTGCCGAACTGGACGATCTTGCCGCGGATCACCAGGTCCGTGGAGAGCTGGAGCAGCGCTCCCTCGGGCGCCGCGACGATGTCGAGAGTGACCTCGGCCTCCGCGTCCCCGCTGCCGTGGGTGTCCGTACCCCGCGCGTGCACCCGTAGTCGCCGCTTCTCGGCGTCGATCTCCAGGAAGCGGACGGTACCGGCGTACGAGGCGCTGATGGGACCCACCCGGATCTTCACCCGCCCCCGCCAGGTGTCGCCGTCCTGCCCGTCGAGCGTGGCGCCCGGCATGCAGGACGCGACCCGTTCGACGTCGTTCATCAGGGTGAAGACGTCGTCGGGGGAGGCCTTGACCGGCACGGTGTTGGTGAGCTGCATACGTCAGTGCTCCTTGCCGGCAGGGCTGTCGCAGGGGGTGGCGCACGTCCGGCGCCGGGTCGTCGCGCAGGCGTCGATCGCCTCGACGATGGTCTGGTAGCCGGTGCACCGGCACAGGTTCGAGGCGACCACCTCGCGGATCTCCTCCTTCGTCGCGTCCGGCCGCTCGGCGAGGAACCCTTCGGCGAGCATCAGGAACCCGGGCGTGCAGAAGCCGCACTGCAACGCGTGATGCTCGCTGAACGCCCTTTGCAGATCGTTGAGTTCACCGCCGCCGTCCTCTGACAACGACTCGACCGTGCGGATGGAGGACCCCTCCGCCTGCGCCGCGAACATCAGACAGGCGCGGACGGGCCGTTCGTCGACCAGGACTGTGCAGGCGCCGCAGATCCCGTGCTCGCACCCGACGTGCGTTCCGGTCAGCCGCAGTTCGTGGCGGAGTACGTCGACGAGGGTGCGGCGGGGTTCGGTGATGACGTCGTGCCGCTCGCCGTTGACGTCGAGGGTGATGAGCTGGAGGTCCGGGTGGGTCACCACGGGGTCGGTGTTCATGAGGACGACTCCAGGCTCGGGGCGCCGTTCAGCGCGCGGTGCACGGTCTCGGGGGTGATCGGTGTGTGGTCGAGTTCGACGCCGGTCGGGCGCAGGGCGTCGTTCACGGCGTTGAGCACGGCGGCGGGTGCCCCGATCGTGCCGCCCTCGCCGGCACCCTTCGCGCCGGTCTCGGTGAACGCGCAGGGTGTTTCCAGGTGGTGGATCAGCACGTCCGGGATCTCGTGCGCGGTCGGCACCTTGTAGTCCATGAAGCCGGTCGCCGACGGCTCACCCTGGGCGTCGTACGTCACCTGCTCGAACAGCGCGCCCGCGATGCCCTGCGCGATACCGCCCCGGCACTGCCCCTCCACGACCTGCGGGTTGATGGCGACCCCGCAGTCCTCGACGCACACGTACCGCAGGATCTCCACCTGCCCTGTACCGGCGTGCAGTTCGACCACGCAGGCATGCGTGGCGTTGGAGAAGGTGCCGTCGTTGAAGACGTCGAAGGTGGCGGTGACGGACAGTCCCGGCTCGATGTCCTTCGGCAGCAAGTGCGCCCGGAGATAGGCGATATCGGCGATCTCCTCGTAGGTGAGGACGTCTTGGGCGTTACGGCGACGGGCGGCGCCCTCCGTCAACTCCACCTCCTCCGGGGCAACTCCCCAACGGGACGCGGCGATTGCGCACAGCTTGTCGCCGAGCTTCGCCGCCGCCAGGCGTACGGCGCTGCCGCCGATGGTGATGGAGCGGCTGGCGAAGGTACCGAAGCCGTAGGTGATGCGGTCGGTGTCGCCCTGATGGAGCCTCACCTTGGCGATGTCCAGGGCGAGTTCGTCGGCGACGATCTGGGCCATCGTCGTCTCGTGGCTCTGGCCGTGGTTCATGGTGCCGGTGGTGAAGGTGACCGCGCCGCTGGTGTCCATCCGGACCTCGGAGATGTCGAAGCCGGGCACCACCTGCATCTTGCGCTGCGCGAAGGCCGCCGAGCCGTAGCCGGTGCGCTCGCTGAAGCACGAGTAGCCGATGCCGATGTGCCGTCCCTCGGCCGCCGCCGCTGCCTGCTTCTCGTACCAGCCCTCCTCCCGGACGGACCGCTCGCACAGGTTCAGCGACTCCAGATAGGAGCCCGGGTCGTACGTGATGCCGTTGACGCCCTTGTACGGGAACTCCGTGATGACATTGCGGCGGCGGATCTCGACCGGATCCAGGGCGAGTCGGCGCGCGGCACGCTCGAAGAGCCGCTCCATGACCATGACGTACTGCGGCCGGCTGACCCCGCGATACGGTCCGGTGGGCGCCTTGTTGGTGGTGACCGCCCGGCCCCGCACCCGGTACGCGGGCAGCTTGTAGACGCCGGGCATCTCGGCGGACGCCATCAGCGGCTCGATGCCCGCGGTGAAGGGGTAGCAGGAGTACGCGCCCATGTCGCAGACCACGTCCGCGTCGAGCGCGAGGATCCTGCCCTCGGCGTCGAAGGCCGCGCGCGCCCGGTAGTGCTGCTCGCGGGCGAGGAACGACGCGGACAGGGCGTCCTTGCGGTCCTCGATCCACTTCACCGGACGCCGGAGCCGCAGGGCTGCCGCCGCTGCGGCGATCTCCTCGCGGCCCACCACGCACTTCTGGCCGAACCCGCCGCCCATGTCCGGCACCACGACCCGCACCGCGCGCTCGTCGAGACGCAGGCAGCGGGAGGCCACCGTCCTTACCTGGTGCGGGATTTGGGTGCAGGTGTGCACGACGAGCTGTTCCTCGCGGTCGTCCCAGTGCGCCACGGCGCCCCGGGTCTCCAGTGGCAGCGCGTTCTGCCGACCGGTCCTCGTGTCGACCTCGACGACACAGGGGGCCGCGTCGAAGATCCCGTCGATGCCCTCCGTCGCGAAGAGGGAGACGTCCACCAGGGTGTTGCGCGCGGCCTCGGCGTGGACGAGCGGGGCACCGTCCGCGAACGCCGCCTCCTCGGACAACACCGGAGGCAGCGTGGCGTACGAGACCTTCGCCGCCTCCAGCCCGTCCTCCGCCGCGTACGCGTCCCGGGCCACGACGATCGCGATCGGCTCACCGACGTAGCGGACCTTGTCGCGGGCCAGGACCGGCATCGCGGTCGGGACGAACTCCGAGAGCGGGCGGCCCAGTTGAGCGACGATGTCACCCAGTTCCAGGTCCTCGGCCGTGAACACCGCGACGACGCCCGGGACGTCGCGCACCGCCGACACGTCCACCGAGGACAGCTCGGCGTGGGCGACCGTGCTGCGGACGAACTGGGCGTGCAGCATGCCGGGCAGCGCGATGTCGTCGACGAACCGGCCGCGCCCGGCGAGCAGGCGCGGATCCTCTCGACGGCGAACCGCCTTGCCCACCAACTTCCCGTCGCTCACAGGGCTGTTGCTCATCGGGACACCGCCTCCTCGCAGGCACGCCGGACCAGGGTCCGTACGAGTTCCTTGCGGTAGTGCGTACTGCCCGACGCGTCGGCGGGCGGTTCCACGGCCTCGGCGGCGGCCGACGCGCACGCCTCGAAGGAGCCGCCGCCCGCCAACACCGCCTCCGCCTCCGGCACTTGGACGGCGGCGGACGCCACCCCGCCGAGTGCCACCCGGCCCCCGCGCACCTCGCCGTCCTCCACATCGAGGTCGACGGCAGCGGCCACCAGGGCGAAGTCCCCACGCCGCTCGGCGAATTCGGTGAGGGCTGCGTGCGGTGCGGGGCGGGGGAAGACGATCTCGACGAGGATCTCGTCCGGGTCCAGGGCCGTCGTGTAGTAGCCGAGGAAGAAGTCCCCGGCCGGGATGGTGCGTTCACCCCGCGGCCCGCGTGCCACGAACTCCGCGCCGAGTGTCACCGCGAGCAGACACCACTCGGCGGTGGCGTCGCCGTGCGCCATGCTGCCGCCGACCGTGCCCTGGGTGCGGATCGGAAGATGCCCGATCCAGGTCATGGCCCTCCGCAGGACCTCGAAGCCCGTCCCCAGCACCCCGGCCGGGTCGGTCTCCACCGTGTGGTGGGTGGTGAGCGCCCCGATGCGCAGTCCGCCGTCGGCGGTCCGCTGCATCCGGTCCAGTTCGCGCAGGCCGCCTATGTCGACGAGGTGACGCGGCCGGGCCAGCCGGTAGTTCATCATCGCGACGAGGCTCTGCCCGCCGGCGATGACCTTGGCGTCGTCGCCGAGCTCGGCCAGCAGCCGTGCGGCGCCGTCGACGTCGCGGGCCCGGTGGTACTGGAAGGGGGCGGGCTTCATGGTCCTCCGTAAGTTGTCGGGCGGGCCGTGCCTCAGAGCGCGGGCTGCTCGGCGACGCTCAGCCGGGGGAGGGCCGACGGCTCCTCCTCGTCGGCGTCGAGGACCCGGCCCTTCGTCTCCGGTGCCGCGAACGCCATCCACACGACGGCCACCAGGACCGCAACTCCCAATACGGCGAAGGTCGTTGCCAGCCCCAGCGCGGGCCACATCAGCGAGCCGAACAGCATCGGGGCGAATCCGGTGAGCGCCCGGCTGACCGACGAGGCCCAGCCGAAGCCGCTGGCCCGCAACTCGGTGGGATACAGCTCGGAGGCGTACGCGTACAGGGCGGGGATGGTGAGCTGGATCAGGAAGCCGAAGACGCCGATCGCCACGACGGACCCTGTCGGCATCTTCATCACCAGCGCGAACACGACGAGCGCGGCGGAGGCGACCGGCGCCGAGATCCCGATGAGCCACTTGCGGCCGACGATGTCGACGAGGGCCGTGGACGCCAGCACGCCGATGATGCCGACGCCGCTCATCAGGGTGGTCTTCATGAAGGCCGCGGTGTCACCGAGGCCCTCGTCCTTGAGGATGGTCGGCATCCAGCTCAGGGCCGCGTAGTAGACCAGCATGATCGTGGCGAAGAGCAGCCAGGCGGCGGAGGTGATGCGCGGGCTGAACTTCCATATACGGCGCAGCTGTTCGGCCGCCGCGGCCACTCCACGCGGGCCGGTCTCGGCGACGGGCTCCGGGATCGTGTACGGCACCGCGGGCGCGCCGGTGCGGGCGACCAGGTCGTCGATGACCTGCCTGGCCTCCGCCTCGCGGCCCTTCTTCGCCAGGTAGATCGGCGACTCCGGGATGCCTCGGCGGGCCCAGAACAGCAGCAGCGCGGGCACGACCATCGTCGTCAGCATCCACCGCCAGTTCCCGTCGACCGACAGCAGCGCCGTCGACACGAACCCGCACAGCGTCACGCCCACCGGCCACCACACGTCGAGCCCGGTCAGCACCCGGCCCCGGTACTTGCGCGGCGAGAACTCGCTGACCAGCGCGTAGTCCACGGGGATGCAGCCGCCGAGTCCGATGCCCGCGAGGAAGCGCAGCGCGAGGAAGACGGGGTACGTCGGCGAGAGCGCGCCGAGGACGGAGAACACCGCGAAGATCAGCAACGTGACGCTGAAGGCCTTCTTCCGGCCGATCCGGTCCGCGACCGAACCCCAGACGATGGCGCCCACGGCCATACCGACGAGGTTGGCGGTGGCCACGTATCCGCGATCACTCAGCGAGAGGTCGAAGTGCTCACCCACCAGCGGCATCAGGAAGCCGTTCAGGGCGATGTCGTACGCGTCGAACAGGTAGCCGAGGCCGCCGATGATGAAGATCTTTCCCTGGACCGGCCATTTCCAGGGGAGTTCCTGAACTATCTGATCGCCTGTTTTCACGTTCGCTCCACGGTGTCGCGTGTCTGGTACGTGCCGCACGATTGCGGGCGCGCTTTTTCGCGGGGCTCCGGCGTGCGGACCGGATGGGGCACTCTTCAGAGGGTTCGGAGGGGAGGGGGCTCAGCGCGCGAACCGGTACGAGAACGCGCCGAGATCCGGGTCGTTGAGCGGGGTGCCCGACCACAGCCAGTCGTAGGAGAGGTCCGACTCCCCGTCGAAGTTCCTCAACTTCTCGTCCCTGGCCCGCTGTTCGGGGCCGTCGGGCAGGTGGTAGAAGGTCTTGTTGCGCAGCGACGCGTCCTGGACCATGCCGGCGTGCTTGGCGCGCCGGTCGACGTAGCGGCGCAGCGCTCCCTCGACTCCGGCGGAGGTGACCGCGCCGAGTTCCTCGGCCAGTACGGCGGCGTCCTCCATGGCCTGGGAGGCGCCCTGTGCCTGGTAGGGGAGCATCGCGTGGCAGGCGTCGCCGAGGAGGGCGACCCGGCCGTCCGTCCACACCGGGTCGCGGCGCCGGTGGTGCAGCGCGAAGGCGGAGACGTCCTCCTTCGCCTTGGACAGCATGGCCGGCACGCGGTCGTCCCAGCCGGGGAAGGCGTCCACGAGATCCTGCGCGGTCGCGGACACGCTCCACTTCTCGGCGACCTCGTCCGTGCAGGGCACGCAGGCCACGACGTTGAGGTACTCGCCACCGCGGATCATGTAGTGCACGAGGTGCCGGTCCGGGCCGTACCAGATGGTGCTCTGGAAGCGGTCCACGAGCCAGCGCGTCGCCGGGTCGGCCGCGATCAACTCCCCTGGGATCAGAGCCCGGTAGGCCATCTCGCCGGAGAACAGCAGGGTGTCGGGGGCGCCCATCAGGTCCCGGGTCCGCGAGCGGATGCCGTCGGCACCGACGAGCACATCACCGGCGTAACGGCGCCCGTCCTCGGTGACCGCCACGGGACGCTCGGGATCGGTACGGTCCAACTCGACGACCTTGCTCGCGGTGTGTACGTCCACGACGGGACCGGGGCCGCCGGGGTCGACGCACGCGTCCAGCAGGACACGGTGCAGATCGGCCCGGTGGTAATGCCAGTACGGCGCGTTGAACTGGTCCTTGCAGCGCTGCCCCAGCGAGGTCAGCCCGACGATCCGGCCGTCCTTCCACCGCCGCCGCACCTGGTCCAGCGGCTCGGTGTGGATGGCCTCCATCTGCGGGCGCAGCCCGAGCCCCATCAACACCCGGCTCGCGTTGGGGGCCGTCTGGATGCCCGCGCCGGCCTCGCCGAGCTCGGACGCCTGCTCCAGGACGGTGACCCGCAGACCGCGCTGCCGCAGTGCCAACGCGGTGGTGAGCCCGCCGAGACCTCCTCCGACGACGGTGACTTCGTACGACTGGCTGGGCGCCACACTTCCTCCAACTCGCGTGCGGGTACGGGTGGTTCACAGGTGCCGGCCGACTCGGTCAGCCGTCGGTGAGCTTCCCGGCGGTGACGACCTCGACGTCGTCGACCGTGACGGTGCAGCCGCGCATCGCGATGTCGAGATGGGCGTACGACTCACGGCCCAGGACCGGGTGCGGGCCGGTCGACCAGAGGAAGTTGCCGGCGAAGGCGCGGGCGTCCATGCCCATCAGGTCGTCCTTGCCGTACATCGCCGTGGCGAACCAGTCGGCGGTGCGCATCAGACCCCAGCCCATGTGGGAGAGGCTGCGCGCCCACTGGTCCCGGGCGTCCTCGAAGAACGTCGACAGCAGTTCGGCCTCGGCACCGCCGGACACCTTCTCGATGTGGCCGCCCGCGATCTGGAGGGTGACGGGGGAGCGGACGTACTCCTTGAAGGGCAGCAGGATGTCGCCCTCCGCGAGCACGATCTGGCCGTCGGAGATCTCCGGCCAGCACAACACCATCGTGCTGGGCCAGTGGTCCCAGCGGCCCGGATCGTCGGCGAAGCCGCACTGGAACTCCGGCTTGGAACCGGCGAGTTGGACGGTGAGGTCGGTCCCCGCGTCCGAGGTGACCCGCATGACGGACGACCGCTTCAGCAGGCCGACCCCCTCCAACACCTCTGCTTTGTCACCCTCGTTGGGGAGGTTGCGGATCAGCACGTCGGGGGCGTCGCAGACGAAGATGATGCGGGTGCCGGCGCGCAGGATCTCCTGCTGGACCGGTGCGTGGATGAACCCCTCGCGGGTCAGGTCGACTACCAGGTCGGCGGACTTCAACAGGTCTTGCGCGGTGCTGTCGTTGAGCACGGAGACCAGGCCGGGACCCGCACCGGTGTGGGTGCTCGGCATCGGCGCGGGGCTGCCGCCCGGCACGGTCGCCGAGATGACGTGCGCGCCGCACGCCTTGGCGGCACCGAAGGCGGCGGCGACGTAGTCACCTCGGCTGCCGGGCTCGGACAGCACCACGACGTGCTCGTCGCTGCGCAGCTTGCACAGCTTCAGCTCGCGGGTGAAGGCGTCGAGCAGGTCGACGGACGAAAGATCGAACACGGGCTTCTCCAGGTATCGCTGAGGGGGTACCGATCGCGCTCTTCGACAGGCTGCGGGCATGCCGCGGACAGGCTCCGGACGCGGTGACGGAAGGGGAGCGAAGAGAGGGAGAGGGGAGGGGCGAGAGGGGGAGACGGGGAGCGGAGGCAGGGCGAACAGGCCCCGCGGTGCATGGTTGAGCAGCGGATTCGGGACAGTGGGGTACCGCCCGACAGAGATAATCCGAGCACGTACTATCTCTGCTTGGCAAGGGTTCGCGCGCCGAGTTAACACGGTTATTTCATGACGAACCGTCAGGGAAATCGCGAAGGTGCGCCCTGACCTCGGCTTCGCGTACCGATCGTTGCCGGGTGCTTCTCACGAGGACCCGCATACGTCTGTGGCGGGCCCGTCGGTCGTCGGGCCCGCCACGTGTCGGTGTCGTCGTCGATGTGCGATGACGGTCAGGCGGCCCCGTCGCGCAGGGCGGGCAGGGTGGCCGAGGTCAGTTGCCGTGGCGCGTTGTCGGGTTCGACGAGGACGACGGTGCAGGTGGCCGCGTGGGTGAGGGCGGTGGTGAAGCTGCCTTCCGCGAACTGGGTGAGGGGGCCGTACGGTGAGCGGCCGACGGCGATGGCGCGGGCGCCCGTGTCGGCGGCGTGCCGGGCCAGTACGCGGCTGGCGGCGGAGTGGTCGCCGACGGTGGTGAGGATCTGGCCGGTCGCCGCGACGCCCTGCCCGGCAAGGCGGTCGAGGTGGGCGGTCACGGCGGCGCGGGCCTGCTCGGGCGTCTCCGTGTCTGCGGCCAATTCCTCGACGAGGGCCGTCAGTTGGACGTGGACGACCTCCAGCGGGCTGTGCGTGTCGCGGGCGAGCCGGGCCGCCGCGTCGACGATGGCGGGAGCCTCGGCCTGGGCGGAGACGGCGACCATGATCCGAGGTGTGCTCCCGCTCACGGGTTCGCCGACGGGGGTGAGAGTCGGGGCGACGGACTCGCCCTCGTCGGCGTGCTGCTCGGCCTCGCGGAGCAGCCGGTGGCCGCTGGCCAGGACCGGGATGGCGAGCAGGAAGGTGGCGGCACCCAGATAGAACGGGACGCTCAGATCAGTGGCGTCGGCGAGCTTGCCCGCCGCGTACGGGGCCAGGCCGCCGCCGATGAAGCGCAGGAAGCCGTACGCGGACGAGGCCACGGGCCGTTCCACCGGCGAGACGAGCATGACGGCCTGGGTGGTCAGGGTGTTGTTGATGCCGATGAAGGCACCGCTGACGATGACCGCCACGATGACCACGGTCGGCGTCGCGACCCCGGCGGCGATCACCGCCATCACCACGGAGAGACCGGCCAGATTGACGTACAGGACGGGCGCGGTGCCGTAGCGCGCCTGGAGGCGTGGGGCGAAGAAGACGCTGAACGCGGCCACGAGCAGTCCCCACCCGGTGAACACGAGACCGAGCCGATGGGCGTCCAGTTCCATGGGGTAGGGGGCGTAGCCGAGCATGGTGAAGAAGCCCCAGTTGTAGAGCAGCGCCATGATGCCCATCGTCAGCAGGCCGCGGTGCCGCAGCGCCTTCAACGGTGCGAGGGGCGAAGTGACCCGCTCGGGCTTGGGCAGGTCAGGCACGAACACGGCCGTGGCGACGAGCGCGATGGCCATGAGGACGGCGACGCCGAAGAACGGGCCGCGCCAGCTGATGCCGCCCAACTCGCCCCCGAGCAGCGGCCCTACGGCGATTCCGAGGCCCAGTGCCGTCTCGTACAGGATGATCGCACCACCGAATCCGCCGCTGGCCGAGGCCACGATGACGGCCAGGGAGGTGGCGATGAACAGGGCGTTGCCCAGCCCCCAGCCCGCGCGGAAACCGACGATGCCGTTGATGGAACCGGAGGTGCCGGCCAGGGCGGCGAAGACCACGATGACCGCCAGGCCTATGACGAGGGTGCGCTTGGCGCCGAAGCGGCTGGAGAACCAGCCCACGAACAGCATCGCCACCGCCGTCACGATCAGGTAGCTGCAGAACAGCAGGGAGACCTGGCTCGGGGTCGCGTGCAGGCTGTCGGCCAGCGCGGGCAGGATCGGGTCGACGAGGCCGATCCCCATGAAGGAGATGACGCAGGCGAACGCGACGGCCCAGACGGCCCTGGGTTGCCGGAACGGGCTGGCGACATTTCCGTGTGGTGCGCTCATGTGTGCTTGTCCTCCAGGGAGTTGAAGGGTGCGAGAGGGCTCTGTCAGGAGGGTGGCCGGTGGTCCTGGATCGCGCGGGCGAGGGCCGGTAGGGCGACCCGTACCGCCTGCTGTTCCGGCCCGCTCAGCTCCGCGATGAGCAGGTCGAGGGCGTGGGCGCGTTCGGCGCGTCGTTGCCGGGAGACCTCCAGGCCCGTGTCGGTCGCCTCCACCAGTACGCCCCGGCCGTCGCTGCGGTCGGCGGTGCGCCGTACCAGGTCGGCGCGCTCCAGGCGGGTGACGAGCTGTGTCATGTTGGGCTGGGAGGCGCCCTCGGCCCGGGCCAGATCGGTCAGGCGGCACGGACCCTCGCGGCCCAGGCGTCCGAGCACGGCGGAGGCGGCCACGCTCAGGCCACCGGTGACGGCGCTCTGCCGGACGTAGCGGACCATCCTCTCGACGGCCATGATCAGGTCCTCGGGTGAGGTCTCGGGGGCCGCCGGCGTCGCTGGATCCATAACCCGCTTATGCATAACGGCATTATGCACTTACATGTAGCTTGAATCAATGTCGGGGGCGGAAAGGAACCGGCGGCTGCCGGACAGTACGGGGTGTGGAATCCATGACGGAACAGGAGGCGCGCCGGATGCGGCGGGCGCGCTTCGAAGGACTGGCGCACCTGGTGGTGGAACCGCTGCACCGGTATCTGCTGCGAAGGACGGGCGCCGACATGGTCGATGACGTGCTGTCGGAGACGATGCTCGTGCTGTGGCGTCGGCTCGGCGACGTCCCCGGGCTGGGGGAGGGGTCCGAGCCCGATCCGGGTGACGTGCTGCCGTGGTGCTACGGCGTTGCCCGGGGGTGTCTGGCGAACGCCCGTCGCGCCGACGGGCGCAGGCTCCGGCTCGTGGAGCGGCTGATCCGGACCCAGGAGGAGGCCCCGGCGGGGGCCGCCGATCACAGTGAGCTGCATGCCGCGCTCGCCGACCTCGGAGCGCTGGACCGCGAGGTCGTGCGGCTGTGGGCGTGGGAAGGACTGGCGCCGCGGCAGATCGCGGAGGCGACCGGGCTGACGTCCAACGCGGTGAGCATCCGGCTCCATCGGGCGAAGGCGAGACTCGCCGCCCGGCTGGGGCGAAAGGATGCCGGACGGCCCGGACACAAGAGGGATGAAGGAAGGAGCAGTCAGTGAATGACGACGAGTTGCTGGCCCGGCTGAAGTCCGCGGACCCGGCACTGACCGGAGTTGCTCCGCCGCCCGACATCGACCGCCTTGTGGAGGACACCTTGAACACCGACACCGCGCTCCAGTCCGCGACCACCGCCGCCGGCATCGCGACCGCGGGATGGGGACGCCGGCGTCTCTTCGGAATCGCGGCGGCCGGACTACTGGTACTGGGCGGCGGCGTCGCCGGAGGAATCATGGCCAACAGCGGTAACGGCAACGGCCATTCGGCCACGGGCAAGAGCGCGGCCCCGACCGGCGCGCTGAAGCTCACCGCCGAGGGCGGCTCCGGCAAGTGCGTGCCGCCCGGCCTCGACACCCTGAGCAAGTACCCGACCCTTTTCCAAGGAACGGCCATTTCCGTCGAGGGCTCGACGGCCACCTTCCGGGTGGACCGGTGGTTCAAGGGCGGCGACGCGGAGACGGTCGTCCTCACCAGCGACACCGCGGTTTCGGAGACGCTGACGTACACGGAAGGCGGGCACTACATCGTGGGCGCCAAGGACGGCTTCGTCCCGATGTGCGCGGCGATCGATGCCTCGCCCAAGGACGTCGCCGAGTTCCGCCAGGCGTTCGGGAAGTGACCGCGCCCGATCAGGACGGGTCGTCCAGCAGGCTCCGGGCGAACTCGTGCGCCGGGTCCGCCAGGCTGTGCCGGAGCTTGGCGAAGAGATCCGCCGCCGTCGCGCCGGACCACGTGGCGGGGAGGAGGGAGCTGGGCAGGCCCGGGTCGAGATAGGGCAACCGCCGCCAGGCGGTGAGGACATGGACGTAGTCGATGAACGCGGCCCGGTCGGACACCGCGCCCGGCCCGGCCCAACGCCCCGCCATCGGCGTGAACTCGGCGACGAAATCGTCGTAGAGCTTCTGGAGCGCCTCCAAGTCCCACCAGCGGCCCACCTGTTCGGCGGGGTCACCGAAGGCCACGTAGTCGCCGCGGAAGAGGTCGACGTACTGGTCCAGGCCATGGCGGAGCAGGTGGTCGCGGGTGTCGTCGAGCGCGTGGGCGGGGGCGATCCAGATCCCGGACGAGACCGTCCCGAAGCCCAACCAGGCGAGCCG
Source organism: Streptomyces sp. NBC_01288 (assembly GCF_035982055.1). Taxonomy (NCBI): domain Bacteria; kingdom Bacillati; phylum Actinomycetota; class Actinomycetes; order Kitasatosporales; family Streptomycetaceae; genus Streptomyces; species Streptomyces sp. NBC_01288. The sequence continues at coordinate 10,375,744 of NZ_CP108427.1, forward strand.
TGACCGGAGTTGGTGCCGGTGCTGCCGCTCGCTCTCCGGCACCGAGAAGACGGCGATGACCCAGCCGTCGTCGGTCACGGCATGGCGCTCGAAGATGCGCCGGTCACCGGTCTCCAGGACGGAACGGGCGTACGGCGACAGCGCGTAGCCCGCACGGCTGTCCCGGCGCTCGGCCACCAGGATCTCGCGGCGCTTGAGCCGGGAGATCGACGAGCGGACCGCCTGGGCGTCGACGTCGAGTTCGGCGAGCAGACGGATCAGGGTGCTCACACTGATCCAGCCGCCGACCTCGCGCGCGTAGAGCCCGTACACCGTCACGATCAGGGATCGCGGCGGTGCGGGCTGGCCCGGGCTGTCGTCTTCGAGATCGCTTGCCGTCACGATCGTAGTATTTCAGTGCGTCTGGCCGGCCGCCGATTCCGGCCGACCGCCCAGCGCCGTACGCCAGGCCGCCGGCCAGGGCGCGCTGCCGCCGGTCGCCTTGTCGGGGACGTGCACGGTGACATAACTGCCCCGAGCGGCACGGCAGTTCGGCTTGCCGTCCTCGGTGTTCCGCCACACCTCGAAACCGAAGGTCATCGAGGACCGGCCGAGGCGGATCAGCTCGACCCGCGTCTCGACCTCCTCGCCGAACCGGATCGACGCCTCGAACTCGACCTCGTAACGCACCCTCGGGGCCACCGGGAAGTAGCCCGGGATGTCGTACGCGCGCATCAGCTCGGCCTCCGCCGCCTCGGCGAACCGGACGACGGTGGTGTTGTGGTAGATCCCGGCCGCGTCGGTGTCGATCCACTCCACGCGAGCCCGGTGGACGGCGTAGGGGCCGCTCATTCCGCTGTCCTGCCCGGAGTCCATCGCAGGTGCACGGCGTCCCGCGGGGCCTCCCGCAGCAGCGCGAGACGTGGGCGGACCGCGTCGGTGCGGGAGGTGGGCGGCTTGCGGCGGCCCGCCGCGAACTGCACCGGCCAGTCGGCACCCGCGCCGCGGTACTCCTGCTCGGCGGCTGCCTGCAACGTCCACTGCGGGTTGTAGAGGTGGGTACGCCCGAGCGCGCACAGGTCGGCACGCCCGGCGAGCAGGATCGAGTTGACGTCGTCGTACGACGAGATCGCTCCTACGGCGATCACCGCCGCGCCCGCCGGAGCGGCGACCTCGTGCCGGATGCGGTCGGCGAACGGGGTCTGGTACGAGCGGCCGTACGCCGGCTTCTCGTCCTTGGTGACCTGCCCGGAGGACACGTCCACGGCTGCCGCGCCGTGCGCGACGAACGCCCGCGCGATCTCGACCGCGTCGTGTTCGGTGTTGCCGTCGGGGGTCCAGTCGGTGGCGGAGATCCGTACCGTGACCGGGCGGTCGGCGGGGAACGCGGACCGTACGGCGTCGAAGACCTCCAGCGGGAAACGCAGCCGGTTCGTGAGGTCGCCGCCGTACTCGTCGGTGCGGTGGTTGGCGACGGGGGAGAGAAACGAGGAGAGCAAGTAGCCGTGGGCCGCGTGGACTTCGAGCAGGTCGAAGCCTGCCTCGGCGCCTCGCCGGGCGGCGGACACGAAGTCGGCCACGACCGCGTCCATGTCGGCCCGGGTCATCTCGCGCGGCTCGTGGCAACCCGTGCCGTAGGGCAGTGGGGACGGGCCCATGACCTCCCAGTTGCCCTCGGTGAGAGGCTCGTCAATGCCCTCCCACATGAGGCGAGTTGAGCCCTTGCGGCCCGAATGGCCCAGCTGGAGCCCGATCTTGGCGGTGCTGCGCCCGTGGACGAAGTCGGTGACCCGGGTCCACGCGTCGCGCTGGGTGTCGTTCCACAGGCCCGTGCAGCCCGGGGTGATGCGGGCCTCGGGGGAGACGCAGACCATCTCGGTCATGACGAGGCCCGCGCCGCCGAGCGCCTTGGAGCCGAGGTGGACGACGTGGAAGTCGTCCGGCACTCCGTCGACGGCGGAGTACATGTCCATCGGCGAGACGATGATCCGGTTCTTCAACTCCAGGCCACCGATGGAGAACGGCTGGAACATCGCCGGAACCGACTCGGTGCGGCCCTGCGCCTCCGCGAAGCCGCGCTCGATCAGGTCGGCGAAGCCGGGGTCGCGGTCCTTGAGGTTGTCGAAGGTGATCCGGCGGGAACGGGTGAGCAGGTTGAAGCAGAACTGCGCGGGGTCCTGGTCGGCGTAGCGGCCGATGTTCTCGAACCACTCCAGCGAGGCCTGGGCGGCGCGCTGGGTGGACTCCACCACCGGGCGGCGTTCGGTCTCGTACGCCGTCAACGCCTCGTCCACGGTGGGGTGTTCGTGCAGACACGCGGCGAGCGCGAGGGCGTCCTCCATGGCCAGCTTGGTGCCGGAGCCGATCGAGAAGTGCGCGGTGTGGGCCGCGTCGCCGAGCAGGACCACGTTGTGGTGGTGCCAGTGCTCGTTGCGGACCGTCGTGAAGTTCAGCCAACGGGAGTTGTTGGTCAGGAGGTTGTGCCCTGCGAGTTCCCCGGCGAAGATCTCGCGGATCCGGGCCACCGACTCCTCGTCGCTCACCCCGGGCGGGAACTGCGTGCCCTCCGTCGCGTCGAGGCCGGCCTTGCGCCACACGTCCTCCGCCATCTCGACGATGAACGTCGAACCGGAGTCGGAGAAGGGGTAACCGTGGATCTGCATGGTCCCGAACTCGGTCTGCTTGACGAGGAATTGGAACGCCTCGAAGACCCGGTCGGTGCCCAGCCACATGTACTTGTTCGTCCGCTGGTCCAAGGAGGGGACGAAGGCGTCGGCGTACTTGGTGCGCACGGCCGAGTTGATGCCGTCGGCCGCGACCACGAGGTCGTAGGAGCCGCGCAGTTCGTCCACTTCCGGGGCGAGGGTGCGGTAGTGGACGGTGACGCCGAGTTCGGCGGCCCGCTCCTGGAGGATGTGCAGCAGGTCCTTGCGGGCCATCGCCGCGAAGCCCTGGCCGCCGACCGTGAAGGGATGCCCGTCGAACTCGATGTCGATGTCGGTCCACCGGGCGAACCGGCTCTCCATCGCGTCGTGCACGACGGTGTCCGCGTTCTCGATGCCGCCGAGGGTCTCGTCGGAGAAGACCACGCCGAAGCCGAAGGTGTCGTCGGGGGCGTTGCGCTCCCACACGGTGATCTCATGGCCGGGGTCGAGCTGCTTCATCAGCGCGGCGAGATACAGCCCACCAGGCCCGCCGCCCACGATCGCGATCCTCATGCCTGGTTCTCCTTCTCGACGATCCGACGCAGCAGGAAGTGCTGAAGCTTTCCGCTGGTGTTGCGGGGCAGCGCGTCACAGAAGCGCACCGCGCGGGGGTACTTGTACGGCGCCAGCTGCGCCTTGACGTGGTTCTGGATGTCCTTGACCTTGGCGTCGTCGCCGACGACTCCCTCGGCCAGGACGACGAACGCGCAGACCACGGAGCCGCGTTCGGGATCGGGCTTGGCGACCACGGCCGATTCGACGACGTCCGGGTGGGTGTTGATCGCGGACTCGACCTCGGGACCGCCGATGTTGTAGCCGGAGGACACGATCATGTTGTCCGTGCGGGTTCGGTAGTAGAAGTAGCCGTCCTCGTCGCGCACGAAGGTGTCGCCGGTGACGTTCCAGCCGTTCACCACGTAGTTCGCCTGGCGTTGGTCGTCGAGGTAGCGGCAGCCGACCGGACCGATCACGGCCAGCCGCCCCTCGACACCGGGTCCGACCTCCTCGCCGTCCAGGTCGAGGACCGTGGCGCGGTAGCCGGGGACCGGCCGTCCCGTCGAACCGGGACGGATGTCGTCACCGGCGGCCGAGATGAAGATGTGGATCATCTCGGTGGCGCCGATGCCGTCGATGACCTTGATCCCGGTCTCCGTGTGGAGTTGCTCCCACACTTCCTCCGGTATGTGCTCCCCGGCGCTGACCGCACTGCGCAGACCGTGCAGCCGGTCCGCCTTGCCGGCCTTGAGGATCTGCCGGTACGCGGTGGGCGCGGTCGCGAGTACGGTGACGCCCGCCTCGGCGACGAGTTCGGCGAGCGGTTCCGGTGCGACGGCCTCCGTGAGCAGCGCGCACGCACCGGCCCGCAGGGCGCAGACGACCAGGATGCCGAGGCCGAAGGTGAAGGCGAGCGGGGCGGTGCACGACACGAGATCGTCCGGCTTCAGGCGGAGTGTGTGGCGGCCGAAGGTGTTGTCGATGGACAGGATGTCGCGGTGGAAGTGGGTGGTGATCTTCGGTACGCCGGTACTGCCCGAGGTGGGTCCGAAGAGGGCGACGTCGTCGGCGGCGGTGTCGACCGCGGTGAACTCCGCCGGTTTCGCCGCCACTTGGCGCGTCAGGTCGTCGGGCGCGTCGCCGCCGTAGGCCACGATCGTGAGGTCCGGCAGGACGGTGTCGCGTACGGTCTCGACGTCGGCCGTGAAGCGGTGGTCGACCAGGGCGACGGTCGGGCGGGTCTTCTCGACGACCGGGGTGAGTTCGCGGGCGCGCAGGGCCGCCATGGTGGTGACGACGATGCCGCCGGCCTTGAGGGTGCCGAGCCAACAGGCCACGGTCCAGGGGTTGTTGGGGGAGCGCAGGAGTACGCGGTTGCCGGGGACCAGGCCGAGGTCGTCGGTGAGGACGTGGGCGATCTGGTTGGCGCGGCGCAGGAGTTCGCCGTAGGTCCACACCTCGCCCTCCGGGGTGCGCAGGGCCGGGCGGTCGGGGCCGAAGCGGGCGGTGGGGACGTCGATCAGCTCGGCGCCGGCGTTGAGGCGCTGGGGGTACTGGAGTTCGTCGGTGGTGAACTCAAGGACCGGCCACTGGGCGCGTGGTGGGAGGTGGTCGCGGGCGAATGTGTCCGGATAGGCGGAGGGCGAGAGGCCCAACTGGTCCAACTGGTCCATCGGGAGGGTCCTTTCCGCAGGCCGGGGGCGGGCCGTGCAGGGATCAGGAGCTGCGTGGGAATCAAGAGCTGCGGATCAGGCCTTCCTGGACGACAGTGGCCAGGTGGGTACCGGTAGGGGTGAAGAAGCGGCCGACGGCGAGGCCGCGACCGGCGTCGGCGGCGACGGCTTCCTGGGCGTAGAGGAGCCAGCCGTCCATGGGGGCGGGCCGGTGGAACCACATCGCGTGGTCGAGGCTCGCGGTGATGAGTCCGGGCAGCGCCCACGGCAAGTCCAGTACGCGCAGGACGGGTTCGAGGATCGTGTAGTCGCAGACGTAGGCGAGCGCGGCGAGGTCGCGCTGCTCGTCGGTGAGACCGTCGACGGGGCGCAGGGTGTCGAACGGCTTTACCCACACGGCCTGTTGGGGCACGCGCTCGCCCTCGACCGTGAGGTAGACGGGTCCGGGCACGTGCCGCATGTCGAAGCTGCGTCCGCCGCTCCAGTACTCCTCGGAGGTGTCGGTCATCGTGCCCCGGGGCGCGGTGGTGTCGCTCAAGTACGCGGCGGAGCTGGGTAGTTCGGTGGGATCCGGTACGCCGACAGGGGGCTCGGCGGCGTAGGTCGCGCCGGGCTCGCCCGCGGCGAAGTTGGCGAGGCAGGTGTAGACGGGCTTGCCGTTCTGGAAGCCGCGGACCTGGCGGGTGGCGTAGCCGCGGCCGTCGCGCAGCAGCTCCACCTCGTAGCGGACCTCGGCGCCGATGTCGACCGGCCGCAGGAAGTAGGAGTGCATCGAGTGCAGCGTCTTGCCCTCGACCGAGCGCATCGCGGCGGCCGTGGCCTGGGCGACCATGTCACCGCCGTAGGCCTTCGGCCAGGGGCAGGGCTGGGTGGTCGCGGTGAAGGCGAGGTCGAAGTGCTCGGGCTCGGTGGGGGTGAGCGCGATCGCCTCGGTGAAGATCGCCGAGGTCGGGGCGGGGCGGGCGTCCGCGCGGAGGTCTGTGCCGGTTGTTCCGGAGCCGGAGCCGGAGCTGGTGGCTTGGGAGTCGGAGCTGGTGCTCTGGATGTCGTTCACGGCCGGTCCAGCCAGTCGCGGAGGTCGGCGTCGGCCACCTCGTCGAGGTTGACCACGATGTTCTCCGGGGTACGGGTCGTCATCCAGGTGAGTGGGTTGTTGCGGTCGAGGTTGCACTCGACGTGCGGCATGAACGGTGGGACGAAGACCCAGTCGCCCTCCGAGAGGTCGAGGTAGTCCTCGAACCGCTCGCCGAAATAGATCCGGGCCCGCCCCGAGAGGACGTAGCCGCCGGTCTCGGCCTCGCCGTGGTGGTGGGGGACGGATCGGTAACCCGACTCGTTGCTCACCTTTCCGAACCACAGTTTGGTGGCCGGCGTGTGTTGCACGGAGACACCGGAGATCCGGGTCGCCCCGGCGGACTGGCCGGTGGCGCCGACCTCCAGACCACCGCGCGTCACGACCGGCACGACCAGGCCGGACTCGTTGGCGTACAACGAGTTGTCGCCCTCTAGGACGTACTTGGAGACATCGGGTTCCATGATCAGCTCCTGGAGTCGGTGAGGCGGGAGTCGGTGAGGGGAAGGTCGGCGAGAGGGGAGTCGATGAGGGGGGAGTCGGTGAGGCGGAAGCGGTTGCGGAGGGTGCCGATACCGGGGATCTCGGTCTCGACGAGGTCGCCGTCGGCGAGGTGGACCGGCGGGTTCATGCCCGAGCCGACGCCACCGGGGGTGCCGGTGAGCACGATGTCGCCGGGGCGCAGGACCGTGAAGCTGGAGATGTAGGCGAGCAGATCGGCGGCGTCGAACACCAGGGTCCTCGTGTTTCCGCGCTGGCGCTCGACGCCGTTGACCCGGCAGATCACCTCGACGCCCGCGATCGGGTCGAGCTCGTCGGGCGTGACGACCACCGGTCCGAGCGGGGTGGTGCGGTCCCACGCCTTGCCCTGGAACCACTGGAGCGTGCGCTTCTGCCAGTCCCGCACGCTGATGTCGTTGGCGACCGTGTAGCCGGCGATCGCGCGTCCGGCGGTGTCCCGGTCCGCGCGGTTGAGCTCCGCTCCCACGACGACGGCGAGCTCCGCCTCCCAGTCCACGTCCAGGCCGGGTGGGAGGACCAGGTCGTCCTCGGGGCCGATCAGTGTGTCGGCGTACTTGGCGAAGAGCGTGGGATGGGCGGGCAGCTCGCGGCCCATCTCGGTGATGTGGTCGGCGTAGTTCAGGCCGCAGCAGACGACCTTGCGGGGGGACGGCAGCGGCAACAGGGGGGTGGCGCCGGGCAGTTCGGCCCCGGCGAGGCCGGCGATGCGGTCGGGTTCGGTGGTCGTCAGCAGTACGGAGAGATCGTCGGCCGGCAGCGCCCGCCAGCGGTCGCCGTCGAGCACGGCTGCCGTGGTGCGGCCTCCGTGGGCCACGGTGGCGAGCTTCATGGGCGTACTCCCTCGGGGTGGTGGCGGTGGCCGGAGCGACCGGGATGCCCGGACTGGCCGGGCTGCGTTATAGCGAGATTTTCACGACCGTCGAAAACAGTCAATAGATGAGTTAGGCTGCGTGTGTCAGCCCGTCCGGTCCATCCGGCTCGTCCGGCTCATCCGGTCGGTGCGGCTCGTCCGGTCCGTCCGATCCATCCGAGGAGCAACCAGCAATGACTCCGATCCCGGTGAACCCGCCCTCGCTCCCCACCCCGAGCGGCTACTCGCACGGCACGCTCAGCGGCAACACGCTGTATCTGGGCGGACAGACGGCCCTGGACGCGGACATGCGGATCGTCCCCGGCGGCATCGTCGAGCAGTTCCGGCAGGCGTTCGGCAATGTGCTCACCACGCTGCGGGCGGCGGGCGGTGTCCCTGAGGACCTCGTGAGCCTGACGATCTACCTCACCGACATCCCCGACTACCAGGCGCACGGCAAGGAGATCGGGAAGGTCTGGCGCGAGCTTGCGGGGCCGGTCTATCCGGCGATGGCGGGGATCGGCACGACCGCGCTCTGGCAGGCGGAGGCGATGATCGAGATTCTTGGGGTTGCGGTGATTCCGGAGGAGCGGGTGGTTCGGGGGGAGTAGTGGGGGTGCGTGGGGTGTGACGGGGTGCTGTGGGGGCGCGGGGGTGCTCCCGTGATCGGCTCGGGCCGCCGGGGTGGGGGCGGGCTCGGTCCGGTCGAGGGTGATGTGGCGCGGGTTGCTTGTGCGGCTGGGCGGGGCGGCGCAGGGCCTCGGTGATCGCCGGGTGTGGTGCCGAGGGTGGTGGTGAGGGTGGTCGGGGACGTTGTCGAACGTCGGTGATTGCCTCCGGCTGTCCGGGTGTGGTGCCGAGGGTGGGTGTGGTCGGCCGGGGGAGTCGTGGCCCGGGTGGCGTGTGCGGGCGGCTGGTTGGGGAGGCTGTCGAGCGTTGGTGATTGCCTCGGGCTGTCAGGGCGCGGTGGCGAGGGTGGGCACGGTCGGGCCGGAGGTGTTGTGGCCTGGGCTGCGCGTACGGCCGATTGGGGCGATCGGGAACTTGGGTGATCCTCTCCGGCTCCCGCGGCGTGGTGGCGGGGGGCGGGCTCGAACGGGCCGAGGGTGTCGTCGCACCACTGATCTGCGTGTCCGGCTGAGGGACTGCATGCTCGGCGCGGACCGGGCGTCGCCGGGGACATCGTGCGGCGGTACGGCCTGCTCCCCGGCCTGACGTTCCCGTGTGGTTCGCGCTGGCGGTGACGGGTGCTTTTTCTTCCGGGCGTGCCGGGCGCAGCCGAGGGCATCGGGGGGCGGTGGTGCGGCCTGCTCCCGGGACCGACGTTTCCGCACGGTTCGCGCCGATGCCGGTGGGCGCTTCTTCCGTCCAAGGCCTGACGAACCGGTGTGGTTCACATCGATGCCGTCGGATGCTTCTTCCGTCCGTTCCGGGCGCCGCCGGGGGGCATCGTGCGGTGGTACGGCCTGTTCCCCGGCCCGAGTTTTCCGCACGGTTCACGCTGATGCTGGCGGGCGCTTCTTCCGTCCGAGGTCTGTCGACCCCGTGTGGTTCGCATCGATAGTGGCGGGCGCTTCTCCTGGTGAGCCTCTCGGCCACCGATCGCACGCCGATCCGCGTCACTCCGGATGTCACCGACCACGGCACGGTCGTCGGCCGTGGCGGCGACCGTCCAGAACTGCTCGGCGGGAACTCGGCGCGGTACCAGGAGAGTCCGGTCGTCGGCGGAGGAGTCGCCCCGTGCGTGAGAGGACACACCGGCCGGCCGATCGACACCGGTTCGACGCCGATACCTGAGAGTAACTCCGTAAACACTTTGTCCGACGGCGCGCACATCCGTAACTCCGCGCCGAGTTCCCGTAATCGGACCGTGAGTACAGCCACCGGTTCGACGTCTCCGCGTGACCCGCGCGTCGGCAACAACACGCGTAATTCGCGACTCCAGTTCGCGCGGGTTCCGGTTCCGGTCGGCGCGCGGCCATTCTGACATCTCTGCCGATCCGTGTGGCTCCCAAACCTTTAATCCAGTTCGGCTGCGGAAATAGGAGACCTTCTTTACCTGGGCTGTCAATCTGCCTCGCCACAAGGGAAGTTGTGTGCCGGTGTGCAGACTTTCTGCCCGTATGTGTGTTTCGCGGGATTCTTTATCGGGGGTGTCGGATCCGTGACGCTCCGGGAAATGTCAAGTGTTGACATGCTCCGAGCGTCTGATCGATGATTACGACCGCGTCACGGAGTTCCGGAAGGAAACGGAAGCGAACGGAAGGGAATCCGGGCACGCAGGAAAGCGTGTGGTCAAGTAATCGGCCAGTAATTTCGGGAATCGAATTATCGAATCGCCGGGCCGCTTCAGGCCTCTTCGCCCCGTGGACCCGCCCGCCCCCTCAACGACCTGACGAGTGCCCCGTCTCCCGGTGAGCGTTCCGCGGTGACGGCGCCCCGCGCATCCCGGCCGTCGGCCCCGCGCCCCGCCCCCACCTCGACGCCCGCTTGACGGCGGGCACGCCTCCTCAGGACCGACGGCAGTCCGGTGACCCCGGCCGGCCCGTCGCGCCCGATGACACCCCGCCCCACACCGATGGGAAGGCCAGGTACCGCCGGTGCACACCACCCCCCACCCTGTCCCCACTCCATGCGCGTCCACCGAAACGGCCACCGGCGGCGCCGAGTTGGCGCCCCGCGTCCGACCTGCCTCCTTCGCCCAGCGGCGACTGTGGTTCCTGGCCCAACTGCCGGGCGCGAACGCCGCGTACAACGAGACGATCGCCTTCTCCCTGACCGGCACGCTCGACGTCGACCTGCTGTCCCGGGCCTTCGACGAGCTGACCAACCGTCATGAGACGCTGCGGACACGGCTGGTGGCCACCGAGGGGGAGGTCCACCAGCACATCGACCCACCGGGCGGGGGATTCGCCCTGACCTTCGAGGACCTCACCACAACTCCCGACCCCGAGGTCCCCGACGCCAAGGTCCCGGATCCCGCAGGCTCCGCCCCCGTAGTTCCAGACCGCACAACCGCCGCCCCTGACCTCGACGCACGCGTCGCCGCCCGCCAACTCGACGAGGAACAAAGGCCGTTCGACCTCGACACCGGCGCCCTCGGACGCGGACGCGTGCTCGCCCTGGGGCCGGACCGCCACGTACTGCTGCTGACGTTCCATCACAGCATCTACGACGGCGTCTCGATGAACGTCATGATGGACGAACTCGGCCAGCTCTACGAGGCGTTCGCGGCGGGCGCCCCGAACCCACTGCCGCCGCTCGCGGTCCAGTTCGCCGACCACACGCAGACCCGGCAGCAAGCCGTCCTCGACGGTGCGCTCGCCGCTCAGGAGGACTACTGGCGCCGCGCGCTGCACGACGCGCCGCCCGTGCTGGACCTGCCCACCGACCGGCCACGCCCGAAGGAACAGCAATACGCGGGCGGGCGGGCCGAGTTCAGTCTCGACACCGAGGTCACCGTTGGGCTCCGCAGCCTCGCGAGACAGCATGGTGCCACCCCCTTCGTGGCCGTACTGGCCGGCTGGGCGATCCTCCTGTCGCGCCTCTCCGGGCAGGAGGACATCGTTGTCGGCAGCCCCTTCGCCAACCGGCGCGGTCCGGGCGCGGCCGGTCTCATCGGCTTCCTCGTCAACTCCCTCCCGTTGCGCATCGATCTGTCCGGCTCCCTCACCGCGTCCGAAGCCCTCGCCCGCACCCGCGCCGTCGTACGCGAAGCACTCGCTCACCAGGACCTGCCGTTCGAGCGGATCGTCGAGCTGGTCAACCCGCCGCGCAGCGCCTCCCGCACGCCGCTGTTCCAGACCATGCTGGCCTGGGTGCCCGAACGGCGGGACCTCCTGCACCTGCCCGGGGTCGACGCCCAGCCGCTGCCGATCGCCCACGCCCCGGCCAAGTTCGACCTCGCCGTCTCGGCGACCGAGTCCGACGGCCGGATCACCGGGTACCTGGACTACGCGACGGCCCTCCTCGACCACACCACCGCCGAGCGCTGGGCCGGCCACCTGCGGCACCTGCTCACGGACATGGCCCGTCACCCCGAACGGGACGTCCGCGCCCTGGAGTTGATGGCCCCTCAGGAACGCCTACGCGAGCTGCTCGACGGCGACGCCACGCGGTCCGAGGACCCCCGAACCGTTCCGCACGCGGCCTCCGGACTCGTCGAACTCTTCGAGACCCACGTCCGCGAACGCCCGACACACACCGCCGTCGTCGACCGCGACAACTCGCTGGACTACGCGACCCTCGACCGCCGCGCCAACCACCTCGCGAACGCCCTCGTCGCCCGGTCCGTCCGCCCCGGCGACGTCGTCGGCCTCCACGCGAAGCGGTCCTGCGACCTGGCTGTCGGCATCCTGGGCATCCTCAAAGCGGGCGCCGCCTACCTCCCGCTCGACCCGGGCCAACCCGCCGAACGCCTCGCGAACATGGTCGAGGACGCGGCCTGCCCCCTCGTCCTGAGCGACCACGACAGCGCGGAACGCGCCCCGGAATGGCTCGACTTGAGGGCCGTGGAAGCCGAGGGAGCAGCCCACCACGAACCGCCCGTAGGCATCGCGCCCACGCCCGACCGACTCGCCTACGTGATTTTCACCTCCGGGTCCACCGGACGGCCCAAGGGCGTCGCGGTGGAGCACCGCAGCGTCCTCAACCTCTTCGCCACCTGGCACGCCCGCATGGGCACCGCCCCCGGCGAGATCGGCTCGGCCTGGTCCAGCATCGGCTTCGACGCCTCGATCCACGAACTGCTGCTGCCCCTCACCACCGGCGGCGAACTGCACATCGTCCCCGAGGAGTTGCGCGGCGACCCCGAGGCCCTGCTGGCATGGATGCGCGAACACGCCGTGACCCAGGCGTTCTTGCCGCCCGCCTACGTCAAGTGGATCGACGAGGATCCCGCCGCACGACTGCGCGGGCTCCAACTGCGCACGCTGCTCACGGGAGTCGAGTCCCTCACCGAAGCCGCCCTGCACCGCATGACCCAGCACCTCCCGGGTCTGCGGATCTGCTTCGGCTACGGCCCCACCGAAGCGACCCTCTACAGCACCGCGTACTACGACCCCCGCCCGCTGGACCGGCCCTGCCCCATCGGCCGCCCGCTGCCCGGCACCCGGATGTACGTCCTCGACGGCCGCATGGAACCCGTCCCGCCCGGTGTGGTGGGCGAGGTGTACCTCGGCGGAGCATCGCTGGCCCGCGGCTATCTCGGCCGCCCCGACCTCACCAAGGAACGCTTCCTGCCCGACCCGTTCGTGCCCGGCGAACGGATCTACCGCACCGGAGACCTCGCCAGGCGCCTGCCCGACGGCCAGGCGCACTACATGGGCCGCGCCGACGACCAGGTCAAACTCCGCGGATTCCGGATCGAACCCGCCGAGGTCGAGGCCGCTCTCATGGCCCTGCCCGGGGTACGCGAGGCCGCCGTCCTCGTCGACCACGACGCGACCGGCCAGCCCCGCCTGCTCGCCGGCATCGGCCGGGGCACCGCACCGGCCCGCACCACCCACGACTGGCGCACCGCCCTCGCCCGCCGACTTCCCGACTACATGATCCCCGCCGTCTTCCTCGACCTCGACACCCTCCCGCTCAACCGCAGCGGCAAACTCGACCGGCCCCAACTCCTGCGCCTGGCCCAGGAGTCGACCACCGACCAGGTCAACACGGCCAGCCCGCGCGACCACATCGAACACGGCCTGTACCGCATCTGGCAGCGGATCCTGCTCCACCCGGACATCGGCGTCAGCGACAACTTCTTCGAAATCGGCGGCACTTCGCTCTCCGCCATCAAGATGGCCCACGCCGTCACCGAGACATTCGGCCGCCGGCTACCGGTCGGCGAGGTGATGACCCGCCCCACCATCGAGTCACTGGCCGCGCTGCTCCGCGAGGACGGCACCGCCGCACCCGGCAGCCTCATCGAGTTCCGCCCCGGCACCGGCCCGCGCGTCGTCTGCGTCCACCCCGCCGGCGGCACCGCCTTCTGCTACCTCCCCCTGGCCACACTCCTCCCCGACAGCGTCGGCCTGTACGGCATCCAGTCCCCGGGAGTGAACCCCGACGAGGACCTCCTGCCGAGCGTGGAGGCCATGGCCGAGGAGTACCTGCGACTGATCGAACCCGACGACGAAGCCCCACTCGTCCTGGCCGGCCTGTCCTACGGCGGGCTCGTCGCCCACGAGATGGGACGCCTCCTGGCCCGCGCCGGACACCGGGCCGTCAGCGTCGTCCTCCTCGACACCCAGGCCACCGACGACGCATCCGCACGCGCGGAGATCGGCGCTGTCGACGCGGCCGAGTTCCGCGACAAACTCGTGAGGTTCAACGGGATGTACCCCGGCATCGACGACGCCCAGGTCGACCGCTACTTCCACCTCTACAACCACAACCGCCTCACCGCCCGCGAACACCTCCCGGCGACCTCCCCGGCGCGCATCGTCCTCGCCCAGGCCGTGCCGGACGGTGACGACACCCCCTTCCATGCCGAGGTCCGTGCCTTCTGGCAGCGTCGCGCCGAGGGCGACTACCGCGTCGAGCCGATGGAATGCGACCACTGGGAGATCCTGGAGGGCGTCGGAGCGGCTCAGGTCGGATCCCTGCTCGCCGCCGAACTCGCCTACCACGGTGCCCAGTTGGCGCCGCCGGCGCGGGAGGCGTGATGGACCTCCATCCCACCCCCAGAGTCACCCCGGCCGCTACGAGGTCCGTCTCCCTCGCCGAGGCGGTGCTGGGCCAGGCTCGCCGCACCCCCGCCGCCGTCGCCGTCGAGGACGGCAACCGGGTCCTCGACTACGCCGAACTCGAACTGGCCAGTGGTCGAGTGGCAACGTGGCTGCACGCGGCCGGAGTTCGCCCCGGCCACGCGGTCGCCGTACACCTGCCCCGCTCCTGGCAACTGGTCTGCGTCATGCTCGGCATCCGCCGCGCCGGAGCCACCGTCGTCCCCCTCGACCGACTCAGCCCGCCCGACCGGCAACGGCACATCCTCGACGACTCGGGCGCCGTGGCGGTCGTACACGAAAGCGGGCAGACACCTCAACTGCCCGAGCATGTAGCCGCGTTGGACGTCCAGCTGCTCCTGACCGGCGACGGCCCCGTCCTGCCCGCCGTGCCTCCGGGGCCGCCCGGCGACACCGCCACGGGCTTCGTCTTCTACACCTCCGGCAGCACGGGGAATCCCAAGGGCGTCGAGGTCACCGACGACGGAGTGCTGCGCCTGGCACGCCCCGGCTACCTCGACCTACGACCCGGCGCCCGCTTCGCCGGCCTGGCCAACCCCGCCTTCGACGCGCTGAGTTTCGAGGTGTGGGTCCCCCTCCTCACCGGCGGCGTCTGCGTCGTACTCGACGACCATCAGGTGCACAGCGCGCCCCGACTCGCCGAGACTCTCGGCGAACGCCGCGTCGACACGCTGTTCATCACCACGGCCCTGTTCAACGCGGTCGTCGAGCAGGTACCCGAGTGCTTCGCCACGGTCGGACAGGTACTCGTCGGCGGTGAGCAGCTCAACGCACCCATCGTCCGCCGCTGGTATGAGACCAACTCCGCTTCCCGCACCGTCCTGCACAACATCTATGGGCCGACGGAGGCGACGACCTTCGCCCTCTGCCACCCCATCCCGCGCGACTTCACCGGCGACACCATCCCCATCGGCACCCCGCTCCCAGGCACCGGCGTACTGCTCCGCACCGAGGACGACCGCATCGCCGAGCCGGGCGAAGTGGCCGAACTACTGCTGTCCGGCCCGGCGTTGGCCCTCGGCTACCGCAACCTCCCGGAGCAGACGGCGCGCAGCTTCGTACGGCTGCCGCACGAGGACGGCGGCGAACGCCGCTGGTACCGGACCGGAGACCTCGTCCGCCAGGACACCGAAGGCCGGACCACCTACGTCGGCCGGGCCGACCGTCAGGTCAAGGTGCGCGGCTTCCGCATCGAACCGGGCGAGGTGGAACGGCAGATCCTGGCCCAACCCGCCGTCCGCCGGGCCTACATATGCACTCGACGCGACGAAGCGGACCGCAGCGAACTGCTCGCCTTCCTCGTCCTCGGCGACGAACTCTCCTACGACGCGTACGACCGCCACCTCGCCGCCGCCCTGCCCTCGTACATGCGCCCCCACCACACCTACCTCGTCGCGGAGTTGCCGCGAAACGCCAACGGCAAGGTCGACCAGGCCGCCTTGCTGCGTGACGTCGGGACCCCGTGGCGCGGTGCGCAGGAGGATGACGTAACCGTCAGCCCCGAGCAACGGCGGGTGCTGGAGGTCGCCGAGGACATCCTCGCCGTCAACGGCCTGCGCCCTGGCGACCGTTGGGCCGCGAGCGGCGGTGACTCGCTGAAGGCGCTGCGCTTCCGCTTCGAGATCCTCAACCGTTTCGCCGTCGACCTACCGCATGACCTCGTCCTGCGGGCCGACTTCGCCGCCCTCACCGACGCCGTACATGCCCCGGACGCGACTACGGGAGAACACCCACCCGTACCCGCCTCCTCCGGCGAACCGACCGCACCGGCCACCAGCGAGCAGGAACGCCTCTGGCTCCTGCACCAGCGCGAGCCCGAAAACCGTTCCTACGACGTGCCGTTGGCCTTCCGCGTCCGAGGCCGCGTCGACACGACGGCCCTGCACCGCGCGGTGCGCGCGATGGTGGAACGACACGTCGCCCTGCGCACCCGGCTGGTCCCCACCCCCGACGGGCTGCTCCAACAGGTCGGCGACCCCTACGACCCGTGGCAGCGCCTCGAAGCCAGTCCCGGGGAGGAATGGCAGGACACCGCCGACCGGTTCTTCGACCACCGCTTCGACCTCGGCGACGCCCGGACGCTGCGGGCCGCCTGGGTGACGCAGTCCGACGGCGGACTGCTCCTGCTGCACCTGCACCACGTCGCCGTGGACGGCTGGTCGCTCAACCTTCTCCTCCACGACCTGACCGACGCCTGCACCGGCGACGGCGTCCAGTCCACGGCTGCCTTGACGCCACTGGACTTCGCACGCTGGCAACGCAGTTGGCACACGAGTCCCGCCTACCACGACCGCCGCGCCCGGCTGCGCTCCCACTACGGCCGCGACGGCGAGCCGTCCCCCGCGCTACCGACGCCTGTCGTGCCACGAGCGCACCTACTGCGCACCTCGCTCGACCTGGTCCGCCGCAGTGCGCTGGACCGTCGCGCCGCACAACTCGGTATGACGCGCTTCCAGTTGCTGGTGTCCGCGTTCGCCGCGAGCCTCTATGGCGTGACCGGGCAGGGCCGTCCGCTGATCGCCACGCCGGTGGTGAACCGGCCCCGCCCCGAATTCGCGGACACGGTCGGCATGTTCGCCAACACCGCGCTCCTGGACCTGCCGTTGGAGCCCAACCACTCACTGGACGCCCAGCTCTCGGCCCACTCCGACGTCGTTCGCGCCGTGCTCCAGGACCAGGAGGTGGCCCTCGCCGACGTCCTCGCGGACCGCGCCTTCCGCGAGCGAACCCCCTTGTTCGACTACCTGTTCGTCCTGGAGAACACCGACTTCTCGGCACTGCGCCTCGACGGCTGCGAAGTACGGCCGCTGTGGCCCGAGCCGCTCGGTGCCAAGTGCGCCCTCACGCTGTCGGTGGTGGAGCACGAGGGCGGGTTCGACTGCCTGTGGGAGTACCGCGACGACATCGGCGCCGACCGCACCCAGGCCGCGGCCCGCCTCTTCCGCCAGACCCTCGACCACCTGACCGGCGACACCGGCACTGACACCGACATCACCCTGCACGAACTGGTCGCCGACTACCGCCGTACCGTGCCCGACCACGGCCAAGGCCCCACGCGCGCACCGGACTTCACCACCGTCGCCGACGGCTTCGCCCGGCAGGCGGCCCGGACCCCGCACGCCCCGGCCGTCACCACCGGCGAGTCCACCCTCACCTACGCCGAACTCGACGCGCAGACAGGCGAGTTGGCGGTCGCGCTCAGTACCCGCCTCCCGGCAGATCCCGCCGCCCCGGCAGCCGTGGCGCTCTACCTCCAGCCCTCCACCGAACACATCGTGGCGCTCCTGGCGGCGGCCCGCCTCAACCTCACCGTCGTACCGCTCGACCCCGCCTATCCACCGCCCCTGCTGAGGCACGTGCTCGACCAGGCCGACCCGTTGTGCGTCCTCGTGGCACCCGAGGACGAGCACGTCCTCGACACGATCGCGCCACCGTCCCTGCCCCGGCACCTTCTCACCCTCGCCGACACCCCCACCTCGCTGCCCCAACTGCCCGCGCACCAGGGGCTGCGCCCGCTCTACACCCTGTTCACGTCTGGCTCCACCGGCACTCCCAAGGGCGTCCAGGTCACCGACCGGACCCTGTGCAACCTGCTGACCTGGCAGCGCACCGACGGCGGCCTGAGCGGGTCGGCAGTCACCCAGCAGTTCTCCATGCTGTCCTTCGACGTCTCCTTCCAGGAGATCCTCACCACCTTGTGCTCCGGCGGCCTGCTGCGCCTGGTGGAACCCGGCTGGCGGCACGATGTCCCGTCCCTGCTCCGGGAGTTGGAGACCGGGGGAGCGGAGCGGATCTTCCTGCCGTATGTCGCTCTGCAACTCCTCGCCGAACACGGCGTGCGCACCGGACAGTTCCCGTCCCGGCTGCGCGAAGTCGTCACCGCCGGAGAACAGTTGGTGTGCACCGACGCGATCCGCCGCTGGTTCGCCGGTCTGCCGGGCGCCCGGCTGTTCAACCACTACGGGCCCACCGAGACCCACGTCGTCAGTGGCCTCTGCCTCGACGGAGACCCCGCCGGCTGGCCGCTGCGCCCGGCGATCGGGCGCCCGGTGGCGAACGCCGTCCTGCGTGTCGTCGACGCGGGCGGTCTCCCCGTCCCGCCCGGTGTCACCGGCGAGTTGCTGATCGGCGGTGTCATGGCCATCCGCTGCTACGTCGGTGTCGGCATCGGCGACGACACGCCGAACCGCGACCGCTTCACCGACCACCCCGACCTCGGGACCTTCTACCGCACCGGCGACCTGGCCCGGTTCGACGAGCAGGGTCTGCTGCACTACGCGGGCCGCGACGACAGCCAGGTCAAACTCGGCGGGTTCCGGCTGGAGTTGGGGCAGGTCGAGGCCGCCTTGCTGCAATATCCCGGTGTGACCCACGCGGTCGTGGCGGTGGAGGGCGGTCGGCTGGTGGCCTGTCTGCAATGCCGGGGCGGCGACCCCGATCCGGCCGAACTCGCGGACCATCTGGCCGGGTTACTGCCGGCTTACGTGCGCATCAGCCGCTTCCGCCGCCTGACGGAGCTGCCGCGCACGCCGAGCGGGAAGCTGGACCGCCGGGCGGCATACACCGCCCCAGGTCGGGACCTGCGCTCCGTCGACGTGACCGCCCCGGCCGTCTCACCGCTCGAAGGACGGCTGGCCGCGCTGTTCGAGACGGTGACCGGCAAGGCCATCGGCGTGGAGCAGCGGTTCTTCGACGCGGGCGCCACCAGCCTGGACCTGATGCGCTTCCAGCTCCGCTGCGCGGGCGAGGCCGAACTCGCCTTCACCGTCCCGGAGTTGTTCGAGTACGTCAGCCTCCGTGCGCTGGCCCGCCTGGTGGAGGGACGCGCATCGGAGGGCGCCGTTGCGACCGCCGTCATCTCCGATGCCCCACGGCCTCCGGGGGAGCGGGCCGAGGAACCCATCGCCGTCATCGGGATGGCCGTACGACTGCCTGGTGCCCCTGACCTGGCCGCCTTCTGGGACCTGGTGGTCTCCGGCCGCCGGGGCATCGAGGACTTCCCGACGACGGACGGCCGGGTCGGCGCTCGCAGCCAGTTGGCAGGGATGTTCGACTTCGACCCGGGCCGCTTCACGATCAGCCCGCACGAGGCGCGGCTGATGGACCCCCAGCAGCGGCAGTTCCTGATGAACTGCGTCGAGGCGCTCGCCCACGCCGGCATCGGCGACCCGACGGCCCACCGGGTCGGACTCCTCGCCGCCTGCGGGGAGAACACCTACTTCCAGCGCATGCTGCGCGAGGCGGACCCCGCCGAACTGCCCGACACCTTCCGGCTCGCGCTGCACCACGAGAAGGACTTCCTGGCCACCAAGGCCGCCTACCACCTCGGCCTGACAGGGCCCGCCTTCACCGTGCAGTCGGCGTGCTCCAGTTCGCTCGTCGGCGTGCATGTCGCCGCCGGGATGCTGCGGCAGGGCGACGCGGACGTGATGCTCGTCGGCGGGGTCCTCGTCGACACCGAACTGACCGACGGCTACACCTACCGACCGCAGCACATCTTCTCCCCGGACGGCCACTGCCGACCCTTCAGCGCGGACGCCGCCGGCACTGTCGGTGCCAGCGGAACCGGCGTCGTCGTCCTCAAGCCCCTCGCCGCCGCGCGCCGGGACGGGGACACCGTCTACGCCGTCATCACCGGCTCGGGTATCAACAACGACGGTTCGGACAAGCTCAGTTACAGCGCCCCCGCCCTCGCCGGGCAACGCGCCGCGATCCGCACCGCCCTGCACCGCAGCGGCCGTAGCGGCACCGACCTCGGCTATGTGGAGGCGCACGGCACCGGCACTCGCCTCGGAGACCCGGTGGAGGCGGCCGCGTTGCGCCAGGCGTACGGCCTGGCGGACGACGCGCGCGTGGCGCTGTCCTCGGTGAAGAGTCAGATCGGACACCTGGGCGCCGCCGCGGGCGTTGTGGGAATGGTGCGGGCCGTGCTCGCCGTGCACCACGGGATCGTCCCGCCCACGGCGGACTTCGACCGGCTCAACCCCGAGATCGACGACGGCCCGTTCCGCATATCGGTCGCGGCCGAACCTTGGCCGCAGGACGGGCCGCGAGTCGCCGCCGTCAGCAGCTTCGGCATCGGCGGGACCAACGCCCACCTGCTGCTCGAACAGCCGGATGCGGTCCAAGTTGCGCACGCCGCGAACGAGTTGGTGCCGTGCCTGGTGCTGTCCGGCAGTTCCGAGGCAGCCGTGCGCGCGGATGGGCGTCGTATCGCCGCCTACCTGAGGGCAAACCCCGACACCTATCCGCAGGTCCTGCGCCACCTCCAGGCAGGACGGCCCGCGCTCGGCCACCGGGCGGCGGCCGTCTGTCCGGACGCCGGCTCCGCCGTCGCGTGGCTCGAAGGGCTCGAAGCGCTCTCCGACATCACGGCGCCGCGGCCGCAGGCCGGCAGCCCGAACCAGGACCGGGACCCCCATGCCCTCGCCGAGGCATGGACGGCCGGGCACATCCTCGTATGGCCCGAGGGTCCGGCCTCCGCGCCCTGGGACTTCCCGCCGCCCGCCTTCGAGACGGAGGAGTACGACTTCGCGCGTACGCCCGTAGCGGCCCCGGCCGGTGTGTCCGCGCCGTCGGCCGGACCGCAACGGCTACCCGCCGACCAGTGGTTGCACCAGCCGCAGTGGACACGGTCGCGCCGCGCCCGCACCGGCGTTCACGAACCGCGGCGCACCGCCGTGGTGGTCACGCAAGCGGGCAGCGAGTCGTGGCGATTCCTTGAACGGCACTACGCCCGGGTCGTGACCGTGTGCGCGGGGAAGGCCTTCGCCCGCCTCGACGATGACCGTTACGAGGCCGATCCCGCTGACTCCGGACAACTGGCCACCGTGCTGAAGCGGGTCACCCGGCCCGACGGACCCGGGGTCGACTGGCTGCACGCGTTGCCGCTGGCTCTCGACGGCAGCCTTGATGAACACGCCCTGGAGGCCGCCCAGTTGGCCTGCCTCGACACCGTCGCGGCACTCGCCCGCACTCTGGCCGACGTCCCGGATGCCGTACGGCCACGCGCCTGGCTGCTGTCCCACGGGGCGCAACCGGTCACCGGCCCCGTCCGCACCCCTGAGGCGGGCCTGCTCGCCGCCGCCCTCGAAGTGCCCCGGCAGGAACTGGGCGTGATCCTGCGCTGGTTGGACCTGCCCGGACCCCGCCCGGCCGACTGGGCGGCACACTTGCCCGACCTCCTCCTGGACGACACGATCACCGAACCGGCGATCGCCCTGCGCGACGGCTTCTGGTGGCAGCGCACACTCCAACCGGTACCGGCCCTCAACTCCCCGCCAAGAGCCATCCGTTCGGCCGCCCCCGGAACCCACCTGGTGCTCGGCGGCACCGGAGGCATCGGCGCCACCCTGGCCGCCCGCCTCCTGGAACACCCCGGCAACCACGTGGTCCTCGTCGCCCGGGGGACCGAGACACCGCCCGCGCTACGGCCGTACCGGGACCGCGTCACCCTGGTCCCGGCCGACCTCGCCGAGGACGACCTGGGCGCGATCGCGGACCGCCTGGCCCCGCACCTCGACGGCCTCGCCGGTATCGTCCACGCCGCGGGAACGGCCGCCGGGGGACTCCTCGCCCGCCGGGACCCCGCCGTCGGCCGCCGCGCCACGGCCGCGAAACTGCGCGGCGCCCTGCTCGTCGAACAGCTCATCGCCGACCACGACCCCGACTACGCGGCCTACTGCTCGTCAATGGCGTCCAGGTTCGGGGGAGTTGGACAGTTCGACTACGCGGCGGCCAACGCCTGCCTCGACGCCTACGCCCACCATTCGCCGCCCGGCGACGATGCCACCACCGTCCGTATGAGCATCGGCTGGGACGCCTGGCGGGACGTCGGCATGGCGCAGAATGCCCTCACCGCCGACGCCCGCCACCAGGAACATCTCAAGGTGGCGCTCACCCCCGAGGACGGCGCGGCTGTCTTCGAACGCGCCCTGTACCTTCAACTGCCCCATCTGATGGTCAACACCACGCCCTTGGCGGAGGCTCGCTTCTTCTACGAGGCGGACCCCGACTCCCGATACGAGCCGGTCTCCTCCGAGCAACCCGCGCAGGGCGATGCCACGGCCGAACTCACCGAGATCCTGGTCGACTTGCTCGGCGTGGACACCGTCGACCCGGAGGCCGCGCTGTACGACCTCGGCGCCGACTCGCTCACCCTGCTGGAACTCATCGACGAGGTGAAACGCCGCTACGGCACCGACATCGACCTGTCCCGACTGAGTCACCGGGTGAGCCTCACCGAGATCCTCGGGCACCTGGGCCACATCGACACCGGCACGCGCGCCTCGGCCGCTGCGGTGGACGTCGAGGTGTGGCAGCGCGGACCGGGTCCGGACGTGCTGTGCCTGGTGCATCCGGTCGGCGGCGATATCCAGGCTTACCGACCTCTTGTGGCGGCCCTGCCCGACGAGTTGACGGTCTGTCTGATCGCCGACCCGAAACTGCGTGACCCGTCGCTGCCTGCCCGGTCGATCGCCGATCGTGCGGCGCACTATCTGGATGCAGTCCGGGCCGCGTTTCCGGATCCGAACCGCCGCCTGCGCCTGGCAGGTTGGTCGTTCGGTGCCTGGACCGCCTTGTCCATGGCGGCACTTGCCGAGGCGGACGGCCGACCGTTCGACGCCGTCCACCTCCTCGATCCACCGCCACCCGGCGCCGGACAACGACTCGCGGCGTACGACGAACAACAGGTGGACGCGGTGTTCGCCCGCGAATTGAGCGGCAACGGCGGTAGCAGTGGCAGTGGCAGTGGTGGCGGACGGTTGTCGGATTCCGGCCGCGCCTACGCCGAACGCCTCGCGGACTGCTGCCGGACCAACCTCGCGGCCATGGCCGACCACCAGTTGCCGCGCCTACGCCGGACGCCCGCCGTCGTATGGCTGGCTGAACGCACCGTAGAGGAAGGGGTGTTGGGACCAGAGCCGACCGAACCCGGCGCTTGGGACGCCCATCTGCCCCGCCCCTTCCGTCTCCATCACGTCGACGCCACGCACTACGAACTCGTCGCGGAACCCCACGTAGAAGCGATCGCGGCCGCGCTCGCAGCGGCCCCACTCCACACGCAAGCCCCCGTTGCCGCCCTGCCCCACCCCGCCGGAAGATCCTGAGGAGGTCACCGTGCAGCACCCCTACACCCGCCTCCCCGAGCGGTCCTTCTGGCGTACCGCGGTCGCCGAACCCGACGCGCTCGACATCACCGACCTGTGGACGCCGAAGTTCACGATCGGCCAGGACGCTCCCGTCGTCACCGCCGGTTCGTGCTTCGCCGCACACATCGGACGGGCCCTCCTGGAAGAGGGCATGCACTGGTACGACGCCGAACTGCCGCCCTCGGGCCTCACTCGCGCCGAACAGTCCGCACGCGGCTACCGCCGTTTCTCCTTCCGTACCGGGAACATCTACACGGCCGCCGCGCTACGCCAATGGATCGCCTGGGCGCTCGACGAGGAGAAACCGCCCGAGGAGGTCTGGGCGGAGGAGGGGACCTCAGACGGCATCACCTGCGGCACCTCCCACGAGACTTTCCACGACCCCTACCGGCCCACCGTCGAACCGGCCGGCTTCGCCTCACCCGACGACCTGCTCCGCTCCCGCGAGGTCACCCTCGCCGCCATCCGCACCGCCCTCACCAAGGCCGACGTCCTCGTCTTCACTCTCGGCCTGACCGAGGCCTGGCACGACACCGTGACCGGCACGGTGCTGCCGATGTGCCCGGGGACGGTACGCGGCACCTTCGACCCCGCCCGGCACGTCCTGCGCAACCACACGGTGGCGCAGGTGCACAGCGACCTGACGGCCGTGCTCGCCCTGGCTCGCGGGGTCAACTCCCGGCTGCGCATGGTCCTCACCGTCTCCCCGGTGCCTCTGACGGCCACCGCGACCGGCCGCCACGCCCTCGTCGCCACCACCTACTCGAAGTCCGTACTGCGCGCGGCGGCAGGGCAGTTGGCGGACGAGACGGACGACGTCGACTACTTCCCGTCGTACGAGATCATCACCGGCTTCCCGTACCGGGCGGCCTTCTACGAACCCAACCTCCGCACGGTCACCCCTGACGGCGTGGCCTTCGTGATGCGGCACTTCTTCCAGGCCCTCCAGGGCCCCTCCGCTACGGCGCACCCCGCGCCCGGACCCATCACCGCCAAAACCCCCACCGCAGGCGGAGAGGACCACTGGTGTGACGACGCCGTGCTCGACTACTACAACCCCCGCCCGATTCCTTCTGCTGGGTGACTCCCACGCAGGCTGTGTCGGACGCGCCGCCCAGGCCGCCGAACTGCCCTTCGCGGGCGGCCCGTTAGGCTCCGGGCGCGACTTCCTGGGCCCCTTCTTCGACGCAGACACCGACACCGACGCCACCGACCTCACCTTCCGGCAGACCGAGACGCAGCGGCTCTACCGCGAACACCTCGACACCCTCGACGTGACCGCACTCGACGAACTGCCGGTGCCGCTGGTGTGCACCTTCGGCCTGAGCGCCCACACGGTGGCCACCCGCCAGAACTGGGACCTCTACCGCGACCGACACGGCACCGTCCCGGACACCTTCCTCCGCAGCCGCCTCTTCGCCGACCTGGTCCGCGCGACCGTCCGAGGCGCCCTCACTTTCTACGACCACGCCGTCGCCCTGGGCCTACGGGTGCTGGCGCCCCTCCCGCCCCAGCGCGTCCCCGGCATGTCCGACCCGAACGTCTTCTTCGCCGCGCAGGACATCCTCGTCACCGAACTCAGCGCTCGCGACGTCGAGTTGGTCGACCTGCGCGCCCGCGTCACCGACACCACCGGCCTGCAACGCCCCGCCTTCTCCCAGGCGGACGACACGATCCACGGCAACCTCGCCTTCGGGCGTCTCGTCGTATCCGAACTCCTCGACCGAGGCCTGTAGTTGTAGGCCCTCTCTTCCCCCCTTCTCTTACGACCAATGCCACGGAGGTCCCTCATGGAGGACTACGCACTCAAGGCCGTCGAGCGGCTCACCACCCGCCCCGCCGAGCCCTACGACACTCTGTCCGTCGCCCCGATCACCCCGCTGCTGGGTGCCGAGGTCACCGGCCTCGACCTGTCCCAGGAACTGACACCCCAGCAGGAGAAGGAACTCAAGCACGCGTTCCAGACCCACCACGTCCTCGTCTTCCGCGACCAGGACATCACTCCGGAGGAACACAAGCGATTCGCGGGCGTCTTCGGTGAACTGCACCCCGTGGCCCTCGCGCCCGAGGGATCCGACCCGTACATCCTGGAGATCAAGGCGACCAAGGAGTCCAAGGCCGTGGCCGGCAACGGCTGGCACGCCGACGGCACCGCCGACGCCGAACCCTCCCTCGGTTCGCTGCTGTACATCACCACCATCCCCGAGGGCGGCAGCGGCGGTGACACCGTCTTCGCCAACATGCACCTCGCCTACGAACTGCTCTCCCCGGCGATGTGCAGCTTCCTCGAAAGCCTCACCGCCGTCCACGACGGAGCCCTGCCCTGGACCGCCGCCGGACAGACCCCGCCGCCCGAGTACGAAGTACCGCGCACCGAACAGCCGGTCGTGGCCCGCCACCCGGAGACCGACCGCAAACTCCTGTTCGTCAACGCCCCCTACACCTCGCACATCCCTCAGCTGTCCCGCGTCGAGAGCGACGCCCTGCTGGAGATGCTGTACGCGCACATAGCCCGCACCCCGTTGCTGCACTGCCGGGTCCGCTGGCAGGAGCGCACCCTCGTCCTCTGGGACAACCGCAGCGTCCAACACCACGCCGTCTGGGACTACTTCCCGTACACCCGCGAGGGCCGCCGCGTCGCCGTCAACGGCAGCCGCCTACACGCCTGACCCGGTTCCCCGACGGAAGCGACGGAAGCGACGGTGCCCCGTGCCCACGACCACTGCCCTTGCGGCGTTCCTCGCCGCGCTACGGAATCCCGCCTCCGATCCGCCTCCGGAGGCGGGGCCGGGTTGGCTGTGGCCCGTCGCCACAACCCTGTATGAGGAGTTGCCGCCGGACATGCGGGAGGCCTGGGCGGCCCGTCTGCACCCCCTTCTCCGCAGTGGCCCGGACACGAGCGGCCTGCGCGCCGTCCACAGCTGGCACGCCGACACGATCCTGCCGCTCCTCGCCGAGGCGGAGCATGACGGGGACATCGCTGCCTTCGCCGCCCTCGGAGACCTGCACCGAGACGCGGCACAGGGCGGGAGGGCGGACCACGACACCTGGCGCACGGCGCTCACCCCGGCGCTCCTGCGCCTCTACGACGCCGCGTACGACCGGACGAGCGCGTACACCGAGGCCCACACGGGCGCCCGTGACTACGCGCTGGCCAACGGTTTCTCCGCGACCGAGGCCGACGGATACGGCCACGAGTACGCGCGGCTGAGCAGCGACGCGAACGCGCGCGCCTGCGCCGAGGCCCACGCGGAGGCACTCGGCGCTGCGCTGGCACAGGCGTACGCGATCGACGGGTGCGAGGTGTACGCCGACACGTATCCGGACGCCCAACTCCGGGCCGTCGTCCGGGCCTCGACAGAGCGGGGCGACTTGACCATTGTGAGGCGTCTCGCCGAGGGGTTCCTAGCGGCGCTGAAGTCACACGGCGCCGACCGGAAGTCCGCAGGGCGCCCCGCCTGACGCACTCCAAGCCACCGTCCCCCCGGCGGAGACGAAGCCGTCGATCAGTCCGATGAGTCCGTCGGCTTCCCGTGCAGAACCTCCAACGCGGTTACGGCGACGTGTAGTTGGGTGCGCTCGGCGCCGGCCTCCAGGTCGGTGCCGAGGAGGCGTTCGATGGTGTGCAGGCGCTGGTAGAAGGCCTGCCGGGAGAGCCCGACGCGCTTGGCGGCGATCGACTTGTTGCCGGCTGCGTCGAGGTACTCGCGCAGGGTGGAGAGCAGGTCGCTGCCGTGCCGGGCGTCGTGCTGGACCAGGCGCCCGAGTCGGTGTTCCACGTACTTCTGGACCCGGACGTCGTCGCGCAGGGAGTAGAGCAGTTCCGGGAGACCGACGTCGGAGGCGACGTAGAAGGGGCGGCCGCGGGAGGCCGGCCCGATGGCGTCGGCGACCTCCTCGGCCTCGCGGAACGATCGCGTGACCTGGCTGAGTTCGGTGACGCCCGGGCCGACCGCGACGACGGCGTCCTCCCCGAGCGTGGCCCGCAGATCGAGGGCGATGCGTTCCACGACGGGCTGCCAGGCGCTCGCGCGGGCCAGCGCCATGAGCAGTCCGGTACGCCGCCCGGACAGGTCTCCCACCAGGGCCTTGACGCCGGAGGTGAGGAGCCCTTCGGCGAGGTGAGCGCTCACCGTGGTGTCGCCGACCCGCGCCCCCGCGTGGTCCACGACGACCGGCAGGAGGCGATGCCCGGTCGTCGGGAGCCCCAGCGCCTCGGCCCGCAACCGAGCCTCGGTACGGCTGCGATACCGCCAGTGCAGCAGATCGAGCAGGACGGAACTGTGCGCCCGCCGATCCCACTCCGGAGCGCCGGTCAGCCGGGCCAACGTGAGGGCGGTGGCGGCCTGTTCGAGGATCATTGTGTGTTCAGGACCGAAGGGCGGTCCGCCCGTGAGGGGCAGCATCACCAGTCGCCCCCACCGGCTGCTCCGCTCCTCGACCGGCGCCACGAGCCACCCCTCGGGCCCGCTGACCGTCGCCCGGTCCGGCGTCTCGGCGGCGCGCGAACGACGCGGCCAGGCATCCAGGACCGGCCCGTCCGCACGCCCGGCCACGGCCCAACTCACCGCGTGGTGGATCAGGTTCTCCAGCACGACCGGACACCCGGAGAGGTCCGAAGCGGTCTGTACGAACTCCTCCGGTTCGGCTCCGCGCAGAGTGAGCGTCGTGAACAGTTCGTGCACGTGCTGGGCGCGGCGCAGCAACTCGCCCTGCGCGTCCAGGATCAGCGCGTGCACGGTCTGCGTGACCTCGATGAACCGCACCCCGCGCGCCAGCACGATCAGCGGCAGATCCCGCTCCCTGCACGCGGTGACGAGATCCGGGGGCGCCTGCTGATACCGGCGCCCCAGCTCCACGACCAGCCCCGCCACTCCGACGTCCGCCAACTGGTCGACGTAGCCGCGCAGTTGGGTCGGATCCGAGGGGTGCGGCATGCCGGTGGTCAGGACCAGTTCCCCACCCTCCAGGAACGAGGCGGGATCAAGAAGCTCGGTGACGTGGACCCACCGAACCGTGCGCCCCAACTGCCCCTCACCGGCCGCGACTCGGGGCAGCCCGGCCGCGATGACGGGCAGGCGCAGTACGTCGGCGACCGTGAGAAACGGCATGGGCGCGGGTTCCTCCGGAGGTGTGGCGGTGTGGTTCCGGAACACTCTGCGGGGTGGGGCGAGGCTTGTGCAAGCTCCTCGGAGGGGTGCGCCTGTTCGCCGTAGAGCGTCTGTCGCGTTGGCGGGTGCGGGTTTGTTGTGGCTGGTCGCGCCCACGCGGCGGAGCCGCATAGGGGCGCTGCCCCGCGCCCCTGGCGGGGTTAGGGCCGGCGTGCGATTAGATCTGCAACCGTAGCGATGGGCGAAGTCCGCCCCCGCCCACCCGCCTCATGCCGATCCGCCATCCGATACGCCACGTAAAGCCCCCGCACCCCGAGCCACCGCAACGGCTCCGGCTCCCACGTGCCAGGCCGATGCCCGGTCCACGGCAACCGGGTCAGCCGGGACTCCCGCCCCAACACCAGATCGGTCAGCGTCCGGGCGGCCAGGTTCGTGGAGGTCACCCCGTGCCCGACGTACCCCCCGGCCCAGCCGAGCCCGGTCACCCGGTCGAGCCCCACCGTCGCCGACCAGTCACGCGGCACCGCGAGCACCCCGCACCACGCATGGTCGACCCGGGCGCCGGCGGTCTGCGGCAGCACCTTGTACAGGGTCTCGGTCAGCTCGCCGATCGTCCGGTCGGCCACCCGCCCGTCGGAGTCGGTCCGAGACCCGAACCTATACGGCACCCCACGCCCCCCGATCGCGATCCGATCGTCCGGAGTGCGCTGGGCGTACAGATGCCCGTGCGCGGTGTCGCCCAAGGTCTCGCGCCCGGCCCACCCGATCTCGTCCCACACCCCCTCCGCCAGCGGTTCGGTCACGATCATCGAGCTGTTCATCGGCAACCAGGCACGCCGCAGCCCCTTCAACGACGCGGTGAATCCCTCCGTCGCCCGCAGGACGACAGGCGCGCGCACCGAACCGTGCACGGTGACCGCCCGCCCCGGCTCGACAACGCTGACCGGCGACTTCTCGTACAGGTTCACACCAAGCCGTACGACCACATCGGCGAGTCCCCGCACCAGAGCCGCCGGCTGCAACCGGGCGCAGTGCGGCGTCCAGGCCGCCGCCGTCATCCCCTCGACGCGGATACGTTCGCCGGCCTCCGCCGGCGTCAGCATCACCGAGTCCGTGACACCCCACTCATGGTCGGCCTCGGTCTTGTGCCGCAGCCGGGTCGCCTGGGCCGGGGTCCGGGCCACGCGCAGGGTGCCGCCCTTGACGATGTCGGCGTCGATGCCCTCCCGTTCCGCGACGGCGATGATCTCGTCGACGGCCTCGTTCATCGCGCGCTGATAGTCGAGCACCGCGTCCCGCCCGTACTGCTCGGCGAGCCGGTCACGCGCCCCGGGAACCAGTCCCGAGGCCCAGCCGCCGTTGCGCCCGGAGGCGCCGAACCCGGCGAACTCGGCCTCCAGGACGGTGATGCGCAGCGTCGGGTCGGCCAGTTTCAGGTAGTACGCGGTCCACAACCCGGTGAGACCGGCGCCCACGATGCACACATCGGCGTCGCGGTCGCCGGGCAACGCCGGTCGGGGGGTGGGGAGTTCACTGAACCAGTGGGAGATCCGGCCGTTGACCGGTCCGGGCCGGCCGAGCGTGGTCGCGCTCACGGGATGTTCCTTTCGAAGCGGCGGGCGGGTGCGGGTGCCGGGAGGATCAGACGCCGAGCAGGCCGGGCAGCTCGGACAGGTCCTTGATCTCCTCGTACGGCTGGAACGCCGCCGAGCCCGGGAAGCCGTACCGGTTCACCCAGATCCGCCGCATGCCCGGGTACCGCTTGGTCGGCATGATGTCGTACTCCCAGCCCTGGGCGGTGTGGATGATGTCCTCCGGGCCGCGCCCGGTCGTCTTCATCAGGTACTCGAAGGCCTGCGGCAGCGGCTTGTACGCCCCGGCCTGCTCGGCGGTGAGCACGTAGTCCCACTCGACGCCCAGCTCGTCGACGGCGTACGAGATGAGGTCGTCCTCGCTGTTGGAGAGAATGGCGATGTCGTACTCGCTCTTCAACCGCCGCAGCGCGTCCGGGACTTCATGGAACGGCTTGAACTTCGTGATGGCCTCGACCAGCGCCTCGCCGTCCTCGTCCCGGTACTCCAGGCCGTGCAGCAGCATGACGTTGCGCAGGGTGCCGCGGACGATCTCGCGGTAGGGACGGTACGCGTCGACGACGCCCTGGAAGCGCATCACGTACGCGTCGTGGTGGAACTGGTCCGGGTCGACGTCGAGTTCGGCGAGCCGGTCCTTGACGATCTCGTGCGTGGCGGCGCGGGTGTCGAAGTTGATGAGGGTGCGGTAGCAGTCGAAGCTGACGACCTTGCGCATGCGGTGAACTCCTTTATGGGGGAGGGGTGTTCAGAGACTTCGGTGATTCCGCTGTTTTCAGGAACCGCTGACGGCCTTGGCCAGACCCACGTCCTTCAGGGCCAGGTCCTTGGTCTCGGGGGCGAGGAAGTACGACACGACGAGCCCCACCAGCGTGATCACCACCGCGATGCCGAGCGTGCCGCGCACGCCCAGGTCGTCGGCGGCGATGGGGAGAAGGAACGTCGAGGTGGCCGAGCCGACCCGGCTCATCGCGGTCGCGATGCCGACTCCCGTGGCCCGCAGGTCGGTCGGGAACAACTCGCTCGGGTAGACGAACTGGAGCCCGCTGCCCGCCGCCTCGAAGAACTGGAACGCGGCGAACAGGGTCACCACCAGGAACGCCCAGTGCAGCGGCAGCACGGCCAGCGCGAGCAACGAGACCGTGATGCACGCGAACGTGCTGATCAGCAGCGGCCGGCGGCCGATCCGGTTGACGACCACGAGGCCGAGGGCGATGCCCGCGACCGCCAGCGTGGTGATCAGCGCGCTCGCGCCGTACGTGCTCTCCACGCCGAAGGCCGACAGCATCTGCGGCTGGAAGGAGCGCACCGCGAACGCCGGTGCGACCTGACAGATCCAGAACACGGAACAGAAGACGACCGGGACCGCGTACCCGCGTTTGAAGATCTCGACGAGATTGCCGAGACCCGAGCCGCCGCGCTGTTCCCGCCGGGGTTCGGCGAGAAGCTCGTCGGCGTCGATGTCGGGGCCCAGGTGTTTGCTCACGACGGCCCGCGCCTCGTCCATCCGGCCGCGCGAGGCCAGCCAGCGCGGGGACTCCGGGATGCCGGCCCGGAAGACGAGGAAGACCAGTGCCGGGACCGCGCCGGAGACCAGCATCCAGCGCCAGGCGTCGTCGCCGAGACCGGTCAGCGCCCAGCCGACCCAGTAGCTCACGCCGTAGCCGATCCACCAGGCCAGCACCAGGCCGGACAGGGCCGGGCCGCGCAGTCGGCGGGGGACCAGCTCGGTGGTGAGGGCGGAGGCGATGGGGTAGTCGGCGCCGATCGCGACACCGATGAGCAGCCGCAGCACCACGAGCTGCCAGGCCTCCGCGACGAAGAACTGGAGCGCCGAGAAGACCACGAACGCGGCCAGGTTGAGGACGTACATCAGATGGCGGCCGACCCGGTCGGTGATCGGGCCGAAGACGACACCGCCGATGAACACGCCGATCAGGACGGACGCGGCGACCAGGCCGGTCCACAGGGTGTCGAGGGCGAGTGCCGGGGTGATGAGGCCGAGGGCGACACCCATCACGCCGAGCAGATAGCCGTCGCAGAACGGGCCGCCCATGGCGACCGCCATGATCCGGCGGTGGAAGGAACTGACGGGCGCGTCGTCGAGCGACGAGCCCCCTTGGGTGGTGGAGGACGAGGTCACGGACATGCTTGAGGCTCCTGGGGACGCGGGGCGGAGGAGGTCGTGCGTCAAGCATTCGAATGCGTACGCCGCTGTACGCCGGAGAGACCGACGGATCACCGAGGTGAGAGCAGATCACCGAGGGGAGAAGGGTGACGGTGAGGCGGTCCGGGGTTGGCCAACACCTTGGTTCAGTGCGCGGTCACCGTCAATGAACACCGTGTTCGCTTCGCCACCGCCGGGTGGACAGTGTGTTCCGCGGACACCGCCCGGTTGACAGACCGTCCACACCGGGCGGCCCGTGCGAACACGTTGACCGTTGCCCCTCCAGGCGCACCGCCCACAGGGTGAGAGATGTCCCCCGCACCTCCTCACGTCGTGGGAGAACCGCCGTATGACACACCTGTCAGAGCACCTGCGCCAGGCCATACCGGTCGTCGTCGAACGCGGCGAGGGGGTGCATCTCTTCGGGACGGACGGCCGCCGCTATCTGGACTTCACCGCCGGCATCGGCGTCACCAGCACCGGCCACTGCCACCCGAAGGTGGTCGCCGCCGCGCAGGAGCAGGTCGCCACGCTGATCCACGGCCAGTACACGACGGTCATGCACCAGCCGCTCCAGCGTCTCGTCGAGCGGCTCGGCCAGGTCCTGCCCGAGGGGCTCGACAGCCTGTTCTTCGCCAACTCCGGCAGCGAGGCAGTCGAGGCCGCGCTGCGGCTCGCCCGCCAGGCCACCGGCCGCCCCAACGTCGTCGTCTGCCACGGCGGCTTCCACGGCCGTACGGTCGCCGCCGCGTCGATGACCACCTCCGGCGCCAAGGTGCGCACCGGGTTCGGCCCGCTCATGGGCGGGGTCGTCGTCACCCCGTTCCCGCACGCGTTCCACTACGGCTGGGACGAGGAGACGGCGACCCGGTTCGCGCTGCGCGAGTTCGACCAGCTCCTCCAGACCGTCTCCGATCCCGACGACACCGCCGCGATCTTCGTCGAACCGGTCCTCGGCGAGGGCGGCTACGTCCCCGCCAACTCGGCCTTCCTGCAAGGCCTTCGGGAACGCGCCGACCGCCACGGCATCCTCCTGGTCCTCGACGAGATCCAGACCGGCGTCGGCCGCACCGGCCGCTTCTGGGGCCACGACCACTTCGACGTCCGCCCCGACATCCTCATCACGGCCAAGGGCCTGGCCAGCGGCTTCCCGCTGTCCGGCATCGCCGCCTCCGAGGAGCTGATGCGGAAGGCACGACCGGGTTCGCAGGGCGGTACGTACGGCGGGAACGCGGTCGCCTGCGCGGCTGCCGTCGCCACACTCGACGTCGTCGAGGAGGAGAACCTGGTCGCGAACGCTGCCGCCATGGGTGCCCGGCTGCGCGCGGGCCTCGACGAGGTCGCCGCGAAGAACCCCGCGATCGGTGACGTGCGCGGGCTCGGCCTGATGCTGGCGAGCGAGTTCGTGACGGCGGACGGAGAGCCCGACCCCGGGACGGCAACTCGCGTGATGAGGGCGGCCGTTGACGAGGGGATGCTCCTGCTGCCCTGTGGCCCGTGGGGGAACGTGGTCCGCATGATCCCGCCGCTGATCGTCGACGCGGGCGCCATCGACGAGGGGCTGCGCGCCTGGTCGGCCGCCGTCGCGGTGGGCACCGCCGGATGACCGACGTCCGCTCCCTGGTCGACCTGCTGGCCCGGACCGCTCCGGGCCTGGAGGTCGACACGGGGGAGGGGCGGCGCGCCGCGTACGCGTACGACGCGTCCAACTACCGCGTGCCGCCCCTCGCCGTCGCCCTCCCGCGCTCCACCGAGGACGTGGCCGCGCTCGTACGGGCCTGCCGCGACCTGCGCGTCCCGCTCACCGCGCGCGGAGCGGGCACCAGCATGGCCGGCAACGCGATCGGACCCGGCGTGGTCCTCGACTTCTCCCGCCACCTGAACAAGGTCATCGCCGTCGACCCCGACACCCGCACCGCCGTCGTCGAACCCGGCGTCGTCCTCGACGACCTTCAGCGTGCCGCCGCACCGCACGGCCTGTTCTTCGGCCCCGACCCCTCGTCCCACAGCCGCTGCACCCTCGGCGGCATGATCGGGAACGACGCCTGCGGCAACCACTCGGTGCGCTACGGCCGGACGGTCGAGCACGTCGAGGAACTGGAGATCGTGACGGCGACGGGCGTGCGCGCGGTGGCCGGAGCCGGGGGACTACGCGCGGTCGAGAGCGAGGATGCGGCCGAAATCGCCGCCCTGGACAGCGAGTTGACCCGGCTCGTCGACGCCAACCTCGCCGCCCTGCGCACCGAACTCGGCCGCATCCCCCGCCAGGTCTCCGGCTACCAGCTCCACCACCTCCTCCCCGAACACGGCCGGCACACCGCCCGCGCCCTGGTCGGCACCGAGGGCACCTGCGCGATCGTCACCCGCGCGACCGTACGACTGCACCCCGTGCCCGCGGCCACCACACTGCTCGCACTCGGCTACGCGGATGTGGTGGACGCGGCGTCGGACGTCCCGGCGATCCTGCGGCACCGGCCCACCGCCGTCGAGGGCATGGACGAGGCCATCGTCGCGACCCTCCGCCACCGACGCGGCCCGCACGCCGTCACCGGTCTGCCCGAGGGCGCCGCCTGGCTGTACGTCGAACTCGACGGCACCGACCAGACCGACGCCGACGCACGAGCCGCCGACGTCCTCGCCGAACTCCGCGCCGGCGAACGGATGGTGGCGGGCCGCGTCATCGACGACCCCGCCGAACGCCGCTCCCTGTGGCGCGTGCGCGAGGACGGCGCCGGCCTCGCCGCCCGCCTCGTCGACGGCGGCACGTCCTGGCCCGGCTGGGAGGACGCGGCCGTGGACCCTCACCAACTCGCCGACTACCTGCGCGACTTCCGTACCCTCCTCACCAAGCACGACTTCACCGGCGTGCTCTACGGCCACTTCGGCGCGGGCTGCGTCCACGTCCGCATCGACTTCGACCCGGCGACGCCGGAGGGCGCAGCCGCCATGCGCGCCTTCCTGACGGAGGCCGCCGCACTGGTCGTCGCGCACGGCGGCACCCTGTCCGGCGAACACGGCGACGGCCGCGCCCGCAGCGAACTCCTCGCCGCCATGTACAGCCCACGCATGCGGGCCGCGTTCGCCTCCTACAAGCGGTTGTACGACCCCGACGGCATCCTCAATCCGGGGGTGATCGTCGATCCGGCGGCCGTCGACGCCGACCTCGCGCTGTACCCGATCACGTCCCGTGCGCTGATCAACTCCCCTGAGCGGCGAGGGGGTTTCACCTTCCCCGACGACCCGGGCGGCCTCGCCGAAGGCGCGAGTCGATGCATCGGCGTGGGGCGTTGCCGCAGCGACACCGGCGGAGCCATGTGCCCCAGCTACCGCGCCACCCACGACGAACGCGACTCCACGCGAGGCCGCGCCCGGCTGTTGCAGGAGATGTTGCGCGACGGCCCCGGCACGGTCATCACCGACGGCAGCCGCTCGACGGAAGTGCGCGACGCCCTCGACCTGTGCCTGTCCTGCAAGGCCTGCGCCGCCGACTGCCCGGTCGGTGTCGACATGGCGACGTACAAGTCGGAGTTCCTGCACCGGCATTACCGCCGCCGCCTGCGCCCGCTCAGCCACTACAGCCTGGGCTGGCTGCCCTGGTGGGCGGCGCTGGCCCGCTGGATCGCCCGTCCAGTGAACGCCGTGCTCGGTGGGCCGTTGGGTCGGTTGGTGGCACGGCTCGGCGGAGTGACCACCGAGCGCGCCCTGCCCCGCTTCGCCCGACGCCGTGACCTCTCAGCACATCTGCCTCCGCAACCGACAACTCCGGCCGCCGTCCTGCTCGTTGACTCCTTCACCCGCGCCTTCCGCCCCGACGTCGCCGGAGCCGCCGCCCGCGTCCTGGCCGACGCCGGGGTCCCCGCGACCGCGCGCGACGGGCTGTGCTGCGGTCTCACCTGGATCAGCACCGGCCAACTGGGCATCGCCCGCCGCGTGTTGACCCGTACCGTCGAACGACTCGACGCCGAGGGCTCGGGCGAGTTGCCCATCGTGGTCCCCGAACCGAGCTGCGCCGCCGCACTCCGCCACGACGCACCCGCGCTCCTCGGTACGGACACCGCCCGCCGGGTCGCCGCCCGCGTCCACACCTTCTCCGGCGCGCTGACCGAACTCGCCGACCCCGACTGGAAACCCGAGGCCGTCCCCGACCGCGTCACCCTCCAGACCCACTGCCACGAGTACGCCGTCTTCGGCGAGACCACCCAGAGCACACTGCTGCGCCGCCTCGGCGTCGGACTGGTCGACGAGGCCAACGGCTGCTGCGGCCTGGCCGGCAACTTCGGCTTCGAGACGGAGCACTACGACACGTCGATGGCTGTCGGTGCCCTCTCCCTCGGACCGAAGCTCGCCGCGCTCGACACGAACGCCACCGTCCTTGCCGACGGCTTCAGTTGTCGTACCCAGGCGGCCCATCTGACCGGCCCCGACGGACCGCAGGCCCGGCACCTGGCCCAACTGCTCGACCCGAACCCGCCCGGAGGCACCCGCTGATGACCACCACCACGTCCACGTCCGCCGTCGGCACCGTGTCCGTCGTCGAGAACGTTCCCAAGCAGCTGTTCATCGACGGGAGTTGGCAGGACGCGGCCGACGGCGGCCACTTCGCGGTGGACGACCCGGCGACCGGCGAGCGGCTGTGCGAGGTCGCCGACGCCACACCGGCCGACGGCCGACGCGCCCTGGATGCCGCCGTGTCGGCACAGGATGCCTGGGCGGCGACTGCACCCCGCGCCCGCAGCGAGATCCTGCGCCGCGCCTACGAGATCATCCTCGAACGGCGTGAGGAACTCGCCCTGTTGATGACCCTGGAGATGGGCAAGCCCCTCGCGGAGGCGCGCGGCGAGGTCGGTTACGCGGCTGAGTTCTTCCGCTGGTTCTCCGAGGAGGCCGTACGGATCGAGGGCGGGTTCACCCGGACCCCCGACGGAGCCAACCGGGTCCTGGTCATGCGCCAGCCTGTGGGCCCCTGTCTCCTCATCACCCCGTGGAACTTCCCCCTTGCCATGGGCACCCGCAAGATCGGACCCGCGATCGCGGCGGGCTGCACCATGGTCCTCAAGCCCGCCCCGCAGACCCCCCTCTCCAGCCTGGCCCTCGCCGGGATCCTCACCGAGGCGGGCCTGCCCGAGGGCGTGCTCAACGTCGTGACGACGACCGACGCCGCCGGAGTGATCGAACCCCTGCTGCGCGGCGGAGGCGTGCGCAAACTCTCCTTCACCGGGTCGACCCAGGTCGGGCGGCTGCTCCTGGCCCAGTGCGCCGACACCGTCGTCCGCACCTCCATGGAGTTGGGCGGCAACGCGCCCTTCATCGTCTTCGAGGACGCCGACCTCGACCGGGCCGTCGAGGGCGCCATGGTCGCGAAGATGCGGAACATGGGCGAGGCGTGCACCGCCGCCAACCGCTTCTTCGTACACCGCGAGGCCGCGGACGCGTTCGCCGCGCGTCTCGCGGAGCGGATGTCGGCGCTCGCCGTCGGCCCCGGCACCCAACCCGGCTCCCAGGTGGGCCCGTTGATCGACGCCGCCGGACGCGCCAAGGCCGACGGTCTCGTCCAGGACGCCGTGACACGTGGCGCGAAGGTGCTGACCGGCGGCGAAGTCCCGGACGGGCCCGGCCACTTCTACCCGCCGACCGTGATCACCGAGGTCCGCGCGGACTCGGACCTGATGCGCGCGGAGATCTTCGGCCCGGTCGCCGCGATCCTCACCTTCGACACCGAGGACGAGGTCGTCCGCGCCGCCAACGACACCGAATGGGGCCTGGTCGGCTACCTGTTCACCCGCGACCTCGACCGCGCCCTGCGCGTGGGGGAGCGGCTGGAGACCGGCATGGTCGGCATCAACACCGGCCTTGTCTCCAACCCGGCCGCGCCCTTCGGCGGCGTCAAGCAGTCGGGGTTGGGACGCGAGGGCGGACGGGTCGGCATCGACGAGTTCCTGGAGTACAAGTACCTTGCCATTCCCGTGGTTTCCGCGACGGCGGACGGCCGTGGCTGACCGGCTCGTCGTCCTGCACCAGGGCACCCTGCCACCGAACGCCGAGCACATCGAAGCGCTCGCGGACACGGTGTACGCCACCGAGGAGGAACTCCCGCTCCTCCTCCCCGGCGCGGACCTGCTCCTCTGCTGGCACTCCATCACCCCTGCGGTCGCGGCGAGTTGGCCGAAGGACCCGGCCCTGGCCCCCGGCTGGGTCCACGTGGCCGCCGCCGGAGTGGACTCGCTGCTCTTCCCGGCGCTGGTCGACCACCGGGACGTGGTGCTGACCAACTCGCGGGGCGTGTACGACCGGGCCATCGCCGAGTACGTCCTCGGCCTGATCCTCGCCCTCGCCAAGGACTTCCCCGGCAGCTGGGAGCACCAACGGCGCCGCGAGTGGCGCCCTCGCGACAGCGAACGCATCGGCGGCCGTACGGCACTGGTGTGGGGGACCGGGCCCATCGGCCGCGCCGTCGCCCGCATGCTGCGCGCCGTCGGCATGCGGGTGTCCGGCGCCGGCCGCACCGCACGCGCCGACGACCCGGACTTCGGCACGGTGCACGAGGGCGCGAGCCTGCGGGCGGCGCTGGCCGACGCGGACTACGTGATCCTCGCGGCCCCGCTCACCCCGGCCACCCGCTGCATGGTCGACGCGTCCGTCCTCGGCGCGATGAAACCCGGAGCCCGGCTGGTCAACGTCGGACGGGGAGGCCTCGTGGACGAAGAGGCACTCGTCAAACACCTCGCGGACGGGCGCCTGGCCGGAGCCGCCCTGGACGTCTTCGCGCAGGAGCCGCTGCCCGCCGTCTCACCGCTGTGGGACATGCCCGGCGTGATCGTCTCCCCGCACACGGCGGGCGAAGTGACCGGCTGGCGGGCCGAGTTGGCGAACCTGTTCCTGGAGAATCTCACCCGCAGGGCGGAGGGTCGGCCGCTGCGGAACGTGGTCGACAAGGAGAAGGGCTACGTCAGGGAGCCAACCGCCATGGAACCGTGCTGAGTTCGCGACTCGGTGCTCAGTCCTCGTCCCCGAACGGCAGCGCGTCGAGATCCCCGGTGAAGTCCACCGCCGTCGGGAACATCAACTCCAAGGCGTCGTCGGGGAGTTCCTGCGGAGCCCCGGGGGTGCCCAGTGTCTGCTCCGTCCAGATGCATTTGCCCGTCGGCGTGTAGCGCGTGCCCCAGCGCTGGGAGAGGGCGGTGACCAGTTGCAGACCGCGACCGCCTTCGTCCGTCTCCGTGGCGCGGCGGATACGGGGCATGGTCAGGCTGCCGTCGAAGACCTCGCAGATCAGCTCGGCGCCGTGCAGCAGGCGCAGACTGACCGGGCCCTTGGCATGGCGTACGACGTTGCCGACCAGCTCGCTGGCCAGCAGCTCCGTGGTCGGGGTCAGGTCCTCCAGGCCCCAGGTGCGCAGCTGCTCCCGGACATGACGGCGGGCCTGGCCGGCCGCACGTGGGTCCTGGGGGAGCGGCCAGGAGGCGATCTTGTCGCTGGTCAGGGCGTGCAGGCGGGCGACGAGGAGGGCGGCGTCGTCGGCCGTCGGGTGTTCGGCGGGGAGCAGGCCCGCCGTGAGGGTGTCGCAGAGGTCCTCCAGGTCCGCCTCCGCACCGGACTCGGTCCGGATCGCCGTACTCAGGAGGCGGGCCAGGTCCGCCATGCCCTCGTCCATCTCGCGCTTCGACGACTCGACCAGGCCGTCGGTGTAGAGCACGAGGAGGCTTCCCTCCGGGACCTTCAACTCGACTGTCTCGAACGGCGGTTCCGCCGCGCCGAGGGGCGGGTCGGCCGACAGCTCCGGGAAGTGCACGGTGCCGTCCGGGTGGACCACGGCCGGTGGCGGATGACCGGCCCCGGCGATGGAACAGATCTGGGTCGTCGAGTCGTAGAGCGCGTACAGACACGTCACGTACGACTCCTCGCCCATGCCGGCGACGAGTTCGTTGAGGTGGCTCATGATCTCGTCGGGCGGCAGCTCAAGGTCGGCGAGGGTGTGCAGCGCGGTGCGCAGCCGGCCCATCGTCGCCGCCTCCGGGAGGCCGTGGCCCATGACGTCGCCCACCACGAGGGCCACCTGGCCGCCGGAGAGCGGGATGATGTCGTACCAGTCGCCGCCCACGTCCATGCCCTGGCCCGCGGGAAGGTAGCGGGCGGCCGCGGTGCACGCCGGCAGCTCGGGCAGGGCCCGGGGGAGCAGGCTCCGCTGGAGTTCGCGGGAACGGGTGTGCTCGGCGTCGTAGAGCCGGGCCCGTTCCAGGGCCTGGGCGACGAGGGCGCTGATCGTGGTCAGCAGGGTGCGTTCCTCGTCGGTGAGCCGGCGGGCCCGGTCGAAGGCGACGACGCAGACGCCGAAGGTGTTGCCGGACGCGGTCAGCGGGAGGAACGCCCACGCCTCCTTCCCCGCCCGTTCCGGTCTGGCGGCCAGCTCGGGGTACTGGGCCGCGTACTCCTCGGTCGAGGAGAGGAACATCGGCAGACCGGACGCGATCACGTCCCAGCCCGGCTCACCGGGCGTCCGGACGCGGCCGTCGACGGTGGACAGGAAGTCGTCCGGGTAGCCGTCCGCGCCCACGGTGTGCAGCCGGTCGCCCTCGACGGCCTGCACCAGGAGGCCGGCCGCGGCGAACGGCGGCAGCACCCGGCGGGCGACCGCGGCCACCACGTCCTGCGAGGTCGTCGCCTTGGCGAGAGCGGCCGTCAGCTCGCCCATCCGGACCGCGCGTCGGGCCACCGCCAGCTCGGACGCCCGGCGCTCCTCCTCGTGCTGACGCTTCTCGGTCACGTCGGTGAGGTAGAGGGTGACTCCGTCGGGACCCGGGACCAGCCGCAGGTGGTGACGGCGGCCGGTGCCTTCCAGTTGGGCGTCGAAGCCGACGGGCGTCTCCTCGGCCGCGGCCTTGCGGCAGCGGTCCTCCAGGCCGGGGACGTTCCGTACCGCGGGCAGCTCCCACAGGAGGCGCCCGAACAGCTCCTCCTCGGAGAGGCCCAGCGTGCGCTCCGCCTCCAGGTTGGCGAAGGTGATCCGCCACTCCTCGTCCACCGCGAGGAACCCGTCGCTCATGTGGCGCAGGGCCCGGCTCAGCGCGTCCCGGGCCGACCGGGACTCGTTGCTCTCCCAGCCCACGCCGATCATCCGGTGCGGCTCGCCGTGCTCGTCGTAGGTCGCCCGGCCGCGGGCCTGCGTCCAGCCGTACGTGCCGTCCAGGCGCCGCACCCGGTACTCGGCCTCGAACACGCCGTGCTCGCGGATCGCCCGGTCCACCGCGTCCAGTGTCGGCGCCAGGTCGTCGGGGTGGACGCAGGCCATCCAGTTCTCGACCCTGGCGGTGTAGTCCTCGGGTCTGGTGCCGTAGAGCTCCAGGGCCGCCTCGTCCCAGATCAGCTCGCCGCCCTGGATGTCCCAGTCCCACGAGCCGACGCTGACCTCCTTCAGAGCCTGCCGCAGCCGGTCACGGTGGCCGCTGAGCTCCGGCTGGGAGGGCCGCGAGGGCGGGGGTGCCTGGCGCATGCGCTCCTCGGTCCAGGCGACCAGGTCCCGGAGGAAGTCCCACTGTCGCGGGGTGGGCTCGCCCTGGTCACCCATGAGGACCGTGAGCGTGCCGATGCTGCGGTCCCCGCCGGACACCGGTACGGCGGCCAGACCGGTGCCGGGCCAGGTCAGATCCTGAACCGTGGGCGCGGCCGACACGGGCACCCACACACCACTGCCCCGGTGCAGGGCCCGGGCCGGGGCCGTCGGCCCCTCCTGGTCGATGATCTCCCACGGGCGGGTGAGGGCGGGCGGCAGACCGGTCGACGACACCAGCCGCAGCGCGGACATCGGCCCGCGCAGGTGAATCGCTCCCCCGAGCGCGCCCAGCTCGCCCACCGCGTGTTGCAGTGCCAGCCGGAACACTTCGCTCTCGGTGACGCCGGGGTCCACGGTGCCGAGCAGAGCCAGACGTGCGTTCATACCGTAAATTTTACCGTTCCCGCCTCACATAACGCGGTGCTGCGCAGGACTCTCACCTTTGACTCCCGCTCTCGCACACGGCTCTCAACAGGCAGCGCTCCAGACCGAGTTGCCCCGGCGTTCCACCCGCGTTCGCTCGGGTGACAATACTCGGCATCCGGGGGAACGGGGGCGTCCTGAACGGGGTAAGGAACCCCTTGATCATGTCCGGACGTTGTCACCCCGTCAGGCTCACCCCCGCCCACCCGTCACACAGGAGCGGCATGGACATCGGCGTATTCATCCCCATCGGCAACAATGGCTGGCTC
Organism: Streptomyces sp. NBC_01288; assembly: GCF_035982055.1. Classification (NCBI taxonomy): domain Bacteria; kingdom Bacillati; phylum Actinomycetota; class Actinomycetes; order Kitasatosporales; family Streptomycetaceae; genus Streptomyces; species Streptomyces sp. NBC_01288. The sequence goes on from NZ_CP108427.1 coordinate 10,418,035, forward strand.
ATATCGAAGAGTTCACCCCAGTACCTGCCGAGCTTCGAGCTGAACAAGGCCATCGTGCGGAAGGCCGAGGAGCACGGCCTCGACTTCGCGCTGTCGATGATCAAACTCAAGGGCTTCGGCGGCGAGACCGAGTTCTGGGACCACAACCTGGAGTCGTTCACGCTGATGGCGGGCCTGGCCGCCGTGACGGAACGCATCAAGCTGTACGCCTCCACCCCGATCCTTGTCCTGCCCCCGGCGATCGTCGCGCGCATGGCCACCACGATCGACTCCATCGCCCCTGGCCGCTTCGGCATCAACATCGTCACCGGCTGGGCACCCGGCGAGTACTCCCAGATGGACCTGTGGCCCGGCGACGAACACTTCGGCAACCGTTACGCGCGCGCCGCCGAGTACGTCACCGTGATGAAGGAGCTGTGGAGCGAGGGCGTCAGCAACTTCAAGGGCGAGTTCTACGAGATGGACGACTGCGTGCTCTCGCCGCGCCCGGCGGACGGGCACATCGACATCGTCGCGGCCGGACAGAGCCCCACGGGCATCCGGTTCGCCGCCGAGCACGCCGAGTACAACTTCATCCTGGGCAGTGGGGTCAACACCCCCCTCGCCCTGTCGGACACCACGGCCTCGCTCGTGGACGCGGCCGAGGGGACGGGCCGGGACGTCGGCGCGCTCTCCCTCTTCATGATCATCGCCGATGAGACCGACGAGGCAGCCCGGGCGAAGTGGCAGGACTACCACGACAACGCCGACCACGCGGCGCTGGCGTACATGGCCGGCGAATCCGCCACCGACACCACCGCCGACGACACCTCAACCGCCCGCACCATCGTGCTGCCCGAGGGCGCGGTCAACTTCAACATGGGCACGCTGGTCGGGTCGTACGAGACCGTCGCGAAGATGCTCGACGAGGTCGCCGAGGTCGAGGGCACCAAGGGCATCATGCTCGTCTTCGACGACTTCCTCGTGGGCCTGGAGAACTTCGGCACCCGCATCCAGCCGTTGATGAAGTCACGGTCGCTCGCCGAGTGACCGTCGCTCCGGACGGACCGGGCCCGCGGTCGTGACCGTCGGCCGCGGTCCGTGGCGGGTGTTCGCGGCCACCGCCGTGGGGGTGGTGGCCGTGTTCCTCAACATGAGCGGTCTCGCCGTCGCGCTGCCCACCATCACCCGGGAGCTCGGGGCCGACCCCGGGCAGGCCGACTGGATCCTGCTCGGCTACATGCTGGTCACCACCGCCCTGATCCTCGTCTTCGGCCGGCTGGCCGACATCGTCGGCCGACGCAGCCTGTATCTCGCCGGGCTCGTCGTCCTCACCGCCGGGACCGGGCTCGCGGCGCTCTCCCCGTCGGCCGGGTTCCTGATCGCGGCCCGGGTCGTACAGGGCGTCGGTGCCGCCGCCGTGATCACCAACAACACCGCCCTGCTCACCGACGTGTTCCCCGCACGGACACTGGGCCGGGCCCTCGGCTGGAACGTCACCGTGGCCGCCACGGCCCAGGTCGCCGGACCGGTCGTCGGCGGCGCGGCGACCCAACTCCTCGGCTGGCGTGGGCTGTTCGTCGTCTGCGTGCCGATCGGGCTGGTCGCGATCGGCGCGTCGGTCCTGGCCGTCCCGGCGAGCGGAACGCGGGTCGGCCGGGCCCGCGAACCGTTCGACCTGCCGGGCGCGCTGCTGTCCACGGCGATGCTGACCGCACTCGTCCTCACCCTGACACCCGGCGTCACATCCACCGTCGCCGACTGGCTGCCGTGGGCCTGCGGCGCCGCGACCCTGGCACTGTTCACGGCCTTCGTCGCCGTCCAGACCCGCCGCTCGCACCCCCTGGTCGACGTGGCGCTGCTGCGCACCCGGGCGATCGCCCTCGTGCTCGCGGCCGTCCTCGCCAACGCGGTCGGCAGCTACGCCGTCGTCCTCCTGGCGTCCCTGCACGAGCAGGCGGTCGGCGGCGCCACGTCCCTGGAGGCGGGGGTGCTGGTGACACCGGTCGCGGCCGGCACGCTGATCGCCTCGGCCGCCGCGGGTTCCCTGTTCGACCGCTTCACCCCGCGCACGCTGACGACAACGGGCATGGCGGTCACGGCCTGCGGACTGCTGGGCTTCTCGCTGACCCTCTCGACGACGACCGTGCCCTTCCTGGCCGTCGCCCCGTTCCTCTTCCTCGTCGGGGCCGGTACCGGGCTGTTCATGACACCGAGCACGGGCGCGCTGATGCTGTCCGCGCCGGCCGACCGGCGCGGTATGGCCAACGGCCTGCGGTCCACCACACAGAACGTGGGCTACCTCCTCAGTACGGCCCTCGCCCTCGCGTTCACGACGACCGGGCTGAGCGAACCGGCCCGCCAGGCCGCGTACGACGGGACACTGAACACCCTGAACGTGCTCGCGTCCGGCGAGTTGGACCGCTTCGTCGCCAACATCCGCGCCACGGGGTTCGTCCTCACCGGCATCGTCGCGGTCGGGGGAGTGATCTGCCTGGCCTTTCCCACATCGCTGCGGGCACCCCGTACCGCTGACGCCGCCGTCGTCAACACCCCACCGGAGTCCGCCACTTCACGAAGGACGACATCATGACCGGTTCCGCTTCCGCGCAGGAGGACTACGAACGTGCCGGGTTCGACGGACAACTCACCCCCGGCACGTCCCCGGCCCTGATCCTGGTGGACCCCGCCCGCGCCTACGTCGACCCGGACTGCCCGCTCTACGCCGGTGTCGAACCGGCGGTCGACGCGATGAGGCTCCTCCTTGCCGACGCCCGCCGGGCCGGGATCCCGGTGATCGTCACGCGGGTGCTGCTGCGGGCGGACGGCAGCGACGGCGGCCTCTTCTTACGCAAGGTGCCGGTCCTGGGGGTGTTCGCGGAGGGCAACCCGTTCGGCGAGTTCATCGACGGCCTGGCCCCGGCGCCGCACGACCTGACGGTGACGAAGCAGTGCCCGAGCGCCTTCTTCGGCACGGAACTGGCCGCCCACCTCACGGCCGACGGCATCGACACCCTGCTCATCGGCGGACTGTCGACGAGCGGCTGCGTCCGGGCCACCGCGCTGGACGCCATGCAGCACGGATTCGTACCGATCGTGGTCGAGGAGGCCGTGGGCGACCGGGACCCGGACATCCACGCGGCGAATCTCTTCGACATCAGGCACAAGATCGGCGAGGTGTGGCCGCTCGGGCGGGCTCAGGAGTACCTCGCGTCTCTCGGCTGACCGGTCGTGCGCGTCGTGTGCACCACCCCGCTCGGGTCACGGACGCGCCTCGGGGAGGAGCGGTTCGCGGTCGGCCGTGGGCTGGGTCGGCGGGTGCGGGTCGGCCTCGTATCCGGCGGGAAGGACGGCGTCGGGGACCAGCGGTGACGGTTCGACGCGCAGCAGCCGGGCGATCCCGGCGGGCAGCCACCAGTTGTACCTGCCGAACAGGGAGACCATCGCCGGCACCAGTAGTGCCCGTACGACGGTGGCGTCCAGCAGGATGTCGGCGCCGAGCGCGGTGGCGAGGACCTTGATGTCGGTGCCCGGGGCGGACGCCAGCGCGGCGAAGGCGAAGAACAGGATCAGCGCGGCCGACGTGACCAGCCGCCCGGTGCGGCCCAGGCCGTGCTCCACGGCGTACGCGGTGGAACCGGTGCGGTCGTACTCCTCGCGCATCCGGGCCAGGATGAACACCTCGTAGTCCATGGACAGTCCGAACAGGAACGCGAAGATCAGGACCGGCAGCCAGAACGTCAGCGCACCGGTCGCCGCGATCCCGAACACCGCGTTCGAGCCGTGTCCGTCCTGCCGGAACCAGGTGATCATCCCGAACACCGCGGCCACGCTGACCAGGTTCAGCAGCACCGCCTTCAGCGGCAGCAGCAGGGAGCGGAACGTGCGGACCAGCAGCACGGAGGTGACCAGCGCGATCAGACCGAGGATGTACGGGAAGTCGTCGAAGACCGCCCGCTGGTAGTCGAGGACGATGGCACCCGGCCCGTCACGCCGACGTATCCGGGCAGGTCCTTCGTCGCGTTCCGGACCGAACTCACCACCGCCACGCTGGTGTTGTCCACCGTCTCGCGGGTGGGTATGACGACGACCTCCGTGACGCCGTCCCGCCCGGGCGGGGCCACGACCGCCATCCGGACGCCCGGAACCCGCCGTGCCGCAGCCGCCACGGTCGAACCGGCCGACCTCCAGGAAGCCGTGCGTGTCGTCGCCCGAGGGGAGGCACTGCTGTCGCCCAAGGCCACCCGCGGCCTCATCGCCCGCTTCCTCTCCCAGCCGAACCCGGGCCCGCTGCCCAGCCCGGTCCAGCTCGACGCACTCACCGAGCGGGAGCGCGAGATCATGGCCCTCGTCGCCGCCGGGCTCTCCAACGACGAGACAGGGGAGCGGTTGTACGTCTCTCCACTGACCGCCAAGACCCGCATCAACCGGGCGATGATGAGACTGGGCGCCCGCGACCGCGCCCAACTGGTCGTCCTCGCCTACCGGAGCGGCTTGGTGAGCCCGGGCGACCTTCCTGTGCTGTGACGGTGGGGCAGATCCGAGGGGGCCTTGTGCGGTGGAACGTTTCGTGGCCGGTGTTCCGGCGCATCGGCAGCGCCTTCGCGATCGGAGTGGCCCTGGCCGCAACCTCCGGATGCACGGTGCCCGTCGATGCCGTGGCCGGTATCTCCGTGACCGGCGACGGCCATCTGCTCGGCATCATGATGGTCTGCGGGCATCACATCGACGGCGCGACCCTCTACGTGGACAGCACCGACGTCGACAAAGAGGTGACGGTCGGTTCGTGGACCGCCGACCGCTCCCTCACGGCCGGTTTCGCCACCTGGACCCTCGACTCTCCTTCCGCCGGCTGGACCGCGACCAGACCTCTCGAACCGCTCACTGCCGGGACCACCTATGACCTCTACGGCTGGACCGAGGACAACTCATGGTCATCGGGCAACGTCTCCTTCACTCTGACCGACAGAGACCGGCTCACGCCCGGAACGGTCCGCTACGACGACGTCTCGGACAACGGCGACGAATCCGCTGTCACCGTCCCCGTGGCGGAGTTCAAAGCCAAGGCATGCGAGAACGACTGACGTCACGGCGCCTGGCGCCGGGCCGCAAACCCACAAGGGCACGATCCGCAGCGGGAGTTGTGGGCCCGGGGCCTTTACGAGCGGTGCCGTTCCCCGCTGTCGAAGGTACCAGTGGCGGGCCCGATGCGCGGGCCGGGCAACCCCGCCGTGGCCGGTCCGCTCAGCGGAACCGCGGGTGACAGGGCCGCCAGAGGGCGATGACGCTGGGGCGCTCCTGGTACCGACTGTGGTGGGAGACGTCGTGGAGATGAGCTTGGAACCGGCGGAGGAAGTCGTCGGCATCGATGGTCGGTTCCAGTGGGAGTTCCCGCCGCCGGGCGGTACCGGCCCCGAACCCGGTCCGGGTTCCGGCTCCGCCGCCCTGTCCGTCTGGTACTTCGCCCTGCCGCTCACCTCCGCCCACCGCGGCGGCCACTCCGGCGGCGGTGCCCTCGTGGACGGCGTCGACGGCCAGGAGCGGTACCGGAACGAGGGGACGGTCTACCCCCACTCCGGCCTGGTCGAGATGATCACCTACCAGGAGCGGTACCTCCCCGAACTCTCCTGGAAATACCTCGACTTGAGCCATGTCCCGTGGGACGACGTACGCGCCGCCATCGCCGCGGACCCCCCGGACGTGGCCGCGTTCACCGTCTACACCGCCACCGCACTGTGGGCTTTCATCGTCGCCGCGGAGATCAAGCGCGTGAACCCGGACGCGGTCGTCGTGTTCGGCAACGACCACGCGGGAATCCTCCATCGCGAAATACTCACCGGCCACTACGGCCACCGGCTCGTCGATTTCGTCAGCACCGGCAACAACGGCCCCTTCACCATGCTCGGCCTCCTGTACGCGCTACGCGGCCAACTCGACCTGAAACGCGTCCCGTCCCTCGCCTATCGCGAACACCTCGGGGTCGTGAACCAGCCCGCTCCCACCTACCCACTCGACCGCCGCAGGCTCCCCGACTACACACTCATCGAAGACCAACTGGAGCGGTACTACGACAAGGCGTTCGACGTCTGGTACGCGCACCACTACGACCTGAAGCGCATGGTCACTCTCCCCCTGGACGCGGGCTGCACCTGGGGAACGCGCCCGGGACGCCGGTGCAAACACTGCTCGATCCAGGGGCTCACCCCGAAGTTCGCCCGGATGGACACGATCGTTCCCGCACTCGAAAAGGCGGTCGGCGGCCTCGGCGCCAATGTCTACGCCGCCGGTGACTCCACCCTCGGGTTCTCCCGCGCACAGTGGTCCGGCGACATCGGCTACCTCGACGAACTCGCAGAACGCTGCGCCGCCTCACCGGTACTCCGCGACCACCGGTTCCTCCTCGCCTACGGCCTGGTCTTCGAGTTCCTCCAGTCGGCCAAGCTGTGCCAGGGCTTCGTCCGCACGTGGAACGTCGGCCTGGAGGCATTCGACCCCAAACTCCTCAAGGGCGACTCCAAGGGCATCAACAAAGGACCCGACCGGGTTTACGAGGCACTCGAACTGGCCCAGGAACTGGACTACAAGATCTACGCCTCGGGAATCCTCGGCCTGCCCGGTACCACCCGCAAGCAACTCCACGAAGAGGTCGACTCCTGGCTCTCCCTCGCGGAGACCTATCGGGACACCATCACCACGGTCTCGGTCGCGGCGCCCGGTGTGATCCCGGGCTCGCGCATGTACTGGGAGAGCTTCCGCTCCCACCCCGAAGTGCGCGCCGCGCACGGCGAGATCATTCAGGCCCGGCGCCTCACCGAGCTGTACGTCCACGAGAACACCGAGGTCGAACTCGCCGACGTGGAAGCCGCGATCGCCGATGTCGGCCGGGGCGTCATCGCCCTCGGCCGGGAGCGCGGACACATGAAGTTCGGCGGCTACATGCTCGGCGGAGTCGACGACGACGAGGCGGCCGAACGACGACTGCTCGACGAGATCTGCGCCCAGCTCTGACACCGGCGACGGGCTCAAGAGGGCGACGACACCGGTGGAGAAGGCAGTGAACATGACCGCGAATACGACCGCGCATACGCCCGTGAGTACGGCTCGGACGACGTGCGTACCCGCAGCGTGGGCCCCTCGTGTGATCGTCGTCGGCGCCGGCGGCGCGGGCCTGGCCGCCGCCGTCGAGGCCGCCGCCGAGGGCGCCCACGTCGTCCTCGTCACGAAGGCCGTCTACGAGCACGCCCGGCACCGCTGGGCCTCGGCCGGCGGCTGCACCTGGAAGACCCATGCCTTCAACGCGGCCGTCGCGCCGGACGACAGCGTCGCGGCCCACATCGAGGACACCCTGGCGGGTGGCGCGTACGCGGGCGACGAGGACATCGTACGGACGCTCTGCGAGGGCGCGTTGGGCCTGGTGGAATGGCTGGAAGGCCTCGGGCTGCGCTTCGAGAAGAGCAATGACGGCCGGTTCGCCACCCGCCCGTTCGGCGGCAACGGCGCGCCCCGCGCCGTCCACCTGGAGGACCGGCTCGGCTTCCACATCCAGCGCGTGCTCGGCGAACGACTCGCACGACTCGTCCAGGAAGGCCACGTCGAGGTCCATTCCGGGCTGCGGGCCACGGACATCCTGCTCGACGCCGACGGAACCGTACGCGGGCTTGAGGCGCTGTCCGTCGAGAGCCTCGAAGTCCTGGAGATCGCCGCGGACGCCGTGATCCTCGCGGACGGCGGCGGCACCTCGATGTACGCACCGTCGGCCGCCTCCACGGACAAGACCTGCGACGGTCTCGCCCTCGGCCTGCGGGCCGGAGCCGAGGCCGTCGACATGGAGTACGTCCAGTTCCATCCCACCGGGCTCGCCTCGGACGTACCGACGTACGACGGAATGCCCGTCGAGGAAGCCGTACGGTTCGACGGGGCGACCCTGCTCAACCGTGACGGCGAGCGGTTCATGCTGCGGTACGACCCGCTGGGCGAACAGGCCACCCGGGACAAGGTGTCGCGGGGTGCCTACCGCGAGATCGTGGAGGGGCGCGGTTTCCCGGACGGCACGGTCCAGCTCGATCTCGGTGCCTGCGCGCATCTGATACCGGAGCGCTATCCGGCCTTGTACGAACGTCTCTGTCTGATCAGGCCGGGATTCGGATCGGTGGACGCGTCGGTACTCGCCGTACGTCCCACCGCCCATTTCCTGATGGGCGGAGTCCGGACCGACAGCACGGCCCGCACCACGATTCCCGGCCTGTACGCCGCGGGCGAGACCGCGGGCGGCGTCCACGGCGCCAACCGCCTCGGCGGGAACGGCCTGTCGGAGGCCCTCGTCTTCGGCCGCATCGCCGGTCGGCATGCGGCGACCCTCGGCGCCGGTACGGGGTTGAAGGAAGAGCACATCCGGGTCACCGGGCCCTACCGCATGGACGTCTCCCCGGACGGCGCCTGCCCCGAGGCCCTGCTCCAACTCCTGCGGCGGGAGATGTACTTGAAGGCCGGCCCGATCCGTACGGCCCGCGATCTCCTGGCGATGACCGAGACGATCGCGACGCTGGACGAGCGCCGGGAGAAGCTGGACATCGCCTCCGGGCCTCGGGCGGCGGGCCAGGTGCAGACGTGTCTGGACCTGGAGAACCTCCTGCTGGCCTCGCGGCTGATCGTCGAGTCCGCGCTGCTCCGCGAGGAGTCGCGCGGGGCGCACCACCGCGAGGACTTTCCCTCGACGGCCGCTCACATCACCGGCAACGCGGTCGTGCAGGACTCCGGGAAACTCGCCTGGAAGCCCGTTCGCCGGGGTGGAACACGGCCTTCCGACACCGGCGCGGAGCACCCGCGATGAACCTGGACAACGGGATCAGCGTGGCCGCCATATCCCTCGGCGTCGTGATCACACCCGGGCCGAACATGATGTACATGGTCTCGCGGAGCATCGCCCAGGGCCGCCGCGCCGGGGTGGTGTCGCTGCTCGGGGTCGCGGTCGGCGCCCTGGTCTTCGTGGTGGTGACGAACCTCGGCCTGATGGCCGTGCTGCGAACCGTCCCCGCGCTGTACACGTCCTTCAAGATCGCGGGCGCCGCCTATCTGGGCTGGCTGGCCTGGCAGGCCTTCAGCTCGGACGGCGCATCCGTCTTCGCCCCGCGCGAGCTGGCGGACACCTCCACCCGTCGGCTCTTCACCATGGGGCTGGTCACGAACCTCCTCAACCCCAAGATCGCCCTGCTGTACCTCTCGCTGATCCCGCAGTTCGTGGACACCCGGGCGGGCCACGTCCTCCTCCAGGGCTTCGCCTTCGGCGGCATCCAGGTCGCCGTGAGCGTGTGTGCGAACCTGGTCATCATCATGGCCGCGGGCACCCTGTCGGAGTTCCTCGCCGCGCGACCCGCCTGGCTGCGGGTACAGCGGTACGTCACGGGATCCGCGCTCGGCATGCTGGCCCTGCTGCTGGCGACGGACCAGTCGCAGGCGTGACGAACCGTCAACACCTTCCGCACGGCACGGGCGTGCAGAAGGGCGCGGGGGCGGCCGCACCCCGAACGCACACCTCCGAACCACCCCCGCACGCCCTCCTGTTGGCGACCGGTCACTGATGTGCTCGTCGTTCGTCCAACAAGGGGGAGAAGAACATGCGTCATCGTCTTGTGCAACGGCTCGCCGTGCTCTGCGCGTCGGCCACTCTGGTCATCGGGTCGACCCTGGCCGCCGGAACGGCAGCTCACGCCTCGCCGTCATCGCTCGACGGATGCAGGAATCCGTACGTCTGCGTGTACGAACCCCACCAGGTCATGGTGGGCGCCTACAAAGACGTCACGCCCTACTGGCAGACCTTCAGTCGCTCCGACGTCACCTACGTCTACAACGCCCGGCACCATGGCGCCGTGTACTTCCTCTACAGCAGCGGCTACACCAGCTGCGCCGAACCGGGACGCCAGGCCTCCCTGTACCACCGGGGCTACGGCAACGTGACCGGCATCCGTATCGACACCGGCCCGCACTGCTACGCCTGACCCGTATTCAGGGGGCCGCAATTCCCGAGGCCGTTTCCGTCCCGCCATGATGTTCCGCGGAAGGGGGGTCCGCATGGCACAGGACAAACGGCCTCGGGAGCGATCGCGACAGCCGGGCGGGGCCGCTGATCTGCCCCAGACCGAGGACGCCATCGGCGTGTTCCGCTACAAGAGCGCGGACACCCTTGGCGGCCCCGACCTGCACCTCGCCACCCAGTACGCGACGATCGCCGACGCCTTCAGGTCCTCTTCCGCGCCGCCCGGGGACCAGGGAGACGGCCCCCTTGAAACCCCCTCCTGAGCCTCTGGCGCGGGTCAGGACGGAAGCGGCCCCTGCATCACCAGGGCGAGGCCCTGTTCCGCGTCGTCGTTCAGGGCGTTGGTGAAGGCCTTGTCGTAGGCGTCGTCGCCGACCGACTTGCGGGCCTGCGACTCCCACTGGTCGCGGACCTCGGAGAGTTCCGGGGTCCCGTGGTTCGGGTGGCCCAGCATGCGCCAGAACGTGTTCCCCGTGCCGGAGGTCCGCGCGGCCGCGATGCCATTGCCCTGAACCGCGTTCGCCCCGGTGAGGAGGTCGAGCGCGAGGGCGATGCCGAGGTTGTCGTTGAGGTTGTGCTTGCTGGTGAGCATGGCCCGGGCATGGAGTTCGGCGTCGTGCGCGCGGCCCTGGAGAAGGTCTATGAAGGCGAGTTGGTGGAACGCGTACGACCGCGCCCAGTGCTCGCCGTACCGGACGCTGAGCCGGCGCAGGGCTATGGCCGCCTCGTAGGCCTCCGCCAGCCGGCCCAGCGCGGAGTGGGCGAAGGTCCGGATCACCATGCAGCACAGCTGCGGCGCTCCCGACGGCGGCGACGTGCCGTGGCCGATCAGCGCCCGGTCGCACACGTCGTACGCGAGCTCGGGACGGCCCGCCATGAGGTGGGTCAGGCCGAGGGTGTGGGCGGCGAAGAGCTCGGACTGCGGGGTGCCGTCCTCGCGCGCCGCCTCGGTGCACTCCTCGCCGATACGCAGGGCGGTCGGGTGGTCGCCCTGGAGGGCCAGCGTGATCCCCAGGGCCCACAGCGCGCGGGTGCGGGACGGGCCCCTGGGCGTGTCGAGGGCAAGGACGCGTTCGAGGTAGTCGCGGGACTCGTGGAGATGCCCGCAACAGGGCCAGAACAGGCCGGTGCGGCCGGCCATCTCGACGGCGGCGTCGGGATCCGCCTCGATGAGGTGGTCGAGCGCGGCGCGTACGTCGGCGTGGGTCGCCGAGATCCGCGCGTACCAGGCGACCTGCCGGTCACTGAGCCAACCGGCCTCCGCCTCGGCCAGCATGGCGGCGAAGTGCTCGGCATGGAGCCGGGCGAGGGTGTCCTTCTCACCGAGTTCCGCGAGCCACATGGCACCGTACTCGCACAGCGTGTCGAGCATCCGGTAGCGGTCGCCTGCCTGTTGGAGGACCGACTGGTCGACCAGCCGCTCCATCAGCCACGGGATGTCGTCGGCGCTGAGCGGGCCGCCCGCGCAGACGGACTGCGCGTCGGCCAGGTCCAGGGGACCGCGGAAGACGGACAGCCTGGCCCACAGCAACCGCTCCAGCGGAGAGCACAGTTCATGACTCCAGCCGATCGCCGTACGAAGCGCCCGGTGCCGCCTGGGCCACACCGTCTCGTCCACGAGTGTGTCGAGCCGTGATCCGAGACGCTCGGCGATCTCCGTGAGGCTGCTCTCCCGCAGCCGCGCGCAGGCGAGTTCGACCGCGAGCGGGATTCCCTCCAGGCGGTGGCAGATGACGGAGACGGCTTCGGCCGAGCCGGGGGAGTCCAGGGACAGCGCGGGCGCGTTCGTGGCGCAGCGTTCGCGGAACAGCCGTACGGCGTCGCCGTTTCCACCGTCGTCACCGTCGTCCATGGAGAGCGGAGCCACCTCGATACGGTGCTCGATCCGCACCCCGATGGCCTGCCTGCTGGTGGCGAGGATGGTCAACTGCGGTGCTGCGGCCAGGAGTTCGCTCATCAGAAGCAGACAGGAGGCCAGCACGCGCTCGCAGCAGTCGAAGACGAGCAGGATCTGCCGGCCGGTCAGCCACTCGCACAGTGCCTCGACCGGGGCGCGCGGATTGTGGTCCAGGAGATCGACCGCGTCACAGACGGTCGCGGTGAACAACCTGTCGTCGTAGAGGTTGGACAGGTCGATCCACCAGACCCCGTCGGCGTACTGCCCCCGGATCTGCTCCGCGACGCGCAGCGCCAGCCGGCTCTTCCCGACCCCGCCACCACCGGTGAGCGTGACGCATCGCCGCTGCGCCAACGCCGTTTTGACTGTGTCGAGTTCGCTGTCGCGGCCGACAAAGCTGGTCGTCATCACTGGGAGGTTGCCTGACACGGTCCCATCCTGCACGGCCCGGACGAGGGGCTAAACCCTCTCCTTGAAAACGGTCACAAGTGATCGGAGTTGGCAACTATTCGATCGGTCGGGTGCCGTGGCCGGCGGAGTGAAGTGCTGTGGCGGGTGTATCGATTCGGCGGGCGCTCGGGGACCTTCGACAACGGGCTGTTGCGCAAGGCGGAACGGCCCGGCAGTCGCTGAGACGTGCGGATGCGGGCACGGATTTTCGGAGCGTGATTCCTCCGTCTTCCGCTGACCGGCGGGCAGTTCCCGCACCTTCCCACTCGACCACGCGACGACCACGCCCCTCACTCCACCTCGAACGTCGCCCCGATCCCCATCCCGGTGATCCACTCCGGAACCGGCTCGTACGCGCTCCACACCAGCGGCGCCCGTACCGCCGCCTGCCCGATCAGCCACGTACGGATCTCGTGCCCGCCGCTGCCCGCCTGCTCCTCAAGACCCGCGTCGCCGAGGGCCGCGACCGGCTCGGCCTCTCCCGTCCCCAACTGCTTGAGGAACCAGCGGTCCCACACGCTGTTGACGTGCGCGTGCGGGTCGCCGCCCATCGCCCGGACCCGGGGCTCACGTGCGGCCGCGAAGGCTTGGGCGTCCTCGCGGCCGTGGATCACCGAGTGCCGGCGGTCCTCGGCCATCGCCGGATCGCGCGGGTCGTTCGTCGGCAGCCAGTGGGAGAGCCCGCCGCTCGCGATGACCAGGACCCGGCCGGCGGCGCCGTCGCCGCGCAGGGTGTCGCCGAGCGCCCGGCCGAAGTCGATGCAGCGTTCCATGGTCGGCAGCGGGGGAGCGGCGGTGTTCACGACGAGCGGCACCATCGGGATGTCGGTGCCGCCGCACACCATCTCGTAACTCTGCACGAGCCCGTGGTCGACGGTCAGCGAGTACGACAGCGACAGGTCGAAGCCCGCGCGAGTGAGCCCGTCGTACGCGGACCAGGCCAGTTCACCGGCGACCGGCAGGGGACCGGGCCGACTGCCGAAGTCGCCGAATCCGACGGCGTGTTCGACGCCGATGAGGAACGGCGGCATCGCGTCGTAGAAGTTCGCGTGGAAGTGATCGGGGCCGATGACCACGACCGCGTCGGGCGCGAACCGTGCGACCGTCCGGGAGAGCCGGGCCGCCTCGGCGAGGAACCGGCCGCCGGGCTGCTCGGGGCCGTCGGGCGGCAGCAGGGTGGCGAACGGGGAGTGGGACATGGCGACCAGGCCGAGGATCTCGCTCATGCCGGGTCCTTTTCGAGCAGGAGGAAGTCCCGGTGGGCGCGCAGGAATTCAGCGGGTTTCTCCCACTGCGGCCAGTGGCCCGCGTCCGCGATGACATGCAGGCGGGCGTCAGGCAGCCAGCTCTGGAGCATCGCCGCCTCGTCGAGTCCGCCGGTCGGGTCGTGGTCGGTCCACAACAGCAGCGTGGGCGCGGTGATGTGGCCGACCCAGGCCGGGTCCCAGGCGAAGTCCTTGCGTACGTCGGGGTCTTGGAGCACCAATGTGTTCTCGATCGCGCGCAGGAAGCCGGGGCGGCCGTAGACCGCGCGGCGCAGGTTCACCAGTTCGTCGGTGACCATCGAGGTGTCGTGGAAGAGGAACTCGACGCGGCGGCGCACGGTTTCGTCGCTGGGGTCCCTGACGGCGGCCAGGGTGCTGTCGCGCATCCGGACCATCACCTCGGGCTTGTTGGCGATGTTCCCGGGGGTGTTGAGCACGAGCCGTTCGACGCGCTCGGGGTGGTACGCGGCGGTCCACGCGGTCACCCAGCCGCCGAGCGATTCGCCGGACAGGTGCGCCGACTCGATCCCCGACGCGTCCATCAGGCCCAGGAGATGATCGGAGAGCACGTCGATCGTGTACGGCCGGTCCGGGAGGTCGGACCAACCGTGGCCGACCATGTCGTAGGCCGTGACACGGAAGTCGGCGGCGAGCCCGGCGATGTCCCGGGCGTAGGCCTCCAGATGTCCGCCGGTGCCGTGCAGCAGGATCAGCTCGGGGCCGGACCCCGCGCGTAGGACCCGCGTACGGACACCGGCGACATCGACGAAGCTCAACTCATGCTCCACGTCGGACAGTTCGCCCCAGATGCCGATGTGGGTGGGCAACGGGCTCATGCCTGCTCCTCCTTGAATCGTGCGCGGGCTTCCGCGACCGTGACCAGGCCCGCGCTCTGCCGGCGGCCGACGCCGAGCAGGTTCAGCAGACGGGAGTTCTCGATGGTGAGGAACTCGACCGGCTCGGTGTCGGAGTCGTTGTAGTGGCGGTGCCAGGTCCAGGGCGGGGTGTAGATGAAGTCGCCGGTGGCCCAGGGCTCGGTGTCGTCCTCGATGTCGCTGTGGCCGCGCCCGCTGATGACGAAGTGCACCGTCTCGTGATGGTGGCGCTGCATGTCCGAGCTGAGACCCGCCGGGATGGTCTGCCGGAAGAGTTCGAAGGAGGCCGTCGGCAGCAGCCCGGCGATCGCCAGCACGGTCGGGTTGTGCACCTGGTCGGCCGGCAGGGGCGCGAGTTCGTCGGCGTGCACGACGACCGGCCGCGCCGTCCCGGGCCGCACGGTGTCCTGGATCGAGCCGAGGAAATCGGCCATGGTGAAGCGAGGTCCCGATTCAGCCATCAGATCGTCTCCGTCCTTCCGCCGTCGACCGTGAGCACGGTCCCGTTGATGTACGCCGCCTCGTCGGAGGCCAGGAACGCCACGGCCGACGCGATCTCCGCCGGTCGCGCGGCCCGCCCGGCCGGAATGTGCGCCAGGTCCTGCGCGTCGAGTTCGTCGAACCCGAGGTGTGCGGCGCGTGCCCGGTTGGTCAGGATCTGCGTCCGCCGCTCGGTCGAAGTGGCGCCGGGGGCAACGCAGTTGACGGTCACGCCCTCGGCCGCGAACTCACGGGAGAGCAGCTTGGCCGCCGCCGTCACCGCCGACCGCAGCACCACGGACGCGGCCAGGTCGGGCTGCGGCTGCCGTACCGCCGTGGACGTCACGAAAACCACCCGCCCGAAGCCCCGCTTCGCCATACCCGGCATCGCGAGGCGCGCCAGCCGCAGTGGGCCGAGCAACAGCAGCTCGGACGCCTCCCGCCACCGTGCGTCGTCGAGGTCGAGGATCCCGCCGGGCGGCGGACCACCGGCATTGAGCACCAGCACGTCGAGGCCGCCGTACCGGTCGTCGACCTCTTCCATCGCCGCCACGGCCGAGGACGGATCGGCCATGTCGCTCACCAGGGCGTGCACCTCACGCGCCGGGCCGTCGCCCGTGGCGTGGCTGAGCCGGGCGGCCGCGGCTTCGAGGGCCTCGGCGCGCCGGCCGGTGATCACCACCCGGTCGCCCGAACCCGCCAGGCGCTCCGCGACCGCGTGACCGATACCGCTCGCACCGCCGCCGACCAATGCTGTCCGCATGATGTTGGCATCCTCCCGAGTCCTCCCCACGCCCGCCGGCAGGGGCAGCCGAGCCTTCCCCTTGTCCGCCGGGCAGGGACAGCCTTAGCGTGACCGGCATGACCCCCGGGGAACAAGGGACGAGTCCCACTGCGCGGGACGGCAAGGCCGAGACCTTCGGTCTGGAGCGCGCGGCGGCGATCCTCGGCGCCTTCGACGCGGCGCACCGCGAGCTGACGCTCTCCGCGCTCGTGGCCCGCTGCGGGCTGCCCCGGTCGACCACCCACCGCACCGCGGACCGGATGATCCGGCTCGGCTGGCTGGACAAACCCCAGGGCCACTACCGGATCGGCAACCGGCTCTTCGAGATCGCGAGCCTGGCCCCGATCCGCCTCGAACTGCGCGAGGCCGTCCTGCCCTACCTCCAGGACCTGCACAGCGCGACCAGGACCACCGTGCAGCTCGGTGTCCTGGAGGGCGCGCAGATCCTGGTCGTCGAGAAGATCACCGGCCACCGTCCCATGCCGATGCTCTCCCAGGTCGGCGGAATCATCCCGGCGTACTGCTCGGCGCTGGGCCGGGCCATCCTCGCCTACAGCGAGACCGCGACCATCGACGCCGTACTCGATGCCGGAACGCCGCCGCGCAACCCGCGCACGCTGACCACCAAGGAAGCCGTGATCCGCGAGCTGACCGCCGTCCCTGCCAGGGGCTGGGCGGTGGAGCGCGAGGAGGGCAACATCGGCGTGAGCTGCGTCGCCGCCCCGATCTTCGGCCCGTCCGGCGACGTCGCCGCGGCCCTGTCCGTCACCGGGCCCACCGCCCTGGTCCGCGCCGACCGGGCCGGGCCCGCCGTACGGCTCGCCGCCGCGGCCGCCTCCCGGGCCTACAGCACCCGCCGCTGAAATCGTCCCAGCCGGTGGGACGTTTGATTGCGCACCGACCGCGCCGAACCCACGCTGGGCGCAGCAGACCAGCGCCGTGGCCGGTCGGCCACGGTGGCGACCGGAAGGAGACGACGGTGACTCTAGGCGGTGGCTACATGCTGCCCTCCCGCGACGGACACAAGATCGCGGCGATCGGGCTGGGCATCACCCTCAAGGCGGACGGTGCCGCGACACACGACGCGTACTCGCTGTTCGAGTACACGGTCCCGCCGGAGACCGACGGACCGCCGCCGCACCTGCACACCCGTGAGGACGAGTCCTTCATCTGTCTGGCCGGACGGCTCGACGTGCACCTCGGCGGCAAGGACTTCGTCCTCGAACACGGCGACTACCTCTATCTGCCGCGCGATGTGATCCACGCCTTCCGCAACCCGTACCAGGAGGAGTCGCGCGTCATCTCCGTCGTCTCGCCGGCCGGCCTGGAGGCGTACTACCAGACGCTCGCGGACATGCCGCCCGGCCCGAAGGACATCGGGCTGATGAAGAAGATCATGGCCGACTTCGGCATCGAGCTCCAACTGCCGCCCGAGGTCGCCTGATCATGAGGATCGCCATCATCGGTGCCGGTGTCGCGGGCCTGGTCACCGCGAAGGTGCTCACCCAGGCCGGACACGGGACGGACGTGTTCGACAAGACCCCCGACGTCGGCGGCGTGTGGAGCCGCACCCGCCGCTACCCGGGCGTCACCACACAGAGCCCGAAGGCGCAGTACTCCTTCTCCGACTTCCCCATGCCCGCGGACTTCCCCGAGTGGCCCGACGGCGCCCGGATCCAGTCCTACCTCGCCGACTACACCGCCCACTTCGGACTCGAACCGGTCCTGCGCCTGAGCACCGAGGTGCTCTCGGCCCGCCCGACCGCCGACGGCACGTGGAGCGTCGAGTACCGCGACTCCGCGGGCACCCACAGCACGGAGTCCTACGACCGACTCGTCGTCGCCAATGGAGTGTTCTGCGAACCGGCGGTGCCGAGGTTCGACGGCCTGGCGGAGTTCACCGCGGCCGGCGGCCAGGTGTGCGCGGGCACGGAGTTCCACGACGCCGAACAGGCCCGCGACCGCAACGTCCTCGTCGTCGGCTACGGCAAGTCGGCCTGCGACGTGGCCGTCCCGATCAGCGCCGTCGCCGCCCGCACCGACGTCATCGCGCGCCAGCTGCTGTGGAAGGTCCCGCGGAAGATCGGCGGCCGGCTGAACTTCAAGATGCTGCTGCTCACCCGGCTCGGCGAGGCGCTGTTCCGCTACATCCGGCGGAGCGGCCTCGAACGCTTCCTGCACGGCCCCGGCAACGGCCTGCGCCGCCGGATGATCAACTCCATCGGCACCGTGTCGATACGTCAACTCGGCCTGAAGCGGCTCGATCTCGTGCCCCGGGGAACGATGGAGGACATCGTGCGCGGCGCCATCGGCCTCGCGACCGAGGGATTCTTCGAGGCCGTCACCGCGGGCGACATCACCGTCCACCGGGACCGCACCATCGAGCAACTCCTCGTCGTGGACGGCAAGCCCTCCGCCCGCCTCTCCGACGGCACCGTGCTGCCCGCGGACCTGGTGGTCTGCGCCACCGGCTTCACCCAGGGCGTCCCGTTCCTGCCCGAGAAGGTGCGCGAGCAACTGCTAGACGAGCGCGGCAACTTCATGCTCTACCGCCAGATCCTGCCCCTCGGGATCCCCGGCCTGTACTTCAACGGCTACAACTCCTCCTTCTTCAGCCCGCTCAACGCCGAGATCGCCGCCCTGTGGATCGCCGCCGACCTCGCCGGCGCGGTGGAGACACCCGACACCGAGACCATGCGCCGAGCGGTCGTCGAGCAACTGGCCTTCATGGACATCGCCACCGACACCCATCACTGCCGTGGCACCAAGATCATCCCGTTCTCCATGCACAACGCCGACGAGGTGCTCGGCGACCTGGATCTCAACGTCAACCCGCTGGTCCGCGCGGCCCATTGGCTCGGCCCGGTCGATCCGGCCGCCTACAGACGACTGACTCCGACGCTGCTCAAGCGCCTGGCGTCGATCGAGCCCGGAGACCGGGACCGGCCGAGCGTTCTTCCCGGCGCGGGCATTTCGGCTTCGGGTTCAGGGCCGGGGCGCGCGGTGCCGGAGAGCCTGACCGAGTCCTCAACGCAAGGCTGACACCGATGCGTTGAACCCCGGCGAGAGGAACTCGCCGGGGTTCAACGTCATGCCCACGGGGTCATGGGGACTTGCCGGAGCCGGTCAACCGCACGTCACGGTGATCGGTGTGTGCGCGCTCCGCGCCGGGAGCGTGACGGTCAAGGTGCGGGTCGAACTGTCGAAGTGGTAGGCGTGGGCGGGGAGTTGAGCCCCTCCCACTCGGACGGTGCTCGGGGCGGTGGCGCCGATGAGGGAGACGGTCCACTGCCGCGTCTTCACCTGGCCGTGGAAGGTTCCGGTCGGAGGGGTGATCGTCACCGTGTACCGGGTGCCGTTCTCCCGGTACCGGATCTTCGTGACGGCGCTGTGGCCGCGCCCGGTGCCGGTGGTCCCGTCGTCCTCGTAGAGGGTGGAGGAACCGGAGGCGCCCGCCGCGACGGTGAGCGTGACCTTGGTCAGCGGGTCCTTGTCGTTGCTGGTGACGTCGTGCGTGCGGGTCGGGATGACGGCGCCCGCCCTGACGAACACCGGCATGGTGTCGAGGCCGTTGGTGATGTTCTGGGTGGTGCCGCCGGCGTAGGTCTGCCCGGTGAAGTAGTCGGTCCACTGGCTGCCCGGCGGGAACCATACCGAGGTCGTCGCCGTCGTGCCGGGCGTGGTGACCGGGGCGACGAGCATGTCTGGGCCGTAGAAGTACTCGCTGCCCGAAGTGGCGTACGCCTGCGGCTCGTTGGGGTACTGGAGGTACATCGGGCGGGTGACCGGGACGCCGGTCGTGTTCGCCTGCTGCGCGAGGGAGTAGGTGTAAGGCACCAGGTTCTCGCGGAGGTTGAGGAACTTGTCGGCCGAGGCGCGGGCCGCCGTGCCGTACTGCCAGGGCAGGCGGTCGCTGTGGTTGCTGTGCAGGCGGTCGATGGGCTGGAAGGTGCCGAGCTGGACCCAGCGGGCGTACATGTCGTCGGGGAGCTTGTGCGTGGTGTGGGTCGTGCCGTCGGCGGTGTAGGTCTCCGAACCGGTCAGGTTCGTCGTGTCGTTGTGGCCGCCGATGTCATGGCTGATCGCCGACATGCCGGTGGCGGCCGCCTCACCGGGCGTGTAGCCGACCTCGGCCTTCAGGGTGCCCCACGTGGAGGAGGTGTCGCCGGTGAAATGGACGGTGGTGCGCTTGTCGGCCCACGGTCCGGTGGGCAGCCCCTGCTGGCCGCTGTAACCGCCCGCCTGGAGCGAGCCGTAGGCACGGGAGACGGCGAAGCCCCGGCCGATCGTCTTGTCGGCGTCCGTCGCGTACTGCTGGTTGATCCACGCGTCCGGGGTGACACCGGGCAGCGAGGACTGGGAGGCGTCGCAGCACCAGTCCAGCCACCAGAAGTCGTTGCCCTGCTGGTCCATGGTCTGATGCAGGTCCATGTACGCCTTGAGCTGGTCGGGGTCGCCCCAGTCGAAGGTGTAGCAGTCACCGGCACCACTGCTCGCGGCGGGCGCGCAACCCCCCTTGTGCAGCTTGCCCTTGGCGGTCGCCTGGGCCTGCGCGAACTGCGGGTCGCTGCTCAGGATGCTCGGATGGATGTTGAGCGTGTTGTGCAGCCCCTGGGACGCGGCCCAGTCGAAGAACCCCTTCGGATCAGGGAACTTGGACTGGTCGATCTCCCAACCGCTCCATGTGTTGGGCGACTTGAAGTCCGTGTCGGTGACGAGCACGTCGAGCGGCACGCCTTCGGCGCGGAACGCGGGCAGGATCCTGTTCTCGTAGTCGGCGGCGGTTCGGTCGATGTACTCCGAGTACCAGACGCCGTACGCCCATTGGGGAAGCAGTTCGGGTGGACCGGTGAGGGTGGCCAGGTCGGTCAGCGCCCGCTGGTAGTCGTGGCCGTATCCGAAGACATAGCCGTCCTGGTACGGCGCCCCGCCGCGGGAGGGGCGTTGGGTGACCTGGTGGGTGCCTGTGTCGTACAAGGCCGAGGCGGTGTCGTCGAGGAGGTACCAGCCGTCCTTGTACAGCAGGCCGGGCGTGGTGGCCGGCGCCCCGTTGTTGCCGTCGACGCCGTCGAGGCTGCGACGGTAGCCGCCGAGCGCCAAGTGCGGTTGCGGGGCAGGGGAGTTGGCCGCCGTGACGGAGACCGTGTCGAGGTTGACATGGCAGCTCGCGGCGTCCGGGCAGCCGACGGTGATGTCGTTCGCCCCGGCCTTGAGAGTGACGGGGACGGAGGCGGTGCTCCAGGTGTCCCAGGTGCCGGTGACGGGCAACGACAGCGTCTGCGTGGTGCCGCCGGAGGACACCGTCGCCGTACGGGTCTGGTAGAGCCCGTCGCGGCCGGTGGCGTTGGCGTAGCGGACCTGCAACGCGTAGGTGCCGTCGGCCGGTACGCCGACAACGTGGGTCAACGCGCTTGCGCCCTGGTTCAGTTCGGCGAGAAAACCGCTGCCTGAGTACCCGGCGTGATCGGTGGCGGTGATCGCCGTACCCGAGACGCGACCGGCCTCGGCCTCGCAGGTGACGCCGTATCCGCAACTCGTGATCGCGGTCGTGGAGGTGGACGGGAAGCCGCTGCCCTGGTTCACCAGGGCGACGCTGTCGAGGTTGACGTCGCCGGAGTCGGTGGCGGTCCTCGTCAGCGTCAACGTGTGGTGCCCGGCGCCGAGTTGGACCGCGCTGCTCGCCAGGCCCCAGGTGTCCCAGTTGGCGGTGGTCGGCAGGCTCACTGTCCGGCTCGCGCCGCCGTCCACCGTCAGCGTGAGGGTGCGGCTGGTGTTCTGGCCGTCCCCGCCGACGGAGTTGGCGTAGCGCGCGTCGAGCGTGTACGTTCCCGCCGCGCTGACGTCGACGTCGGCCGACACGGAGTCGCCCGTCCCCTCGAAACCGGCGAGGAACCCGGACCCGGTGAAGCCGGTGTGGTCCGTGGCGACACCGGCCCCGCTGTGGGGCAGTTGCTCGGCCTCGCACAGGGCGCCCAGGCCGCAGGTGAGCCGGTGCCAGGGGCTGGCGTCGACCGCCGACCCGCCGGCCGACAGGTGCACGGAGAGGTTCTGCGCGTCGAACGGCCCTGAATCCACCTGGTACTTGAGCGTGACCGCGCTCGTGGTGATGGTCAGCCAGCCGTTGGACGTACTCGATGTGTACGGGGGCGGAGTGAACGCGGTGCGGCCGATCGCGTTGAACGTCGCGCTGTCGGTGAACTTTCCGTCCTGCGCGTACTCCGTGCGGATCAGGGTCGGGGACAGTACCTGGAAGCGGGCATTGCCCGAAGTCACCGACGCGGTGCGATGGTTGGTCGCGACATGCGCCGAGGCCGCTCCGGTGCCGGTCACGAGCATGGCGGCCAGGGTGCTGATGAGGGCGAGGACCGTGATGTGTCTTCGCGGGGTGTGTGTGGTGCGTGACGCCGATCGTCTTCTCACGGGCAGCTCCGTCCTGGAGTGGGGCCACGTGGGCCCGTGGTGGAGGTGTGCCGTTTCCCGTTTGCGCCTGGTGGAATCTGCTCCTGGCCGACATCGTTGTCAACCCTCGCGGCTGAGGGTTCCTGTGCGTATCGGTTCACCGGGGCGGGTTCCTGGGCGGGAAGGAAACGGCGTGGACTTCCCTGGCGCCGAACTCCGCGCTGCGGTAGGCGCGTTGGTGTTCGGCACCTTGCTGTGGCCGGCGTGGCCAGGAGCCAGGAGCCAGGAGCCAGGGGCCGCCCTGGACGCCGTAGCGCAGCACTGATGTTGTGTCAGGTCTGGGCGCTGCCGTGTACGGCGGGCACGGCACTCACGGCTGTGACGGTCGTCTCGGCCGGAAAGCGTGCGGCGACCCGGCCTGCGGTGGCGGTGGCGCGGGCTGTGGTGGTCGCTATGCCGATCGCCGTGATGACGAGTCCGCCGGTGGCGAGGATCCACCACCCCGGGTGGCTGGCGGTGGCGAGGCCGGGTCCGCCAGGGGCGCGGGTGCGGGCGGTGACGATCGAGCCGAGGACCGCGACGCCGAGGTTGTTGCCGATCTGGCGGCCGGTGGTGGTGATCGCGGCGGAGACCCCGGCCTGGGCGCGCGGCATACCGGCCACGGCGGTGCTGGTGATCGGGGCGTTGACCAGGCCGAATCCGATGCCGAGGAGGACGTAGGCGGCGAGCAGGGTCGCCCACGGCGTGGTCGGGGTGAGCGTGGTCAGCGTCAGTGCGGCGACGGCGATCAGCAGGCCCGCGGCGACCAGCGGAGGGCGTGGGCCGTGCGTGGCGGTGAGGCGTCCGGACAGCGGCGAGGCGAGCGCGGTGCCGGCGGCCATCGGCACGGTCAGCAGACCGGCTTGCAGCGCGCTGCAACCGCGTACGTCTTGCAGGTAGAGGGTGTTGAGGAACAGGAACCCGGACAGCACGACGAACGCCGTGACAGCGGCGACGAAGGAGCCGGTGAACGGGATCGAGCGGAAGAACACCGGGTCCACCAGCGGCTGTTGGCGACGCCGCTCGTAGACGGGCAGCGCTACGGCAGCTGCGGCGGCCAGGGTGAACAGGGCGATGATGAGGGTGCTGCCGTAACCCTGATGGGAGCCCTCGATGATCGCGAAGATCAGGGAGGTCAGCATCGTGACGACGAGGATCTGGCCGACCGGGTCCGGGCGTCGGGGCGCGGTGGCTCTGGATTCGGGGACGAACAACGCGGCGAGCACCAGGGCGGCCATCCCGATCGGGATGTTGATCCAGAAGATCGAGCGCCAGCCGGCCGAGGCGACGAGTAGGCCGCCCACCACCGGGCCGGCGGCGAGGGACAGGCCGACCGTGGTGCCCCACAGGCCGATCGCGCGGGCGCGCTCGCGAGGGTCGGGGAAGGCGTGCGTGATGATCGACAGGGCGACCGGGTTGAGCATGCTGGCGCCCAGGCCCTGGGCGACCCGGAAGGCGATCAACCAGCCGAGGCTCGGAGCGAGGGAGCAGGCAAGCGAGCCGACGGTGAAGAGGGCCAGTCCGGCCTGGAACACCCGGCGCCGTCCGATCCGGTCGGCGGTGGATCCGGCGAGCATCATGAACGCGGCGACGGCGAGGGTGTAGCCGTCGACGGTCCACTGCAGTCCGCTCACCGGGGCGTGCAGTTCGTGGCCTACTGCGGGGAGGGCCACGTTCACGGCGGTGGTGTCCAGGGCGGTGATCAGCAGACTCAGACAGCACACCGCGAGGACGAGCCCTGCCCGCCGACGGGTGTCGTCGGGGAGGGGTGTGTGCGTCGGCATGTTCGTTCTCCTCGGTCAGGGGTGGTGCGTTCCGCGTTGCTGGCGTACGGCGTGTCCGGCGGTCCGGGTCGTCAACGGCGCGGTGTGGCGTGGGAGTCGGTGCTTCGTGGCGGTCACCGGGTTGCGGAATGGGCCGGAAGGCGGCGCGGGGAGGCGGGCCGGCCGACGCTCGCTCGTACTTCGGCGGGGTGACGCTGTGGCGGTGGCGGGTTGCCTGAGCCGGATCAAGCGGTGGACGTGCTCGGTGCGGAAGACGTCCTCATGGCCGGGCCTGGCGTCCAGGACGGCGATCATGGGGCACGCGTCAGAGCTCGATCCTGATGCCGGGTTCGACGATGCGGACGCTGGTCTCCGGAGCCAGGTCGCGGGAGGCGTCCCGGTAGTGCAGCGGGTTTTTGTCGCTGTGGGTGATGAGCCGGTCGCCCAGGAAGCCCTTGGTGAAGGCGTAGTGGTGCGGGACGGCCAGTTCGGGCTTGAGGAGGGCGGTCAGTTCTGCGGCCTCGTCGGCGTTCATGACGACCTGCTTGTTGCCGGCCGGTCGGATGTGCAGGCCGTTGGTGGGGAGCAGGGCGAGTGAGATGTGCCCCAACCGCTTGGGAATGTCGGCGAGTTCGGGGATGAGCATGGTGTCCCCGGCGAAGTACACCGCGTCGGTGCCGGCGCGCAGGACGAAGGTGACCTCGTAGACGCCGTGCTTGGCGGGCGTGGCGGTGATGGTGACGCCGCAGACCTCGGCCTCCTGCCATGGCGCGAGGGCCGTGACGTTCGTGAAGCCGTGCTTGCGTGCCGCTTCGACGACGGTCTCGGCGACGAACAGCGGGACGTCGCGGTCGCGGTAGGCGGCGAAGGCCTCCAAGTCGCAGTGGTCGTAGTGCTCGTGGCTGATCAGTACGCCGTCGAGCCGTGGCAGGTCGGGGATGCCGACGGCGATCGGCTCGCCCTGGTAGTACCCGGGGCGGGTGCTGAACCAGGGGTCGGTCAGGAAGGTGCGGCCGCCGATTTCTATGAGGTGGCAGCTGTGGGTGATGCGGGTGACCGCGGTCTTGGGCATGGTCGGGGCTCCGTGGATGGCGAGGGGCAGTGAGAGGTGGTCGAGGCTCAGCGGGCGAAGGCGGTGAAGTCCGTGTCGGCGCTGTCCCAGATCGCGTGGATGACCTGGTCGGGGGTCTCCAGTTGGGGGGAGTGGCCGGTCTCGGGGAGCAGTTGGAACTGGGCCAGGGGGATCGCGGCGGCGTAGGCGCGTCCGTAGTCGACGTCGACGATCCCGTCGCTCTCGCCCCAGAGCACGAGGGTGGGGATCTCCAGGGACCCGAGACGCCCGACGAGGGTGGGGTCGGCCATGGCGGAGCCCGCGTAGACGGCGATCGCGGCCCGGTTGCCCGCGGCGATCGCCTGGGCCGCCGGGGGCAGGGTCGTGGGGTCGACGCGGAACGGCTCCGGGTTGTGGAAGGTGAGCCCGAAGACCTGATCCATGGTCAGGGAGAAGAAGTCGGCCACCGGATGGCCGGGCACCTCGATCCCGACCGCGTCGATCAGGACGATGCCGCTGACGCGCGGCGACTTCAGCAGCGCGATCTCGGCGGTGATCCAGCCGCCGATCGAGTTGCCGACGACGGTGACGTCGGTCAGCGCCAACTGGTCCAGGAGCGCGCCGTAGAGCATGGCCAGGCCGGACACGGTGGTCAGTGCCTCGGGGCGCTCGGTGCCGCCGAAGCCGGGGTGGGTCGGGACCAGTACGCGCACGCCGTGAGCGGCGGCGAACTTCTCGGCGAACCCCGTCACCGACTGCGGGCCGGCTCCGCCGTGCAGCAGCAGGAACGGCTGTCCGTCACCGAATCCGGCCACGGACACCTCGACCGGGTCGACTCCGTCGAGGCTGACGGTGTGGTGAGTGGTGGTTGTCATGGGCTTCTCCTTGATGGGGGCGGATGTTGGGTGGGCTGACGGACCGACGGGTTTTGGGCGCGGGTGTTCAGGCGAAGTCGGTGGACGGCTCGGTGGCGTACCGGCTCATGGCCTCGATCGTCGCCTCGGGTGTCAGGGGGCGGCCGGCGGCGATCATGTCGCGCAGGTCCCGGAAGTAGTCGACGTACAGGTCCGGGGTGAACGTGTTGAGCAGGACTGTTGTGCCGTCGGTCGGGTTGGCGAAGGTGTGCGGGGCGCCGGGCGGGATCATGACCAGCGTTCCGGCGGGCGCGTCGTGCACGGTCTCGCCGACGGTGAACCGGGCCGCGCCGGACACGACGTAGAAGCCCTCGTCGTGCCGGGCGTGCCGGTGCTGCGGCGGACCGTCGGTGTGTGGGGCGAGCGTGATCTCCCCGATGCCGAGGCGGTGATCGGTTGTGGTGCCGTCCTCCAGGATCCGCATCCGGGTGGGGCCGAGCTGGATCGACTCACCGGCGTCCGGACCGACGACCGAGACGTCTGTCATCTGAGCCTCCGTTTGAGAGAGCGAGCTGTGTTCGTTGGGGTTGACTCTCATGAATGTAGGTGAGTCGACCTCTTTATGCAAGTTAACTCTCATGATGAGAGTTGCCGTTCGGGTGGTTGGGTGGTGTCAGGCGATGTGGGGATTGCCGTTCGACGCGCCGAGGCCTCCGTCGACGCGGATATGGGCCCCGTTCACGTAACTCGCCGCCGGACCGGCCAGAAACGCGATGACGGAGGCCGCCTCGGCGGGCTCGCCGAAGCGTCGCATCGGTACGCGGTTGAGTGCGGCGGCGGCGATCTCCTCGCTCTGCAGGAATCCCGCGGTCATGTCGGTGGTGATCATGCTGGGGTGGACGGCGTTGACCCGCACGCCTTCCGCGCCGTGGTCGAGCGCCATCGCGTTGGTCAGGTTGGTCACCGCGCCCTTGGCGGCGTCGTAGGCGGCCAGGCCCCAGTCACCGCCGAGCCCGGACGCCGAACCGACGTTGACGATGCTGCCGCCCACCGCGCGCAGGTGGGGGAGTGCGGCCCTGGAGGCGTAGAAGACTCCGTCGAGGTCGGTGGACATGACGCGTCGCCAGCCCGCCGCGTCGATGTCGGACACGGTGCCCAACGGCTCGACGGTCGCGGCATTGTTGACCAGCGTGTCCAGTCTGCCGTGGTCGTGGGCGACGGCGTTCACCAGCCTGGTGATGTTCTCCTCGTCGGAGACGTCGCCGACCCGGGCGATCAGTGTCGAGCCGGTCGGCGCCTCGGACACCACCTTGTCCAGCGTGGCCTGCGTACGGCCGATGATCACCACCGTGGCGCCCTCGGCGGCGAACCGGTGAGCGGTGGCCGCGCCGATGCCCGATCCGCCGCCGGTGACGATGACGACCTTGCCGGTGAATGTGTTCTCAGCCATCGGGGAACTTCAACTCCTCATGTATTGAGATGCATTGAATGGATGTGTACGGACGGAGGCAGTGCGAGGGTCCGTGAACAACCCCTGAACCAGGCGGTGTTACGGGAGGGGGCAGCTCCTCCTACGCAACTGCCGGGCCCGATCCGGGGGTTGTCTCTGTCGAGGAAGCCTAGGAAGATCGCCGCAGCACAGGCTTGAACCAGAGCGCCATCCCGGCAGAACATCCGCGCCAGATGGCGCCGGAGCGACGAAGGCTGGGGACGACCGCAGATGGACCGCACTGGAGTGGAAGTCGACGGTTTGGTCCCGGTGCCCTCCACGGACCCCGGCTCTTCGGATGCCGGGCCGGGAGCGTTCGACGCCTTCCGCGACGGCTGGGAGACGGAGATCGGCGACGGTTTCCCGTTGCCGACGTTCAGTCCGGCCACGATGCGTGATTTCCGGGTCAGGAGCCGCGCCACCAAAGTGGGCGACGTGGCTGTCACCGACCTCCACGGTGCGTCGGCCATCCGGACCGAGGGCCCCCTCGACGGGGTCGAGGACCAGGTGCGGATGTACGTCGTACGGAGTGGCTCCTGGTCCCTCGGCGCCCCGCTCGCCCGCGACGAACAGACCGTGCCGGCAGGGCAGTTCCTCATCCGTCACATCGGCCGGCCCCTGCACTTCGAGACGGTGCCCGACACGAGGGCGAAGGTCCTCGTCCTGCCCGCCGCCACGCTCATACCACTGCTCGGCGAGCGGCAGAGCGTCAGCGGACCGGCGGACTCCGCCGAGGTGCGCCTCCTGGTGGCCCACTCCAACATGATCTACGAAACGGCCGCAGACCTCGGCCCGGCCGGAGTACAGGCCGCGCACAGCGCGCTGATCGAGCTGGCGAAGGCGGTGGCGAGACGCCGCGTCGACGACGCGGAACCCCAACTGGCCCTGGCGCTGGCCCAGGCCGCGAAGGACCT
Organism: Streptomyces sp. NBC_01288; assembly: GCF_035982055.1. Lineage (NCBI taxonomy): Bacteria > Bacillati > Actinomycetota > Actinomycetes > Kitasatosporales > Streptomycetaceae > Streptomyces > Streptomyces sp. NBC_01288. The sequence goes on from NZ_CP108427.1 coordinate 10,446,307, forward strand.
CGCGGACAACCACCTGACCGACCCCGAACTCTCCGGCACGATGCTGGCCCGCGAACTCAATGTCTCCGTGCGCAGCCTGCAACGGGCGTTCGCCGCTGCGGGAGAGTCGGTCACCGCCTACATCCGCCAACGGCGCCTGGAAGAAGCCCAACTCGCCCTCACGGCACCCTCCGGCCGACTGAGCGTCTCGGAACTCGCCGCCCACTGGCAGTTCGCGGACAGCAGCCACTTCATCCGGGCCTTCAAGAAGCGCTACGGCCGGACGCCGACCGACTACGCCCGCTCGACCACTGCGGCGCGGAACTGACCAACACAGCGCGCCTGCCGTCAGCGCTTCTCCGCCACCTCCCGCCCGAGGGCTACGAGGTCATCCGCTTCTGGGATGCGGCGGTCCGGCCAGCAGCACGGGTTCGACCGCCTCGTAGCGGTGGCGTTCGCGTGCGGTGGCCTTTCGGCCCGACAGGACAGTGCCGAGGATCCCGAAGAGGAAGCCGGCCGGGACCGAGACCAGGGCGGTGGTCGTGAAGGGGAACCAGTTGAAGTCGGCGTCGGGGAAGGCGGATTGGGGGGAGCCGGAGACGAGGTTGGTGCCGGTCATCAGGACGAGGACGCTGAGGCTGCCGCCGATGAGCGTGCACAGCAGACCGGCACGGGTGTAGCGCCGCCAGAAGAGGCCGAGGACGAGCGCGGGGGCGATGGCCGAGGCACCCAGACAGAAGGAGACGATGGCCAGCGGTTGGAGACTGCGGTGCTGGGCGAGTACGGCCAGTGCGATCACCGGTACTCCCACGGCCAGCGCGGCCAGGCGGGCCAGCGCCATCTCGCGCAGGGGCGGTGTGTTCGAGCGGGCGAGGACGTCGTGGGCCAGGGAGTTGGCGCAGGCCAGCGTCATGCTGGCGACCGATGCCAGCAGGGTCAGGAAGATGGCGGTGGTGACGGTGGTGAACAGCAGGCTCTCCGGGCGGGAGAGGTTCGGTCCGAACGCGGCGCGCGCCCCGAGCAGATACGCGGTGCTGCCGTGCGGGTCCGCGGCGGCGATCGTCTTGCCGCCGATGAGGGCGGTGGCGCCGACGGCGACGACGGTGATGACCGCGATGAACAGGGCGACCGCCGAGACCGCCCAGGACATCGCGCGGCGCACCTGACGGGTGCTGCCTGCGGTGTACATGCGCATGGTGACGTGCGGCAGGCAGGCGCCGCCCAGCACGATCGCGCACTGGGTGCTCACCATGTCCAGGGCGGGGTGCTGTCCGCCCGCGAACTGCAGGCCGTAGCGCAGGTAGTTCGGACCTGCCCCGCTGTTCTGTGCGGCGGACTGGAACAGGGTCTGCGGGCTCCAGCCGAAGGTGTGCAGGATGATCGCGGCCACGACGAGCCCGGAGCCGAGGAGGATGACCGTCTTGAGGATCTGGATCAGGGCGGTGCCGCGCATACCCCCGATGGCCGCGTACGTGATCATCAGCCCTCCGGCCCCGACGACGCAGCCGGTGCGCATCGTGCTGTCGGAGAAGCCGAGGACGAACGCCAACAGCTGTCCCACACCGGCGAGTTGTACGACCATCATGGGCACCAGCGCCGCGAGGGTGACCGCGCACGCGGTGATCCGCACCGCACGGCCGGGCATACGGCGGGCCAGCACGTCGCCCATCGTGAACCGGCCGGTGTGATGCAGGGGTTCCGCCAGCACGAACATCAGGAGCAGCAGCGAGAGCAGGGTGCTCAGGGCCAGCACGACACCGTCGTAGCCGCATAACGCGATGATGCCACCGACCGTGAGGACGGTGGCCGCGGAGATGTAGTCGCCGGCGATGGCCAGGCCGTTGCGCAGGGGCGACAGCAACCGGTAGCCGGTGTAGAACTCGTCGAGGTCGTCACGGTCGGGGCCGGTGACCACGCACAGCAGCAGCGTGAGGGTCACGACACTGAAGAACGCCACGAGCGACCAGGACTGCGCGGCGCCCTTGAAGTCCGTCACGGCCGCACCTCCCCGTCGCGGGCGTGATGGGCCCGACGCACCCTGCGGGCGAGGGGGTCGACGTACCGACGCGCGATTCCCTCGTAGAAGAGCACGGCCAGCCAGGTGACGGGGAGTTGCACCAGGGCCAGGAACAGTCCGGTGGGCAGGCCGCCCGGGGCGGGGCGGGCCATCACCGAGGGGAATTCGACGGTGAGAGTGAGGAAGGCGGCGAAGTAGCCGAGCGCCGCGAACGCGGCGACGCGCCGCTGCCAGCGGCAGGCCCGGCGCAGGAGACGCAGATCGCGGTGCGGTCCGGTCGCCGAACGGGGCAGGGCCGCCGGTCGGCGGCCGTCCTGCGGGGCCGAGGCCCACGTGGGCGTGGTGGTGGAGGCATGCCGTCCGGGCCGGTACTGGAGCGGCTGTAACTCGGAGCTGTCGGAAGACATTCCAAGATCTCCTAGTGGGTCGTGGGCCCCAAGAGGTGCGGACCGCGAGAAGGCGGGGAATGGTCCGGGTCATCGCACGCTATGCGGGTGGCGGACCGCGCGCAGGACTTCCGGTGAACTCCCTGGTGAAGAGCACTGCAACGCTCTGACCTCGGATGTTGTGAGTGTGAAGCGTGTGACGGAGTATCACGGGAGTGCCTTGTGGGCCCTGGACGCGTCGAATCGGCCGGGCGGGCGCGTGGTGGTGACGGTTGCCTTGCGGTGACGTGTGGTCAGCCGATGCTCGTCCAGCGAGAGGAGTCGGCGGCGCTGCGTTCGACGGCCCGCAGGACGTACTGGACCTGGAGGCCATCGGCGAACGACGGCCGCGGGTCGCACCCGTCCTCCGCCACCGCGGTCAGGAAGTCGTGGACCTGGTGGACGAACGCGTGCTCGTAGCCCAGACCGTGACCGGGCGGCCACCAGGCGCCCAGGTAGGGGTGCCCGGGCTCGGTGACCAGGATCCGACGGAATCCCGCCTCCGTCTCCGGGTCGTCGGCGTCGTACAGCAGAAGCTCGTTCATCGACTCGAAGTCGAAGGCGACCGACCCGCGTGAGCCGTTGACCTCGATCCGCAGCGCGTTCTTGCGCCCCGTGGCGAAGCGCGTCGCCTCGACCACGACGAGTGCGCCCCCTTCCAGCCGGCCGGTGAACGCGGTCGCGTCATCGACGGTCACCTGCCCGCGCTGCTCCCCGGCCTGCGCCGAGAGCCCGCTGGACTCCGTCGGCAGAGGGCGCTCGGTGACGAACGTGGCCTGCGTCGCCGACACCCCGGTGAGGCGTTCTCCGGTCAGGTGCTGGAGCAGGTCGATGACGTGCGAGCCGAGGTCCCCGAGCGCGCCGGTACCGGCCCGTTCCTTGCGCAGCCGCCACACCAGCGGGAACTCGGGGTCGACGATCCAGTCCTGGAGGTACTGGGCCCTGACGTGCCGCACCTCGCCGATCCGGCCCTCGGCGATCAGGCGCCTGGCGTGTGCCAGGGCGGGCACACGCCGGTTGTTGAAGCCGACCATCGACCGGACGCCGGACTCGCCCGCGACCTGCGCGGCCGCAGCCATCCGTTCGGCCTCCTCGACGGTGTTGGCGAGGGGCTTCTCGCACAGCACGTGTTTGCCGGCGGCCAGGGCCGCGATCGCGATGTCGGCGTGGGAGTCGCCGGGTGTGCAGATGTCTACGACGTCCACGTCGTCGCGGCGTACCACCTCCTGCCAGTCGGCCGCCCAGTCGCCCCACCCCAGCCGCTCGGCGGCCCGTGCCACGCCCTTCGGGTCACGGCCGCAGACCACGGTCATGTCGACGTCGAAGGGCAGGTCGAACACCCGAGGCGCGGTGCGCCAGGCCTGGGAGTGCACGGCTCCCATGAACGAGTGGCCGATCATCGCCACCCCGAGGCGGGGGCGGCCGGAAACGGGGTCGGGCGAAGGGCGGGGCACGGGGTCTCCGTAGCGGTAGCGCGTCAGGCGGACGCGGCGGCGGGTGGTGTCCGGTGCGGGGCGAGGGCACCGCGGACCGACGGCCAACTGGTAAGAGCGGCACGGACGGCGGGGCGTTTCTCGTCCCGCAGGGCCGCCCGGTATGCCTGGTCGAGCACGTCGTCGACGAGCACGCGCTGCCCGCTCCGGGCCGATTCCACCGCGGCCTCGACCATCGCCAGGCTCATGGCGTTCTCGTGCACCTCGCCCATGGGCGTGCTGCCGGTGCGCAGCGAGTCGACGAAGATCCGCAGCGCTCCTGCGATGTCGGAGTACGGCGAGCGGGGCCGCTCGGCGGGTTCTACGTCGGCGCCGAGCACGGGCTCGGTGTCGCCGTCCCACTGCGCCGAGCCCTTCTCGCCGCTCGCCCGCCAAATGCCGTTCCACGAGGTCTCGGCGCCCGGACTGCACCAACTGCCGTTGTAGGCATAGCGTGTTCCGCCCTCCATCTCGAAGACGGCGCTCGCGGCGGCGTCGCCGTCGTACCAGCTCCACGGTGGGTTGTACGCCTGGCAGTAGGCGGAGACCGGGTCCGCGCCGAGCAGGAAGCGCGCCGAGTCGAAGGCGTGGATCGCCATGTCGATCAGCAGCGGATACGCCATCTCCTCGCGGAAACCGCCCATGTGCGGCGCCTTGAAGAACTCGGTCGTCAGTGTGCCGATCGCGCCGAGTTCCCCCAACATCCCGCGCAGAGCGAAGAGTTGGGGGTTCCAGCGCCGTGACTGGCTCACCATGAACAGCTCGCCGCTGACCTCGGCCGCGGCGGCGAGGGACAGGGCCTGGGCCAGGGTGTCGGCGATCGGCTTCTCGCCGAGGACGGGCAGCCCGGCGAACAACGCGGCGGTGGTGACGGGGTGGTGGGCCACCGGAACGGTCACGTTGATCATCGCCTGGGCTCCGGTGTCGGCCGCGAGTGCGACCGCGCCGGAGCCGACCGGGAGGTCCGGCCGGCCCAGATCGGCGGCGGACCGCCGGGCCGCGTCCAGGTCGAGGTCGACGATGCCGACGAGTTCGGTCTCGGGTGCGGTGGTCACGGTGGTCAGCCACTGCTGTCCCATGGAGCCGGCGCCGACCACCAGCACACGCAGGGGGTTGTCGGGCCCGCAGGGGATGGTCCGGTGGGTCATCGAAGCGGCCCCGAGTAGTCGACGCCGTTGAAGAAGTCGTCGGTGTCGTAGCGCAGCAGCACCGGGTGGTTGCGCTCGGGCCGGTCCGTGCGCGCCCATTGCACGCCGTTGGCGATCACCCGGCGGATGTCCTTGTTGTGGTAGACGGGATAGTCCTGGTCGCCGGGGCTGAAGTAGAAGATCCTCCCGTGGCCGCGGCGGAACGTGCAGCCGCTGCGGATCACCTCGCCGCCCGTGAAGGAGCTGACGAAGACCAGCTCGTCCGGGACGGGGATGTCGAAGAACTCCCCGTACATCTCGTCCTCGTCGACGACGAGCGGATGCGGAACTCCCTTGGCGATGGGGTGTGTTGGGTTCACCGTCCACACCAGCTCGCGGTCGTGCTCGTTGCGCCAGCGCAGGGTGCAGCTGGTGCCCATGAGCTTGACGAAGATCTTCGACCAGTGGCCGGAGTGCAGGACCACGAGGCCCATCCCCGACAGCACGTGCCGGTGCACCCGTTCCACGACCTCGTCGGACACCTCGGCATGGGCGGCGTGTCCCCACCAGGTGAGGACGTCGGTCGAGGCCAACACCTCCTCGGTCAGGCCGTGTTCGGGATCGTCCAGCGTCGCGGTGCGTACGGTGCAGGCGTCGCCGAGGTTCTCCTTGATGCCCTCGGCGATCGTGGTGTGCATGCCCTGCGGGTAGATCTTGGCCACGTGCTCCTCGATCTTCTCGTGGCGGTTCTCACCCCACACGGTCACGTTGATCGGGGCCGGGGGCGGTGCGGAAGACGTGGTCACAGGGGTGTTCTGCCTTTCTCCGAAGTCGCCCTGGGGGCGGGTCATTTGACGGCTCCGCCGGTCACGCCGGTGGCGATGTACCGCTGTGCCACCAGGAGCAGCACGAGAGCCGGGACCGAGGCGAGCGTCGCGGTGGCCATCACCGCGTTCCAGTCGCTGACATGGGAGCCGAGGTACTGGTAGAGGCCGAGGGTGACGGGGCGGACGTCCTCGGTCGTCGTCAGGGTCAGCGCGAAGAGGAAGTCGCTCCAGGTGAACAGGAACGTGAACAGGCCGGCCGTAATAAGGGCGTTCCTGCTCATCGGCAGGACGATCGACACGAACGCCCGCACCCTGCCCGCCCCGTCCACCCGGGCCGCCTCGATCACCGAGGCGGGGATGTTGCCCATGAAGGCCCGCAGGATCAGGATCGCGAACGGGATGCCGGCGGTGGAGTCGGCCAGGATCAGGCCGGGGATCGAGTTGAGCAGGCCGACATCGTTGTACGCGCTGTAGAGGGCGTTGGCCACGACGATGCCCGGGACCATCTGGCTGATCAGGATCCCGAACAGCACCGGGCCGACCCAGCGCGCGTTGACGTGCGCGAGCGCGTACGCGGCCGGGCTCGCGATGATCAGGCTGAACACCACGCTCCCCACCGCAACGACCAGACTGGTGAGGAGATTTGACCCCTGCTGGCTCAGCGCGGTGGCGTAGCCGTCGAAGTTCAGGTGGGTCGGGAACCAGGGCGTGCTCACAGCGGTGTTGGCCGGCTGGAGGGAGACGTTCACCATCCAGTAGACCGGGAAGAGCATCACGGCCAGGATCAGCGCGCCGATGGCGGTGTATCCCCACGGCCGCCGCCGGGAGCGTCGCCGGTGGACGGGTGGGTGCGTGGCCGGTGGGACGGATGCGTGCGTGACGGTTGCCATGACGGCCTCACTGCTCGACGGCGCGGCGGTTCGCGCGCAGGTAGAGGACGGCGAAGACCAGCGAGATGACGATGAGGATGTTGCCGAGCGCGGCACCCTGCCCGAAGTCGAACTGCTGGAAGGAGAGTTGGTAGGACTGACTGGCGATGGTCTGCGTCGCGTTCGCCGGGCCGCCGTTGGTGAGCCCGAGGATGACGTCCAGCACCTTGACCGTGTAGACGACGCCGAGCACGAGCACCACGCTCACCACGGGCCGCAGCAGGGGCCACGTCACGTGCCGGAACGCCCGCCAGCCCGTGGCGCCGTCCAGGGCCGCCGCCTCGTACAACTCCTCGGGGATGTCCTGGAGTCCGCCGTAGAGGATCGCCACGTTGAACGGGATCCCGATCCAGATGTTGACCACGATCACCGCGAACAGCGCCAGCGAGGTGCTGGTCAGCCAGCCGGGACGGTCCTGTACGAGGTGCAGGGCACCGAGGAACCGGTTGAGGACGCCGTTGTCCTGGTCGAGGATCCAGCGCCACACCGCGCTGGAGACGATCAGCGGGACCAGCCACGGGAGCAACAGCAGGGAGCGCAGTACGCCGTTCAGCGGGAACCGGCGGCGGAAGAACAGGGCGATCGCCAGACCGGTGAGGAACTGTCCCGCGATCGAACCCACCGTGAACAGAACCGTGTTGAGGAGTGCTTTGTCGAAGACGGAGGACGATATGACGGCCCGGTAGTTGGCCAAGCCGACCCAGGGCGCCTCGCCGGTGTAGAAGGTGGTCGTCGTGTAGTGCTGGAACCCCATGACGACGTTCTTGACGACCGGGTAGCCGAAGAAGGCGACCATGTAGGCCACGGCGGGCAGCAGGAACAGCAGGTGGGACTGGCGCCGTCGGCCTCGTTTCCCCAGCCGCCCGAGCCTCCGGCCCGCCGGGGCACTCTCCGCGGCCGGCACCGCATGCCCCTTGGCCCGCACCGCGCGGCGCAGTACGTCAGCCATCCTGGGCCTGCTTCAGCGCCTTCGCCGGAGTCGCCCCCTGCGTGAGTGCGGTCTGTATCGCGGTGTAGATCTTGGTGGCCGCCTTCGGCCAGTCCTTGCCCAACTCACCTGTGCGGGCACGGGCGTTGCGGACCTGGTCGGTGAACGCCTTCATCCGGGGCTGCTGCGCTGCGAACTTGTCCATCAGCGCGGTCTTCGTCGGCACGGTCTGGCGCTGCTGGGCCAACGACAGCTGGTTCTTGTCGGAGTTGAGGCACGCGACGACCTTCGCCGCCTTGGCCTGGCGCTTCGCATTGCCGGTCTGCGGAACGGTCCAGGTCTCACCGCCCAGCGGGACGACGGGAGTTCCGCCGGCCTTGGGCACGGGGATCGGTACGACGCCGTAGTGCAGGCTCGTCTTCTTGTCGAGGATCGGGAACTGCCAGGGGCCGTTGACCATCATGGCCGCGTTGCCCGCCGCGAACTGGTCGTTGGCGTCGGCCTGGGCCCAGCTGACCACCGACTTCGAGGCCGATCCGTCCTTGACCAGGTCCACCCAGAGTTGAAGTGCCTGTGCGGTCCGGGGAGTTGCGATGTCCTTCTCGTCGCCGCCGTTGGACCACATGAAGGGCAGGAACTGCCAGGTGCCCTCGTACGTGGCCGGTGCGGCGAAGGCGATGCCGTACCTCTTGCCCGAAGTGAGCTCCTGGGCGGCCGACTTGAGCTCGGCCCAGGTGGTGGGCGGCTTGACCCCCGCCTTGTCGAGCATGTCCTTGTTGTAGAAGAGGCCGAGCGTGTTGGTCACCGGTTGCAGGCCGTACAGCTTGCCCTTGTAGGTCGAGGCGTCCACCACGCCCTTGGCGTATCCGTCCGCCTTGAGGCCGAAGTCGCTGAGCGGGGCCAAGGCGCCGCTGGCGGCGATCTGTTGCAGGTCGGGGTTGTCGAGCATCAGGACGTCGGGCAGGGTGCGCGACGAGGCCTGCTGCAGCACTTTGGGTATCAGGGACGGGCCGGCCACGGCCTCCCGCTTGATCGCCACGCCGTTCTGCTGCCCGCACGCGTCCAGGACCTTCGCGTAGATCCCCTTGTCGGGCTGATCGGCGTAGTAGTCCATCACCCGCAGGGTGTCGGCACCGCCGGACGATCCGGTACTCGAACCACAGGCGCTCAGGGAGAGCGGTGCCAGGAGCGCGAGGGCCACCGTCAGTGTCGTTCTGCTGAGGATCGCTCGTCGTTGAGCCATGTTCTTTCTCTCCTCGGTCGGCGCTGTCTCGGGCGGACCGCGCGGGGTTGTCGATGCGTATCGACAGCAATGACGCGTCATCCCCCTTGACACGAAACAGTGGGGATCAGTGGGCGGACAGGCTCGTCTGACGCAGGGTCAGACGTGGGGTGACCAGCTCGACGGTCGAAGTGGTGGGCACGCTCTCGCGGTTGAGCAGCCGGAACAGGATCCTCATCGCGCGGCGCGAGACGTCCCTGGGTTCCAGCGAGAGGTTGGTGACGGGGGGTGTGGAGGTCTCGGCGGTGCGGTCCGTGCACAGTCCGATGACGGACAGGTCGCGGCCCGGGACCAGGCCGCGGTCCAGCAGGCTCTGCAACGTCGGCTGGATCAACTGGGGATCGGGGACGACGAGTCCCAACCGGCCGCTGTCAGGCCCCAGTTCGGCAAGTGCCTCGTCCAGGGCGGCCTCGGCCCCGGCGCGGCTGGTGTCCGGCGGGCTCACCTCGGCGTAGGCGATACCGTGTGCGGTTGCCGCGTCCTCGGCTCCTCGAAGGAAGCGTCGGACGAAGTTGACGTCGCGCGCCATCACGTCACGCGGGTAGCCGAGCAGGACGACACGGTCGTGCGCGGAGTCGGCCAGTTCGTCCACCGCCATACGTCCGGCCAGGGTGTAATCCAGGTCGACGCAGTACAGGCCCTCAGGGTCGTCCGGCACGCCGATCAGGATCACGGGCACGCTCAGTCCGGCCGCCACGGGGATGCGCGGGTCCTTGGACCCGACCTCCATCAGCACGATCGCGTCGCACAGGGATTGGTCACTGAGCCGGATGAGGCCCTCGGCGCCCTCGTCCTCGGTGGCCAGGATGACGTTGTGGTCCTCTTCCCGGGCGCACTTGGTGATCGTCTCGATGAAGGGCAGCACCCCCGTCATGTCGGCCCCGGGTGCGAACGGCACGACCAGGCCGATGACTTGACTGCGCTGACTCGCCAACGCCCGCGCACCCGCGTTGGGTTGGAACCCCAACGTCTCGATCGCCTCCTCGACCCGACGCCGGGTCTCGGGGGATATCGAGCGGCGCCCGCTCATGACATAGGAGACGGTGCTCTGGGAGACGCCCGCCAACCGGGCCACGTCCCGGCTTGTCACCATGCGAGCACCTCCCTTGGTTCCCTCGGTGTCGATACGCGGTGTCGATACGTATCGACTGACTGGGACGAGACTGTAGGGAGGGGCTTCGAAGGACGGCAAGGGTCGTGCAGGGAAAATGTTCCGCCGGCCCGGGACTCCAGCCTCACGGGTAGCCGAGGCCGCGGTGGTCGGCTTCCGGGGCGGGTACGTCCTGGCCACCAAGCTCGTCGGCGAACTCGTCGTGGCCGTTGCTGAGATGGGGTCGGCCAAGACGATCGCCCGCCAGGGACGGATCGATCTTCTCCGTATTGGTGAGTTGGGGCGCAAAGAGCTGGCCCGGCGCGGCGCCGAGCTGCTGTTCCAGGTCGTGACCGAGTGCTTCGTCTTTCCCGGCGACTCCTTGCGCTCCCTGGTCGCCGGGAAACCGCGCACCGGTCGGGCCACCTCGCCCGCGGTGCAGATTTTCATGGTGCACACCAGCGTGGTGCAGCGGGCCGTGAGTGGACTCGGTCCGGCGGCGGCGCACGCGTCCCGCAACGCCCGGCTCGAACTCGCCAAAGGCCTGATCCTCGACCACTTCGACGACCGCGAGGCCACCTTCACCCCGGCGCCGGCCCAAGCGGCCAGGGGCCTCGCCGATGCCCGGCTCACCGAAGCCGAGTTGTCGCCGGCGATGATCACCGCGCAACTACACGTCTCCGTACGCACCTTGCAGCGCGCCTTCGCGAATCTGGACGAGTCGTTCAGCGCCTGCATCCGACGCCGACGCCGACGCCGACGCCGTCGGCTGCGGGTGAGGTGACGGGCACGGCTCGCTGGGGCAGGGCCGCATCGGGACGCCGGGGACTTGCCGATCCAGCGTCAGCGCGGCGCATCGGGCAACGCGACGAGCAACTGCTTGTCCGTCACCACGGCCAGCGACAGGGTGCGGTAGCCGACCGACTCGAACAGGATGGTGATCTTGCCGTCGCCCTCGCTCATGACCTCGCCCCGGCCCCACTGGTCGTGGCTGACGCGGACACCCGGCAGGTAGGCGTGGTCGTCCGCCTCGGGGCGTGCAACGGTCTCCGCCATCCGGACAGAACCCGCCGCTGTGGTGTCCGAGCGCGCACCGGTCCGGGGCCACCAGCGTTGCCGTGCGGCCGCCCTGTCGGGCCGTCCCGCGTCCACGGACCTCCCGCGCCTCAGCCCGCTCGCAGGCTTGGCCGCAGGACTCGCGCAGTTGTCGCACGCCCCGCACGGGACGGGGACGGAGTCGCCGAAGTAGCCAAGGAGGAACCGCCGCCGGCACTCGGTCGTCTCGGCGTACCCGCGCATCATGTCGACCCGGGACCGTTCGAGCTTGAGGTGTGTGGCGTGGACGGCGAGGGCGCTCCGCACAACGGCGTCGACATCGGCGTCCGCGGAAGCGCCGTCGACTCCGACCGCGCCGATGAAGCGGCTGCCGTCCCGCCCGGTGCGGACGGCCCCGGTCTCCTCCAGCAGGTTCAGCACGGCGGACAGCGCCGTCGCGCCGAGTTCGCACTCGGCCCGGAGCCGGGTCGCGCTCACGGCGCCCGCCTCGCCGCGCAGGAATTCGGCGACGCGGCGCAGTGCGTCGGCGTCGGGAGCGCCGGTGGCGAAGAAGCGTTGCAGGCCCAGATCCTGCGGGCGGTAGGCGAGGATCGCCCTGGCCGGTGCGCCGTCGCGGCCGGCCCGGCCGATCTCCTGGTAGTAGGCGTCGAGCGAGCCGGGGACGGACGCGTGCAGCACGAACCGTACGTTCGCCTTGTCGATGCCCATCCCGAACGCCGAGGTGGCCACGACCACGTCGAGTTCACCGGAGCTGAACCGGTCTTGGGCCAGGCGGCGTTCGGCGGCGGAGAGGCCCGCGTGGTAGCTCGCGGCGGCCAGTCCTAGGTCGCTCAACTGCTCGGCGTAGCTGTCCGCCGCCTTCCGCGTCCCCGCGTACAGGATCCCCGGCTTCTCCTCGACGGCCGTCCGCTCCAGGACGAACCGCTCCTTGGCGGCCGCGTCCTGAAAGGACGACACCTCCAGGCGGATGTTGGGACGGTCGAAGCCGGCGACTATCTCCACCGGGTCGTTCATGCCGAGACGTTCGGCGATGTCCCGCCGTACCGGGGCGGCCGCGTTCGCGGTCAGGGCGAGCACCGGCGGGTTGCCGAGCCGTTCGCGCGCGTGGCGCAGCCGCAGGTAGTCCGGCCGGAAGTCGTGCCCCCAGGACGACACGCAGTGCGCCTCGTCCACCACCAGCAGCCGGGGACGGACGGCGGCGAGCCGGTCCGTGACGTCCGGCTTGGCGAGCTGCTCAGGAGCGAGGAAGACCACGTCGACCGAGGAGGCGCTGATACGCGCCCATGCTGTCTCGTTGTCGCTCCGGCGCTGCGCGGAGTTGATGGCGGCGGTGCGCAGCACGCCGGATCCGAGCAGACTCTGCATCTGGTCCCGCTGAAGCGCGATCAGCGGCGAGACGACCACGACCGGACCGCCGAGCAGGACCGCGGGCACCTGGTAGACGGCGGACTTGCCCGCGCCCGTCGGCATGACGGCGAGTACGTCACGCCCCTTCATCACGGCCTTCATCGCGCTCAGTTGGGCCGGACGCAACTGCTGCCAGCCGAAGACCCGACGGGCGGTGCCACGCAGACGACGGGACGTGATTGCGAACATGGTTCTCCTTGAAAGGGGGCGTCCTACCGCCGTGTGTCTGGCGGCTACCCCGGTTCGCCGGGATATCGCCTCGCGGTGGCGCCGTGTCTCCCAACTCCCTTGGGCACAAGGGGTGTCACCGATGCTCGCAGACCTCCAGGTGCCGCTGGAACGATCTCAGGGTTCGATGACGAGGTGCTCGACGAGGCCGTCGCGCAGGGTGAACCGGTAGTGGAGATCGACGGTGCCGCCGGGGAAGTCGCCTTCGAGGTGGTGGGTGGCGATGTAGTGCGCCGCGTCGGTCTCCTGAGCGTGCGTCAGTTCGGTCGTGTAGGTGTACTCGGTGGCGGCACGGTTCAGCCACCGCTCGATCGCGGCGCTCCCTCGGTAGGTGTTGCCGTCGTCGATCACGGTGGCGTCGTCGGTGAACATCGTGATCGCGCTGGCGGTGTCGTGGGCGCGATGGGCCGCGAGGTAGCGGGTGATGACCTCCGGCAGGTCGTTCGGGGCGATGGTCCGGGGCTGGGTGTCGTGCATGACGCTCCTGTCGCTGACGGTGGGTTCGGGCGGTTGGGCGACGGTGGGTTCAGACGGTGGGCGTGGTGCCGCCGTCGATGACATGCTCGGCGCCGACGATGGCCGAGGCACGGTCGGAGACGAGGAACGCGATGAGTTCGGCCACCTCCTCGGGCCGGTTGGGGCGACCGAGCGGGATGCCTCCCAGGGACTCCATGAGCCGGCCCAGTGCCGCGTCCTCGCTGATCCCGGCTTCGTGGGCGATCCGGGCGACGAGGTGGTCGGCGGACGAGGTCTGGATGAAGCCGGGCGAGACCGTGTTGACGCGGACGCCGTGCGGGGCGAGCTGGTTGGCCAGGCCCTTGCTGTAGGTGGACAGGGCCGCCTTGGCGGCGGCGTAGGCCAGGGTGCCGTTCCACAGCGGCAGGCGGCGCTGGATGGAGGTGACGTGCACGATCGCACCCTTGCCCGTGGCGATCATGTGCGGCACGGGCGCGCGATCCAGGCGGACGGCGGCCAGCAGGTTCGTGTTCAGCTCCGTCGCCCACTCGTCCTCGCCGAGCGAGGCGAACCCTCCGGCCGGCGCCTGGGAGCCACCGAGGGTGTGGACCAGGATGTCCACGCCTCCCGTGCGGGCGTCCACCTCGGACGCGACATCGGCGGCGCCCTGGGCGGTGGACAGATCGGCGGGGATGAACGTCTTCGCCTCGATGTCGTCGGGGCGGCTGCGGGCGGTGACCAGCACGGTCGCCCCGGCTTCGGAGAGCCGTCGGGCGATCGCGGCTCCCGTGCCCTTGGTGCCGCCGGTGACCAGGGCGCGTCGGCCTTCGAGGGATTCGCTGATGGACAGGGTTTCGCTGGTGGATGTGGTCACGTCGAGTCCGTTCCCGGGCGCGGGCATGCCGGGCGCCACTCCCGTACTAACTGCTAAAATGGAAGCTACTAACTTCGACTTTAGCAGTAACTGAGAGGGTGGCCACCGTGGCAAGTCGGATCAGGCTGGAGGACCGCGAGTGCCCGCTGTCCACGACCGTGGAACACGTCGGCGAGTGGTGGACGCTGCTGATCCTTCATGACGCCTTCGACGGCTACACCCGCTTCGACCAGTTCCAGGAGAACCTGGGCATCTCCTCCAGCATGCTCACCACACGACTGAAGACCCTGGTCGCGGACGGTCTGCTGGAACGACGGCCGTACCAGACCAATCCGGTGCGCCACGAATACGTACTCACCGGACTCGGGCACTCCCTGCGCCCGGTGATCGTCGCCCTGGCCGCCTGGGGCAACTCCCGCCTCACGGCGGCGGAGCGCAGCATGATCCTCGTCGACGCGGAGAGCGGCGAGGAGGTCGAACCCGTGGTCGTCGATGCGAAGTCCGGCCGCCGGCTCGACGACAGTGCCGCCTATGTCTTCGCAGCGGGCCCCGCGGCCGGCGGCGCGATGCGCAGCCGGTACGCGGGGCGTCCGACTGTTCCCGGGGGAGAGGGATGAGACCTCGCCCGGATCGCCTCGGGCCGCTGCGCGCGGGGGCGGTGGGAGCGTCGAGGAAATCCGAGGGCCGGCGGATGTCGAGATCGCGGTGACGGCTCCGTCCCCGGGGCAGATGGCGGCGACTTCCCTGGAGGACGGTCATGCGAGCGAGTGAGATCACCGAGATTCTGAACCGGCCGATCAGCCGGGAGCTGCTGGCGCGTGACGTGCTCCGGCTGGCCTACGTGGCCAAGGACGGCACGCCCCGGAACGTCCCGATCGCGTTCACCTGGAACGGATCGGAGATCGTCATGTGTACGACGAAGAACGCCCCGAAGCTCCCGGCCCTGCGGGAGAACCCGACGGTCGCGCTGACGATCGACACCGAGGTGCATCCGCCCAGGATCCTGCTGATCCGGGGCCGGGCGGAGCTGGATGTCGTGGACGGCATCCCGGAGGAGTACCTGCGGATGAACGGCTCCTACGCGATGACGCCCGAGCAGCGGGTCGAGTGGGAGGCCGAGGTCCGCTCGCTCTACGACGGCATGGTCCGCATCGTGGTGACGCCGACCTGGGTGAAGCTGATCGACTTCGAGACGACCCTGCCGAGCGCGGTGGAGGAGTTGGTCGAGCGGCGCGCCGAGCGCGAGAACGCCTGACCGGCGCGGGCCGCGCCGAGCACGTGGATCAGCGGGCGATCGAGATCGCGAAGGGCGCGAACCCGCTGGACCGGATGACATGCGGTACGAACAGGATCGCGCCCTCGGTGGCCCGGGCCGTCTCGATCCCGCCGAGGTCCGTGATCCACTCCTGCCGCCACCCGAGGTCCACGAGAAGCCCGCGGACGACCTGCTTGGCCTCCGGGTCCGCTCCGGAGAGGAACGCGGTGGGCGGCTGGGCGAGTGAGGAGGGCTCGGTCATGACCGAGTGGAGCATCGTGTTGAGTGTCTTGACGACGAGTGTCTCGGGCAGCGCCTCCTGAAGCTGCTCCGCGAGACTCGAACCGGGGTACAGCAGGCCGGCGGGCAGCCCGTCCGGTCCGTCGACGGTGGCGTTGGAGACATCCACGAGGATCTTGCCCCGCAGCTCCGCGCGCAGTGCGGTGAGCCTTTCCAACGAGCCTGCGCCGGGGGTGGCGTTGATGACGACGCGCGCTGTTCGTACGGCGTCCGCGGCGGCGCCCGGCGCACGGGTCGCCACGGTCACCTCGTGCCCGGCCCGGGTGAGGGCGGTGGCCAGGCCGCCGCCGACGCGGCCGCCGCCAAGAACGGTGATGTCACTCATGTCGATCCGGTCCTTCTGTTTCTCGAAAGTGATCAGTGCCCAGTGGTACGTGGGCTCAGGGGTACGTGGGCTCGGTGGTAAGCGGGTTCAGCGGGACAGCGTGGCGACCGCGTCGGCGTGCACGTCGGGTGCGGCGGCCAGGAAACTCTCGCTCGCCGGAGTCCAGGGGCGGCCCTCGGCGTCAGATATCCGTCCGCCGGCCTCGGTGACGAGCAGGACCCCGGGAAGCAGGTCCGCGCGGGCTCCGGCGAACTGCCAGAAGGCGTCGATCCGGCCGGCTGCCACGTTCAGTAGGTGCAGGGTCGCGGGCACGGACGTCCGCACCACGAGGGCGTCGACGAGCATCTTGGTGATCGAGGCCCCGACGCGCCGCACGACCTTCTCGTCCTCGTCCGGCCTGGCCTGGCTCGTGGCCACGATGCCCAGACCGAGTTCCGGCGTTCGGGACACGTGCAGTGCCCGGCCGTCGAGGTGGGCCCCGGCGCCCGCGAGCGCGGTGTACGTCTCGCCGGTCATCGGCAGGTGGACCACGGTGAGCATCGGCAGGTTGTCGCGTACGAGGGTCGCGGTCACCGCCCACTCCGGCAGGCCGTGCAGATGGTTGACGTTGCCCTCGGCCGGGTCCACCACCCACCATTCGCCGGCCGGGAGGGCGCCGCCCGCCAACTCCTCCTCCACCCAGCGGGCGTTCGGGCGCAGGGCGGTGAGGCGGGGGCGCAGGATGTCGAGGACCGCGTCGTCGTTGGCGGCGAGCGCGCCCATCAACTCTTCGAAGGTCCGGTAGGGGACCACGTCCCCGAAGCGGTCCCGCAGAGCCGCACCCGCCGTGCGTACGGCGATCTCGGTCTGCGCGAGCAGGTCGGCGTCGGAGGTGACGGCGAGGCCGGCGGCTGCGGCACCTGCGGTGTCCCGGATCGATTCGGGCATGGCGGTACTCCTGTCTGAGCAGGGGGATTGAGGTCGACCGGGCGAGAACCTGGTTCGTCCGCGCCCGCAGTTCGAAGGTAGGAGAGGCCGTCATTAACAGCAAGTGCATGTAAGGCACGGCTAGGATGACTCCCATGCAACTGGATCTGAATCTGCTCGCCGCGCTCGATGCCCTGTTGGAGGAAGGCAGCGTGGCCGGCGCCGCCGACCGCCTGCATGTCACCGCCCCCGCGATGAGCCGCAGCCTCGGCCGGATCCGGCGTACGACGGGGGATCAGATCCTGGTGCGCACCGGACGCACGATGACCCCGACGCCGTACGCGATCGCCGTGCGGGAACAGGTGCACGACCTGCTCCAGCAGGTCCGGGGCGTGCTGGCGCCGAGCCGTGAACTCGACCTCGCGACCCTCGAACGCACCTTCACGCTCCGCTGGCACGACGCGCTCGTCGCCCTCGGCGGGCCCGCGCTTCTGGCCGCCGTGCGCGAGCAGGCACCGGGCGTGCGGCTGCGCTTCATCGCGGAATCGAGCATCGACACACCGGAGTTGCGTCGCGGTGAGGTCGACCTGGCCGCGAACGCCGACCGCCCGACCGCACCCGAGATCCACGCCGACCGGGTGGCCGAGACCGAGCAGGTCGTCGTCGTACGGCGGGGGCACCCGCTCACCCGCGTCAAGACCGTCACCCCCGCGCGGTACGCGGCGGCCGAGCACATCAGCGTCTCGCGGCGCGGCAGGCTCGGAAACATCCTCGACGACACTCTCGCGCGCCTCGAACTCACGCGACGTGTGGTGGTCACCGCGCCCACGGAAAGCGCCGCGTTCGAGTTCGCGCGGGGCTCCGATCTCGTCGTCACCGCTCCCGGGTCCACGGCGCGTTCGGCTGCCGCGGACCTCGGCATGGTCCTGCTCCCGCTCCCGCTCGACCTTCCACCGGCCCCGGTGTACCTGTCATGGCACCAGCGCTACGACACCGACCCCGCACACATCTGGCTACGAGACCTGGCACGGACCGCGCTGACCGGTGCGATGAGCGGAGAGGGGCGGACGGTGCGGTGACGCCCCGCGTCTTCACCTGTCGGGAACTGCCCTCGATCACGGCCAGACGGTGGCCGGCCAGGTGCCTGCGGCCGTAGTGGCGATGCCGGTCCTGACGCGGGCGCCGTTCGACGAAACCGCCCTGACCGTGCGGGAGTTGCGTACCGATCCGGTGGGCGTGGTCCTGCGTGCCGATGATCCGCCGCCCAGCGGCGGCCGACTGGGGCCGGCCGACCCGGCGTGGCAGTCGTACTGGAGTGGCGCCCAGCCGGGTGGTCGCGGTGTGGAGCGAGGCCGGCACCAGCCTGTTGATCCGTTCGTTCATCGGGATCGTGACAGCCGCGTACCGCCACTGAGTACCCGGTGTACGACGCCGTCCACCCCGGGTGCCTTTGCCGGGAGCATGACGCGGTCAGAGCGGACATGACCCGCGAACAGAACGGAAACTCTTGGCCAACCAGAGGTGAATGATTTACGGCCATCCGGTGTACAACCCTTCACCCCTTCCCCGTGTCGAACTGGCGTGCAACGGCGTCGCCGTCGCGGGAGGTCCTGTGGGGGGATTCCATGTCCATGATGGTCCGCTGGTTGTGTGCTGTCCTGCGCGTGCGCGGGAAGGCCGACCTTTTTCTGGTGCTCCTGTTCGCCGCAGGCTTCGCCGCATTGCCTGTCTTCGCGCTGCTGCCGTCCCTGTGGGGCTTCGCCGTCGTGTCCGCCGTGAGCTACCTCGTGGACGAGGCGCTGCACGTACGGGCACCCCGGTTCGTCCGCAGGCTCGCCGCGTTGCAGCTCGACCGCACCTTGCGGTTCGCCTTCCGGACGCTGATGCTGCTCGCCCTGGCCGACCGGATGGAGGCCCCGGATCGGGTGCTGGTCGCCGGACTCGCCGTCTTCGGCGCCCACTTCGCGCTGATGATGCTGTTCTCGGCGGTGCATCACGCGATCAGCCGTCGGCGGCTGCTGCCGGTGGCCGTGCGCAACCTCGACATGAGCGGGTCCGGCATCCAGAAGCCGCCGCCCGCGTATCTCTACCGGCGTTTCCTGCGCAAGGTGCTGCACCTGGACCTGCCCGCCCACGCGGGACTGCTGGTGGCGCTCGCCGCCGGGACCTGGTACCCGGCGGTCATCGGCTACACGCTGACGGCCGGGTCGGCGTTGGCGGCCGTGGTGGCCCTGCTGACGGAGTTCCGCCGGGCCCGCCGGATGCCGGCAAGGGGCGAGGTGATCGCCGAGGTCAATCGGCAACTGGCCGGCTACCGGCCCGAGGTGGCCCTGTACTTCAGCTTCGCTGCGGTGTCCCGGGACTTCATGTACCAGGTCAACATGTGGATCGAGACGCTGGAGCAGCTCGACCGGCGCCCGCTGATCATCCTGCGTGAGCAGGCCTCGTTCCGGTACCTGAGCCGCACACGGATCCCGGTCGTGTGCGTACCCAAGGCCGATGACTTGGCCGAGCTGGAACTGCCGGACGTCCGGGTCGTCCTGTACCCGGGGAACGCCGGGAAGAACGTGCACATGCTGCGCGTCGCCGAGGCCAAGCACGTCTTCATCGGCCACGGCGACAGCGACAAGCTCGCCAGCAGCAACCGTGTCAGCAAGGTGTACGACGAGATCTGGGTGGCCGGACGGGCCGGGCGGGACCGTTATCAGCGGGTGCGGCACGCCATCAGCGACGAGGCGATCGTCGAAGTGGGGCGCCCGCAACTGTCCTCGATACGGCTGCACGCCGACCACAGGCCGGGCCCGCTGCCCGTCGTGCTGTACGCCCCCACCTGGGAGGGCTGGAGCGACGACGACTGCCACACCTCCCTCATCCCGATGGGCGTGCCCCTGGTCGAGAAGCTCCTCGACCAGAACGTACGGATCATCTACAAGCCGCACCCGCTCACAGGCCGCCGCTCTCCCGAGGCCGCCGCCGCGGACCGGGCCGTCCGGGAACTGCTCAGCAACGACAACGAGCGACGCGAGAGACCGGACGCGCAGGCCGTACTCGCCGCCGGGCCGAGACTGCGGGACATCCGGGCCCGGATCGACGAGCTGGCCGGACGGCACGGCGGCGACTACACGCAGCAGACCCGCGACGCGCGCGTTCCCGACCACGGCGACACGGTCGAGTGGCACGCCCTGCACGCCGAGTGGCACGGGCTCTTCTGGGAGAGCCGCGAGCCGGTCCGGCATCAGGTGATCTCCGGCCAGTTGCCCACGCTGTACGCATGCTTCAACCAGGCGGACCTGCTCGTCAGCGATGTCTCCTCGGTGGTCGCCGACTTCGTCGCCAGCCTCAAACCGTACGTTCTGACCAATGCCCGGAATCTGCCCGACGAGGACTTCCGCGCCGCCTTCACCACAGCCGGCGGCGCCTATCTCCTCGACCGTGAGTGCATCCGGCTGCCGGAGATCCTTCGCTCGGTCCGCGAGCCGCTCCACGATCCGATGGCGCCGCACCGCGGTGAGTTCAAGGAGTACGTGCTGGGCGCGGACGTCCCGACCTCGATGGAGCGCTTCAACACGGCCGTCAACGCCCTGGCCGACAGGTCCGCGGCGGAACGGGGCGAACACCGGGAGGACGGACACCAGGACACCGTCGGGGCTCTGTTGTAGTCGCACGACGTCCGGTTCGTGACCACGTCCACACACTGAACGTGTCCCCGACTTGTGCGGGCCGAAGTGAGTCTCGGCCCGCACAAGCCGCTGCGCGGTGGCGCAGATGGCCTCGCGGGCTCAGCCCGCGTAGGTCGCGAACAGTTTGGAGAACTGGTACGGGGTCTGCGGGATGTTCGTGCACTTGCTCAGGGCGCCGGTGCAGGCGTTCCCGTCGCGGGTGACGTCCCAGAAGCCCAGCTCGCCCAGGTGGTTCTGGCGGGCGAACGTGAGCACCTGCTGGGCGTCGGCGGCGGTGAACACCTCGCTGGCGGTGTCGTTCTGGCCGAGCATCGGAGTGAGACCGACCATCGCCCAGGTCTGGGCGGTGGTGAGGTTCGGCCACACCGAGGCTATCTGGGCGCGGGTCGAGGTCGCGGCCTGGATGGCGTAACTGCCCATCTTCCCGGACGGGTTGGGTGCGGCGCTGTCGCCGTAGTCCATGGCCATCAGGTTGACGGTGTCGACGTTCAGGTTGTGCGCCTTGGCGGAGCTGAGGATGTAGACGCCGTCCGCGGTCAGGCCGCTGGGCAGGACCGGGAGTGTGAGCGTGACCTTGAGGTCGCGGCCCTTGGCGCGCTGTGCGGCCTGGACGGCGGCCACGGCCGTCGAGCGTCGGTCGATCGAGGCGTGGTCGACCGCCGCGGCGCCCTCGATGTCGAAGTCCACGCGGTCCAGGGCGTAGGCGTCCACGACCTTCTGGTACTGCGCCTGGAGCGCGGTCGTGCTGGTGCAGGCGAGGGCCAGTTCGGTGCCCGACGCGCCGCCGAAGGACGGCCGTACGTCACCGCCCATCGCGCGCAGTGAGTCGAAGTCCGCCCGATCCCAAGCCGCGCCCGGGTCATAGGAGTTGAACCAGCTTGCCGAGCAACCGGTCGACCCGGCGGTGATGAAGCCGAGCGAGAACTGGCGCAACCCCGTGTTCGTGGCGATCTGCGTGAGGTTCGGCGTCGGGTAGGCACCGAGGTCGACGAAGGGGGCCGCCACGCCGGGCGTGGTGCCGCTGCCCGCGGTCGCGGTGAGCGTCGCGGAGTGCGCCGACTCGTTGTTGGAGTCGTCGAGCGCGGTCACCGAGAAACTGTGGCTGCTGCCGGCGAGCAGGCCGCCCACGGTGAAGGTGGTGCCGGTGCCGGAAGTGGTGGCGATGACGTTGCCGCCCTCGTAGACCCGGTAGCCGACCACACCGACGTTGTCGGTCGAGGCGTTCCAGCCCAGCGTGACGCTGCCGGGGCCGGTGGCCCGAACGGCGAGGCCGGAGGGGGTCGAGGGCGCGACGGTGTCGGCGGGGACGCCGGCGCAGGGGCCGTTGTTGATCAGACAGGCGCTCGGCGCGACGACCGAGCCGCTGTAGCTGAAGTCCATGCCGACGACGGGCGCGGAGTCACCGGGAGCGAGCGGGGCCTCCCAGGTGGGGGAGGTGATTGTGTACTGCGTCCCGCTGTGGGTGAGCGTGCCGTTCCACGAACTGGTGACGGCCTCGGTGGCGGGCAGGGTGAAGGTGATGGTCCATGAAGTGACTGTGTGGGTCGACTTGTTGGTGACCGTGTAGCCGCCCTCGAAACCGGCACCCCAGGTGGAGGTGATGCCGAAGGACGCGATCAGACCGGTGTTGTCGGCCGCGTGGGCGGCCGGGGCGACGGTCATGGCCATGCCGCCGACCATCAGGGCGGCGGTCAGTGCGGCGCGCAGCGACGCATGTCTCATGCGGATGCTCCTCCGTGGGGCGAGGCCGCGCACGGCGTCGCGCCGGTACGCGGATTGCGGTGCCCTGCACGCCCGTCGCACGGTGGAGAGGTGCGGGTGGGGAGGAGCCGTGCGACGCGATCAGGGCGGGGTGAAGCAGGGGGAAACCGTCGAACGGCGAGTCGTGAAGTTAATCGGAAACTTTCCTTACCTCTGCCTGCGTAGCGAAGCGTGGCTGGCCGCGTCGGGCGGCGTCAAGGGATCCGGGGAAGATTCGTCTAGACCAATTTCGGTTCCGTGGGCGCGAGTTGCCGCCGGAGGCGGTCGCGGACGATGTTCTCGGCGTCCGCGACGATCGCCATGATGGTGGGGACACCGTCTCGCAGCTCTCCACGCTGTCGATGAGGCCCTGGGCCTGACCGGCCCACCCCATGCCCCCTCGACGTCGTCCTCACCTGGCACCCGCTGTCTGCCGCGCTTCCCGGAGCCCAGTGCGGCGACGTCGGAGAAGTCGGCTTCGGGGCGCGCGCCGAGGCGGACGATGTCCTGCGAGACCGAATTACGTGCGACCCGGGCGGTGTTGCCGAGGCCGCCTCCAACCGGGTCGCCATGGTGACCGATCCGGAAGACCAGGACGTGGACCTGCCAGATCTGGTCGACAAGGGGAACACCGAGGCGACGCCGGCCCGCGTGACGTCGAGGTCACCCTCAGCGCCCGGTGCGGGACCCGGTCGGCCACGGCACCGATGCCCGGGACAAGAAGTCCAACTTGGGCTTTGTTCCCCGCCAGTCGGGGTCCCGGACCCGATCCCGGCAGTCGACGGCAGCGGGTTGGACAAGTTCTTCCAGTCGGCCTACGGCGTGGAGAAGATGACCTCGAACCGGTGGGCGTCGGCGCCCTGTTCGGCCCTGCCGATCTGTTCGTGGCCGGCGGTGTCGGCGGTCGGAACAGCCTTGGCCCACAAGTTAGTTGATGTCCTGCGCGGCACGCCGACGCCGCGAGCTCCCGGCGCCGGACGGCCACCGCGTGTCGCCCTTTGCCTAGGTGGTCGTGGGCACGACAGAATCGCCCTCGGGCACGAGGACGGTGATCGTCGGCGCCCACTCGACGCCATCGCGGACCACCGCAGGCCACCACGACGTCTTCGGCACTTCGACGCCGTACCGGCCGCGCAGAAATCCACCACCCCAGTACCGGAAGGACGACATGACGGCCTCCTCCGAGGATCCGACGGCGGAGGCCGCAACGGCCCGGACCGACCAGCCCGACGCCGCGTCGCTGCTCCTGCCACGCCGGTCGAAAGGGCCCTCGGCGATCGCCGAGGCCGCCGCCGCGCTGGGGCCCGCTGCCGCCTCCGAGTCCGAGGCCGTGCCCGGGCCCGTGCTCCCGCCGCCCATGTCCGCGGTGGCGGCCGAGTTCGCGGCGCTCACCGAGAGTGCGCCGGACACCGGGACATCAGGCGGGCGTACCGATGCCCTCGCTGGGGACACGACCGACCATGGCACCGACGTCACGGCCGTTCCGGGCCGGTCCGTGCCCCGGCCCGCACGGCGCCGCAAGATGCTGATCGTCGCCGCCGCTACCGTCGGCGTTCTGCTGACCGGCTCCCTGTTCCTCATGGACGGCGACGACGGCAAGGGACGTTCGGCAGCCGGTGCCGGATCGGACACCGTCCGGGGCAGCGGACGGACCGGGGACGTGACCGACTCGTCCGATTCCGCCTCGCCGTCGGGTGAATCCTCCGCACTCGAAGCCGACTCCACCCGGCAGCCCAGCAGGAAGCCGACCCCGAAGGCCGGTTTACCGGCATCCGGTGGGGCCACAGCTACCGCGAAGGGCGGGGCCAAGAACAGCGGGGCGCCGTCCGGGAGTTCCTCGTCGGTCGCCGGTTCCGGCGAGACCGCCAAGGGCGTACTGATCCGCGGTCAGGGCTCCGGCCGCTGTATCGACGTCACCGGGGGCAACTCGGCGGACAACACCCGCCTGCAGATCTGGGGCTGCACGAGCGCCGCCCGGCAGACATGGCAGTTCGCGTCGGACGGAACAGTGCGGGCCCTGGGCAAGTGCATGGACGTCGACGGCGGTTCGCGGACGGACGGCGCGTGGATCAAGCTTGTCGCCTGCAACGGCACCGGGGCCCAGCGGTTCCGGCTCAGTGCCGCGCACGATCTGGTCAACGTCCAGGCCGACAAGTGCGTGGACGTCACCGATGCGGGGACCGGCAACGGCGCGGAGCTGCAACTGTGGAGCTGTACCGGCGGCGACAACCAGAAATGGAGCACCGGCTGACGGCACGCCTTCAGGGGCAATGCCGTTGCTCTACCGGGCTGTTGGCCTGGGTGGGGGGATGGATGGTGACGGTGTCGTCGGGTGTTCTGGTGGGCTGGTTCCGCAGGTGCGCCGGGTTGCCCACCCGCGACGGCGCCGGACGGTGTCAGTGCCGTAGGAACAACCGGTCAGTCCGCCACCGTCGGGGTCATGTCGGCCGACGGTACGAGTTGCCGCCGGAGACGGTCGCGGACGATGTTCTCTGCGTCCGCCACGATCGTGCGGACCACCGTCTCGCAGCTCTCCACGCTGTCGATGAGACCCTGCGCCTGACCTGCCCACCACATGCCGCCCTCGACGTCGCCCTCACGCAACACCCGCTGCCTGCCGCGCTTCCCGGAGGCCAGTGCGGCGACGTCGGAGAAGGCGGCCCCGGGGCGCGCGCCGATGCGGGCGATGTCCTGCGAGACCACGTTGCGCGCCACCCGGGCGGTGTTGCCGAACTCCCGGAAGACGATCTGGGTGCCGCGCTCGTCGTTCGCGACGATCCGGGCCTTCACGTTCGGGTGGATCGGAGCCTCCTCGGTCGCCTCGAACCGCGTCCCCATGTTGATCGCGCACGCCCCGAGTGCCAGGGCCGCGACGAGCCCGGAGCCGGTGGCGAAGCCGCCGGACGCGATGATCGGGATACGCAGCCTGCGGGCGGCGGCCGGGATCAGGACGAGGCCGGGGACATCGTCCTGACCGGGGTGCCCGGCACACTCGAATCCGTCGATGCTGACGGCGTCGACGCCCAGTGCCTCCGCCTTGAGCGCGTGCCGGACGGCGACCGCCTTGTGCACGACCTTCACCCCCGCCCGCCGGAACGCCGGCAGGTGCGGTGCCGGGTTGCTGCCCGCCGTCTCTACGATCCGCACGCCCGAGTCGATGATGACGGCCCGGTAGTCGTCGTACGGCACCGGCTCGATGGTGGGCAGGATGGTGAGGTTGACGCCGAACGGCCTGTCGGTCAGTTCGCGGCAGCGCGCGATCTCCCGTGCGAGGTCCTCCGGGGTGGGCTGGGTCAGCGCGCTGAGGAACCCCAGCGCGCCGGCGTTCGCGACGGCCGAGATCAGCTCGGCGGTGCCCACCGCGAGCATTCCGCCGCACACGATGGGATGTTCGACCCCGAACATCTCCGTGAACTCGTTCCGAAAGGTCATGTCGCTCCTGTTGCCGGGCCACGGTCGAAGACGTCACGAGGAGCGGAGCCGTCAGAGGCGCCGCGAGATGATCAGCCGCATGATGTCCGAGGTGCCCTCCTCGATCTCCTCCAGCTTGGCGTCGCGCATCCACTGCTCGACCGGGAACTCGCGCGAGTAGCCCCATCCGCCGAGGGTCTGGACGGCGCCCCAGGTCACCGCCATCGCGGTCTCCGAGGCCTGGAGCTTGGCCATGGCGGCGAGCTTGGTGGCATCCGCTCCGGCGTCCATCCGGCGTGCCGCGTGCAGGGTGAGCAGCCACGCGGACTCGATCCGGGTCGCCATGTCGGCCAGCCGGAACGCGACGGCCTGGTGCTCGACGATCGGCTTGCCGAACTGCTTGCGCTCACGGGCGTACGCGAGCGCGTACTCGTAGGCCGCGCGGGCCGCTCCGGTCGCCGCGGCGGCCAGCACGATCCGCGATATGTCGAAGGTCTTCATCAGACCGCGGAAGCCCTGCCCCTCGTCCCCGAGCCGGTCGGACTCGGGCACGAAGACCTCGTCGAGGAAGATCTCGCGGCAGACGATGGCGCGCTGGCCCATCTTCCGCATGGGCTCGCCGAACCTCATCCCCTCCGCGCCCTTGCGCAGCAGGAAGGCGGTGACCCCGGAGGAACCCCGGCTCGGATCGGTCTTGGCGAAGACCACGTACTGGTCGGCCAGGCCCGCGTTGGAGATCCACACCTTCTGCCCGCTGATCGCGTAGCCGCCCTCGACCCGCACGGCCGTGGTGGCGATGGACGCGGCGTCGGAACCCGACTCCGGCTCGGTCGTCGCCAGCGCGGTGAACAGGGGGTTCGGACCGGCGAGCGGACGCAGCCACTCCGCCTTCTGCTCCTCGGTGCCGAGCGCGAGCAGCGGGTCGGCGAAGAACCCGTTGGAGCAGACGAAGTTGCCGATGCCCGGGTCGCCCCAGCACATCTGCTCCTGGACCAGGCACTGGGTCACGACATCGGTGAACCCGCCCCCGCCGTACTCCTCGGGCAGCATGAAGTCGGTGATGCCGACCTTGGCCGCGGCCCGGAAGATGTCCAGCGGTGACTCGATGTCACGCTCGTCGACCTCGCGTCCGCGCGGCCGGATCTCGTTCGCGGCGAACTCCCGGCACAGGCCGACGATCGCCCGCTGCTCATCGCTCAGCGGCCAGGGCTCAGTGGACGTGCTCACGTGATGTCTCCTGCTCCTCGGTGGTTTCCCGGTGGCGGTGCACCCCGGGTGCTTCATGTGCGGTTCTCGGTACGACGTCCTCGGTACGCGGGACGACGAGCGCGTCCACGGCCAGGGCGCCGTCGGGACCGACCCGGATCGGGTTGACCTCGATGTCCGCCACGCCGGGGGTGGCCGCGATCGCCTCAGACACGGCGACGACGGCGTCGATCAGCGCGTCGAGGTCGACCGCGGGCTGTCCCCGCCAGCCGTCCAGCAGGCGGCGCGAGCGCAGGCGGTCGAGCATCCCGGCCGCCGTCCGTCGGTCGACCGGTGCCAGTTCCACGGACACGTCGTGCCAGAGTTCGGCGAGGACCCCGCCGTGCCCCACGGTCACGGTCGGCCCGAAGTCGCGGTCCCGGCGGGCGCCGATCAGCAGCTCGACGACGCCCGGCCGGGTGTCCTGCTCCTCGACGACGTACTCGCCGGGCCCGAGCCGCTCGTACATCTCGCGGAACACCGCGGCGGCAGTGTCCGGGCCCAACCCCGTTCTGACGGCCCGGTGTTCGCTCTTGTGCTCGATCCAGCCGGCCTTGAGGACCAGAGGCGGTCGCAGGGACGCGCAGGCCTCTGCGAACCCGGCCGCGTCGGTGACCCGCCTCGCCTCGGGCATCGCGATGCCGAGCGCGGTGAGGAACGTACGAGCTGCCCAGTAGCCCGGCAGCGGAACGGCCGCTTCGGTCCGTACGGTCATCGGCGCCGGGCGGGGCCGCGCGCCCAGCTGGGTCACATGGCCGAGCGCGCCCAGGGCCGCGTCGACGGTGTCGAAGACCGGGACGCGGTGCTCCCGCAGCCGGGCGACCGCGGGCGAGGCGGCGCTCATGCTGTGCACGATCAGGGGCACGCGGGCCGCGTCCGTCGATCGGCGTCGGCCGAGGCGGTCGATCACCGCGGACTCGGCCTCCACGAGGCTCGGCGAATCCTCGCCGTAGCAGCCGAGATATCCCGACAGGACGACCGAGTCGACCTCGCCGGAGTCGGCCACCAGTTCGGTGACCCGCGCGTAGACCTGGAGGTCCGCCTCTCCCGAGCCCGCGAGGTCCACCGGATTGGACACCGCAGTGGCGGCGGGGAGCAGATCACGCAGCCGCGCCTGGAGCGGTTCGGTGAAGACCGGCGCCCGCAGACCCCGGTCGGCGGCGAGGTCGGCGGCGATCCCGGCCTGCCCGCCGCTGTCGCTGATGATCGCGACCCGGCGTCCGCCCGGGGGAGCGGTCGCGTCCAACACCCGCGCGGCGTCGACGAGTTCGCGCGGGGTCGCCACCCGGAGGGCTCCGGCGGCGCGGCACGCGGCGTCGACGACGTCGAGGGCCGAGGTCATCGAACCCGTATGGGACCGCGCGAGAAGACGGCTGCCCTCGCTGGCGCCGGTGGTGAGCACCAGCGCGTGTCTGCCGGCCCGGCGGAGTGCTTCGAGAGCGGTGACGATCCGCGCTCCGTCGGCGAAGCTCTCCAGATAGAGCGCCACGGTGCTGGTGTGTTCGTCGGAGACGAGCGATTCGAGTACGTCGACGGCTCCCACGTCGAGCTGGTTGCCGACCGAGTAGAAGCGCGACACACCCAGCCCGGCCCGTGCGCCGAGGCCGGCGATCTCGGAACCGAGCTGACCGCTCTGCGAGACGATCGCCAGCCTGCCCGGTGTGAAGTTCCCCCAGGCGAGTCGGAGTTCCGCCGCGGCGTTGAACAGCCCGAGGCTGTTCGGTCCGACCATCCGCGCGCCCGACTCGCGCAGCAGCGCGGCGAGTTCGGCCTCGTCGGCGCCGAGCCCGGAGGTGATGGAGAGGAACGCGCGACACCCCTTGGCGAGCGCGTCCCGGACGACGGGCAGGACGTGGTGCGGCGGCACGCACAGGGCGACGAGGTCGGGGGCCTGTGGCAGGTCGTCCACCGTCGGACGGCAGGACTGGCCGAGGACCTGTGCGGCACGGCGGTTGACCAGCCACACCTGTCGCCGGCCGGCTCCGGCGAGGGCACCGGTGGCGAGCCAGTAGCCCCATTTGGCGCGGTCCTCGGTGGCACCGACGACGGCGACGGACGACGGGTCGACGAAGGCCTGGGGAAGGGACACGGACGATCTCCCGGATGCGGGCGCGGATGAGTAATTCCCGGGCGGACGGCGGTAGTTCGGGCAGCGGGCGCGGACTCAGGTGTGGGCCGCGACGGCCGGCCGACGGGCGAAGAACGCGGGGTACAGGCGTCGGCAGACCAGGAGGGCGAGCAGCCCCAGCACGACCGTCCCGGTGCCGATCACGAACGTGCCGCCGATGCGCGATCCTGAGGAGAACGGGAGGGTCCAGCTCGTACCGCTGTTGATGGGATCCCACGCCTGCACCAGGCTCCAGGCGCCCGCGCCGAGCAGGACGACCCCGCCGATCGCGGGCAGGACCACGGTCAGCCAGATGTCCGCCGCTCGGGCATACGGCCCGGCGCGGTGCACCCAGGCGGAGGTGAGTCCGGTGAGCCCGTAGTAGAACGCGATCAGCACCCCGCAGGCGGACACCGCGTCACCGAGGACGAGACCGTGGCCGAGGAAGTTCAGCGCGACGTACACCACCGCGCCGACGACGCCGACCGCGATCGTGCCCACGTGCGGGATGCGGAAGCCCGGGTGCACCCGGGCCAGTGCGCGGGGGAGCGCGCCCTGGTCGCCCATCGACAGCATCGTGCGGCTCAGGGTCAGCACGGTCGTCTCCGTCGAGGCGGCGGCCGAGGTGAGGACCATGAGGATCAGCAGGTGCCACAGCACCGAGCCGAAACCGCTCGACCCGAACACCGCGGTGCCGAAGCCGTACAGGACGTCCCCGGAGTTGTCCGGGTTGTTCAGGCCGATCCCGGTGTCGCCGATGCCGGCGAAGGAGAGCGCGGCGAACGTGGCGAGGAGGTACAACGCCACCAGCAGCACCGTGGACCAGGTCGCGGCCCGGCCGGGGACGCGGTGCCGGTCGGTGGTCTCCTCGTTGACGGTGAGGGCCGTCTCCCAGCCCCAGTAGATGAACAGCATCAGCACCAGCGCGCTGACGAACGCGCTCAGGGACGCGCCCTGGAACGGGTTGAGCCAGGACAGGCTCGGCCGCCGGGCCCCGGTCGGCGCGGAGCCGCCGTAGGCCTTGACGAGCGCGACGACCGACAGGGCCACGAGCATGCTGAACTCCAGGAACAGCAGGGCGCGTTGGACCGCGGCCGCGATCTCGATACCGCGGTAGCAGATCAGGGTCATCAGCGCGAGCCAGCCGAGGCCGGCCAGCAGGACCCGCCAATCGGCCGGTGCGGAACCGATGTCCTCCGCGCCGAACAGCAGGAACACGTACTGTCCGGCGACCTGCGCGAGGCTGCCGATCACGAGGACGAACGAGGCGATGATCGCCCAGCCGCCGAGGAAGCCGAGGTTCGGGTTCAGTGAGCGCGTGGCCCAGGTGAAGATCGTGCCGCAGTCCGGATCGCGCTTGTTGAGCGCGGCGTAGCCGAAGGAGACGAACAGGATCGGGACGAAGGCGAGCACCACCACGGCCGGGGCCTGGAAGCCGACGTAGCCGACGACGAAGGCCAGCGTCGCGGTGAGGCTGTAGGCGGGCGCCGCGGACGCCACGGCGAGGATCAGGCTGGTGGCCATGGAGAGCGCGCCGGAGCGCAGGCCCTTGTCCGTCTGGGCCTCGCGCACTTGGAGTTGCGAATCTGAGGTCATTGCCACTCCCGATCTGTTGGTCTACGGGTACCGACAAGCAAACGCAATGACTGATTGGCGAGTCAGCCTGGCTCTGGCCGGAAGTGCTGTCAAGACTTCGATCGCAATTTTGTGGAGAGTCTTGACTGGTGAGTCAATGTTGCTGCACGGTGTCGGCGTGACGACACCTGACACTTCTGCCGTGGACACCGACGTCGTGGTCGTGGGCGCCGGATACGCGGGACTGACCACCGCGTGGCGGCTGGCCGAGGCCGGCGTCGACGTGGTCGTACTGGAGGCCGCCGACCGCGTGGGCGGCCGAGTGTTCAGCCAGATGACCCCGTCCGGGGTGCGCGTCGACCACGGAGGACAGTGGATCGGGCCGAGCCAGCGACGGTTCCACGCGCTGGCGGCCCGGTTCGGCTGCCGGACGTTCCCGACCTGGGAGGCCGGCCGGCACACCGAGATCCGCGCCGACGGCACCCGCGTCGACTACGCGGGCGGCGCACCGGACACCGGACCGGGCATCGACGAGTACGACCGCGTCACCGCCCTGCTGGACGACCTCGCCCGCACCGTCGACCTCGAACTGCCTTGGTCCACCCCGCGGTTCGCCGAGTTCGACGCCCTGTCGGCCGAGGACTTCTTCCGCGCGCAGACCGACGACGAGGACGCGCTGGCGCGGCTGGCGCTCGCGATCCAGGGCGTCTGGTGCGCCGAACCGCGCGAGATCTCCTTCTTCCACGTGCTGTTCTACCTGGCCTCGGGCGGCGGCTACGAGCAACTGATGGAGACCCGCGGCTGCGCCCAGGACGCCCGGTTCGCCGACGGGGCGGACGCGGTGGCCCACGCGCTCGCGAAGTCACTGGGCGGGCGGGTACGGCTCGGCGAACCGGTGCTGTCCCTCCGACAGACCGCGCACGGGGTGGAGGCGTACACCGGCCGCACCGTCGTCCGCGCGCGCCGGGCCGTGGTCGCCGTACCCCCGGCCGTGATCGAACGCATCGCGTTCGACCCCGCGCTGCCCGTCGCGCGGCGCGGCTGGGTGCACCACTCCCCGATGGGACGCGTCGCCAAGGTGCACGCCGTCTACGAGGAACCCTTCTGGCGCGCGGCGGGACGCTCCGGGATCGCGACGCTCTACGGCGACAGCCCGGTCGGCGTCGTCTTCGACAACTCACCCGAGGACGCCTCGCGCGGCGTACTCGTCGCGTTCGTCTACGGCGACCGGCTCGACCGCTGGTCCGCCGGCACCGACACGGAGCGCCGCCACGGAGTGCTGGCCGCACTGTCCGCGGTCGCCGGACCCCGGGCCGGACAGCCCATCGACTACGTCGAGAAGATCTGGCCGCGGACCGGCTGGACCGTCGGAGGCTACGAGTGCTTCCTGACCCCGGGCGGCTGGACCCGGCACGGCAGGGACGGATGGCGCGAGCCGTCCGGGCTCGTCCACTGGGCGGGGACGGAGACCGCCTCGGTGTGGAACGGCTACATCGACGGGGCGATCTCGTCGGGAGAGCGTGCCGCGGCCGAGGTGATCAGCGCCCTGGCGGCCGTCGGACATCTGGGGTGAACCGCCTTGCCTGACATACTGATCGGGTTATGACCAGCATCGAAGAGCGACCGGCCGAGACCGCCGACACTCTGCCGGAACGCGTCCGGACGGCGATCCGTGCCGCCGCCGTCTCGCAGCGCGAACTCGCCCACCGGATCGGCATGGACCCGACCGCCCTGTCCAAGGCACTGCGCGGAAACCGGCGGCTGCGCGACGAGGAGATCGCCGCCCTCGCGAAGGCCTGCGGGGTGTCCACGGCGTATCTCGTCGAGGGCGTCGGTCCGGAGCCCGTGCTCCCGCCCGACACCGGACGGGACCGGGCGCAGCCGGTGACGGGACAGGAACGCCGGGAGCAGATCCTGGAGGCCGCGACCGTCCTCATCGCCCGCCGCGGCTACCACAACGTGCGGGTCTCGGACATCGCCCGCTACTGCGGGACCAGCACGGCGACGGTGCACTACCACTTCCCCAGCAAGGAAGCCACGCTGCACGCGGCGCTGGAGTACTACGCCCAGCGGTTCCGCACCCGGCTCGACGAGGAGTTCGACCGGGCGACGTCCGCCCGTGACAAACTGCGCCGCCTGATTGAGGTGCAACTCCCGCTCACCGCCGGGGACATCGACGAATGGTCGGTGTGGATCCAGTTCTGGAACCAGGCGATGCTCGAACCCGGCCTGCGGTCCGCGCAGCGGCGGATCTACTCGGGCTGGTACCGGGTCGTGGTGGACGTGCTGCACGAGTGCCGGTCCGAAGGCCTCGCACCGGAGGCGGACATCGAGGCCCTCGCCGACCGGTTCACCGCGATGGTCGACGGCCTGGCGATCCAGATCCTCGCCAACTCGACCGAGATGCGGCCGGACCGCATGCGCTCGCTCCTGCTGCGGGCCTTCGAACCCCACCTCGACCTGACCTGACCGACCACCCGGGCGCGCCTGGCTGAAGGGGGGAGGGGCTCGCGGCCGTACCTCCGTGAGCGCGTGCGCACCCGGACGTCCCCTCCCGCGGGTTGTCACCGCAGTCCGCTGTAGGCGGCCATGACGATCTCCATGCCGCGGTTGTCCTCCTGCTCCTCCCGGTCGATCATCTGGTTCATCACGTAGGCCACCGTCATCCGTGCGTCGGGGTCGCTCACGACCAGCGAACCGCCCCATCCGCCCCAGCCGAAGGTGTTGCCGAACTTCCCGAAGCCCACGGTCCAGGACATCGGCGTCCGCAGCACCCGGTCCTCGCCGCGGAACACCTCCTGCCACGCGGGCTCGCAGCCCCGGGGAGACAGCAGCCGCACGCCACCGGCCGAACCCCGGTTCGCCAGGACCGACTGGACGAGGGCGACGGACCGGGCGTTGCCGAAGCCGTTCACCGCGGGGATCTGCGCACGGCGCCAGGCAACGGAGTTGGCATCCCTGACCCGGACCGCGGCACCGGTGTGCTCCCGGCGTGTGCCGTCCGGTCCGAGCGGTGCGCCGGCGGTGAACTCGTCGGTCTGTGACGGTGGCGGGATGAGCGGTGCGACGCGGTGGTCGTCGGCGGCGGAGAGCCCGATGTGGAAGTCGGCGCCCAGCGGTCCGGCCACCTCCTCGGCGAAAAAGTCGCCGAGGCTACGGCCGGTGACGCGGCGGACGATCTCACCGATCAGGAACCCGAAGGTGAGCGCGTGGTACCCGGCGGCTGTGCCCGGTTCCCATTCGGGGGCCTGCGTGGCCAGCCCCGCCGTCACGCTCTGCCAGTCGTAGAGGTCCTCGACCGCCGTCGGCCCGGTCAGGTCCGGCAGCCCCGCGGTATGGGACAGCACATGGCGTACCAGCAGGCGCTCCTTGCCCGCCGCGGCGAACTCGGGCCAGTAGGCGGCGACCGGCGCGGACAGATCGAGCAGGCCCTGGTCGGCCAGGACGAGCGCGCACAGGGCGGTCATGTTCTTGCTCGTCGAGTTCACGCCCGTGAGGGTGTCCCGCTCCCAGTCGACGCTACGGTCCGCGTCGGCGTACCCGCCCCAGAGGTCGACCACCGGCTCGCCGTCGAGGTGGACGGCGACCGAGGCACCCACGTCGTCCTTGCCGAGCGAAGCCGCGAGGGCCTCCTCGACCGCGGCGAACCGCGGCTCGCACAGCCCTTTAACATCAGTCATGTGCACAAGCCTCGGGCAACGCCGGGGCCGCCCGCCCGACAATTCCCGCACGGCTTGTGTCGGGCAGGGCGCGAAGGAATCACGTACACCTGAAGAGGGCCCGGCCGACCGTAGGAGTTGCCGCGTCGGGGTGCGCATTCCTGCGGGGGAGACTCAGGGAAGAGGGACGGGTACACGTGCTGGAGCGGCTGAACCAGGCGCTGGACCACCTGGAGGCCCACCTCGACCAGGAGGTCGACGTGGCCGGGGCGGCCCGGATCGCCGCGGTGTCGGAG
Source organism: Streptomyces sp. NBC_01288 (assembly GCF_035982055.1). Taxonomy (NCBI): domain Bacteria; kingdom Bacillati; phylum Actinomycetota; class Actinomycetes; order Kitasatosporales; family Streptomycetaceae; genus Streptomyces; species Streptomyces sp. NBC_01288. The sequence continues at coordinate 10,480,903 of NZ_CP108427.1, forward strand.
TACCACTTCCGGCGGATGTTCTCCGCCCTCGCCGGGATGCCGCTCCCGGTCTACGTGCGGCGCCGCCGGATGACGCTCGCCGCGGCCGAGGTGGTGGCCGGGGAACGCACGCTGCTCGATGTCGCGGTGCGCTACGGCTACGGCTCGGGCGAGGCCTTCGCCCGGGCGTTCCGGTCGGTGCACGGCATCGGCCCGGGCGAGGCACGGCGCACGGGCGCCCTGCTCACGGCACAGCCCCGCATGTCCTTCCGCGTCGTCGTCGAAGGCAGTACGACCATGCGGTACCGGATCGTGCAGAAGGAGGCGTTCCGGATCGTCGGCAGGAAGGCCCGCGTCTCGCTGGTGCACGAGGGCGTCAACCCGGCCGCCGCGGCACACGTGGAGAACCTGGACGAGCGGGCGATCGTACGGATGAAGGGGCTGGCCGGCCGGGAACCGGAGGGAATCCTGTCGGCAGCGGTATACCTGACCGACAGCCGGGAGGAGGGCGCCGAGGCGGACTACTGGATCGGCGTGGCCACCGGCCCGGAGACGGCCGTCGAGGAACTCGACGCCCTCGACGTGCCGGCCGGGACCTGGGCGGTCTTCGACAACGACGGGCCCTATCCGAGCGCGCTCCAGGAACTGTGGCGCGACGTGTTCACCCAGTGGTTCCCCTCGAACCCGTACACGAGCCGGCCGGGTCCGGAACTCCTGCGGACGCACCTGGTGGAGATCGGCGAGGAGACCCACTCCCAGTTGTGGATTCCGATCGAGCGGAACAGCGGAAACGCCGCCGTGTGAACACGGTCCGCCGAACGGCGGGGAAGCTTCGGTTCGTGTCGCATCCTGACAGGCAGGCAGGCAGGCAGGCAGGCAGGCAGGCAGGCAGGCAGGCAGACGGGCCGACTGTGACGCAGGCCATGAGTCTCGTCGCCCGATCGTGGAATGCGTGAGCGCGTGCCGCGGCTGTAGTGCTCGTAGAATTTCTCTGCCTTCAAGGGCGCATCGGGCAACGGTGGCCGGCGCGACAGACCACAGAAACAGGGCGAACAGGACGCAGCACGGTCCCGCCCACCCACCCCGCACCTGTACGCAGACCGCCGCCCGTGAAAGGTACTTCCGCTCCATGCCACTGGCCCTGCTGGCCCTTGCCCTCGTCGCGTTCGGAATCGGAACGACCGAGTTCGCCACGATGGGACTGCTGCCCCAGATCGCCCACGGCGTCGGCGTGTCCGTGCCGCACGCAGGCAACCTCGTCTCCGCTTACGCGCTCGGTGTCGTCGTCGGGGCACCCGTCCTGACCGGCATCGGCGCGCGCATCGCCCACAAACGGCTCCTGCTCCTGCTGTCCGCACTGTTCGTGGTCGGCAACGTCGCCTCCGCTCTCGCCCCGAACTTCGGCCTGCTGTTCGCCGCACGGTTCCTGGCGGGCCTGCCCCACGGAGCACTGTTCGGCGTGGGCGCCGTCGTGGCCTCCCGGCTGGTCGCCCCCGAACGCGCCGGGCGGGCCGTGTCGAGGATGTTCCTCGGACTCACCGTCGCCAACATCGTCGGCGTCCCGGCCGGCACCGCCCTCGGGCAGCATCTCGGCTGGCGGTACGCCTACTGCGCGGTCGCCGTCATCGGCCTTGTCGCGCTGGCGGCGCTGGCCGCTTTCGTCCCCCACCAGCCCCGCGGCAGCCAGGCCGGCATCCGGCAGGAACTACGGGCGATGAGCAACCGGCAGGTCGCCCTGGGCCTGGCCACCGCCGTCGTGGGATTCGGCGGTTTCTTCGCCGTCTACAGCTACCTGGTACCGATCCTCACCCACCTCACCGGCCTCTCCGACTCCTCCACGACATGGGTCCTCGCGCTCTACGGCATCGGAATGACGCTGGGCACACTGATCGCGGGCCCGCTCACCGACCGGGCCCTGCGCCCGACGCTGTACGGCGGCCTCTTCCTGCTCGGCGCGACGCTCGTGGCGTTCTACTTCACCGTCCACAGCACCGTCCCCGCCCTGGTGACCCTCGCCTTCATGGGCGCGATGGGCGCCCTGGTCACCACCCCCGTGCAGATGCTGCTCATGGCCAAGGCGAAGAACGCCCCCACGATGGCCGCGGCCTCCAACCACTCCGCCTTCAACCTGGCCAACGCCGGCGGCGCCTGGCTCGGCGGCCTGGCCATCTCCGCCGGCTGGGGCTGGGCCTCACCGGCCCTGGTCGGCGCGACGCTCGCCGCGGCCGGCCTGGGCCTGGCCGTCTTCGCGGGCCTCACGGACCGCGATTCCGGCAGCTCCGCACTGATCACTTCCTCGTCGGCCCTGCCCCCGTCGGAGCCTTTGCCGACGACGTCTCAAGCGCGGACCGGCGGCGACGCGTAAAGGGCCTCGAACACCGTTCCTGTCCTGCCGGTTCATGGCGTCAGCACGATCCACGATCCTGCCGAACACCGTGCCCGCGTCCATCGCGTGGTGGGCCAGGGCCGCCTGACGCAACGGCAGCACCTCGTGGACGACCGTGCGCAGGTCTCCCTGCAAGGCGTCGTCGAACTGGGACGATCGCACGGTTCGCCACTCGGCGCCGGACACGGTGCCGGAGCTGAAGGCGGCGAACGACAGTGACCTGCGGAAGGTGCCCATTGGCCGCATAACGAGTCCGCCGATGGGAAGCGCCCAGGTCCCGTAGGCGCGCGCCACGTTGCGCGGACGAGGTGGTGATCGCCACCGCGCCCGCCGCACCGTTCCTGGCTGCGAGCTGGTCCCGCAGATGCTGCGGGTCGCGGGCCCCTGCCTGGTCGAAGGCGTCGGCGACGACCTGCTCCGGGCGACGGATCACCGAGGCGGCGCACTATTTCCGTTCCGCCCTTGTGCCCGGTCTTGCGGGTGCGGCTGTACGGGCGGCGGGGGTGAGGCGCATGACGGGGTTCCCTCTCGAAGATGTCAGACAGTCGTGATCTTCGGAGCGGAACAGCCGCTGCTCCGGCGCCGATTCTTCTGCACCCCACTGGCATGGACGTTAGTCACACTCCGGGCCGACGGCTCCTTCCGGCAGCCTGCCCGGCACCGCGGCGATGCTGTACATCGTGGCGGAACCGCGGCCTCGCGCCCCGTCATCGATGGGCGGGCTCAGTCACGGAGCCCGCCCACCGCACCAGGGGTGAAGGACGCACCACCGACCATCAGGGGCCCGTCGAATGGCCTGTCCAGCACCGTCGACCACTACTTCGGCCTGTATTCACTTGGATGCGTGCTCTTCGAAACAGTCGCCGGCCGTCGGCCCTTCACTGTCCCTCACGGACGAACGCGGATGATCGTCTTTCCCTTGCGTCGCTCGGTCGGATTGAGAGCGGTGACGGCATCGTCGAGGGGCGAGACGTCGTCGATGTTCGTCCGCAGCCGTCCGTCCCGAACCCGCCGCACGATCTCACCCAGTTCGGCACGATCGGCCTCGACGACGAAGTCCACCGCCAGGCCGGCAGCGGGCCGTGCCTCGACCGGGCCGACGACGGACACCAGCGTTCCTCCGGCCTTGACCAGGTCGGCGGACCGCTTCTGAATGTCACCGCCGATGACATCGAAGACCAGATCGACGCCGCCGACGTCTTCCAGCGCGTCGTTCTCCAGGTCGACGAACTCATGCGCGCCGAAGTCGAGTGCCTTCTCACGGTCCGCGGCGCGTCCGGTGCCGATGACGTAGGCGCCGGCCTCACGTGCCAGCTGGGTCACCATCGTCCCGACCGCCCCGGCCGCGCCATGGGCGAGGACGGTCTGGCCGGCCTGAAGGCGGCCGTGCTGGAACAGGCCCTGCCACGCGGTCAGACCTGAGATCGGCAGGGACGCGCCCACCGTGAAGTCGACGTCGCCGGGAAGCGGTGCGAGGTTGCGTGCTTCGATCGCCACATACTCCGCCAGCGTGCCGTCACGGTGCCAGTCGGCGAGGCCGAACACCCGCTGGCCGACCGACAGCCCCGTCGTGCCGTAGCCGAGGGAGGCGACCACTCCGGCCAGTTCGTGGCCGGGGATCGACGGTGCCCTGTCACGGCCGGCCCGATCGGTCCAGGTCGACGGCCACTCCATCTCGGTCGGGACGAATCCCGACGCGTGGATCCGAACGACGACATCGTTGATCGCCGCCTGCGGCTCGGGCCGCTCCACCAGAGTCATCCCGGCCGGTCCCGCGGCCTGGTCCGTCACCACGATCGCTTTCATGGGAATCACTTCCTCGATCATCTGTCTCTTCGGTGGAAATCTCGGTGGAAATCTCGCAGGGACGTAAAGCCCGTCCGACATCACCTCGGCGAGGCCGACAGACGCGGCCGGCGATCTGGACGGCGTCGGCCGGACTGCTACGCGCTCGTCGTCATGTCTCCGACCTTAGGAGCGGAGTAGCCCAGGAGCGTGGTCCATTTCCAAGGTAGATCCTTGGGCCACTTTGGAGTTCAGTCCTTCGTCCCCCGTACTCACTGGGGAAACGTCGTCGGCGTTGCGCCACGGGAACCCGAAGGTCGCCTAGGGACTGTCCGGGCGATCATGGGCGGAGCCTCGACGGTGTTGCGCTTCTTGTAGCGGTCCTCGTCGAAGCCAGTCGGCCGTCCGCCGCGCGAGCCTTTGCGCAGGCGGGCGGCCTGGCTGTCGGTCTTCTCGGGGATCGTGTGCCGGATTCCGCGTCGCCGCAGGTATTCGCGGACGGGCCCGTTGCTGTAGGCCTTGTCTGCGGCGAGGCTGTCCGGCTTCTTGCGGGGCCTGCCCGGCCCTGGCCGGGGCACGCGGATCTTGTCCAGGACGGGCTTGAACTGCGTGCAGTCCGCTCGCTGGCCTGCGGTGACGATCAGGGACAGCGGGCGGCATCGGCCGTCCGCGCTCAGGTGGAGTTTGCTGGTGAACCCGCCGCGCGAGCGGCCCAGGCCCTCGCTTGCAGCGCCACCTCCACCAGGCGGGTGCCCAGGCTCTGCCACGGCGTCTCGTCCTGGTGTTCCACCTCGCCGGCCCCCTTTGACGCGAGGGCCGACGGCGGGTCGGTGCGGGCGCCGGCCGCGTGCTGATGCGCGCGGACGATGGTGGAGCCCACCGAGATGTCCCAGTCGACTTCGCCTGTTGCGTCGGCCGCGGCCTGGACCTGCTGGAGCAGACGCTCCCACGTGCCGTCGGCGGACCACAGCCGGTGGCGTTCGTAGACGGTCTTCCACGGGCCGAATCGTTCGGGCAGGTCACGCCACTGAACGCCGGTCCGTACCCGGTACAGAATCCCGTTGATCACCTGCCGGTGATCCCGCCACCTGCCACAACGCAGGTTGCTGACCGGCAGGAACGGCCGCAACCGTTCCCACTCGGCATCACTCAGATCACCCCGCCCCATGCCCACATCAACGAGCTCGGCACGCGAAGTAGTCACATGATCGGCCGGACAAGTCCTAGCCATTACCTTTTTTCGTAGAGCCCGGTGGCAGGTGCCGTTCCCGCAGTGGATGGGGAAACATGTTGGCCGGCTGTCGGCGGGCTGCGAGGATGCGTCTGTTTCTCCGGGGGAGGATATTTGTTCGTTTTCGTGTGTGTGGGATGCGGCGCCGAGTTGACCACTCCGCTGTCCGAGGTCTCACTGCCGGTCCACGCCCGTCAGAACTACGGGAACGGGATCCAGCTTCCGGTGCTCATGCAGTCAGGGACGTTTGCCGTGGACCCGGACCCCTGGGGAGGGCCGTGGCGGATGTGGGACGAGATCGATCCGGGCGAGGCGGAGGCACGCGGCATCTACGCGCCGGTCCACGCCCTGTCCGACGGCACGCCTGGGGCGAGTGTCATCGCGCCCGGCGATATCCGGGGGACCCGGCTGATTCCTGAGGAGCGCGGCGGTGCCTGCTGCGGTCTCGACGGAGCCGACGGGCCCAACATGGCCTGCGAGGCATGTGACCTCCCCGTGGCGACCAGAGTCGACGACTGCTCGCTCTGGCAGGCAGTGCGGCTGAGCTCGGACGCCGTGCACCGCGTCCCCGTCGACGGTACTCACGCTACGTCCCTCTCCTGGGCGGAGCTGGCAGAGCAGGGGGAGCCGACGCCCCCGTTCGAGCCGATTGCCACGTGGGGAGGAGGGTTGGGGTCGAGCCACTACTGGTTGTGGAGTCCGCAGTGGGAGGCGGCAGCCGGCCAGGCGCTCGCCCACCTGTTGGTTGCCTCCCAAGGTCAGCCGGTGGAGGTCCCGGGCGGTCTGACCGCGGAGGTCTTCCAACGCACGCTCGACGCCCTGCTGCCCCCAGGCCCCCCGAAGCGGCGCGCCGAACTGGCCGGGCCGGGGCAGCCTTCCCCGGACGCGGGCGTCGACATCCTCCTCGTACCGGTCCATCCTCAGACCGGTCAGGTCTGGACCCCCGCCAGCCCGACCGCTACGGCATACCTGGTACCCCTGCCGCTGGGGGTGTGGCTGTGGCTGGTCTCTCCCCAGCCCTACTTGCCGGTTCCCGCCTCGGGCCGCATACCCCAAGACGTCCTCCGCGACGACCCACTCCCGTTGCTCCCCAACTGCCTGTTCCAGGCCGACCGGGGAACGTTCCAGCACACCTTGGTCCGGCTACCAGCCGTGCGCAGCCCGTGGCTGCGCACGATTCTCGAGAACCTCGCGCAGGGCACCGGCCAGCCTCTTCTCGCGCTCTGACCGCGACGGTCCACCGGGTCCGGGTCCGGGTCTGGGTCTTCCGTCGGCGCTGACGATCTCGGAGTATCGAAGAATGGGGAGTCGGGAGGATCTGGCCGAGGCATTCCGGACGGAGGTGGGCGTTGCGTTCGCGTTCCTGGTCGAGGACGCCGGCTTTTCGGGCCCGGAGCAGACCGACAACGGGCTTCTCTTCCACAGCGTCGGCCTGGACGTGGAGGTCTGGTTCCTGGACGTGCACGAGCCCGTGGTGACGACGCTGGTCGCCTCGCTCGCATCGGACGGCGTGAGGGCCGGGGACGTATGGCTGGACGAGTTGTATGTCCTGAGCAGATGCGGCCCCGCTCAGGACGTTCCCGGCTCGGCCCCGACCCGGCGGGCCATGCTTAGGCGAGTCCATCAGCATGCCGCTGCGTTGCGCCGGCTCATGCCGCAGTTGCTCACCGCAGAGGGTGCACAGCTCATTGCCCAGTGTCGCCAGGGCTGAGCCGCGGCGACCAGATCCTCATGCGGCCGTGGCTGCGGGCCGTCCGCCCCAGCGGATGCCCTTCTCGATGCGAACGCGGGTGCGTTCGTTGCGTTCGGCCGTGCTTCTTTCACGCCCTGCGTGTGCTGCAACTCCCTCTGCCTATGGGTGTTCTGGGCTTCGTATGTTGGTCTGTTCGCCTGCCGAGGGCATGTCCTCGCAGGGGCACCCCAGCCGTCACCGCACCGGGCGACAGGTGCGCCGGCCGTGCCCGTCGCGGACCAGGGCGCCGCGCTGCGTTTCGAGGCTGCCGAGGTGGCAGGCGACCGTCGATGTGCTGCTGAGTCGGATGCCGTCGGCGATCTGCCTGGCCGACGGGCCCGACCGTTTCGCGAGAGCGGAAACCCATGGATCACGGTTCGGCACGTGCAGGAGCCGTAGACGACCGCGGGGTTGCTGAACTCGGGCTTCATGGCGTCGCCGGGCACGGAGAACTCGAATCCGCTCCACCCGGCAGGGCGGGGCGGCGGATCCGGTGCCTGCCACGGTCGGCGCGACCCGGCCTGTATTCTTGATCCACTTTGCCCGGCGTGTCGTCGAGGCTCGGTTGATCACCGACGGGCGGGAGGAGACGGGGTGGCGGACAGGCGCAACGAGGTCGGGAGACGCCGGACTTGCCGTGTTGAGGGACACGAGGCCGCAGTTCGAAGGGTTCGTCGTCGAGAGGGCGAGGACCGCGATCCGGATGCGTCGCGCGGGAGCCGTGTCGTGGACATCGGCAGCCCGACCGTCGCGGACCGGCACACCCCCGCGATCCGCTTCGCGGCTTGCACACGAGCCGCCGACTGCGCTCGGTCGAGGACGAGGCGGGGCACACCGCGTAGGTTTCACGGACACCGACATGAATCGTCGGTGTCACGGACAGACGAAGAACCCGCCGCGAGATCGCGGCCGTCCGCCTCACGCATGACGGGGAATCGACATTGAACGAGACCAGAACGACGCGTGAGACGGAACGCCACGGACCCGACAAGGCTCTCGGCTCGGCGCGAGCCCTGGCCCGCCTCGCCCTGCTGTGCATCGCGGGAGCGGTGGCCGCGGTGGTGGCCGGCACCAACCATTGGTTCATCCTGCTGCTGGGACTGGCGGGTCTCGGACTGGCCGGCGCGGGCCTGTGGTGGGCGTTGGCGCACCGCGGATTCGCCCGGCTCCTCGGTGCCCTTCTGGCGATCACCGCACCCGTCGGCGTCCTGGTGCTGTACGCCGTGTCGGGCCTGTGGGTGGTCGCGGTGGTCGCCCTCGCGGCGTGGACGGCCGCGCTCGGCTGCGCGCGGAGTGCCCTGCGCCGTCTGCGTAAGCCGCACGGCATGCACACCCGCACGGTACGCCCGCCCCGCCGGGCCGTGCTGATCATGAATCCGAAGTCGGGCGGCGGGAAGGTCGTGCAGTACGGACTCGTGGAACGGGCCGAGGCACTGGGCGCGCGAGTGATCCTGCTCGACCTCGACACGGATCCGGATCCGGTGGCACTGGCCCGGCAGGCCGTGGCCGAAGGAGCCGACCTGCTCGGTGTGGCCGGCGGCGACGGCACCCAGGCCCTGGTGGCGGGAGTGGCCGCCGAACACGGTCTGCCGTTCATGGTCGTGACGGCCGGCACCCGCAACCACTTCGCCATGGACCTCGGCCTGGACCGGGACGATCCGGTGAGCAGCCTGGACGCGCTCTCGGACGGTGTGGAACTCCGCGTCGACCTCGGAGACATCGCCGGCCGGCCTTTCGTCAACACCGCCTCGTTCGGTACGTACGCGCACATCGTGCAGAACCCCGACTACCGCGACGCCAAAGCGGTCACCGCGCTCGACCAGTTGCCGGACCTGCTGGCGGGCGAGGCGGGCGCCGCACTCAGTGCCCGGACCGACGAAGAGCGGTTGGAGGCCCCGCAGGCGGTGTTGGTCAGCAACAACCCCTACGCACGGGCCGACCCCCTGACCGGTGGCCGCAGGGAACGGCTCGACACGGGCGAGCTCGGCGTGATCGCGGTCCAGGTCGGGGGCGCCGTACAGGCCGCCGAACTGGCGCTGTTGGGGGAGCGGGCCAGCGGCATGACGGTCCTGACGACCCGCAGCGTCGTCGTGGAGTCCGACGAGGAGGCGATCCCGGTGGCCGTGGACGGTGAGGCACTCGTCCTGCCTCCGCCCGTCGTGTGCTCCATACGGCCCGGCGTGCTGCGGGTCCGCGTGCCGCGGGAACGCCCCGGCGCACCGTATGTCGCACCGACCGTCGACTGGTACCGCGTGATACGCCTCGCCTTCGACCTGTCGCCCCACGCACGCGAGAGCCACGACCGAGCAACCCCCTCACGCGACAAGTACCAGGAGCAGAGCGATGATTGACCGTCGGACTCGTCGGCAGCGAGTACCCCAGGGCCTGCTGCGCGACCTCGCCGGCCTCGACCAGGCCCTCTACGAGGCCGTGACGGTCACCAGCACACCCGCACTGGACTCGGCGCTGCGCCGACTGTCCGCCGCGGCCGATCACTCCAAGATCTCCCTTCTGATCGCCGCCACCCTGGCCCTGCGCCCCGGCCGCTCCCGCCGCGCCGCGGTGCTCGGCGTGGCAGCGATCGGCGTCGCGTCCACCACGGCCAACCTCCTGGGCAAGCGTCTGGTACGGCGACCACGCCCGCACCGTGCCGAGGACTCGCCGTTCCCGGGTCGGCACGTCCCCATGCCGGCGTCCGCATCGTTCCCCTCCGGTCACACGGCGTCCGCCGTCGCCTTCGCCGCGGCGGTCGGGCCCGCGTTCCCGGCCGTCACGGTCCCTCTCGGACTGCTGGCCTGTGCCGTGGGCTACTCGCGCGTTCACACCGGGGTGCACTACCCGGGCGACGTTGTCGCCGGCGCCGTCCTCGGAACGGCCGCGGCCGCGGCGGTCCTGGCGGCGGCCGCACACCGGGACGGTTCGGTCGGCGGTAGAGAGCTGTGCGCCTGACCTGTGGCTCTTCGGCCCGGTGATCGCCCGTTGTCCGGGCGCTCGGGCGTCCGGACGGCAGGCATCTCCCGATACCCGGATCGCCTCATCTCATAGTTGAACGCGTTCAAAAATGCTGCCATGATGGGTCTCGCCATCCGGGGAGGATGCTGGGGGAGAGGATCACCGTCATGACGAGCTCACTTCTCATGCCGCGAGGCCGTGTCCGCACACGTGGCGCCGACATGGGAGAAGCGGCGGGCAGCACGGCTCCGACGCGGATTCTCGACTGGCGGCATCCGAACGTCTCGTCCCTGCTGCGCCGTCTCGACCTGCCGACGGACACGGAAGACGCCTCGGACGCCTGCCGAACGGCGGCCCTGCGGCAGGCCCACCGATGGATCGCCACGGCCGTGCGGCCGGTGTACTCGGTGCAGGACGAGCGACCCGTCTCGGAAGTGCTGCGCCGGGGACGGGGGTCGTGCGGCCAGCGGCTGGCGGTGCTGGAGGCGGTCGCGCGGGCGACCGGAGTGGCCACGCGTGTGCGCGGCCTGTTGGTCGACGGCAGCTTCTGGTACCCGCGCTTCCCCCGGGCTCATCGGCTGATCCCGCACCAAGTCGTGCTCGCATGGCCGGAGTTCCACATCGAAGGTCCGTCGCGGAACGGCCGCCCCACCGCGCCGTGGCTGACGGCTTCGGAACTCTTCGGTGGCCTCGACGAGTTGAACGAAGCCGGCGGCGGCTTCACGAACACCGGCCCGGAGACGCTCTTCGAGGCGCTGTCCCGTACGGCGATCGACTGGGACGGCACGACGGTCTGCCCGGCCACCGGTCCCTCGTGCGACCTCTCGGCCTACGTCCGGACCGACCTCGGCCCTTTCGACTCACGTGACGAACTCTTCGCTCGGCACGGCCAGAGCCTCTGCGGAACGGCGAGACTGCTGGCCGAACCCGTCATGAGCCGCCGTTCGGCAGGGGCCTGAGGGCTCGCAGCGCATCAACACGGCGGTGCTCGCCGCCAGGAGGCCTACCGGTCGAGGTGGGCGGCGTGATCGTGCTCGGCCCTCACGACACCGAAGTCGTGCCGCACGAGTGGTGTACCCGGATGAGACCCGCAGGTTCGCGCGACGCCGTGCACAGCGGCCCTTCCGCCGGCGTCGCCCGAGTTCACAGCCCAGCCCGTGCGGGGGACACCACACCGTGGAATCGGGCGATCCCCACCCGTCGAGTCCCGGCGATTCGGCGGTAGCTCAGCCGTCGACAGCCTGGACGACGAGCTGTGGGTCCAGACCGGTGAGCTCTGCGATGCGGGGCGCGGGAACCCCGGTCGTGAGCGCGCGGTGGACCAGGGACCGCCAGTCCTGGGTGGTGTCCCGGAAGTCGAGCAGTTCGGCCTCCATGTCCGTCACGGACCGGGGTGCGCACGCCTGTTGGACCCGCACCGTCTCCTCCTCGCTCAGCGGGACCGGCAGACGCTCCGCGTCCCCGGGGATGAGCACCTCGGCGCCGGAGGGGACGATCCGCACACACCCGGAGGAGGAGGGGACCCCGTGAGCGTGCAGCCATCCCAGCACCGCCGGAGTCTCGGCGCACTCCAATTCGCCCACGGCCGCCAGAGCCGCACCGAGTCGCGGATGGCGCTCGGGAAGGACGAACAGCAAGGCATCGTCGGCCATGGGAATGGCACCACCCTCCAGGGAAAACCGGAACGCGCACGTCAAGCCCATACCCCCGGAAGGCACTTCGACCCCAACATCCTTGCCGACTCATTCGGAGGGAGGGAGGCTGGTTGTGGTCAGTCGGTGTACACCTCGGCCCGGTCCACGCTCACGAACGACGCCGTCGACCGGGTGTTGTGCTCGCCCGTCACCCGGATCCGCAGGGTCTGTCGGCCGGGGGCGGGTTCGGGGCCGACGTACTGGACGGTCTCGCCTGTGCGGATCGCCCCGTAGAAGTCGACCCGGGTCTCTGCCCCGCCGTCGATGCTGAGGGTGGCGATGCCGTTGCCGGGATGTGGTGGTCGGGCATTGGATCGTGGTGCGGGAGAGCAGTGGAGGCTGAGGCCGCTGCTGGGGCCACCGGCTCTCCGTGAGGGACGAGCCGGCAGACGGTGGTGTCGACGGTCTCGTCCGTCGGCGTCAGCGACTGGCGACCAGTGCGGCCCGTCCCGCACGCGCTGCCGCCCGGGGCTTGTCACGGTGGACCGTCCGCCGTCGCCGTCTCGGCCTCCGTCGCTTCGTCGTCGTGCGGTTCTGCCGCGTGCGGGATCAGACGTCGGTGCACGGTCAAGTTCTCGACGCGGTAGGACAGTTCGGTGGTCTTGGCGTCGGGGCGAAGGTGGTAGCGGCCGGCGCAGACGGAGAGGTTGACGATGAGGTACGCGTGCCAGCCGGATCCGACGCCCCGTCCGTCGGCGAAGACCCGGGTGCCGTTGAGTGTCCAGACGACACTGCGGCGGCCGAAGGTCACTCCGAGGTCGATGACGGCACCCGGACTCACCGCCGGATGGTGGAGACAGGTGTGCCCTTCGCGGACGTGATTGCTGAGTTCGAGCAGGTCGGGGTTGTCGGGGTGGTACTCGAAGACGTCGACCTCGTTGCCTCCGTCGCGCCAGGTCCAGATCGCAGGCCAGGCACCGAGCTCGCTGGGCAGGTGGACGCGGGCCTGGAGCTGGTCGCCGGTGCGGAGCGTGAAGGCCTCGTCGCTTCCCTCGGTGGTCAGCAGTCCGGTGTCCCACCAGCCGTCGGTCCTGCGGGTGGCGCGGAAGGTTCCGGTGCGGGAGTAGGCCGGGTCGGGGGTGAGGTGGTCCAGCTTGTTGTCGCCGGGGTTGGTGGGGCCGCCGTCGGGATAGGCCCAGGAACGGCCGGCCACCCATTGGCTGGTGGAGGTGAAATCGGCTGTGAAGACGACATCGCTCACATACGGCTCCCTCGGTGGGGTGGAGATGGAGGTGGAGGGCGTAGCGTGCCGCAGTGCTGCCCGGCCCGGCGGCCGGCCACGCGGGGGCCGTCCAAGCTCGGGGAATCCTCGCACGTGCGGGTGACGGGCCCGCTGTCCGTGCCCGAACGCCTACGTGGGACACGAACACGTTCTCCCGGCATATGCGCGAGTGGCGTGGCCTTCGGCCGGCCTCGCCCCGCGCTGGCACGGCCGGGTTCGCATCGTTGGAAAAGACCTCCCCGGTCCGCATCCCAAAGCGCGTCCGGCGCGGAAAGAAGGGCGGAATGCGCGCTTGTGGTCCTCCTGCACCGGGACCGACGGGCGGCGCTTCCCCCGGGACCCTCCGGCGGCGACGGAGGGTCCCGGCAGAATGGACGACAGGTCGGTGGAAGGCCATGAGTCATGAAACCCGCCATCGCCGGGTGTCCCGGCCCGCGGGAACGGTTGGGCGCCGCCGTGTTCGCGCGTGTCGCCGGACCGGACGGCCCGCGCAACCGCGCCCGGATCCACGACACCCCCGGCCCGCGCTGGTTCGGCCCGGAGCAGCCCGTCCGCCGCGTGCACGGCGACGCCTCGATGTTCATCGGCGGGCTGTCCTCCCTGCTCCTCCAGTCGCTGCATCCGTTGGCCATGGCGGCCGTGTCCGCCCACTCCGGTTTCCGCGGCGACCCCTGGGGCCGACTGCAACGGACCAGCACCTTCCCGGCCACGACGACATACGGCACCGCCGACCAGGCACAGCGGGCCTGTGACCAGGTCCGGGCCGTGCACGAGAGGGAGCGGGCGGGCGGCCCGGCGAACGCGTCCACGTCCGTGGTGGTCGCCCCGCGGTCGGCCAGCCACCGCGCGAACCTGGCCCGGTACGCGTCGGCGCCCGGCCGTTTCCGCAGATGCGCGGCGACTTCCTCCTCGTATCCGCCCCAGCCGACGTAGTTCGGGGACAGCTGTACGAGGGGACGGTCCTGCGCCGAGCCCACATCGCGATGGTCGGTGCCCCATCGTCAGCCATGTCCTGCCCAGTCTCGGGCTCATCCGTGAACTGGTGGCCCGCGGACACCGGGGCACCTACGCCAACGACCCGTTCGTGGCCGACCTCATCCACACCGCCGGCGCGGAACTGGTGCCGTGCACCTCCATGTTGCCCGTCGCGGACAACAACTGGCCCGCCGATGGCATCGCGGCGGCGACCCCTCTCCCTCGACGACGCCGTCCAGGCGCTCCCGCAACTGCGCGCCGCCTACGACGGCGATCCGGCCGACCTCTACGTCTACGGCATCGGCGCGATCACTCGTTGTCTTGCGCGGGATGCGTGCGGGGGAGTGGCGAGGAGGCGCTGTCAGGGCTGGTCGAGCTGTGCCGCGGCGTCTTCCGGGTCGCGACGGTCCTCGACACGATCGTCCATACGTGGCGCGACCGAGTTGCCGCACCGGCCAGTCCCACCACGCCACGGCGAGGAGGCGGGCGATGTCGGCCGCGTCGTAGCGGGTGCGGGTGAGCCGGGCGGGGTTGCCGACGACGATGCCGTGGTCGGGGAGGCCGGCGGCAACCACGGCGCCCGCGGCGATGATCGCGCCGTGACCGATGCGCACACCGGGCATGACCGTGACGCCGTGGCCGAACCGCACATCGTTGCCGACGACTGTGTCGCCTCGGCCGGACAGGTCGGTGATCAGGGCGAAGTGCTCCGTCCAGGAGCCGCCCATGGTGGGGAAGGTGGAAGGGCCGTCCATGCGGTGGTTGGCGCCGTTCATGAGGAACCGGGTGCCCGTCCCCAGCGCGCAGTTCTTGCCGATGACGAGGCGCTGGGGGCCGTAGTGGTAGAGAACGTCGCGCGTCTCGAACGCGGTCGGGTCGTGCGGATCGTCGTAGGAGGAGAAGCCACCGATCACGATCAGCGGCGACTTCGCCGACTCCCGTGCGCTGTGTCTGAGCGACCTTCTCAGGGTGGTGACTCCCAGCAAGGCGATCGCGGCGGTGGAACACGGTAGGACGTTCGGCGTCGGAACGGCTGTGGCCACCTTTCCCTGAGAAGAGTGGCTGGCCGCCGTTGAACGGAGGCCGCCCACCAGCGCCCGTGTCCTGCGTGCCGCGACGTCCCCTCTCGCAGCGGGCTTCAACAACCCTCGTGGGGATGGCCGGTGGAGTGATCGGAGCACCGCGAGCTGCGGCGCGGTCCGCGTGGTAGCGCCGGATGCCCGCTGGCTCTGGAGGTTGTCGGGAGCGGTGTAGTCGATTCGCCCCCGGTTGGTGTGGCGTGCGTTGCGAGCTGAGTGTTGTCTGGTGGATGGAACACCGCGATGTACTGACGGTACGGCTGACGAGTTTCCTTGAGGAGCACACCATGACGCAGAAGATCTGGTTCATCACCGGTGCCTCACGCGGCTTCGGCAGGGAGTGGGCCACCGCCGCCCTCGAACGCGGCGATTCGGTTGCCGCGACCGCGCGTGACCTTTCCACCCTGGAGGACCTTCGCGCGGGGCACGGAGAACGGCTGCTGCCCCTGCGCCTCGACGTGACGGACCGTGACGCCGACTTCGCCGCCGTACGGAAGGCGCACGAGCGGTTCGGGCGCCTCGATGTGGTCGTCAACAATGCTGGTTACGGCCACTTCGGCATGGTCGAGGAACTCACCGAGTCCGAAGCGCGTGCGCAACTGGAGACCAACCTGTTCGGTGCCCTGTGGATCACACAGGCGGCGCTGCCGTTCCTGCGGGAGCAGGGCAGCGGCCACATCCTCCAGGTCTCGTCCATCGGAGGCGTCAGCGCCTTCCCGCTGGTCGGGATCTACCACGCGTCGAAGTGGGCGCTCGAAGGCATGAGTCAGGCGTTGGCCCAGGAAGTGGCGCCGTTCGGCATCAAGGTCACACTGATCGAGCCCGGTGGGTTCGCCACCGACTGGGCGGGCTCCTCGTCGAGCACCTCCGAGCCGTTGCCCGCGTACGCCGACTTCCACAAGGAAGTGCAGGAGCAGCGCCGCAAGCGCGTCGGCACGCCGGGCGATCCGACCGCGTCCGCCGCTGCCGTGCTGGAGATCGTCGACGCCGACGAGCCGCCGCTGCGCTGCTTCTTCGGCTCGGGGCCGCTGAGCATCGCCAAGGCCGACTATGAGCAGCGTCTCGCGGTGTGGGAGAAGTGGCAGCCCGTGGCAGAACTGGCGCAGGGCTGAGCCGGGCAGGCAGACCCGACGAACGGAAGGGACGACCGTGCGCGTAGGCGAGTGCGCGCGCGATGAAGGGGTCGACTGGAGTGAATCCGGCCGGCCCCCCTTTCCGGATTGCACTGTGTGATCAGGAGTGGTGCCTGTGGTCGCGGCCGTACACCCGCTCCGTGACAGGTCGGCGACCTCGCGGTGATACGGATCGACGGCCTCTGACCTACGCGGACGACCCTTCCCGCGTCGTTCAAGGGCGTGCCGTGTCAGGCGCTGAGGTCAGCCACTGTGCGTACTTCCCGATCTGATCCGACGCACCGGAAATGTCGGCCGGTGTCACCGACCCGAGGGGTGGCAGAGTCCGGCCTGCGTTCCGGGGGTCAACTGCCCGCCCACGGCTGCACCGTGGTCGTCACGGGCGTCCCGGTGCGGGCCGATTCCTCGCAGGCCAGCGCCAGCAGGTGATCCTGGCAGCCGTCGGCCAGCGGGTACGGTTCCGGGCCGGCGTCCCGTACCCACGCGCCCGTCCGGCACAGCAGATCCACGACGGCGAGGTCGTCCTCGGACAGGCTCGCGCCCGCGTACGCGTTGCGCCACACCACGTCGCCGTCGAAGGAGATGTGGTGGACCTCGGACCCCTCCAGGTTGAGGTCGGTGCCGGTACGGCGGCGCGTCAGCGCGGACTCCACCGGAGTGCGCGGGTCGGCCATCCGCACCACCGTGTCGTCGACGATCTCGCCGAGCGAGCCCCGCACCACGATCCGGCGGGCCCGCAGCGGGTTCCACCACTGGTTGTCCGTGAAGTCGTAGAGCGCCGTACGGGCCGCGCCGAAGTCGAGCAGGGCGAGGGTGGTGACGGCGTCCTTCGGAGTCAGGTCGTCCGTCCATCCGGTCGGCGTCAGCGGGTCGGCCAGAGGGGCGGTGAAGGCCCGCGCGGTGACGGTCGCGGGTCCGAAACCGACGCCCAGCGTGTGCCGGATCAGCGACATCGCGTGGTACATGTGCGTCGAGGACATCTGTACGGAGCTGACCTCGCCGATCACTCCTCGCCGTACGAGGGCGAGCCGGGCGGCGTGGCCCGGCATGAGGGTGTACTGCTCCGCGACCTGGACGAGGGCGCCGCCCCCCGGTCGCTCCGCGGCGCCCACGGCGTCCCACAGCCGCCCGAGTCCCCGCATGTCGGGTGCGGGCGGAGTCTCGGCGAGCACCGGTGTCCCGCGCTCGACGAGGTCCTGCACGACTTGCGGCGTGACCTCCCACGGCACCGAGGGGATCACGAACTCCGGTGCGGCGGCGCACAGTTCGTCGACCGTACGGAAGGCCGGCACGCCCCATTCCGCCGCCACGCGGGCGGCGCGGTCGGCGGAGCGGGTCACCACGCCGGCGACCGTGAGTCGTTCGGGCAGTGCCCGTGCCAGCCGTACGAAGAACTCGGCCCGCCAGCCGCTTCCCACGATGCCGAACCGTATGGGTGCTGCGCTCACTGCCCACTCCTCCCGCATCCGGGCGGCGAGTCTAGGTCATGTCGCGATGGCCGCAGCGGGCGGCGTGCCTCAGTCAGATGCGGCACTGCCCGCATCGTTCCCAGCATGCTCCGTCTGCTCGCCGGGTTCGCCGTGGCCGGTGCGCTCGGCGTGGCCCTTGGGGTGGCGCTCGGACTCACCGACGCCCTGCGCCGCGGAACCGAGCCCGTCCTGGAGTGCGTCCGGGCCGTCCCGCCCACCGTGCTCGTGCCGGTGATCGCCATCGTCGCCGGCATCGGAGACGGCGCGAAGATCCTGGTCATCGTCTCCGGCCGCGTATGGCCGGTGCTGCTCAACACTGTCGAGGGCGTGCGCGCCGCCGACGAGGTCATGACCGACACCTACGGCATCACCGACACCTACGGCATCACCGACACCTACGGCATCACCGACACCTACGGCATCACCGGCGCCGCCCGGCTCCGGCACATGGTCCTCATCCGACCGTGAGTCGAACTGCCGTGCCCCGGTGGGCGGTTCAGGCGGTGTGCGGAGGCGGCGGCCACGCGACGAACCCGATGCCGCGCCCCCGGTCACGCCGAGCCCTTTGTGTGTGTGGGAGAGAGCGGTTGACGGGGCTCGAAGCCGACGATGGACTCCGCCCCGCCTCTAGGCCGACTCGCGTACGACCAGTTCGGGGTCGAAGACGACCGACGCCGGCTCGGTGCGTACGCCGTGGATGTGTTCGTCCAGCAGGCGGGCCATCTCCGCCGCCATTTCCTCGACCGGCTGGCGGATCGTGGTCAGCCGGGGGTGGCAGGTCACGGCGACGCTGGAGTCGTCGAAGCCGACCACCGCGATGTCCTCGGGCACCCGGAGTCCGCGCTCCTGTGCGGCCTGGCAGGCGCCCTGCGCCATGAGGTCGTTGGCGGCGAAGACGCCGTCCGTGCCGGGCCGGCGGTCCAGCAGGTCCGACATCGCCGCGAGACCGCTGTCCAGGGTGAACGCGCCCTCGGCGACCGGGACATGGGGGTGGCCGTGGCGAGCGAGCGTGTCACGGAACCCGGCCAGCCGTTCCTGGCTCGCCGCCACGTCCAGGGGGCCGCAGACCGTGGCGGGCCGGCGGCAGCCGCGCGCGAGGAGGTGCTCGGCGGCGAGGCGCCCGCCGTCCCGGTGCGCCAGATCCACGTAACTGAGCGGGACCGGACGGGAGGGTCGGGCGAAGAGCACCGCGGGCAGGCGGGCGTCGGCGAGGAGGGCGGGCAGCGGGTCGTCGGAGTGGGTGGAGACCACCAGGGCGCCGTCGGCGCGGCCCTGGCGCAGATAGGTCAGCACCTCCTCCCGTGCCTGGGCCGACTCGGCGAACATCAGGACCGGGTGCATCGAGCGGGGGCGCAGGAAGCCGACGATCCCGCCGACGACCCGTCCGAAGAAGGGATCCGCGAACACCCGTGTGGCGAAGGTGTCCTGGCCGGCCTCCGTGATGTCCCCGGCGCCGGACACCACCAGCGCCACGGTCTCGGCCCGCCGGGTCACCAGGGAGCGGGCGGCTCTGTTGGGCGCGTAACCCGTCCGCTCGATGGCCCGGCGGACCACTTCCTGTATCTCCGGGTCCACGTTGCGGATGCCGTTGACGACCCGGGACACGGTCGCCCGGGAGACGCCGGCCTCTCGGGCGACGTCCTCCAGCGTCGGGGCCTGTCTGCTCATGCGGGCACCCTAACGGACGTGCCGTGCAGGGCAATAGAGCGCTCTCCCGGAGCGGTCGGTGCGCTCCGGGAGAGGCCAGTCCGTCAGGCGTAGACGCCGAACTCGTACAGCGAATACCCCCAACCCGTGCCCCGCGCCGTGCCGTTGACGCGGACGTAGCGGCCGGTCCCGGTGACGTCGAAGTCGTCGATCCCTCCGTTGCCGTCGGAAACGGTGCGCACCGTCTGCCAGTTCTGGCCGTCGTCGGAGGTCTGGATCGTGTAGGCCTTGGCGTACGAGGCCTCCCAGGACAACTGGACGTGCCGGAACGTGGTGCGGGTGCCGAGATCGACCTGGAGCCACTGGGGGTCGCTCCAGTCGCTCGCCCACCGCGTGGTCTGGTTCCCGTCCACCGCGTTGGCCGCGGGGCAGGGGCAGTCGCCGTAACTCGCCTGGTAGGACGAGGCGGTGGCGGGTTTGCCACGTGCCACGTCGGTGCCGGACGGCATCGGTGGGACGACCCGGATCGAGCGGGTCTCGACGCCGACGTTGCCCCGGCCGTCCGTCGCCTTGACGTACACCTTCCAGACGCCCGGACGGTCCGGTGCGGTGACCTTGAGTCGGCCGCCGCCCAGGTTGGTGGAGGGCAGCGAGGCCAGGTTCTTGCTCTGGTCGATGTAGTTGCTGTTGTCGAGGACCTCGTACGAGATCGCGTCACCGTCGGGATCGGTGGCCCGTACGGACAGCACGAGGTCGCGTCCGGCCTGCACCTGGCCCGCGCCGCCCTCGACGGTGAGGTCGGAGATGACCGGCGGGGTGTTGTCGTGGCTGGTGTCGCCGCCGTAGGCCCGCTTCACCGCGTAGTACGACAGCCGTTTCTGGCCGGCGGGCAGCAGGTTGAACCAGATGCCGCCGAAGTCGTACTCGGTGCCGTAGTGGAACATCGTGGCGCCGAGCGCGACCCCCTTGTGCCCGGTGACGCAGTTCCAGGCGCGGGTGTATCCGTCCGCCTTGGCCTGGTCGGAGGGCTCCAGCGGAACGCCGTTGGCGTCGTTCGGGACCTCCCACTCGCCGGCCGGACCGGTCTCGGTGACGATGTAGGGCTTGGTGTAACCCCCTTGCTGCCAGGCGGACTTGATGTCGCAGACCGCGTTGTAGGAGTTGACGGCGTACAGGTCGAGGTCCGGCGCGTTCTTCTTGAAGTAGGGCCAGGCGCCGACCCACGCGTCGGTGGACGTGACCGGGTGGTTGGGGTCGACGGCGTGGATCTTCTTGGTGATGTCGTTGACGAGGGTGGTGTAGGCGTCGCGTTGTCGCTCCAACTCGTCGCCGCTGTAGCAGTTCTGGAGTCCGAGGACCGACTCGTTGCCGACGTCCCACATGAGAACGCCGGGGTTGTCCTTGTAGGTCTGGACCCACTGGGGGAACTCGGTGAGGACCTGGTTCTTGTAGGCGGTGTCGGTGAGGTAGTTGACGCAGCCGCCGCTGCCGGGTCCGCCGCCGGGCTGGAGCCAGAAGCCGGCGACGACCTTGATGCCGTGGGCGGCCGCCGAGTCGAACAGCGGCTTGCTGGAGGCGTCGGTGCCCCAGGTGCGGATCGTGTTGACGCCCATGGACTGGAGGTCCGGCATGTACTTCTCGGCGTCCGCGACGCTTGGGCCCCAGGTCAGTCCCTTGACCTGGTACGGCTGCCCGTTGACCGTCAGCTGCCAGGCGCCCTGGCTGCCGGTGACCTTGACGACGCTGCCCGCGGCGTGGGCCTGGACGGCGGGCAGCGCGGCGAGGAGTCCGGCCGTCAGCACACCGGCGGTGAGGGGTGCCGCGATGCGGCGTGTGCGGGTTCGTGTACGGGTGCGGGTGCGTGGGGGCATGCGCGGGCTCCTTACGGCAGTCGGTAGTTCTCGTCGAGCGCGGCGCCCGCCTCCGGGTGGGTCTGGTCGTAGCCGCGCGCGTCGCACTGCAGCCCGCCGACGACGCAGTGGTCGACCAGCGCCTTGAGCGTGCGGTCGTCCCAGGCGTTGAAGAAGTCGTAGTGGAAGCTGTGGCCCGTTCCGCTGGCGAGCCGGACCTGCGACATGTCGCCGTTGACGGGGAAGGCCATCTTGAACTCGATCATCGGCAGCGCCACCGGGTGGTCGGCCGGGCACATGTTGTCGTTCGTGCCGGGCTTGACGACGGGGTAGGCCATGTGACTCTTGTGGTCGGGGGTGTCGAGGTACTTGCCGTCCCAGCAACTGGGCGCCTGGAAACGGATGTTGAGCTGGACGTCCGCGCGGTTCGGGCAGGTCGAGGGGAACTCGGTGTTGAAGAAGCTGTCACCGCACTCCCAGCCCTCGACGAAGCCGGGGTGGTGCCGGAAGTCGTCGGCGCTCTGTGTGGGGCTGCCGACGACGAAGCGCAGGCCCTTGGGGAACGGACGGACGCTCGTGTAGTCGGTGACCCCGGCCTTGTAGTAGATGACCTGCGGGCCGACGGGAAGGATCTGCTGGTTGCCGTTGTAGAGCGTGGGCATCCAGTAGCCGGACAGGTCGCCGGGGACCTTGCAGGTGGTGGTGCCGGCCGACAGCGAGGCGGTGGTGCTGTTGGCGTCGGTCGTCGTGTTGCCCATGAAGGTGTGGTCGTGGGACTTGCCCGGCTGCTGCGGATAGACGATGGGGTCGTCCGGCCGGGTGTGCGTGACCGAACAGTTGGCCTGGAACTCGTGGAAGTAGGCGTGCGGCGGATTCTGCGTGGACGGCGTCACGCCGGTGACCGGCGGGTTCGCGAGGATGTAGCCGTCGCCGTCCGGGTCCTCCGGGGAGTTGGCCGTGGACGCGGCCATCGAGTGACCGGAGTGGGTGGCAGCGAATGACCGCGCGGCTGCGGTGTGCGGTGCGGGTGCCCCGGCGCTGATGGCGACGCCGCCGAGGCCGAGCGAGGTCAGCAGGAGCGCGCCGGTGATCAGCGTGGCTGACAGGCCTTTCGATCTCCTGGACATGGAGACCTCCTCCTGAACGGTGGGGGTGTCAGAGGTGGTTGCCCGGTGCCCTCATGACGTGATGCCGGACGAGACGACATGACGTCGGACGTGCCCGTGCGAGGGGAGGCCGGGAGACGATGGGAGAGCGCTCTCCCGCCGAGGAGTGTTGAGGCCATGTCATCAAGGTGTCAAGGGATCCGGCAGAAGTGGACCCGGACGGATTTCAACTCCCGTAGCCCCACCGCAAGTTGGGACTCACGGGTTAAGTGAAGCCGTGAACTAAGCCCCACGGCTGCGGTATTGGTCGATCCCCCCGCCTGGCGTGGGTTCGTGCGTGTTCCCGGTGGCCGCGCCGACCGTATCCGTGAGGTCCGGAAGTCGTCTTCAAGGCTTGACGGGATCCCTGTGGTGTCCGGCCGTCCGGCGTGCAGCCGTCCAGGTCGCGCCGTTCGTGGCGGTGTGCCGACTCGACCCAGGTGAAAGGAAGTTAAAGAAACTCGCGTCACGACTCTTGCCACCCCAATGGTTCATTACTTAAATCAAACCGTGAACTAAGCATGGCGCAAGGCCAGTTCGCGCACATCGAACGCTGGGCAGAGGCTGCCCCCGCGTTCCGGTTCCGTGTGTCCGCTTCGCTCGTCACCCCACCCGCATGGAGTCACGGCATGAAACTCAGATCCTTGGGTGTCGCGCTGGCCGCAATGGCCGCGCTCGTCACCCTGCCCCTGCACAGCCCGGCCGCCGCGGCAGACCTGCCGCTGTCCCAGGGCAGGACGGCCACGTCGTCCTCCGACGAGAACGCGGGCACCGTCGCCGCCAACGCGGTCGACGGCAACACCGCCACCCGCTGGTCCTCCGGCGCCACCGACACCCAGTGGCTCCAGGTCGACCTCGGCTCCACGGCCACCATCACCCAGGTCGTCCTCAACTGGGAGACCGCGTACGGCAGCGACTACAAGATCCAGACGTCCGCGGACGGGAACACCTGGACCGACGTCAAGTCCGTGACCGGCGGCGACGGCGGCACCGACACGCTCGACGTCTCCGGCCAGGGTCGCTACGTCCGGATGTACGGCGTCCACCGCGCCACCCAGTACGGCTACTCCCTCTGGGAGTTCCAGGTCTTCGGCAGCACGGACGGCGGCACCACCCCGCCCGCGGGCTGCGACACGGCCAACGCCGCCCAGGGCAAGACGGCGACCGCCTCCTCCACCGAGAACGCCGGCACCCCGGCGTCGGCCGCCTTCGACGGCAACACCGTCACCCGCTGGTCCAGCGCGGCCTCCGACCCGCAGTGGATCCAGGTCGACCTCGGGTCGTCCCAGAGCCTGTGCCGGGTCGACCTCAACTGGGAGACGGCGTACGGCAAGTCCTTCCAGATCCAGGCCTCGGCCGACGGCCAGACCTGGACCACGCTCAAGTCCGTCACGGACGGCACCGCCGGCCCGACGTCCTACGACGTCTCCGGACAGGGCCGCTACGTGCGGATCAACGGCACGACCCGTGGCACCGTCTACGGCTACTCGCTGTGGGAGGTGGCCGTCCACACCGGCTCGGGCGACGGCAGCGGTCCCGTGCAGGGCGGCGGCGACCTCGGCCCCAACGTGATCGTCGTCGACCCCTCGACGCCCAACCTCCAGGCGAAGTTCGACCAGGTCTTCGCGCAGCAGGAGTCGAATCAGTTCGGCACCGGCCGCTACCAGTTCCTGATGAAGCCCGGCACCTACAACGGGATCAACGCACAGGTGGGCTTCTACACCTCGATCTCGGGCCTCGGCCTCAACCCCGACGACGTCCACATCAACGGTGACATCACCGTCGACGCGGGCTGGTTCAACGGCAACGCGACCCAGAACTTCTGGCGTTCGGCGGAGAACCTGTCGATCACGCCCTCCAACGGCACCGACCGCTGGGCGGTGGCCCAGGCGGCTCCCTTCCGCCGCATCCACGTGCAGGGCGGCCTCAACCTCGCCCCGAACGGCTACGGCTGGGCCTCCGGCGGCTACATCGCCGACTCCAAGATCGACGGTACGGTCGGCCCGTACTCCCAGCAGCAGTGGTACACCCGTGACAGCTCCGTCGGCGGCTGGACCAACGGCGTCTGGAACATGACGTTCTCCGGCGTGCAGGGCGCCCCGGCCACCAACTTCGACTCCGGCCCGTACACCACCCTGGACAACACCCCCGTATCGCGCGAGAAACCGTACCTCTACCTGGACGGCAACACGTACAAGGTGTTCGTGCCCGCCAAGCGCACCGACGCACGCGGCGTCTCCTGGCCCAACACGCCTGGTACGTCGCTCCCGCTGGACCAGTTCTACGTGGTCAAGCCCGGCGCGACCGCGGAGACCATCAACACCGCCCTCGCCCAGGGCCTGAACCTGCTCTTCACCCCGGGCGTCTACCACCTCGACCAGACCATCAACGTGACCCGGGCGAACACCGTCGTCCTCGGTCTCGGCCTGGCGACCATCATTCCGGACAACGGCGTCGACGCCATGCACGTGGCGGACGTCGACGGAGTCAAGCTCGCCGGCTTCCTGATCGACGCCGGCAGCTCCAACTCCGACACCCTGCTGCAGATCGGCCCGGCCGGCAGCTCCGCCGACCACTCCGCCGACCCGACCACCATGCAGGACGTGTTCGTGCGCATCGGCGGCGCCGGCCCCGGCCTCGCCACCAACTCCGTCGTGGTCAACAGCGACGACGTCGTCATCGACCACACCTGGCTCTGGCGCGCCGACCACGGCGAAGGCGTCGGCTGGGAGACCAACAGAGCCGACTACGGCCTCTTGGTCAACGGCGACGACGTCCTCACCACCGGCCTGTTCGTCGAGCACTTCAACAAGTACGACGTGCTGTGGAACGGCGAACGCGGACGCACGATCTTCTTCCAGAACGAGAAGGCCTACGACGTCCCGAACGCCGCCGCCATCACCCATGACGGCATCGTCGGATACGCGGCCTACAAGGTCGCCGACTCCGTCGACGTGCACGAGGCGTGGGGCCTGGGAAGCTACTGCAACTTCACCTCCGACCCTTCGATCGTGCAGGCCCACGGCTTCCAGGTGCCGGTCAAGACAGGGATCAAACTGCACGACATCCTGGTGATCTCCCTGGGCGGCAAGGGCCAGTACGCCCACGTCGTCAACAGCACCGGCGCACCCACGTCGGGCACGGACACCGTTCCCTCGAAGATCACGTCGTTCCCCTGACGGTGACCGTGCCGGCGGTCTGACCGCCGACGCCGCTCACCGACGGGACGCTGGTGCCGGGTCCTCCTCCGAGGAGGCCCGGCACCAGCATGTCGCGCGCGGGGGAGCCGTGCGGGGTCGTCGTCGACGGCGTCCTGTACGGCCGCTGCCGGTGCGTCACCCGGTGCTGATCGGGCCGCACATGAGGTTGCCGGGTTCGGTGGGGTCGTCGCTGGTCCAGAACTGGGTCCACAGCGTGGCGAACTCGGGGCGGCTGAGGTAGCCGTCGGCGTCCTGGTCGAGCCGGTCGAAGGCGCTTCCGGTTTCCACGGGCCGTCCGTGCCAGGTGTCGACGAGACGCTGGTGCTCGCCGCATCTTCGTGTCGGCCCCCCGGAGTGGCCCCTTGTTCAAGTCGTTGACATGTCCCTGCCGTATGGCTAGCTTCACGAACAGTTCTCGTCCGCGCCCCCAGGTGCTCGCGGCTCAGGGGACCCCTGTCAGTGCGTTCGCATCGCCAGGCGCCTCGTCTCGACGATGCGACAACGTTGTCCAACCCGACTGCTGCTCATGCAGGTGTCGCGCTTCGAGTGAAGACAACGTTGTCAGATCTCAGATCCCCGGTTCAGCTCCAGTGCCGGCTCCCGCTTCCGAGTAGAGGAGAAACCTCCGTGACACGATTGTCGAGACCCCCAGGAACGGCCGCGATCGGTTTATTCGCGGCCGTGGCGCTGGCCGTGACCGGGCTGTGCGCACCCGCGTGGGCGGCCGGAAAGGCGGCGCTCGTCGCGTCGCCGGCCACCGTGGTCAACCCGTTCATCGGCACGTCGAACGAGGCCAACGACTTCCCCGGGGCCGACGTGCCGTTCGGCATGGTGCAGTGGAGCCCCGACACGACGTCGCGGCCCCCCGGTGGCGGCTACGAGTACAACGATTCGTCCATCACTGGCTTCAGCCTCACCCACATCGCCGGGCCGGGCTGCGGAGCGGCGGGAGACGTGCCCGTGCTGCCCACGGTCGGCGCGGTCAACACCGGCGCCACGGACGTGTTCTCGCACGCCAACGAATCGGCGTCCGCGGGTTCGTACAAGGTCGCGCTGAACAACCAGGTGACCACCGAACTGACCACCACGACCCGCAGCGGGATGGCGCGCTTCACCTTCCCCTCGACCAGCCAGGCCAACCTGATCTTCAAGCTCACGGGCAGTCAGAACGGTGCCTCGTCGACGCAGTTCACCAAGGTCTCGAACACCGAGGTGAGCGGTCAGGTCACCAGCGGTCGCTTCTGCGGCGCCGGTAACACCTACACCGTGTACTTCGACATGGTCTTCGACCAGCCGTTCGCCTCCCAGGGAAGCTCGGTCGCCAAGACGTCGGCCGCCACCCCCGCGAAGCCCCGCACGGCGTCCAAGAACGCGGCCGAGCAGCCCAACAAGCCCGTGCTGCATGGGAAGACGCCGACCGGCGCGGCCCCGAAGACCGCCAAGGACAGCGCCTCGCCGGAGGCCGCCGCCTCGAACGGCTACGTCACCTTCGACACCACGAGCAACCCGGTGGTGCAGGCCAAGGTCGGCGTCTCCTACGTCTCGGTGGCCAACGCGGCCGCCAACCGGGCCGCGGAGAACACCGGGTGGGACTTCAACGCGACCCGTACCGCCGCCCAGGACGCCTGGAACAGCGCGCTGGGCAAGATACAGATCGCGGGCGGAACGGCCGCGCAGCAGCAGACCTTCTACACCGCGCTCTACCACTCACTCCTGCACCCGAACGTCATCAGCGACACCAACGGCCAGTACTACGGCTTCGACGGCAGGACCCACACCGTGGACGCCGGTCACAAGGCCGTCTACGCCAACTACTCCGGCTGGGACATCTACCGCTCGCAGGCGCAGCTCGAAGCCCTGGTCGCACCCCAAGCCGCCTCGGACACGGCACAGTCGATGGTCGACGACTACGCCCAGACCGGGATCTTCCCCAAGTGGTCCGAGAACAACGGCGAGTCGTACGTGATGGTCGGAGACCCGGCGGACGGCATCATCGCCGACTACTACGCCTTCGGCGCCCGGGACTTCGACACCACGACCGCCCTCGCCGACATGGTCAGGCAGGCGAGCACGACCAACAACGACCGGCCGGGCCTCAACTACCTGAACTCACCCGGATACATGCCGCACGACGGCAGCTACGGCTGCTGCAACTTCTACGGCCCCGTGGCCACCACCCTGGAGTACAACACCGCCGACTTCGCGCTCTCCGCGATGGCCGGGGCACTCGGCGACACCGGGAATCAGAAGACGTACGCCAATCGCGCCCAGGGCTGGCGCAACGTGCTCAACCCGGCCTCCGGTTTCGTCGAGCCGCGCAACGCGAGCGGCTCCTGGACCGGCGGCTTCGACCCCACCAGCGGCACCGACATGGTCGAGGCCGACTCCTGGATCTACACCGGGATGATCCCCTTCAACATCGCCGGCCTCGCGCGCGCCAAGGGCGGCGACACGGCGATGAGCCACTACCTGGACACCGTGCTGCGCAGCTACACGGGCGACAGCGGGTACGCGTGGGTCGGTAACGAACCCAGCATCGAACTGCCGTGGGAGTACGACTACATCGGGCAGCCCTACAAGACCCAGGGCACCGTACGGGCCATCCAGCAGCAGATCTGGGCGAACACCCCCGGCGGGCTGGCCGACGGCAACGACGACCTCGGTGCGATGAGCGCGTGGTACGTGTGGTCCGCGCTCGGCATGTTCCCCGAGACCCCCGGCACCGCCGATCTCGCCCTGGGCTCCCCTGTGTTCACGCAGGCCGTGATCACTCTGCCGTCGGGCAAGACGCTGACGATCAACGGCAACGGCGCCGCCGACAACGCCCCCTACGTCCAGTCCGCGACGTGGAACGGCTCCGCCTGGAACAACGCCTACGCCCCCACGTCGGCGATCACCGCGGGCGGCACGCTGACCTACACGCTCGGCGCCGGCGCCAACATCTCCTGGGCGACGGCCGCGTCCGCCGCTCCGCCCTCCTACGCCGGTGACACCACAGCTCCGGCCTCATCCCGTATCGGCCCCATCACCTCGGCGGTGGCGTCCAACCTGTGCGTGGACGACGCGAGTTCCTCCACCACCGACGGCAGCCACGTCCAGATCTGGACCTGCAACAGCACCTACGCCCAGGACTGGATCGTCGCCGGCGACGGAACGGTCCGGAGTCTGGGCAAATGCCTGGACGCCGACCACAGCGGGACCACCAACGGAACCCTGATCCAGCTCTGGACGTGCAACGGCAGCGGCGCCCAGCAGTGGACCGCGGGCGCGAACGGCTCCTTGATCAACCCCCAGTCCAAGCTGTGCCTGGACGATCCCAACTCCACGACGACGACCGGTGCCCAACTCCAGCTCTACACCTGCAACGGCACGGCAGCCCAGAACTGGAAGCTGCCGGCCTGAGCCACAGATCCGGATCGCCCGGCAGCACCGGGCGACCCGAAGCGTGCTGCCCGTATGCCCCGGCTACTCGGCCGGGGCATACGGGCAGCATGCGCGATGCATCCATCTCATGGGCGGGTCCGCGGCGGCGGACGAGGGTGTCCCACAGCTCATCCGACACGATCGACGGCGACGGGCCCACACCGGACCGAACGTCCAACTGCCGCCCCGGACACGGCCATTCAGGACCCATCCACCTCATGTGCGTTAGCCGTTGATACCGCCTTGAGCGCCGAGTGCTGCGCGTGGTGACGGCCTGACCGCGAACAGCATGCCGATGTCGCCGGCCCGCTGCACCGAGTCCTGCTCGGCGCTGACTGTCAAGCCGTGTGCGCGGAGTACCTCGCAGACCGTGTCGCGGTTGTGCTGCCAGCCCTCCACCTCGACGACGGCTTGGCGGACCAGTGGCCAGTGCCGTTCCTCGATGCCTCTGAGCACCTCAAGTTCGGCGCCTTCCACATCGACCTTGAGCAGGTCGATGTGGTCGACGCCCAGTTCGTCGAGCACCGATGACAGGGGCCTGACCTTCACTCGGTGCGTCTCAAGGCGCCGCAGCACCCGCAGCTTGCGGCCGATGAGAAGAGTCAGCACGGGGGCGGGTACGCGACGCAGGATCGGTCCCAGGCCGCCCTGGCGGATCAATTCGACAACGCTGGCGGTGACCCGGCGCCGCTCGTCCTCGATGTTCCCCTGGTTTCGCGAGGAGGACGAGAAGATCGTGGCGGCCGGAACGTAGCTGAAGTCGAGCTCGTCGTCACGGGACGCCAAGCCGTAGGTGCGGCGACCGATGTGGTGGCCGCGACCTGCGCGCGGCACACGACGGGTGTCTGCAAGGCGAACTCGCCGCATCCGTGCGGTGCTACCGCGAAGTGCAGGGACGGCTCGTACTCCTACAGTGCCCACGCCCGCGGGACGTGCTCGCACCACCGGGGGGCGTCAAGTACTGGTACCTGTAGACGGCAAACGACGCCGCCGCCCGGAGACACTCCGCGCAACGGCTGCGGTGGATCCCGCCTCGAAGGCAAACGGGGAATTGAATCCGCGGCACTCAGGAGGGCCGTTACGACCGTTCGTCCGATCCCGAGCTGTATTCCGCTCATCTGTTCCCCCGGTACAGACTGCCTGAGCCGGCGGTACAACGCGCGGAACTTCACATGCCTCTCGACCGGCACGGCAGAAAAGGGGTGCTCGAAGTGGGTGTGGAACTCACTCGGTCCCGTTTCTTCGACCCGGCGACCCTCCGGTCCCGTGACTGCAAGCATCGCGTGAGGACAGCTCCGGCCTGCCTGCCCCGCGGCGGCAGGCAGGAGTCACGGTCAGCCGGCGAGGTGAGCGTATCGCGCTCGAAATCGGCCGCTTCTGGTCTGCTCACTCCGGCTGGTGGTCGGGCCCCCGAAGTCCGGGCCCCCGAAGTCCGGGCTGCTGAAGTCCGGGCTGGAGAAGCTCGGGCGGTTCCTTCCGAGCCCTCCAGGCCCTCGTCACGCACCGCTGCGAGCAGTAGACCGCGTTCGAACGGCGGTCTACCCCGGCCACCCAACTCGCCCCACACTCCCGGCACTTGGTCCAGCCGGCAGCCGATCTCAGCGGCCACTCGCCTGCGCAACCGCAGGTCCCGACGCCACCGCCTGGCTCGACAAGCCGCCGAACAGAACCTCGTACGAGCTGGAGCACCCGGCCTCAACCGTTCGCCACAGCCCTCACACACCCGCCCCGCAGCCTCCCTGGCGTCCTCGGACACCCAGCCGGGCCAGGGCTCAAAACTACCTAAAACCGAGGATCAGAAACAGGTACTAACCCCTCATCCGGTGCGGGGCGGGGCCTCCCCGCACCGCACCGATCGCGCCCGGCACCGTCGCCGGACAGAAGCCCGAAAGCGTCTCACCCCATACCCGTGCAACAGGTGCACGGCTGTGGCAGTGTGACGACCAGTGTCGGCCCGTCGCATCCCCCCGTTGCGGCGGGCCGGACCTCGGTCCCCCGTCGTTGCCGAGCACGACGCGGTCGACGAGGGACCGCCTGTCGACAGAGCTGTCCGACGAGCTGGACGAGGAGAACCGGCACGTCAGGAGCGCAACATGGCCAAGCCTGACCCCAGCCCGGACGCGGTGGCGCAGCGGGCGGCACACGTCCTGGACCGGTGTGTCATCGGACCGGTGGAAGTCCCTGAGCACATGCGCCCGTTCATGGAGGACCTGGTGGCCGCGCCGCTGAGGGTGGGGCTGCCTGTCCGTGACCCGAAGTCCGATGACGTCGGCGAGGCGGCGACCGGCGTGATGCTCGCACTGGGTCCCGGGCCGGCTGGCGCTGCCGTGCGGGTCGTCTGGCGCCGGCACCACTCCCTCGACGTGCTGAGCGAGGTGTGGCGCACGCAGCAGGACGCCATGCACAGCGCGCTCCGCACGATCCTCACCGCGCAGGGCTACTGGATGAGCGACGACGTCGGGGACGCACCGGTCGTCTTCGGCCCCCACCGTCCCCCCCCCCGTCCTGAGTTAGGAGGAGCTCCGAACGGGCGCGGATCAGCAAGAGGGCCTGCGAGGCTTCATCCCTGCCTCGTTGCTGCCCGGATTCGCGCGATGGTTGAGGTCGGGAAAGGGACGGGGGAGCGCAACAGAATGCCTGAGGCGGGAGCTGCGCGAGGAACTGTCGGAGGTCGGCCACCGCGCGGTTCAATGGCGGGCATGATGCGTAGAACGTCATCCACCGCCGTCGCCGTTGTCGTCGCTGTCGTGTTCGCCGCCCTCACGTCGTGTTCTTCGGATTCTTCGGACCGGTCCTCCGCCGAGGGGCGGCCCAGTGGGTCCGGCTCCGGGACAACGGCCCCGGACCCCAGGCCGACTTCCACGGAGACGGCCACGCCGTCGCCCTCGCCGACCGGGCCGTGCGCTGACGGGACTTGTGAGATCAAGGTCGCCGTGGGGGACGTCGTGACAGTGCCGGAAAAGTACGGCCTCGGGCCGATCAAGGTGACGGCGATCACCAGCGGCGAGGTCGAGATGGTCGCGCCGCTGACGGGGTCGGGCTTCAGCGTTTCGGGCTGTTCCGGTGGTGGCGGCGTGTCCTCGGAGGGCAGCGGCGGCGTCGGGCTCAACTGCGGAGAGGGACCCGCCGCGACCATCAACAATGCCATGAGCCTGAAGGTCGTCGAGATCCTCGACACCGCCGCCGTCCTCCGTATCGGCCCCGTTGGGTGACGCACGGCTCGGCCCTTGGGGCAGGGTTCCGTAGCGGCACGGGCGGCTACACCTCCGACATCCGGCCCTCCACGTCCGTCACCGGGCGGGAGAAGAAGCTGAATGCCGCCTCCGACGGCTTCACCGGCCGCATGGGGATGCTGAGTACGATCACTTGTTGTCCGAGGCAGCGGCGCTGTGAAGGATTGATTGTCCTGGCCCGTTCGTCAGCGGTATGCCGCTGACGAACGCCTTCTATCGATGCGGCTCATCAACACCGCCAGCATTGGCCCGAACTGGTTCGTCGACATGGACGGGTCCGTCACTCGGTGCCAACGGTGCAAGGTCGAAGGGACGTACCACCCGGCGCCGCGCTATGCGCCAGATCCCGCCCTTGCGCCGGTACTCGTCCTCGTAGGTACCTCCACCGGCAATCCAGCGGTGATCGCGGAGTTGGGTCAGGACCACGACGTCAGATCGACCGGTCGCGGCAACGCCGTCGATTTCCACCGTGTGGTTGGCGGTGGCATGCTGCATGATCGGGAATGCCTGCCACTGCTGCTCGACCGCCGCGCAGATGGCCTCGATCCCCGTGAATATCTGGTCCGAGCCGGTCTCCCACACGGCGTCCGCTGTCCAAATCGCTTTCCAGCGGACTGGGTCGCGGTGGTCGGCACCCACGCAGTAGTCGTGGGCCAGCCGGTGCAGTGCGAGTTCGGTCTCGACTCGGTCCAGGCGAGCGGTGAGATCTTGTAGCGTCGTCATTCCTGGGAGGCTACTGACGGTTGAGATGGCCCGCAGCGCGGCCGCCTCACCTCTGCAAGTGCCGTCGCAGGGCGTGCAGTTCGCCGCGTGCCGCCCCAGTGGCCGCGCTGCAACAGGGCCGTCGGCTCCGCCGTCGCTGTCTGGTGCCGAAACAGTGACGGTCACTTGGGCGGCCCATGCCGCACCTTCCCTCGAAGGGCGCTTCGAGGGAAGGTGCCAGGCGATGTGCCGCAGACCCGGCCTCCGGGTACGGACAGGGCTCGGCGGGATGCATGTGCCGGGGCTCTGGAGCGTCAACTGGGCTGGTGGCACGATGGGTTGAGGCGTGGCGGCCGCGGTACGCGGCGCATTGAAGAAGGCCGCCCGCGAGCGCTCCACCACGTCCTGGGCACGGCTGCGCCGCCAGCTCGGCTCCGCCCTGCCCCACCACCTTCACCCCGACGACCAGGTCATCGTCCTCGCCCGGGTCGATGCCGACACGCCGGTTGACGAGCCCCTCCTCACCTCACTCGTGGCGGCCACCGACTCCCACTCGGCGGCTGTGTTTCAGCGGGTGGCGAACCAGCTCGGCAGGACGGTGCCCGACGACACTCACGCGGCCCGCTCACAGTGGCAGACCGACGCCCTGCACCTCCAACAGCTCTATCGCTACAAGTGATTTGGAGCCCCTCAAGCCGGTGCTTTGGAGGGCGAGCGGAGCTGCTGGCACGATGAAATGAGGCAATCCGGGCGGGGGTGCGGCGGTGGAGGAATACCGGGCGAGGACCGGCGGCAGATACAGACCGCGGTACTGGGCAGCGCGGACTCCGACGATCCGTTGATGCTGCCGTTGGAGGCGATCGAGTTGGACGCCTTCCAGCGCCTGCACGAGAGCGGCACCTCCTGGTGCGGGCCGCTGCTCGGCGACGGATGAAGGGAAAGTACACCGCGCCCTCGACCGTCGACCGCTGCCTGTCCGGCGTCGTCGTCACCGGCCGCACCGATTACGACCTGGTCCTCGACAAGACCGTGGCCCCAGCGTCCGCAGGGTGCTCAAGGCCAAAGTGAAGGCGATGGAGGCGACCGAGGGACCCGAGGCCGCAGCCGCGGGCCGGCGCCGGCCCTGCCCGCCGAGCACCTGCGGGCCGCCGTGGTGGCCGCGCAGTCCGGGGCCCGGAGTGTTTTTCTGTTGGTCTCTCGGGATACTCCTGCTGCCGGAGAATATTCGGGGGATCTTGGAGCCAGTCCGGCTGCTGTGAGCGCATCTGGATCGTTCCGCCGCCCACCGCCTGGCGGAGGCCGCCAGCGGGTGCCGAGCTGGCCACGGTGAGCGGGCTCGTCGGCTGCACGGACGCACCGCAGGTCCTCGCCGACCGGCTCGCCCGGCGCCTGGAGGACCAGCTTCGGCTGGACGGTCCCATCAAGGACCCGGTGGGCCGGCCGATCGGCAAGGGTCTGCCCCAACGGCCGGAGTGCGGCGACGTGTTGTGCGACAACCGCATGCTGCTCGACTCCGGCCGGGACTGCCCGCGCTGCGAGGACCGACAGGTCGGCCGCCGTGCCCAGCGTCAAGCGGTACCGGTAGGCGGTGTCGGCGGCGGTTGAATCCTGGCTCCGACAGCGATCACGGGGAGCCGGCACCGGCGGTCACTGGAGCAGGATCATCTTGCGGAGCAGCGGGCAGCGGGCAGCGGGCAGCGGGCAGCGGGCAGCGGGCAGCAGGACGCCGGTCTGCTGGGTCTGCATGTCGCCGAAGTCGCGGACCAGTCGGTGCATGGTAGCCAGTTCGGAGCAAGGCGTTGAGTACTGCCTTGAGCTGCTGGTGTTCGTCCTCATCGAGGCTGGAGGGGCGGCGGGTGAGCCAGCCGGTGACCTGCCGGACGCTCGGCGGCGCCGGTGGTCGGGCAGGGTCGTCGGGCCACTGCAGTCGGCTGCGGGCCCAGTCGCGGAGGCTGCTGCAGGGCGCCGGTCGGCCCTGGGCGGCAAGTTCCTCACGCAGTCCCTTGATGGAGATGGCTGCCGCCGACTCGTCGATGGGTCTACTGACCCGGCCGGTGGCTTCGGAGGCCACCGGCCGGGTCAGTATCGGAAGTTGGCTTCGGTTCCCCTGATCTGAATGATGACGGGCGTGATGGCTTCATCGCCCTCTTGGGGATAGAGCTGAAGGGAAAGGTTACGGACGGCGCCGATGGCACCGATCATCCGTTCCTGGTCTTCGGCATCGACGGCCTCAGCTTGCCTTTCGAAGAGGTCTCGTACTTGTTCCCATCCCTCACCCGGGCTGAACCGGCACCGGAACCAGGGTTGATCAATGTCGATGAGGGACAGAGTACCGAGCGCCGTGTTACCGCTCCTCAGTTCCCATGACCGTGTCACCACGTGTGCACCTTTCCTGCAGATTTTCTGGTCGAATCGCGAGGTGAGCCCCGGCACGGTCTGGCCCGGGGCTCACCCCATGCGGAGATCTCGTCTAACGAGCTCGTGCATGGTTGGCGTTGGCATGTCGAGGACCGCGACTTGCCTCCAGGTTCACTTTCGCGGATCGCCGGAGAGCGTGGCGGTCTGCTGGTGCGAGAGGAGCCCGGCTACGGCTTGGACGATGTCGGTCATGTGCTCGCGGCGGCCGTGGTGGCGGGCGAGGGCCCGCCAGTTCTTGAGGTGGGCGATGGCGTGCTCGACGCGGATGCGGCGTGAGGAGTGGGCTTTGCGCTGGCGTTCATGCATTTCCTCGTACCAGTCCGGGGCGTTTTTCTTGAACTTGCGGTGCGGTGGTGTCACGACGCGCCCGCCTGTCTGAGCGCCCAGTCCCTGGTAGCCGGCGTCGGCAAGAATTTCCACGGCCGGTCCGTTGGCCAGGAGCTTGACCAGGCCCAACTGCCGGGCATGGGTGATGTCCGCGCAGCTCGCGGGTTCGGCCGGGCTGCAGAACAGCAGCCGCCCGTCAGCGTCCGTGACGACCATGGACTTCACGGCGTTCTGCTTGTTCTTGCCGGAGATGGACTTGTCCCGGTCCTTGCGTCCGGCAGCCGGGCGGTGGACCCGGATCTCGGTGCCGTCGATGATCCCGCTCTGTCCGCTCGCACCGAGATGGTCGACAACTTCGGCGAGCGTACGCAGGCGGACGTCGGGGGCTACGGTGCAGCCGCGCATCGCCAACAGCGGCCGTATTTCACCGATTGCGCGCGTGATGGTGGAGCGGTCGACTCCGAACCAGCAGGCCAGCACGTCATGGGTGGCGCCATGACGAAGGTGGACGAGGGTGGCCAACAGTCGGTCGACGAAGACCAGCTTGTGTTTCGCCCCGGCACCCACGGCGCGGCGACGGGGACGCGACGCGACGCGAGACCAGCCTGGTGCCGCTCGTGCCACAACGGGCCGATCTCAGCGACGAGTTCGGCGATCACTCCGGGCGTCAGCCCCGTGATCCGCTGGCTTCGCATGATCGCTGCACGTGCCCGGTTCCCCACCACACCGACCATGATCAACGATCATGGCCCTCGACATGCCAACGCCAACCATGCACGAACGAGCTCGTTAGTGTGTGAGGGGTATCGTCCTCCATCCGACCACCAGGGAGCATCAGGCAGTGAAGGTCGAAATCCAGCCGGATGTACGTGACATCGCCGCCCAGCTCGGGGCCGGAGTGCCTTACGCGCTGAAGGCGGTGGCCGGGCAGTTGGCCGACGACCCGGACATGGGCCGGCCCTCGGGACTGCCCGGCATCCTGACCGTGACGGTCGACGGTGACATGTTCGAGGACTGCCCGGACCTTTCTGTCGGTTACATCCGCGAGCCCGACCGTGTCGAGATCCGGTTTCTGCGAGCAGCCCCCTCCGCTGGGCCCTCCACGGACGGTTCCACCGAGCCTTCCACGGACGCCCACGAGCAGGGAGAGCCTGCTGGCCCTGCTGCTGCCGATGTCGCGGTCGCGGTACGGGAGGTTGCCGATGCCTGGCATCGCATCGCCGCCTGGCTCCAGTCCAACGCCCCTGCCTCCTATGCTGCGCTCCGTACCGGCGCTGCCCCGGCCGCTGTCGCTGCTCTGGAAGAGGATCTCGGTATCCCGATACCCGTC
The DNA here is from genome assembly GCF_035982055.1 of Streptomyces sp. NBC_01288. NCBI lineage: Bacteria > Bacillati > Actinomycetota > Actinomycetes > Kitasatosporales > Streptomycetaceae > Streptomyces > Streptomyces sp. NBC_01288. The sequence continues at coordinate 10,517,815 of NZ_CP108427.1, forward strand.
GAGTTGCGCACCCTGTGGATGCTGACCGCAGGTGACGACGGGGCTGACGGCTGGGGCTGTCTCCCCGGCAACATGGCTCTGATGAACCTGGACGCCGTGGCCTCCCGCTACCGGCTGAAGACGGATGCCCAGGCTCACCAGGACGCCCTCAACGCCAACCGCCCTGAGGAGGAACGGATCACCGTGTGGAGGGCGACCCGGATTCCGGTGATCGCCCTGGGCCCGGCCGACAGCACCGCGGGGCTTTATCTGGACGCCGCGACCGGCTACTTGGGCTCGTGGTCCCGCTACAACGAGCCGCCCGGCGACGCACTCGACACGCTGATCACCTACCTGGAAGAGACTGCCGACATGCTCGAAGCCCCCGCCCTCGCCGCGCGGGACAAGCCGGGCCTGATCGGCGGGACCCTGGTGTGGCTCAGCAGCATCGACCCTGCTCAGGAAAGCCGGTGGCGGCCTGTGGCTGGCTGACCGCCCCCTGGAGGGGCCGGCTGCGTGGGCCGCCGGCCCCTCCTCCTTCTTGTGTGCTCCCCTTCAGGCTGTGTCAGCCGATTTTGCTCCACGTGCAGGTGGTTGCGGCGGACGTGCAGTGTTCGTATCCCGGCAGGTTCAGGAAGAATCCGTCACCGTCGAGCATCCGCCATGCCGGCGCCGGATAGCTGCTGAACGCTTCCTCGTTCTGCGTGCTCGAAATCGCTGCGCGACCGCACCGCTCCGTGCCGCTCGGCCCGTTCGTCGCGGTGCGCGTGTCGGCGAGGAGACCGAAGTTCGCCGAGCCGTCCCCCATCTTGTCGGTGAAGAGTTGTGCGCACTTGGTGCCCGACGTCACCAGGTTGACGCTCTGCGGATAACCGCCGGACTCGTGTGTCGTCGCCATCGCGTACTCGTCGCAGTCGACCGAACCGACCGATGCGTCGGACGGATGGATGGTCCAGGCGGAGCTGGTTCCGCAGATGACGTTGCGGCTGTTGGCCTGCGTCCACTTGTTGCCGGCGCTGTTGGTGAGGGGGGTGTCCGGGCCCAGGTAGTGCAGCAGTGAGTCCCACCGCTTCGAGCCGGCATGATCGGGCATCACCTGCTGCATGTACCAGTAGTAGGCGCCGGCGGCCGGGTACTTGTTGGTGTCTACCGTGTAGGTCGGCTTGAAGTACGGCAGCACACATCCCGGCAGCGAGGGCGTCAGGTAGTCGTCGCAGCGGGGCGCGATCTCCCTCACCTGCGGAATTCCGGAGGTCCCGAAGTCCGCGGTCGCGGTCGCGGTGGTGCTGGCGTCCACGGTCGCCGTCACCGACCAACCGAGGTCGATGGTCTCCTTGCCCGTGCCGTTCCAGGTGGTAGCGCGGGTGCCCCACCTGCCGTCGGTGTAGGCGTTCCAGTCGTTCGCGTCCCAGTAGGCGTTGTCGCCCGCCGCGTTGTTGAAGTCGTCGGCCCACCGGATCACCGACGTCACACACGCCGCGCACGTCGACTGGGTGTTCCACCGCAGCGTGACACCCTTCAGCTCCGGCGAGATCAGCACCGGCATGATGCGGATCTGCTGGTCGAACTCCGCGAAGTTGGAACCGCCCGCGGCCTTGTTCGGGTACGTCTTGATTCGTTGCTCGAAGTCGAACGTGGCGGAGCCAATCGTCGCGTCCTCCGAGTCGACGAACACCAAGGTCCCCGACCCGATGCTCTTCATGCACGCATCGGTGCGGTTCAAGTAGTCCGTGCCGACCGGCTCGTCAGAACACCAGGGAACCAGATCCGCCAATGGTGCGTCAGCCGCGACCGCAGCCGCTTCGGCGGAAGACTTGCCGGCCTTGCGGGCCTTCGCCATTGTCGCTTCGCGCAGCGCCGCGGTGCGCTTCTCCGCTCTCGCCTTCGACTCCGCGGTGGGTGGCGACAGTTCGATGCAGATCTTGCGGCCCTCGGCGTCCGCCTTGCCACAGGTACGCGGCTGGGTCGCCTCCCGCTTCACCGCACCGTGGGTGTCCAGCGTCGGCAGGGCCGGCCCCGGATCCGTCCGGGTGAACGCGATGTTCTCCTGCGCGACCGGGTCGATCGTCGACGACGTCTGCGGAGCGGGGAACTTCATGTACGGGTCGATACGGAAGTACGCCCATGGCGACCAGGTCGTCTCGTACAAGCTGCCGTCGAAGGCGGAGGTGCGGAACGCGTACAGTACGCCGGGCTTCAGGACGCCGTAGGACACCGTCACCTTCGCCAGCCCGCCTGAGGCCACATACGGTGACACCAGCACTCCGTTCGGGCCCGACCCGTCGAGGTCGATGGCCGCCTTCGGGGTGCCGTCCGCGTTCGTGGTGTACACCTGGAACGTCTCGGTCGAGGTATCGCCGTCCGCATCCGTCACAGTGTTGCGCAGCACCACCTCCGGAGCAATGACCCGCCAGACCGTGCCCGACTTCGAGAACTTGGGGCCGGCCGACGGGGCCGTACCCGACACCGGCCGCGCACCCCCGGCGGCGATGGCCGCCAGGTTCTGCGGACCGGCCGCCGCCACCTCCGCAGGGGAAGCGCTCAGACCGGGCGTGGGCGGTGCGGGGGCTGCTGTCGCAGTACCTGCCCCCGCCAGTAACACGAGCACGGCACCCGCGGCAGCATGCCGCCACGACGACCTCGGTAAAAATCTCACTCCGTCAATCCCCTTTGCGAATCCGTGAGTTGCCCATGAGCTGCTCATGACAGTCCGCAACACCACCACACCCGCACACAGGCCCACCGTGATCAAGGTCATGGTTTGCCGAAAGAGAATTCATTCAGGCCAGGAGGCCCCCAGGCGGCGACTCACCACACCGGCCGTCGCACCAACCAGCCCACAGGATCACCGACGCAAAAACGGCTGCGAGCCCTGACCGCATCGGCCACGCTCACGGTCTGAGAAAGGGCCTGAAAGTCTGGCCCCAGCCGTACGGCCGAGTACCAGCGGCTCGCGTGCCTACGAGTTGCCGGGACCAGCTCACGGGCCGGGACCGAGTGGGAGTACGCAGTCGCGGTGCTTCGACGGTTCGTCCGTAGTGACAGACCCCCACGCCCGCAGGGACGGTTCCTGGAGGGATGCGCCCATCGAGCGAGAAGATGCGGTGCTCCACGCGCCCGCGGGGATGGTCCCGCCAGCATGGGCTGGCGCCGGGGCGACCGCTGGTGCTCTCCGTGCCCGCAGCGATGATCTCATCGCCAAGGCGGACACCCACGCCGAGATCGCGTGCTCCCCGCAGCCACGGGGATGGCCCCCAGTCCCGGTCGGCGTTCGGAGCCAGCAGATGTGCTCCCAGTGCCGCGGGCGAGATGGCGGATCAGCACGGGCCAGGTGAGGTCGTGGCCGTGGTCCGGGCGGGCGACGGGCCACTCCTGATTCTCGGACACTCGCGCCCGGCTGGAGAGAGGAGCTCGAAGCTCCACGCGCAGTCGGATCGAGGTGTCGATGCTCAGTCCCATGCTGGAGTGGCGAAGATCTTTCGAGTAGTTGGCGATGAGGTCGAGGTCCCGGAGCTCCCGCTGCAACTCAGAGGTCAGCGCTTCGTCCGAATCAGGGACGAGGTCGTCTTCTTCCTGCTCGGCCAGGAATGCAAGGTGTTGATCAACGGCCTCCACTGCCCGGCGACTGGTCCAGGTGGCGAAGTCGTGGCAGCCGAACAGGTAGGCATGCAACGTCGCCGCTGCGGCAGACTCGTCTGCATCATCGGGCCCGTCCTGGCCGTCGTTGTGGCAGTACTCGCTGAACATGTACTCGGCGACACCGCGTTTCACCGCCGAGAAGGCCGTCGAGTCACCGAGGGCGCCCTCCCACACGGAGTTCAACAGGGGACGAAGACCCACGGTGAACGGCGCCTGCTCGTCCGTGGGCAGTCTCTCGTGCCAGCTCATGAGCCGTTCCGCGATACCTGCAGTAAACACGCCGCGTTCCCCAGGCGAGATGGCCTTCAGCCGCTCCTCCACTAGCGCTGAAAGCTCCTGCCACGTGTCCATACGAGCCATCCCCGAATTGTGAAACCAGCGTGCTCACGCCAGCAACGGCGATCATTGCATCCACCAGCGACAACGCATCGGGTGAGGCTCCCTGGCTCCGAACGAGTGGATGTAGTCGGCGCAGCTTCCCCGCGCTGTCGTGCAGTCGCGGGCTGCCGCAATGTTGGTCTAGACCTTGACGCCCTCGTTCCTGCGCGACTACCTTCCGGCATCAGCGGTTCACAATGGCATTCACTGTTCACGTATAGGAATTCCGTAGCGGCAGTCGCCTCATGGAAGGCCATCCCCCCATGCGTTCAACAGCCCTCTCCCGGTTCGCCGGCCTGTCCGCTGTGCTCGGCGCTGTGGCGGCCGCAGCCGTCATGGTTCCCGCTTCGGCTTCCCCGGCACCCACGCCGGAAGCCGCCACGCGAGCCACGATCCTTCAGCCCGACACGGCCCAAGCCGCAGCCGTTGCCGCATCGCCCGTGGCGTTCGTGCACCCGGGCGTGAACCTTGACTCCGCCCAGCTCGACTTCGTACGGGCCAAGGTCCAGGCGGGGGCCCAGCCGTGGAAGACCGCGTACGACAGCATGATGGCGAGCCCGTACGCCTCACTGTCACGCAGCCCCAAACCCCGGGCGACCGTGGAGTGCGGCCCCTCCTCGAATCCCAACAACGGCTGTACCGATGAACGCGAGGACGCGATAGCCGCGTACACCGACGCGCTGGCCTGGTACATCAACCGCGATGACCGCTACGCGCAGAAGGCGATCCAGCTCATGGACGCCTGGTCCGCGACCATCCACGGCCACACCAACGACAACGCCCCACTACAGACCGGCTGGACGGGATCCTCCTGGCCCAAGGCGGCCGAGATCATCAAGACCGTGCGCGGTAACTGGCCCAACGCCGGCCGCTTTGCGACGATGCTGCGCACCGTCTACCTCCCGCTGGTCGTCAACGGCTCCAACCGCACCGGCAACTGGGACCTGACGATGCTGGAGGCGGCCGTCAGCATGTCTGTCTTCCTCGACGACCACACCAGTTACGACACCGCGATCGGCCACTACCTGCAGCGCGTCCCCGCCTTCGTGTACCTCTCCTCGGACGGCGCGCTGCCCAAGACCGTGCCCAGCCAGCACCTCACCACTCGCGACCAGATCGTCAACTTCTGGTTCGGCGGAAGCACCTTCACCACCGGCATCACCCAGGAAACCTGCCGCGACCTCACCCACACCGGCTACGGCATCTCCTCGATCTCCCACGTCCTGGAGACCGCCCGCATCCAGGGGCAGGACCTCTACCCGCAGGTCGGTGAACGCCTACGGCAGGCACTGGGCTTCCAGTCGAAGTACGAACTCGGCGCGGCCATCCCGTCCACCGTGTGCGGCGGCACTCTCAAACTCGGACTCGGCCCCATCACCGAGGTCGGCTTCAACACACTGAACACCCTCCACGGCGTCGCGATGGCCAACACCCAGACTCTCACCGAGCGAAACCGCCCGGCCGGCACGAACAACCTCTTCGTGGCCTGGGAAACCCTCACCAACGCCCAAAACCCCAACTGAGTTCGCTCCGCACGGCCGATGGCGATCCGCCGCGCCGATTCCCGTAAGCGGGCTCCTGCACAGCAGCAGCCGACCCTCACCCCCAACTCCGGGGAATCCGCCCCTCCTCAAACACGAAAGGCCCAGGCCCCCATGGACAAGGACATGGACCGACGACGCTTCCTGACCACCACGGGCGGCAGCGTCCTCGCCGCTGTGGGGCTGTCCGCCCTGACCGGCATCGCAGGACCGCGCGCCATGGCCACCCCCGCCGCCGTGCCCTCGCCCGCTCTGCCCTCGCTCGCCGCGATCATCGCCGTGCTGCGCCGAGTCGCGGACCACTGGATCGCCGCCCACGCCAACCCGGGCAACAACCAGTGGGCCAACGCGACCTTCTTCTCCGGCCTGCTGTCCCTGTACTCCCTGACCAAAGACGCCCGCTACCTTGCCTACGCCCGGTCCTGGGCCGAGCAGAACAACTACGCCCTCAACGCGGGCTCCAGCACCCGGATCGCCGACAACCAAAACGCCGGACAGGCATATCTCGACCTCTACGCGCTGGAACCCGACCCGCACAAGATCAGCGCGATCGAGACCTCGCTGCACCGCATGACCTACACCGACCAAGTCGACAAGAACGACGACTGGTGGTGGGCCGACGCCCTCCACATGGCGATGCCGCCCTTCGCGCGCCTGGGCACTCTGCGTGGTGACGCCCGCTACCACCAGAAGCTGTACAGCCTGTACCAGCACACCAAGCACGCCGAGGGAGGCCCCGGCCTCCTGAACCCGGCGACCGGCCTGTGGTACCGCGACAAGAACTTCCTGCCCGGCCACATCGTCTCGCCCTCCGGCAAGCCCGTCGTCTGGTCGCGGGGCAACGGCTGGGTGGCCGCCGCCCACGTCAAGACCCTCAAGGCCCTGCCGCCCACCCAGTCCAACACCGCCGAATACCGCGACACCCTCACACGCCTGGTGACCGCCCTCCCCTCAATCCAGCGTCCCGACGGTTTCTGGAACGTCAACCTTGCCGACCCCACCCACTTCCCCGGCCCCGAGAGCAGCGGCACGTCCTTCTTCGTCTGTGCCATCGCCTACGCCGTCGCCACCGCCCTCGTCGACCGGGCCGCCTACCTGCCCGTCGCCGCCCGTGCCTGGAACGGCTTGGTCGCCACCGCCGTCCACCCTGACGGCGTCCTCGGCTACGTCCAAGGCGTCGGCGACCGCCCCGACTCCAGCCAACCCGTCACCTACGACACCACTGCGGACTTCGCGGTCGGCGCTTTCCTCCACGCGGGAGCGGAGCTTGCGACCCTCGCCTCCTGAAGAGCATCAGCGCCCCGCGCGGTATGCCGTCTTCATGAGGTACGCGCAGGGTGGCGGGCTGACCGCTGAGCGTCGGGCGTTTCGGGAGCGGCTTCGGGCAGAGGCGGCCGAGCGATTCGCGCGCGGTGACGACACCGCCGTTGTCGCTCATGGCCTGCGGGTCACTGTCCGCTCGGTGCAGCGCTGGCGCAGAGCGTGGGCCGAGGGTGGGACGCGGGCTCTTGCGTCGAAGGGACCGGCGTCCCTGCCGCTGCTGAGCGATGAGCTGTTCGCGGTCCTGGAGCGGGAGTTGGACAAGGGCCCTCTCGCGCACGGCTGGCCCGACCAGACCTGGACTCTGTCGCGGATCAAGACCCTGATCGGGCGCCGTTTCCACAAGAGCTACACGATCCAGGGCCTAGCGGCCCTGCTCAAACGGCACGGCTGGACCTGCCAGATCCCCGCCCGCCGAGCTGTCGAGCGTGACGAGGCGGCGGTGGTCGGCTGGGTGAAGGAGACCTGGCCGCGCGTGGAATGACCGTGGCGGCGCTCGGCGCCTGGTTCGTCTTCGAGGACGAGGCCGGCTTCTCGATGACGCCGCCGACCGCCCACACCTGGTCCCGCCGCGGCCGCACTCCCGTCGTGCGCGTGCGGGGCCGCTCCCGCCGACGTTTATCCGTTGCCGCCCTGGCCTGCTACAAGCCCGGCGAACGATCCCGGCTGATCTACCGGCCCTGCCCGGACGCCCGTCCCGACGGACGCAAAAGCTTCTCCTGGCAGGACTACCGCGACCTGATCCAGACCGCGCACCAGCAGCTCGGCGGCCCGATCGTGCTGGTCTGGGACAACCTGAACACCCAACTGACGGCAGGGATGCGCCGCTACATCGCCGAACGGGACTGGCTCACCGTCTACCAGCTCCCGCTCTACGCACCCGACCTCAACCCGGTCGAAGGCATCTGGTCGGTACTGCCACGCACCACCACGGCCAACCGCGCCTTCGCCGACCCGCAAGACCTGATCACCGCCGTGCGGCGCGGCATACGCCAGCTCCAATACCGCCGCGACGTCCTCGACGGCTGCCTCACCGGCACCGGATTGGCACCCGCCTCACCATGACGACATCACGCATTCAAGGTCAGTAGAGCTCGTAACACGATCTTGCTGCAACGTCCTGGTTGGCCGTGACCGGTGTGAGGATTCGGCCGTTCGCGATGGTGTGAGTACTCGGCCGTGGATCGTGGACGACGACTTGTGGGCGCTGATCGAGCCGTTGCTGCCGCCCTGGCCGGAGAAAGCTCCCGGTCCGCGGCCAGTTCCGGACCGGCTGTACCTGCAGGGCATCCTGTACGTGCTGCGCAACGACATCGCCTGACAACTGCTGCCGCTGGAGCTGGGGTTCGGATCGGGTCAGACCTGCTGGCGGCGTCTGGACCGGTGGCAGAGGGCCGGGGTCTTCGACCAACTCCACCGGGCCCTGCTCGCGAAGTTGAACGCGGCCGGTGAACTCGACTGGTCACGGGCGTGCGTGGATGGTTCCCATGTCCGGGCGAAAAAGGGGGTGCCGACACCGGTCCGTCACCGGTCGACCGGCGGGAAACCGGCAGCAAGCACCACTTGATCTGCGACGGACGCGGCACCCCGTTCAAGGTCATTACGACTGCGGCCAACGTCAACGACGTCACCCAGACCCTCGCCCTGGTCGACGGCATCCCGCCCGTCGCGGGCCGCCCCGGCCGACCCCGTCGCAGGCCCGACGCCCTGCTCGGTGACAAGGGCTACGACTCCAATGCCCACCGCGACGAGCTGCGACAACGGCGGATCCTGCCTGTCATCTCACGCAAGGGATCACCGAACATCAAGGGCATGGGCAAGCTCCGCTACGTCGTGGAGCAGACTTTCGCCCTGCTCCATCAGTTCAAACGTCTCGCCGTCCGCTGGGAACACCGAACGAACTCCACGAAGCCTTCGTTTCCCTGGCCTGCAGCCTCATCTGCTGGAGACGCCTCAAGAAAGTCCACTCCTGATCGCGCCCCAAGTGATCTCGGCCAGCCCAGCACCTCGAAGGGCCTCGGTTGCGTGCGATGAACGCGGAGGTCTCAGTCGTCGCTGTCCACCGCTGAACCAAGCACGGTGACGCGCCTGTCGATCCGGGGGTGGGTAGTTGGTGTGGTGGGTGGGGTGTGGGCTGCAGGGTTGGTGGTTGGTTGGGAACGGGGTTTGGTGGGGTGGGGTGGGGTTGACCTGGGGTTGTGTGGGTTGTTGTGGGAATGCCCGGGGTGTTGTGGGTAGCTTCTGCGTCTAATGGTCCGGGGTGTGTTTGGGCTGGTCAGGCGTGTTGTGCCTGGTCATAGGCGTGGTCTGGTTTCTGTGGTGGGGGTGTGCTGGACACGGCGGTCGTAGACGGTCGTCCGGGTGGGTGGCGCTGCCTTTTTCGGACGGCCAGGGCCGCGATGTCCGTCGTCGCGAGGCTGTCGGTGCGCTCGGTTTGTTGTACGGCGTTGTGGAAGACCTCGTCGTAGTGCGGTGAGGCTCCTGCCGGGTAGCCGGCTCGGGCGGGGATCAGGACGTCCCGTACCTGGCCGCGGACGGCAGTGGATTCGTTGTCGGTCGGCGTGTTCCTGGTCTTCTTCGTGTCCGTGTCATGCGGGTGCGGACGGTCGGCGGGTGTGGGGGCGTTTGTGTTGTTCGGCGAGGTGGTCGAGCTGGATGGCTTCGAGTGTCTTCTTGGTGATGCGTTCGGTGCCGTCGCTGATGGCGGTGATGGCTGCTTGGCGGATGAGGCGGGTGAGGCTGCCGATGCGGCCGGCGGTGCGCTGGTGGAGGTAGGTGGCGTGGCGGGGGAGTGTGCCTCGGCGGTGGTGGTGGAGGTCGAGGGCGTTTTCGAGGTCGGTGATGACGTCGGTGAAGGGGTGCCGGTTGCCGTGGCGGGCGGGGAGGGCGCCGCAGGTGATGAGGGTGGCGCGGCCGGCGAGTTGGGCGCCGCGTACGCCGCTGAACAGGGGTGTGGCGGTGACGTCGAGGCCGGCGTAGACGAAGGTGGCGCTGATGCGTTCGGTGAGGTCTTTGAGGAGGTCGGCTGCCTGGGCGCCGGTGGTGGTGCGGGGGTTGAGGCGGTGGATCTCGTCGATGAGGACGAGCCGGACGCCGGCGGTGTTGTAGGTGTGGCAGACGGCTTCGGTGATCTGGGCCTGGGTCATGCGGGTGGTGGTGGGGATGCCGAGGTAGCGGGCGAATTCGGCGGTGAGGGTCTTCGCGGTCGCGCCGGGCGGGACGAGGACGTAGGCGACCGGCACCTGGGGGTGGTGGCCGGGCGGGCTGGGGGTGCGGTGGGTGTGGGCGAGGTGGCAGGTGCGTCCGACGTGGAGCAGGGCGGTGGTTTTGCCTGCGGCTGCGGGGCCGGTGACGATCAGTGAGGGACGTGCGGTGGTGGTCTGGTGGCGGCCGAGGATCATCAGGGTGCGCACGCTGGTGGCGAGGGTGTCGATGGCGGGAGTGCGGACGGTGACGAACGCGGAGTGGTAGGCGAGGCGTTCCTCCGGGCTGCGGGGCGCTTCGCCGGGCTGCGGCGGTGCGGGTGGCGCCGTGGTGGCGAAGTGGTGCCAGCCCTGCCAGGTGGTCACCGGCCATGACGCGGTCGTCGTGTCCGTCGTGGACTGCTGCGCTGGGCCGGCGGCGGGTGTGGTGGTGCTGCCGGGATCGCCGGCTGTGGCGGGTGGGCGGGTGTTCACCATTTCAGGGCCTCCGCGTGGGCGTCGTAGAGACCGAGTCCGGTGTAGGGGACGGCGGGCGGGCCGTCGTCGGCGTCGTCTTCTTCCGCGTCCGGGTCCTGTTCCTCGTCGAGGTCGTCGAGGCTGTCGGTGTCCGTCCCGGGCCCCGTCCGGCCGGCGTCTGTCTCGCCCGGGTGGTCGGGTGCGGGGCGCGGTGGGGGCAGGGGGGTTCGGGCGGGCTGGGTGCGGGCCAGGAGGCGTTGTTCCCCTGTGGTGGCCGTGCCGGTGCGGGTGCGGCGCATGAGCTGGTCGAGGGCGTCGGCGAGGTCGGCCTCCAGGCTGTCGGGGTCGGTGTGGCGGGTGACGGTGGTGCGGATGTGCTGCCAGGTCTGTTCGTTGAACGGGCGGTGGACGTGGGCGCGGTGGATCCAGGGGATCTCGGCGAAGGTGCCGTCGGGCAGGCGCAGCCAGATCTGGCGGGCGTCGTGGGGGTTGGTGTGGACTTCCCATTTCCCGCCGCGCGCCGCGATGGGGGAGGGCTGCCCGCGATAGGGGGCCAGGAGGTCGCAGTCGTAGGTGCGGTGGTGCAGGCGGATGCCGCGTTCGGTGATGGCCTGCCAGCGCACCGGCAGCAGTTCGAGGTAGTCGTCCCTGGTGAGGGGGACGGGGACGTACCCGGCGACCGAGATGAGGGCGGCCCACATCTGGTTCGGTGTCAGTGCGGCCCTGGGCAGCACGGGATGACGCAGCCCTTGGTGCGGGCGGTGGTGGTAGTGCACGAGCCATTCGTCGAGGAGGTCCTGCAGCTGCGGGACGGTGAAACACGCCTCGCGTTCGGCGTCGCGTCCGCGGCGGGTGACGTCGGATCCGGTGTAGCCGGGCAGGTGCTGGCAGAACAGGGTGTTGATCGAGCCGAAGGTCCGCTCGACGATGCCCTTGGCGGTGGGCGCGTAGGGCGGGGCGGGCTGCACGCTGACGCCGAGGGTCTCACAAGCAGCCGTAAATGCCCTGGAAAGGAACACTTTTCCCCGGTCTACGACGATCGTCTCGGGGATCACGACCGGGCGGGCGGCCGCGCCCTGAAGCCGTTCGTCCAGCGTCAGCAACCGTGCCCGGGGGAGCAGTGGGGTGTGGGTGAAGCGCAGGGCGTGGGGCCAGGTGGGTTTCGACGGGTGGGGGACGGCCATCTCCGCCAGCAGCAGGGCCGCGTCCACGGCCTGGGTGCCGCCCGGACAGAGCACGGCCGCGAGGATCGCCCTGGTGGCGACGTCGACCGCGATGGTCATCTCGGGCCGGCCGAGGGTGCCGTCGTCGAACAGGGCCAGGACGTCGAGCCGGGTGGTGTCGATCTGCACCTGCTCTCCGGGCCGCAGGGCGACGGTGGGCGTGTGCCCCCGTCCGTCCTCGGTGATGGGCGGGGTGCGCACCGGCTGTGCGGGATGGTCGGCGGGGCCGGCGAGCTGATGGACGAGCCGGTAGAACGTGGCCTGCGCCGGCATCGCGACCGTGCCGCCGTGCCGGTCCTCAAGGATGTGCGCGACCAGCGGCATCAGCCCTTTGACGGTGCCTTTGGAGCGGCCGCGCTGGCGGCGCAGCGCTTCCTTGACCGCGGCGACGACCCGCTCGTCGGCCCGTCCGGTGGGGCTGGGGCCGCGGGTGGTGCGGTGGTCGATGAGCCCCCACAGGCCCTGTTTGCGGTAGGCCAGGCGCATGCGCTGCACCGTCGTACGCGACACCCGGCCGAAGCCGAGCGCGGTCAGCTCTGCTGCTTTGGCCCTTTCCCGTTGGGCCAGTGTGTGCTGGGCGGGGTCGTACTGCTCCCGCACCGGCCCGCCGCTGCCCGGCCCGCCGGGCAACCCGCACTCGACCTCCCGGATGTGGCGCTGCCAGGCCAGTGCTTTCTCCCGTGCCGCGGCCGGGGCGGTTTCGAACAGCCCCCACCGCGGCGCCGCCTGCGGCTGCTGCGCCTCTGCTCCCAGGAGGGCGAAGCCGGGATCGGCGAAGAGGTGTCCGGTGAGCACCGCTTCATCGCTGCCGTCCTCGCCGGCCAGGTGGACACACTGCCCGGCCAGGGCGACGACCTGCCACCGGGATCCGCGGAAGCGGACGTGCGCCCCGACCGCCACCACCGGCCGGCCGCTCTGCCGGCCGGTGCTCACACCGCCTCCCCGCGCCCGGCGCCAGCCTTGCCGCGCCCCGCGTCTGACGCCGGGTACCCGGCCGCGGGGACGCAGCCCTGGCTCTCCTCGCCGCGCCCGGCGCCGGCGCCGTCGTGCGGGTTCTTGGCGGGCTTGGGGCCACTGCCCTGACGGAGGGAGCCCGGACTGACGATGACCCGTTCGTGCAGCGGCGTCTCCAGTCCTGTCGTGAGCGTGTGATGCCACAGGGCGTGGAAGACGGCAGGGAGGACCTCGAGCGGGTCGCCGGCCGCTTCGGCGCCCTCGATCAGCGGCCGTGGCCGCGCGAAGGCATCGAGGACTGCCGCCGTCAGGCCGGGCCTGCCCTGGTTGCGGGGGTGGCGGTAGCCGGCCAGCCATTTCAGGTTCGCCGCCGGCACCTCGTCCAGCGGCGCCAGGCGCCGGTAACTCCAGCCGATGTCCGCGCACGCCGCAGCCACCGCCTGCGCGGCCTTCAGAGCACGTTCACCGCCGGCGTCGGGGTGGCCGGGGCAGTCGGCCAGCAGGGCGGTGCCGTCGGCGTAGCGGGCGAACAGCTGCGGCACCCAGGAACGCACCCGGCTCCGGCGGTCGCGCCACAGCAGCCGTACCGGCCGTCCGGCCATGCCGGTGACCTGTGGGTCGCGGTCCATGGTCATCAGCTGGATGCGCATGGCGTTCGAGCCGGCGGCCACGTGCCGCCCGGTGGTGGCCGACCACCACAGCCCCGGCCCCCACCGCCTTCCCGGCACCACCGGGAAGGCCGACACCGGATCGAGGTCTTCGAACGCGACCGCGAGGGCGGCGTCCGCCCACCGCTGCTGCACCGCCTGCCCGAGAGGGTCGAGGAAGACCGCCTCGAACCCGGCCCCGATGCTCACGTCCACCCGTCCCGGCCTGCTGCCAGGCCCGGCCGCCGTCCCCTTGCCGCTCACTCGCCCAGCCAAATGGGCCCGGCTGCCGGCCGGAGCTGTTTCGGCGTTTCGATCACGTGGCGCCGCGTGATGCGGTAACACCGGGCCGCCACGCCAGCGCCCCAAGGACCGGTCCCGGGCCGCCCGATTCCCGGAGAGCCGGCGCCTACCTGTCGCCCGCGTCCTGGTAGGCCTTGAGCGCGTCCGCCAGCGGGCCGGGAGACAGCTTCGCCCACTGGGCCACATCCCGCGGCGGCACCCCGGCGTTCACGGCCGCCACGACAGTGTGCTGCAGGGCCTTCTCGAGCAGGCCGGCGCTGTAGCTGAGGATGCGCAGCAGATGCTGGGCCACGTCCGCACTCGAACCGGTCTGCGCCCCGCGCAGCTGGATGAGCTGTTCTTCAGCGCTGTTGACGAGGCTGGTGATCTGGGCACGCTGCTCGGCGGGCACCGTCGCGCGCCACATCGTCCCCGAGCCGGGCGCCTTCCTCTCCTTGCCCAGCACCCGCAGCTGTCCGGCCAGGGAGGCAGGCTGGTGTTCCTGGCGCAGCCACCAGGGGTCGTTGTCGTATCCGGACGGCTCGCCGGCGCCGCGACGGATGCGGATGACGGCGCCCATCCAGGAGATCAGCGGGCCGCCGTAGTCGGTCGCCGCCAGCGGCCCCAGCCACTCCCGCCCGACCCGCTCGCCGAGCCGGCGGCAGAACGCCCCGTCGGCGGGCAGCGCCCGCGGCCGCCCGGCCCCGCTGTCAGCCCACACCAGCTCGGCCATGGCCGGGTCCAGCAGCGCGTCGGCCACGGCCACCACCTCGGGGAAGACGACCGCGTCCCGGCCCACGATCCGCCACCAGCCCAGTTCCGTCCCGGCGTTGCCGCCCGCGACCTGGTGCAGCCGCCCCGGCCAGATGGTCTCCCGCTCCCAGTGCAGGGCCTGTTCCCACCACCGGGCCACCACCGCATACGCCAGCGCGAACACTCGCTCCGGCTCTGCTTCGGCCCGTACTGCCCGCCGCGCCACACCGGCCCACCGCCGCTGCGCCGCGGCCACTTCCGGCACACCCCGCACGTCCAGATACTCGTGGGGCTGGTCGGCGTCCGCGTCCATCAGCCACCGCCCGTGGCGGACACACGCCCGCTCCCATCGCGGCGCGTACCGCACCACCCGCATGGCCGTCCCCGTACGCCGGGCCGCGCACAGGCGGCAGCCGAAGGCGACCGGACCGGCGAGGGCGCCGCCGGTCCGCCATGCCGCCGCCGGCACCCCGTCCTTTCCGGCCGACAGCTTGGCGTCCTCCTGTCCCCAGGACGGCAACGCCCGCGCCAGGATGTCTTCCTCGACGCCGCACAGGTCTGCCAGGAGTCGGCGTCCGGGTGTGTTGAGCAGTACCTCGGCGTCGGCCCGCGTGCCGCCGCCGTCGTGCCCGGGCGGGTAGTTGCGCCACTGCCAGCAGGACCGCAGCACTTTCGCTTCCATCCCGTAGCGGCTCGCGATGCGGCAGATCAGCGACGAGGTCGTCTCCCCCTGCAGGGGAGGTGTCCGCAGCAGGCCGGGTGGATGGGTCACTCCACCACGGTCTCGTGTCCGCCGTGCCGGGCGGGCGCTTTCGCAGGGGATGCCCGGCGGATCAAGCAGAGCGGCGGCCGTGGTGCCGGCTCGTTCTCATAGCGTCCCGGCCCCGCCTCCTTCCTGTGGTCCTCTCTCCCTCCCGCTCGGGTCCTTCTCAATTCCACGACCCACTGATTTTCCTGTGCGTCCGATATCGCTGTGACCTGCGAAGACGATGTGACAGGCGGGGAATCGGGGGGAGTTGGGAAAAGATCTTGGTCTCCGGCATCCGGATCCGGGTTCCCGGCGGCGTGTAAGGGGGTGAAGGCCCGTGGGCCTTCACCAACGAGTTCGTCTCTACTGGGAGGCCTGGTCGATGACTTGGTCGTACTGGGTGGGAGCGGGCGGGATTCCCCTGCTGCTCCTGCTGTTCTCCGTGATGCGCCGCACCCGCGGCATCACGGAGATGCTTGTGAAGGCGCATGTCGAGACCCGGGCGGAGCGCGAGCAGCGCGCCACCATGGTCGCGATGGCGCAGGCCCTGCCTGACGGCGGCGCTGCCGCCCGTTTCGAGCAGGGCCGGCCTGCCTGGCTGTTCCGCAAGGACACGGCCGACCCGGCGGGCCACCGGGCCATCACCACGCGGGAGGCCGCGTGAGTGAGGCCGCTCCGGGAGCGGACTTCGAGTCCTTCGTCCTCGAGACCATCGAGGCGTTCTCCCGACTGGCCCGGGCCCAGGCAGGCGACCTGCACAGCGCAGAGGATGCTGTGCAGGACGTCTACCTCAACATGTACCGGCGGTGGGGTCAGCTCATCGCCGGCCACGGTTCCCTGACCGCTTACGGCCGCACCGCGGTGAAGCGGGCGGTCATCGACCAGTTCCGCCGCAACAGGCGGATGGTCACGGTCCCGGTTCATGACCTGCCCGAGACGGAATCAGGCATCGGCATCCCCGAAGCCGCCTACGAAATGGTTAAGGAAGGCATCGACGAACTCGTCGCAAGCCTTCCTGAACGGCAGCGCGAGGTCATCACCCTGTGTGTTCTGCAGGACCTCAGCCCTGCCGTGGTTGCGCAGCGCCTCCAGATAAAGGAGGAGTCGGTGAAGCGCTACATCAAAGCCGCCGCCAACAACCTGAAGAAGTCCATCAACGAACACAGCGAGGAGGCCACCGCATGACATACCTGTCCGCTTGGACGCACCAGCCCGAGGAGCGGGGAGCCGTCCGGCTCCTCGCCCTGTGGCTCCTGCTCGAAGGATCTGAGCAGGTGTTTTCCAAGGGTTCTCGGATCGGCGAGGACTCTGTCCAGGCGGAGGGGGGCCAGCCTTCGGGCTGGCCCCCGGCCCCCGCCCCCTGCCTGGAAATCGTGGAGGGAAATCATCGAATCGGCGTGGTCCGTGAACTACGCACTCTCCTGAAAAAGGAAATCGATGATTCCGCGACACCACAGGAAACACGACGTGTTGCAGAAATCCTTGAGTTCCTGGACAGGGATGATGTGGCGCGAAGCTGGTGGGAAAAGGCAGCATTCAAGGGTGACGAGGACGCGCGAGATTATCTTCGTGTCCTTGATGCCGAGAGGGAAGAAAACCTATCGGCATGCTGCGGGCAATGGAAAGAACACGCTGAGGAGTCTTTCAGATCATTCGTGAGTGGCTTTGTGTGCCGGTCAGCCGGTATTCACGTCGCTGCAGACAGGGTCGACTGGGCATTGGGGAAAGCCGGAGTCGACCTGTCTGAAGCAACACAAGCTCTCGTGCGTGAGATTGAGGACTTCCTGGCGCACCTGGACCACACCACCGGCTGGCCACGGTGCTGACACGACAGCGCGTCACGCGCTCACAGACGGGAGAGTCTTTGTAGACCAGCCTCCATGAGGCCTTCACGTGAGAAGGCCGGACGACTCGTTGAAGTGACGGCCCGTCCCCGCGCCCGCGGGGACGGGCCGTCACTGCATTACCCAAAGCTCCGCAAGTCGACTGACGGTCCTTCCGCCGGCCACGACTGGATCGAGCACTCGTTACTGCATGCGGGACCCACAAACCCAGCCCCGCTGGTGCGACGCCAGCTGGTGCGCTGCTGCCAAGCCAGGAGGTCACTGGACAACCCACCGCCGGGCTCTTGCCGAACCGCGGCTACGCCCACCCTCTGGCCAGCCGGGGACCAACCCTAAGTACGCCATTCGTACGCTAGCCGTACGCAATATGTACGGTTCGCGCTATGCTTGTGGGACAGGAGGTGTTCCATGTCCGAGTTGTTCGAACGGGTCGACGCGCTGGTGGCGTCCCGGTCCCCGCTGCCGCCGCCGGCGGAGCGCAGGCGGCTGCGCGGCGCGCACGGCCTGACCCTGGATGAGGTCGCGGCCGCCCTGGAGGTGCGGCGGGCGACGGTCAGCGGCTGGGAGTCCGGCAAGACCGAGCCGCGGCCGCCGGAGCGCGAGGGGTACGCGCGGCTGCTCGGCAAGCTCGCTGAGCTCTACCCCGCCGACCCGAACGCCACGGTGCCCGTTGAGGGCACGGCCGTCGCGGAGACGTTCCCGAGCGCTCCCGACCCGGCCCCACAGGCGCAGCCTGTGCCCACAGCCGCGGCGCCCGAGGCTGCGGCCATGACGACCGCGCAGAACACTCAGACCCGCCCCGCCGCCAACGCTGTGCCTCCGGCTGCCGTGTCGTCTCCGGTGCCTACCACCAGGACGACGACGTCGTCGGCGTCGCGCCGGCCGACCGCGCGGAAGGCACCCCCGGCCGGAACCCCGGCGAGTGACACCGACCCGCGCTTCGCCAACGGTCCGCTCGCCGTCATTGACGTTGACGCCGACGGCCAGGTGTTCGCGTACTGCATCGGCGGGCTGGTCCTGGACGTGCCCGCCAAGTCCATCCCGGCCCTGGTCGACTGGACGCTGCGCGAGGCGGCGCTGGGGCAGCCGAAGCTGTCCGGCCCGGGCAAGGACGCCGACCCGTTGCTCGTGCTCACCGAGGCGGCGCTGGAGCGCTACGGCCTGCCCGTCGCCCTCACCGACGACGAGCGGCTCGCCGGGCGGATCCCGGAGGGCCAAAAGGTCATCAAGCAACTCGCCCGCGCGGAGTGGAAGTTGACCAAGCGGGGGTTCGGGCCGTGGGCGCGGATCTACCGTCCGGCGACCGGTTCGGAGCGGGCCTGCGTGCAGCTGTGCATCCCGTCGTGGAACGCGCTGGACACCCGGCACTGGGGCGAGGCCGGGCAGCTTCCGCCGGCGGAACTCGCGCGCGTCCTGGGCGTGTACGCGTCGCGGGTGATGACGCCGCGCGGTTCGACCGCCGTGACGGGCCTGGAGCTGATGACCGCGCTGCACCCGCCGACCCGCGCGTCCGAGCCGGACGCCGACGGCAAGCGGCACTCCGAGCACAACCCCGGCAGTCTGGGGAATGCCCCGGTGGACTGCGCGCCGTGCGAGGCCCCCGACGGGCACCCGCTCCTGAAGGACCTGCCGCGCTTCCACGTGCGCGGCCCGGCGGAGAAGTTGTTCGAGGAGGCGTACGACTGGGCGCGGCCGATGACGGATGCCGAGTGCACCCTGCGGCACCTGGTCGGCATCGACGTGAACATGGCCTTCGCAGCGGGCGCCAACGGCCTGGTCGTCGGCCTCGGTGCGCCGACGCATGTCACGGCGCCGGTATTCGATGCGAAGCTGCCCGGCTCGTGGCTGGTGGACCTGTCCCACGTCGACCTGTCCCGCGTGAAGGCCGGCAAGGACACGTGGGCGGAGTTGGACGCGAGTCTGCTGCCCAGCCCGTTCACGCCGAAGGGCGAGCGCCCCGAGGGCCCGGCCTGGTACGCGACGCCGACCGTGGCGTACGCGGTGGAGCTCGGCTACGAGGTGCGTCCGGTCGAGGCGTGGGTCCGGTACGAGAACGGCCGCTATCTGGACGGCTGGTACAACCGGCTGCGCGACGCGTACCTCGCCACCATGGCCGACCTGGGAGTCGGTGCTGACCTGTCGCCGGCCGACTTCCTGGCGGCGATGGACGGCTACCGCGGCCGTGACCCGGAGCTGGCGATCGTCGTCTCCGCGGTCAAGGCGACGGTGAAGGGCGGTCTGGGCAAGCTGCGCGAGCGGCCCCGGGGTGAGGGCTGGCGGCCGGGCGAGCCGTGGCGGGCGCTGTCCCGCCCGACGTGGCGGCCGGACATCCGGGCGGCGGTCATCTCCCGCACCCGGATCAACCTGCACCGCAAGATCGTCAAGCATGCCGCTTTCACCGGGCAGTACCCGGTCGCGGTCCTGTCCGACTGCGTCGTCTATGCGGCCAATGGCGAGTCGCCGCTGGACTTCCTGCCCTACAAGGAGGGCAAGCCGCTGCCGGGCGGCTTCAAGCTCGGCATCAACCCGGGCCTGGTCAAGCACGAGGGCACCCAGGACGTCCTGTGGGGCGAAGAGGTCCGCGAGCGGTTCAACGCTCCCGAGCTCAACCTGGCCCGGTACATCAAGGACGGCACCGTCACCGACGTCGACAACGGAGAGTAGGAGAAGGCGACGATGAGCCTGTTCGGGGACGGCCTGGACGCCGCGGTGTACAAGGCGTTCACCCGCCCGGCGCCCAAGAGCGCGGGCCCGCAGATGCGGTACCTGGTCAAGCAGCTGGGCGGCACCAAGGCGGTCGCCCAGATGCTGCGCATCTCGCAGCGCACCGTCGAGCGGTACGTGAAGGACCAGATCAAGAAGCCGCGCCCCGACCTCGCCGCGCGCCTGGAGCGCGAGGTGAAGGCCCGGTGGCAGCCGCAGATCCGGGCCAAGGCGCGGCAGAAGGCGGCGACGACCGGCGGCATCGTCATCGACACCCGCGCCCGTCTCGGCTACACCGCGCCGATCGGGTCGACGGACCAGGACCGTATCCGGCACCTGACCGTTGCGTTGCCGCCCCGCTACGCCGCGCGCCTGTTCGACGCCCAGGAGCAGGGCGCCACCGAGTAACGCCTCCAGGAACTCGCCGCTGAAGCGCTCAAGGAGGTGTACTTCCAGGACGGCGGCCGCCGAGCCGGCAGCCTGGAGGAGGTCCGCTTCACCGACATCGAGCACCTGGAGTTCGACCTCTGACCCACCGTCGCCTGGAAAGTCCGGGGCAGGCTGCTGTGACTGAGCGCTCCAGTGGCGGGCCGAGTCCTTCAGATGGCGAACCCTTGGAAGGTGTCCTGGGGGTCCTGCTGGGCGGCTTCTTTGAAATCGCCGAAAGACAGGTTGGCGATCATCAGGTTCGCGTGTATCTCGTGGACGCCTGCGGGGACGGTGCGGAACTCGCCGCCGTCCGCCTCGAATTCCTCGTCGCTGTCGCACTCTTCCCTGGCCAGCACGGCCACCGCCAGCAACGTGACGGGACCATCACGCATGGAGTCGCGGTCGGCGAGGAAGACCACGCTCAGTTCGTCATCGGTAAGCGCCGCGGTGAGGATCTGGGCCGAGGTGCATCCCGCCCACTTCGGATCATCGGCGATGTGGACGTACGGCTCGAAGTCTCCATCACCCCAGGACCTCATCAGCTCCGCTTTCACCGCAGCCCATGCCTGTTCGTCGCGGTAATCGGTCCTGATGATCAGAGCCGCGTCCCGATCGCGTTCCGCCAGCCACTCCATTCGGTCACTCATGCCGCTGTCCCCCCCCCATCCGCACAGGTCACAGCCCGCACAATCCGTCTGCACGCTACGCGAGACCACTGACACACCCCTGAGCGGTGCAGTTGACTGCGATGTGCCGGTTTGGTGTCAGTGGGTGGGTGTCGGTGACGGGGTGTCAGGCCGGTGTGTTTTTGCTGGTGGGCGCTGAGGCTGAGCGGGGTCACTGACGTGGGGTGGTGTCTGTTGCCGATGCCACTGTCGTGGGGCGGTACACCCCTTCTCGTGTCGTTGTCACGGGAACGGTGCTTCTGATCCTTTTGCGGGGTGGGCGGGTTGAGGGTGGTCTTCTGTCGGGCGGGTGGCCGGGGAGGATCGGGTGGGGGAGCGGGAGCTCGAGGGCTTGGTCTCGGTGTCGCGGCCGGTGTTGGTGGGGCGGTTGCTTCAGCTGGATGCGGCTGGTGGTGTGACGTCGGCGCATGTGCGGGCGGGGGCGCAGCTGGCGGGGGTGCATCCGCGGACGGTGTGGCGGTGGGTGGAGGCGGCGCGCAGTGAGGGCCGTGTGGAGCGTCGCAGGCGTTCCCGGTTCGAGTTGCCGGAGGAGGCGTGGGAGGTGCTGGCGCAGGCGGGCGGCAATGTGTCTGTGCTGTACCGGTATTTGGAGGAGTGCGGGGACGGGGTTGCGGGGGTGTCGCCGGCTTCGGTGTACCGGGCGGTGCAGCGTGAGCTGGCGGCGGGGCGGGTGTTGCCGGAGCGTGCCGCGGTATCCCGGGCGCGGACTGAGCGGGAGACCCGGCAGGCTCTGGCGGACCTCGCCGTCGCGGGTGTCGGTACCGGCGCGCCGTCTGTTTGTGCCGCGGCTGTTCCGGCCTCGCTGACGCCTGCAGGGCGGGAGGCCGCGCCGGCGGGGGACGTGGCGGGCGGGGTGTTGCCGGTGGGGGCTCGGGCGGTGCGTACGGCGTCGGTGCGTGCGGTGGCTGAGGCGGTGGGGCAGGCGATGGCGGCCGGGGGCGGGGCGTGTGTGTTCGGGGATGCGGGGCGGGGCAAGACGGTGGCGCTGCGGATGGCGCTGTCGGGTCCGCCGGTGGGCTGGGGTGTGTCGTGGGTGCGGGTGCCGGTGCGTGCGTCGGTGTCGGAACTGCGGCGGGCGGTGTTCGAGGCTCTGGTGTTGCCGGGCCGGTTTCCCCACCGTTCGGCGGAGGCTGATGAGCGGATCGCCGGTGCCCTGGAGGGGGCTCGGGTGCTGGTGGTGGATGAGGCGCAGCGGTTGCCGGTGCCGTGTCTGGAGTATCTGCAGTCGTTGTGGGACCACCCGCAGGTCCGGATGGCGCTGGTGCTGTGCGGGGCGGGCAGCGAGCGCGTGGTGGCGCGTGTGCCGCAGTTGGCGTCGCGGGTCTGCGCGTGGCAGGAGGTGGGGCGTCTTGCCGGGGGTGAGGTGGCTGCGGCGGTGTCTGCCTTTCATCCGCTGTGGGCCGGCGTCGCCGGCGGGGAGGTGGCGTGGATCGACGAGTCCTGCACGCACGGTGTCTTCCGCACGTGGGCTGCCTTGACGACGCACCTGCAGAACGCGCTGCTGACCGCGCCGGACGCGGCGGTGGACCGGGCACTGCTGCGTCGTCTGTTCCGGCGTCTGAGCCCCCCGGTCTGAGCGGATGCGCGGACAGGAGGGGGAGAGGGAGGACGGCGGTGCGGCCGGCGCCGCGGGGGGCGGGCTTCCTGCGGCGTCGCGAACCGCGCTGCGCGGTGTGACGGTGCGCCGGCTGCTGGCTCTGCGGGTGCGGGGCGGGCTGACGAGTGGTCATGTCCGGGTGGCGGCGGATGCGCTGGGAGTGTCGGAGCGCACGGTGTGGCGGTGGCTGGCCGAAGCCGGCCGCGACGAACGGGCGGCGGACGAGCCCGGCGCACGGGCCCGGACCGGGACGAGGTTCACGATCACGCCGGAGGTCCGTGCGCTGCTGGCGTTGTGGAAGGGCAATGTCGCCGCGGTGCAGCGTGAGCTCGCTGCCCGCGCGGCCGGGCGCCCCGGAGCCGATGCCGGTGCACAGGCCGGGCCGCCACCGGGTACTGGTCTGCCGCCGGATGTGCCGTCGCTGACGACGCTGCACCGCGCGATCCGCCGTGATCTGACCCCGGGGGAGCGGGCGGGACTTGCGGGAGGAGAGCGGGCGGCGCGCAAGCACGATGTGTTCCTGGCCCGGCCGCGGGGCTGGCGCAATCAGGTGTGGGAGAGCGACCACGTGCAGGCCCCGGTGCTGGTCGATGTCGACGGCACAGCTCGCAGGCCGTGGATCACGTGGTTCACCGACTGCGCGACGAACGCGATCACCGGTGTCGCGGTCACGCCGGTGCATCCCTCGCGGGAGTCGGTGCTGGCCGCGCTGCGCTCCGCGGTCCTGCGCGAGGACCCCTACGGCCCGTTCGGCGGCCTGCCCGAGAAAGTACGTGTCGACCGCGGCAGGGACTTCCTGTCCAGGACGGTGACCGCGGCGTTCGATCTCCTGGACGTGACGGTGGAGGACCTCCCCGCCTACACCCCCCACCTCAAGGGCACCGTGGAGGGGTTGAACCGGGCGGTGGAGAGCATGTTCCTGGCCGCGCTGCCCGGCTACGCCCGCCAGCCGCGCCCCGGCAGACGCGCCTCCCGCCCGAAGGACGAAGTGCTGCTCGGCTTCGAGGACTTCACCGCCCGGCTGCTGGACTGGACGCTCTGGTGGAACACCGAGCACCGCCCGGCGCCGTTGCGGGGAAAGACGCCGCTTGAGGCGTGGCAGGAGGACCTGACCCCGCTGCGGGACGTGCCGGCCGCGGATCTGTGGACGTTCACCCTGGAGGACGCCGGTACCCGCACGCTGACCACCCGCGGTATCCGCTTCAAGAAGCGCGACTATGTGGGGTCGTGGATGACCGGCCAGGCCGGGATCCAGGTCCGCATTCGCTTCATGCCCCACCACGAGCACCGCATCGAGGTCTACCACGCGGCCACCGGACGCTACCTCGGTCCCGCGGACCTGGCCGATCAGGCCTCCGACGCACAGGTCAGCGCCGTACGGCGTACGCGAGCCGCCCGTACCCGCCGGTTGAGGAAGGACCTTCAGGCTTCCCAGCGCGAGCGCTACGCTGCCGTGAACCGGCCCGAGGCGCCCCGGCGGCTCGGCGCGCTGACCACCGCGCAGGCCGGGGCCGAACTCGCCCGGGCCACCGGCACCGGCCTGTCCGATCTGGCGCTGCCGGACCTCATCCCGCCCGCCGCGCCCCCGGACGACTGGCGCACCCCGCCCTCCCTCGCCCTCCGGACCGCGCCCGGCCGGCCTGCTCCCGTCCTGTCCGGACCTGCCCCCGACGGTTCGTCCGCACGAGCCGCAGACCCTGCTGACGACGGAGACGCCTTGTGACCGCGGCCACCTACCAGTACGTCGACCTGCCCGATGCGTCCGTGGTCACCACCCGCGCCCTGCTCACCGCCCGGGACAACATCACCGACACGGTCGCCGCCCGCGCCATGATGTGCATCCACGGCGGCGCCGGCTTCGGCAAGACCCTCGCCGTCAACATCTGCCTGCGCGGACTCGAACCGCACGAGGACGTCCGCAAGATCACCTTCCGGGCCCGGCCCACCGCCCGCGCGGTGCGCTACGAACTGTTCACCGCCCTCGACCTCGCCGGTGAACCACCGCGCCACCCCAGCGAGTTCGACCGCCTGCTGAAGACCGCCCTGGCCGAACGCCCCCGCACCTTCCTGGTGGACGAGGCCCAGTGGCTCAACGGGGAGGCGTTCGAGTACTTCCGCTATCTGTGGGACGAACCCTCCACCCAGCTCGCGATCGTCTTCGTCGGCGGCGAGGGCTGCCACACCGTGCTGCGCCGCGAACCGATGCTGTCCTCCCGGATCTTCATCTGGCAGCACTTCACCCGCCTGACCCCCGGCGAGGTCCTGGAGGCCATCCCGCTGTTCCATCCGGTGTGGGCGGATGCCGATCCCGACGACATCGCTTTCGCCGACCAGCACGCCGCACACGGCAACTTCCGCGCCTGGGCCCAGTTGACCGCACACACCCGCACCGCCCTGGCCCGCACCGGCCGCCCCCGCGTCGACCAGGAACTGCTGCGCTGGGCCTTCAGCCGCCTTGCCTGAACAGCACGCCGCCATGCCGCCCGCCGTGCCGCCGACACCCGTCGCGGTGGTCATCGACCCGGGCGACGACGCGGTCCACACGCACACCGCCCTGGCCGCCCACCACGTGCCGTCCGGCCGGATCACTCTGCATCCCGGCCCGGGCACCACCAGCGAGACCGGTCTTGCCCACGACCTTCTCGCCGCCCTGGGCAAACCGCCCCTGCTCCCGGGCGGCTTTCCCGCCGGCCGTCAGCCCGCTTGGGAAGCCGCCACCGCCTGGATCACCGCTCTGCCCGTCACCCGGCTGACCGTCCTGCGCGCCCACCGCCTCACCGCCCGCCGCGCGACGCGCCTTCTGGAACTGTGCGCCCTCACCGGCATCCATCTGACCCTGGTCTGTCACCGCCCCCGTCTGCCCGCCGCCCTGCACCAGGCTCTGCACAGGGTCGACTACGCCGTCACCGCCGACTTCCAGGCTGCCCGACGCCACTACTACGGCACGACCGCTCCCATACCCCCGTCTGCCGGCGAACCCGCCCGGCCGGCCAACCGGTGGCTCACCCTGCCCGCGCTGGAGCGGCTCGTTTCCTACGACAGCCCCGCACCCTGTACCGCCCGGTGCGCGCCGCCGCCGATCACTTTCCGGCACCGCCCGCCACCCACACCCCTCACCGAGCAGACAGCCCGGGAAGCTGCCCGACGCCTGGCCGCCGTGACCGCCCATCCCCGCCTGGCCGCCGCCCTCGCCGCCGCGCTCTTCACCGGCGTCTCCTTCCAGCAGCTCGCCACTGCCCGCCCCGGCGACTACGACGATGCCGCGGCCACCCTGGCGCTGCACGACCGCGCCCGCTACACCGACGGCTGCGCTACCCACCGGGTGCCGCCGTGGGCGCGTGTCTTCTTGAAGGCCGCCGTGTGCTTCGCCCGGCTCGCGCCCGGCCAGGACCAGCATCTGCTGGCCGGCCCCCACGACCGCACCCACCTGCTGCGTGTGGCGGAGGCAGCGAGGCTGTGTCCGCCGCAGCCGCCTGTCGGCCAGCGCACCGGCCCTGCCGGCCGTATCCAGTGGGACTGGCGCGAACGTAAGGAAGCACAGCGCTACGACGCGATGCTGACGCGGCGCCAGACCCCGCCCACGCGCTGAGTCCGAACCCTGGTGCACGGTCAGTCGATGGAGAAATCGGCGAACTCCACGTCGGTGAAGGCGATCCCGAGACCGTGGGCGCGTCGGCCTGCGTCCCGGAAGTAGGCATGCCCCAGGGCCCGGGCGAGGATCACCATCTGCTGCTGCTCACCTCCGCCGGCGTCCCGGGCGGCGAACAGCTCGCGGGCCACTTCTCCCGACAGGTACTGGGTGATCAGCCGTACCCGCGGATCGTCCGACGAGCCCGCCGGAGCGGCGAATCCGAACCGCGCCCTGGTGTGGAGGACAAAGCCGTCGGCCTCGGCCCGGGCCCGCTGGCGGGAGCGCACCAGGGGCTGCCACCGTGCCCTGACGGCCTCATCGATCAGCCCCGCGTGCACGGCACTGGGACGGCGGCGCATTCCCGGCCGGGTGGTGACCCACCTCTGTACCGTGCGCTGGGAGATCCCCAGGAGGACGGCCACGTTCTTCGTTGAGCCCTTCTGGGTCTTGAGCAGGAAGCGGACGGCGGCGTCCCGCGTGGGCACGGGACGGGTCAGCAGCGCCCGCTCAAGTCCTTTGACGATCTCACCCATGCCCGCCCCCGAGCGTTCTGCCACCGCGATGGCTGCTGGTGCACGGCGGCTGCCTGCTCTCCCAGATCTCTCACACCAGGCGGTTCTCACCGGCCAGTTCAGGTATAGCCAGGACACCGCCGCGGACCCTCGGCTAGAGAGCCTGCAACAGCCCAAGCCCGAGCGCGCCCTCCGGGAGCAACCGTGAACCCTCACCCGCCGTTTACGCCATCCGTACGCGCTTGGTACGCGAAACGTGCGCTTCACGCTAGGGTTGCGGGACAGGAGGTGCTGCATGTCCGAGCTGTTCGACGCGGTCGACGCGCTCATCGCGTCCCGCTCCCCGCTGCCGCCCCCGGCGGAGCGCAAGCGGCTGCGCCAGGCGCACGGCCTGACGCTGGACGAGGTGGCCGCCGCACTGCAGGTGCGGCGCGCGACGGTCAGCGGCTGGGAGGCCGGCAAGACCGAGCCCAGGCCTCCGGAGCGCGATGCATACGCCCGCCTGCTCAAGCAGCTCGCCCAGCTCTACCCCGCCAACGCTCCCGTGCCCCCCGAGGACACGACAGCCCCCGAGACGCCTGCCGTTGAGGCCGCCCCTGCGCCACCGGCAGCCGAACCGGCCCACCCCCGCAGCGCACCCACAGGCCCGACTGCGGAGCCTGCGCACACCGCACACCGCCCCGCCGTCCCGGCCGCTGCACCGCATCCGGCCGCCACGACCGCGCCGACGTCGCGCCGCCAGGGCGAGAGAAAGCCCCTCCCGGCAGGCGGCGCTGACCCGCGATTCGTCAACGGGCCGCTCGCGGTCGTCGACGTCGCCGACGGCCAGGCGCTGGCGTACTGCGTCGGCGGCCTGGTCCTGGACGTACCGGCGAAGTCCATTCCGGCCCTGGTGGAGTGGACGCTGAGCGAGGGGCGGCTCGGCCAGCCGAAGCTGTCCGGTCCGGGCAAGGACGCCGACCCGCTGCTCGTGCTGACCGAGACCGCATGCGAGCACTACGGCCTGCCGGTGACGCTCACAAAGGAGGAGCGCCTGGCAGGACGGATCCCGGAAGGCCACAAGGCCATCAAGCAACTGATCCGTGCGGACTGGAAGTTGACCAAGCGCGGGTTCGGGCCGTGGGCGCGGATCTACCGCCCCGCGCAGGGCTCGGAGCGGGCCTGCGTGCAGTTGTGCATCCCGTCGTGGGACGCGCTCGACACCCGCCACTGGGCCGATGCCGCCCAGCTGCCGTCGGCGGACCTCGCCCGGCTGCTGGGCACGTACGCGTCGAGGGTGATGACGCCGCGCGGATCGACCGCCGTGACCGGTCTGGAGCTGATGACCGCGCTGCACCCGCCGACCCGTGCCTCCGAGCCGGACGCCGACGGGAAGCGGCACTCCGAGCACAACCCCGGCTCGCTGGGCAAGGATCCGGTGGACTGCGCACCGTGCGAGGCTCCCGACGGCCACCCGCTCCTTGCCGACCTGCCGCGTTTCCACCACCGCACCCCGGCGGAGGTCCTGGTGGAGGAGGCGTACGACTGGGCACGCCCGCTCACCGACGCCGAATGCACCCTCCGGCACCTGGTGGGCATCGACGTGAACATGGCCTTCGCCGCCGGCGCCAACGGCCTCACGGTCGGCCTCGGTGCGCCGACACACGTCAAGGCGCCGGTGTTCGACGCGAAGCTGCCCGGCGCGTGGCTGGTCGATCTGTCGCATGTCGACCTGTCGAGGGTGAAGGTCGCCAAGGACACGTGGGTGGACCTGGATGGCTCGTTGCTGCCCAGCCCGTTCACGCCGAAGGGTGAACGGCCCGAGGGCCCGGCGTGGTACGCCACGCCCACCGTCGCGTACGCGGTCGAACTGGGCTACGAGGTGCGCCCGGTCGAGGCGTGGGTGCGCTACGACAACGGGCGTTACCTGGACGGCTGGTACAACCGGCTGCGCGACGCGTACCTCGCTACGATGGCCGACCTCGGAGTGGGCGCCGACCTGACGCCGGAGGAGTTCCTGACGGCGATGGACGGCTACCGCCTGCGTGACCCTCAGCTGGCGATCGTGGTGTCCGCGATCAAGGCGACCGTGAAGGGCGGCATCGGCAAGCTGCGCGAACGCCCGCGCGGCGAGGGCTGGAAACCAGGGCAGCCCTGGCGGGCCCTCGCCCGGCCCACCTGGCGCCCGGACATCCGCGCCGCCGTCATCTCCCGCACCCGGATCAACATGCACCGCAAGATCGTCAAGCACGCCGCCTTCACCGGGCAGTACCCGGTCGCGGTCCTCTCGGACTGCGCCGTCTACGCCTCCGACGGGCCTTCGCCACTGGACTTCCTGCCCTACCGGGACGGCAAGTCGCTGCCGGGCGGCTTCAAGCTCGGGGTCAACCCCGGGCTGGTGAAGTGGGAGGGCACCCAGAGCGTGCTGTGGGGCGAGGGCGTCCGCGAACAGTTCAACGCCCCGGAACTCAACCTCGCCCGGTACATCAAGGACGGCACCGTCACCGACCAGGACACCGGAGAGTAGGTAGAGCGCGATGAGCCTGTTCGGGGACGGCCTGGACGCCGCGGTGCAGAAGGCGTTCACCCGCCCAGCACCCAAGAGCGCCGGCGCCCAGATGCGGTACCTGGTCAAGCAGCTGGGAGGCACCAAGACGGCCGCCCAGATGCTGCGCATCTCCCAGCGCACCGTCGAACGGTATGTCAAAGACCAGATCAAAAAGCCCCGCCCGGACCTCGCCGCCCGCCTGGAGCGCGAGGTGAAGAAGCGGTGGCAGCCGCAGATCCGCGCCCAGGCGCGGCAGAAGGCGGCGAGCACCGGCGGCATCGTCATCGACACCCGCGCCCGCCTCGGCTACACCGCGCCGATCGGGACGACGGACCAGGACCGGCTCCGGCACCTGACGGTCGCCCTGCCGCCGCACTATGCCGCCCGCCTCTTCGACGCCCAGGAGGCTGGCGCCAGCGACCAGGAGCTGCGGGAGATCGCCGCCGACGCGCTCAGGGAGGTGTACTTCCAGGACAACGGCCGCCGCGCCGGCAGTCTGGAGGAGGTCCGCTTCACCGACATCGAGTACCTCGAGTTCGAGCTCTGACCCACGTCGGCCTGAAGCCCGGGGCAGGTTGCGTGACCAGGGCGTACGGGCGTGGGGCGGGGTGGTGCGGTCGACCAGCCTCTCAGCACGCAGCCGGGCCAGCTGGCGACGGGTCTGCTCGATGCGCCGAGGGGGCGATCATCCGGTGCATCTGCTCGGCGGTGGCCATCCGATCCCGCTGCCCGTGTCCACGCTGATCGTCACGGATCTGCTCGCTTCCCGTACGGTGCGGCGACGTCTTGCCCGCCGCCGCGTGTACCGGTCACGGCAGCAGTCGGCGCCGACCGGACCACCGACCATGAAGGCCCGACCACGGTCACGAAGCGACAACACGTCCGTGGACCAGGCCCACATCCCCGCCGACAACCCGGCCGACAACCGTCCGCACGCTCTGCCGCGCCTGTCCGTGAAACCGCAGGTAACCATGCTGGTTGGGCCGTGGTCGGGAGGCCGACATCCCCTCTACGCCTCCGAGTCCACGCCCCACAGCAGGAAGAACAGAGAAGTGGGTGGGTGGGACACGACCCGGGCAGCGGGCGAGGGGATTGGGGTGCGCTCAGTCGGTTGCGCGTCGGCGGGGCGCCGCGCCCGGGCCGCCGTCAATGCGGCGTCGACGTCAGGTGGGGGATGTCGGTGGGGAGAGACCGGGGCGGGGGAGGTGCCGTGCTATTGGGGGTGTGGTGAGCCTTCGGTTTCGGTGTGTGTTGGGTCGCTGGTGCCGGGTTCTTCGGGTGCTTGCGCAGTGGGGTCGTAGGCGCGGAGGGGGATGACGGCTGCCAGGAGAAGCCCG
Organism: Streptomyces sp. NBC_01288; assembly: GCF_035982055.1. NCBI lineage: Bacteria > Bacillati > Actinomycetota > Actinomycetes > Kitasatosporales > Streptomycetaceae > Streptomyces > Streptomyces sp. NBC_01288. The sequence continues at coordinate 10,548,204 of NZ_CP108427.1, forward strand.
TTGTCGTGCGGTGTGGCCGAAGCCTGTTGTTGCTCGTTGCTGCTTGTTGTGGGTGAGGCGGGGTCGTAGGTGAGCAGGCAGAGGGCGCGGTCTATGGCCTGGACGCACCATGCATCCGGGATTGTCAGGGGGCGGAGGAAGAGGACGGCGCCCATCGGGTCGACGATGGTGAGCAGCCACTGGTCGGGTCCATCTGCAGTGTTCTGTATCGGGGATATGAGTGCGATCCACTGGTTGGAAACGGGGAGCTGCTCGATGCCGTGTGTCAGCGGGTTGAAGCCGAGTCTGTCGAGATAGTGGGCCAGGCCGGTGTCGGTCTCGGTGTGGTGCTCCTCGGTGGCTGCGGCGGGCAGCGCCAGGTTGATGGCGAGGACGGGTAGGCCGTCGGCCCCAGGCGGCAGGGGGGTGATCTGCAGGTTGTCCTCGCCAGCGGCAGGAGTGACGAGCTCGTGGTGGTCGTGCCACAGGTTGCTGAGGATCAGGGCTTGGTCAATTCTGGCCTGCCCTTCCTGGCTGTGGTCTTCGGCTTGGTGGAAGAGTGCAGCCGCGCGGATGAGGGCCTCGAAGGTCTCCTCGAACTCCTGGACTCCGTGATGGGCTCGGGCCAGCACCATCAGGGTCTTCGCTTCACGGTGGGCATCGCCTAGTTGGCGATGTATCGCAGCGGCCTCGGTGAGCGGCTCGATGGCCTCGTCCGGATGCCCGGTGCCGAGGAGCAGGACACCGAGGTTGTTCACTGACTCTGCCAGGTGGTGAAGGTCGCCGCTTTCGCGGAAGCCGGAAATCGCACCGGTCAGGGCTTCGATCGCTTCGGGGTACTGGTCCGCGTAGGGCAGGGAGCTACCGAGTCTGGCGAGGGCCTGTGCTTTCAGATGTGGTGAATGTGTGGTGCGGAGCAGGTCCAGGGCCTGTTGGCAGGCGTCGATGGCTTCTTGGTAGTGCTCGTCAGGCTTCAGGGCCACGGCGAGGTTGATCAGCGCGAGGGCGGCAGCGTGGGGGTCGTTGACCTTGAGGATGGCTACTGCCATCTTGCACAGTTCTACTGCCTCAGCGGAGGGTCCGGTTTCGCACAGAGCACTGCTCAAGTTGATAAGGGTGAAGGCCATGCCGTGTGTATCGCCTGCAGCTTCGTAGAGACCGAGGGCTTTGTGAAGGACTTGCACGGCCTCAGGGGCGCGTCCCCGCATGGCCACCAGTGTGCCGCCGAGGTTGACCAGGGCTCCCGCCTCGCTCGCTGGGTCGCCTACTTCCCGGAAGCCGGTGGCAGCCTTTCGGCACGCCTCCTCGGATTGCGGCATCTGGTGGAGCTCCCTGTACGCGTTCCCGATGGTGGTCCAGGCTCCGGCCTCCTGGCGGCGGTCTCCCAGTTCACGGGCGATGGCCTGCGACTGAAAGCAGGCGTCGATGGCCTCGGTGAACTTCCGCTGGCCGGACAGTGCGGCCCCCAGGGTGGTCAGACCGATCGCTTCACGTTGCCTGTCGCCCGCGGCGACGACCAGGGACAGGGCAACGGTGATGGTCGTGACCCAGTCTTCGTAGTAGTGCTGCTGGGAGAAGAAGTCGTTGAGGGCGTTCGCCAGGAACAGCGTGGCGGTGGGCTGGCCGAGTGAGGGGCCAGCGGTGACGGCGGCGACCAGGTTGGTGCGCTCGCGTTCCAGCCAGTCCAGGGCCTGGGCCCGGTTTTCGGGGGGTACCGAGGTGTCGCTGCGCTTGAGGTGTCCTACAGCCTGCTGGGTCAGTCCTGCGTACAGCGTGATGAGCCGTTTCATCGCCTCGGCTTGCTGGTCTTCGGCGGCGCTGGCTGCGGCGTGCTCGCCGGCGTAGAGGCGCAGCAGGTCGTGCATGGACCAGTGGTGGTCGCCGGTGGCGTCGATCAGGTGGGCGCGGGCGAGGTCGACGAGGAGGCGTCGCGTGATGGTGTGGTGCAGGCCGAGCATGTACGAGACGGCATCGGCACTCAGGTCGGTGCCGGGGGCGTGGGCCAGGAGCCGGAACGCGCGGGCCTGTGGTGCGGTCAGGTGCCGGTAGGAGAGGTCGAAGGCCGCCCGGATGGCCAGGGGGCTGCCGTCCGGGCCGGTGTCGGGGTAGTCGAGTGCGTCCAGGCGCACACGGGCGTCCTCCAGGTCGCTCACCTGGTCTGCGAGGGACCGGTCGGGCTCGTCGCGCAGGAGCGCCGCGGTGATGCGCAGCGCCAGCGGGAGGTATCCGCACAGGTGAGCCAGCCGGTGGGCGGCATCCGGCTGCGCTTGGACCCGGCCGTCGCCGGTCGTGCCGGCGCGCAGGGACTGGTCCAGCAGCTCCACTGCCTCGTCGAGGGGAAGAGGGCCCAGGTCCACGCGGTGCACGGGCAGGGCCGACAGGCTGTGCCGGGAGGTGATCAGGGCCCGGTGGGGGGCCGAGGGCAGTAGCTGGGAGGTCTGGGCGGCCGTACGGACGTTGTCGAACACGACGAGCACGGGCCGTTGCTGCCGCGCCAACTGGTCCAGCAGGTTGCGCCAGGCGTCGAGCTTTCCCTCAGCGGTGTCGGGGATGTCCTTGGCGCTCACTCCGAAGGCGCGGAGGAACCGGTCGGCCACCGCGCCGGGGTCCGCACTGGCGTCGGTGCTGTAGCCGCGCATGTCGGCGAAGAGAGTCCCGCCGGGGAACCACCTGCGCGCACGTGCCTGATGCGCGGCGTGGAGCGCGAGAGCGGTCTTGCCGATTCCTGCCATCCCGGCCACGGCCGACACGACGATCGTCGCCGACTCGTCTCCGCCCTGGCTGCCGGGTTCCAGCTGGTCCAGAACCTCGGTCAGAGCAGCGGAGCGGCCGGTGAATCCCGATGGCGCGGCTGGAAGGGTCATCGGCCCCTGTGCCGGCGTATCGGCGGTGGCGCGCGGCCGCCCCCCTCGGCCGCTGTTGCGCTCGCGCTGCGCCTCCGAGAGCAGTTCTTGCCACCAGGCCGGCGAACGCGGCGCGTAGGACGCGTTCCGGCGCTTGGCTTCGCTCTGCAAGAAGGCGGTGAGGACGAGGAAATAGCGCTGCTGTGCCGGCCCGGGTACAGCGGGGCCGGTCGTCCAGCCGCTGATGGCCGAATCACTGATCCTGATCGGAGGCCGCTGTTCGAGCCCGAGGCGCACCAACCGCTCCAGCGTCGGTCTTCCCGCCGCCTGGTGCGCCGCGTTGAGTTCCGCACGGAACCGATCCGTTTTCGCTCCCACCGGCTCCCTCCGCACTCTCGCTTCCAGGTATCAGCAGCCCTGGAAAAGACTCTGACACGCCACTTGAGCAGGCTAGTTGGCACAGCGTCAGGAGGTAGCCGCTTCGCTGGAAACCTCCTGGAAGGAGCGTCATGGCACCACCGCAGCTGCAACCGCGCAGCCGCTGTCGAAGGAGAAGACCATGAACCTCAGCGCGATCCGTGCCCGCCGCGCTCTACGCAGCCTGGTGATCCACGTGACGCTTGCCGCAACTGCCGGCGCCGCCGAGGCCCTGACCATCTGGATTCTGAACCGCTGAGCTCAGGACCTGGGCTTGACCGGAGCCCGTTCGATGCTGCTCCAGGCCAAGCCCGCCCCTTTGCGATCCAGCAGCATCGGGTCGGGCACAGAGGCGGCAAGCATCGGTTCTGGTGGCAGTCAGCCCCCAGGCTTCCCCGCCTGGGGGCTGACTGCGCGTACGTCGTGCCCTGGGCCGCCGCCGCCCGGCTTCCAGCACCGCGAAGCCACATCGGTCGGCGTACGTCGACGAGTTGGCTGACGATCTGGTGAGGTCGTCGGCGATGAACGTGTCCTTCGGATGGGGTGGCTCAGGCGGGAAGGGGCTGGTCGAGGTCTTCTCCGATTTGGTCGAGGAGGTGGTCGAGGATGCGGTGTGCCTGGGTGAGGCGTTGCGTGGCGCTGTCGAGAGTGTCGAGGGCGTCGTCGAGGAGCACGGCATGGGAGTCGGCGGCAGGGCTTTCCAGCGTCTGCGCCACGGTGGTCCAGGCCGTGTTGACGCAGTCGTGGATGTCGTTGAATGCCGAGGCGTTCTGCGTCCTCGTAAGTGTTCTGCCTTGTGCTTCGGTGATGACTCGGGAGATGACAAGCTGAGCGTGGGTCAGCTTGGATCGTGCGGTTTCCAGGGAGGACGGGCCGTCGTCCGTCATGGTCACAAGGCTGTGGAACTGATCGCTCGTGTGCTGCAGGAGATCGAGGGCCTCTTGCAACTGCTGGTTGTCGTCAATGTGGCTGTGCTCGCCCGGACGCCCGGTGATGTGCAGGCTTGAACGGAACGAGGTATACCCGTTCAGGCCATCGGTCTGTCGCGGTGGACCAGGGTAGGCAGGAAGGGAAGCAAGCTGCTGAAAGCCGCCCGTCAGATCGAGGGCGTCGTCGAGACACTGGGACAATTCTTCGTCGGCATCAGCAAGAAGCTGATCCAGACACGTATCGGCATTCGTGGGACGGCCAACTCCCAGGGCGGTGTCAGCCTCTGGGACAGCTGTCTCCTGGGGCATGGTGTGTTCACTCATCGCAGCCCCCTGTTCCCTCAACGAGAGTTTGCTTCAGTCGAAGCCGGGCACGGCTCCGGTTCTTCCTCACGGCGGCCTCCCGCATATCAAGCGCTTGGGCGATCTCTCGATCGGTGAAGCCGTCCTGGGACCACGCCATGACGTGTCGCTGCAGTGGCGGCAGCTGGGCGAGAGCGTTCAAAACCCGCTGGTTTCCCTCTTTGAGAGTCACGTAGGCAATGGGACAGGTGCCGCCCGGGCGATCGGGCACTGGATCGTAGGGGGTGTCCCGTTGTCCTGTCTGACGCAGATAGCAGCGGTGAGCGACCTTACGCAACCAAGCCCGCGGTTCCCGGATGCTGTCCCATTTCTCGATGGCCACGGTGAATGCTTCGTGTGCGGCATCGGCAGCCTCGAAGGGGGTAGCGCCGACACGGACCAGAAATCGCGTCAGTTGCGGCATCTCTACGCGGTAGAGGTCCTCAAGATTGCTGGTCGTTAATGCGGGCGACGTCCCGGCAGAGCGTGGTGGTGCCTGTACCGTCTTCCTCGCCACCGGCGAGGCCGACTCAGCCACGGCGGAGCTCCGCTGGCTGTGCCCCCGTCACAACCTCAACACTGCCCGACCTTTCCAGCAGACGGCTGCCGGGCGGTAGGTGCCGCACGCGCTCGCTGAGGCCTTGCTGCTGCATCTCGGTTCTGCGTAGTTCGGTGCGGCCGGCCAACCATGTGTGCAGCAGCCGATACAACCAGCCACACAGCATCAGCAGCCCTCCCCCGCGCACTGGATCCATCGTTGTCCGCCCTTCCTCGGAGGTGACCCGTTCACCTGCCGACACTATGTAGTGCACACGGTCCCGCCTTTTGTGACCTCTCAGTCCCAGGAGAGTCCAATCAGGGCATTGTCCTGCCGGACGAAGACGTCGACGCCTACATCACGGGCCCGGCCATCGTCGTGGACGCCATCGCGCTGTACTGACACCTGGGGCTTGGCTGTTACGCCCACTCCAACCTCAACTCGGCGAGAATGGCCCGCTGTTCGGCGGTGAGTTTGTCCCGCCTCGCTTTGGTGTTGGAGACCCATACGCCCAGCTTCACGAGCACCGGCTCCGCCTCGCCGTCGACCGGCGTCGTCCTGGCGGAGGTCCGGGTCACCATCCTGCGTCGGCGGTAGTCGCCGACCGACCCACGCGGGGCTGACATAGCCGGGGACGGCAAAAACACCTGATGAGTGCGCATGGAAGCGTGGGAGTATGTAGCCATGGCTGAGGACAAGGAGCCTGAGGACGCGGGCGAGGCGGAGGATCAGGAGCCTGACGAGTCCGAGGACGCGGGCCAGACGGAGTCGGTTGATCTTTCGCGCTTCTACGCGTCGGCATTCAAGCCGTTCCACGGCTATGTGTGGAACCAAAACGCGTGGATCGGCAAGATGCTCGCTGAGTCCGCTGCGGTGAGGATGCGCCCGGTGCTTCCTCGGATTGTGGTTGATTCTCCGCTGATCCGGATGACCGCCTTCACGGAGAACCTCCGCAGGCAGATGGCGGGCCTGACGGGCTTCAACGACATGGTCCGGAAGGCGTTGGAGCCGCTGACCGCGACCTACCGGCCGCCCCAGTGGCACAGCGTCTTCGCCTCTCTCGGTGACGTCATCAACAGGCTCTACCCGGAGAACCTGCGCGACGTCAGGCCCGATCTGGATGACCTGGAAGAGCTCCTGGTTGAAGAGGGCATCCCTCTTATGTGGGTTCCAGGGCCTCAGACAGTGCGCGCCCTGCTGGATGCGCCGGATGCGGCCGCCCGGCGCCGCATCATCGGCCGACGCTGGAAGGGCATCGTCAACGACTGCGAGGCGGTGCTCGAAGAGGTCACGCACCCGGACGTGCAGAATGCCCGCGGCTTCGCCCGCGATGTCGCACGTGCTCTACGAGCCGGCCACACCAGCGCGGCTCAGGCATTGGCCGCCAACCTGCTCGACTCCCTCCTCCAGCGCCATTTCGACCAGGCCGCCCGCGTCCGGCTCACGAAGAACGACTTCAAGACCACAGGCGTCAAGTTCAAGTTTGAGGACTACAAGTTCAAGGTCGCCTGTACCTTCGCCCCGGTCTGGTACGCGCACGCCAAGTACTTCCCCAAGAACGGTGACCCCATCCCGCGTACCTTCGGTCGCCATCCCAGCGCACACGGCGTCTCTCGCACCCAGTACTCGCGCATCAACGCGGTGTACGCCCTCATGCTGGTCACCTCGGTGATCAAGTTCTTCGACACGGAACTGCCGTGACAGCACGAAGCCCCGGGCATAAAGCCCGGGGCCTCTCAGTGCACTTCGCTTGACCGCCCGGTTCAGCGACCGGCCAGTGTCGGCGTCACGCCCATTCGATGCCCAGCGCGGCGAGGGCGGCGCGTTGTTCGGTGGTGAGTTTGTCGCGGCGGCTCTTCGTGTTGGAGGTCCATACGCCCAGCTTCACGACCACCGGCTCTGCTTCGCCGTCGACCGCGATCTGTTCACTGTGGCCGCGCGGCGTCGGCCGGTCCGTGCCTTCCCGTTCGACCCACTGCGCGAGGGCCGCCAGGCCCCGCTGGAACGCCTGTTCCGCCTTACTCGGCCCCTTCGTCGTGCGCTTCGCTGACGGGGCGGGAGTCGGGGCCTGAAGCGGTTGTACGCCCAACTGGGACAGCCGCTCCTGCTGTTGGGCAGACAGCTGCACCCAGGTGTTCGCCTCGCGTTGCCGGGCGAGCCACTTGCCGATGTCGTCGCCCTCGAACAGGACGCCCGGCTGGATGGTCGGCAGCACGCCGCCGGCCTCGGTGTCGGCGAGGTCGGCGAGGACGCGGTAGTGGCGTTGCCAGTCGAGCGGCCAGGGGCAGTTCCAGTCCTCGTCGATGGCGGTCAGTTGCGCGGCCCGCGCTGCGGCGCGCTCGGGGTCCTTCCCGAGGCCGCCCTTCCTGCGGAGGTTGGCCGTGTGCTGCCCGATCGGCACCATCGCCTCGGCCTCGCCCCAGACCGCGTCCTGACGCGGGGCGAGGTGCCCGGTGGCCCGCCGGTAGGACCGGAGGGCGGCGAGTTTGGTCTCCCAGGCTTCCTCGCCCGGCTCCCACACCATCCCGGCCTCCGGCGCGTCCAACAGCTCCTTGCGCCGATCCTCCAACTCCCCGGCCCGTAGCGCCTTCCGCTGCTGGTGCACCCACCTGCCCAGCGGGAAGTCCTCCGTCACGCCGACCGTCGTCTCGGTGTCGTACGGCACGGCGTACAGGCCGGTGATCTTGTTCTCGGCCCGCCAGCGGATGAGGGCCTGGTAGCCCTCCAGCCACACCAGCGACTCCGGCCGGTACACCCGGGTGCGCAGGAACGCCGCGATGGTTGCCGCGTCGCGTGGGCTGGAGAAGTGGAGCAGGGCCGATTCGGCGGCGGCCTGGGTGTCGTCGTGCTCCTGGTCCTCGCCGTCCCCTTCGCCGTCGGTGCCGACGATCTGGCCGTCCGCGTCGCGACGGACGTGGATCTTGCGTTGCTCCCTGCTGCGGGTGAGGGCGCGGGAGGCGAGCTGCTCGACGAGTCGTTCATCGTGACAGCGCAGGCCTTGCAAAACGGCTACAAGGGGGCGGAACGAGGCGCTGGCGACCATGTCGTTGGGGTCCTCGCCGGGCTCCAGGAAGATGGGCACGATGATTCTGGCGGTCTTGGTCGTGCCGTCGGGGTTGGGGCGCAGGGCGCGGCCGATGTTCTGGACGATCTCGACCTGGGAGCCGCGGGTGTCGGCGAAGCAGATCGCCTCGACACCTCTGGTGCCCACGATGTCGACGCCTTCACCGAGAACGCGAACGCTCGCCAGGAACGCCCGGTGGACCCGTCGGCCGTCCGCGTCGATGCCGTTGGCGAACTGGCGGATCGTCTCGCGGCGTTCGGTGACGAGGTGGTCGCCGCACAGCCATGCCGACCACACGCGGTCCGGGGGTACGTGGCGGCCGGCCTCCAGGTCGTAGAGCTCCGCGTCGATCGACGACCTCGGCAGGCGTTCCGCGTCGGCCAGGGCGTCGTTGGACGCCTCGGTGGCGTACAGCTCCGCGGCCGTCTCCGGGAGTTTCGCCGCGAACGCCTCTGCCTCCTCCACTCGCTGGTGGAACGTCATGACGGTCTTCAGGTTCCACCTGGCGGCGTGCTCCAGCAGGGCGGTCTGCAGCAGCGCCAGGCGCCGGCCCCGCTGCGCCTCCTCCGATCCCCCGAGGATGGGGGAGGGGTCGCGGATCTCCAGTACGTCGATCTCGAAGCCCGCGAGGATCTCGCGCTCGATCGCCTCCGAGAGTCCGAGCTCGAACAGCCAGGGCCCGTAGGTCTGCGAGTCCTGGCCCATCGACGCGATCTCCAGCTCCTGGCCGTCCGCGCCCTTCTGCGGGCGGGGCGGGGCGAGGATGCGCGGGGTGGCGGTGAGGTAGAGCCGGAAGTCCACCGGGATCCGGGCGTTGTCGTGGATCGCCGACCACGGCCGACCGAGATCACCGGCCGTTCCGTGGGCCTCGTCGACGACCGCGAAGTCGAACGGGTCCATGCGCTGCCCGTACAGCCGCTCCCCGCCCGCCAGAGCGGCCTCCAGCGGCCCACGAACCTTCCGCTGGGACGGGTCCTCTGGGTCCTCACGGTCCACGAGGGAGGCGTAGGTGGCGAACACGATGACGGGCCCGTGTCCGGCCCACAGGGCGAGCTGGATGGGGTTGGTGGTGGTGCGCACCCCGAGCTCGTTCAGCACGGGGTCGTTCTCCAGGGAGCACACGGCGACCATCAAGGAGCGGTGCCCGATGCGGCGCCACATCTGGATGGTCTGCACGAGCAGGTCCAGGGTGGGCACCATGACGAGGATCCGGCCGTCCCGGAAGCTCTCCAGCGCCGCCCACGCGGCGGTGATCGTCTTCCCGGAGCCGGTCGCTGACACGCCCGTGCCACGGACCCCCTCAGGGGGCACAGATGATCTCGCAGGGAATCCCACCCACTTGCGGATACCGGAAGTCGCGTGAACCTGGTGTTTCCGGAGTTGGATATCAGGCATTTCCCCGGCTTTCTTTTCCATTTAGAGTTCTCGCTCCGCCCAAAGTGGTTGGGGGTGTCTCGTGTTTCCGCCAACGGTACATGCTGCATCAACACGATGCACCCACTACACTCAAACCCAACACGAACGAGTGCCCCACCCTCACAGCTGGCCCGGCCCACGCCAGTGGGCCCCAAGGTCCTGGAGGCGCAGCCGGAAGGACTCTCAGGCGGGGGAGCGCAGCGGACCCGCCCCAGAGTCCGCAGGACTCCCCAACTCCCCACCCGCACAACCAACTAGCCGCACCTGACACCCCCTCACCCGACCGGCGCGCAGCGCGCGCCACGCTGGCCGCGCAGCGGCCGGCC